>CAVQEL010000044.1:0-186714 GCA_963711515.1 uncultured Planctomycetota bacterium | reverse complement strand
AAACACTCCGACGACCAGCGGCAGTTGACCCTCTTGTTTACGCCCAGCTATTTGTTCACCGACGGCCGCGAGCTGTTTGTCGGCCATCTGGAAAAGCTCCGCCAGCCGCTGCGGGAGTTTCTCGACGAGCGGATCGAGGCCGTGATGTTCAGCGCGTACAACGGTGAGGAACTGTTCGTCGAGTTTCGCACCCTGGACCCTCTGGACCGCCGTCCCCTGGAGCTGATGAACCTGGTCCGCTCGCGCTGGGACGGCGTGCCCGAGCGCGTGGAAGCCTACGTGGCGATGCTCGACCCGCAGCCCTACGGACGGCTGGTCGTCAACCGCTTTCCGCGGATGCTGCAATTGGCCCGCGACTATACCCGAGCCGGCGTCGACGACGGACAAGTGGTCTTGCGGGCGTATTTGCCCGGCGGCGCCGCCCACAACCTGGTGCTGGGGACCGAGCTGACGCTGCTGGAATCGTCGGGCGCCCGGCAAGTCGCGGCCGCGGCCGGGCCGACGGCGGCTCCGTCGGCGCCGCGCACGGTGGCCGACAAGCTTGCCAAAAAAATCACGCTCAGCTTCGGCCGCGAGCCACTCGATCGGGCCATCGAGCTGCTGAGTCAGGAGATGGACGTGGAAATCGTGATCCAGGGGGCCGACTTGCAATTGGAAGGAATTACCAAGAATCAATCGCTCAACAACTTCGACGAACGGGACAAGCCGGCCGACGACATTCTCCGCAAGGTGCTCAAGCTGGCGAACCCCGATGGCAAGCTGGTGTACGTGATCGCACCCGGGCAGGATGGCAAGCAGGCGATCTTTGTCACCACGCGGGCAGCGGTCGAAAAGCGGGGCCAGCAGCTCCCCACGGGTTTCTAAGACACTGGTCGCCGCGAAAAATCCGTAGATTCGACCCATTCCGGCTGTTCCGCGGCCGGGAGACACTATACTGAGAGTTGCGTCGCGGCGACTCACTTTGAACTCGGTTGGCCGACCTCTCGCTCCGGAACCCCTTCTGGTACGGCCGTGGATCTGTTCACCATTCACTGCACGACGTGCAAGGCCCGACTGGTCGTCCGGGACGAGTCGGTCATTGGCGACATTCTGGCCTGCCCCAAGTGTCACAGCATGGTGCAAGTGGTGCCGCCGCCCGACTGGCGGCGTGCCGACGCGGGGAACAGTTCGTCAGCCGCACTCGTCGAAATCAATCCGGCCAGTGCGTCGTCGGAGTTGAAGGGGCCCGGGGCGAAGCCCGGCAACGCGCCTCCGGCGATTCCACCGGCGGGATCCGCACCCGAGATCCCGCTCGCCAACACGCCGCAGCCCGCGCCGGCGACCAAGCAACCGGCGGCCGTTCCACCGGCGCTCCCCCGCGCAAAGCCGCGGCGCTTGTCGCCGCAACGCAGCGGCAGCCGGCGCAGCCGCCCAGAGCGCAGCCGCACCCGCCGCAGCCTTAGCGGACTCTACTGAAACTGCCGCGACGGGCGCACCCGAGCCGTCAGACGCGGCGCCCGCGGCCGCTGCGGCCCACGCCCCGGCGCTGGTCGGACCGCTGTCGATGGTACTGGCGCGCTTGCGTCACGAGTGGGTGCTGGTGGCGAGCGGATTGTTGGGGGGTGTCGTGTTGGGGGCCATTGCCTGGTTGGCGGTGTGGGCCACGACGAGCGAACCGACGACGGTCGTGGCCGCGGTCCCCGCGGAGGAAACTCCAGCCCCGGCATCAGGCACCGCGGCCAGCGAACCGACCCAACCGGAGCCGGCCCCCGTCGCGAAGTCCGAAACGCCGACTCCCGCAGACGCCCGGAACAACGACAAGCCGGCCGCGACAGAACCGGCGCCGGACGCGTTGATCGCACCGGCTGCGGACCTGCCCACCCTTACCGCGGAGACGAACGCGCCGGCGGTTGACGACGCACCGCCGACGGCTGCTGACGAACCGCCAGCCGACGACAGTTCGCCGGCGCTGACGACTCGAACCCATCGCGACGACGGGCACGAGCAACGACGCGGCGCTTGGGGACGATGGGCTGGCCGACGCGTCCATCAATTCGGCGGCGGCAACACCGGCAAGCGACGACGAAGACGAGCTGCCGCCGGTTGCCGACACGGTCGACGACGCGGCCGACGATGCTTCGACCGACGCGCCCGCTCCGTTGTCGACGCCCGAGATCGAGCAGCGGCTGAGCGTTTCGTTCAAACAGGTCGAATTCGCCAAGGTGCCATTGGCCCAGTTTGCAGCGTTCATCGGCGACGTGTGCGGCGTGCCGGTCGTCCTCGACCAGCCCGCTCTGAACGCCGCCGGCAAAAGTCGCAAGCAATCCATCAGCATCAGAGCGCTCCACCACCACTGCCGACGCGCTGCTCCGCGCCGTGCTCGACGCCAACGGACTGGTGCACGAGATCCGCGACGGGCGGATCGTCATCACGGCGAAAAAATAGCGCCGCGCCACTCCGCACGTTCGCAGACCGATGGCCCGGAGTTGTTGGATCAAGCCCTGCCGGGGGTCAACCGTCACGGTTGCTGACGAACACGATTTGCTTGCCGTCGGGCGAAAAATGCGCGTCGCGGTTGTCTCCGGCGCTGGCCGGGCAGGACGCGCGCGGCAAACCGTTGCCCTCGACGTCGATCACCTGGATAAACCCGCCCGCGTCGAAGACGAGCTGCTTCCCGTCGGGCGAAAAGTTGACGACGCTGCCGCTGAAATTTTTGAGCCGAACGCGCGTGCCGTCCGCCGCGCCCGGCGCTGAATGAGGAGTAGTTGCGGAGGATCATTCTGACGCGGCACGGCAAACAGCGCCAGGGACTCGCCGCCGGGGGACCAGGCCAGCGATTCACCGGTTTTTGCCGGCGTGGCATCGTCAGCAGTGCCACACTCCGCGTCCCCGGTCAGGTCAACCACCACCGGCATGTCGTCGCGAATGACGGCCATCCGCGTGCCGTCGGGGCTCCAGCGCGGGGCCGCCCCTTGCCCAGCGGCTCGGGGCCCGTGCCGTCGCGGTTCACGACTTCGACCGAGAAGCCGGGCGAGTTCCATTTGTCGAGCAACAATTGTTTGCCGTCGACGGACCAGTCGGGACAATCGCCCACCGCGATCTTGCGCGGGTCGGAGCCGTCGGCATTGACCGTGAACACTTCGTGAGCGAAGCCGACCTTGTTGGCGGCGTAAAAGGCAATCTGCTTGCCGTCGCGCGACCAGCGCGGCATGCGGTGGTAATCGTATCCCTCCAGGCGAATCAAGCGGCGGGCATGGCTGCCATCCGCGTCCATCACCCACACGCAGAGAGGCTTGTCGGCAGCCAGCAACGGCGCGGACGCGGCTGCCAAGGCAAGCAGCAGCACGTCTCGCAGCCGGCGGAATTTCGCAACCTGGTCCATGGCGGGCCTCCTGTCAGCGGTGCTCCGGTCGGTTCGTGGCGAGAATGCTGGCTCCCACGTTGTTCGTCATCCTATCTTCCGCCCCAGGGCTTCGGCCACCTTGCGGCACATGGCCATCGTCGCTTCGAACTGCTCGAAGTTCAGCGATTGGTACCCGTCCGACAGGGGCGCCTCCGGGTCAGGATGGACTTCCAGGATCAGCCCGTCGGCGCCGGCGGCCACGCTGGCGGCGGCCATCTGCGGCACCAGGTAGGTGTGCCCCGTGCCGTGGCTCGGATCGACCACCACCGGCAGATGCGTTTTCGAGTGGAGGTAAACGACCGTGGCCAGGGGAAGCGTGAAGCGGGTGTGGGTCTCGAACGTGCGGATGCCCCGCTCGCAGAGCATCACGTTGGGATTGCCCGCGTTAAGGATGTACTCGGCCGCCAGCAGCAATTCGTCGATCGTGGCGCTGGGGCCGCGTTTCAGGAGCACCGGCCGGTCCGTCTCGCCCACGGCCTCCAGCAAGCGGTAGTTCTGCATGTTGCGCGCGCCGACTTGCAGCACGTCGGCATAGCGGGCCACCAGCGGCACGTCTTCGGTGGCCACCACTTCGGTGACCACGGCCAGCCCGGTCGCCTCGCGGGCGGCGGCCAGCATTTTCAGTCCGTCTTCTTTCAGCCCCTGGAAGCTGTAGGGGCTGGTGCGCGGCTTGAACGCTCCGCCGCGCAGCGCCGTTGCGCCGGCGGCTTTCACCGCGCGGCGCACGCCAGAATCTGTTCTTCGCTTTCGACCGAACAGGGTCCGGCGATGACGCCGATCGTGCCGTTGCCCAGGCTGAGGCTGCCGGCGCGGATCATCGTCGGCTCTCGTTTTACCTCCAGGCTGGCGACCTTGTAAGGAGCGAGAATCGGCATTACCGAGGCCACGCCCGGTCCGCTTTCGAGCGATTCCTTGTGGGCTTTGCGGTCGTCGCCCACGGCGGCGATCACGGTGCGCTCGGTGCCGACAATCACGTGGGCTTTGAGGCCCAGCGATTCGATTCGCTGGACCATGTGCTCGACGTCGGAGGTCGAGGCTTCCTTTTTCATCACGACAATCACGGCATGGTCTCCAGTGCAAAACAGTAGGGATGGACGGCTGGCAGAGTGGTGTAAAAACGAAAAAAGCCCCGAGACTGTTGGCGAGTCTCGGGGCTCTTGGTTACTTGTCGCTTCCTCAGGATGGATGCTTTACGCTCCTCCTCCGGCCCCGCGACCCGGCGGGCTAAAAAAGTACCAAAAGTACACGCGGAGGAAGTCGCTCATGGAGACTATTGTGGCTCGCCCGCCGAGATGTTGCAAGTGGTTCAGCGAGGCCCGGCGGACGCCCTGTTCAAGGTGAAGTTCCGGCGTCGGGATGACGCGAGACCGCCCGTGCGTACTCCCTTGTCCGATAGGGATGCCGACTGACCGGAAGGGTCATCGAGGCGTGCGGTCGAGGAGGGAGCCCTTGGAAACACACGGACCACCGGTCAAACCCGGCAAGGCCCTGAGAAAGCCAGACTATTTTAGGGACGTTCTTGCCGCTCCAGGAACGGTCTTCCCGCGTGTGGCAGAGGGCTGCCCCGTGCAAGCAGTGCTGGCACCCCCCGCAGCCTAATTTTACGTACAGCCGCCTAGAAATTCTCTTGACGCCCGATTATAGTAATCAGTGCTCCGAGTTTGCCGTTCAGGACGGGTTTGCCGGTTGGCACCGGCGCTTGCGGATACGGCGTTGCTGGGGGCCTATGTATACCGCTTGTGCAAGGTCGGTTGAGTGACCAAGCCCAAGTTGGTGATTAGTTTCTCGGAGGGAACGCTGCCAGCCGTTCGACATTGACCTCGAGCCAGCCGCGATGATTTTCGCGGCCGTTCGATTGCGTTGGTCCTTGTCTTCTCTAAAGCCCTGCGGCTGGCTTGCTGACGCGTTTTTCCCGCTTCCGGCGAAGTCAGTCCAACTCCCGCGGAGTTGCTAATGTGCCCCGACCATGCGCGCTTGCGCTCTGAGCTTGCCCATGATCCGCACTGCCACGGATGTTTTTTGGCGGTGCGCACTCGATTTCTTGCGCGATGACCCACGGACGGCCACCTGCGACCTCTCTCCGCGCCCTCGACCGACTTCGTTCGCGTGGTGCATTGCGCGCCCGCCTACGACGACCGATGACCGTTTCCACCCCCCGACCCCGCCTCGTCGATTGCCTTGGGAGACTCAAAGGATGAATCGCTCAAACCTTCTTACCCTGCTCGTGGTTCTGGTTTCGATCGCCGGCCTGCTGACCGTCAACGCGGCGCGGGCCGAGGAACTGTACGGCCTGACGGACACCCAACAGCTCGTGATGTTCGACAGTGACAGCCGGGCGATCACGTCCTCGACGCCGATCACGGGGTTGGGCGGTTCGACGCTGCTGGCGATCGACTTTCGCCCCTCGACCGGTCAGTTGTACGGTCTGAGCACGGCCAACCGGTTCTACACGATCAATCCGACCACCGGAGCCAGCACCCCGGTGGGCAACGCGCTGTCCCTGATTGACATCGTCAAGTCGTTCGACTTCGACCCGGTGAACGACCAGATTCGCTTGGAAACGAACTTGCGAAAGAATATCGTCGTCAATCCGACGACCGGCGCCGTAGCGTCCAACCAGACGCTGCTTAATTTCGCCGCCGGCGATCCCCATGCGGGCAGCGCGCCGCAAGTGGTGGCCATGGCCTACACGAACAGTTATTCCGGCGCCGGCTCGACGACCCTCTTCAATCTCGAAGCCCTCAACGACGTGTTGACGATGCAGACGCCGCAAAGCGCCGGCACGCTGAGCACGATCGGCGGGCTGGGAATCCCGCTGGGCACCCTGTTGAGCGTCAATGGCATGGATATTTCCGGCGCTACGGGCATCGGTTATGTCGTCGGCAGCAATATGCTGGGCAACGGCATGACGGCCAATGCGCTGTATACCATCGACCTTTCGACCGGCGCGTTGTCGCTGGCCGGCGACATCGCACCCATGGCGTCGCCGTTCGGCCAAGAGTACGGCGGTGGTGGTGGTGGCGGAAACGGCTGCCCGCCCGGCGGGGGCAGCCCCTTTCAGATCATCGACGTGGCCACCGTCTCGACGGTGCCCGAGCCCTCGACCTTTGCGCTGGCGGCCATCTGCTGCGGCCTGGGGCTGGTGCGATTCGCTCGGCGACGCACACGACGACGGCAAGGCTGAAAACACGCCGCGCAGAGCCGGAACGAACGTGGGGCCCGCCGTACGGGGCGACGGCGCCTTGCCGCGCGGTCTAGTGTTGCAGCTTCTTGTACTTGATGCGGTGCGGCTGGTCGGCTTCGATCCCCAGCCGCTCGCGGCGCTGGGTCTCGTAGGTGTCGAAATTACCCTCGCACCAGTGGGCGTAGCTGTTGCCCTCGAACGCCAGGATGTGCGTGGCCACGCGGTCCAGAAACCAGCGGTCGTGCGAGATCACCACCACGCAGCCGGCAAAATTAAGGATCGCCTCTTCCAGGGCCCGCAGCGTGTCGACGTCCAGGTCGTTGGTCGGTTCGTCCAAGAGCAGCACGTTGCAGCCCGAGCGCAGCAGCTTGGCCAGGTGCACGCGGTTCCGCTCGCCGCCCGACAGATCGCCCACCTTCTTTTGCTGGTCGGGCCCGTGGAAGTTGAACTCGCGCGACGTACGCCCGGGCATTGACTTTTCGCTTGCCCAGCTCGAGCGTGTCGTGGCCGCCGGAGATTTCCTCGTACACGGTGTGGTCCGCCTGGAGCGCGTCGCGATTCTGGTCGACGTAGCCCAGCTCGACGGTCGGGCCGATTTTGATCTCGCCGGCGTCGGGCTTCTCTTCTTCGACCAGCATGCGAAACAGCGTGGTCTTGCCGACGCCGTTGGCGCCGATCACGCCCACGATCCCGCCCGGCGGCAGGCGGAAACTCAAATCCTCGAACAATAGCCGATCGCCATAGGCCTTCGAAATCTTGTGGACGTCGATCACCAGGTCGCCCAGGTGCTTGCCCGGGGGGATCTGGATTTCCAGCTCCTGATCGCGAGCCTGGTCCGCCTCCCGCGACATCTGCTCGTAGGCCTTGATGCGGGCTTTGCTCTTGGCCTGCCGGGCCCGCGGCGCCAGGCGGATCCATTCCAGCTCGTGAGCAAGCGTTTTTTGCCGGGCCGAGGCCGCCTTTTCCTCCTTTGCCAGACGGTCCTTCTTTTGCTCCAGCCACGAGCTGTAGTTGCCTTCCCAGGGAATCCCCTGGCCGCGATCCAGTTCGAGAATCCAGCCGGCGACGTTGTCGAGAAAGTAACGATCGTGCGTCACGGCCACGACCGTGCCGGGATACTCGGCCAGGTGCCTTTCAAGCCAGGCCACGCTTTCGGCGTCCAGGTGGTTCGTCGGTTCGTCGAGCAACAGCAAGTCGGGCCGTTCGAGCAGGATTTTGCACAAAGCCACGCGTCGCCGCTCGCCGCCCGAGAGGGTCGACACGTCGGCGTCTCCCGGCGGCAGGATCATGGCGTCCATCGCGATCTCGATCCGCCGGTCCAGCTCCCAGGCATTGGCCAGCTCGATCTGGTCCTGCACCCGGGCCTGCTCGGTCAGCAGTTTTTCCATTTCCTCGGGGCTGATGTCTTCGCCCAATCGGGCGTTGATCTCGTCGTAGCGGGCCAGGATCTTGCGCACCGGCTCGACGGCTTCCTCGACGTTGCCCCACACGTCCTTGTCGGGGTTGAGCAGCGGCTCTTGCGGCAGGTAGCCGGCGGTGAATCCGGAAGTGATCGCGGCCTCGCCGTCGAAGTCGCGATCCGCGCCGGCCATGATCCTGAGCAGCGTGCTCTTGCCCGAGCCGTTGCGCCCCAGCACGCCGATCTTGGCGCCGGGATAAAACGCCAGCCAGATGTTCTTGAGCACCTCGCGCTGGCCGTGCTTTTTGGTGAGGTTGGCGATCTGATAGATGTATTGCTTGCCCATGACAACTCGATTGCTGGTCGTGCTTGTTCCACTGCCGGAGGCGCCGCTCATGCCGACGTGAGCCAGTCGCCCGGCGAAACTCGGCGGCCTGGCGGCTTCACTCCCACTCGATCGTGGCCGGCGGCTTGCTGCTGATGTCGTAGACGACGCGGTTGACGCCCGGAACTTCGTTGATGATGCGGGTCGAAATGCGAGCCAACAGGTCGTACGGCAGGTGGCTCCAGTCGGCCGTCATGAAGTCTTCGGTCGTGACGGCCCGCACCGCCACGGTGTCCTGATAGGTGCGGGCGTCCCCCATAACGCCCACGCTCTGCACCGGCAATAATACGGCAAACACCTGCGAGGTCGAGCGGTACAGGTCCGCGGCCTTGATCTCTTCGACCACGATGGCGTCGGCCTCGCGGAGCGTGTCCAGCCGCGGCTTGGTCACTTCGCCCAGGCAGCGGACGGCCAGTCCCGGCCCGGGGAAGGGATGCCGCCAGACGATTTCCTCGGGCAGGCCCAGTTGCAGACCCAGCTTGCGGACCTCGTCCTTGAACAGGTCGCGCAACGGCTCGATCAACTCGAAGCTCAGGTCCTTGGGCAGTCCGCCCACGTTGTGATGCAGCTTGATCGTGGCGGCCGGTCCGTCCACCGCGGCCCCGCTTTCGATCACGTCGGGGTACAGCGTTCCCTGGGCCAGGAATCGGGCGCCGGAAATCTTGGCCGCTTCGTCGCTGAAGCATTCGATAAACGCGTGGCCGATGCGGCGCCGCTTTTCCTGCGGATCGGTGACGCCGGCCAGGGCCGAGAGAAACCTGGTCTCGGCCTTCACGACGTGCAGATCGGTCTTGAAGTGGTCGGAAAACTCGGCAATGACCGATGCTTCCTCGGCTTTGCGCAGCAGGCCGTTGTCGATCAGGATGCACGAGAGCTGCGGGCCGATGGCCCGGTAGATCAACGCCGCGGTGACCGACGAATCGACGCCACCGGACAGCCCGCAGATCACGCGGTCGCTCCCCACGCGGCGGCGGATTTCTTCGACGGCCTGGTCGGCAAAATCGCCCAGCCGCCAGGAACCCTGGCAGTGGCAGATCTTGGTCAGAAAGTTGCCCAGCACCTGCGCGAGCCCAGCGGCGTGTGCGTCACCTCGGGGTGGAATTGCAGCCCGAAGACCGGCAGCGACTCGTGCCGCACGGCGGCGACCGGACAAGTGCGCGTCTCGGCCAGCGTGACGAAGCCGGTCGAGCCATCCGACACCTGGTCGCCGTGGCTCATCCAGACTTCGATGGCCTCGGGCACGCCGTCGAACAAATCGGCATGCGACGTGACGTGCACGCTGGCGCGGCCAAACTCGCGGGCCGGTGCGCCGTTGACCTTGCCGCCCAGCGCCTCGCAGGCCAGATGCAGCCCGTAGCAGATGCCCAAGACCGGAATGCCCAGTCGGAAGATGGCCGGATCGCACTTCGGCGCCTCCGGCTCATAGACGCTCGAGGGCCCGCCGGAGAGGATGATTCCGCGGGGGCCGACCTCGCGAATGCGTTCGGCCGTGATGTCGTGCCGCACGATCTCGCAGTAGACGTGCTGTTCGCGCACCCGGCGGGCGATCAACTGGGCGTATTGAGAACCGAAGTCGAGGATGAGAATCTTTTCATCGCCGACCAGAGGCGTGCGGTTGGCAATCGTGGCCTCGGAAGTCTGCTTCACGCTCGTGCCCGTTCCAATCCGTCGGATTCCCCCCCACCCGCCGTCGGGAGGATTCGTGTCAACACAGGTAAACGAAAAGACCCGCCGGAGGCGACGGGTATCAAACGGTTGATTATAAGGCGTGCGATAACAAGCGGCTAGGGGCCACCCCGGCCCGGACGCACGGGCGGTCGAAGCACCCTGGCCGATTGCGGGGGTGCCGGGCGATCGGTATACTGGGCGGATTGCAAGCGGGCGCCCGACTCGCGGCCGATTGCGATCCCACCTGAACTGTGCACCGAGCCACCGTGCTGATTCTGCTGACAAACGACGACGGCATCTACGCTCCGGGGCTGGCGGCCATGGAGCGGGAGCTGGAACGGCTGGGCGACGTGTACGTCGTCGCGCCGGCCACCGAGCAAAGCGGCGTCGGCCACTCGATCACCTACCTGAGCCCCTTGGTCGTCAAGGAACTATTTGAAGGGCGGCAGCGGCGCGGCTGGGCCGTCGAAGGGAGCCCGGCCGACAGCGTGAAGATCGGTATTTTCGAGTTCTGCCCGCGGTTGCCCGACCTGGTGGTTAGCGGCATCAACGGCGGACTGAACGCCGGGATCAACGTGCTCTACTCGGGCACGGTGGCCGCGGCGATCGAAGGAGCCTTTTTCGGAATCACCAGCATGGCCGTCTCGCTCGAGTTCAGCGAACACGCCGAGTTCGACAAGGCCGCTGCCTTGGCCCGGGGCGTCATCGAGCAAGTTCTCGAGCAGAAGCCGAGCGGGCCGCAACTATACAACTTGAACATTCCCACCGTGGCGCTCCACGCGCCAAAATGCCAGGTACGCGTCGTGCCGATGGGGCTGGCGCGGAGCGGCGAACAATACGAAAAGCGAGTCGATCCCCGGGGGCGAAGCTACTTTTGGGCCCTCTCGGATCCGATCGCGCACGCCGGCGAACACGAGACGGACGTCTCGGCCCTCGAACGGGGCTTTGTGACGTTGACGCCGCTCGATTTCGACCTGACCAAGCGCGCGATGCTGGCGGACATGGAGCGTTGGAAGTTCGATTTGTCGTTGGAAAAAACAGTGGGGTAACGCGGAACAAACGCAGCGAGCAGGAGCAGGCCATGAGATTTGCGTACAACACGGTCATGGTGACGGCGCTGGCCGTCGTATTGGGTTGCGGCAGCCCGCCGCCGGACGAGACGGACGCGATGACGGCGGCACCAGCGCCCCCCGCCCCGACCCCTCCCGGCCCGGTAACGGACGCAGCGGATTCCGAAGGCGCGCCCGAGGTGGCCGCCGAACCGGCCGGCGCGCTGCCCGAAGCCGCCATGCCCGAGACTGCGCCGGCGGGTGGATAGCGGTGTGCCGGCCGAGGGTGCCCCCGCCGCCGAGAACCCGTTCGCGGCGCCCGCCGCCGGCGCGAGCCCGAGGGTGCCCCCGCGCCGGCCGGTTCGACCGAGCAGGCCCAAGTCGGCGTCGGCGCCAAAGGCGACTACGAGCCGGGCTTCGTCACGACGCCGGTCCAGGCTTATTTTCGCACGGGCGAGCGGATCGCTTTCGAGATCCAGATTCCCAACGCCATGAAGATCTACAAGGCCGGCCACGACAACAAGGGCCCCAAGACGCACGAAGAGTTCATGGACATCATCATCAAGGAAAACGGCGTCCAACTGCCCGACTTGCCCGAGGGGGACCAGTACCTCTACGATCCCAAACAGGAAGTCCTGCTGGTGCGGCATCCGACGACGTAACGCGCGGTCTCAGGGTTTTCGGCACACGAACAGGATGTTGGGGGCGGCGATCGCCGCCCCGCACTGGGCCAGCACGAGTCGCACCGCGCTTTTGATTTTGCCAACGAGCGGGCGGCCGCGAAACTCGACGAAAGCCGTCCGGCGACAGCTTTGCACGGCGAACACCGGCTCCAACTCGGACCGCAATTGCGGGAGATCGAACGCCGTGGCGTGTCCCCAGCGATGAAAGACGTGGGAGCACTTCGGGCAGACCGCCACGTTCAAGTCCAGGTCTTCGCGATAGGGAACGGTGCCCAGCAGGTAGCCCCCCGGTTTCAGCGTCCGCTGGATTTCGCGCAAGCCGGCTGCGCGTTGCTGGGCCGAAAGATGTTCGAGGACTTCGGAGGCGACCACGAAGTCGAATTGACCGTCGGGAAACGGGATCGAATCGATGCTGCCCGTCTTTGCCTCGACGCCGGTCTCGTTCAGACGCGCGATGGCGTCGGCGTCGGGATCGAGCGAGTAGCTCGTCCATCCCGAGCGGAGCGTCTGGCGTTCAAAGTTGCCGTCCCCCACGCCGATGTTCAGCACCGCGGCCTTCGGCACCGCGCCCAACCGCCGAATCGTGCGCACCAGCACCGCGTGTCGCGCGTGCGACGCCCGAAAGATGTTTTGTGCCGCCTGACTCTGCAGGTGCGACCAGATCCGCTCTTGGTCAAACTCGCCGTTCACGAATCAGTCCTTTGGCCGGACGAAAGAAAATTCGGACACCCACCCCTCTGAGGCACATTTCAAATCGATTACCATTGTACGGCGCGGGGCGTCGCGAAAGACACGCGACAATAGGACCATGGAAAACAGCCCACCGATGAAGAAACTTCGCTTTGGAATTCTGAGCACGGCACGAATCGGCACCGAGAAGGTCATCCCCGCCATGCAGCGCGGGCGGTTATGCGAAGTGGTGGCCATCGCCTCGCGCGATCAAGGGCGGGCCGAAGCGGCAGCCCGGCGTCTGGGCATTTCCAAGGCCCACGGTTCGTACGAGGCGCTCATGGCAGATCCCGGCGTGGAGGCCGTCTACAATCCGCTTCCCAATCACCTGCACGTCCCCTGGTCCGTCAAGGCCCTCGCAGCCGGCAAGCACGTGCTGGTCGAAAAGCCTATTGGGCTGTCGGCCGCCGAAGGACAGAAGCTGGTCGACGCCGCGGCCGCACACCCGCACTTGAAGGTGATGGAAGCCTTCATGTACCGCCATCACCCGCAGTGGCAGCGGGCACGGCACCTGGTCGCCAGCGGCGGCATCGGACGGTTGCGGACCGTTCAGACCTTCTTCAGCTACTTCAACGACGATCCGGCGAACATCCGCAACCAGTCCGACGTCGGCGGGGGAGGCCTGGCCGATATCGGCTGCTACTGCGTCTCGCTGGCCCGGTTCCTGTTCGAGGCCGAACCGCTGCGGGTGATCGCCATCGTCGAGCGCGACCCCGACTTCGGGACCGATCGCCTAGCTTCGGGGATGCTCGAGTTTGACGGCGGCACGGCCACGTTCACGTGTGGAACCCAGTTGGCCCCGTTTCAGCGGGTGAACATCGTAGGGACCCGCGGCCGCGTCGAGATCGACATTCCGTTCAACGCACCGCCCGATCGCCCCTGCACGATGCGCCACCAGCACGACGGACGGACGGACGAGATCGAGCTGGCCGTGTGCGATCAGTACACGATCCAGGGAGACCTGTTTGCCGCGGCCGTGCTCGACGACGGCGACGTGCCCACGCCGATCGCTGACGGGGTGGCTAACATGCGCGTGCTGGAGGCGCTGCTCAAAAGCGCGCAGACGGGGACTTGGGGGTAGGTCGTGACCCCGCGCGGCCGGCGTCCGAGGCGTCAAGCATGCCGGCCAGCAAGCGTTCGAAAAGCAGATAGCGAGCCAACTCGGCGCGGCGCCGCCTTTGGCTGGGGGTCCACGACCGGCGGATCGCCGCGGCCGTGGCGCGCACCCTTTCGGGGCTGGGAACGGTCCGCGATACGCGCTGGCGCTCTCGATCGAGTTTGCGAAGTGTTGACTGCAGGGTGGCCATTGCTTGCCTCCTTTGCGAGCCCCCGACCCGTGTCGTCGGTCAACTGTTGAGTGTACTCACATTTACGAGTTTGGCGACCAGAATATCCCGGAGAAATGACCTCTCAAGGATCGCATCGGTGTCGGCTCACCTGTTTGCTCGCGCAATAAAGAACCCCTGCCACGAGTGCGTCATGGCAGGGGCACGAGGTTCGCAAAGAGCTGTGAATCTCAGTGTTTGCGCTTCTTGCGCCGCGCTAGCTTGGCGGCTTGCTCCCAGGCCAAGAACCATGCCGCGGCCTGGCTCGGGGCCTGGGCGATGATCCAGTGCTGGCGCCTTTGGCCGGTGACGATCCACACGCGTCCACCAGGACGCTCGACGCACAGATCGCCCATCGCCCAGCCACCACGACGTAAACGGTCCAACGAAAGATCGACCTTAGGGTAAGCGAGCATAGTTGAACTCCCCCGTGGACGCGCTTGCCCCGCACGTCAACAATTCTTCCTGAAAAACGATCAGATGAGATACAGAAACTAGTGCTCTGTCCGCCCATTCCGCGTCTGCATAAGACAAGAGGCAGATGGCAGGCCCGCGAATGTGTTCCTATGCTAACTACGCGACTTTAGCAATTCGAGATGTCAGGTAAATTTTAAGGAAAATGCCAAAGCCTGAGTCAGGCGGCGACGGCTCCCGTCGCACAAGACGTGTTTCAAACCATCAAAAGTTCGCGATGACCGCGGCAAGTTATTCCTCGGAATGCGCGGCAACGGATTGGGTGCGAAACAAGCCGCCCGCTGGCGTGCCGCGCGTCAACCGCCCTACGCCGATACCACGCGCTGGCGAATGTGATGGGCGATGGCTTGCAGCCCCCGCATCCGCACCATGCCCAGTGATTCGGTCAGTCCAAATCGTTGCACCAGATCGGGCCGGGTCGCCAACACTTCGTCCGGGTCGGCCCCGGTGAAGATCTCGACCAGGATGCTGACGAAGCCCTTCACTGTGGGAGCTTCGGGCGCTACGTCGGCAATGATGTGCACCTTGCCGTCCTCGATCGTGCTCCACAAAAACACGGGAGTCTGGCATTCCGGCACCCGATTCATGCCGGCGTCTCGCTGGGCTGCATATTCCGGCGGCAGCGGCGGCAGCTTCTCGGCAAACTCCAAGAGCAGCTCCAGCCGTTCGCGCGGCTCCAACTCGGCGAACTCCTCGACGATGGCGTCGATGCGCTGGGCAACCGTCCCGCTCACGCGTTGCTCTCCGCCGGCTCGGGCGCGCGGCCGAGTGGCCGGGGCCCTTTTCGATCGGCACGCCGACCGTGTTCCCCCACTCGGTCCACGAGCCGTCATAATTCTTGACTTTAGGAAAGCCCAGCAGGTAATGCAGCACGAACCAGGTGTGACTCGACCGCTCACCGATGCGGCAATAGGCCACGACCGGCCCGCGCCGCTTGAGCCCCGCTTCGCCGACGTAGAGCTTCTCGAGGTCTCTGGCCGATTTGAACGTGCCATCGTCGTTCACGGAGCGCGACCAGGGGATGTCTGCAGCGCCGGGAATGTGGCCGCCGCGGAGCGCCCCTCCTGCGGATAGTCGGGCATGTGCAACAGCTCGCCGGTGTATTCGCCGGGTGATCGCACGTCGACCAGCGGCCGGCCCTTCTGCTGGTGCTTGAGCACCTCGCCCTGAAACGCGCGGATCGACAAGTCGGCGTCTTGGGCCACGTACTGGGTGGCGCGGATACTCCGGCTCCGGCTCGCGCGACCAGGCGCGCCCGTCGGCTTCCCACCGCTTGCGGCCGCCGTTCATCAAGCGGCAATCGGCGTGGCCGTAGAGCTTGAACACCCAAAACGCGTAGCAAGCCCACCAGTTATTCTTGTCGCCGTAGAAGACGACTGTCGTGTCGTTGGCGATGCCCTTGGTCGAGCACAACTCGGCGAAGCGGTCTTTGTCGATATAGTCGCGGACGATCTGGTCCTGCAGGTCGGTGTGCCAGTCGATCTTGACGGCGCCGGGGACGTGCCCCTGCTGATAGAGGAGCACGTCTTCGTCGCTCTCGACGACGCGGACCGACGGGTCCTGGCGATGCTCGTCGACCCAGGCGGTGTCGACCAGCAACTCGGGGTGCGCATATTGTTTAGCCATGGCGTGGAAGCCTCCCAGGCATTGCAAAGGTCAGGCGGCGAAATTGCCCATCAGGTTCCGAATTCTAGCGCTTCGCGGCGGGGAATGAAAGGGAGTGCGGGCGGGGCCCGCGGCGCAATCGCGGGCAGCCTGACGGCGTCGGCGTCGCCGATCCTTGACCCGCGTCCTCCGCCCACGCAAACTGGGAGTCGGTTTCGTCCTGCTCGTCACAGCTCAAGACCCTTTCGTCGTGATGCCGATCCATTGGGAGCGCTGGTCATGCGAAGTTCGTTTTCGATTCTCTGCGGGAGCCTGCTCGCCATGATGTCAGCCGCCACCGGCGCCGCCGGCGATGAACCCCCGACGTTGCGAGCCGGCATTATCGGCCTCGACACCTCGCACGCGCCAGCGTTCACCGAGTTGCTCAACGATCCGAAAAAGGCCGACGACCTGGCCGGCGTCGAAGTCGTGGCCGCCTTTCCCGGCGGCAGTCCCGACATTCCCTCCAGCGCCGACCGCGTCGAGGGCTACACCAAACAACTGGCCGGCCAGGGCATCGAGATCGTCTCTTCGATCGATGATCTGCTGTCCAAAGTCGACGTCGTGCTGCTGGAGAGCGTCGACGGGCGGCCACACCTCGAACAAGTCATTCCGGTCCTGAAGGCCGGCAAACCGGTGTTCATCGACAAGCCGGTCGCCGGGTCGCTGGCCGACGCGATCGCGATCTTCGATTTGGCAAAGGAATTGAACGTCCCTTGTTTCTCCAGCTCGTCGCTCCGCTTCAGCCCCGGCATCCTCGGCATGCGCAACGACGAGAAGATCGGCCGCGTGCTCGGCTGCGAGGCCCGCGGCCCGTGCAGCCTGGAGCCGCATCATCCCGATCTGTTCTGGTACGGCATCCACGGCGTCGAGATTCTGTTCACGATCATGGGGACCGGCTGCGAGACCGTGGCTCGCACGCACACCGACGGCACTGAATTTGTCGTCGGCCGCTGGTCGGGCGGCCGCATCGGTACGTTCCGCGGCCTGCGCGATGGAGCGCACGGCTACGGCGCGACGGTCTACGGCGACAAGGGGATCGGCCCCAGCGGCGGCTACGAAGGCTATCGACCGCTGGTGGTCGAGATCGTCAAGTTCTTCAAAACCGGTCAGCCGCCAGTCAGCCCGGCCGAAACGCTCGAAATCTACACCTTCATGGAAGCCGCCGACGAAAGCCAGCGGCAAGGCGGCTGCCCGGTGAAGATCGCTGACGTCGTGGCCAAAGCCCGGCAAGCGGCGTCGAGCGGGGCAAACAAATGATCGGGGCGCCTCAGACGCGTTCCCGGTAGTCCCTGAGCCCGGCAGGTTCCCAGGAGCTTTTTACACCCAGGGGGAATCTGGCCGAGAGCGTCGTGTCGTTGTGGTTTTGTCTTCAGTCTTATACGACCACAACGGCACGACGCCACGACGCTGGAGAACCAGGCGTTTGAAGCTGCCCTTTAACAGATCCCTTGATCTCGACCACGCTCACCTGTGCGGCGCCGATAGCGAACGATCGCCACGAGGCCCCAGGTGACCAGGAACCGGACTGGTCGCTTCGGGCTGGGGTTTGTGTTAAGCTCAAAGTCGGTCTGACAAATGATGGCGGCGCCCCCTGCCCGACCTTGCGCCGCGGCGGCCGTGCACGAAGCCGGCCGCGACACGCAACGCCCCGTTGCGCGGAGGAGAATGATGAGCCCTGCCCGCCCCACTCGAAACGTGATCCCCGCCGGCTGTGGCGGCGTCGTCTCGCGCCGCCAGATGTTGCAAATCGGCGGGCTGGGACTGATGGGCCTGTCGCTCCCTCGGCTGCTGGCTGCCGAGTCGGCCGCCAACGCCGCCGGCATCACGCCCCGGGCGGACGCCTGCGTGCTGATATTTCTCAATGGCGGACCCAGTCACCTGGACATGTGGGACATGAAGCCTGACGCCCCGGATGGCATCCGCGGCGAATTCAAACCGATCGCCACGAGTGTTCCGGGGATCCAGTTTGGCGAGCACATGCCGCTGCTGGCGAAGCTCGCGCACCGCGCGACGATCGTCCGCTCGATGCATCACACAGTGAACAACGCTCACGCCGCGGCGGTCTATACGAGCCTCACCGGACACGACCGGGGGGACAACGTCCGCTCGGTGGGCGGTGGGCCCGACGAATATCCCGCCATGGGCTCGGTCTTCGGCGCGCTGCGTCCGCCGCAGCACTCGATCGTGCCGCACGTTTGCCTGCCGTACATCACCAAGGAAGGGGCCGGCGGTCCGCCGCAGTCGGGTTTCTTCGGCGGCATGCTGGGCCGGGCCTACGATCCGCTGTTCGTGCTGAAGGACCCCAACGCGCCGGATTTCGCCGTACCGGAGCTGACGCTGATGGCCGACGTGTCGCTCGAGCGGCTCTCGGCCCGCCAGACGTTGTTCCGCACGATCGAAGAACAATTCGATTGCGGACCCGGCCGCTCGGCCTACGACAGCATGGACGGTTTTCGCCGCCGCGCCCTGGGCCTGCTCACTTCCGAGCAAACGCAGCAGGCGCTGCGCATCGGCGACGAACCCGCCGCGGTCCGCGACCGCTACGGCCGCAACATCTACGGCCAGAGCGTGCTGCTGGGCCGGCGGATGATCGAAGCCGGCACGCGGATGGTCACGATCTCCTGGGCGCCGGATGCCAACGCCACCTGGGACACGCACGGCAGCAATTTCAAAAGCCTCAAGAACACGCTTTTGCCGCAGTTCGACGCCGCGTGCAGCAGCCTGGTGAATGACCTGGCCGAACGGGGCCTGCTCGAGCGAACGCTGGTGGCCGTGCTGGGCGATTTCGGTCGCACGCCCAAGATCAACGCCAACAACGGCGGCCGCGACCACTGGAACTATTGTTACAGCCTGATGCTCATCGGCGGCGGATTCAAAGGGGGATTCGTCTACGGCGCCAGCGACAAGATGGGAGCCTTTCCGGCCCGCGACGCGCTGGTGCCCGGCGACGTAATCTCGACGGTTTACCATGCGCTGGGCATCGATCCCGCCTATGAACTGCACGACCAACTCGAGCGGCCGCATCGGCTCGTGCCGGCCGGCCGCGTCGTGCCCGACCTGTTGGCCTGACGAATGCCCATGTTGCGAACCGTTTGCTTGCTTTTGCTGCTCGCCTCGGCGCTGGTGGCGCCGGCCGCTGGTCAGGATGCCCCGCCGTTCTACCCAGATCATCGCCAACTGCTCGTGTGGCGCGATGCCGCTGGCGAACATCCGGTGAAGACGCCCGAGGATTGGGCCCGCCGCCGGGCGGCATATTTTGCTGGGCATGCAGCAGGCCATGGGCCCGCTGCCCGATCGTTCGCATCTGCCCCCCTTGGACGTGCAGGTCGAAGAAACGTACGACGGCACCACGTTCACCCGGCTGAAGCTCTCGTTTCAATCCGAGCCGGGCGATCGGGTGCCTGCCTACCTGTTCCTCCCCAAGGGACTCGACGGCCGCCGCGTCCCCGGCATCCTGGCCCTGCATCAGACGACCCCCTTGGGCAAGATGGAGCCGGCCGGACTCGGGCCGAACGAAAACAAGCACTACGGGCTCGAACTGGCCAAGCGCGGCTACGTGGTGCTTGTGCCCGACTATCCGAGCTTCGGGGACTACAAAGATTATGACTTCCACGCCGACCGCTACACGTCCGGCTCGATGAAGGGGATCTTCAACCACATGCGGGCGGTTGATCTGCTCAGCAGCCGGCCGGAGGTCGATCCCCAGCGGCTGGGCGTGATTGGACACTCCCTCGGCGGACACAACGCGATGTTCGTCGCGGTGTTCGACGAGCGGCTCAAGGTGATCGTGTCGAGCTGCGGCTGGACGCCGTTTCATCATTATTATGGCGGCAAGCTCGACGGCTGGACCAGCGACCGCTACGTCCCGGCGATTCGGACCGAGTTTGGGCTGGATCCCAACCGCGTGCCGTTCGACATGTACGAGATCGTGGCGGCGTTTGCCCCGCGGGCGTTCTATTCCATCTCGCCGCTGCACGACAGCAACTTCGACGTCGAAGGCGTGCGCAAGGTGATCGCCGCGGCCCGGCCGGTGTACGAACTGTTGGGCGTGGCGGACCATTTGCAGGTCCGCTATCCCGACTCGCCGCACGACTTCCCGCCTAAAGAGCGGCACGAAGCGTACGCTTATATCGACAAGATTCTCGAGCACGCGCCCCGCGAAGATTTTTCCGCCGAGCTGCCGCGCATCGCGCCGCACGAGCCGGCCGACGCCCTGTCGACCTTCTCGGTGCTCGACGGCTTCAAGATCGAGCAAGCCGCCGCCGAGCCGCTGGTGGCCAGCCCCGTGGCCATGGCCTTCGACGCCGACTCGCGGTTGTACGTCGTCGAAATGCGCGACTACTCGGAACAGGACAAAGAGCGGCTCGGCCGCGTCCGCCTGCTGGAAGACACCGACGCCGACGGCCGCTTCGACCGGGCCACGATCTTTGCCGACGATTTGTCCTGGCCCACGGCCGTCACCTGCTACGACGGCGGCATCTTCGTCGGCGCCGCGCCGGACATCTATTATCTGAAAGACACCGACGGCGACCGCATGGCCGACCAGCGGCGCACGGTTTACACCGGCTTCTCACGCGCCAACGTACAGGGCTTGCTCAACAGTTTTCAGTGGGGGCCGGACAACCGCATTCACGGCACGGCCAGCTCCGCCGGCGGCACGATCACGCGCCCGACGCGCCGGAGTTCAAGCCCGTCTCGGTCAGCGGCCGCGACTTTTCGTTCGATCCTCGCACGCTTGCGCTGCGGGCCGAAAGCGGCGGAGCCCAGCACGGCATGACCTTCGACGATTGGGGGCGGAAGTTCGTCTGCTCCAATAGCGACCACATCCAGATGGTGATGTTCGAGGACCGTTACGTGGCCCGCAACCCGGACCTGTCGCCCCCCGGCGCCCGGGTGAGCATCGCCGCCGACGGCCCGCAGGCCGAAGTCTTTCGCACCAGCCCGATCGAGCCCTGGCGGATCGTCCGCACGCGGCTGCGGGTGACCGGCCAGGCCAAGGGGCCGGTCGAAGGAGGCGGACGCGCCGGCGGTTACTTCACCGGCGCGACCGGCACCACGATCTATCGCGGCGATGCCTGGCCGGGCGAGTACGTCGGCCAGTCGTTTACCGGCGACGTGGGCTCGAACATCGTGCATCGCAAGATCCTCGAACCCGACGGCGTGGGGTTCATCGCCCGCCGCGCGCGGCCGGGCAAGGAGTTCATCGCGTCGACGGACAATTGGTTTCGCCCGGCCCAGTTTGCCAACGCTCCGGACGGGGCCCTGTACATCATCGACGTCTATCGCGAAGTGATCGAGCACCCGCTTAGCCTGCCGCCGGAGATCAAGCCGCACCTGGACTTGACCAGCGGCCGCGATCGGGGGCGGATCTATCGCGTCGTGCCCCAAGACTTCCAGCAGAAGCCGCTGCCGAAGCTGGCCGCGGCCACGACCGCCAAACTGGTCAAGCAATTGGAAAGTCCCAACGGCTGGACCCGCGACACGGCGTCCCGCTTGCTCTTCGAGCGGCAAGACCGCGCGGCGATCGAGCCCTTGGAAAAGCTGTCGGCCGAGTCGAAGCTGCCGCAGGCCCGGATGCAAGCCTTGTATGCCTTGGCCGGCTTGCAGGCGCTGACGCCCGCGGTCCTGTTGGCCCGGCTCGACGATGAGCACCCGCGCGTTCGCGAGCACGCCGTGCGACTGTCGGAATCGCTGGCCGGCTCGAACGGCGCGCTGCGGGCCAGGCTGCTCGCACTGGCCGACGATCCCGACATGCGCGTGCGTTATCAGTTGGCCTTTAGCCTGGGGGAGTTCAACGATCCCGGGCGCGCCGGGGCGTTGGCCACGATCCTCAAGCACGATCCGCAGGACAAGTGGATCCGCCTGGCCGTCGAAAGCTCGCTGGCCCACGGCGCCGGCGGCGTTTTCCGGGCACTGGCCACCGAACAGCCGTGGCGCGATACGCCGGCCGGGCGCGAAGCGATCGGCGAGTTGGCCCGTTACATCGCCCGGCAACATCATCGGGAGGAAATCGCCCGCGTGCTGCCCGCGCTCGAATCGCTCACGCCCGAGGAGATCTCGCTATCGTCGGCCATCGTGCGCGGCCTGGCCGAAGGTCTGCCCAAGAGTCGGGGCACGCTCCAGGAACAATTGGTCGCCGCCGGCAGCGACAAGGCGGTGCAGATTCTGGCCGGCATGCTCCGCGCAGCTCGCCAGAGCGCCGCCGACGAATCGCGTCCGGCCGCGGATCGCGTCGATGCGATTCGTCTGCTCGCGCTCGACGAATTCTCGCATGCCGGCGACGTACTCATCGCGCTGATTTCCAATCGCCAGCCCCAGGACGTGCAGGCCGCGGCCATCGAGACGTTGGGCGGATTCTCCGACCACGCGGTGGCTGAAGCGCTCTTGGCGGCCTGGCCCAGGCTCAGCCCCCGGCTGCGGGCCGAAGCCACCGAAGTGCTGTTCGCCCGCGCCGAACGTCTGCGGGCACTGCTGACGGCGGCCGAAGCCGGCTCGCTGTCGCTGGCGGAGCTGGACTCCGTGCGGCTGCAATCGCTCGGCAAACATGCCGACGCCGATATCCGACGCCGAGCCGAGCCGCTCGTGGCCAAACTCAAGCTCGGCAGTCGGCAGGCGGCGGTCGACGCGTATCGCGACGCGCTGGCCGGTCGCGGCGACCTGTCTGCGCGGTCGCCAGGTGTTTCAAAAGGTGTGCGCCGCCTGCCATCGCCTGGATGGCGTCGGGCACGAGATCGGCCCCAGCCTGGCCAGCTTTCGCAACCGCGGCGCCGAAGCGATTCTCGTGAACGTGCTCGATCCCAATCGCGAAGTGAACCCGCAGTATCTCAACTACGTGGTGGTGACCACCGACGGCCGCTCGATGACCGGCATGCTCGCCGCGGAAACCGCCAACAGCGTCACGCTCCGCCGGGCCGAAAACGTGACCGACACCATCGACCGCGCCGAAATCGACGAGCTTCGCTCCAGCGGCATGTCGCTGATGCCCGAGGGCTTGGAAAAGCAAATCGATCCGGCGGCCATGACCGACTTGCTGACGTACCTGATGACCGCCTTGTAACGGAGAGCCCGCGGGTGAGCGTTTCGCCAGCCCTGCCATCTTGCACGCGACGCGCTTTTCTGCGCACGACGTTGGCCGCCGGCGCAGGCGCAACGTTGGCGTCGGTTTCGCGCCGGGCAGCCGCCGGTGAATTTCCTCGCGGCCAGTACGTCGACGTGCATACGCACCTGGGGCAAACCTGGAACACCACCGAACCGCTTACCGCAGACGGCCTGCTCGCCTGGATGGACGCCAGCGACATCGCCCAGGCGGTGGTGCTGCCGTTGGTTTCGCCGGAGTCGTCCAGTTATCCGCTCACCACCGACTTCGTGTTGGAGGCGACCGCCCCGCATCGTGACCGGCTGATTCCCTTCTGCAGCGTCGACCCGCGCACCAGTTACTCGGGCGGGCTGAAGGGGCTGGTCGGCATGCTCCAGAAATACGTCGATCGGGGAGCCAAAGGTTTCGGCGAACACAAGCCCGGCGTGCAGGTGGACGACGCGCGGAACATGACGATCTACGCCGCCTGCGGCGAACTCGGCCTGCCGGTGCTGTTCCATCTCGATCAGTTGCGCAATACCGACGCCCCCGGGCTGCCGGGCTTGGAACACGCACTCAAAGAACATCCCAACACCCGGTTCATCGGTCACGGGCCCGGTTGGTGGGCTTCCATTTCCGGCCAGATTACCGCGGCCGACCTGGCCCGGTATCCCGACGGTCCGGTGCAGCCCGGCGGCGCCATCGACGCGCTGATGGACAAGTATCCCAACCTGTACGGCGATCTTTCGGCCGGCAGCGGAGCGCGGGCCATCTCGCGCGATCCGGCGTTCGGTCGCGAATTTTTGATTCGCCGCGCGGACCGATTGATGTTCGGCACCGATTACCTGGCACCCGGTCAGGAAGTGCCGCAGCTTACGCTATTCCGCAGCCTCGATCTGCCCCAGGCGGTGCAGGCCGCCGTCTTTCGCGACAACGCCCGGCAATTGCTGGGCCTGAGCTAACCCGTGAGGCCAGCCATGCGATTCATCTGCTTGTCCCTGTTGTTGGCGGGGGTGCTGAGTGCCGTTTTGCTCCCGGGAGCCACGCTGGCCGACGGTTGGAAAGCCGGCGCCGCCAGCGAAAAGATCACGCCGGGCGAGCCGATGTCGATGGCCGGCTACGGGGCCCGCAATCATCCGGCTACCGGGTTTCTGAACGACCTGTGGGCCAAGGCGCTGGTGCTGGAAGACGCCGCCGGGACGCGCGTCTGCATGATCACGCTCGACGTGGTCGGCATCAGCCCGGACGTCGCCGGCCCGATCACCGCGGAGTTGGAATCGAAGTTTGCCCTGCCGCGGGCCAACGTGGCGATCTGCTGTTCGCACACGCACAGCGGGCCGGTGGTGGGGCACAACCTGCGCACGTTGCACTACGATCAGCTCGACGACGCCCAGCAGAAGCTCGTCGATCGCTACGCGGCCGAGTTCCAACAGAAGGTGATCGCGCTGGTCGGTCGGGCGATCGAGCAGTTGGCCCCGTGCAGCGTCTCGTTTGGTCATGGCCAGGCCACGTTCGCCGCCAATCGCCGCAACAACAAGGAGCCCGACGTGCCGCGACTGCGGGCCGAAGGCCAGCTCGTCGGGCCGTTCGACCACGACGTGCCGGTGCTCAAAGTCGTCGACGCCGCGGGCCAGTTGCGGGCCGTGTTGTTTGGCTACGCGTGCCACGCCACGGTGCTCGACGGTTACGACTGGTCCAGCGATTACCCGGGCTTCGCCCAGAGCGACATCGAAGAAAAGCATCCCGGCTGCACAGCGCTGTTCTTTGCCGGCTGCGGCGCCGATCAAAATCCCCTGCCCCGGCGCAAGGTCGAGTTAGCCAGGCAATACGGCGGGCAACTGGCCGCTGCGGTGGAAGAAGTGCTCGCCGGTGAGCTGCAGCCCGTCAGCCCGCAATTGAAGACCGCCTGGACCACGATTCCGCTGGAGCTGGCTCAAGTGCCGTCGCGCGACGAGATCGAAGCGGACGCCCGGTCGAGCGATCGTTTTGCATCGGCCCGGGCCAAATGGTATCTGGCCGAGCTGGCGGCCGGCCGCGAGATTCCCGCCACGTACAACTACCCGATCGAAGTCTGGCGGCTGGGCGCGGAGTTGACCTTCGTCATCCTGGGGGGCGAAGTCGTGGTCGACTACGCCCTGCGGATCAAAGATGCCTATGGCCCGGCGCGCACCTGGGTCGCCGGCTACTCGAACGACGTGATGGCCTACATCCCCTCGCGCCGCGTGCTGACGGAAGGGGGCTACGAAGGGGGCGGGGCGATGGTCTACTATTCCTTGCCTTCGCCCTGGGCCCCCACGGTCGAGCAGCGACATCATCGACGCCGTGGAGCGGCTCGTTTCCAGCACGCAGTGAGGTCGGCGGCCGCGGTTTTGAAGCGATCGCGGCCGCCCGTTACAATGTGGCCACCTGGCTCGCGCGGCCGCGATCTCGGCCGCTCGGCGCGGCTTTCAGAACAGGCAATCTCGATCATGCGTACCACCTGGACGTTCAGCTCCGCCGGCGAGATCATCTTCGGCACCGGCGCGATTGGCCGTTTGGCGGAAGTGTTGGGACGGTTCCGGCTTTCGCGCGTGCTGGTCGTCACCGATCCGGCGATTGTCGAAGCCGGCGTTCTCGAACAAGTGCAACAGCCGATCCGCGAGCGTGTCACGCTCGAGGTCTTCGCCGGCGGCGAGCCGGAGCCCACGCTGCGGGCCGCCGAAGCGTGCGTCGCGCACGCGCAGCAGTTCCAGCCCCAGGGGCTCATCGGCCTGGGGGGCGGCAGCAACATGGACCTGGCCAAGATCACGGCGGCCGTGCTGGCCCACGGCGGCTCGCCGCGCGATTACCTGGGCGAAGATCGCGTGCCCGGGCCGACGATGCCCTTGGTCTGTATACCGACCACCGCCGGCACCGGGAGCGAAGTATCGGCCGCCGGCGTGTTCACCGACCAGGACAACGCAATCAAGGTCGGCGCGATGAGCAACTTTCTGCGGCCGACCGCCGCGGTGGTCGATCCGCGGTTGACGCTCTCGTGTCCGCCCAAGGTGACGGCCGACAGCGGCATCGACGCCTTGACCCACGCCATCGAAGCCTACACGGCGGTCGACAACGCCACGTTTCCGCTGCCGGCCGACGAAACCTCGGTCTATCAGGGACGAACCCCGCTGGGCGATTGCCTGGCCGAACGGGCGATCGCCTTGATCGGCGAAAACCTGGTCCGCGCGGTGGAAAGCCCCGACGACCTCGGCGCCCGGGAAGCAATGTCGCTGGGTGCGCTGCTGGCGGGCCTGGCCTTTTCGAACGTCGGCGTGGCGCTGGTGCACGCGCTGGAGTATCCGATCGGCGGGGCGACGCACTGTTCGCACGGCGCCGGCAACGGCATGCTGCTGCCCCACGTGATGCGCTACAACATGCCGCTGCGCATTCGCGAGCTGGCCCGGGTGGCCGAGCTGCTCGGCGAGGAAGTGTGCGGGCTGAGCGAGGAGCACGCCGCGTTGTGCGCCATTGGAGCCGTCGAACGGCTGAACCACGCGATTGGCATTCCCGCCCGGCTGCGCGACCTGGGCGCCCGGCAGGAGCAGATTCCCGAGTTTGCCGAACAGGCGCTGGGCATCGCCCGCATCGTGCGGCGTGAATCCGCGGGTGCCGACCGTGCCGGAAATGATCGAACTTTTGAACCAGGCGTATTGAGGCGGTTTGCAGTGGATTGCGGTGCGCCCGCTAAACCGCCAGCGGAAGCGAGACGCGGCTTGAACGGACACCGGCGCGATCCATTCCGTTCATCACCAACCCGTGGCAGGACCATCACACATGAGCGACTTCCACAACCGACGCGATTTTCTGGAGCAACTCGGCCTGGGCACGCTGCTGCTGGCCGGCTACACGGCCACGGCCCGGGGATATGCGGCCAACGAGACGATCAACATCGGCTGCATCGGCACGGGCGGGCGCTGCCACCACTTGATGTCCGCTCTCAAAGAAGTGCCGGGGGCCAAGATCGTCGCCGTTTGCGACGTTTGGGATCATAACCTGGAATCGGGCCGCAAGATGGCCGAACCCGGCGCCTTCGCCACCAAGGACCACCACGAGCTGCTGGCCCGCGCGGACGTGGACGCCGTGATCATCGCCGCGCCCGACCATCAGCACGTGCCGCTGACGGTCGACGCCTGCGCGGCGGGCAAGGACGTGTATTGCGAAAAGCCGCTGACGCACGACCCGTCCGAGGGCCAGGCCGTCGTCGACGCCCAGAATCGCCACAGCCGCGTCGTGCAGGTCGGCACGCAGCAACGCAGCATGCCGCAGTTTCAGCAGGCGTACGAGATCGTCAAGTCGGGCCAGTTGGGCGACATTCACAAGGTGCATCTCACCTGGAATCGCAACCAGCCCCGCTGGGTTCGCGACAAGTTCAACATCGATCCGGCCACGGTCGACTGGCAGCGATTTCTCGGCACCGCGCGCCGAGCAGCCGTTCGACGAGTATCGTTTCCGGCACTGGCGCTGGTTCTGGGATTTTGGCGGCGGCATCTTTACCGACCTGATGGTGCACCAGGTGGACATCGCCCATTGGTTTCTCGATCTGGACGTTCCGCAGACGGCCGCCTCGATCGGCGACCACTTCAAGGCCCAGGGGCTGTGGGAGACGCCCGATACGGTGCAGACCCTGTTGCACTTTCCGGACCGGGGGGCCCAGGTGTATTTCGAGGGGACGTTCGTCAACGCCCGCAACGCCGCCATGCTCGAATTCATGGGGAGCGAGGCCACGTTGTACCTGGATCGCGGCCGCTACGAGATTCATCCCGAGCGGAACAAGAAGATCGAGTACAGCGAGCTGGTGCTAGGGAGCGGCGGGCGCGGCGCCGACTTCTACAATCTGCCCAAGGGCGAAGTGCTGCACTTGTCCAACTGGCTCGAGTGCGTGCGCAGCCGCAACAAGCCGAACTGTCCGGCCGAAGTCGGCGTGAAATCGGCGGCATCGGCGCACCTGGCCAATCGGGCGTTGCGCAGCGGCGAAGTGGCGCGGTGGCAGAGGGGTTAGCGGGCCCTGAGGGGGCCTTGCCCGACGCAGGAAACACGGCAGGCGTGCCGGGCGATGCCCGACGGCTAAACGGGTGGTTTCCGCGCCGCTGATAATGACCCGTCGCCAAACACGACCCAAAAATTCACGCAAGGAGCTGCATCATGCCGGTACGTACCGCCGACGCGAAGTGGGAAGGTGATTTGAAGAGCGGCCACGGCTCGATTCGCCTGCAGAGTGGCGCATTCGAGGGACAGTATTCGTTTTCCACGCGGTTCGAGGACGGCAAAGGCACAAACCCCGAGGAGCTGATCGCCGGCGCCCACGCCGGCTGCTTCTCGATGGCGCTGGCCAACGGCCTGACGCAAGCCGGTCACGCGCCGACCAAGGTCGAAACCACGGCCAAGGTCCACCTGGAAAGAGGCGAAGCGGGTTTTGGCATCCCCAAGATCGAGTTAGTCACGGTGGCCGTCGTGCCGGGCATCGACGAGGCCAAGTTCCGCGAAGTGGCCGAAACGGCCAAGAAGAACTGCCCGGTGTCCAAGGTGCTGGCCGCTGCGGAAATCACGCTCGACGCCAGGCTGGTCGGATAAGGCGACGCTTGTCGCGGGCGACCGATTGCAGCGTGCGTTGCAGGTGCGCGGCGCGGACCGATATAAAGGCCCTGGCGTCCCCGAGCTTGTTGCCACCCACGTCGTCGACGTTTTCTGCCAGTGACTTCCCCCGTGCCCGAGTCCGGTGATCCCTTGTGGCTTCGCGTGCCTTGGGATCGCATCGGGCTGGTGCTGGGGCCGGCGGTGATGGCGGCCTGGCTCGTGCTCGCGCCGCGCGGCGACATTACGCCCGAGGCGCACCGGCTGGCCGGCGTGCTGCTGCTGGTGATCATCTGGTGGCTGACCGAGCCGATTCCGATTCCGGCCACCGGCCTCTTGGGCGTGGCGCTGGCGGTCGTCGTGGGCGCGGTGCCGGTGCCGGCGGACGGATCGGCGCGGCTGGCTCCGGTTCGCGTGGTGCTGGCGCCGTTCGGCAATCCCACGTTGTTCTTCCTGCTGGGCGGGATGTTCATCGGCCGGGCCATGAGCCGCCACGGGCTGGATCGCCGCATTGCCTTGGGGCTGCTCAGCACGCCCGGCGCCGCGCGTTCGCCCACGGCGCTGTTGGCCGCGATCGCGCTGGCGGTGATGGTGCTGTCGATGTGGATCTCGAACACGGCGGCCACGGCCATGATCTACCCGGTCACGCTGGGCATCATCTCGGTGCTGGCCACGAGCCAGGGGGCCAAGGGGGAGGATTTCGCCGCCAGCCGCTATGCCTCGGCGCTGCTGCTGATGACGGCCTATGCCTCGAGTGCCGGCGGCATCGCCACGCCCATCGGCACGACCACCAACGTGGTGGCCATGGGCTACTTTCGCCAGGAAGAGTTCTTTGGCCGCGGCGTCGATTTCGGCCGCTGGGCGCTGGTGGGCCTGCCCTTGGCGCTGGCACTTGGCCTGGCGCTGGTCGTCTGGATGCGGTTGCTGGCTCCGCCCGGCCGGTTGGACCTGTCCGCCGTGCGCGCCTACTTGCAGAAGAGCGCCGTCAAGCTCGGCGGCTGGTCGGCCGGCGAGCGGAACACGCTGGTCGTGTTCCTATCGGTCGTCACGTTGTGGGTCGCTCCCAGCGTGCTGTCGCTGGCCGGCGCGCGCGAGCCGGCCGAATGGCTGCGGGTGCACTTGCCGGAAGAGATCGTGGCCTTGCTGGCTCCGGTCTTCCTGTTCCTCCTGCCGGTGGATTGGCGGCGGCGGAAGTTCTCGCTCGAGCCGGCCGATTTCGGCCGCATCGACTGGGGAACGCTGCTGTTGTTCGGCTCGGGCCTGGCGCTGGGCGATCTGATGGTCCGTACCGGGCTGGTCGGCGCGATGGCCGGCGGCATCTTCGATCGGCTCGAAGCGCCCGACGTATGGACGATCACGGCCGTGGCGATCGTCGGCGGCATCCTGCTGAGCGAGTTTACCAGCAACGCCGCGGCCGCCACGGCGCTGATTCCCGTGGTGCTGGCCATCTGCCAGCAGGCCGGCGTGGACGAGATTCCACCGCTGCATGGGCGTGACGTTCGCCGCCAGTTTCGGCTCGGCGCTACCGGTTTCCACGCCCCCCAACGCCATCGTCTACGGCTCGGGCCTGCTGCCGGCGCGGCGGATGGTGCTGGCGGGCCTCGGCTTCGACGTGGCCTGCGGCGTGGTGATCTGGATCGTGCTGCGCGCCGCCTTTTCGCTGGGCTGGTCGCCGTTTCCGGCGGCGTAGCGTCGCAGGCGCACCGGACGATTCGCGGTCGCGTACTACCCGAAGTGCGAGCGAGGGACCAACCGGCATCGACCCTGCTGGCGCCTCGGGTTCAGTGTCCTGCGGTGCCGTGGCAAACGATCCGCGTTAGCGGTCCTTGCGCTTCAACTGGCCTTCGTGGTCCTTGATGAAGCTGCGCACCTCGTCGCCGAAGTCGAGCAGGCGCTCCCACTGCTCCATGTACAAGGTCACGGGCATGCGCTGCAGGCCGTAGACGCTGACGGCCCCCTTTTCGCTCACCTTGCAGTACAAGCTGCCGCGCTTGGGCTGCTCCAGCTCGGCGAGCATTTTCGAGGCTTCGTCGACCGCCAGCTCACCGGCCGCCAACTTGGAGAGGATCTCTTCTTTCTTCATGGACGTGGACTCCCAAGGACCGCCTCAGGCCACGCGCGCGTTAACGCGCCGCAGCATGGGGCCAGGTTGCTGGCCCGGCACAAATCCGCTCGCCGGGCGATACGCGAGCTGCACGTCAATGTTTTCCCACAAAACGAGCAGGTCGGCAATCCGGGTCATGGCCCGAATGTCGCCGTCCTGCGAGACGACGAATCCCAAGGCCCCCGGCTTGTCGTAACAGTAGCGCATCATGGCCCGATGCCGCGTGCCGTATTGCGTCAGCTCGCCCTGACGCATGAGCCTGGGATTGGCGTGCGAATCGCGGGCGATGCTGATGTCCGACAAGCAGATTGTCGGTGCGCACCTCGACGCCGAAACCGTGCACGACCATCCGCCGGTCCAACAGCACGAACCCGTCGACGCAGGACAGCGAAGAGATGAACCGCACCGCGCCCAGCACCTCTTTCATCCGCTCGACCAGCTCGCGGCCGAAAACGTTCGCTTCTTCCAGGGCGTAAGGCAGAATCGCCTCGGTGGTCTCCTCGGTCGACGGCCTGCCGTGGCTGGCCAGCGAGGCCAGCAGTTGGCTTTCGACCATGCCCCGCAGGCTGTTCAACAGCCGGTCGTAGCGGATCTTGTACTTGACGTTCAGCCCGTCGAGTTTCGCTTGCGGCGTGATCAGCAGCCCGCCGCCGTGGCGATAGCGTTGGATGTTCATCAGGATGCGGCAGATCGCGTTGATCCACCGCATCAGCAGTTCGGCTTCGAGCGTTTCCGGCTCGATCGCCTCGGGACGTCGGGCTTCGGTTTCCACCAGGTAGCCGCGCAAGTAGCCGACCAGCAATTCGTGCACCGGGCCGGCCCACAACACGTCGTGATACTCCTCGACCAGCGTGTTCTGTTCGAGGCTCCCGATGAGGGTGTCGTTCTGATACACGGAGATGTTCCCCGCGCCGGTGATCGTGGCTTGAAACAAGCCCGGGCCGCTCGGGCGTGGCGGCGGCGCTTAAGCGTGATGAACTCGCTGTGCCGCGGTTCCTGGTCGACCATGCCCCAGATGAACAGCTTGTTCTTCTTGTCGCGAAAGACGGCCAGCGACGACACGGCCGGATCGGCGGCCCGGGCCAGCTTGCTCAAGCTGCGCACGTCCAACGGCAGCGGCCGCTCGAACGGCACGTGACTCCAGCAGTCGGCCGGTCGCCGGCCCTGCGGCGAGCCCGCCAGATCCTGCGGATCGACGTAGTTGACCGTGCACAGGATGGGCCGCCCCTCGTCGGTCTTCAGGCTGGCAAAGTACAGGGTTTCCAGCAGCCTGGTGAGCACGGCCTCGGGCGGAGCGTCGCCAAGCTGGCTGCGCAGCCGCGCCGCCACCAGCTTCGCCAAGTGAGCCGGATACTGAGTGGTACGTTCCGTCATCCGAAAAGCCGCCGAACAAGCATTGCTAGCGGAGTCTGTGGGAGGGCGGCGGAACTATCGTGGAACGGCCCGCTGGCGTCAAGAGCGAAACGGCCGCGAGGGCAATGAGCCCTTTGCCAAACGTGGGGGCCGACTGGTCGCAGCTTGGTGCCGTCCAGTGCGGTGCGAACGGACGCGACGCGACGTTAGAGAAACGTCGTCAGATAAATCAGCACCAGCAGCAGGACCACCAGCACGCAGGCCCCGGCCACGGCCACGCCCAGCGAGCTTGCCCATCCGCGACACGACGCTCTCGTCTGCCCCCCTGCTGCTTGCCTACCGGCGGCAACGGGGCGGCGGCCAATTGCTGCTCCGACGGCGGCAGCGACTTGGCAGACAGCAGTTCGTCGACCAAATCGTCCTGCGGCAGACTGACGGGCGGCCCGGCGGTCGAGCCTGCGCCGCCGTGCACGGCGGACTTTCGTCCCACGCCTGAATCGCCTTTCTTGGTCGGCTGGCCCTGTTTCAATCCCGAGGAGGGACCCTGCTGCACGCCGGACTTGCCGGACTTGATCCCTGATCTGGAGCCCGATTTGACGCCCGACTGGGACGCGGATTTCATGCCCGATTTGCCCGCCGACTTGCCGGCCTGCGAATCGCCCGGCTTGGGTTCCTTGGGCGTTTTGGCGGCCCGCCCGTTGACTTCGTCTTCCAGCGGCGCGAGGTCCAGATTCTCATTCAGCGAGGGTCCTGGCGGCGGAGCCGGCGCTTGCTCGCAGATGCCCGAGCCGCTTGTGTCTTCGTCACCCAGCCACAGGGACAGAGCATCGGCCACTTCGTCACCCGACTGATATCGATCCGTGAGCGACTTGGCCATCATCTTCTTGCAGACGTCCACCAGCGCCTGCGGCACGTCGGGACGGAACTTGCGAATGTCGGTCGGGTCGGCCGACTGATGCTGCATCAGCCGCTGCGGAATCGTTCCTTGCGGAAACGGAGAGTCGCCGACGAGCATGAAGTACAGCGTGCAACCCAGGCTGTAGATGTCGGCCCGGGCGTCCACCTTGTGACTGTCCAGGGCCTGCTCGGGCGCCAGGTAATCGACCGTGCCGATCATCTTTTGATCGTAGGCCATCGTCAGCGAGCCCTGCGACTCGTCCGAGAAGCGAGCCAGGCCCATGTCGAGGATCTTGACCTGGCCCTCCTTGTCGACCAGCAAGTTCGCGGGCTTGATGTCGCGATGGATCAAACCCATGCGGTGGGCATAGGCCAGGCCGCGGGCCGCTTGGCGCGTGTACCGGGCGGCCGTCTCGAAGGGCAACGGCCCGCTGCGGCTCACGACGGCCTGCAAGTCCGCTCCGTCGACGAATTCCATCACCAGGTAGTGAAAGGCCTCGTGCTGGTCGACGTCGAAGGCCCGGATGATGTTCGGATGCACCAGCGCCGCCGCGGCCCGGGCTTCCTGATGAAACCGCTCGAGGTAAGACGTCTGGGCGGCCAGATGATTGGGCAACAGCTTGATGGCCACGCGATGGCGCATCACCTGGTGTTCGGCCAGATAGACCGAGCCCATGCCGCCGGTGCCGATATGGCTAAGCAGCTTGTACTTGCCGAGCCAAAAGCCTTTGTGCCGCCCCTGCAGGAGCTTCTCGCTCTGCCACTCGGTAAGCAGACCGGCCTTGGTCAAGCTGGATGCGACGATCCCGCTGTCCTTCACCGACTGGTCGACCCCGGAGAGCGCCTGGTTGAGCCGCTCGTCATCGACCAGTCCACTGCGCTTGACCAGGTCTACGAACTGTTCGACCTTCAATTTGGCCATCGCTCACGAGTAAGAAAAAACGGCAAATTTTCGACGTGCACTATAATATCATTTCTCCCACGTGGGTAGGAGCCAGCCGACTGGCCTCCATTTCCGGGGGGATCTGTCGCAGGATTCTGGGGTTTTTGTGCGTGCCGCGCCGGACCTTGACGGGAAGGGCAGCCCTTCGATCCCTGAAGGACGGCCCACTGTAAAGTGGTTGTGCGCTGTTGGCTTGTTGACGGCTGCCACGTCGGCCCCACGTCATTAGCCCTCGTTCGTTGCGTTTGCCCCCTTCGTCATGACTACTGCGGATGGCTGGGTCTCGTACCGATGCGAAACAGTTATCGCATCGGCACGGCAACTCGATATGCGCCAACGTCTAGCGGCACCGGCCCAATGAAAAGGTTACCAGGTTATCTTGTCCCAGCGCGATCGGCTCACGCTCGGAGGATGCACCCCCTGTTCAAGATCGTCGTTGAGACGGCCGGCAAATAACCGGATGATACCCCTAATGTCAAATCAGTCAAGTAATTGGAGTCGCTGGCAACGGCTCGCGCAGACGCGCAATACCACCGCCGTTCCGGTGTCCCCAAAAACCGCGCTTTACCGCTCGCCACCCCAGCCGGGCATCGCTCGCACACCGCCCATGGCCGGTACCGGGCCCAATTGTTTGATGCCTGACTTTCGCCGCGAGTAGGGATACTCCACCTGCCCGTAGCCGTTATACCGGACCGGTCCCCACTTGCCCCAGTTGCTGCCGCCGTAGCCATTTCCCGAACGGTTGTAGCTATACGAGCGCTGGGGGCGCGACGCCTGCAGCTCGGCATATGTCGCCGGATCGTAAGGCACCCATTTGTCATCCGACCAATACACCCACTTGTTGCTCGGCAGCCAATACCACCACATTCCCTGGTGGCGCCGATAGCGCCACTTTTCGCCGGTGGCCGCCGGCGAACTGGCATCAGATGGGTCCGCACTGGCGGCGGTCGGTGCCGTGTCCGGTGTATCGGAGTTGGTCGGTTCTTCAGCTCGAGCCAGGCTCATCCCGCCCAACAGCAGGAAGGCCGCGGTCCAGAGAATTTCTCGGCGCATGACAGATACCTTGGGATGTGAGAATTGCGGAGATAACGCCTATACTATTATCGCCTAAATGCCGTAAAGAGCCAAGTTTCGGGCAGTGTCCCCTGCGGGGGGGTTCTGCTGGACACTCCGAACCCCGTCTTCCAGGCGGCCGACCAGGCCCTAGTCGAAACCGCGCACCGCATGCGGTTGATAGGGCGATTCCAGGGCTCGAATCTCCTGTTCGTCGAGGGTCACATCCAGCGCGCCGATCGCCGCTTCGAGGTGCTCGAGCTTCGTCGCCCCTACGATCGGCGCCGTCACGGCAGGCTTTGACAACAACCAGGCCAAGGCCACTTGGGCCGCCGCCAAGTCACGCCGCTGGGCGACTTCCTGGACGCACTCGACCACTTCCCAATCGCTGGGATGATCGTATAGCCGGCGGGCAAAGTCGTCGCTGGCCGCCCGCGTGGTCGATCGCGTGTCGCCGGCGCTGGTGCGCGTTCCGGCCAACAGCCCCCGGGCCAAGGGGGACCAGGGAATCACCCCCACTTGTTCGGCCCGGCAGAGCGGAATCATCTCCCGCTCCTCTTCCCGGTACAACAGGTTGTAATGGTTCTGCATCGAGACGAAGCGGGCCCAACCGTTGCGCTCCGACAGGGACAGCGCTTGGGCGAATTGCCAGGCGGCACACGAACTGGCGCCGATGTAGCGCACCTTTCCCTGCCGCACCAGCAGGTCGAGCCCGGCCAGCATTTCGTCGATGGGCGTCTGGCTGTCAAAACGGTGCACCTGGTACAGATCGATTACGTCCAGGCCCAGTCGCCGCAGGCTCGCCTCGCAGGCCTGCTGCACGTGTTTGCGCGACAGCCCGGCCATGTTGGGTCCGGGGCCCATGGGGTTAAACACCTTGGTGGCCACGACGCATTCGTCGAGCCGCGCATATTCGCGCAGCGCCGCGCCGGTCACCTCTTCGCTCGCCCCCAGCGAGTACATGTCGGCCGTGTCGAAAAAATTGATGCCGCTCTCGACCGCCAGGCGAAAAAACGGCATCGCCGCCTGCCGATCCAACACCCACGGGCGCCACGCCGGGTCGCCATAGCTCATGCAGCCCAGGCACAGCCGCGAAACTTTGACACCGGTCCGACCCAGATAGGTGTACTGCATAACTTGCCTCGCGGAAACGTTGTCTGGCCGAAGCGCGTACCCAGCCGTCGGGCCGGATCGAGCGGGGCGCGAGCGGCGAATCCCGCCTCGCGCCGCAGTATAGCGCGCCGGTGCGGGGTCTGTAAAAAAAGCGAGGCAGCCGCGCCGCTGTGCACGCGCGGGCTGCCTCGCCGGGTCATCCGTCGTCTCGAAGCGCTGCGAGCGGAGCTTACTTCGCTTCGTCCGCGGCCTTTTCGGCTTCGTCCTTGACGTCTTCGGCGGCGTCCTTCGTATCCTCGCCCGCCTTTTCAATCTCTTCTTTCGCGTCTTCGGCGGCATCCTTGACGCTCTCGGCAGCATCCTTGGCCGCTTCTTCCGCGGCGTCGCCAGTGGCGTCGACCGCTTCCTTCATTTCCTGACCGGCCTCATCGGTGGCGTCCTTCGTCTTCTCACTGCAGCCGACGACAAACGGACCGGCGGCCAACAGGGCCATCAACACCCAAAACTTCTTCATCACTGTTTCCCTTCTACAGCGGAATTCCCCAATCGTTCGACCGCCGGGCCAAGTCTGGCACGGCACGATACGTAAATGTACAACACGACCAACCGCTCCGCACGCTTCGCCAGCCACATCCTGCCAGCGTCGTCACAACCATGCCAACCGGTGCAGCCCTCACTCGGCGGCCGCCGGTACGCCTGCCGTGACGTGTGTCGCAGCCGCCGAACGCGAGCCGCCTACGACACGCGCCGCAGGAACGTCACCCGGCCCGTCGGCACCCACTCGACCACAAAAATGTTGCCGTCCTTGTCGTAGCAGGCGTCGTGCGGATGGATAAACCGCCCGGCTTGCCAGCGCTCGGGCTGGCCGCGCATCGTCAGCTTGCCGCCGTTGAGCACCTGGTCCGTCCACGACTGGTCGTAGCCCAGGTGCGTCACCAGGTGGTTGTCCTTATCGAAAATCGTCACCCTGGCATGCAAGTCGGGCACCAGCAGCTCGCTGCCGCGGATGTCGAAGTGGGCCGGGAAGCTGACGCCTTCGATGATCTCGATAAACTCGCCATCGAGCGTGAAGTATTGCAGCCGGGCGTTGGCCCGATCGGCCACCACCAGCGCCACGTCGCGCCCGGGACGATTATCGAGCCAGATGCCGTGCGGGGTGCGCATCTTGCCGCTTTCGGTGCCGATGCCGCCCCAGGTGCGAATCCACTTGGCGTCTTTGTCGTACTGGTGGATGTAGCTCGATCCGTAACCATCGGCCACGTAAAACCCGCCGTCGGGGGCAAACGCCACGTTCGTCGGGTTGAACTGTTTTAGATCCTTGTAGACGCCGGCCTCTTCCGGAAAGTGCATGGTCCACAACTGCTCGCCGTCGAGCGTAGTCTTGGCCACCAGCCGATTGTGGATGTCGCACAGGTAAAGAAACTGCTCGCCCCCTTCCTCTCGCACGTCGATGCCGTGGCCGCCGCGGTGATACTCCTTGCCGAACGAGCGAACGTACTTGCCGGCCGGATCGAACACCACGATCGCGTCCATCGGCTCGGCGGCCGTCGAACGATGCTTGATATAGATGAGCCCGTCGCGATCGACGGTCACGCCGTGCGTCTCGCCCCACACGATGTGCTCGGGCAATTCGCCCCAGCCGTGCACGGCCTCGTAGCGGTTGCCCTCGACGCCCAACACCGGCAGCTTGCTGCCGGCCTTGTCGTCAGCGCTGAGCAACGTGGGCAAAGCCGAAGTGGCCAACGCGGCGGCCGCCGAAGATTTCAAAAACGCGCGGCGCGAAGCCGCCACCGGATGCGAATCACCATCAAAGGACGCCATGGCAGAACCTCAGGCAAGTGGAGAGGATGGATTGGCCAAACGCGGGAAGCAAGGTCCCATCATAACCCAGCGCGACGCGGCCGCTCAATGAACGGCCCGTGAAAAAACCGATGGGGTCGCGAGATCTCTGTTTCGAGCGATAGCGGCGCGATTCACCCGAACGCGAGTTCCGCCTGCCGGGGTATCGAGTCCATGGCGCCGAGCGCGACACGCAGAGGGCCGCGGCGTGCGCGGCTAGTTCCAGACAGCGGTGCGGTTCGGCGCCCGTTAGGCGTGCGGCCAGGAAGTAGCCCAGAAAGGTGTCGCCGGCGGCGGTGGTGTCGATCGCCGGCACCGACCGGGCCGGTTGATGGACGCGGCCGGCGGCCGAAAGGTGCCAGGCACCCGCTTCGCCGCGCGTGAGCAAGAGCTCGGCCTGCGGCAGCCGCTCGCGAAGCGTGAGGGCCGCGGTTTCGGCGTCCGCAGCGCCACCCAGCATGGCGGCTTCGCTTTCGTTGAGGCACAGCAAGTCGACGCATTCCAGCGGATAGTCCTCGACTTGCTGGTCGCAGGGGGCCGGATTGAAGGCCACCAGCATGCCGCGCCGCTTCGCTTCGCGCAGGGCGTGGGCGACGCCGCTGGTCTCGTTCTGCACGAGGAGCCAATCGCCGGCAGCAGCCTCGGACAGTGCCGCGTCGACGTCCGCCGGCTTGATCTCGGCGTTCGCGCCGGCCACCACGACGATTGCATTCTCGCCGGCCGGGTCGACCTGAATCAGCGCTTGCCCCGTCGGCGTCGTGCCCACCCGCACGTGCCGCGTATCGATCCCTTCGGCCGCCAGCCGCTCGACCAGCCAGCGGCCGTCTTCGCCCGCCCGACCGACGTGTTTAACCGGCGCTCCGGCCCGGGCGAGCGCCACGGATTGGTTGGCCCCCTTGCCCCCGGCAAAGACTTCGTACCGCCCACCGGCAATTGTCTCGCCCGCCGCCACGATCCGCGGCACGCGGACCACGCGGTCGATGTTGAGCGAGCCCAGGTTGTAGACAGCGGTCGCGGGCATGAATGCCTTATTTCGAGTAGAACAGATCAACCCGATCGTGCATCGTGTAGAGCCGCCAGCGCCTGCCATCGAACAGGACGATGCCGCTGGACCTGTCCGTTTCGAGAGGATTGCCGCGATACTTCCGCCAATGCACCAGGTCGGTCGACTCGGCCACGGTGGTGTTCCAGATGCGCTTTTCCGGCGGGCCGCCGGAGCCGTGGTAAAAGGCGTAGTAGCGGCCGTTGTGTTTGATCACCTGGTTGAGCGCGATCATCTGGCGATCATACTCCTCGGGCCCGGGGACCAGCACCGGCTTGTCTTGGAGGTTCGTCCATATTTTCAAATCGCGCGACGTGGCCAGCCACACGCCCTGGTCCATCCGCTCGTAGAACAGATACCAAACTTCATCTTCAAGCCACGCGGTCGGAGTGCCGAACGGCCCGGGCGAGAGGGGCCGCCCGTCGTGGTAGCGAATGTCGAGCGTGCCTTGCGGCTCCCAGTGGACGCGGTCGGTGGAGGTGAGCCACTGGGCCCGATCGCGCTCGCCTTCGGCGAACATGTAATACGTATCGCCGTGCTTGACGACCATCATGTCCTCGACCCACCGCCCGGGCAACAGCGGATTGCCGGCGTAACGCTGCCAATGCACGCCATCGTCGGACGTGGCATAGCCGAGCTCGCGCGCGCCGGATCGTGTGCCGTCGTAGCCGGTGTACCACATGTGCCAGCGGCTCCCTTCGCGCAGGATCCAGCCGCGTTCGCGAATTTTTGCATCCCAGGCATCCGCCGCCCCGGCCGTGAAGATGGGGTTTCCTTCGGCCGGCGCGAATTCGACCAGCTCGTGCGGGAAGCCTGCCAACTCCTGTCCGGCGCGTTCGGTCGCGCCGGTGCCGTTCGCAATCCCGCCAACACGGCGGCCAGCGTGCCGAATAGCAACAACAACGACCCGAACGTTCGGAAGTAGCGCGACATGAGCTTGTTACTCTGCTGGGGATGGCAAAACGTCTTTAGCATCTTACATTTTTTCGCCGCGACAATCGCGAACCGGACGCTGCCCTACGGTGTCGGTCTGTCCGGCCGCTCGACCAGCCGCGTGCCGGGGGGTAGAATCCGACTTTTCGCGACCCATTCGCCACACCCCGCACTTCACGCATCGGCGCCGGATCGATTTTTCGTCCCCTGTTGATTCCGCGGACTGCCCGCATGTCGCTCGCCATCCGTTGTGTCAACCTGAAGAAGCGCTATGAAGGGCGGCCCCCGGTCGAAGCCGTCCGCGGACTCGACCTGGAAGTCCATCGCGGCGAATGCTTTGGACTGCTGGGCCCCAACGGTGCCGGTAAGACGACCACCATCGAGATTCTCGAAGGCCTGCTCAAGCCCACCTCCGGCGAGGTCGAAGTGCTCGGCTACCGCTGGGGACAGGCCGACAACGAAATCCGCCAGCGGATCGGCATCTCGCTGCAAGAAACCCGGCTGTCCGAAAAACTCACCGTGCTGGAAACCCTGCGGCTGTTTCGCAGCTTCTACCGCCAGGGGGATGAACCCGAGGAGGTTTTGGCCCGCGTGTCGCTCGAAGAAAAGGCGCATGCCCGGGTGGGCAAGCTCTCGGGCGGCCAGAAACAGCGACTGGCCGTGGCCTGCGCGCTGGTGGGCAACCCCGAACTGCTGTTTCTCGACGAACCGACGACCGGGCTGGACCCGCAATCGCGGCGTCAACTTTGGGAAATCATACGCCAGATTCGCGCCGCCGGCCGCACGGTGCTGTTGACCACGCACTACATGGACGAAGCCGAGCGGCTGTGCGATCGCGTGGCCATCGTGGACCTGGGGCGCGTGATCGCCCTGGGGACGCCGCGCGAGCTGATCGCCAGCCTGGGGGGCGAACACGTGATCGAATTCACCCTGGGCGGCAACGGATGCGGGCCGGCAGTCGATGCCGACGGCTTCGGCGATCTGCCCGACGTGAGCGAGGTGCGCAATGACAACAGCCACATCAGCCTTTCGGTGAGCGAGCCGCACGTGGTGCTGCCGGCGCTGCTCGATCGGCTGCGGCGGCTCGATTGTCAATTGACCAGCCTCACCACGCGGCACGCCAGCCTGGAAGACGTGTTCGTCAAGCTCGCCGGCCGACACCTCGACGACGAGGCCGAAACGCCATGAAAGCCACGCCGAAACCCGCCGCCACGAAGCGTTATTATCCGCTCGCCGAGCTGACGTTGTCTGCGCGCTGCGCGAGTTCTACCGCGAGCCGGAGGCGCTGTTCTGGGTTTATGGATTTCCGATTCTGCTGGTGGTCGGGTTGGGCATCGCCTTTCGCAACCAGCCGGTCGAGCGGATCACGGTCGACGTGCGCGAAGGCCCGCGGGCGGAGGCCGTGGTCGAGGCCCTGTCGAAGCAAGACAAGTTCGTCACGCGCGTCGTCAGCGACGACGAGGCCCGGCTCCGTCTGCGCACCGGCAGCACGGCGCTGGTCGTGTCGGCCCGCAGCGGTTCGCAGCCCGGCTACGAGTACACCTACGATCCGTCACGCCCGGAGAGCGTGTTGGCCCGCGGCGCCGTCGACGACGCGCTGCAACGAGCCGCCGGGCGCAAAGACGTGGCCGAAGTCACGATCGACGAGTTCAACGAGCCCGGCGGACGCTACATCGATTTCCTCGTGCCGGGGCTGCTCGGCATGAGCCTGATGGGGGGCGGCCTGTGGGGCGTCGGCTTCGTCACCGTCGACATGCGGATTCGCAAGCTGCTCAAACGGTTTGTCGCCACCCCCATGCGACGCAGCGACTTTCTGGCCGGCGTGATGCTCAGCCGGCTGTTGTTTCTCGTGCCCGAGGTGCTGGTGCTGCTCACCTTCGCCCGCATCGCCTTTGGCGTGGTGATCTACGGCAATCTGCTGGCCGTGGCGTTTTTGATTCTGCTGGGCGCCGTCACCTTCGCCGGGCTGGGGTTGCTGGTGGCCAGCCGCGCCAAGACGCTGGAAGCCGTCTCGGGGCTGATGAACCTGGTGATGCTGCCGATGTGGCTGTTGTCGGGCATCTTCTTTTCGTCCGATCGCTTTCCCGCGGCGGCGCAGCCGTTTATCCAGGTGCTGCCGCTGACGGCGCTGAACAACTGCGCTACGTGGCGTGATGCAGGAAGGGGCCGGCCTGGCGTCGCAGCTACCGGAAATCGGCAACCTGGCGGCCTGGGGCCATCGTGACGTTTGTGCTGGCGCTGCGGTGGTTCCGCTGGGAATAGAAACGCTCGCGGGCGTTGCGATTGCCGGCCCGCTAAACCGCTAGCGGTTCGACGCCCAGGCGGCGAAGAATCGGCAGTTCGCTTCGGTCGGCGGAGTTTATTGCCCGCCGGCTCCTGAGCTGGCCGCTTTGGCGGTCCGCTCGGTTTGCGACAGTGACGACGGCGCGCCCGGCGCGTTGGACGACGACGGGGCGGCCTCGGTGCATTCCATGAAGCCGATCAGCATCTCGTCCCAGGTCTGTTCGCCCCAGTGCACGATGCGATCGGGATTTGGATTGGCGATGTTCTCGGGCGAGTTGTCGTAATGCGCCTCGCATTGCAGCCGGGTTCCCTTGGGCAGCAGCTTGGGCTCGGCCAGCTCGTACGTTTGCTGCCAGTTGAAGTCGTAGCGCGGCACGTCGAGCAGGATTTCCTTGCGGCCGTCGGGATACGTCGCGATGTAGCGAAACGCCTTGCCGCGGACGTGCATGTGCGGAAACATGCTCAACAAGAGCGTGTCGCTGCGGAAGGTGTGCCAGCCGCTCGACTTGAAGTCGGCGACTCGCGGCGGAATGAACAGCAGGTTGTTTTCGCCCGCCATCGTGCTGACTTCCCGGGTGACGGTTTTGGGATTGGCGAACATCAGCCCGATGCTGCTGAGGTCCTCCTGCGGCGCGCCGTTGGGCGTGTAGTGCATCTGAAAGATCAGCTCCGAGCCGGCCGGCACGAGCTTGGCCATGCCGTCATCGAGCAACAGCGGCGCGGCGCCCGGGGCCGTGGCTGCCAGGAATCCTTCGGACAGGCCGTTGCCCAGCGCATTGCGCTGCGTGCCGCCCCGGGGCGGTCGCACGAACACGATAATGTGGTGCACCACGGCGCGGTTGCCCGCCTTGCACTCGGCGCCCTGAATCCATTTGTCCTCGGTAAAGCCCGGATCGACCCGGTAGTACTTGTAGCTCACCGTCCCTTCGGCCGGCACGTGGAACGGGCGATCGGACATGAACACTTCCTGATCCACGCGCGGCAGCCGCCAGCCCTCGGCAAACTTGGGTGGTTCCGGCAGGTCGGCGGCGTCTCCTTCGGGCGCGCCGGCGGCCACCCAGTCGTAGACGAGTTGCTTCTCCGCGTCGCACATCCGGCAGTCGTTGCGAAACGTGCCGAACTCGGGGTTCGCGTGCCAGGGAGGCATGCGGCCGTCGCGCACCACTTCGGCGATCGTGTCGGCCCAGCCGACCACGTCGTCGTAACTGGTGAGCGTGAACGGCGCGATCTCGCCTTCGCGATGGCATTCGACGCAGCGCCGGTTGAGCACCGCGGCCACGTCTTTCGTATAGGTCACCTTGGCATCGGGCTGCGGCTGGTAGACGCGGCCGATGCGGCAGCCGGGCGCTTCGGTCAGCGGCACTTCGATTTCGCGGCCGGCCAACAGCGATTCAATGGCCTCGGCCAGGTCGTGACGGGTGGCGTCGTCGCGCTGGCGACCGACGACATACTGGTCGTCGATTCGTCCCCAGTAGCGAACCACCCGGTCCTTGTCGAGCAGAAACACTTCCGGCGTCCGCACGGCGCCCATCCGGTCGGCCACCTGGTTTCCCAGGTCCTTGAGCACCGGGAAGTTCAGCTTGTGGCTCTTCGCGTAGGCTTCAATTTCGGACAGGGAATCCTGCTGGTTGGCGTCGATGCCCAGGAAGGCCACCCCCCGCTCGGCAAACCGCTCGGCCAATTGCGCCAGCCGCGGAGCATACAAGAGGGCCAGCGGACACTCGGTGCCCAGGTAGGCCACCACGACCGCCTGCTTGTCGGCAAAGTCCGATAGCTTATAGGGCTTGCCCTGGAAGTCGCGCAGCTCGAAATCTTGCACCCGCTGCCCCAGCGGCGTCGGCGGCCGTTGGTCGGCCGCCACGCGTGTCGAATGCCCCACCGCTAGCGCCAGCATCGCGGTCATCGTGACCTGCGCAACTCCGTACTTCATGCTCGCTCCCATCAGCAAAAGACCCGATCCGCCGGTCGAAATACATCGATCCTCTTGAATCAGTACCTACCAGGCCCGGCGGAGGATTCAGCCCCCCGTTTATTTTTCGCCCGCGGCGAAGCGCAAACCCCAGCACCAGTCGGTACTTCAGCCGATCCATCGCAACCACGAATCCCCAGCTCATACCCCCAGTCGTCCCCCGATGCCCAGCCGGAACTGGTTTTCGGCACTTCGGCGGGCCGGCTCCACCGGGGCTGGTTGAAAACCGGGAATCGCGCCACCGTCGCCGCTGGCTCCGGGCTAAAAAGCGATTGTGATCCGGCCGCGAGGGGGGGCCTGCGCAACGGATTGAGCGCCCTACCACCGTGGGTCGGCCCGCTGGCGGTTGTGTTGATTCGCGGCTGAAGGAGCAGCTATTTCGACAGTTTTGTCAGGGCCAGAGCATGTCCGGTAAGCGATGCGACGAAATTCCGGAAAGACAGCTCTGTCGAAGGTTCCGTGAATTGCCCCTTCGAGCCCCCGGCGGCAGCCGACATTAGCAAGCACGCCGAGTCGTACAGGCGCTCGCGGATCAAGCGAGTGAGCAGAATCTCGTACCGCTTTGCGTACGAGGCCCCTCGAAACTCTTCGAAGACCTGAAAGTGTGGTTCGCGCACCGCGACGGGTGACGTTGACCTGGGGGCCTCTTCGAGCAACATCAAATACCCGAGCCACGGCCGTTCCGCGACGCGAAACGCGCCGTCGCGAAACGCGGTCCACAGGTCGGTTGCGCTTCCGATCGCCTCTTCGCTGCGATTATTGTAGTTGTTGCCAAACGACGGCCCGATTTGTGACTTGAACTCAAGACACGCAATCAACTTGTCTTTGACAACGACGACGACGTCCCACCGCTTTTCTGGCCGGAAGTAGCCAGGAAGCTCGGTACTTTTTTCACAATAAATGGATATTCGATCAACGCCAGATTCGACCAGCACGTCGCGGATCACCGCGACGAAACCGTCCATCTGCTTGCCGCCGGTGACGGCAGAACGATATCCCTTGTCCTTGGAGTCCGCGACTGCCCCTTGCTTTGATGCCTGCGCCGCGGGTTTTCCAAAAGAGCGCGACGGCCTTCCGGAGCTTCTTGTCGAGCGATCTCATCCGATGTTACGCTCGCCGTGCCTCGATGTCCGCCGCGGAGAAGAGGCCCGCGGTGGCCGTTCGGATTCGCTTCTCGGCCGCGTCAAAATAGCATTCGTCGATCTCGAAGCCGATGCTGTTCCGGCCGAACCGTGCCGCGGCGATGGAAGTCGAACCCGTTCCCAAGAATGGATCGAGAACGGTATCGCCCACGAAGCTGAACATGCGAATCAACCGTTCGGCTAACTCAATCGGATAGGGCGCTGGATGGTTTCGAGTCGACGCTCCGGTCAGACCCGTCCAGATCTGCTGAAACCATTGGCGATGGTTTTCTTCCGAGATGATGCTCAACACGCGCGTTGCCGTGTTGGGACTGCGGTAGCCGCCCGGTTTCCGTTGCATCAGGATGAATTCGATATCGTTCTTGATCACCGCATTCGGTTCATACGGCTTACCCAGAAATGATGAGCCGCCCTCGACCTCATAAACCGCGTTGGCGATCTTATGCCAAATGATGGGAGCCAGATTGTCAAAGCCGATGCGCCGACAACGCTCTTGAATCGAGGCATGCAAAGGCACAACCGTATGGCGGCCGTTGTTCTCTCGCCGCGACAAGCAAACGTCGCCAACAACGCAAATCAGGCGGCCGCCAGGCACGAGAGCATCGAAGCACCGTTGCCATACCCGGTCGAGTTCGTCCAGAAACTCATCATAATCCTCGACATGCCCGAGCTGCCCGTCTGAGTCTCGATAATCCTTGAGTGTCCAATACGGCGGCGACGTGCAAACCAAGTGTACGGAACCCTCCTCCAGTCCCGGCATCTCCCGGGCATCGGCGCGCACGAGCACATGCTTCGTCGGGATCTGGGCAATCGCGGCGTCCAACTCGCGAACCAACCCTGAAGTCTTCGCGATTCTGGGAATATCTGTCTGCGGGTTCTCAAGCTGCTGAAATTCTGCGGGAAGAAGCCCTTGAAGTTGCTCTTCTGACGTCGCAGGCAATTCGATGGCCCGGCGAGCAACGGTCGAAATCGTTTTGTTTGGGACCACCGATGGCTCCCCTGCGAGCGTTCGTTTTGCGGACATCCAACTACTCGATCCGTCGCTTGACGCACTCCCTGGATGCATCTCGACTGACGGACAATTGTACGGTTGTGGCACGGTCAGCACCAGCGCGGCTTCGCCTTGGGCCGCGGCTCGTTGGCCTGGTTGTATTAGGGGGAATGCCGTCGCCGCTGGCTCCGGGCAATACTTGTTTGCCATCCAGACCGCGATGGGCGATCCCGTGCGTCGCTTGGAGCATGCTACCGTCGCGGGTCGGCGTCTTCGTAGTCGGCGATCAGCCAGCGGCCGCCGTGGCGCTCGAACTTCACTTTGAACTTGCGGAAAAAGTGCTCGAAGGGAATCGTCTGCCCGCGCTTTCCCGCGCGTTGACGTTGATATGACCGGTGAAAAACACCGTGGCCGTAGGCGGGCTGGTGAGCTTGTTAATTCGCACTTCCAGGTCGCGGCCGATCGAGGCCGAGCGAATCGTCACGTCTTCGAGCACCCGCTGGGCCTCGGATCGCCTCGGCGCGTGGGGCGCAAAGCTGGCCATCACTGCCGGGACGTCGTTGGCTTCTAGATCATCGGCGATGCCGTGCAACGTGTCCTCCACCTCTTCGCGGTCGGTGACGACCACCTGTTCGAGCGCGACCATGCCGGCCAGGGCCACCACCACCAGCGCCATCGCCACCAGCACGATCGGCCGCCCGGTGCGCACGAAAATCGTGCCGAAGACGATCAACAACACCAGCGCCACGATCGTGGCCGGCCAGGGGCTTTCGACCAGGACCGTCATGGCGGGTCTCCGCGAGGGTCTGTTTCCGCGGCGAGCGCCTGCCTGCTGCGCCACAACATCGTGGCCGACAGCGCCAGCGCCGCGCCGAACAACAATCCCAGCGGCCACAGGGGAATGATCAACTCGTCCTCCGTCGGCGGAGCCGCTTCCCCCTCCTCGCCCGCCGCGCGAGCCACCGGCTCCCCTTCAGCCCGGCGGCGCAGCATCTCTTCGCGCGCAGGTACCGCATCTCGAGACGCCGCTGCCGCGGCCGATACTTCGGCATGATCACCACCAGAAACACGGCCGCCGCCGCGCAAAACAACATCGCCCAAAACCAGGGAGAATCCGCCAGCGGCGGTTGCGATCGTGTCGGAGCAGATTCAGACATGGCGCCATAGAGCGCGGGATGGCGGACGGGATCGAGTGACGTGACGCGACCCTTGCATCATATCACTTTGCCGCGAATGTTGCGCGAACGGAACGTGACCGAACAGGGTTGCGGGGCGGTCTGCTAAACCGCAAGCGGCGGTGATGCGCGGGCGTCAGCCCTTCTTGCCCCGGAAGAAAATCTGGCCGCCGTAGAGGGCCGAATCGCCCAGTTGCTCCTCGATCCTGAGCAACTGGTTGTACTTGGCCATGCGGTCGGTGCGGCTGGCGCTGCCGGTCTTGATCTGGCCGGTCGACAGGGCCACCGCCAGGTCGGCGATCGTAGTGTCTTCGGTCTCGCCGCTGCGGTGGCTGGTGATCGTCGTGTAACCGTGGCGCTGGGCCAGTTGAATGGCCTCGATCGTTTCGGTGAGCGTGCCGATCTGGTTCACCTTGATCAGGATGCTGTTGGCCACGTGCTCGTCGATGCCGCGCTGCAATCGCTTGGTGTTGGTGACGAACAGATCGTCGCCAACGAGCTGGACCTTACTACCCAGCTTTTCGGTCATCAGCCGCCAACCTTCCCAATCGTCCTCGCTGCAGCCGTCCTCGACCGAGCAGATCGGATAGCGCTCGACCCAATCGGACAGAAAGTCGACCAGGGCCGCCGCGTCGATGGCCTTTCCGTCGACGGTGTACGTCTTCGTCTTGGCGTCGTACAGTTCCGTGGCCGCCACGTCCAGCGCGATCCACACCTGCTCGCCCGCGCGATAGCCGGCCGCCGCGATCGCTTCCAGGATCAAGTCGATCGCGGCCGCGTTGCTGGGCAAGTCGGTGCAAAGCCTCCCTCGTCCCCCACCGACGTGCTCAGTTTCTTGCCGTGGAGCACTTTTTTCAGGTGATGAAAGACCTCGACGCCGCAGCGCAGCGCGTCGGAAAAACACTCGAAGCCCAGCGGCATGACCATGAATTCCTGCACGTCGACCGAATTGTCGGCGTGCTGGCCGCCGTTGATGATGTTCATCATGGGGGCCGGCAACAGCCGCGCGCCCGCTCCGCCCAGATATCGGTACAGCGGCAGCCCGCAGTGCTGCGCCGCGGCATGGGCCACGGCCAGCGAGACGCCAAGAATCGCGTTGGCTCCCAGGTTCTTCTTGTTTTCCGAGCCGTCCAGCTCGATCATCCGCCCGTCGACGTCGGCCTGATCGAGCGCGTCCATCCCTTCCAGCGCGTCGGCCAGCGTTTCGTTCACGTTGTCGACAGCCTGCATCACCCCCTTGCCGAGAAACACCTTCGACTCGTCCGTGTCGCGCAGCTCCCAGGCTTCGTGCACGCCCGTGCTGGCCCCGCTGGGCACGCTGGCACGGCCGAACGAGCCGTCCACCAGCAGCACGTCCACCTCGATGGTGGGATTGCCGCGGCTGTCGAGAATCTGACGTCCTTCGATATCGACAATATGACTCATGGCGTTGCTCGGCACTTTTGGATTGCGATGGGGACGGAACGGCGCAGCGGGCGGACAACAACGCGGCCTGGTCTTCAGACCGACTCAAAGACTTCCACTTTCGTGCCCACGACCAGCGTTTTGACTTTCTCGCGAAACGCCAGCATGTGCGGCGCCGAGAGATGGGCCCTCAGCGCGTCGAGCGATTCCCATTTTTCGTGCATCATCACGACGTCTTCGCGCAACGGAGTCTTGGGAGGGTCGCGCAAGGCCACGTCGATGCTGGGCACGTACTCCACGCAGCCCGCTTCGGCACGGACCAGAGGCAGTAAGTCGCACTGCAGGGTCAAAAAATCCTCGCGCCGGCCAGTCGCGAGCTGGATGGTGGCGACAACATAGATCATGGAAACTCTCCCGAACTCTGGAAACTGCCGCCCGCCAGTACGGCATTTTGAAGCGCAACGCCGATTCACGCAATGGGGTGCGCCCGCTCGGGCGGCCGCCGGCGATCGTGCGCCTCCTGATTTGCCGGCGCGCTTGGCGGCGGGGCGGGACTGCTGGCGTCGGGCCTCGGTGATTTCGACGGCTTTGAGCAGCCCGCGCGCTTTGTTCAGAGTTTCCTGATATTCGGCCGCGGGGACACTGTCGGCCACAATTCCTGCTCCGGCCTGTACGTATGCTTTGCCGTTCTGCACGACCAGCGTGCACAGCGCGATGCAAGTATCCATGTTGCCGTTGAAGTCGACGTAGCCTACGGCCCCCGCGTAAGGTCCGCGGCGGTGCGGCTCGATTTCATCGATGATCTCCATGGCCCGCACCTTGGCGCACCCGACACGGTGCCCGCCGGCACGCAGGCCCGCAGGGCGTCGAACGCGTCGCGCCCCTCGGCCAATTGGCCGCTGACGTTCGACGTGATGTGCATCACGTGGCTGTAGCGTTCGATGGTCATCACGTCGGTCAATTCAATCGAGCGGTAGCGGGCCACGCGTCCCACGTCGTTGCGACCCAAGTCCACCAACATGACGTGCTCGGCCCGCTCCTTGGGATCGGCCAATAGTTCCTCGGCCAGCCGGCGGTCTTCTTCCTCGGTGGCGCCGCGCCGCCGGGTGCCAGCCAGGGGCCGGACGGTGATCTTGCCGGCTACGACCCGCACCATGATCTCCGGCGAGCTGCCCACCAGCGTCACGCTGGGCGTGCGCAGATAAAACATGAAGGGGCTGGGGTTCACCACCCGCAGCGTCCGGTAGATTTCAAACGGCTCGCAGCGGATGTCCAGCTCCAGACGCTGGCTGATGACGACCTGAAAGATGTCGCCTGCGCGGATGTACTCGACGCACTTGCGGACGGCCCCTTCGAAGTCGGCTTGCGTGAAGTTGGCCCGATAGTCGATCGACGTCATGCCTCCCGGCGCGATGTCGGCCGGCGGCAGCGTGGCGTCTGGCCGTTCGAGCTGTTCGACGATGGCGTCCACGCGCCGTTGGGCGTCGGCATAGGCGGCGGCCGGATCGCCGGGAAAGCGATCGAGCCGGGCCATGGCCACCACCACGTTGGTCTTGTTCACGTGGTCGAACACGACCATGTGGTCGTAGAAGGCGAACGCCAAATCGGGCAACTGTCGGTCGTTGGCCGGCACGCGCGGCAGGTTTTCGCTGTAGCGGATCACGTCGTAGCCGGCATACCCAACGGCGCCGGAAGTGAACGGTGGCAGCTCGGCCAGCGTGGCGGAGCGAATCGACTCGACGCGCTCTTTGAGCTCCTCCAACGGGTCGGCGGCGGTGAAACGCTCGGTGCCGGTCGACGAGATGATCGTTACTTCGCGATCGCGGGCTTCGATCTGCAAGAACGGGTCGGCGGCCAGGAAACTATAGCGCCCCACCTTTTCACCGCCGATCACGCTTTCAAACAGGCAAGCGCACGGCGGGGAGTCGATTTTGTGAAATGCCGACACCGGCGTGAGCGTGTCGCCCAGCAGCCGCCGATAGACCGGCACCAACTGGACGCCCACGGCCAGCTTTTCGAACGTCGCGAAATCTGGGAAGTGCGTCATGACGATGGCCGGGCCGAACGGACTGCCTGCGGATCGGGTTGGGCCGCTGGCACTTTTTCTCTCCTCCCGCGGATCCGGCAAATGGGACACGCCTCGACGGCTGGCAGGTTCGCCGCCGAAAGCCGCTTGCGCCAATTGCTGCGCAACTTCGCCCGCCCGCTGCGCAACTTCGGCCGCCCACTGTGGGCTGTTGTATCAAGCGCACTGCGGGGCCACAATCGCAGCGGCGGTCAGGGCGTTTTTTTGGGCGCGGCGGGGACGCTCCGTGGAGTGGCCGGCGGCTCACCTTGACACCCTTTGGGGTGCTGTTAGAATCCCACTGGCCTTGCGCCGCCCCTTGATATAATTGAATCTGAATGGCGGCTTTCGATGCGTTTTCACCGAAGCGCACGCCAGCGACCTCGGCCGCCACAGATGGATCTTGGGGACTTCCATGAAGTGCCAGAAATGCAATAAGACGGCCACGTTCCACATCACGGAACTGACCAAGGGGAAGCCGCAAGAGCTGCACTTGTGCGAAGAGCACGCCCGGCAGTATCTCACCCAGTCGGACGAGGAGGCGCCGGTGGCGCCGAGTCTGGCCGGCGTGCTGGCCCATCAACTGGCCGTGGGCCAGACGGCCGAAGAGTTGGCCCGGCTCGATCAGCGTGCCTGCCCGGTGTGCGGTATCACGTTTTACGAGTTTCGCAATCAGGGACGCTTGGGCTGTCCCTACGATTACGTGTGCTTCCAGGCGGAGCTCGAGCCGCTGATCGTCAACATCCACGGCGAGACGGAGCACGTGGGCAAGAAGTCGCTCCGCTTTCCCCAAGGGACCGAGCACCGCACGCAATTGATTCGCCTGCGGCGCGAGATGAAGGAAGCCATCGATGAAGAAGACTACGAACTGGCGTCGAAGCTGCGCGACGAGATACGCAAGATAGAAGAGTCGCCGAGCTAAGCCCGAGCCGGCCGGCGGTTTTGGAACGATAGCGGTGGACCTCAACGAACTAGTACGCACGAGCGGCGAATGGCTGCGGGGCAGCGGCCCCGAAAGCGATATCGTCATTTCCAGTCGCGTGCGCCTGGCCCGCAACCTGGCCGAGTTCCCCTTCATCAGCCGCGCCTCGCAGGCCGATCGCACCGAAATCGAAAACATCCTCCGCGATCGCGTGATGGAGATGCAGGAGTCGGGCGAGCTGGAGTACGTCAACGTCAACGAGTTGAAAGTCATCGACCGCCAGTTCCTGGTCGAACGCCAGTTGATCAGCCGCGAACACGCCGAAAGCGAAGGCGCCCGCGGCGTGGCCATCGCCCGCAACGAGCAGGTGAGCCTGATGATCAACGAGGAGGATCACCTCCGCATCCAGGTCATGCACAGCGGGCTGGACCTGGAAGCGGCCTGGCAGCAGATCGACAGCATCGACACGCTCTTGCAGGAAAAACTCAACTTCGCCTTCCATTCCAAGCTCGGCTTTCTCACGGCCTGCCCCACGAACGTCGGCACCGGCGTCCGTGTGAGCGTGATGCTCCACTTGCCGGCGCTGGTCATCACCCGGCAAATCGACAAAGTGTTTCGCAGCCTGCAAAAAATCAGCCTGGCCGTCCGCGGTCTGTACGGCGAAGGCTCGCAGGCCATGGGAGACTTTTACCAGATCTCGAACCAGATCACCCTCGGCGAAAAGGAAATCGACCTGGTGAAGCAGGTGGGGGACATCGTCCCCGTGTTGATCGATTATGAACGCCGGGCCCGCGACTTTTTGGTTCGCGAGAGCCACGAAAACCTGCACGACAAGGTGAGCCGCGCCTACGGCATCCTCCGCACCGCCCAGACCATCAGCTCCGAAGAAACCATGCATCTGCTCTCCAGCGTGCGGATGGGCGTGAACCTGGGGCTGATCGAGGACTTGCAGATCCCGCTGCTCAACGAGCTGTTCATCCACACCCAGCCGGCCCATCTGCAAAAGCTGCGGGGAGTGGAGCTGGACACGGCCGATCGCAACATCGAGCGGGCTCGCTACCTGCGCCGCCATCTGAACAAGAGCAACGGTGAAGACGGCAAGAATTAGCAGCCCTTCGACTCTGGGCGCCACTGCCGGCTTGTCCAGCCCGACCATGAACGCGCGTGCCACCGCTGGACAAGCCAGCAGTGGTACCTGTCAGCCGGTCATCTTGCGGCGCACGGCGGTGACGACTTGTTGCGGCACGAAGCGGCCCAGCTCCTCGTCGCCGGCCATCGCGGCGATCTGCTTGATCAGCGAGCTGGAAATGTGCGAATACTGCTCGTCGGCCATGAGCAGCACCGTCTCGATGCCCGGGTCCAGCTTGCGATTGGCCATGATCATCGTGAACTCGGCCTCGATGTCGCCCAGCGAACGGACGCCTCGCAATAGCACCTGCGCTCCGCACTCGCGGCAAAACGTGACCGCCAGCCCCGCGAACGACCGCACCTCGACGTTCTTCAAATGCCCGACCGTGCTCCGCACCAGCTCCAGACGCTCCTCGGGCGAAAACAGCGACTGCTTCTCGACGTTGATGCCGATGCCCACCACCAGGGTGTCGACCAGCCGGCTGGAACGTTCGATGACGTTCAAGTGCCCCAGCGTGATCGGATCGAACGAACCGGTGTAAACCGCGATGCGGGAATCGGACATGGACATAGCGCCTCGGGCGGAACAGCCAGGAGCACGCCGCCGCGCCTGGCAAAGAACGTGGTGCAAGTGCTAGGGCAATTCTAGCTTCTCGTTGCGCCGCGGGCGAACATTCGCGGCCGTCTCGGTGCGGTCCCTGGCGACCGGATGTGACGACTGCCGTCGAGCCTGCGGATGGGGCAGGATTTTCGGCGGCCCCTTCAGGTCAGATCGATCTGATTCCAGCGGCGATACGTATGCCAGGCCAGCAGCAGCCCAATCAGGCCCACGGCCAACGAGAAGGAGCTGTACATCACGAACAAACGCATGGGTGCCAGACGGTTCGAGTAGACGTAGGTCACCTCGCAAGCCGCCGTGAAGGACATCCCCACCGCGATCGCCCCCAGGTACAGCAACACAAACAGCGGCAGCCAGTAGCGAAATCGCAACGTCAGAATGCCGATGCCATACACCAGCGCCGCCATGCCCCACAGAACCGTCAGGTGGGCCACGACACCGGTCATCGTAAAGCCCGGCTCCGCGAGGAGCATCGAATAGCCGGCCAGCAGCACGACCGAAGCTGCGGCGCACCAGGTCACGCAGTCGAGTCCCATGGCCAGCACGAGCTGTCGCGCAAACGCGCTGCGGGGGGCGGGGCGCAGGGCTTCGGTGGCCAGCACGTTGCAGCGGAAACGCCACAGGCTCAAGGGGGCGAACAGCATCAATCCGGTGCCCACCATGAGGACGGTCCAACAGGCCTCGGGAGAGTCGAACAGCCACCAGACGACAGGCATCAACACCAGCGTCGCGGCCGCGAACAACCCCAACTCGCCCCACGACACCGCGCTGGGAACGCGACGCCGGGCGACCGACGTGCCGGCCCCGCGAACGCGACCAAGCCGCCATTCGATCTGCATGTCGCGCCATTGGCTGAGCCGCTCGGTCGCCATGCCCCGGCCGTAGTTGCCCGTCGACGGCTCAAAGGCAAAGTCATCGCTGTCGGCCACAGACAAATCGCTCAGCCGCAGCAGCCGCCACGCCGCCACCGGATACGACGCCGCGGCGGCCAACAGCAGCGCCGCATAAACTACTGGTGTCTCGCCGGCCGTGAAGCGCTGGGCGAACGACTGGTCCTGGCGCCGAGGAAGTCTCCCACCGGAACCAGGATCAACGCCGGCACGGCGGCAATGAGCACGATCATCTTCGGCCACCACGTCACCAACGCGAAGATCATCGCCGCCAACGTCTGCGTGCTGGCCACGGGCAACTAGCGGATAGCCTTTGGCCCAGGCGGCCGTCAGCGGCAGGACCAGCCAGACGATTGTCGGCAACAGCACGCCAACCAGCAGGTGCGGCGCGGCGAAACGCGGGGTGAGCCGGGCCTGCGGCGTGCCGAATTGACGTCGCAAGTGAGTGCCAACAGGGCTGTCGTGAGACTGGTGAACACCGGCGGAATGGCAAAAAAGGCGAATGGGTCTCCGCTGGTCACGACGACAAAAAACACCGACAAGCCCCCCACGATCCAAAACCGGGCCCGCCACAGATAGGTTGCGAAAACGTGCCAGTATCGCGCCATGATCGAGCTTCCAGGAAAAGATCAAGAGATTTCCATCCGCAGCCATCGCCAGTAGGTCAGGCCCATCAAGCCGACCCCCAGTCCCGCGTAGATCAGTACCACCAGGGCAAAGATCAAGTAACCCAACGCCGGCGACGCGGTGCCGCCCCGCGCCGTGGACCACGCGACGAACCAATGGACCACCAACGGGATCGTCAGGAAGGTCGCCATGGCCATGAAGAGGAACAGTCCCAACATCCAAGAGAGCCAGTACCGCAGTCGCAGCGTGACCAGCACCGAGCCGTAAAACAATAGGGCCGCGCCCCACAGCATGGACAAGTGATACAAGATGATCGTCGGCACTCCGCTGGCGTCAAACCAGAGGACCGGCACGTAGCCGAGCAGCGTCAGCGCGGTGGCGACGAGCGTCCAGCGACCGAAATCCAGCAGCATGGCGGCCAGAAACTGCCGCACGAACGTCCCGCGGGAGATCGGCCGCATCAGCTCACTGGGTAGCGCCTGACAGCGAAACCGCCAGCGATCCAGCGGTACGAACAGCGCCACCACGCCGGCGACCGAACAGACGACCACGCCTGGCCCCCCATCGTGCGCCAGGAAATCAATGTCGACATGATCGCGATCAACAGGGCCGCCGACCGCCGCCAGCTCCGCGGCGGACACGGTGCAGGGAACCTGCCAGCGGCGCACGCGGCGCCCCAGCCCACCCCGCCCTTCGATTCTCCAGGCCATCGCCGCGTCGCGCAGGCCGAGCCGGCTGACCACCCATCCGCCTTCAATGGCGCCGGCGCGGTGGGCGGCCAAATCATCGATGAACGTAGCGGCCCGGTCGCGCCACCACAGGTACATGACGGCCGCCGCTGGCTGCGCGACGATGGCCAGCACGATGGCCAACCAGGCGGCTTCCCCTTCGCCGGCAATCCACATCCCGATCAACGCGCTTCCCGGCCACTCGGATGGCCAGCCAGGCGAAAACCAGCGGCCAACACACCAGCAGCAGAATCGCCCGGGCCCAGACCAGCACCAGCGCCATCAGCAACGCGGCTGCCGCGTGCCAGCCGACGTATTGCAGCGGCGAAACTTCGAGCAGCGTGGCCTGCAGGATCGGCACCGCGACCCACAGAATCAGCCCCGTCGCGGCCGCCACGGCCAGGTGCGGCAGGACATAGCCCGGCACGGCATGAGCCATGGGTCCGCTCAACTGCCTGCGCAGGTGCAGCCCGAAGAACCCCGCCAGCAGGCACGCCGAAAGAACCGACATCATCGTAGCGACGGGCAGCATTCCGCCGCTGGAACGCGGCACCCACCACAACGCGATCAGCAGATACACCGCTCCGAAAACCCAGAACCGGGCCCGCCACAGATAGGTTTGCCAGACGTGCCAGCACTGGACGGCGAACCCGACGCCGCCGGCCACGCTTGTCAGGTCGCGCAGCGTGCCGAACCAATCGGAGCGGTCGCGGTTGCCGACGTCGTCTTGCAGCACGCCTTCAATCATCGTGCAGCTCCAGGAAGATTTCCTCGAGGTTCAAATCCTGCACTTCGACCGTGGCGTGCCAGTCGGCTTCGATCTGCTCGACCAATTCCGGCGTGACTTGCCGCGTGGTCACCAGCGCCTGGTTTCCCTCGATCCGCTGGTGCAGGATGCCGGGCAGGTCGAACCGCTCGGGAAACGTGTTGGTCGACACCAGCCGCAGCCGCTTGATCTGGTCTTTCAGCTCCCCCAGCTCGCCGAAGAAGGTGATCTGGCCGTTTTGTAAAATGGCAACCCGATCGGCCACGCGTTCCAGGTCGGAGGTAATGTGCGTGGAAAACAGCACGCTGCGGTTGCCGCCGGCGGCGATGTCGATCACCACGTTCAAGAATTCGCGCCGGGCCGCCGGATCGAGCGCGGCGACAGGTTCGTCCAACAGCAGGAATTCCGGCTCGGGCCCCAGCGCGAGCACCAGGGCCAGCTTTTGCAATTCGCCCACCGAGAGGGTGCCGGCCCGCTGTTTCGTTGGCACCTGCCACGTGGCCACCAGCCGCGCGACCAGCGCCGGGTTCCAGTTCCGGTAGAACGACGCGGTGTAATCGATGATGTGGCCGACTTTCATCCAGGGATAGAGCTGCGGCGTCTGGGGCACGTAGCCCAGCAGCTCCTTGGCGCTGGCGCTGAGGTTCCAGGCCGTTTCGCCCAGGATGGTGGCGGTGCCGTGGTCCGGTTTGGCCAAGCCCAGCGCAGCGCAAGAGCGTGGTCTTGCCGGCCCCGTTCTTGCCCAACAATCCGACGACGCTGCCGGCCGGAATGTCGAGGTTCACCCGGTTGAGCACGGCGCGGTCGCCGTAGATTTTGGAAACCGCCCGTAGTTCCAAGACGTTCGTTTGGCCGTTCATGTTTCGTCGAGCTCCTTGAGGACTCGGTCGATGAGCGATTTCACCTGGCTGGCCGAAAGGTTGAGTTGATAGGCCTGGGCAGCCACCTGGCGCATTAGCGGCATGAGCTGTTCCTGCCGCTCGCGCAGGTTGCCATTCGCGCCGGGCGCCGGCCGGGGAGCGACCCGCATCCCCTGCCCGCGCACCAGCTCGACGATGCCGTCCCGTTCAAGCTGAGAGTAGGCTTTGCTGACGGTCATCGGATTGACTTCCAGCTCGACGGCTGCCTGGCGGACCGAGGGAAGGAAGTCGCCGGGTCGCACCCGCCCGCTGGCCACGTGGCGGAGCACCTGGTCGACCAGCTGCCGGTAGATCGGCAGCCCGGACGTCGGAAACACCTGAAAGAGAAAGTCGGCGGCCATGTGTATTAGTGTAGTAATACACACAGTTCGACGCAAGAGGGGCGGCAAAAAATCCGCGGGCGGTTTGTCCGGGAAACTACTCGGCTATTCGGCCGTCTGCTCGCCTGGAACCGGCACGAAGGGCGGCGGCAGCTTCTCGTCTGACAGGATTTGTCGGGCTCGCCGGGAAATCTCCGGATTGTCGGATGAGGTCCCCTTCTCGATCGCCGCTCGTGCCTGCGAGCCCATACGCGCCAGAGCGGCTTGAGCGGCATCGCGCAGTTGCCCGTCCGCGCTACCCAACAACTCGACGAGTTCGGGTGCTAACGTGACAAAGGGTCGGGCGTATTTGGCCAGGTCCGCGATGCCAATCCCTAACCGCCGGCGATGTAAATCGTGGACAGCACGTCGTCGCGGTTGGGATGCTTCAGCGCAGCCCGCAGCACATCGAGCACCTCGGGCGACTCGGGCGCGACAAGTGCCGCGTAGAGCCGCGCGGTCTGGCGGATTTGCGTCTGCGCATCAACGATATTCTCCAACAGGTTCGGGGCCGCGTCGGAGGGCTCTGGGGTGGCATAAGGAAGCAGCGTCACCGCAAACAGCCGCTGGTTCTTATTCCCTGAGTGTTGGACCGGCAACGACGACGCGGCTTGACTCCCACGCTCCTGGGCAATCCCTGGGGCAATGGCTGCGGCACGTTGCCGCTGAGCGCCTTGAGCAGCACCGGCAGCAACTCGCTGGGCGGCACTCGCTTCATGGCCTGCTGTGCCAACTGGGCCACGTTCGGCTGCCCGGCGGTGGCCACGTCGGCTGGCCAGCACGAGTACCCCTGCATCAACTCCATGATCGTTTTGGCCACCTGCGTGCCATATCCGTTGGCCGCGAATTCGCCGAGCGCCGCGAGCGCAGGCCCGCGACTGACCGGATCGAGTTGCGTTTCGAGCGTTTGCCGCCACTGGTCGAACGTGCGCCCCTGGTACGTTGGAGCGGGGGACGACGGGAGTGCCGGCGGATAGACAGCCACGGAAGGTTGCGCGTAGGTGGGTGGCGCTCGGGTAGCCTCCGGTGAAGGTACGGTCACGGGGGCCGCGACCCGCGGAGCATAGGGATTTGACGGCGTGGCCTGGGGCGCGTATCCACCATAGGGTCCGCGCGTCAGGACGTCGCGCAGGCGCGGCGCAGGCGACGGGGGCGAAGGTTTGGGCACCGTCGCGGCAGGCTCGGGCTGGATCGCCACCGGTGCGCCAAATATCGTCGGGCTGATGGGCGTCGAAGTCGCCGCCGGCTCGCTCTGCGCGAGCAGCTTTTTGGCCCGCTGGGCGATTTCGGAATTCTCGGACTTCGCGGCCTCCTGCAAGGTGTCCTCGATCTTCGAGCGCATGCAGAGGAGCGCGTACTGGGCCAGTTCGCGCAGCCCGACGTCAGCGCCTCCCATCAACGCGATCAGCTCCGGGGCCAATTCGGCGAACGGACCGACTCTTTCTCCCCCCGCCAGGTTCGGCGACACCTGGATGGTGGAGATGATGATCGCCCCGCGCTGCGCGTCGTTGTCGTCGCCGGCGAGGGCCGCGCGCAGCGCCGGCACCAGCTCGGGATCGTTGATGGCGTAGGTCTTTGGCCCGACGTTGACCCGCAGCGGTTGATTCCACAGGGCCGCGCCGAGGTCTGCCGGCGCGTTCGGCGCCAGCGGGGGTACCGGCTGCGGCACGGTCGGCGCCGGCGCCACGGTCGGCAGGGTGGGCAGCGGCGAAACCGGCGGCGGCGCCGTTGCGCGTGGCGTCGGCACAGGAGCCGGCACGCGAAGTTGCTTCGAAGCCTCGAGCGACTTGAGTTTCTGCCGATACAGATTCATCAGCGTCTTCAGGCTGTCCTGCTGGGCTTCGAACGATTTCTGGTCCCGTTCGAGTTTCCACTTTGCGGTTCCGTCCGGCGACGGGTCCGATTTGAGCCTCTCTTTGATTTCGTCCGCTTGGGACGTTAGCTTGGCGAGCCTTTCTTCGAGTTGAACAATTCTGCGCCCCAGTCGGGCCTGTTCGCGCTTGTCCGCATCGGCGGGTGCCACGCCCGCTTCCGGGGCCCAGACGACTTCCGCCAGCTTGCGCTCCGCTTCGGCGACGTGGTAGTCGGCGGCGCTCATTGCCGTGGCTTCGCCCCCCTTGCTCCCCGCCGTGTACAGCATGGCGACCTGTTTCTGAATTTCCTGTGTGCGCGCGAGATTTGCTTCTGCCGCGGCAATTTGCTCGTCGCGCGTTCGAGCTACGTCCAACTCCGCGGCCAATAGTCGATTTGACCAAAAGAAGACGTTGTCGATCGTGCACGTGCCCGACTTGTAGGCGGCATTCCATGCCACAAATGCTCGCGCGGCGTCCTTGGCCATCCGTTCTTTCGCCAGCCGGACCGCCTCCGGAATTTCGTCCGCCGTGTCGCCTGGAACGGCACTGTCGGGGGCTTGCATTCTGCTTCTGTGCGCTGAGCGAACTGGGGCTCTTGGGCCACGAGGCGCACCCGGACCAGCGGCACCAAAACCATGGCAAAGATCAGCGAGCAGACCAGCGACCACTTCAGCCGCGAATCGGCGTGCGTCTGCAACGTCGCCAGGCGGCGAATCCGCGCGGCCAAGGGACGCCCGCTCATGGCCGGGCCAAAGCGGGCCGGCGAAGTGGCCAGTTCCCCCAGGTGCATGAGAGTGCGGGCATAAGCGGTGGGTTCGCCCCCCGTGGCCGCCATGTCGCAGGCCCATTCGGCCGCTTCGTCGAACCGGCGCACCGCGAGCCAGGCCACGGGATTGAACCAGTGGGGCAACGCCAACACGCGCATGGCCAGCGATTTCCAAACGTCATACCGACGCAGGTGCGCCAGTTCGTGCCGCAACACGGCCCGGCGCTCGACGCTGCTGAGCCGTGCGCCACAGTCCGGCAGGTACCAACAGGGCATATCCGCGCGGCAACCGGCAGAGCATCGGCCCCAGGTGTTCCGTCACGCGCAGCGTCACCGTGCGCGTGCCCCCCTGCTCTGCTCGAACGCTTTGCAACTCCTCGAGCCACGCGGCTTCCACGGGCAAGCCTGTCGGCAAGTCGCCGCACAAACCGCAAATAGCCGATTGTTGCGGCGGCCACCAGCACTACGATGCCGGCCAGCCAGACGCCCAACGCCAGGAGCGGCCAGGCGATTTCGATTCGCTCGGGCAGCGGCGGCGCGGCAGCCGACAGGACAGGCATCTCGACTGGCGGCGTTTCGGCGGACTCGGCCAATTCGATGGGGAGCAGCATCGCCGGCGGCGCGGCAATCAGCTCGTCCATGGCCAAGGGGGCCAATGCGACCGGCGGCTCGGGCACGGTTGTGAGGACGGGCTCGGCCGCGTACCACGGCACGTCGAGGGGCACGCGCACCGCGCCCAGCCAATTACGAGCGTCGCGCACCAGGCGGTCCGATGCAGCACGGGCGATTGCACGCGCAAGAGTCTCAACATCGCCGCCGCCAGCAACCCGGCCAGGGCCACGGCCACGGTTGTGTGTCCCAATTCCAGCAGCAGCCAGGCGGCGAGCTCGTTCATGACTTCGCCCTCTACTTTTGCGAGGATGAGGATTTTGAATGGCGTTCCGCTTCTGCGATCAGCGCTTCAGCTCCGCGATCTCTTCGGGCGAAAGGGTCCAATCGCGCACCAGGTGGGCCACCAGCGGCACGACGCTGCCGCCGCCGGTCCGCTCGACCAACAGCTCCAGATGGCCGGGCTCGACGTCCGCCTGCGTGATCGCCGCTTCATACCGCGCCGGGCGGTCGCTGGAGCGGCGCACCAGCTTCTTGTCCACCAGCCGATTGAGCCGGGTTTGCACCGTGGTATAGCCGAGTTGCCGCCCCAGCCCGACGTGGGCCTCCGACAGGGTCGCCGGCCCGTGGTCCCACAAGACGTGCAGGATTTCCATCTCGCCGGCCGAGAGCCGCGGCGCGTTTACGACGTTTGGACATGTGCGACCTCCAATCACGACACGTGTCGTAATCGGCAGTTTACTACACTCGTCGTGATTTGCAAGAGGAATTTTTTCGGACGCGTGGCGGCCGATCGCGAGCGGGCATCGTCGCCGCCGGCGCGCGCCAAGCCGTGGGCGGCTCCGTTGGAAGGCGTTTAGAGGCGCACTTGCCGCGTTTCGGCGTGGACCCGGGCGGCCGCTTCGTCGCATTGTCGCTCTGCGGCACGAGCTTCCCGCTGTTGAAATTCGGCCTGCCGGCGCTGGCGCAGCTTGTCGAGCACTTGCAGTTCGCGTTCGGCCGCGGCCAGCGCGTCGCGAGAACGTTCCACTCGGGCAGCGGCCAACTGCTCGCTTTCGCAAAGCCCTTCGACTTCCAAGCGAAGCGCCGCCGCGTAGCGCTCGCCTTCGCGCAGCCGATTCAGGTCAACCGACCCGGTGGCGGAGGACCGCAACCAAACCTGCTGCCGTTCGCATTCTGCGGCCAGCGCCTGCCGGCGCAGACCCACGTTGCGCTCGTCGGCAAGGTCTGCGGCCAATGCCGCGCGACGCTCGTCGCGCTTGCCGCGGCGCAGCGTCAACAGCGATTCCAGCCGAAACGTGAATCGCGTCATGGCTGGCCGGTCGCCCGCCGGGCCAACCGCACGAGCGCCTCCTTGGCTTCCGCCACGTCGGAGCGTTCGTCGACGCGCTGCTGTAAGAACGTGCACAGCGCGTCGTGCAAGGCGATGGCCTGATCTACCGCCGGGTTCGAACCGGCGCGGTAGGCACCCAGCGAAATCAGGTCCTCGTGATCGCGATACACGCCCAGCAGCCGGCGCACGGCCAGGGCCGCTTCGCGATGCTCCGCGTCGGCCACGTCCGTCATCAGCCGGCTGACGCTTTCCAGCACGTCGATCGCCGGGTAGTGTCCGCGCGGAGGCCAGCTTGCGCGACAGCCAGACGTGGCCGTCGAGCAGACCCCGGGCCGCGTCGGCGATCGGCTCCTGCGGGTCGTCCCCTTCGACAAGCACGGTGTAGAGTGCGGTAATGCTGCCGCCCGAGCCACGCCCGGCCCGTTCCACCAGCCGCGGCAACATCGCGAACACCGACGGCGGAAAGCCGCGCGTCGTGGGGGGCTCGCCGGCCGCCAGGCCGATCTCGCGCTGCGCAAGTGCCAGCCGCGTGAGTGAATCCATCAACAGCAGCACGTGCCGCCCGCGGTCTCGAAAATACTCGGCGACCGTCGTGGCCACCAGCGCCGCCTGTACCCGGGCCAGGGCCGGCTCGTCGCTCGTGGCCACCACGATCACGCTGTGCGCCAGCCCGGGGCCCAGGTCGCGCTGGATGAATTCGTTGACTTCGCGGCCCCGCTCGCCCACCAGGGCCACCACGTTCACGTCGGCTGCCGTGTAGCGGGCCATCATGCCCAGCGTGATGCTCTTGCCCACGCCCGAGCCGGCGAAGATGCCCAGTCGCTGTCCCCGGCCGCAGGTGAGCAGTCCGTCGATGGCGCGAACGCCGGTCGAGAGCGGCGCGTCGATCCGCTCGCGCGAGGTCGCCGGCGGCGCAGGCGCGCTCCAGCGGCGCGCGCTGGTGGAGTGCCGGCTGCGGTCGGCCGTCGATCGAACGTCCTCGGGCGTCGATGACCCGACCGAGCAACGCGTCGCCCACTCGAATCCAGCGCGACGACTGGACTAGCCGCACGCGATTTCCAGGCTGCAAGCCTTGGGGCGTCTCGAGCAAGTAGACCAGCGTCAAGTCGTCGCAAAATCCGATCACTTCCGCGGCCAGCGGCGGCCCGCCGTGACGCTCGATGTGGACCAAGGCTCCCACCGGCGCCGGAAAGCTGGCCACCGCAGCCGTTAAACCTGTGGTGCGCACGATGCTGCCGCACAGGTGCGACGGCACCAGGCCACCCAATTGCGCTTTGTATTCGGCCAACGCGGTCGTCATGGATTCGGCGATGCTCCCTGGCTTCAGGAGAGTTCTTGGGCGATGCGCGCCAATTGGGCCTCGAACTGCTGATCGATCGTGCCGTGTCGCGTATCGACGCGACAGCCGCCGGGCGAAATCGCCGCATCGGCCACCAGCGCGGCGGCACCCAAGCGTCCGACTTCCGCCAATAGTTGCTCCACATGCGAACCAAGAGCCGCCAGGTCGTCCGGGTGCATGCGGAGCTGCACTTCGGAGCTGCCAGCCGCCAGTTCCAGGGCTTCGGTCACGAGCGACAGCGTGATCTCGGGCGTGCGGGCGACTTCGCGGCGAATCACGCGCTCGGCGATCGCCGTGGCCAGTCCGAGCGCCGAGCGTTCCCAATGCGTGAGCCAGGCGGCCTTCGCCTGTTCGACGCCGGCGACGGCCTCGCGCACCGCTGGCAACAATGTGTCCAACTGACAAGCCACGCGTTGGGCGGCGTCGCGCTGGGCCGCAACGAGCCCCGCGGCGGTACCCTCGTCTTCGGCCTGGCGTCTGATGAGCGCGGCGTCGCGCCGGGCCGCGGCGATGATTTCGTCGGCCTGGCGGCGCGGTCTTCGAGCTGCGTCTTGGCGTGCCGACCCAAGTCATCGAAGGCGAAGGGGGCCAGCGCGGTCGAGTCGGTTGGCGGCGGTGATTTGAGTACGCGTGGCATGCGGGCGTGGCGAGGGGTTTGGGTTTGGGACGGAACGTTGGCGCCGTTGGTCGGCTAAGCCGCCAGCGGGTATGAGGCTCTGTGGGTGCGGACGCTCATGTGGGTTTTGTCCTGGTCAGCGGTTCAGACGGCGAGGCTCAGACGGCTGTGGATGTCGGGGCTGATTTCTCCCCGCTGTTCCAATTGTCGAGCCAGCGCGGCCAACTGCCGTTGGGCTTCCTCGACGTCGGTCAGGCGTAGTGGCCCCAGGTTCGCCAGCGAGCGGCGCATGGCCGTCGCTTCGACGCCGAACAGCTCGATGACCCGTTCGGCGAATTGGGGGGCGGCGCCGGCCAGCGCCAGCGTGAGCAGCTCGCGGTCGGCATGGTGCAGGACAATCGCCAGCGACGCCGAATCCATGCACTCCAAATCGGCGAACGTCAACGACGGCGCCGGCGGACCTTCGACCCGGTCGGCCAACTGCCGATCGTAGCGGGCCAGGTTCGAGAGAATGCGATGTCGCGCCTGCGGGTTGGCGGCGCCAGGATGTTGGCCAAGGCCTTCACGCCGGCCGTTTGCCGCCCCTCGCCGCGCACCTGCGAACAGAGCCACGACTCCAGCCCTCGTTCGACCTCGCGGAGCACGTCCGGGTCGGTCTCTTCCAAGTGGACCAGCCGCCGCGCCACGTCGATCTGTAGCGGAGCCGGCAAGTGGGCCAGCACCTCGGCGGCCCGGTCGGCCGGCAATTGTGAGACCACCACGGCGATCGTCTGCGGATGCTCGCGCTCCAAGAACGGCACCAGCTTTTCCGGCGGGGCCTCGTGCAGGAATCGAAACGGCGTCGACGTGCCGGGAATGTCCGTTTGCGAATCGCGCGACGCCGGCGCCAACGACGGCGGCAACGGAGCGTTTAGCTCGATGCCGGCCACGTCGGCCTCGGGCACCAGCGGCCCCACGCGAAAGAACTCCTCGATCACGCCCTGTTGCTCCGCCGCGTCCAGTTCGCCCAGGCTTTCGACCGCCTGCCGCAGCACGTGGGCCTGCGCGGGCGACATCTGCCGCAACAGGGCAGCGGCGTGTACGTCGTCCAAGCTGGCCAACAAAATGGCCGCCTTGCGGACGTTTTTGGACGTGGGGTGCATGCCGTTAGCTCGCGTTTCCAATCCAGGTTCGCAACACGCTGGCAGCCGCCGCCGGGTCCTGCCGCACGACGTCGGCCAGCTCGTCGCGCAACGATCCGTTCGGTGCGCTCTCCGGCGCCGACGCTGTCTGGTGGGACATCTCGTCGGTCACCAGGTGCAACGATTGGGGCACCTCCGCCGGACTCTCGACGGCAGCCGGCTGCGGCGCCGCATTCGAGCGGATCGCCGAGCGCAGCATCAAGAGTCCCGCGACGGCCAACGCACCCAAGCCCACCGGGCGCCAGTTGTCGGCCAGCCACAGAACGGCCTGCTGCAGACCGGGCCGTGCGAGCGCCGGATCCGCCGGCGCGTAGATCGTGGTCACGGCCACCTGGCTGGCCGAATCGACGGCGTCGGCCGCCGGCTCCAATAGGGGCACGATGGCCTGTTTGATCCGCTGGTGTTCGGTCCGTTCGATCGCCGCCAGAGCCGCGGCATCGGGCACTCCGTGCACGAAGCGCTCGGCCCGCCCCCGCCGGCTGCGCCATACTTCTTCGAAATAACCTTGCGGCACGGCGACCGACACCGACACGCGGCGCGTCGTGCGCCCGTCGGCCTCCGGCTCGACGTTGGCGGCGACGATGGCCCCCGGGATGCCCAGCAGGCGGGCGATCTTTTCCTGCCAGTCGCGTTCGAGCTGTTTCTTGGTTTCGGCGTATTGGCCGCCGCCGGAGGCCGGCTGCGTTGCGTCCAGCGGTCCGGCGAAGAGCCGTTGGGTGCTCAGGTCGACGACGGTGACCCCCTCGGGCTTCAACCCGCCCCAGGCACTGGCCACGATCCAGCGAATGGCCGATGCGGTCCGCTCGTCGATCGGTTGGCCGCGGTTCGGCTGCACGCCTACCGAGGCAGTGACGGTCTTCACCGGCGGAAAGCCGCGGCTGGTTTCTTCGGCGATCTGCACGAAGGAACGCTCGATGCCTTGAAAGTGGTTGATCAGCCCTTGCAGCTCGCTTTGGATCGCGACTTTGAGCTGTGCCTCCTGTCGCGGCCCGTAGAGCATCAATCCGCTGCCGTCGACGGCCTTGCGCAGGTACTCGCCAAAATCGGCGGGCAGGGCCCCGGCTTCGGCCAGCGCGGCCATGTATTTGGATTGCTGCCCCTGGGGCACGCGAATTCGCGCCCCGTCGACGTGATAGCCTTCGAGACCGGCCTGGCCGAAGGCGCCTTCCATGTCGCGCAACTCGGCGGCGGAAAACAGTTCGCCGCCCATGAGAAAGGTGTCCCGATCGGCGGTCTGCTCGGCCACGAGCCAGGCCACGCTCACCATCACGGCCACCAGGGCGAGGGCCGCCACCGCGCGCGCTTGCGGCGTCATGGCTTTGGCCAGCTCCGCCAGCCGAGCGATGCCCTGGTTGAGCAAATCCATCCGTGAAACCTCGCCGGGCGCGAGCCATCCGTGGCGCGCGTGCGAATCTGATCGACGGGAACTTGTGACGACGATGGGATCAAAACATGCCAGTGCCGCGCGTGCAGAACGGCCGCTTCACCCCCGCGGGATGCGGGGGCAGTTCACTGGCGGCGGGACTTGTACCGAAAACCCCCGGCCCGGTCAATCCGCGTTGGCACCGCCCTCCGAGGTGCTGTCGTAGCCGGCACGCCGGGGCGAAGGTGGGTAGTGGTACAGCTTGGAATCTGTACCACTACCCGAAGGTGCCCCCGGGATAGCAACTTGCCGCATCGCCTCTATAATAGAGCGTTTCCCCACGTTCCGACGCGAGAGATTCCTTTCATGGCCAAGCCCCATCGCAAGCTAAAGAAAGCCAACCACGGCAAGCGGCCCGCCAATAGCAAGGCCCGGCGGCTGAAACGCAAAGACATCCGTACCTGAGGCGTGGTCTCGCTCGGCGAGCGTCGGCGGTCGTGCCCGAAATGGCTTGCAAGCCAGCCGAGCGTCGCGCGGCAAAGTCTGCGCCCACAAAGGCTTTCGCCTTGCGCCGCAGAGCGCGCGACGCCCGCCTACTCGAAGTTGCCCGGCTGCTGGCCAGGGGCTAGAATGCGCCGGTTTGGGCGATCGCCCAAGAAAGACCCCCTCAGCGCCGGAGAGTTTGCGCGTGTCCAAAGAGTTGTTGCTAGACCTGTCCGAAGTCGACTTCACCCGCATCGTGGCGGACCTGGAAGAAATCCGCCGCTACAATCCGCAGCGGTTCGAGATGGAGCAACTCACCGCCATCTGCTTCGACGACTACGACCGCAAAATCTGCGCCGGCTATAAGGACGTCACCGAAAACGAATTCTGGGTCCGCGGGCACATGCCCGGCATGCCGCTGATGCCGGGGGTGCTGATCTGCGAGTCGTCCGCCCAGATGTGCAGTTATTTCGCCCACAAACATCGGCTGCTGGGCGACTGCAAAGTGGTGGGCTTCGGCGGGCTGGAAGACGTACGCTTTCGCGACCCGGTGCGCGTGGGCGACCGGCTGGTCATCGTGTGCAAGATGCTCAAGGTGCGGCCCGGCTCGATCATCGTCTGCCGGTTCCAGGCGTTCGTGCGGCAAGTCATGGTCGCCGACGGCAAGATCAAGGGCATTCCGCTGCCGGTCGACGCGTTGACGGGCGGTCACAACGCGTCGACGTAATCTCCCCGCACTGGATCTCCGCCTACCGGCCCCCCCATGCTGCCGCTGAAAGATCACAACCCCACGTTCACGACCCCCTTCGTGACGTATGCGCTGGTGGTCCTCAACACGCTGGTCATGCTCTGGGTCAGCACGCTCTCGCCGCTGGCCCAGAAGCAGCTCGACATCGAGCACGGGTTTATCCCGGCCCGCATCGCGCAGTTGAACAACCCCAACATGAAGCTTGACGTGCCCATCGTGCGGCAGGTCGTGCTGCCCGGCGGACAGGTGAACCTGCAGACCGTGAAGACCGTGCGGCTCGAGCCGGCGGTGGGCGCCGTGCTGGCATCGCTCGTCAGCTCGATGTTCCTCCACGGCGGCTGGACGCACCTGGCGGGGAACATGTGGTTCTTGTGGATTTTTGGCAACAACATCGAGGACCGGCTGGGACACGTCACGTATCTCGTTTTCTACCTGGTCGGCGGCCTGCTGGCCGCGGCCTGTCACTGGGCTTACGATCCGGCCAGCCCGGTGCCGGTTATCGGCGCCAGCGGCGCCGTGTCGACCATTCTCGGCGCGTATGCCGTCACGTATCCCAAGGCCACGGTCAGCACGCTGGTGTTCTTCGGCTTCATCACGATCATCGAGATTCCGGCGCTGGTGTGGCTGGTGTTGTGGCTGGGCGGACAACTGCTGGACGCCTTCTTCCAGCAAGACCTGGGCGTGGCCGTCTGGGCTCACATCGGCGGATTCGCCGCCGGCGCGATCCTGATGCCGTTTTTATCGTTCGGCTCGCCGCCGCCGGGCACCTCCTGGCAGGAGGAGGTCGAAAAACACTTCACCTTCGACGAAGCCGGCCAACAGCGCTGACGCCGGCCGTGCCGCGGCCGACGCGCCGACGCAACGCATCAAACTCCTCTGGGCAGGACCGTCACCGTGGGCCGCCGAGCACTCCGCCGCATCGACCCCTCGCTCGATCTGTCGGTCCATCTGCACGCGGTCGAGTCGCTTGCCCAGCCGCTCGAGGCAAGCGCCCTGTTCGGCCGGCAGGCGCCCTTGGAAATCGAAGTCGGCAGCGGCAAGGGATTGTTCTTGAGCGCCGCGGCCGCCGGCGACCCGGCGGCGAACTTCCTGGGCGTCGAGATCCTGGGCAAGTATGCCCGCTTCTCCGCCGCCCGGCTGGCGCAGCGCGGGTTGTCCAATGCCCGGGTCGTGCAGGGGGATGCCCAGCACTTGTTCCGTTCGTGGCTCACCGGCGACTCGGTGCGCGCGGTGCACGTTTACTTTCCCGATCCCTGGTGGAAAGCCCGGCACAAGAAGCGCCGCGTGATGAACGAAACGTTCGTCCGCGACGTCGAGCGCGTGCTCCAGGGGGGCGGCCGGCTGCACTTCTGGACCGACGTGGCCGAATACTTCCAAGCGGCCCTGGAGGTCATCGCCGCGCACACGACGCTTAGCGGTCCCCACGCGGTCGCCGAGAAGCCGGCCGACCACGACCTCGACTACCGCACCCACTTCGAGCGCCGCATGCGGCTGCACGGCAAGCCGGTGCACCGGGTGGAATTCGAAAAACGCCCGCGCTAGGCGGCTGGCTCAGCGACGGAGAGGCTCCCTCGTCGACCTCGCCCCCGTTCCGCGCGACGCAGGCAATCCTGTTTAACGGCGATGGCACGCGCCGGCCGTGATCGTCTGCCAGCTCACGGCTTTGTACCAACGACGATGCCGTAGCCGAGCTGGGGGCTGGAAAACGCTCGTTGTGACCGCAGCACGGTCCACAGGCCGCTGATTCCCCAGCGGCTGATGACGTTTCGAACCAGCGCCACCTGTCCCCGCAGGCCAATTTGTCGCCTCGACCTCCGCATCCAGTTTGCTTTTGCGTCCGACTTGTCGACGGCGCGAAGCTCGACCAGGCCACCGTCCTCGAAGAGCCGCCGCCAGCCGTCGAGCGTTTCGGGCCTCTCTCCTTCAATCTCGGCCAAGGTCCGCTTCAGCTTTTCCGACGCGTTCTCCTGCCAACACAGGTCGTGCATGCCGACGCGCCCCGCGGGCCGCAGGACGCGCATCATTTCTTTGACGACGCGCCGTTTGTCGAGCAAGCAAAGCGTGCACTCGCACAGTGCGACGTCGAAGACTTCGCCGCCAAACGGCAACTGCGCCGCGTCCGCTTGCTGAAACTCGATGTCGAATCCCTGGGCGCGGGCCTTTTCGCCGGCGCGACGAATCATCGCCGCCGACGCATCGATCGCCACCACCTGCGCGCCGAATTGCTCCACCAGGTAGCACGCCGTTTCCCCCGTCCCGGCGGCGACGTCCAGAACTTTCGTCCCCGCCTCGATCCCACACAGCTCCGCCAGTTCGCGGGCCATCTCGAGCCCGCCCGGGTGCAGGCTCTCCATGTGCAGCAGGTCGCATTCGACGAGCGCCTCCAAGGAAGGACCCGGCGAGGTCACGGTCTCGAGCGTCTTCATCGTGTCGTCTCCCCGATCAACGCAAACATTGCCCGGCGTCACTCGTGATACGGCTGGATCTCCAAAAAGTTAAACGCCTGCTCCTGGCCACAGGGGCCGCCGGGCTCTTTGCTCGGCCAGTCCGAAACCGTCAGCCGGGCCGTCTTTCCGCGGGCTCGAAAAACTCTCCAGTGATAGGTGATCCACACCGGAATCGGAGGCTCGGGGCTCGACGGGTAAATTTCCGCAAACGATTTGTCCTGACACAGGTCGACCCCCTCCAGCTCGACTCGCCCGAGAAACGGTTGTGCCTCTTCCTGCGTCTTCTTTTGCGGATGGACCAGGTCCTGGTAGTCGCAGGAAAGCATCTTCATCGAGTACAGCCGCCCCGGCTCGAGTTGCTCGATCGTTTGCGAGAACGAGTTGGGGCCTTGGTCGCTCCGCTTCATCCACAAAAACGTGTCGCCGATGTGTTCCGGATCGGCCGGCCGGCCCAGGCCCATGTAGCGCCCTTCGATGCGCCCGTAGCGCGGAAAGCTGCGGGCTTCGATCGCGCCCTCTTCGGCGGCGTGAAGCGTCCAGCCGTCGGTCCCCTTTTCAAAATCGGCGTTCTGGATGTGCGGCAGGAACAGCGGGTCGTGGGTCAGCATGTCGGTGCGCCCCTCGATGGCGTAATGCCGGTACAGCTTGCCGACGAAGCGGACCGTCTCTTCGTCGGCCAGTACGGACGTCCACCACTCGAGCCCGGCGATGCCGGCCAGCGCCGGATGACTGGCCACCAGGTTCATTTGCCGGTCCATCCACACGTGGTAGTCGACGTTCGGCTGCTTGTTGATCCCGCCGGGGGGCATCGAAAACAACCCGAAGGCGATCACCATGTGCCGCTTGGCGCCCGGCTGCTTGGCCTCCCAATCGGCGATCCCCTCGGCGAACGTTCGCAGCGCCTCGCGCGATTTCTCCTCGCTGGAGACCTCGAACAGGTAGCGCTCCAGCGCAATCCGATCATCGCACTCGATGAGCGTCCGCACGAACGTGGGCCCGATCATCTCTTGGTTCAGCTTCTTGCCGCTGCCGCCGACGTAGGCGAAGACCCGCTTGTCACGCCACCGCTCGTCGGCATGCATGCGCCTGAAGGCCTCTTCATAGACCCGGTGCCGCGCCTGCTCCTCTTCCCGCCGGCGCTCGGTCCGCGGACTAACCGGCACACCCGGCGGGGCTGACGGGCGGTTGACGATGAACTCGTTGATGAGGATGCCGTCCAGGAACGGGGCCTTTTGCAAAAAGCCGGTCCAGTACTCGACATGCTCGTCGGCCGACTTACCCTGGTCGTTGACGCCCACTTCGGCGATGAATCGTTTGCCCTGGCCGTGCCAACCGTCGATCACCGCTGGCGGCAGCTCGATGTTGCTGGGGACGACCAGCGTGGTGACGTTGGGCAGGATGTCTTGCTTGAGAAAATCCATGTCGTACAGGCCATACGACTTGATCGCCGAATTGAATCCCAGCCCACAGTGCATCAAATCGGGAATCGCCTTGACGACCAGCCGTTCGACGGTGGTGCCGGGCGCGCATTTGACGTGCAGCAGGTGCTCTCCGGCGTCGACGAAGCGCATGGCTTCCTCGACGTCTGGCCCCTTCGCGACATGATCGACGAGCGTATCGCCCGGCGCCTCTTTGCCCAGTGCGATCGTGACGCTCCCCTGCCCTTTGATCGAGGCCGACACGAAAATCCAGCCGGCCGTGGGCCGCGTCAACGTGAAGTTCGCGTCCTTCGAAACGTCCGCAACGTCGACGAGCACGGTCACCAGATTGTTGAGTTTCCGTTCTCCCGAAAACCGCGTTCGCCTGTTTCGGCGAACGACTGGAAATTCGTACAGCAACGCCAGGCAGGCGACGAAAGCGATCGGAACCCTTCTCATGGCGAGCGACTATCCTTGGAATGCAGTTGGGCGGTATCAAGACACGCGCCGATTATCGCCCCGCCGCACCCGCCCGTCCACCGTGCTACCGTCCCTTGAAACGAGGACCGCAGCACCGTCCGTTCGATGATTGTTGCCAGGCCACTCAGCGCGGCTTCCTGATTCCCAGTTTGCGTAGCCGCGAGGCCAGTGTCGTGGGACGCATGCCGAGCAATTCGGCGGCGCCTTCTGGACCATAGACCTTACCACCGGTGGCCGCCGAGCGCAGCCGCCGAGGCTTTCGGCCTCCAATTGCGACGCAATTCGCTTCGCGTAAGCACGCCCGACGTAGCTCCGGAACCGGGACGAACTGCTCGCTCCACCGGCTTCGACGCGCCTGGCGCGCACCGTTGACGCGGCCAGATCGAAACGCAACCGCCCGTCTCGGGCACCGATGATGGCCCGTTCCACGGCGTTTTGCAGTTCGCGCACGTTGCCGGGCCAGGCTGTGCTTGCAACTGTTCGAGACCATGTCGGTCGATCTGCACGCCGGGGCGATTCATCTGGACGCACAGCCGGCTGCAAAAGTGCTGCGCCAACAGGGGAATGTCAGCGGGCCGCTCGCGGAGCGGCACGACTTCGATCGGAAAGACACTCAGGCGAAAATACAAGTCCTGCCGAAAACGGCCCGCCGCCACCTCGCCCAGCAGGTCGCGATTCGTGGCGGCGATCACGCGCACGTCGACCCGCCGCGTCTGGTCGTCCCCCACGCGTTCGATGTGTCCTTCTTGCAGCACGCGCAACAGCTTGCCTTGCAGGTCGAGCGGAATTTCGCCGACTTCATCGAGAAACAGCGTGCCGCCGCCGGCCAGTTGAAAGCGGCCGGTGCGGTCCTTCATGGCGCCGGTGAACGAACCTTTGACGTGCCCGAAGAACTCGCTCTCGAACCGCTCGCGCGGCACCGCGGCGAAGTTGACTTTGACCAACGGACGTTCAGACCTTTCGCTGCGCTGGTGAATGGCCCGGGCCACCAGCTCCTTGCCCGTGCCCGACTCTCCCAGAATGAGGACGCTGGCGGTCGTGGGAGCGACCAGGTCGATCTGTTCCAAAAGCTTACCGATGGCGGCGCTGTGGCCGATGATCTGGCCGTAGGCGTGCGTCTCGCTGACTTCCTCGCGGAGGTAGTTGTTCTCCGACTCCATGCCAGCGACCCGGGCCTGTCGTTCGACGTCAAATACCTGGGCCACCCGGGGCTGCCGGCACCCGAGCACTTTCAACTGGCCGACATCTGGGACGACGGCAGCCGGCGCCGTGGCGTTTGATCCCACGGCGGCCAGCGGCGGCGAACACTACCAGGGAAGCTACGTGAGCCTGGACAACGTGCGGCTGGCCGACGGTGAAAGCGCCAACTGGAACGCCAACGGCCTGGTGACGGTCGAGGACGCCGAAGGGCGGCAATTCACGCTGCAACTGGGGCTCAACCCCGACTTCAATCCGGCCAACGCTCCCCTCGGCTACTTCAACGCCGTGGGCATATTCGACCAGGAAGCGCCCTCGGGCGGACCTTTTGACACGGGATACGAAGTATGGGTGATGGACCCCAATGCGATCTCCAGCGTTCCCGAACCGTCGACTCTGGTGCTGTTGCTGTCGGCGGTCGCCCTGTTGTCGCTCGGCCGCTGCCGCGCGCCGGCGGGTTTCACGCTCGTCGAGCTGTTGACGGTCATCGCCATCATCGGCCTGTTGGTCGCCCTGCTGCTGCCGGCCGTGCAGGCCGGCCCGCAGGCCGCGCGCGTTCGAGCTGCGAGAACAACCTGCGGCAGATCGGCCTGGCGATTCAGAATTATCACGACGTCCACGCGTCGTTTCCGCCGGGCAACGTCACGCTCACCGCGGGCATCTGCCACGGCGACGCGTTGGCCGGCGTGGGCTACCCGTCGGAGGACGGCGCGAACTGGCTGATTTCCATCCTGCCATTCATCGAAGAGGGAGGCTTTATGATACGTACGATTTCAACGACTTCAACTCCCACACGATCCTGGCGGGCGAGAGCACAACGCGCACGAACGTCACGTTTCGGACGTTCTGGTCCTATTCCTATTCGCACTACAGCCTCTCGTCGGCCACGCCACAGTCGCGCACGTTGCTGGCCGACTACGACGCCTGCGCAGCGGCAGGCGGCACCGGAGCCTCGCTTCCGTGCCGGCGCAGCTGGGGCAGCCTCCACCCGCAGGGGGCCAACTTTCTCTTCTGCGACGCCTCGGTCCAGTTTCTCAGCGACGAGCTGGACGTGAACCTGTTTGCAGGCATGGCCACGATCGACGGCGGCGAGGTGCCGGCTCGCCCCGATTCAGGCCCGGGCAAAGCCCATCGAGCGCCTTTGCGGCGTCGCGCGCCGACGACCGAGCGAGCGTCCGCGGCTGGACTCCGCGATCTGGTGGACCATAATCAGGAGCGTCGAATCCCACTGCCTAGAGCCTTCGAACGTTTCCGATGGCCGGAAGTCCGGCGCCCCGCCGTCCGATACGCATGCCAACCTTGCTTACCTTCCGCCGGAAGCGGCCAGCGGCCAAGACCGCCGCCGCGTGCTTGAGCCTTCTGGCCGCGGCTTGTTTCGCGTGCGGTCCGGCCTCCGCCGCCGAGCATCCGGCAGGTCAAACGGTTTATCACATCGATCTGCAGGTCGGCTCGACGTTGCCGCGCGGCAACGTCCCGTTCGATCCGCGGCTTGACCTGGGGCAATTCATTCGCGATCACGGCGGCCGGGGCGTCCTCGACCCGAACTCCATCGAGGTGATCGACGCGGCCAATGGACGGAAAGTCCCCTTTGCTCGGGCCGAAGATTTCGCCTACGGCGACGCGGGACGGCTGGCCTGGGTGATCACCGATCCGGCCCGCGACAAGTACGAAGTTCGGTTCACGACCGCCGCATCACGTCCGGCACTCGAACCGCAAACGATCGCGCCGCTGGTGGGGACGGGCGACTTGCTGCGCTACAACGCCGGTCGACCGCGGCCGATCGAATTGAACTTCAGCTCCCGGCTGGCGGATCTTTCCGGCGACGGCAAGCCGGACCTGGTGGGGACCTGGAACTATGCCTACCGCCCCGGCGATCGCTGGAACGGCGTCGTTTGCTATCCTCGGACCGGCGCGGCCGGCGGTTTCGAGGTCGGAGACTTGGTGCGGGTTCGCTACCTGCTCGAGCCGCGGGCGAGCGAATTCCACCACTTCGAGCGGACTTACATGACCGCGGACGTTGCCGACTTCAACGCGGACGGGCGCGCGACCTTGTCTATTGTCCGTCCGCCAGCGACCAGTTGTTCTTCTATATCAACTCCGGTGCACGCGACGCCGGCGGCATGCCGGTCTTTCTCGCCGCCGGACAGGTGCCCCGCCAGACGAGCCAGTGGGAACACCTGCGGGCCGTGGACCTGAACGCCGACGGCGCGATGGACGTCATGCTCGGCGGCCACTGGCTGAGAAATCGGGGCACGCGCGACGGACTACCCGAATTTGACACGATCGTCGATCTCAACGCCGGCAACGTGTGCTGCGTGTTCGACGTCGACGGTGACGGCCGGCTGGACGCGATCGTCTTGGAGGACAGCGAGGCCGCGGGTCTCTCCAATTTCCGAGTGGCGTGGCGTCGCAATGAAGGCGGCGACCCGCCGAGGTTCGCCGGCGCCGAGCCCCTTGCCGAGATCAATGCCCGCGTGGACCATCCGGTCGACGTGGCCCCCGCCGTCGACGGTCCGCGCGCCGGACTGCTGGTCACGCAGCGGCATTGGGAGCGGATCAGTTTCTTTCGCCACGCGGGCAGAGACCACTTTCAATACGTTGACGACGCCCAATCCCTGTCGGCCGTGTTGGGCCTGGGTGATCAGGCCTGGCCGTATCCTTGCGATTGGGACGGCGACGGCGACCTGGATCTCCTGGTTGGCGGCGGCTACGGTTGGCCGCGCATCCTCATCAACAATGGGACCGCCGAGCGTCCGGCCTACGCCGAACCCCGCCGGATCTCCGCCGCGGGCCAGCCCATTCGATTCACGCGCGATGAAATCCTGGGCGGCAGCCATTGGCACGACATGGGCTACCCCTATCCGGTCTACGTGGACTGGGACTCCGACGGGCTCCCCGACCTATGTTTCCCAACGAGACCAACCGCATCTTCTGGTACAAGAACGTCGGCACGCGCAGCGAGCCCCAGTTTGCCGCGCGGCAGCAGATCACGTGCGAGACCTTGCCGGATTCACCCCAAGCACGCGCCAGTCAGCGGCTGTGTCCGCGGATGCCAACACGCCCGGAAATCCTTACCCGCTGGAAGCGGACCAGGCGTTTTTCTGGCGAACCGGAGCGGCATTCGCGGACTTCAACGGCGACGGCCTGATGGATTTCATCACGCACGACGGTCATACCCGGCGGGCCACGCTGTTTGCCCAGTATCGCACCGGCCAAGGAAAGCTGCTGCTACGCCAGGCGGGACCCCTGGAGTTGGCCGACGGGGCGCCAATCAACGATTCGCTGATCGAGGGAAGCCGCGGCTGGACCGAGTCGTTTCGGCCGGTGGATTGGGACGGCGACGGGCTGATCGATTTGATTTACAGCCTGGCCGGCCGTCCCAGCGGCGGCAGCATCCACCTGCTGCGCAACGTGGGACGCGCTCGTCGCCTCGCTTCGAGCCACCCCGCGCTGCGCGTATTCGGCGAGCTGATCAACATCACGGACCATGGGCCGCATCCCTGGGCAGGCGATTTGGATGGCGACGGACTGCCCGACTTGCTGGCGTGCGTCGAGTGGAGCGTCTATCCCTTCTTCAGCCACAACGCCGTCGAACTGCCCAGCCGCCCGACGTTCACGACGCGAAGCTGGGTTACGCAGCCGGGCGCCGGCGGCCGCGACGATTGATCGGTCGCCTGATCGAACGCCGTCCGTGCGCCCTGGCGCCGACGCCCTCCAAACGCACCCACGACGAGCATCATGACGACGAGCAACTCCGCGCCGCTGGGCTCGGGCACCAGCGCCAGCTTCGCCCGGGTGTAGGCCCTGATGTCGTTGAGCTGGGTTTCGTACGTGCCAGCGGCTCCATCCTTGTCGATCATGATGATGCCGTAGGCGTCGCTGACAAAATCGACCCAGGGAACGAATCCCGATTTGCCCGGGTCGGTGAACCCCAGCACGTTGCCGTTGGCGCCTTTATCGTCCAGCCAGCTTCCCAGGCCGTACAGCGTGTCGTCGTACGGCGACCCGACGTAGGTCAATCCCAGCGTGTTTTCGCGCAGGGTTTCGTCGATGGCGGCCTGTGACAGGACCTGCTGGCCGTTGAACGTGCCTCCGTTGAGGATCATTTGCAGGAAGTTGCCATAGTCTTCCAGCGTCGATTTGGCGCCGCCGGCCAACAGCGGCAGGGGCTGCAGCACGTTGGTCTGGTAGTGCGTGCTGGTCATGTCCAGCTTTTGCGCCATGTTCTGGTTGAACAGGTCGACCCAGGACTGGCCGGTCAACTGTTCCGCGATGCCACCGGCCAATTGGTAAGAGACGTTGCCGTAGGCGAAGGTCGTGCCGGGCGTGTAGTCCAGCGGTACGTCATACGTGCCGGTTCCCGAGGCGACTCGATCCACCACGTCCACCAGCGAGCTGCCTTGTCGCAGCACCTGGAGTTGATTGCTCACGTCGGGCGCCAACCCCGAGGCATGCGACAGTGCCTCGCGGAGCGTGATGTCCCGCTTTTGATTCGAGCTATCGAGCGCGGCGAATTGCGGCACGAAGGATGAGAGGGGAGCATCCAGGTCGACGCCGAGACTCGGCTGGTCCCACAGCGTCATGAAGGTCGCGGCCGAAAGATACTTCGACGCCGAAGCCAGATCCAGCACGTCGCCCGCCTGGTGGCCGCCATAGTAGTTCTGGTAGATGACTTGACCGTGGGCGACGATGATGGCCGAAATGCCGGCCACGCCCGGGTCCTGCGAGATGGGCTGGAGAATGTTGTCGATGTACGCGCCGTTGAACTCCGCGGCCCGGGCAGCGCGGGAGACAAACGCCGCGATCAGGCACGCGAAGCCCAGAATGGCGCGATTGCGTCTGGGGTTCATTAGCGGTCCTCGCGATCGTGTGCGAAAGGGATCCGTTTCTCGCGAAGGTGCTGGATTCCTCCACTGGTACAACCCGGCGCGGCGCGATTCGTTTCATCTTGTCCGGCGTGTGAGCGGGGTTCGGTCGGCGGCCGGCCACCTGGGATTCTGCGCGGTCACGCAATGGCCCGATGCCAGCGCTCAATGGCTGGCCGTGTCGTAGCGCATGATCAGCACGGTCGAAGTGAGCACGATCGCGGCTCCCACGATGGCCAGCGGCTGGAGCGATTCGCCCAGGATCGTCACGGCAAACAGCACGCCGAACACCGGCACCAGATACAGCGAAGCCGAGGCCACCGTGACGCTCAAATGCTCCAGCACATAGAAAAACAACAGCATCGAGGCACCGTACATGAAGATCGCCAGAAAACCGAACGCGAGCCAGCCCGGCCCGTCCAACGAGCGGACCAGATCCACGTCGAGCGGTTCGACCCACGCCAATAGCGGCAGACTGGCCAGCGACGCGGTGATGTAGCTGAAGATGAGAATCTCGACCTCGCCGAATCGCTCCAACAGCCCCTTGCAGTAGACGTTGTAAAACGACGATCCACAACAGCCGACCAGGATCAGCAGGTTGCCGGCCAGGTAATCGCCGCGCAAGAACGACGACTGCCGCAGGTCGCCGGTGGACATCAACAGCACCCCGGCCAGCCCGATCACCAGCGAAGCCACGCGCAAAGGAGACAATCGCTCGTGCAGCATGACCGACGCCAGCATGGCGGTGATCACCGGGATCAACAGGTTCAAGATCGCGCCGTTCGAGGCCAGCGAGCGATGAATGCCCCAGGTCATTCCCAGTTGCGCAAGCACCTGGCCCATCACGCCGGCGATCGCGAATCGCCACCAATCGTTCCACGTGGGTCGCACGCGGTTGGGATTGCGCCGCCGCCACCAGATGAGAATGGGGATGAGCAACAGCGTGGTGACGTAGAACGGCAGAAACGTCGTGGCGATCGGCTGCCATCCCCGGGCTTCCAGCACCTTGACGGCCGTCCCCTGCCCCGCCCAGATCAGGTTCGCCAGCGCCAGGATGAGCAGATACCAGAAACCGACGGCCGGTCGCGCGGCGGTCGAAGCGTCGGCCGTACGATTCATTCTCTCAAGGCTCCTGCTCAAGGCTCCACGGTCACGATGCCAAAGCGATCGGCGCCCACGGAGCTGCCGCGAAAGACGTAAGCCTTGACGCCGATTTCGTCCTGATAGCGTTTGACGATTTCGTCGATCGCGTCGTCGGCGTCCGCGCGGCCCCAGCACGGCCACGGTGCCGCCCCCGCCACCGCCGGTCACTTTGGCGCCGAAAATGCCCCGCGACGGCCCGATCTGGCCGGCCAGTTGGACCAGTAAATCGGTCTGCCGGCAGCCGAGCCCGGTGTCGGTATAGGCATAATGCGACTGAGCCATCAGTTCGCCCATCAACATCGCCGTGTTGAATGGGTCGTCGGAGCCCAGCCCGCGCAGCAATTCAACGAACAACTGCACCCGATGGTTCTCCTCGACCGCGTAGCGCGTGCAGGCGCGCACGCGGTAGGTCACCTCGGGGCGCAGCGGTGTGTAAGGATCGACGTGCACCTTGGCGACGCGCAGGTACTGGGCCCCCGACATTTCGGCCGGCAACTCGTCTTCGAACGTGCGAAACAAGGAGGGGGGCAGGTTGGCCAGGTAGCCTTTCCAGGCGGAATCGGTCCAGCGGGCGATCGTTGACGATTCGTCCAGCGTCACCGCAATCCCCAGCCGATCGCAGATGAGCTTGTAGCCCATGAAGGCCGCGGCGCGGGCCGCCTCGTATTCGATGCCGCTCACCTGGTGGCTCACGCCCGAGTCGATGCCCCAGTAGGCCCAACCCTGCGGCAGCCGCACCGGCTCCAGCGGAATGCAGGGCTGGCACACCAGGGGCAGCACGCAGCCTTCATCCCCCAGCACGACGGCGATCTGGTCCATGATGCCGCAGGCGCTTTGGGCGATGACGTTTTCGGCCCATTGGCAGGCTTCGGCCAGCGGCACGCCTACCAGTTCGATGGCGTAGGCCGCGGCGGCGGCCTTCATTACGGCCACTTCCAAAGCCGCGGAGGAGCTGACCCCTTTGTTCAGCGGCACGTCCGACTCGATGAGCACGGTCATCCCTCGATTGGCCCGCCGCGGATCGTGCTGCATGAGCCAATAGAAGAGCCCAACGACGTAGGCGGTCCAGCGCACGCCGTCGCTCGCGCCGACCAGCCGGCGGACGGTTTCCTCGTCGGTCAGCTCGTCGAGCGAATAGGTGACCTGGTCCTGCCAACCATGCGCGGCCATCTGCGGATTCGCCAGCACGATCGCTCGATCGCGACGCAATTGGGCGGCGGCCCAGGTGGCCTCGCGAATCGTGGCCTCGAACACCATGCCGCCGGTGTAGTCGTCGTTTCCGCCCATCAGGTCCAAGCGGCCCGGCGAACGGGCGACGTGAATTACTTCGTTGCGCTCCAAGAGTTCGCCCCGCTCGCGCATCGAGCGCACCGTCGACACAAAGTCGGTCATGACAGGGCCTCGATGCTCGACAGCAGGTACTCGACCGCCTCGTCCGAAAGCCTTGGATGGATCGGCAGGCTGACGTAGCGGTGGAACAGCGCTTCGCAGCGCGGGCATTCCCCTTCGCCGTGGCCCAGCTTGCGATAGGCGGTGGTCAGGTGGATCGGCATGTAGTGCGACCAGACCTTGATTTGATACCGCGTATACAGCTCCCACATGAAGTCTTCCTTGCTCATGGGGAACGCGTCTTCGACCAGCACGCAAAAGGCGTGATACACGTGCGTCGAGTCGGGGGCCTCGTGAGGCACCGTCAATCCGCGGATCTTGGACAGCCGGCGGCGATACGCGTCGGCCAGCTCGCGGCGGCGCTGATTGAAGCCGTCAAGCTTCGCGAGCTGCACCAGCCCGACCGCGGCTTGGGCATCGGTCATGCGAAAGTTGTAGCCCACGTCGTCGAAATCGAGCAGCCAGTAACGCTTGCCCATCGGCTGCACGGCTTCGTCGATGGGCAGGTACTTCCCCTTGGGATCGTATGTCCTGGCGCACAGCGAGCGATACGAGAGCATCTGCTCGTAGAGCGTCTGATCGTCGGTGGTGATCATGCCCCCTTCGCCCAGGGTGACCATGTTCTTCTGCTGATGAAAACTGAACACGCCGACGTCTCCCAGCGCCGGTCTTGCGCCCGCGGTACGTCGCGCCGACGGCGTGGCGCAGTCTTCAACAACGCGGATACCGCGCGGCTGCGCCAGCTCCCGCAGTGCGTCCATGTCGGCACAGCCGCCATAAAGGTGCACGGGGAGAATGGCCTTCGTGCGGGGCGTGATCTTACGGGCCACCTCGGCCGGGTCGAGGTTGAGCGTCACCGGGTCGACGTCGGCAAACACGACCTTCGCGCCCCGGGCGGCGATTGCGTTGGCCGTCGAGATCCAGCTCAGCGGCGTCGTAATCACCTCGTCCCCCGGCCCGACGCCGCAGGCGATCATCGCCAGCTCGAGCCCGGCGGTGGCCGACGTCACGGCCAGGCCGAACCGCGTGCCGCAGTAGGCGGCAAACGCTTCTTCAAAGGCCTTTACTTTCGGGCCACATGAGGGGGCCGACGCTTTGAGCACTTCCAACAGCGCCGCCGCTTCTTCGTCGCCATAGCTCGAGCCGTGGCTGAATTCGAGTTCGTACCGCGCTTTTGGCAATTGCATCGGAGGCTCTCTCGTTGACTCGTCGGGCGTACCGGCGCTGGCCCGCACCGTGGTTTCGTATTTGGCGCCGCGGTGCCGACCCGTCAGTGCTTCTCTCGTTCGGCAGCTACCAGCTCCATGGCCCGCCACAAGCGCAGCGGATGGTCTGTCTGGATCAGATCGATGCCCCATTCGATGGCCCGGCCATAGCCGCGCACGTCGACCACCGGCGGCGCATCGGCAAAGACCCGAATTCCCGCGGCGTGGCAGTGATCAATATACGCTTTGGACACCATCAGCCACGGCGTATCCACGGCATAGGGCTTGAGCGAAGCGGCCAGCGCGTCCACTTGCGCCAGCGATCGCGCCGCCGGGCATCAGCCGGATGCGCGGATCGATCTTCTTCAGGCGTTCCAGATACCCGGCGCCTTGATAGACAACCGTTCGCTCGACGAGCCCATGCCTCGCAAGCGCCGCCGCCAGTGCCTCGGGCGTAATATCCTTGGCGTCGAAATAGACGCTGACGTCCTCGGGCACGGCCGCCAAAAACTCGTCCAACTCCGGTACCCGCGTGCCGGCAAAAGGCCGGCCAAACCAACTCCCCGCGTCGAGCCCGGCGATCGTGGCACTCGCCGCGTCTCGGATCGGGCCTTTGCCGCTGGTCGTACGATCGAGACTACCGTCGTGCAGCAGGAAATACTCTCCGTCGGCCGAGGGGCGGACGTCGATTTCGACGAAGTCGGCACGCAGGCGAAACGCCTTCTCGAAGGCCGGTAGCGTGTTCTCCGGCGCGTATCGCGACGCCCCGCGATGGCACGCGAAAAGCACCGGCCGCGGCTTGAGTTGCCGATCAAGCACGTGGGCCACTACTTCGCCGGGCACGTCGCTGAGCAGGATGTCCGCGCCCGCCGACAGCGCCGCATCCCACGCGGCCGGCGCGTCCGACTCACCGAGCGCGTCGACAAACACCGTGATACGCCGGGCGTGCAAACCCCGGGCAATCGCAGGCGTCAAGGCATCGGGCCGCAGGGCGACCGCCGCCGGCTTGAGTTCGTCGAGCAATGACGCACAAGCCTCCGAGGGTTGCCCGTGCTCGTCGAAAGCGTTTGCCGGCAGTCGCCGGGGCATGATCGCCACGGTTCCCTGCGACAGGTCGCGTACGCGGCGCAGCGTCTCGACGTCGCCCCAGACCAGGACTTGCCGCTCCAGGCCGGCGGTCTTGATGGCCGACACGATCGCCGCCGGGTCCACCTCGTGACAATCGAGACACAGGTTGATCCGGTCTTTCGCTAGCGCCAGGCATTCATCCAGCCCTAGCAGCCGCGTGCCGCGAAACCGCCGGGCAAACCAGCTTCCCGCGTCAAGCCGCCCAAGCTCCTCGAGCGTATGGTCGGCAACCGCCCCCGTGCCGTCCGACTTGGCGTCCAATTGCTCGTCGGCAAACAGCACGTGGCGTCCGTCCTTCGTGCGCCGCACGTCGACGGCCACCCACGGCACGCCGTCTTCGCTGCACATTTGGATCGCCCGCCGCGTGTTCTCGGGCGCCGCCTGGGCCAACCCCCGATGGGCCGCGACCGCCAGGCTCCGCGGCGGCGTCAGCGGCTCGAAAAACTCAAACCCACTCTCCGCCGCCACCGGAGCGGCACAACTGAGGCAAGCAAACACCGCGACAAGAGATTTCATAACGAGGCAGGTCATCGGGCTGTTGGAAAGGCTTTTACCACACGGATGCAAGTACGCCGGCTCACAACTTCAGGTAAATGCCGTTCTTTTCCAGGTGGCGAATGAACAAGTAGGTGATGCCGAAGTAAATCAGGAAGCCGGCCGTGAGGTACCAGCCCGGTGCGTCCTTGGGAATGAACGGGCTGACGGCCTCGTCGACCATACCGTGCAGGATGTAACCGACCAGGGCGTTGGTGCCCAGCGTGCGAAACAGGCCGAGCTGCCAGCCCCATACGTCGCAGACGATGTAGAACACCGCGTACAAGACCAGCGACAGCCCGCCGGCGAACGTGTGGTACGAGAGGGTGGCGGCCCGCTGGCTCATCATCCAGTAGTTGTGTTTGCGATGGAACTCATCGGGGGGCGGCACGAAGGGGGGCTCGGGCCAGGTGAGCCGGGCCGACTCGAGTCGTTCGGCGCTGGGAATCACGGCGTCGGGGGCGAGCTTCTGCCGTTTCAGGGTTTCGACGTGCTCTGCCGGCACGTCGTAGAGCGTTGTGGGGGCCGACATCAGCCAGCCGCCGGCCATCAAAAGCGCCCCCAAATGAACATCGCCGCCATGCGCGGACGCTCGGCAGTCACGGCGTCGCAAGCCAGCGTTCCCAGGATGGTGGGAATCGTCCAGGCCAGAAAACCGAGCACGCCGCCATCGACGCCCGTAATGCCGTCATAGCCGCCGTTGACCCACTGGAAGTAAAACCAGTGTGACAGCCCGATCTGCAACAGGGCCGAGAACACCATGAAAGCGATCCGTACCAGCGCCGCGCGAATCACCGGCAGGATCCACAGCGACGTCACGGCGATGTGCATGAGCGTCTGAAACCAAACGCCGCGAACCGAGAGCCACAGGGACTGCCAGGGGCCGTCCTTGAGCATTTCCTCCCAATTCTCGGCCACCGGCTTGGCGCCGTAGACCACCAGCGCCACCAGCGCCAACCCGAGCAATCGCCGCACCACGTGCCCGTACGCCCGGGCGAGTCCCTCGGTCTGCGCCCGGCGTCCGAACGTCAGGCGAAAGGCGAACCCCACCGCAAAGAAGAACTGCGGCATGATCGTGTCGGCATAGCTGCAGAACGTGTTCTTGTGCGTGAACAGAATGGGCGTAGCCGCGTAGCTCCCCACGAAATTGACCAAAAACATCCCGGCCACGGTGTAGCCGCGAAACTGGTCGAGCGAAGCAATGCGATTGGGGCGGACGGACGGCATTGGAGCTGGTTTCAGGCGGTAGGAGGATGGCGGGAAAAGCGAATCGTGGACCGGCCAATGGCGTTGATCGTATCCACCGATGGCGAGCGCCTGCAAGTTATTGTGCGGTACAAGTTATTGGTATAACTGAATCTCAAAGCTGGGGCAGGTGGCCCGCCGCACAAATTTGACGACCTGCACGCTGCACAGAGATGAGCAAAACAACCCCACGAGACGATCTAACGGCGGACCGTCTGACCATCCTATTCGGGAGACGTGTCATGAAGTCAGGCGTTGCAATTTCGCTGATCGTGAGTGGCGTCGTCCTGATTTGCATGCCTCCGGTGATGGGTTATTTATCGCAACTAAACGCGATTCGAGTGCTCGAGGATGTGAAGACGAGTCATGTGACCTTGACTCGGATCATGAGCGACGAATATGGCGTCCGTTGCTTCATTGCCGGGTGCGCAATGATCACCGTCGCGGTCGTCTTTTCTCTCCGGCGACCGGCCGACTCACGAGCGCCGGGTTCAGCGCCCGTTGCATGACCGACACGCGGCAGGGAAGTGCCTTCCGCGCTGCGTGAGGGTTGTGGCAACGGGACGTCCTGCGACTACTTGGCGGCTTGCTTGGCGTTTTCGGTCTTCTCGGCCGGTTCGCCGGTCGTGGGCTTGGCGTTCAACTGCTTGTCAAACCAGTCGGCGATCACCGCCACTTCCTCGTGGATCGTAGGCCAGGGATGTCCGCCCCCTTCCTTGACGATCAGCTCGCAGCTCACTCCGCAGTCGGACAGGGCCTTTTGCATCATTTCCGACTGGTCCAACGGAACCAACGGGTCCTTGTCGCCGTGGATGATCAGAAACGGCGGCGACTTGTCGTGGGCCAACAGGGCCGGGCTGATCTCGCGCAACGACGCAATCAGCTTTTCGGGATCGTCCGGGGCGTCGCCGTTGGGAAACACGAGTTTCTTGACCACCACCAGGCGCTCGGGGGGCGCATTGGCAGTAACCTTAATTCCACGGAAGTTCAAGAAGTTCGTCGGCGGAAAGAAGACCCCCACCGCCTTCACGGTCGATTTCTTGTCGGCGGTGACCGCCACCAGCGAAGCCAGGTGCCCGCCCGCCGAAGCGCCGCACAGCCCGAGTTGATCAGGATCGACCTGATACTCGCCGGCGTGCTCTTTCACCCAGGCGATCCCCTGCTTGACGTGCTTGGCCATTTCGGCCGGCGAGAAAATGGTCTTCGAGCCGGGACGCACGGCGAACACGGTGTATCCGCGACCGCAAAAGATGTCGAACATCTGGGCCCGGCGATGGTCCTCGAGCTTGCCGCGATCGGAGTACCAGGCGCCGCTCACCACGTCGACGATGCCCCGCCCGTTGGAAGGACCGGTGGGCGTGAAGACGTCCATCACCAGGCCGACGCCGTCGGTTTCGGCATAGACGATGTTTTCGGTTTGCTTGTACGACTTGGATTTATCAGCCAGCGCCGGAGCGGCGGCGAAGAGCAGCAACAACAGCAGGCAGGGCAGTCGGCGGACCATGTGGGTGAGGCTCCTTACGTCGATGGATGGGTTGGTTCGTTATCTGACCGATGATCTGATTTGTCTGCTGTCGCCCTCGATGCGGGGTGGTGATTGACGTCCATTGTGTGTGTGCCACTGCGGGACAAGCCAGCAGTGGCACCCGAATCCTCATCAGTTGTTAACCAGTTCCCCTTCGCGATACACGACCGTCCTCGATTCGACGTGCTTAAGCAGCCGCTCCTTGTCGAGGAAGTATGTCGGCTTCATCTTCGACTTGCTGAACAGCTTTTGGGCCTGGTCGTCGTAGTGCGGGTTGTCGGCGTGGTCGCTCTCGCCCAGCGGGAGCACGGTCCAGGACTGGGGCGGCTTGGTCAACAGCACGATCTGCGTGGAGGTCTGCCCGCCGCGCCCGAGAAATTGTTTCGTGCCTTCGATGGGGTCGAAGCTGATGGCCCGGGGCGTGGCGATTTGATTCACCGATCCGCCGCCGACCGGCCACGTCTTGTCCGTGCCCCGGCGGCCCACGCGGTAGACGTCTCCATAGGCGACGTCAAAGCGGCCGAAATCTTCCTTCAGCCGGGCTGCCGCCGTGCGCAGTTTTTCGATCAGCATCGAGTCGGTCACGCTCGCAGGCGGTGGCATGCCGGCCCGATCGGCCAGCCGCACGTTGTCGGGAAACGCCTCTTTCCAATACTTGTAGGCCACCGCGCCGGTGGCGTCCGGATCGCAGCGGCGGTTCCAGTTGATGATCAACTCGTAAAGCTGGTTCAGCTGGGCGTCCTGGTGCACGTCGGCACTGGCGTCGGACCAGGAGTCGCGCAGAAGCTGCTGCCATTGGTCGGCGCCGTACACCATCGGGCTCATGGCCACGTCGATCGCGTCGGCCACGGTCATCTGCCGCATGTTGTGCAACAGGTCGACGCACATGGCGGCCCGCTGGTGCAGCGGATTGTCATGGGCATCGAGCAGGCTGGTAAAGCCGTTGAACAGGTAGGGATGCTCCGCCGACGGCTTGAGCGGGCAGTCGCGCATCAAAAACTGCGGGCTGACGTTGCAATTCTGCATGTAGCCCTGCGGAGGGTTTTCGACCTGCACCAGGTCCTCGAAGGGATGGATGCCCTGCCATTCGGCTTTCGACGTGTTGCCCGGCATGGCCCGCTTGTGATCGTAGCCGGCCGGGCGGATCGGCACGCGGCCCACGCGGACGTAATAGATATCGCCATCGACCGTGCCGATCATGATGTTCTGCATCATCAACTGCTGCATCGCCAGGGCCTGTTTCATTTCGTCCAGGTTCTGGGCAACGCACATCTTGTACGTCTGATCCGAGAGTCCCACCTGGTCGGCATAGGGGATGCGAAACACGTAGGCCTTGTTGTCCTTGCGGGCCACGATCGGGCCGTGCCGCGTCAGCTCGATGTCGACTTTCTTGTCTTCGAAGCCGTCGCCACTTTTGACGCGGATCACTTCGGTCTTCACGTCCATGTCGAGCCATTGGCCGTCGTAGCGGTATTGCCGCGGGTTCTCGGGATTGATTTCCTCTTCGTAAACGTCGGACGTGTCCGGGCCGCCGGTGGTCATGGCGATCGAGCAATAGCGGCTGTGTCCCAAGGCCGGCAGCGGGTTGCCCAGGATGCACATGCCCGAGAACTCGATCTCGCCGCCGTACAACCGCACCTCGTAAAAGCGGAATGCCCCGTACCAGCTCAAGTGCGGATCCACCAGCGCGATCGGCGCGTTGTAGGCCGTCCGCTCCGGCGCCACCAGCCATTCGTTCGAGCCGTGATATTCGACCGGATCGGGTTCCAGGCCGATGCGCTTCAAGTCACCGGCCGCCTCTCCCTCGGGCCAACCCCAGATGATGTACCGCCCCAGGGCGACGCACATCCAGGGTTCGATCAGGGGCGCCCAGTCGGGCACCTCCGAGGGATGTTCTTTCATGTAGAGCTTCACGCCGGCCTGGTAGGCTTCAATCAGGCTGCGCGCTTGGCGCCGATCGTGGGATACTTTTCCTTCGACACCGCGGCGTGCTGCCACAACCGCTGCCGATAGTCGTCGTGCAGGAATTCTTCGCCGAAGGCTTCGCTCATCGTGCCGGTGCAGCGCATGTATTGTTTGAGCAGCTCCTCCAGCCGATCGGCGGCCTGGGCGTAGCCGTTGCCGAAACAGGCCCCTTCGGCCGTGCTGGCAAAGACGTGCGGCGTGCCGAACTGGTCGCGATAGATCGTCACTTCCTCGCGCGTGTCGGCTAGCGCGGCCGTAGCGAAGGCAAACAGCACCGCCGTGGCAACCAACGGACGCACGAACCTGGGCCGGATCATGGCAACTCCTCACTTCGAGAAACCGGCGGCAAGCGCGCACCGCAGCGCCAGAACGAGCATCGCGCTCCGCCGCCACGCCGGTCAAGAGACCCCAGCGATTGTAATCGCCCCGGCGTTCCATGTAAAAACGCGGGGGCCCCCCCGGCAGTTTGGCCCGGAGCCAACGGCGACGGCGCTTCCCCGAAAATGAATGTCCCACGCTGGGACCGGAACGGCGCGCCCGCTAAGAAGTCACCCACCCCGGCGTCCTGCCCGGCATCGCGGCAGGTCAATCCTTCAGATTGGCCGGCGGGCTCGAGGCCGGCTTGGGCGCCGTCCACAGATCGAGCGCCAACAGCAGGACCGCCAGCAGGGAAATGCCAAACAGGATATTCATGGGTCCAACGCCGGGTGCGGGTTTTCTCTGTTCCACGGAGCGATAAGGATAGCCGACTTGCCAATCGGCACAAGGTTAGTTGCCCCGGCAAGTGGCCGGGTCACGCGGAAACTTGCAAAGATGGCGACCCCGGCGGAGGGCAATCTGCTGGATTCCTGCCCGCCCGGTGGCTTATAAAGAGCGTGCAGGAGCTTCCTGGCGCGTGCCAACCCATTGAACGCCGCAACCCAACGCGCCCCGCAGATGCTATCGCTCTATTCAGCAGGCACGCACGGCCGCACATCCCGACGCGAGTTGCTCCGCGCCGGCGGGCTGAGCCTGTTGGGGCTCAGCAGCCTGGACCTGGCGGCACTCCGGGCGGGTACCGCAACGGGCCAGGCGACCGACGGGCCGCGGGCCAACGCCTGCATCTTCATCTTTCTGTTTGGCGGCCCCAGCCACATCGACCTGTGGGACATGAAGCCCGACGCCCCGGCCGAAATCCGCGGCGAATTTCGCCCCGCGGCTACCGCCGTGCCGGGGATTCAACTGTGCGAGCATTTGCCGCTGTTGGCCCGTCAGATGGACAAGTTCTGCCTGCTGCGATCCATGGAGCACCGCATGCCGGTGCACGGTCCGGCATGCAGCCAGATGTTCTCGGGCCGGCCCTATTTCGGTCCCCCGGTGACCGATCAGGCACTGCCGGAAGATTGGCCGTCGCTTTCGTCAATTGCCATTCGCTTTGCCCAGCGAAGCTCGGCGCTGCCGCCGGCGGTGGTGCTCCCCTGGTACTTGCAATTCACCGGGCAGGACAAACGCATCGCCGGCCAAACCGGCGGGCGAATGGGCGAGCTGTACAACCCGTTTCTGGTGCAAGGCGACCCCCGCGACGAGCAGTTTCGCGTGCCTGGCATTCGACTGGCCGAGGACATGCCGGTCGACCGCGTCGTGGCCCGGCGCGAGCTGCTGCGCCAACTCGAAGCCTCGCTGCCGGCGTCGCTCGAGGCGGAGCCGACCGTCGAGCATTTCGCCCGGCACGTCGACACGGCCTTCTCGCTGTTGGGCGACGAGCGCGCCAGCACGGCCTTCGAAATCGGGCGCGAACGGCCGCAGGTTCGCCAGCGCTACGGCGACACGAAGTTCGGCCAGAGTCTGGTGTTGGCCCGGCGGCTGGTCGAGGCGGGCGTCTCGCTGGTGACGGTCAACTGGGACGACGAGACGCGCAGCGACAAGGTTTCGCCGTTTTGGGACACTCACAACCACAATTTCACCGCGCTCAAGAACCGCCTGGCGCCGCGGTTCGACCAGAGTTTTTCGGCGCTGTTGGAAGACCTCGACCAGCGCGGCCTGTTGGAAACCACGCTGGTGGTCGTGACGGGCGAGTTCGGCCGAACGCCCAAGATCGGCCAGATCGTGCAAAACGGCATGACCGAGAAGACGGGCCGCGACCACTGGCCCCACGCGTTTACCGTGCTGTTGGCCGGCGGCGGCGTGCGGGGCGGGCACGTTTACGGCGCCACCGACAAAAACGGGGCCTTTGTGCACGACCGACCCGTCACTCCCGCCGATCTTGCGGCCACGATCCTCCATCACCTGGGAATCGACTTCAGCCGGCAATATCACGACCAGTTCCAGCAAATCCCGCAGCGCCTGAGCACCGGCCAGGTCATCAAAGACCTCGGCTGAACCGGCCGGCCGAAACGGGCTGGAAGCGGCAGAAGTTTGGTTCGTCGACCCACGGACGCCGCCGACGGGCATGTCTTCGTCTTGGGCCTCGCCGAATTCGTCGTGCCAAGATCCACGCTGCCGCGGCGAACTATCACCCGGACGAAGAGACGACTGACTTCCGGGCGGTTACGACGGTCCCGCGCTTGAACATCGCTACGATCCCACCAGTCGGTCGAGCCGGCCGGCCTTCGAGAACCCGCGATGAGAAGTCGATTGACACAGTCGGAATCGAATGGGAAAGTGGCTTCTGAGAGGCTGATGGTGCCGACGTGCGCTTCCGAGCGCCCGTCTTTCCCACGGCACCACGCCAGCCAGCGCGACAGGGCTTTTGCCATGGCAACCCTTGAAGTCTGCACCGGCGACGGCGGGCGGGAGTTCCACGAACTGTCGTCCGACGAAATGCTGGTCGGGCGCGATCAATTCTGCGATATCGTGCTGCGAAACCACACGGTTTCCAGGCAGCATGCCCGGATCGTCAAGGCGGCCGATGGCTATTACATCGAGGACCTCTCCAGCCTCAACGGCACGTACCTGAACGGCCGCCGCCTGGAGGGCCGTGCCCAGATCAAGGACCAGGATCGGATCCACATTTACGAGGTGGTGACGATCTTTCACGAAGGCACGCCGACGGCTGACGAGCCGACCGAGGATTTGGCCGAAACCCTGGCCGACATTCCCATCCCCGAGGAGCTGAAGCGGACGCCCGCCTCGAGCCAGCCGATGTTGGCCCAGGCCGCCCCGGCCGAACCGGCCAGCGACGTGACCTCGCAAGCCCGCTTCCGCGCGGCCTTGAAGATTTCGCTCGACCTGGAGGGGGATCTCGACGTCGATCGGCTACTGCCCAAAATTCTCGACAGTCTGTTCGAGATTTTTCCGCAGGCCGCCCGGGGCTATATCCTGCTCGAAGAAGGGACCGACCGGCATCTGGTGCCCCGGGCCATCAAGCACCGCAAAAGCGAGAGCGGGCACAGCATGACCTTCGGTCCGATCAGCCGCAAGATGGCCCTGCACGTGATGAGTACGGCCGAAGCGATCCTGATGGACGACGCAGCGGCCGACCCGGCGGAGATCAACCAGTCGGTGTTCGACGTGCAGAGCCTGTCGATGATTTGTGCTCCGCTGATGGGTCCTTCGCAGCGTCCGCTGGGGATCGTCTATCTGGACACAACCGACGCCAAGCATCGTTTTACGCAGCCCGACCTGGAAGTGCTCCGCGGCGTGGCCGAGATTGCCGGCCAGGGAGTGGAAGCCGCCAGCTCCGGCCAGACGGCCTGGGACGTGGCCACCTATCAGCGCCAGCTCGGCACGGCCAAACAGGTGCAGCTCCAGTTTCTGCCGCAGAGCCGACCGGAAATCACCGGCTACCAGTTTTACGACTATTACCAGCCGGCCGACGAGGTCGGGGGCGATTATTTCGGCTACATTCCGCTCGCCGACGGACGGCTGGCGCTGGCGATCGGCGACGTGGCGGGCAAGGGAGTCTCGGCCGCCTTGCTGATGGCCCATTTTTGCGCCGAGGTGCGCTACTGCCTGGCCACCTGTCCCACGCCGGCCGCGGCCGTCGAGCAGCTCAACCAGGACCTGTCTTCCGAGATGCTCAACTATCACTTCGTTACGTTCGCCTTGTGTGTGCTCGATCCGGTCGCGCACCAACTGACCGTGGTCAACGCCGGCCATTTGCCCCCCCTGCGCCGCCGCAACGGGCAGATCGAAGAGCTGGGGAGCAGCGAAAGCGGCCTCCCCTTGGGCTGCGGCGCCGAGCGGACCTACGAACAGATCGAGATGACGCTCGAGCCGGGCGATGCCGTCTTGCTGTACACCGACGGCATTACCGACGCCATGGATGCGCAAGGCGACGTCTACGGCGGCCGGCGGCTGCGCGAGACGCTGGTCGCGGCCCCCGCCGGCGTGGAGCCGATGGGACAGGCCCTGTTGGACGACGTCCGCCGCTTCATCCGCGGACGCTTGCAAAGCGACGACATCTGCCTGGTCGGCTTCGCCCGCGAGAATTGACGCGCGGCCCGCAGATCAGACGGCCGCCGACGCTCCGCGCTATTCCAGCTCGTGCACGTCCGAAAGCACGCCCCGCGGGATGCACACGGTCAACACGGTCAGATCGCCGATGGCCTTGTGCTTCACGCCGCGCGGCACATAGACGACGACTCCCTTGTGCAGCTCGATCGTTTCGTCGTCGAGAATCATCGTGCCGCTGCCGTCGATGACGTAGTAGAACTCGTCGGTACGCGCGTGGTAGTGCAGCTTGGCGTCCTGGATTTTCACCTGGTGCACTTCGGCCGCGGCGCCGTCTTTTTCTTCCACCAGGCAGCGAATCTCGCCGCAAGTCTCGGGCCAAGGCTCGGCATCGGCCGGATCGCGGCGAAGATAGGTCGTGTGCGTGCTCACGAGTGATCCCCCTCCTGCCATACAGATAACGAAACGTCCGCAACGGACCGCCGGCGCCCAGCGCGACAGCAATCGGCCAATCCCCCCCAATCGTATCGCCTAGGCCAGCAGGATGCACGTGACATTTCCGGCCCCCCGGGTACCAGGGGCGGTTCCACCCGGACAAATATTTGACAAACGACCACGTTTCGTACTAAGTTTTACGGGTGCATCCTCTCTGCAATCGGTTCCGATCATTGATTCGCAGCTAGTATTACCAAGAGCTGACGCCGCCAGTGCGCTCCGGCGCCACGCGGCAAGCGCGTCCGCTATCTTTTGTTGATGATTTGCTGAGCCCGTGGGCCACCACGAATTACTCGGGGCATTTTTGCGCGTTAGCACTGCAGGAGGTCGACATGGCAATTGCACTGCGCATGGTTTCAATCAACCCGGCGTTTCTGCAGGAGATCAAGGACGATCATCACGAGTTGCGGCAGTTGATGCATCACACTTCGGCGATGCTCGACCGCTCGGGCCCGGAAGAAATCGAGTACCCACGTCTGGTCGAGATGTGCAGCAAGCTGCGTGACCAGTTGGCCATGCACTTTTCGCTGGAAGAGGCCTACGGCTACTTCGAGGACGCCATGCAGGTGGCGCCGCACTTGAGCCGGCGGGCCGAGCACTTGCGTTCGCAGCATTTCGAGCTGTTCGGCGATCTATGCCGGATGGTCGAGGCGGCCGAGCAACTGCTCTATCACGAGACGCCGACTGCGCTGCTGGAACGGCTGGCCGGCGACTATCGCCGCTTCGTGGTCCGCTTTCGTGAGCACGAGTCGCAGGAATGCGACCTGATTCTCGAAGCGTTCAACGACGACATCGGCACCGGCGACTAGCGGCGGCGGCGTGAATCGCGCGGTTCCGCGGCGTTGCATCGCGCCCGGCGGCGTACTATCTTGGCGTTGCCGGAACGGCGCTTGCCATTTCGGCGAACCAGCCTTCCCACGCTCCACACCCGCCAGGATTCCACGCCATGCCGCCCCGCGCCATCTCGCGTCGTCAATTCGTCCAGACGGCAGCCGCCGCGGCCGTCGCCGGCCCGGCGATTTTTTCCGCAACCCGCGCTCGCGCCGCGGCCAACGAGCGGCTCACGCTGGGCATCATCGGCACCGGCATGATGGGCGGGGGACACGTGGGACGCTTTCTGAAATACGACGACGTGCAGATCATCGCCGTCAGCGACGTCGTGGCCGAGCGCCGCGAGCACAGCCGCCAGCGGGTCGATGACCACTACGGCAAGCAAACCGGCCGCGGCAGCTACCGGGGCTGCACGGCGCACAACGACTTTCGCGAGCTGCTGGCGCTCGACGGCCTCGACGCGGTCCTCATCGCCACGCCCGATCATTGGCACGTGATCCCCGCCATCCTGGCCGCCCGGGCCGGCAAGGACATCTACTGCGAAAAACCGCTCACGCTCACCATCGGCGAGGGACGCCGCCTGGTCGACGAGGTGAACGCCAACCACGTCGTGTTTCAGACCGGCAGCCAGCAGCGATGCGAATTCGGCGGCCGGTTTCGCACCGCCGCGGAGCTCATTCGCAACGGACGCATCGGCAGAGTGAAAACCGTGCGCGTCGGCGTCGGCGCACCGCCGGTCCCCTGCGATCTCGCCGAAGAGCCGGTGCCCGAGGGAACCGACTGGGACATGTGGCTCGGTCAGTGCCCTGGCGCGGGTACAACGAAATCCTATGTCCCAAGGGCATTCATCATCACTTTCCCGCCTTTCGCAATTACCGCGAGTACGCCGGCGGAGCGCTGGCGGACATGGGCGCCCATCACTTTGACATCGCCCAGTGGGCGCTCAACATGGACACCAGCGGGCCGGTCAAGATCGAGCCGCCCGAGGGCGACGAAACCAGCGGGCTCAAATTCACCTACGCTGATGGCATCGAGATGTTTCACGGCGGACCCAGCGGCTGCACGTTCGAGGGGGAAACCGGCACGATCTACGTCGACCGCGGAAAGCTGGAGAGCACGCCGGAGGAGATTGTCAAGACGCCGCTGGGCGATGACGACCGGACGGTCGTGCATGCCGACGATCACGGCCGCAACTGGCTCGACGCCATCAAGAGCCGCGGCACGCCGATCGCTGACGCCGAGATCGGCCATCGCTCGGCCACGATCTGCCACCTGGCGAATCTCGGGTATCAACTACGGCGGCCGCTCGAGTGGAATCCGGACGCGGAGCGTTTTGTAAACGACGACGAAGCCAACAGCCTGCTCAACCGCGAGCCGCGCGAGCCTTGGAAGATCTGACCCGACCGCCCTCTCCCCGCACCGTTGCTTTCACTTACCCACCAGGAGTTTGCCATCATGCGTGCCTCGATTGTCGCTGGCGTCGTTGTCGTTTGTGGCCTGCTGATCCCGACCGCTCGCGCGGCCGACTTCAAACGCGAGTCGTTCGATGATTCCGGCTTCGTTTCGATTTTCGACGGCAAGTCGCTCGACGGCTGGCACGTCACGTCGAAAAGCGGCCACAGCCTGGCCAGCGGCTTCAAGACCGGCGGACGCTGGGTCGTCGAAGACGGCGCCATCACGGGCAGCCAGGACATTCCCAGCAACGGCGGCATCATCCTCACCGACCAACCCTTCGGCGATTTCGAGGTCGTGCTCGAAATGAACAACGACTTCGTCCCCGACAGCGGGCTGTTTCTGCGGAGCAACGAGCGCGGGCAAGCCTACCAGTACATGATCGATTACCATCCCAACGGCAACCTGGCCGGCATCTACGGCGAAGGGCTAACCGGCGGCATCAGTCTCCGCAATTTCACGTTTCTCGACGACGTGACGAAGATCAAACAGGACGAATGCCCGTTTCCGCTCCCGGTTTTGCCGGCCCAGTGGCCGGAGTTCTGGAAGCACGGCCAGTGGAACGAGCTGCGTGCCAGGATCGAAGGCAACCCGCCGAAGATCGTGACCTGGATCAATGGTGTCAGGTTCATGGAGTTCGCAGACAGCGAGGCCCGGCACCAGGCCGCCGGCAGCATCGGCCTGCAAGTGCACGGCGGCGGCGGCGACTTGCGCAAGCAGTTCGTGCGATACCGCAACATTCGCGTCAAACCGCTGGACTGACCGCGCCGGTGCGCGCACCGCAATTCGATCTCCTGCTGACGTCAAACCGATAGCGCTTTCGGCGCTGGCTCTGCGCACGCGGCGCGAAAAGCTCGTGTTTTCAGGCGTTTCGCTGCTGCTCGTCACTTTGGCACGCGCGGTGCATCTCTTGCCAATCAAGAGTGAACGGACCCCTGGGCCGATCAAACCAACCGGCCCCAGCAAGTGACGATGAAGGAGATTCATCATGAAACGAGCCATCTCAGTTTTGACGTGCGTGGCAATCCTGTTGTTCGCCACGAGCAGCACGGTGTGGGCCGCCGGACCGCGCGTTCGCAGCATGCACCTCCCGCATCATATGCAAATGCGGGGGCCGAACTTCCAGCATTGGAATCCCGGCTACCGCGTACCGGCGTACCCTTACGGCTTTTCTCAGCGTCCGATCGGGGTCTACCCGGTGTATCGCGGTCCGGTCTACAACCCCGGGGTTTACGGGCCGCAGTTCGGTTTCGGCGTGGGGGGACCCAACTTCTCGATGTGGTACGCGCAATAAGCAGTACGTTGACAAACTCGCGGTGGGAAGGGGCAACAGCGCCGGGACGCAGGACGCGACCCGGCGTTTTCGGTTTTCGTGCCGCGGCGAATCGCTATTTGGCGGCCTGTTCGTGCGTTTCCCCGCGCAGGTACTTGTCGAACCAATCGCCGATGGTCTTGAAATCCTGGAACATCGTCGGCCAGATGCCGTGCCCGGCCCCCTTCTTGACGATCAACTCGACCGGCACGTCGGCTTCCTTCAGCTTCTCGACGATGATTTCCGACTGCTGCAAGGGGACCAGTTCGTCGGCGTCGCCGTGCAAGATCAACGTGGGCGCATCCCCTTCGTTGACGTGATAGATGGGGGACATGGCGCGGCAAATCTCTTCGCGCGTTTCCAGGTCCACCGGCATGAACAGCTTGCTCTTGGGATCCTCCACCCGGAAATCGAACGGCGCCTTGAACTGGTGGTTTGGCTCGATGCCCAGCGACTTCACGCCGGGCTGGCCGTAATTGAGAAAATCGGTGGGAGGAAAGAAGCAGGCCACCGCTTGCACGCGACTGCTTTCGCGGTCCACCGGGTCCTTTGCGTTCGGATCGCCTTCGCAGCCGGCGCAACCGAGCATCAGCGACAAGTGACCGCCGGCACTCGCGCCGGTGATGCCGATCCGGTCCGGATCGATGCCAAAGTCCTCGGCGTGTGCGCGGATATAGCGAACCGCCCGGTTCATGTCCGCCACGCATTCGGGAATCGTGAATTTCGGCTGGCTGCCGTGCACCACGGCAAACACCGTGTAGCCGCGACTCAATAAGTCCATGGCAAACGCCGGCTGAATCTGATCGTGATTCGACACCCAGCCACCGCTGATGCACACGATCACCGCCGCGCCGTTCTGCTTGTGCGGCTTAAACACGTCCATCGTCAATGCCATGCCGTATTTGCGGCCATAGATCACGTCTTCTTGCCGCGTGTACGATTCGGCACTTCGGGCCTCGGCGGCGGCGACCGCTAGCCAGACCACCAACAGCAACAGGGGCGAGCGAAACGAACGTTTCATGGCCAGAGATCCTCGTGAGGGTCGCGGAAGAGGTTGCCCACAGGCACCAGACCAGCCGCCAAATTCGGTGCGCGGCCTCGGAAGGAATCGTCCCACTTAGTTTACCCGGGTCGAAGAGGCGAGAAAAGCTTGCCCGCCGGGGGATTTCCCGCGAGGCCACGGGCCACGGAGCGTCGCTCTTGTGGCCGGCCGCTCAGGCGGCTCTAAGCCCCAAAGAACTCGTCTCGCATGTCCGCCAAGGCGGGAAACTTCGACCGATATTCGAGCAAGCTGGCCCGCTCGACTTCGGCCACGAGCACCCCGGGACTGTCGCCCGCTTCGGCTACCGTCTGTCCGCGGGGATCGACCACCAGGCTGTGCCCGCCGTAGTGGACGTGGGGATCGTCGCCGGCGCGGTTGACGCCCACCACGTAGGCCTGGTTTTCGATGGCTCGGCGCGGAGCAGAGCCAGCCAATGCGACTCGCGCCGCTGGGGCCAGTTGGCGATCACCACCAACAGCTCCGCCCCCCGTCTCGTGGCCAGGCGAAACACCTCCGGAAAGCGCAGGTCGTAGCACACCAAAGGGGCGATGGTGAACTCCTGCCAGGAGAACGTGACAACGTCCCCACCGCCGGCGTAATACTCCGTTTCGCCGGCAAAGGAGAACGGGTGAATCTTCGAGTATCGCGCCACCAGTCGGCCCGCGGCATCGTAGGCCACGGCCTGGTTCCGTCCGCGACCGTCGGCCGCGCGCGTCACGACGCCGCCCATCACCAGCGACTGGTACTGGCCGGCCAGCTCGGCCAGGAAGCGGTGCGTCGGCCCGTCCTCGGCTTCGGCGATCGCGTCGACGTGCATGCTGAACCCGGTGGCAAACATTTCCGGCAAGACCACCAGGGCCCCGGGGCGAACGGCGGCCTCGGCTAGCAGCGAGCGGACCCGCTGATAATTGGCCGGTTTGTCTTCCCAGGCGATGTCGAGCTGGCAGGCGACGATTTGCATGACGTTTATCCTACGATGGTTGTTAGCCCGCGCACCAGCCGGCCGACCCCCTCGGCAATCGTATCGCGCTGGAGCGCCCCGTAGGCCACGCGCAAATAGCAGCCCCGCTGGATGCCAAACGTCGTGCCGGGAATCACGGCCACGCCGAACTCGCGCACCAGCCGCTGGACCAGGTCCATCGAATCGAGCTGGGTATCCACTCGCAGCAGGAAGTAAAACGCCCCCAGTGCCGGCGGAATCGTGCAAAACGACTGAACGGCTGCCAGCTCGTCGAGCACCATCTGGCGCACTTCGGCCACGCGCCCACGTTCTGGCGGCGATAGTCAAGCGGTGCCTCGAGCGCCCCAGCGCGGCGTATTGCGAGATGACCGGCGGACAAATCAGGATCGTGTCCTGGGCCTTGCGGACGGCGACGGTCGAGCGCCTCGGGTATCACCATGTAGCCGATCCGCCAACTGGCAAATCCGTAGGCCTTGGAAAACGAGTAGAGCGAGATCGTGTGATCGGTCGCCCCCGCTAGCGAAGCCGGCGAAAAATGCTGTGCGCCGTCGTAGACGAAATACTCGTACGCCTCGTCGTTGATGTGATAGATGCCTCGCTCGCGGCACAGCCGGTTGATCGCCGTGAGCGTCGCCTCGGGATAGACGGCCCCCGAGGGATTGTTGGGCGAGATCGTGACGATCGCCCGCGTGCGACGGGTGACGGCCGCCTCGACGGCCTCCGGGTCGACCTGGTAGTTGGCGTCCAAGGGCACCACCACGGCCTGGCAATTGAGCATCGCCACGGCCATTTCGTGGTTGAAGTAATAGGGCGCCAGCAGCACGATTTCGTCCCCCGAGTCAGCCACGGCGAGCAGGGCGTTGAAGAAGGCCATGTTGCCGCCGGCGGTGACCACCACCCGATTGTCCGAGCCGATCGTGATGCCGTTTTCGGCCGCCAGCTTGCGGGCCAACGCCGCGGTGAGCGGCGCGATGCCTTCCACCGAGTGGTACTTGTGATTCTGGGGATCGGCCAGAAACCGGCCGAGGGCGTCGATCGCCTGCTGCGGCGGGCCGTAGTGCACGACCCCCTGCCCCAGCGAGATCGTGCCCGGGTGCTGGCGAATCAGCTCGCCCACGACCGGAATGATCGGCGTCTGCACGGCCTGCATGCGATGAGAAAGATCCATGAGGGGGCAGGCCATGCGGGTCGCGGCGGGAACGTGCGAGGCAGCTAACGATGATAGCTTGTCAGGCGGGAGTGATAAATCGCCGTTTCGCCCCCGCGATTCGACTTCCTGGCCAGCCGGCGATCCGTTACATAGGGGCACGATTTTTCCGGCCCCCAGCGAGGATTCCTGCCATGTCCCTCACCCCAGGTCGTGCCGCCCCTTTGACTCTCGTGCTGCTCTCGGCACTCAGCGCCACGCTGGCTGCCGGCAGCCGCTGCCAGGCTCAGTCGGCACGGCAATTCGCCGCCGCCCGCAATTGGATGGTCGAAGCCGACATCGCCACGGCCGGCGTCAAACACCCGGCCGTGCTGGCGGCGATGCGGACCGTACCCCGTCACGAGTTCGTCCCCGCGGAGCTGCGGCCGTATGCCTATCGGGACATCACCTTGCCGATCGGCGAGAAACAGACCATCTCGTCCCCCTACATCGTGGCCTGGATGACCGAACAGCTCGATCCTCAGCCGACCGACCGGGTGCTGGAAATCGGCACCGGCAGCGGCTACCAGGCGGCCGTGCTCAGCCGGCTGGTGAAAGACGTCTATACGATCGAAATCCAAGAGCCGCTGGCCGCGCACGCCAAGGAAGTGATCGAATCGCTCAGCTTCAAGAACGTGCATTTCCGCTCGGGCGATGGTTTTCAAGGCTGGCCCGAAGCGGCCCCCTTTGACAAGATCATCGTCACCTGCTCGCCGGAAAAGGTACCTGCTCCGTTGGCCAAGCAATTGCGCGAAGGGGGCCGGATGTTGATCCCCGTCGGCGAGCGCTTTCAACAGGATCTTTGCACGCTGGTCAAGCGCGAAGGAACGCTCGAGGTCGAGTCGCGCGAGCCGACCTACTTCGTGCCGATGACCGGCTCGGCTGAATCGCTGCGCAGCGTGAGGCCCGACGGTCCGCTCACGCCGCTGGCGAACGGCGATTTCGAGCAGTTGCTCGAGCCCGACAAGCCGGCCAACTGGTATTACGTGCGTCGGGCGACGATCGAACGGGGCGGTCCCACCAACGAGTCGGGCCACTTCATCACGTTCGAAAGCCAGGCGGCCGAGGCGCAGTCGCATGCCCTGCAATCATTCGGCGTCGACGGCGCGAGCGTTTCGGAGCTGCACATCGACGTGTGGGTCAAGGCCGATGACGTCCAAGGGGCCGGCAGCCCCCACGACGGCGGGCGGCTGGTCATCTCGTTCTTCGACGAACAGCGCAACTGGCTGGGTGAGCAAACCGTCGGCTGGTGGCGCGGCAGCTTTCACTGGCGCCGGCAATCCGGCCGGGCCCTGGTGCCGCGCGAGGCCAAGATCGCCACGCTCGGCCTCGGCTTGTTCGACGCCACCGGCCGCCTGTCGTGCGACGACGTCAAGGTCCGCCAGGGCCAACTGCGCACCGCGGCCCAAGCCCGCTAACGAAAGCCGTCAGGACGCCGTCTCCGCTTTACCGCAGCGGCGAATGGTCCAAGGCCCACGACTTTGTCGCCAGCGTCGGCGAGCCCTCGCGAATCTTGACCGAAAAGTCGGGGCTGTCGCGATAGACGTAGGCCACCTGGTTGATCCGCGCTTCCTGCCGGGTGCGCTCGAAGTTGTCGTCGATCTTGATCAGCTTCAGCTTGTAGGCCACTTCGTCGGAAAAGGCCGGCGGCATCACCTGATAGGTGAACGGGATCCGCTCGGGCGCGATTTCGTTGACGTGCCGCACGATGTTCGTCGTGCAGTTGTTCGTGATCAGGTTGTAGTTTTCCGGATGGTGGCGCAACTTGTTGGCCCGCTGGAGCATGCTGGTAAACAGGGCCTGCATCTGGGCCCGCGACGCCTGGGCCCGGTATACGTAGACGTCCGACATCCAGTAGATCGAGCGCAACTGGATCAGGTCGCGCTCGTCGCCGACGACGTACATGATTGGCCGGGGGTCGACAAAGCCTTTCACCGGCGTAAAGCCTTCCCCCTCGTGGTGGCGTTGCTCGACGCTGATCGCCACGTAGTCGGTGCCGTCGAAGCCGAAGCTCAAGAACGTATGGGCCCCGCCGGGGACGTCGGAGAACGGCACCACGATGAAGTCGACCGAGTCGAGCTTCTCCAGGTCGAACGTCTTGTCGTAGTAGTGGACGGTGTAATCGTCGGCCGTGCGATACTCGGTGTTGCGGATGTTGTGAACAGTGACCTCGTTGCCGCGGAAATCGGCGCGGGGCAGCACCGCCTGGTTGGGCGACCACTTGGGTTGCGCGCGGCACCCCACGGCGGCGATCGCCACCAGCGCGCAGAGCGCCATCGCGCGGATTTCCGGTCGCACCAGGCGGAGGATGTAAGCGCTCACGGCCGAACCGACGTGGCCAACGGCTTTGCGGATGTGTCGGCGCGGAGGGCGCCGGCGATTAAGTAGCCGCTATCACGGCTTTGTGCAAGGCGGACTTTGTCCTGGCCGCCCGCAGGCGCAGCAGAGCGCCGCCACCGGCCGCGCCATCCTGTGCTGGCAACGCACTGCATGCTCACACCGGATGGCCTTCGATCACGCTCACGTCGGCCGCCGTGGGCACGATCCGCTCCAAGCGGAAGCCGGCCGCGGTATACAACTCGCGATATTGCGCTTCGGTCCGCTCCTTGCCCCCGGGGACGACCATCATGTTCAAGTCCAGCATTTTGCCGAAGCTGGGCTCATTGCCCGGGGCAATCACGCTTTCAATCAACAGCAGCCGTCCGTCGGGGCCGATGGCCTTCCGCACGTTCCGCAGAATCTGGACCGACTGCTCGTCGGTCCAGTCGTGGATGATATGCCGCATCAGGTAGGCGTTCGCGCCGGCGGGCACTTCCTCGAAGAAGTTGGTGGGGATCATGCGAATCCGTTCGGCCAGACCGCTGGCGGCAATCTGCGGCTTGGCCCGTTCGAGCACGCCGGGCAGGTCGCAGAGCATGGCCTTGAGCCCGGGCGTTCGTGCCAGCACTTCGCGCAGCAGGCTGCCGTTGCCGCCCCCCACGTCGGCCAGCGTGCCGAAGGTGGAGAAGTCGTAGGCGTCGATCATGGCGGCCGTTTCGCGCCCGTGCACGCTGACCATGGCCTGGTCGAACACGGCGGCCTGCTCGGGATGTTTGGAAAGCCAGTCGAACACCGGCTCCCCATAAACCTTCTCAAAGCCACTCTGGCCCGTGCGGACACAGTGCAACAGCTCGCCCCAGGCCAGGTAGTGTTCCTCGCCGATCATCAACGCCAGCGCCCGCTGCGAATACCGCGCGTCGCTGCGGAGCCCTTCGGCCAGCGGCGTCATCGTAAAGCGGCCGTCGGGCCCTTCGTTGTACATACCCACGCTGGCCAAGGCCCGCATCAGGCGGTACAGCGGCTCGGGCTTCACGCCCGTGGCGGCGGCCAACTGCGCGGCCGTTTGAGATTCCTTGGCCAGCTGATCCGACAGCCCCAGCTTGGCGGCGACGTAAATGGCCTGCGACGTCCAATAAGCGCTCAACAGCGAGAAAAGCGTTGGTGCGTTACTCATGCGATTGGGAACTCCATGCTTCGGTTCAAAGACCACGATCGGCCGGCCCGCCGAGCGCCCTCGGCAGGCGCTACGCCCCTTCCGGCGCAATCTCCGAGGTGCAATTCGGACAGCGATCGGCCTTTTTCGAAATCAGTGTATGGCAGTGCGGGCATTCGCGCGTCGCTGGCGGCGGCGCCGGCGGCATGAACCGGTTGGCTTGCCTGACGACCAGAAACACACAAAAGGCCACGATCAGAAAGCTGAGGACGTTGTTGGCAAACCGGCCGTAGTTGATCGTGGCCACGCCCAGCTCTTTGGCCCGGGTGGCCGATTGGGCCTCTGCAAACTGCTTCGCGTTGTCGGCGTTGATCGGCAGGGCCCAATCCTGAAAGTCCTGGGCATGGCTGGCGCTGAGCACCACGCCGATCGGCGGCATCATCACGTCGTCGACCATCGAGCTGACGACCTTGCCGAAGGCCGCCCCGATAATCACGCCAATCGCCAGATCGAGCACGCTGCCCCGCAGGGCGAACTTCTTGAATTCCTGGAGCATGGCCGACAGCCTCCGGTGCCTGGATGCGAGCAATCGCCGCGGCCTTGCGCAGCGCGCTCACGCGACGCCGACCGCAGCCACCTTTATAGGGCCACGGCGTCCAAAGAATCCAGGGGTCCCCCGTCGGACGGACGACGGGGACCGGCGGCGGTCCCGTTCGCGCAATCCGTTGCATCAAGACGCAATGGGCCGGGCGCCCCCGCGTCAGGCCACTCGGCGGCGGCGGGGAGGTGTGTGGGGCGCATGGGCCGCATACGTCTCGGGCTGCTCGACGTTCCAATGGGCTTCTTCGCCCAGCAACCCGCGTACCCGATCGCTCGAGTTGTCGCGCTTGCCGACGAACAGCCGTAGCGAACCGCCGGCATCGGCGTTTTGCTCGACATCGTGCGCGAACAGGGCGTGCCGCGCGAGCGCTCGGGTGAGCGATGTAAGCGAGAAGTAAGACCACAACCGGTAAGGAGGCACCGCGAGTTCCCCCGATCGATCCACTGCTTGACGTACGGCACGTCGACTACGGCCACGCCCGAGGGGGCCAGCACGATGGCCAGCCCGGCCAGGAATCCTTCGACGTCCACCAGCACCGGCAAGACGTGATGCACGTGGACCACGTCCGCCTGCTGGCCGCAGCCCTCGAGCTGTTGGGCCAGATGTTTCGTGAAATGCCGGCACACGGTCGGAACGCCGTGTTCCAGCCGGGCGAGCTCGGCCAGCCGTACGGCCGGCTCGATCCCCAGCACCGGCACGCCGGCCGCCTGGTAGGTTTGCAGCAAGCAGCCGTCGCGGCTGCCGATTTCGACCACCAGGCTCGTGGGCCGCAGTTTTTGGGCCGCCGCGACGTGGCTGGCCAATTGCCGCGCTTGCCAGGAAGTCAACTCGGGCCGCGTGGCCAGCGCCTCGCCGTGCGAGCGCTGGATCGTCGGACCGGTACCAATCGTCTGCACCAGCGCACAGTCGCGACACAGCGCCAGGTGTTCGCTCACCGGCGCGTCGTGCGAAACGCCGGTGACACTCGCGCGAGCGCTCGCGCCAAAATCGGCGTGCCGCTGAATCAAAACGAGCGAAGTACTTCCACAACCGCGACAGCCAGGTACATCGTCCATGATCGATCCGGTGCCCCTCGAGTATGGGAGTGATTTGCATCTGTCGCCACAGCTCTGGCGAGCGAGGGGGCGAATCGTACTGCAAGCGTTCCGGCCGGTCAACGCGAGCGACGCCCGGGCGCGGCTGGTTGACCCGGCGTGCTACAAGGCAAGTTGCGAGGATTGGAGAAATTCTCGCCGGCCGCGCGGCATGACTATAATGGCCAGATTGCCCGAACTGGACCGCATTCGGGCTGGACCCGAGGCACTCGACCCCAGAGCAGAACAAGTGATGCGTTTCCTAGCGCCTGTGACCTCCGCGGTCGTGCTCGTGGCGATAGCTGCCGGGGCGCTGGCGGCCGACGGCAATCGGCTGGCTTACCTCGACGCCAGCGACCCGTTTTATCCCGCCCGGCAATTCCCCAAGCTCGTCACGCCCCAATGGGTCGGCGAAGCGGGCGTGGAGGCCGTCGTCATCCTGTCAATCGACGACATGCGCGGTCACGAGCGATGGGAGGCCTTTCTGCGGCCGATCCTTGAGCGGCTTAAAAAGATCGACGGCCGCGCGCCGGTGAGCATCATGACCTGCCAGATCGATCCGCGGCATCCGCACTTGCAGAAGTGGCTGGCCGAGGGATTGAGCTTCGAGACGCACACGCTTGATCATCCCTGCCCGCTGTTACAAAAGGGGGATTTTGCGGCAGCCCGCCGCACTTACGAGCAGTGCGTCGACCAGATGGCCGCGGTGCCCGGCAGCCGGCCGGTGGCGTTTCGCATGCCCTGCTGCGATTCGCAAAACACGCCCAGTCCCCGGTTTTACGCCGAAATCTTCAACCGCCGCACCCCCTCGGGCAATTTCCTCCAGATCGACAGTTCCGTATTCAACATCATCACGGCCAACGACCCCGAACTACCCCGCGAGCTGGTCGTCGATGGCCGGTCGCAGGAGATCTTTCGCCGCTACCTGCCGTTTGAGTCGTACGTCGTGACGATCGAGGACTACCCGTACCCCTACGTGATCGGCAAGCTGTGCTGGGAGTTTCCCTGCGTGGTGCCCAGCGACTGGAGCGCCCAACACGTGCAAAAACCGGACAATCCGCGCACCGTCGAGGACCTGAAGCGGGCGATCGACGCGGCCGTCGTCAAGCAGGGCACCTTTACGCTCGTTTTTCATCCGCACAAGTGGATCAAGACCGAGCAGATCATCGAGCTGGTGGACTATGCCGTCGAGCGGTACGGCCCGAAGGTCAAGTTTCTCAACTTTCGGGAAGCGGCCCAGCGCCTGAACAAAAACCTGCTGGCCGGAACCCCCCTACGGGGGACCACCGGCGCCGACGGCGGCGTGCGGCTACTGGACGCCAATGCCGACGGCTATATGGACGTCGTCATTGGTAACCAGTCCACGCGGCGGATGCGCCTCTGGTCGCCCCAAGAGCGGAAGTGGACCGAAAGCGAGTTTCCGCTGCCGCTCGTTTCGCAGGGGCCCACGGGCAAAACGGTGGACGCCGGCGTGCGGTTCGGCGTGGTGCATGCCGACGGCAGCCCAAGCGTCTTCGCCGGCGTGGAGCGGGCCTGGCATTTCACCGGCGGGAAGTGGGTCGAGGACGCATCGCTGACCTCCGGAATCGACTTCGCCGGGACTCCGCGCGGCATGCGGCTGCTCGACGTCGACGGGGACGGGACCTGCGAGCTGATCTTGTGCCACGCGAAGGGACAGGCCATTTATGGCCGCGATTCGGCCGACGGCTGGCGCAGAGCTGCCCTTCGTGCTGCCCGGCGGGATGACGCTGGCCGACGACCGGGACACCGGCTTGCGATTCGTCGACGTCGATCAAGACGGACGGCTGGACGTGATTTCGTCGAACGAGAGGGGCTACGCGGCGTACTTGTTCGTTTCCCAGGACGAGGGATGGTCCGAGGAGCTCGTCTCCGGCCAGCGAGGCGATCCGCAGGCGATTCCGATGATCGCCCGCGACGGCGAAAATCGGGCGCCTGGTTCCATTCCCGCACGCTGTGGGTGCAGAACGAAGACACCGACCGGATGCCCGACCTGGTCGATCGGATGCCGCTCGACAACCTGCTCAGCGGCGTGCTGTTCCCGGGCCCCAAGTCGCCCGAGCAATCGCTGGCCGTGACGCGTGCCCGGCCGGGGTTCCAGGTCGAGCTGATGGCGGCCGAGCCGCTGGTCGTGGATCCGATTTCGATCGCCTGGGGACCCGACGGCAAGCTGTGGGTGACCGAGATGGGCGACTATCCGCGCGGCGTCGACGGCCACGGCGGGCACGGCGGCCGCGTCCGGTTTTTGGAAGACACCGACGGCGACGGGCGGCTCGATCGCTCGACGGTGTTTCTCGAAGGACTCGGGTTTCCTAACGGCATCGCCCCCTGGCCAAGGGCGTGATCATCTCCTGCGCCGGACATCTTGTATGCCGAAGACACCGACGGCGATGGCCGGGCCGACCGCCGCGAAGTGCTCTACACCGGCTTTCTCGAGGGCAATCCGCAGCACCGCATGAACGGCTTCAAGTGGGGCATGGACGGCTGGCTCTACGGCGCCCACGGCGACGCGGTGGGGGGCAAGATCAAGCTCACCAAGCGCGGCGAGTCGGTCGACGCCGACCACCGCGACTTTCGTATCCGGCCCGACGAGGGTCTGCTCGATCCACAGTCGGGCGTGACCCAGTACGGCCGCAATCGGGACGATTGGGACAATTGGTTTGGCAACACCAATAGCAATCCGCTGTACCAGTTCGTCTTGGACGATCATTATCTTCGCCGCAACGACCAAGTGGCCGCCACCGACTCGCGCGTCGACGTGCCCGAGCATGCCGGCGCGGCCGAAGTCTTTCCCCGCAGCCGCACGATCGCCCGCTTCAACGACCTGTACGCGGCCAACCGCTTCACGTCGGCCAACAGCTCGATGATTTATCGCGACGACCTGTTCGGTCCGGCTTTCGAGGGCAACGCCTTCATCAGCGAACCGGTGCACAACCTGGTGCATCGCGAGGTGCTGCGCCGCGAGGGACTGCTCTTCCGCTCGCGCCGCGCCGACGACGAGCAGGAGAGCGAGTTCCTGGCTTCGGCCGACAACTGGTTTCGCCCCACCTCGCTGGCCACCGGCCCCGACGGCGCGCTGTGGGTGGCCGACATGTATCGCCAGACGATCGAACATCCGCAATGGATCCCGCAAGCCATTCAAGATCAGCTCGACCTGCGGGCGGGCAGCGACATGGGACGCATTTATCGGGTCTATCCGGTGGGAATCCGCCCGCGCACCGTTCCGCGGCTCGACAAGCTTTCGACCGCCGAGTTGGTAGCCGCCCTCGATAGCCCCAGCGGCTGGCAGCGCGACATGGCCCAGCAGATGCTCCTGTGGCGCGGCGACGAGTCGGCCGCCGAGCCGCTCGGCAAGCTGGCCGCCAAATCCGATCGGCCGATATGTCGGGCACAGGCCCTGTGGACGCTCGAGCTGCTCGGCGAGCGCGCGCCGCCACAAATCGCCCGCGCCTTGCACGATCCGCATCCGGGCGTGCGCCGCCACGGCGTGCAAATCGCCGAAGCCCACCTGGCCGAAACCCCCGAGCTGGGCGAAGCGATTCTGGCGCTGGCCGACGACGCCGACGCTGCACGTCCAATTGCAGCGTGCCTATACGCTTGGCGAGTGGAACGATCCTCGGGCCGCTCAGGCGCTGGGCGAACTGGCCGTCCGTTACCAAGACGATCGGTTTATGACCGCCGCCGTGCTCAGCTCGGTGAACAAGCAGAATATCTCGGGCGTGCTGGCCAAAGTCCTGGGCGTGGAGCCGCCGGCCGAGCCGCCGGGCGACTTGCTCGAACAACTCGTGGGGCTGGCCAGCGCCTATGACGACGAGCGGGCCGCTGTCGTCCGCGCTAGAACAAGATCGCCCAGCCGCACGACGGCGAGTATGCCGCCTGGCAGTTGACGGCCCTGGCCGGACTGCTCGACGCGGTGGATCGCCGCGAGGCGGATTGGCGGCAGGTTGATCCCGGCGAAAAACTCGCAGGAATGTTCGCCTTCGCCCGCTCCACCGCGGCCGATGACGATGCCGACGAAGGCCAGCGTCTGCGGGCCATCCGCCTGCTAGGGCGCAGCGACCAGGGTCGCGACGAGGACATTGCCGCGCTCGAGTCGCTGTTGGTGCCGCAAGCGAGCGGAGCCTTGCAAACCGCCGCCGTCGAGGCGTTGGCTCGCCTGGAAACCGACCGGGTTCCCGAGGCTTTCTTGGCCGGTTGGAAGAGCCACGGCCCCGAGCTGCGCTCGCAGGTGCTCGACGCGCTGTTGAGCCGGCCCAGTTGGTCCAAGGCGCTCGTGGCCGCCGTCGAGGTCGGCGCCGTGCCGGCCGCCGACATCGATGCCGCCCGCCGGCAACGGCTGCAACGATCGGACGACGAGGAAACCAAAAAGCTGGCCAGGCGGCTGTTGGCCGGCGAGATCGAATCGAACCGGGCCCAGCTCGTCGAGCAAAATCAGCCGGTACTCGAGCTGGCCGCCGACGCCGAGGCCGGCCGGGCCGTGTTTGCCAAACGGTGTGCCGTCTGCCACCGGCTGCACGGCGTCGGCGTCGACGTGGGGCCGAATCTGGCGGCCCTGACCGACTACTCGCCCCCGGCGTTGCTGACGGCCATTCTGGATCCGAACAAAGCCGTTGAAGCCAAGTTTCTCGACTACCTGGCGATCACCACCTCCGGGCTCAGCTACACGGGCCTATTGGCCAACGAGACGGGCAACAGCGTGACGCTGTTGGGGCAGGAGGGCAAGCGGCAGACGATCCTTCGCAACGAGCTGGAAGCCCTGCAAGTGACCGGCAAATCGCTGATGCCCGAGGGGCTGGAGAAAGACCTCAGCCGCCAGGACCTGGCCAACGTGATCGCCTACTTGCGCGGCTCCGGCGCGCCGCGCAAGGTTTTCGCCGCGAACCATCCCCAGTTGATCACGCCCACGACCGACGGCACGCTGCAGCTCTATCCGACGACTTGCGAGATTTACGGTCCGATGATCGTCATGCAGCCGCTGTATAAGAATCTGAGCCGCTGGCAAAGCGAAAACGACAAGGCAGTGTGGACCGTCGAGCTGGCCAAGCCCGGCCGCTACGCCGTGCTGTTGAACTACGCCTGTCTCGACGCGGATGCCGGCAACACCTGGCAGCTTGAGACCGGCGACAAGAAGCTCACCGGCAAGGTGCATTCCACCGGCAGCCTCGACCGCTACCAGGAGATTCGCGTCGGCGAAATCGAGCTGGCGGCAGGCAGCCAGCAGCTCGTGCTGCGCTGCGCCGGGCCGGTCCACGGCAACCTGATGCAGTTCGGCGGGCTGCTACTGAAGCCCTTGCCAGCAGGCCAATAGCCGGCCAATCCGCGGAACTTTCGGCCCTCGATTGCAAGTCTTGGGGGGCACTTGTCCGAGCGAGAATGACGCGGTGTTGATGGCGGGCGTCACGTCAGCGATCTTACCCCGATCAGGCCAGGAAACTTCTTCCGGGAAAATAGGCTAAAAAATATTGACGAGCCCGGACAATCGGCTATCATTAGCGGCGTCGCCCGACGTGGCGGCTCTTACCGCTAACATCGCAAAACTCAACTTTGGAGCTTGCTAGTGATCGTCGTACAGAACTCGCTTCTGTCGCACTAGCCGCTCTATCTTTTGCACGTGCACTTTGAAAGTGCACCCGATGGTTCCAGTCGGAACCTGCTCTCTAGGCTTTTGTGCCAGAAGCACGGCATCGTACGTCCATGGCGTGTGTTGCTCGACGGCATTCCGTCGCGCAAAGACCAACGCCACGGCGCGTGCTTGTACGGCGACACCAGCGTCAACTTATGAAGAAGTTTATCGGTAGCCGTCGACGGATCGCCTCGTGTGCCCCGGTCAGATCGTGGGGGTTGCCGCTTTGCATCGGCCTGGCCTGGCTGACTTTTTCGATCACCGCCCAGGCCGGAACGATCATCAGTGCATTCCAGATCGTGGGACATGGGCTGGGGGCTGCCTACGTGCCTGCCATTATCACGGGAGCCCCGGGCAACGACAATTATGCTCCCTCTCTGGCACCCAACCCCAACCTCGTCGTGGTCACCAAGCGGTTCGATCACGGCGATTCGAGTAACAACCCGTTTCTCAATTCCATTGAGATCCAGTTTTCGGTGGGCAACCCGGACCCCGGTGGAACGACCGAATACCACTTCTTCGAATCGGTCGACAACAATACAGGTTCCAACTGGGATGGCTATACGGTCGAATTGGGATTCAATGTAAGCGCGGGTTTCACACAATCGACCGCGGGCGACGGTTTGAGCTTTGACGCTCCGGGCTTCGATCCCACGCCGACATCCACCGCGTTCGCAAACGTCGCGACGTCAGAGGACCTGCTGACGTTCAGCACCGGAGTCCATTCATCGGGCTCCGAAATCTACGAGTTTAGTATCGACGTGCCCGACGGGATTCAGGCCTTCACGCTCCGTCAGTATCCCCATCTGGTGCCCGAGCCGGGTACGCTGGCCCTGGCGCTGGGGGCACTGGCCGGCGTCACGCTGTTTTGGAGACGGCGACGCTCTTTTCGCTGAGGGGCTGGACGTCTAGCACTGGGGCGTGCCGGCGATGTGTCGGTTGTGGCTCGAATTTGCCGGACTTGCGGTTCGGTGGCGGGATCTATTCGTCCCCTGAACCGAGATCTCCGAATTTCCGATCGAGGCGGGAAAATAGGGCTCCTGAGGCCTCAGAGGCACGGACGTCGCAGTGGCAAAATAACCCCTAAGGGGGGGGTATTTGGAGGCGAACCGGAGCAAGTTTTGGACTGCCTGGAAAAAATGGTTTAAAAAAAGGTTGACGGGCGGACTTTGCTGGTTATGATAGGCGGCACCGGCTGAGCCCGGCATTGACTACGAATTTCAAGCAACCTTGGAGTCAGCTAGTGACCGCCGTACAGAACTTGCTTCTGTCACACTAGCTGCTCTGTCTTTTGCGCGTGCGTTTCGACAGCGCGCGTATCGGTTCATTTGTTGAACCGTCTCCCTTTCTAGCGCCAGAAGCAAACTTCATTCGTGCCATGCAGGCGTTTGGTGTCGGTGCTTTGTTGTGCCGCCTCCCCCGCCTTGACTCGCGCGTTGTGCGGCGAACACCGGCATCAACTTATGAAGAAGTTTGTTGGTCCTCACACGCGTATCGCTTTGCGACGGGTTGCATGGCTCATGCCTGCGGCATGGGCGCTATGTGCGATCGTCCTGTGCCTTTCGCTTCCACTTGCCGCCCAAGCGGGAACGATCACCTCGGTGTTGTCCATCAGCGGCCCGGGACTCGGCAAAGCCTACGTACCCGCTATCATCTCTTCGTCCGAGGGTAACGATAATCAACCCGGCGGGCCGGGATTTGACGTCAACCTGGTGGTGATCACCAAGCGGTTCGATCATCCCGGCTACATCGACCTCCAGTTCGCCGTGCGCGGATCGGATCCCAGCGGAACGACCGAATACCAGATCTTTGAATCGGTGGACAACAACATCGGCTTCGATTGGGACAGCTATACAACGGTGCTCGGATTCGGAGTGGGCGCCGGCTTCACGCAGTCGGGTGCCGGCGACGGCCTTGACTTTGACGCGCCCGGCTACGATCCCGCCCCACCATCGTCTTCGGCCTTCAGCGGTGTTGCCCTAGGTGAGGACGTGCTAGGGTTCAGTGGCGGTATCCATTCGTCGGGATCCGAGGTGTACGAGTTTCGGATCGACGTGCCCGATGGGATTCAAAGCTTCACGCTGCGGCAATATCCGCACCTCGTGCCCGAGCCCAGCACGCTGGTTCTGGCCTGTGGCATGCTCGTCGGCGCCGCGTTGGTCTTTCGGCGACGCCGGCCGCGCTGAGTTGATTCGTTCGGCGCGACGGATGCACACGCCGATTCTCGATCGTCGCTCGTGACCGCGCCATGCCGTGCCGTCAGGTCGCGCCCTGCACCGCCCCTTCCAGCAACCGCGTGAAGCGCTTGGCCTGACGCGTCTTCCAGGACCCCTTGTGGTAGGCGTAGCCGGCGATCAGCGGCACCGCCAGAGTCGCTTCGCTGTAGACCATCTGCTCGTAGACGGTGTCCACTTTGCCCCAGCTCGAGGCCTCCTTGAGCGTGGAGCTGGACAGCGCCCCGTCGCGCACGTCGGCCACCGTGACTTGTACCGCGTACTTGTGCATCGGCGGCTCTTCGCCCAGGATCTCGGCCGCCACGACGATGTCCTGCGTAAAGTTCTTGGGCACGCCGCCGCCGATCATGAAAATGCCGGTCGTGGGGTTGGCGATCTTGATCTGTGTCAGCTCATAGAAATCCTTCACGCTGTCGATCGACACTTTCGGCCGCTCGCCCCGGGCATGCTGGTGGGCCACCAAGCCGAAGCCGGCCGAGCAGTCGGAAAACGCCGGGCAAAAGATCGGCACGTCCTCCTCGTAGGCCGCCAGCACGATCGAGTCCGCCGTCTTGCCATGCTCGGCCAGGTAGCCGCCCATCTCGCGGATGAACTCGCGCGAGGAATACGCCCGGGGCGGAAGCCCGTCGGCGATCTGCCGGGTCGTGTCGTCGCAAACCCGCAATTCGTCCTCGTCGATCAACGTGTCATAAATCCGATCGATGTGCAGCTCGCGGAGCTGGTCGTCGTCCAGCCCGGCCTTCAGCCGCTCGGGGGCCAAGTAGTGATGGAAGCCGAGCCCCTCGAAGAAATCCTGGTCGACAATATTCGCGCCGGTGCTGACGATGCAATCGACCATCCGATGGCGCACCAGGTCGACGAACACTTGCTTCAGCCCCGCGCTCACCAGACTGCCGGCCAGGCACAGGATCACGCCGCAGTCGCCGTCGCGGAGCATGCGGTCGTAAATGTCGGCCGCCCGGGCCAAATCCCGGGCCGAGAAGGCCATCCGTCCCATCGCCTCGACCAGGGGCACAGGATCGTGCCCGGTGATGTCGACGTGCTCAACCGTTTGCGACAGCAGCTCTTTCTTATCCAGCATGTCCTATGGGTTCCTTCAATCGGATTTGGTGCGCGGAATCGGATGACCGAACGAACGTGGAATTCTAGGCAAAATCCGTGGCCGTAGAAAGGGCGCACATGAAGACCGCGGGGTGTTCGGCGTGCCACCGCTGGCTTGTCCAGAAGTGCGGTCAATCCGCGTCGGCACTACTGACTGTACCAGTCGGAGACCGCCGGGCCGGGCAGACTACCGCACGCTCATGTCGCAGCTTACACCACCGGCGGCGGTGACGTAGGCGGTCCTCGTATAGTCCATCACCATGCGATGGGCGCTGAACCGCCAGGCCAGCGAGCCGATCGAGTTCATCATCCGTTGGATCCAGCCGCGGGGCAGCCCGTCGACGTCGCGGTCGTAGAACAGCGGAATCACCTCGTTTTCGAGCACGTTGTACAGGGCCTCGGCATCGCGCTGGTCGGTGATCTGGTCGGAGACGTGGGCCGTGCCCCGCCCGATCGCAAAGCCGTTGCTGCCGTCGTAGGCTTCGGCCCACCAGCCGTCGAGCACCGAGCAGTTCAGTCCGCCGTTGAGCACGGCCTTCTGGCCGCTGGTGCCCGAGGCTTCCAGCGGTCGCCGGGGGTTGTTGAGCCAGACGTCGACGCCCTGAATCAGGTGCCGGCAGACGTTGATGTCGTAGTCCTCGATGAACACCAATCGGTTGGCAAACCGCTCATCGTGCCGGGCGTTGGCGATCTTCTTGATCAGCCCTTTGCCCGGCTCGTCGGCCGGATGGGCCTTGCCGGCAAAGATGATCTGGATCGGCCGCTCTTCGTCGTTGAGGAGCTTAAACATTCGCTCCAGGTCGGTCATGATCAGGTCGGCCCGCTTGTAGGTGGCAAAGCGGCGGGCGAAGCCGATCGTCAGCATGTTCGGATCGAACATGTTGCGGGCGGCCTCGACCACCTCGTCGCTCTCGCCGCGGCGGCGGCACTGCCGGCTGACGCGGCGGCGCACGAACGCCAACAGCAGGTTCTTCAGCGCATAGTGGACTTCCCACAGCTCGCCGGGGTCGACTTGGCGAATTCGCTGCCAGACCTCGGGCTCGCCCATCCGCAACAGCCAGTCGACGGGGAATTTGCGATCGTAGAGCTGCTGCATCTGCCAGGCCAGCCAACTGGGCACGTGGACGCCGTTGGTGATGTGGCCAATGGGAATCTCCTCCTCCACGCGCCACGGCCACAGGTGGGCCCACATCCGCCGCGAGACGTGCCCGTGCAGGGCACTGACGGCGTTGGCCCGGCGCGACAGTTTCAGCCCCAGCACGGTCATGCAGAAGGTTTCGCCTTCGTTCTGCGGCTCGACGCGACCCAGATCCCATCAGTTGCTCGAAGGAGATCCTGAGCTGATCGCGCAGCGGGCCCAGATGTTCCTCGATCAAGCCGCCGTCGAAGCGATCGTGCCCGGCCGGCACGGGCGTGTGCGTGGTGAAGACGGTATGCTGGGCCACGTCCCGCAGGGCTTTGTCGAAGCTGAGCCCGTCGTTCTCCATCCGCTCGCGAATGGCTTCCAGCGAGGCGAATACACTGTGCCCTTCGTTCAGATGATACACCCCCGGCGTGATGCCCAGCGCCGCCAGCGCCTTCACGCCGCCGACGCCCAGCACCAGTTCCTGGCGAATACGGGTGCGATGGTCGCCGCCGTACAGCCGGCTGGTCAGCTCGCGATCCTCGGGGCTGTTCCCTTCGACGTCGCAATCGAGCAGATACAAGTGCACGCGGCCGACGTGCATCAGCCAGACCTTGGCGAGCAACTGGCCGGTGCGCGTGTCGATCGTCACGGTGATCTGCTTGCCGTCCTCGTCGCGGGCCGGCCCCATGGGCACGTTTTCAACTTTCGTGTCGATGTACTCTTCGCGCTGGTAGCCGTCGATGTCGAGGTGCTGCTTGAAATAGCCCTGGTCGTAGAACAGGCCGATCGCCACCAGCGGAATGCCCAGCCCGCTGGCGCTTTTGATGTGGTCGCCCGAGAGAACCCCCAGACCACCCGAATAGATCGGCACCGATTCGTGGATGCCGAACTCGGCCGAAAAATAGGCCACCGGCTTGCTGCCCAACACCCCGGCATTCGTACGGCCCCACGTCTGCGTGTTGGCCATGTACTCCTTCAGCCGGCGATACGCGTAGTTGATGCGGCTGTACAGCACCAGCTCCGAGGCCCGCATCTCCAGCCGCTCGGGCGTGAACTCGGACAGTAGCGCGATCGGGTTGTGGTCCAGTTGCCGCCAGCGGATGGGGTCCAGATCGCGAAACAGGTTGATCACTTCCGGGTGCCACGTCCACCACAGGTTGCGTGCCAGGGCCACGCACTTGTCGTACAACGTCTGGGGTGACAGCTCGGAAAGTGCCAAATGACGAGCGGAGTCGGTGGGTGCGGCCTCGGTGTGACTCATCGATCGAACCTCCACAGCAGCTAGAAGCTACGGATTATAACGAGGCGGCGAACGGGGAGCGACCCCACAATCTCCGACCGCCTCGGCACCGTCTGCCGCTTGGAAGTTGCCCGACCTTAGCCGCTTCACTAGATTTAACTCAAGGTCACGCGGGCTGGATTATACGTGGCCCGAGGGCTGCTTGTCGATTCCCAATCCGATTTTTCGGAATCCGCGACGGAAAGAACAACAACACGCCAGTGTCAATATTGGGCGGAAGGAAGTCCCCGCTCTATGAGCAATACCAATTCCATCATCGATTCGCCCGACGATCCGGCGCTGGCCGACTTGTGCGCGGCGCTCGCCGCTGCCAGCGGCGATTTGGACCGCAGCGAGGGCTGGCCCGAAGCGCAATTACAGCTCTGCGGCCGCGCGGGCGTATTCCGCTGGTTCATGCCCCGGCACGTCGGCGGCAGCGAGTGGAGCGAGCTGGACGTCACGCGGGGCTATCTGCGCCTCAGTGCAGCCTGCCTCACCACCACGTTTGTCATCACCCAGCGGACCGGTGCCTGTCTGCGCATCGCCGGCAGCGACAACGAGCCGCTCAAAACGCGGCTGCTCGGCGATCTGGTCGCAGGACGCACGTTCGCCACCGTCGGCATTTCGCACCTGACGACCAGTCGCCGCCACCTCAGCCGCCCGGTACTGCGGGCCGAAGAAACGAGCGACGGCTTCCTGCTCGACGGATTCTCTCCCTGGGTCACCGGCGCGTCGCATGCCAGCGTCGTGGTGACCGGCGCGACGCTGGACGACGGGCGACAGATTCTCGTGGCCCTGCCCACCGACGCCGCCGGCGTGTCGATTCCCGAGCCGCCGCGGCTGGTCGGTCTGACGGCCAGCCACACCGGGCAAGTCCACCTCGACGGCGTGCGACTGGGGCGCGAGTGGTTGCTGGCAGGTCCAGCCGAGAACGTGATGAAAATCGGTGCCGGCGCCAATACCGGTGGACTGCAAACCTCGACGTTGGCTATCGGGCTGGCGTCCGCGGCGATCGATTACCTCGAACAAGAATCCTTGAAGCGACCCAACCTTGACGCTCCGGCCGCCGAACTGCGGCGCGATCATGCGCGGCTCGAAGCGACGCTGCTGGAGCTGGCCGCCGGCAACCAGGTGTGCACTACCGAGCAAATGCGGGCACAAGCCAACAGCATCGCGCTGCGCCAGCCAGGCGGCACTGGCCGCGGCCAAGGGCTCCGGCTACGTTGTAGGACATCCCGCCGGAAGGTGGTGCCGCGAAGCCCTGTTTTTCCTCGTCTGGAGCTGCCCGCAGGGGGTGATGGCCGCCAATCTGTGCGAACTGGCCGGCCTGGAATGAGCCGGTGCGACACGTCCATTGCCGGTGAATTGCCGGACAAAGCGGCAGTTCCCCTTCGCGCACCTACGGTGCGTGGGCTATCATTTGGGTTTCCACATACCCGGCAAACACCGCATTCTGGCGAAGAAGAAGGAAGGGCGCAAAGATGGGCAACGATACCAACGTCACCTGGCATGAACACAGTGTCACTCGCCCCGAGCGAGAAAAGCTCAACGGGCATACCGGCTGCGTGATCTGGTTCACCGGCCTGAGCGCCTGCGGCAAGAGCACGGTCTCGAACCTGGTCGATCACAAGCTGCACAAGCGGGGCGTGCACAGCTTCGTGCTCGACGGCGACAACGTGCGGCACGGTCTGAATGCCGGCCCCGGCATGCTCAAGGAGCGGCACGGAGAGGAATTCGCCAAGCGGTTTGGACTTGGCTTTTCCGCCCAGGATCGCGAGGAGAACATCCGCCGCATCGGCGCCGTGGCCAAGCTGTTCGCCGAAGCCGGGCTGGTCACGCTGACCGCGTTCATCAGCCCCTACCGTCGCGATCGCGACGCCGTGCGCGCCACGATGGACGAGGGCGACTTCATCGAGATCTTCGTCGACGCTCCGATCGAGGTTTGCGAAAAGCGCGATCCCAAGGGGCTGTACAAGAAGGCCCGGGCCGGCGAGATCAAGGGCTTCACCGGCATCGACGATCCGTACGAGGCGCCGGCCAAGCCCGAGCTGGTGCTCGACGCGGGGGCCAAGGACGCCGAGACGCTGGCCGACGAGGTGATCGCCTATCTGGAGCGTGCCGGCCGGATTAGCTAGTCGGCGGCAAGTCTTTGGGGTGTGCTAGCTTGCGCACGAGCGTGCGGTTCTGCCATAGGCCCCGCCTGATAGCGGTGGCATGCTCGCAATACGGTTGACAGAACCTGCCCCTCCACTACATTGAAAGAGCGGTTTCGACGCCTCGTCCGAAGTGCTTTCGGGGTTGGCATCGAAATCGCATGTCAATCGAGTACGCCAGCGCAATCTGGTGGCGGACAGGATGTTGCCGATTGCGGTTTTTGCATCGAGCGTACTGCAGATAGACGAGCACTCTAACCTTTCCAAGGAGGGAGGCGAAGTCAATGCCCGTCCTCACGGCAAAAGATGTACAAGCCAAAGCGCAGCAGGCACTGTTTGAGTGCCCGGTGTACGCGCTGCGCGACGTGATGATCGAATGCGACGGCGATGCGATCGTGCTCGTCGGCGAGGTCAGCAGCTTCTACCACAAGCAGCTCGCCCAGGAAGTCGTCCGTCAAGCGGCCGACGGCTTCGAAGTCGTCAATACGATCCACGTGCTGTAGATTCTCGTGGGCGTGTCGACAGCAATTCACGTTGCGGTCGTTCAAGCCGCCTTGATGCCGCGCCGCTCGACCAGTTGCCGCTCCACGGTCGCGTACACGCGCTCCACGCTCAACAGCCGCATGCAATCATGATGCGCAAGCGGGCAGTTACGCCGCCCGCACGGACCACACGGCACGGCGTGTTGCAGGCAGACCTCGTGCTCATAGTGCGTCCGCGTCCAGGCCGGGTCCGTGGGGCCAAACAGCGTCACCACCGGCACGTCGAAAGCCACGGCGAAGAACCGCGGTCCGCTGTCGGTCGTCACCATCAACCGGCTGCGCCGAATGCAGGCTTTCGTCAGACCGATCGAAATCGGTTCGTCCGCCAGGCTGACGACGCGCGGATGGTCGGCCAGGCGGGTGATTTCGCCAGCCAGATCCCGCTCGCCTGGTCCGCACAACACGACCACGGCCAACCCCTTCCGGCTGGCAATGCGAGCGGCCAATTGGGCAAAGTATTCCTTCGGCCAGTGCTTGGCCGCGCCGTAAGCGCCGCCGGAATTGAGCACCACCACCTGGTCGCCCGGGGGCAGGTTCCATTTTTCCCACACCGCGTCGGCCGCGGCTTCGTCGCACGCCAGCGTGGCCAGCTCCAGCCGCTGCGATTGCGGTTCGCATCCCAGGGCATACACCAGTTGCAGATATGCATCGATCGCCGGCGATGGCAGCCGCCGCAGGCCGATCCGCGGCGGATACAGCTTGTGCGTCAGAAACCATCCGCGGCTGTTGCGCACGAAACCCACTCGCGTGGGCGCGCCGCTTGCCCAGGCCAGGGCCGCCGTGCGAAACGAATTGGTGAGCAAGACCAGTACGTCGAACCGGGCCCTGCACCGCCCGCAACGTCGGCCAGGTGCGCTCTGCCGGATTTGGCGAACGCGGATGAAACAAAATCCGGCCATCCAGCCACGGCGTGCCGGCCAACACGTCGGCCACGTACGAACGCATGATGCCCGTCAGTTTGGCACCCGGACCATAGTGCTGGCGCAGGGCCCTTAGCGCCGGCGTACACATCGCCGCGTCGCCAATCCAGTTGGGAATGAACACGCCGATCTTCACGTCCATCGCTCCCGTGCCAATGCGCCGCCAGCCGCTCGCCGGGCAAAGATACGCCGAATCGCGATGTCAGGAAATGCCAGTCGGGGCCGCCGTGGTCGCGCCGACGAAGCGGGCCGCTTGCACCAGGTCGGCCGCCGTATATTCGGGTTCGGCCGCGAGGTGCGGTTCGTCGCGGCCGGCACATCCGGTTTGCACCAGAATCGTGCGGCAGCCGGCGGCCCGTCCCGCCAGGACGTCGGACTTCTTGTCGCCGATGGCGAAGCTTCTTGACAGGTCCAGATCGTGTTCCTCGGCCGCCCGCAGCAGCATGCCGGGGTGCGGCTTGCGCAGCGGCGAATCGCGCCGCCAGCGCCCGACGCCGGCGGTCGGATGGTAAGGGCAGTAGTAGACGTCGGTGATCGCGATCCCGCCGCCGGCCAGCGCCTTGCGCAGCGCGGCATTGAAGGCGTGCATGTCGGCCTCGCTGAACAGCCCGCGGGCGATGCCCGACTGGTTGGTGACAATAAACAGCAGGAAGCCCTGGTCTTGCAGGCGGCGCAATCCCGCGCAGACGTTCTCGATCAGCACTAGATCGCCGGTGCGATGCGTGAAGCCCACGTCGACGTTGAGCGTGCCATCACGATCGAGAAAGATCGCGCTGCGTTTCACGGCGAGGCTCCTGGGGATGAGGCGTTATGCGGCCCGCGCGTCGGCCGCCGCGGTGCGCAGCTGCGTTTCGTGCCACAACGTGGGAATCGTGCTCTTCAGGTCGCCTGAAAAAAAATAGCTTCGACCGCCGTCGGCCACGGTCCGCACGAGAATCGTCTTCCAGGGGCGGTAGTAGTACTGCGGATGGTCCTTCGCGGGCGGACCCTGCCGGAAAGTCGGCGGCAGCTTCACAAGATCGAACACCGCGGTCGTGAAGTCGCTGATCTGTCGCCCGTGTTGCCGGGCCACGTTGCGGGCCATCGATAGGGCCTTGAGATAGACTTCCGGCCCGGTGACGGCCGAGCCCACGTTCAAAAACACGCCCCCTTCGAGCTGCGATACGCTGTGGGCGAAGATCAAAAAATCGGTGTAGCTGGCCGCGCCCAACGCGGCGCCGTCGCAATTGGCGTGGGCATGAATGATGTCCGCGCCGATGCCCACGTGCGAGGTGACCGGCACGCCCGTGCGCCAGCCAGCCGCCGCGATGCTCAGGTGTCGAAACGGCAACTCGCTTTCGGCGATCGTGCGTCCGGCCGCCTCGCCTAGCCCTTCGCCACGGTTTGCGGCCTGGAAGATCACGTCGTTCAAGCGGCTCGTCTCGTGCCACAGGCCGAACTGTCCACGGGCGATCCACTTGCCGACGTCCTCGCTGGTGCCGCCGCCGGCGGCCAGTTCGAAATCGTGGATGATACCCGCCCCGTTCGTGGCCAGATGCGTCACGAACCCCTGCTCGATCAGGTCGATCAGGTAGCGCGACAGCCCCAGCTTGATCGCGTGGCCCCCCATCATCAGGATCACCGGCCGGCCGTTTCGCCGGGCGGCGACGACGTGGTCCACTAGTTCGCCGAATTCCGGATGCCTGTAACGATCCCAGGGCGCCGCTAGCGAGCGGCAATCGGCGGCGTGCAAATCGTGCCCGCGCTCGCGAAGATCCATTAGGGCGATCTGGCGGCGATCGAACAGCGTGTAGCGGCTCATTTGTGACCGTGCCTTAAGGGTTGGGTTGGTACTTTGCGATTGGTTGTATCTTCAAGCGGCTTCGCTGGCGGGCAACCGCGTGGCCGCCTCGAGCGCCGCCTGGAGCACTTCGTCGACCTCGATGCGGCTCATCAATTCGGTGCCGCGCTCGCGAGGCACAGCCGCGGCTTCGCCGGGCAACAGCGGCGCCACCAGCAGCGTGTGGCCCGTTCCCAGCGGAGCCCACTTGGCCGGCACGTGGGCCGGGTGCGGACTGAACAGCGCCACCGTCGGCGTGCCGACCACGCCGGCCAGGTGCATCGGCCCGGTGCTCGACACCACCAGCACCGCCTGCTCGGCGATGGCCGCCGCTAGTTCCTTGAGCGCAAAATCGGTAACGATCGCCACGCGACGCTCGTACGGTCCGGCCACGCACTGTCGCACGACGTCGAGCACTTCCTGTTCCTGCGGGCTGCCGGTAACGATCACTCGGCCGTGCCGGGCCAGCCGGCAGGCCAATTCGCCGTAGCGCTCGGCAGGCCAGTTGTACGCGCTGTGCTTGTTGCCCGGGTGGACGCCAAACAGCGGGCCGTCTGTGCCGAGCCCGCGGCGTATCCGCTCGGCCACTTGCCCGCGAACCGCCGGATCGATCGCCAGCCGCGGCGGTGGCCCGCCGAGTTCGGCCGGAAGGCCCAGCTTGCGGACGAATGCCAAGGCAAAATCCGCCTCGTGCACCGGCGGATGGCTGCGCCGCAGTGCGACGCGCTCGGTCGCCGCCAGCCAGCCGACGGGCTTGTATGCCCAGCAGATGCGCCGCCGAATGCCGGCCGCCATCACGGCCAGTGAATTCCGCGTGTTGGTGTTGATCACCAGCGCCGCGTCGAATCGTCCGGCTCGCAACCGCGCCGCCAACTGCCAGCAGTTTTGCGATCGATCGTCGTACAACAACTCATCCACGGCCGGATGCCCCTCGACCAGTGGACCTGCATAACGGCTGGCCAAGACAGTCAGGTGAGCCGCGGGCAAGTGCCGGCGCACTGCCTCGAGGGCCGGCAGCGTGAGCACCAGGTCGCCGATCCGATCGTTCCGCACCACCAAGATCCGCGGCCGGAGGGCTCGCGTCGTATTCGTGCTGGCCGTCGCGGTGGAGTTCATTCCGGGGCCCTTCGCTCGGAGTCACGCGGCGTGCCGCGGCGAGTGCTGTTCGTGTTCCAGTTCCGGATCGGGCTGCGGCAGCGCGTGATCCAGCTCCCACAACCGCAGTTGCTTGACGAACGACGACATGCCCGTCAGCGCGCTGATTTGCAGTCCGGCCAGCCCGTCCAGAAAACCCAGCCGCAGGATGTAGCAATGCAAAAATCGCAGCGGCGGGGCGAGCAGCATTTGCCAGTAACTCGCCCGGCGCCCGGCCAGGTGCTTGGCCTGCGCGCCTTGCACCGTGTAGCGATGCAGCTTCTGGAAGTACTGATCGTAGGTCCAATAGGTGAAGTGCTCGAGCCGGTGTTTCAGCCGGCCGACGTTGCCAGTCGTCACTTCGACTTCGGCGTGGTCGCTTTCGCCTTGATAGCGCCCCAGGTCGCGGCGAAACAGCCGCAACACCTTGTCGCTGCCCCAGCCGGCGTGGCGGATGCGATGGCCGAGGAAGTAGTTGGCCCGGTAAATGTGATAGCCGTCGCGCGTCGGTCCGGCGGTGAGCAGCGCGTTGATCTCGTTGGCCAACTGGGGCGTGACGCGTTCGTCGGAGTCGACGATCAGCACCCACTCATGCGTGGCCTGCGGGATGGCCCAGTTCTTGAAGTTGCCGGAGTTGATATACTCGCGCTCGACGATGCGGCAGCCTCCCAGCGAGCGGACGATTTCCAGCGAACCGTCGGTCGAACCCGAATCGGCCACCAGCACTTCGTCCCCCACGAGCTTCGCCGAGTTGACGCACGGGCGGATGTTCTTCCGCTCGTTCTTGCAGGGAATGATGACCGTGAGCTTTTGTTTCATCGTCTCACCCGGCGCGTCGCATGGGACTGGAGGGGGTTTTCGGCGCGGTGGCGCCGGTCGCAGCCGCCGGCGCCTGTTCGCCCCGGGCCAGCGAGGAGAGGATGTTCGTCGTCGAGATCCCCTCGACCAGCCCCGCCACGCGCACCGTGCCGCCGTAGCCGATGACGATCTCGTGTCCCACGACTTCCTCGGGCTTGTAGGTGCCGCCCTTGACCAGCACGTCGGGGCGGATGGCTTCCAGCAGCCGATGCGGCGTGTCTTCGTCGTACACCACCACGTAGTGCACGCAGGCCAAGGCGGCCAGCATGGCGGCCCGATCGCCTTCGCTGATCACCGGCCGACTGGCCCCCTTCAGGCGGCGGACGCTCGCGTCGCTGTTCAGTCCCACGATGAGCAGATCGCCCAACGTCGCGGCTTCGGCCAGGTAGCTCACGTGTCCCACGTGCAACAGGTCGAAGCAGCCGTTGGTGAACACGACCTTCTGGCCGCGTTGGCGATGCTCTTCGGCCAGCCGCGCGGCCTGCTGGCGGGTCACGATCTTCGAGGCCCCGCTGTGGCGGCTCGAAAACAGCTCGGCCCGCACTTCGTCGCGCGAGATGGTAGCCACTCCGGCCCTTTCTACTTCCAGCCCCGCGGCGACGTTGGCCAGCCGCACGGCGTCCTCGGCGCTGGTGCCCGCGGCCAGGCACATCCCGACCATGGCCAACACCATGTCGCCGGCGCCGGTGATGTCGTAAATCGCCCGGGCTTCGGTGGGAAAGAACTCGCCGTAGCCAGTGGCTTCGACCAGCAGCATGCCGTCGCGGTCGAGCGTCACCAGCGCCCGCTTGGCGTCGAGCCGTTCGCACAGCAGGCGACCGGCGGCCAGGGCGTCGGCCGGTTCGCGAATGGCGACGCCGGTGGCTTGCTCCGTCTCGCGACGGTTGGGCTTGATGACCGTCACTTCGCGATAGTGTTCCAGCGGGCACGTCGACGTCGGGTCGACGATCACCGGGATTTGCACCAGGTTCGCCGCCTGAATCGCAGCCCGCAGCACGCGCGGCGTGCACACGCCTTTGCCGTAGTCGGAGATCAACAGCGCGTCGTGCCAGGGCATCTGGGCTTCGATCCGCTCGATGAGCTCGTCTTCCAGGGCCGGCGCCAGCGGCGCGGCGCTTTCGTGATCGACGCGCAGAATCTGGCTCGGATGCCGGCTGTCGGCCCGCCCCACGAACCGCTCCTTGACGGAAGTCGGGCGGGAGGAGTCCACCAACACCGCGCCGAGCGGGCACCGGCGCCGGTCAACAGCGCCCGTAGCTCTTCGGCGGGGCGATCGTCACCGATGACGCCCGCCGCCGACACTTCGGCCTCGAGCGCCAACAGCATATTGACCACGTTGGCGGCGCCCCCGGCCGCGCTTCGCGGCGATCCGCCCGGAGCACGATCACGGGCGCTTCCTGGCTGATTCGCTCGGCATCGCCCCAGGTGTAGCGATCGAGCATCAGGTCGCCGAGCACCAGGATCTTCGGCGTGCCCAAGCGTTCCAATACGTGAGCCAGGTCGTGAGACGTCATAAGACTTCCTTGTCCTATGGGGCGTGCGAGCCGTGCGTCACGCCGCGCATGCGATGCTAGCACGTGGCCGGTCGTCGCGCGGGGCGAGCGGCCGGGGATTATCGGCCGGGCACCGCGGCGAAGCAAGAGTGATTCACGCCCGCCGACGCGGACGCGCACTTCCGCCCACGCCCCGTCAGGCGACCGCCGCCAGCGCGTGCTCGAAATCGTCGGCGTCCGTCGGACGAATTGTCAGGTGGGCCTGGCGAGCCGCGGGCGAAGTGGCGGCCGACGGATCGAGAGCAACCAGCACGTTGCACTCGGCCCGGCCGCTGAAGCGGCCGCTGCCGGGCAGCACGAGCAGCTCGATTTCCGGTGAGCCGTTTGGCCGGGTGAAGCGGCGACGAGCCCAATCGACGATCGGATGCACCGCGGCCGGCTGGCCCACAAGCTGAATCTCCAGATCGTCGAGCGAGCGTTTTTCCAGTCCGTTGCGGCAGCGCGTCAGGCGGCCCTTGCGCAGCAGGCGGTTGACGTTCGGCCCTTCCTTCCAATGGGTCGGCATGCTGGCCACGTTGGGATGCCACAGGTGATACGTGTAAGTCCAGCGGAGGATCGACGCCACGCCGATGCCCGCCCGGCGAAGCCGGTGCCGCAGATCGTCGTCCTCGCAACCCCAGCCTTCGAAGTTCTCGTCGTAGCCGTTGATCCGCTCGTAGTCGCGCCGCCAGATGCCCACGTTGTTGCCGATCAGCTTGGGCTTGGTCGGATGCCGGATCAGCCGGTAGAAGCGCGACGAGCGATCGATCTTTCGCAACCGCCACAATTCCTCGGCCGGAGCCCACTGGCGATACTCGCCCGTGCGCACCACGTCGGCCGTCACCCGCAGTGACGATGCCTCGTCCAAGCGACAGCAATCGCCTGCCATCACCGTATTCGGCCGGCGATGCGCGAGGTGCTCGCGCACGTGGTCGGGGGGCAAAATGCAATCGCCGTCGAGAAACAGCAGGTACGGAGCCGTGCTGGCCCGCACGCCCTCGTTGCGGCACCGCGACAAGCGAAACACCGAGTGCTCGTGCGTCGTGAAACCAACGCGAAACGGCACGTCGCGGGCAAATTCCTCCACGATCCGGGGCGTTTCGTCCGTCGAGCCGTCGTCGGTGACGACCAGCTCGATCCGCCCCTCGACCCCCTCCTGTAGCGCCACCGACAACAACGCCCGGCGCAAATGCTCGGGCCGCTCGTAGGTCGACATCAACGGCGCAATTTCAACCTGGCTCATGGCGCGAAAGACTACCCGGCCGCCGCCGGTTCGACCAATAGCACTCGCGCCTGGCGGCCAATGATGCTAGCGGACTTCAAGTGCCCGCACAACGAGCGGTTCCAGCGCCGCGGTCAATTCCCCCTCGCCGCACTCGATTTGTAACCGGCTGGCCAGTGCCCACAGTGGCATGTTGCCCGACCAGTCGTGAATCTTGACGAGATCCTTATGCGTACACACCACGCCGGCCACGTCCGCCGCGTCCGACCAGCGGGCCAACTCGCCGAGCACCGCCGACGGATAGGGGAAGTGATCGGCAAACTCGCGAAACAGCACCACCTCGTATCCGCAGGCCGCCAGCGCTTGGCGAAACGCCGCCGGATTGCCGATGCCGCAGAACGCGGCGATCCGCCGGCCCGCGAGCACCTCGAGCGGCTGCTCCTCGCCGGCGGCCGATCGCAAGGCATGCGGGACGTAAGCCGATTCCAGCCACAACGCCCCCGGCGCCAAGCCGGCCGCTCGCCGGCGAATCTCCTCGCGGCGGCCGTCGTCGACCTGTTCGGCCCGGGTCAGCAGAAACGCATCGGCGCGCCGACCACCCGGTGAGCGGCTCGCGCAACGTGCCGCGGGGAAACACGTGCTCGAAACCGAACGGTTCCAGGGCGTCGACGAGCACTAGGTCGAAGTCGCGCGCCAGCCGGCGATGCTGAAACCCGTCGTCCAGCAGCAGGACCTGGCAGCCGAACTCGTCGATCGCCCGCCGGGCGCCCGGGCCCGATCGGGATCGAGCACGTGCGGCACGTCCGGGCAATTTGTCGGCCAGCTCGAGTGCCTCGTCGTTGGGCCGCCCGTCCTGCGACCCATAGCCCCGGCTGACGATTCCTACGCGCACGCCGCGACCGCCGAACCAGCGGGCCAGCCACTCGACCGCCGGCGTCTTGCCGGTACCCCCCAGCGTGATGTTGCCGACGCTGACGACCGGTACGCCGGCCTGGTGAATTGTGGCGCGGCCCGCGTCATAACGCCGATTGCGCAGGCGGACGGCGGCGGTGTACGGAACTTCAAGCAAGCGCAACGCGGCGCGCGCTAACTTCGCCATCGGACCGCGTCGGCGGCCGCTGACCAGATCTCGAAATGCGGACGGACCCAGCAAGATAGTCGCGATCCGTGCGGTTGCACCCACGTGCGGAAGCGGTTTCAGTCCTGCCTTTGGGTGCCACTGCTGGCTTGTCCAGCAGCGCGGGCTCCGCAAAGAACTCTGCTAGGCGAGCTGCACCCAACCGACGCGAGCTCGGTCGTCTTGAAACGGCTACTACATCTTCTGGCAAATGGCGTCGGCCATTTCGCGCGTGCCGACGGCCGTCGGATCGTTGCGGTCGGCTTTCAAGTCGTAGGTGACGTACTTGCCTTCGGCGATCACCGCGGCCACGGCGTTTTCCAGCTCGTCGGCCGCTTCGGTCTCGCCCAGGTACTTGAGCATCAGCATGCCCGACAGGATCAGCGCGGTTGGGTTGACCTTGTTCAGACCCTTGTACTTCGGGGCACTGCCGTGCGTGGCTTCGAACACGGCGCCGTCGGGCCCGATGTTGGCTCCCGGCGCCACGCCCAGCCCGCCGACCAGTCCGGCGGCCAGGTCGCTGAGGATGTCGCCGTACAGGTTCGGCAGCACGAGCACGTCGTACAGCTCGGGCTTTTGCACCAGCTGCATGCACATGTTGTCGACGATCCGCTCTTCGAACTCGATGTCCGTGTACTCCTTGGCCACCCGCTGGGCCGTGTGCAGCCACAGCCCGTCGGTGTGCTTCATGATGTTGGCTTTGTGGACGCAGGTGACCTTCTTGCGGCCGTTCTCCCGGGCATAGTCGAACGCGCAGCTTCACGATCCGCTCGCTGCCCGAGATGCTGATCGGCTTGATCGACACGCCGGTTTCGCTGGCGGGGGTTTTGATCTTGCGGTCCGACAGCTTGTTGATCACTTCGATCAGCTCGGCCGTCTCGGGCTTGCCCTGCTCGAACTCGATGCCCGCGTACAGGTCTTCGGTGTTCTCGCGGACGATCACCAGGTCGATCGGCAGCGAGCTGAAGTACGAGCGGACCCCCTTGTATTGCTTGCAGGGGCGAATGCAGGCGAACAGACCCAGGGCCTGCCGCAAGTGGACGTTGATGCTGCGAAAACCGGTCCCCACGGGCGTGGTGATCGGCGCCTTCAAGGCACACTTGGTGCGGCGGACGCTCTCCATCACCGCGTCGGGCAGCGGCGTGCCGAGGCGCTCCATGACGTCGACGCCGGCCTCCTGCACGTCCCAGTGAATCTTCACGCCGGTGGCGTCCACGCAGAGCTTGGCGGCCGCGGCCAACTCCGGACCGGTGCCATCACCGGTAATCAACGTAACCTCATGTGCCATGACAAGTTCGACCTAAAAACGCGGGGAGAAACAGGCGGGCAAAAACGCAGGGGGTTGGCAAGTTTGTCAGGCTATCAGATGGGTGCGCAGGCGTCAAACGGACCGCCACGCACGACAAGGGACGGCTCGGGCACCCGACAGGTCGCGTGCGGCCGCGACGAATTTTGGCTCGCAAAGAACTTGCGAGATTTTTGGGCCATCTCTTTGCTAGGTTCTTTTCGTCGCGGCTGGCGAGGAGGTGTTGGCCACTCGAAGCTGGTCGACAAGGCGCGATTCAGGGATTTTCGATTCATGGAGGAGGAGTTTGCAAATGGATCCGAAACAGTCTAGCGACGGTCCCGATAAAACCGACGGTTCCGATGAAGCGGAAGACCGAAGAGTTCCGAGCAACGATCGGTCACAGCTTGTGCCTATATCGGGTCCGATGTTGGGCGACCACGCTGAGAACCGCGATGCGACGACCGGTGCAACGAGTGATCCGGAACCGGCTGGAGAGTCGCCGCCTGTCGAGGATGCCGTTGCGCCCCTTACGATCCTTCCAAGTAGCGAGACAGGTGATCTCCAGCCGATCGCGCCGTCTCCCCCGCAGTCGACGGGTCGGAAGTTTGAACTTCCGCTGCCAACATCCACGCCATGACTGGGACAAAGTCCCTGGACGCATTCCTCGCCGAGCAAGCGGCCGAAGGCCGGATTCTGTCACCCGAAAGCAGGCAGTCGATGATTGGCTGCATCGCGCGTGAGATGGCTGTTCAAGCAAGCGATCGCAATCGCGGGACATCTCAAGCACGCTACGGAAGTGCTGAAGGTTCAACGCCACTGAGCGTTTCGGAGTGGCAAGACCCCAAGATAGACCCGCGTTTCTACCTCTACGACAATTTTGGCCCCTCGAGCGTGTATTTACAGAGAGGTGACGGCTTGTGGGTGTTGCGCAGGATGCTGTGAGGGTCGCCCTTGGTGTTTGGCTTCAAAAGAATCCAACTCCCCTAATGCCGGCCGAGCCGACTCATTCGCCAGGAGTGATACGTTCGACGAATGAATCTGAACTCATGTTGGAGTATTGGCGAAGAGGCCACCATGCGATCGGCTTCGGCGCCGTGCTGTTACCCGCTGGGCCGTTTGACACGACAATAGCCGGAGTCGCTGGATTTGCAGGTCTTCCTGGGGCCAATGCCAAAGCTCTACCATCCACAGTGCGGGCGAGATGGCGCGTGCACGGGAATTCCCGCGAGTACGTGGGCGAGACACACGTTTATGCAATTCGAGGACCCAATGGTGTTTATAAAATAGGGCAGAGCATGCAAGGCGTGCGCGTACGCGATGGCGCTTCAATCAGAGGCGAAGCCCAAACACGGGCCTTGCAACGAGCGACCGGCGAAATGTATCGGACAGGATGCACTTCCTGGCAACGCCACTAACAGATAGCCACAATCATGAAGCACAAGCGTTCACTTGTACTGGGAGCTGCCGCGCTGACGACGGTCAGATGCAACCGTCATGACATTGAGGTCGGCACAGAAATCATGGACGAGTTGGAGCCCGTGATCCAATCGGAACGCTTTTTGGAAAAGGCGCCATTTGGATGGGTTGGTTTAATACTACGTTACGGTCTGAAGAACGAAGACCGACCGCACTATCAGCGGATCAACAAGAAGGATGGAGACCTACCCGTCGCGATTGAGCTCGATACGCATGAACTGCGTGACGCGAGCCGGGAGGAGTTGAAAGAGCTGTTTATGATTGCGATCCTGAAGACGCTCGTCGACGTGGGGAAGAAATACAAGCTTCCGCATGCGACCTTCGAAGAGATGCTGCACGCCACGCAGTCGGCACGCGCCCAGCGGCTGGCGGCAGAGCCGGACAATCACTCCGACGCGGACAATTGAAGACGGCGCGCGGTCTGTTCCCCGATGCAATCGCGAAGCGTACGAACGAGCGACTCGCCACCAGCGGGCTAACCGGCGACGCGGCGCGCGATCTAATCGCGCGCGCAAAGCGCCAGCCGTAACGGAGAGAACTTTCCGGACGATTGGTGGTTCTCGACGCGTGGATGTGTTAAAGCTTGGCAATAGAGTTACTGCCATCGAGTCAAAAGTTGGTAGAGTTGGCTTAGAACTTGGGGACAAAACGTCGGGGACTGTCCCGATTTTTCGGTGCCCTGGGAGAAAAATGGGACTGTCCGACTGTCCCCCTCTCCGCAGATGTTTTGTCCCCAGGTTCTTAGGAAAACGTCATTCACGCATCAGGCAGCAACTTGCTCGTGATTGGTGGCTGCGGAGACAAGGGCAAGTTGACCATGTAATCTGGGAATTCTCCCGTAGCGAGGCAACAAGTGCAGTTGGTCCAGTAGGGCCACTTGCGGAAAAACTACGAAAGCTTGGCTTTGAAGTGAGGTTCAACAAATGAGCGCGGACGCGTGCGTTGTGATCTACGGCCTGAGGTATGAGGTTCCCCCCTGGGGAGGTCGACGACCTTTTAGAGGATCGTCCGGACGCGCGCATGGACGCCGCTCTAGAGGCGAGGCTGGACGTTTACTGGTCAAACTTCGGGGGCATTGGCGAACGCTACTTGTCGTTCATCGGTAAGCGACTTGGAGTTTTCGGCCCCGAAGGGGAAATGGAATTAGCGATAACCGCCGCCGAGTTTGAAGGAATCGCAAAGCGTACGAACGAACGACTCGCAGCCACGGGCTTAACGGGCGAGCCGGCCCTTTTCATCCAGCGGGAAGAAGACAGCTAGAACTGATTTGAATGCCGGGAGAGATCATGATGAGGCCAAGTAGATAAAGCCTTCGAACAGACAGTCGTCGTCCCCCTAGCGAGGCAAATAAAACGGACAGGTCGACAGGTCTAATATTCAGGTAGCTTGTTTGCTGTGGGTTTCTTACTGTAGGCGGCCGTGGTCGGCAAAGCGTTGATGCGAGGCCCAAGGTGGTCGGCCATCTGACGGGCCCAACGATCGTGGCAATGCAGACGAACGTCACGACGTACAGAAAACCGGCCTGGCCCAAGAGGCGCGCTTTCGCCGCCACGCCCCTGGGAAAGAGCATCAAGGCCGTCGCTTTGATCATGCCCCCCCAGGCGATCACTTGAATCAGGATGCCCGCCGGGCTGGAAACGTCCCACTGCGTCACCGCGATCGCGGCGCCGGCCATGAACAAGGCGATCGGGAAGAACGAGAATGCCACGGTGCCGGTCTCTCGCTCAACCCCCTCGAGCATCTGAACAAAATGCCTACGGTCCAACAGGATCGACACCGCGCGAATGAGCAGGACGGGTCCGACCACCTTGGAAAACAGCAGTGTGAAATCCATGTCAACCTCGCCGCGTGAGCAGGAACCGCGAAAGTCCGCGCCGTTGGACAGGCCCCGGCAGACCAACCGTGACAGGCCGCCGACGTTTTACAACCAGCTTCTTACTCGTGCCGCAACGCGGTGACCGGGTCGACGCTGGCGGCGCGCGCGCCGGATAGACGCTCGCCAGCGTCGTGACGACCAGGGCAAAGGCCATGACGGTCGCTAACAGCCACGGCGGAAAGACGAACAGCTCGTCCTCCAGCTCGATGGGGAATTTGCCGGCGATGGTGGAATGGACCCAGGCGTCGCCCGGAAACGACGCGCCCCAGGCCGCCAGCAGCCCCAGCCCGCCTCCCACGAGCCCGACCAGCGCGCCTTCGATCAGAAACACGCAGAGTAGCTGCCGCGGGCTCGCACCGACGGCCTTCATGATGCCGATTTCCCGCGTTCGCTCGAGCACGCTCATCAACATCGTGTTGGTTATTCCCATCGCCGACACCAGCATGGCCACGGCCGCCACGCAGGTCATGCCGCCAAAGACCAGCATGTACGTCAGCCGGTGGCGGTCGACTTCTTCCAGCGGCGCAAAGGCGTTCAGCCCGGCCTTCCGGATACGATCGAAAACCGCGCGGGTCTCGTTCTCGTCGTCGACCAGGACGACGATCTGGCCGATCTCCCAGTTGGCCGGACCGAGGGCCCCATCCGCCAGGTTCATGGCCGTTTCCACCGGCAGCATACAACCGCCATCGGCGGCCAGCGGATCCCACAGCGACTTGCGGTCTTCGTCGCCCGGCACCCGCACGACTCCCACGATGGGCAACTCGACGCCGTAGACGAGGTTGCGCCGGGGTTCCTGGCCGATGGCGCCTTGCAAGATCTCGATCTGGGCGGCCGACAGTCCGAACCGGTCGAGCATACCCGGCAGATTCTCGGATATCTTGTCCAGCGCGCGTTGTTCGTCGCGCGAGATGGCGCCCTGGGACTTGATGAGGTGCACCAGCAGACCGGGCTTGTGCCATTGCCGGCGAAACTCCAGCCGCAGCTTCCGCCCCAGTGCGCGGGCGACGTCATCGTCTTCGATCAGGCCGCATTGGTAGAGCAAAAACTCGTTGACCACCACCGCCCGCTCGTCGGCGCCGTGGAACAGGCGCCCGGCGACCAGCCGCTTCTGGCAGGCGGGGTCGGCCGGCCGAATGGCGTCGATGTTGACAAACTCTTCATGGCCGTCGAGCACGGCATAACCGGAATGAAACAGCACGGGCACGGCCGCTTCGACGTGTTCCATGGCGGCCAACGTGTCGAGCTGCTTCCGCCTGAGCGGCTCTCTCGCATCCTGGCGATTGGTTCGCGCCTGGTGCTCGGCCAGCGCGCGGCGAATCCGCTGGCGCTTGGCGTCGCTCATTTTTCCGGCGACGGGCGTCTTCTCGACTTTTGATTCGGTGGGCCGCCAGTGGGACGACACGGCGATCATACGCAGCAAATCGCTCCGCCGCGAAATGTTGTTGATCGTCTGCTGCACTCCCTGCCCGATCGACAAGCTGGCGGCCAGCACGAAACTGCCGAAGACGACCCCCAGCGTCGTCAACACGGTGCGCGACTTCTGTTGCCACAAGGCCTCCAAAGGCAAGCTGACGAGATCGCCAAATCGCATGGCGCGCTCACCCCGCTTCGTGAGTTCAGATTTCCAGGCACCCGTCTTGCAAACGCAACACGCGATCGCTGCACCGCCCGGCGAGCTCTTCGTCGTGGGTAATCAACACTAACGTAGCTCCCCGGCGGCTCACGTACTGCAGGATCAACGCGATCACTTCGTCGGCGGTGTGACTGTCGAGGTTTCCGGTCGGCTCGTCGGCCAGCAGCACTTGCGGATCATTCACCAGGGCCCGGGCAATCGCCACCCGTTGCGACTCGCCGCCGCTCAATTGGCTCGGTCGATGATCCAGCCGGTCGGCCAGCCCGACGGCCGAGAGGGCCTCGGCGGCGATGGCCCGCCGCTGGGCCGGCGCACGGCCGGCAAAGATCATCGGCAGCTCGACGTTCTCGATTGCCGTGCGCGAGCCGATCAGATTAAACGACTGAAAGACCATGCCGACGCTCGTCGAGCGAAAGCGAGCCAGCTCTGCGCCGGACAAGCGGCCCAGCTCCCGGCCGGCCACCTCCAGGCCGCCCGAGGTCGGACGGTCGAGTCCGCCCAACAGGTTCAAGAGAGTCGACTTCCCCGAGCCGGACTTGCCCAGCAGCGCCACCCGTTGGCCCTGTTCGAGTTGAAAGGAGACGCCGCGCAACGCGCGCACCGGCAGACCGCTGGTGCCATAGTGCTTGGTCAATTCGACCGCGCGCACCGCGAGGCCGTCGGAGGCCGTTGGCGATACGGATGCCGCGGACATGATCTTGCTCCGAGAAATGAAACCGAACTCACCGAGAGCCCACGCGGCCGGCCAGCCGGTTCAGCGCGGGGTTCGGGCGTGTTTATGGCTTATCGCCCGCGGTGATCCAGTCCTCGTTGAAGGCGGCGTGTTTCATGCTCTTGCCCCCTTCGACGAAGTAGCTGTAAACGGCGTGGATCGTGCCGTCGTGGCCCTGGATGATCGTCGGGTAGTGATACGAGCCTTTGTCGTGCTTTTCGAGGTGCCGCGTGTGGCTCCAGGTCTTCCCCTCGTCCTCCGAGAGCGACACGGCCAGGCTGTTGCGGCCGCGGGTCGTGTCGTTGTAAATCAAGACCCAATGGCCGTCGGCCAGCCGCACGGCGTCGAGCCCCGAGCCGGGATTGGGCAAGTCCATCTCGCCCACCGGTCCCCAGGTTTTGCCGCCGTCGGTCGATTCGGCCACACGAATCTTGTCGGTAAAGCCGTTCTCGCGCATGTAGGCGACCAGCGATCCGTCTTTCCGTTCGAGCACCGCCGGCTGGATGTTGCCAAACCCGATGAGCGGCTCGCTGGCGTACCAATGCTGGCCGTCGTCGTCACTGATCGCCATCAAGGAAAACGAAAACGTGTCGCTATATAGCGGCAATAGGATCCGCCCGGTCGAGAGGATCGTGGGCTTGCAGCGCGGCTGCCAACCCAGCCGCTGGCTGAGTTTGTCGCTCAGGCGCTCTTCGATCTCTTTGCGATATTTCTCGACGCGCCACCACCACCGGCGGCAGCTTGGCCACGCGCTCATTGAGCAGCGTGAGCGCCTTGTCCTTAAAATCCTCGGGCTTCAGCCAGATCACCCCCTGCCAGTCCCACTTCGGGGCGCCCGGGCCTTCGTAGTCGCGCGACACGCGGTAGTTCGTCAGCGCCGATTCCCAGTGGTTGTCCAGGATGATCGGCCAGAACACCCACAGCCGCTGCTGCCGGTCGATCATCATGCAAGTGTTGCAGTCGGGAAACTCGGGATTGTCGGCCAGGACAAACGGCTCGCTCCACGTGCTTGCGCCCTTCGGCAGCCGGGCGCCGAGCACGGCCACGTCGTCGGCCGATCGCTCGCCCGAGCCGCGATACCAGGAGACGAGCAAGTCGCCATTGGGGCATTCGACCACGCCGGGCGCGTGGTTGTGCTGGGGATTGAGCGGAAAGATCAGTTCCTCGCGATACTCCGGCGCGGCCCGCGCCACGGCGGCCAAGGCCAACAGGTAAACCGCCAAACATCCGCCAAAAACGCGCGACATCGTGGAAGCTCCTCAGGGGTGCGACAGAACGGGGGGCCGTGGTCCGGGATAGACTTCAATGGTATCATTCACGCGAGACCCGAACCACCGCCGAATCGCCGGTCGGAAACGGTGTCTCGCCGGATCGGGCAACCGCCCTCAGGGCCCGCCCGAGGCCAACGGCCCAGTCGCCCGAGAAACTGGAACACGCGGCGTGGCGCCGATGCGCATTCTTCCGCTGGTTTTATGTCATGCTGATCGTCGACATCCACCACGTCAGTCGCAGCTTCGGCAGCGTGCGGGCGTTGCGCGACGTGAACTTGGCGCTGGCCGCGGGCACGATCGGCCTGGTCGGCAACAACGGCGCCGGCAAGAGCACGCTGCTCAAAGTGCTGTTGGGGTTGCTCGAGCCCGACCAGGGCGACGGCACGATCCTGGGCTGCGATATCCGACACGGCTCGCGCGAGCTGCGCGGACGCGTCGGCTACATGCCCGAGGCGGCCGCCATCGTGCCGATGCTCAAAGGTGTGGAATTTGTCGCCTTTGCCGGCGACTTATACGGCATGCCCCATCGCGACGCCAAGCGCCGCGCCCACGAGGTGCTCAACTACGTCGGCCTCGGAGAGCTGCGCTATCGCCGGCTGGAAGAGTACTCGACCGGCAACCTGCAGCGGCTGAAGCTGGCCGCCGCGCTGGTGCACGATCCGCAATTGCTCTTGCTCGACGAGCCGACCAACGGTCTGGACCCTGCCGGCAGGCTCGAGATGTTGCAATTGCTCGAAGACCTGATCGCCGAGACCGGCAAGAGCGTCTTCTTGTGCACGCACCTGCTGGGTGACGTCGAGCGTCTCTGCCAGCAGATCGTCGTGCTCGATCGCGGCACCGTCGTCCGCGCCGGCACGATGGACGAGATGCGGGCCCAGATCAACAACCGCTACGAGCTGACCTGGTCGGGCGACGCCGGGACATTTCGCCGGGCACTCGTGGCGGCGGGCGTCGAGCCGGTCGAAACCGACGAGGCGGCGGCCAACAAGCTGTTGGTCACCGTGCCCGACGGGTTCTCCACCACGACGTTCTTCGAGCTGGCCCGGACCTCGCACGTGATCCTCACCGCGGTGAAGGCCGACGAAGAAAACCTCGAGCGGCTGTTTTTCCGCGTCACCGGCCAGGAGGCTCCCGCCGGGGCCGCTTAGCGGCGCATTGGTCTCTCGCAACGCTTGAATCGTCTCGCCTATGGAACTCGACCAAGCCCACTATCACGGTTGGGAAAACCGCCGGCTGCTGACGCCCTGGGTGGCGTGCCTGGCCATCGTCCGCGTGGCGCTGGTGCAGGTGCTGCGTAACAAGGCCTATTGGCTGGTGCTGGGTCTGGGCACGCTGCGGTTCCTGGCCTTTTGGACGATCATCTACGCGGTGACCCAGCTCTCGTTGCCCGGCGACATGCGCAACATGTTTCTGAAGGAATTCGGCTTTAGCGCCGATACCGACGTCAACCAGGACAATGGCTACATCCAGTTCATGGACGGCCAGAACATCATCGTGATGATCTTGCTGGCCTTCTCGGGCAGCCTGTTGGTCGGCTCCGATTTTCGCCTGCGGACGCTGCCGTTTTACCTTTCGCGGCGGATCGACAAGTGGCACTACATCATCGGCAAGCTGCTGGCGGTGGGCAGCGTGGTGGCCGTGTTGACCGTCGTGCCGGCGCTGTTGTTGTTCTTCGAATACGGCATGTTCACGGCTTCGACCGCTTATTGGTTCGACAACTGGCGGATCGTCGTTTCGGTGCTCTCTTTCGGTTTTGTCATTTGCACCGTCAACAGCATCCTGCTGGTGACGATCGCGGCCTACTTGCAGCGGATCGTGCCGATCACAATCACCTGGGCCAGCCTGTTTCTGCTGATCGGCCGGCTGGGACACTACCTGTACCGTGAAACCGACAACCAGTACTGGCGGCTGTTGGACCCGTGGCGCGACATGCGGCTGGTCGGCCGGCTGTGCTTCGGCACGTTTCGCGACGAAGCCGATCGCGAGATGGCCTGGTGGTCGCTGGCGATCCTCACCTCGCTGTGCGCCGTGGCGCTGGTGGCGCTGGTGCACCGCGTGCGCGCGGTGGACGTCGTCGAATAGCGTGATTCGGGTGCCACTGCTGGCTTGTCCAGCAGTGCGGTGCGTTGTGAGGGACGGCGGCGAACATCGGGCAACTCTTCGGACGGGGGCTCGCGCAGTGCAAGGTGTTCTTTGGAGGAGGAAAGGCACTGCTGGACAAGCCAGCAGTGGCACCCGATGCACGAAGATCTCTCGCTGAATCGCAGGTCTACGTCAGATCGCGGTATTCGCGCTGCGCGAAGATGACGGCCGCCAATACGATTCCCCCCACGGCGATGCCGGCCAGCGCCCAACTGGCAGTTTGGACTGACAGCGGTTGAAACCATTCGGCATCGGGCGCTTTCAAGCCCTCGGGCTCACCGGCGGCGTACATGATCGAGCGGCCGTAGTAGTTTACAGCCACTCGCTTCACGATGCCCGGCAAGTTGCCCAGGATTACCTCCATGAACAGGGCGTAAATGAGCGCGATGATCGTGGCGTGGCGAAACGCCACCGCAAACAGGTGAAACAGGCAGACGTACGCCAGCGTCATGAACATCACAGCCGGCCAATACAGCGAAAACGCCACCTGGCCGACCGCTCCGGCCAGCCGGCAATAGAGCCAGAAGCTGCCCATGACCAGACCCAGCACCAGCGGCAGTGTGGCCGTGAACTTGGCCAGCAAGATCAGCGAACGGGGAATCGGCCGCACCAGCAAAAACACCAGCGTGCGATCCTCGCGATCGCCGCCGATGCTGGCCGTGCCGAACGCCAGCGCGCAGATCGGCACCACGAACGAAGCGAACACCAGGATCATGAAGTCGCTGAAGTGCCGGAACTCGCGAAGCGTGAAGTCCTGATGGCCGTAATGCCGCCTGAGCACGAACAGGAAGCAACCGGCCAAAGGCAGCAGAACCATCAGCGTGCTGCTGGACCACAGCAACCGCGTGAACGACAGCGAGGTGAGCGTGCTCCAGGCCCGCAGAAGTCTCATGGCCGCCCCCGCTGCAAGTAGTCGAATACGGCGTCGGCCCCCGAGTCGAGCGTTTGCAGCCGCCGCACGTCGATCTGGTGCTGGCAGACCAACTCGCCCAGCCGCGCGAAGAAGTCGAGCGGATTGCGCGTGCGAACCACCAGGCCGCTGTCGCGCAGCTCGACGGCCAGCACGTCGGGATGTTCGGTCAACAGGGCCGCCAGTTGCCGCGCGGCTCGGCGGCGATTTCCACCACTTGCGGGCGATACTGCATCAGGTTGCGCACCTCGGCCAGCGTGCCGTAGGCAATCAACCGCCCGCGCGACATCATCACGATCGAATGGGCCAACTGCTCGATCTCGACCAGGATGTGGCTCGACACCAGAATCGTCTTGCCTTGCCCGGCCAGCCGGAACAGCAGTTCGTTGATTTCGCGCCTGCCGCCGGGATCGATTCCCGCCAGCGGCTCGTCGAGCAACAACAGCCAGGGATCGTGCACCAGGGCCTGGGCCAGCTTGATCCGCTGCCGCATGCCGTGGCTGCAACCGGCCAGCCGCCGATCGCCCCGGTCGACCATGCCCACTTCGTCCAGCACGTGCTCGGTCCGCTCGCGGGCCTCGGCGCGCGAAAAGCCGTGCAGCCGGGCCATGGCATAGACGAACTCGCGGCCGGTCATTTCCTCGTAGAAGCTGTTCAAGTCGGGGCTGTAACCCAGGTGATGCTTGGCGGCCGTGCTCCAGGCGCTATGCCCGCCGATCCGCACGGTTCCCTGGCTCGGGCGCAACTGGCCGCTGGCCAGCTTGATGAGCGTGCTCTTGCCGGCCCCGTTGGCCCCCAGCAGCCCGGTGATGCCCGGGCCGATGCGGCAACTGATATGGTTCACGCCGATCACGGCGCCGTAGAACTTCGTGACGTGTTCGAACACCAACAGCAGCGGACTTTCGGCGACGTGGTGCGTCTGGTCGCTGAAGTGAACGTGAGTGCCGCGTTGCATCGTCCGAGCGAGCCCAGCGTGGGGGCGGGTAGTGCGAAACACCACCCCATGTTACCCGTGGCGACAAGGCTTGTACCAGGGGGCTGACGGCCACGCGTCGCCGGCATCCGCCAACAAAACGCCGGGCCCCGCACGCGTTTCTCGCACGCGTGGGGGCCCGGTTGGATGGTCGCGACAACGGTCGCGGAACGGGACGTTTGCTACCGCGTGTAGTTGCTGCCGTATGGATTCGCCGCGTTCTGCGGCTGGGTCGGCGGCGCATAAGGCTGCTGGCCATAAGGCACGCCGGGCTGTTGCGCGTACGAAGCCGGGGGCTGCTGGCCATAAGGCGTCGCAGCCGGCTGCGGTGCGCCGGCGGCTGCCTGTTGCGCATAGCCGCCAGCCGGCGCCGCGCCATAGGGCGCCGCCGGCTGTGCATAGGGCGAAACGGGCTGTTGCGCGTAGGATGGCGCCGCCGGCGGCGAGTAGGGCGGAGGCTGCGCTCCGGCCGCCGCGTAGACTCCGTAAGGACTCGCCGGCGCGCCGCTGCCGACGCTCGGCGGCATCGCGCCGTAGCCGCCCGCCACCGGCCCCCGGCTCGCATAGGCCGGCACGCTCGCCACGCCAGGTTCCGGATAAGGCGTTTGCGGGTAGGTCGTGCCGGGGTACACCGGCAGGTTGCTCCAGGATGTCTCCGAAGGCATCGAAACGTTGGGCGCCGTGCCCGCCGTGGCGCTGTAGGGTGCCGCGGGAGCGTTCGTCAGTTTCGAGGCGTCGGTCTTGTCCTTTGATTTACTGAACATCGAAAGCGACGGCACCTTCATCTTCGTGCCGGAGCAGCCCCCGCACGTCAGAAGTACTGTCGCCGTCATGCCGGCGGCAATCAAGACTCGCATACCTACATCCTTGTGTGTTGCGACCGGCGGCGGCTCCACGTGGCCAGCGGGTCTTCTGGCGGCAAGCGGCACACTCCGGCGATGGGAAATGGATCGCTGAGGGGACATCCGGCGGTCGCCGGGCAACCTGGGTCAGGCGGGGCGACCAGCTATAGTCGATATTCGGACGCCAAGCGCCGCGAACCTGACCCAATCCGGAAGAATCCGACGACAGGCACGGCAGCTACAACCAACACCCCTTCAACAATGGGTGCTAGCAAACGGCCGACAGCGCTTGGCCCGGAGCCAACGGCGACGGCGACGATGATTCAATCGCGCACGGCCGCCGCCCGGGTCAAACCCCGATCGCTTCGGGCTGCTCTTCGTCGGACGGCACGCCCACGACCAATACGGTGCCGCCGCTCGAGTAGGTTCCGTCGACTTCTTGGGTCCAATTCACGTCGACGACGAACGACAGCCGCTTTTCGCCGATGTCGAACGTCAACAGCACGGTCTGCGTCGGGATCGGCTGCTCGTGCTCGAACGAGACGACGCGCGAGGAGACTTGCTGCAGCGTGCCTTCGATCGCTGACAGCAGCGTGCTGGCCTCGTCGTGCTCGACGATCGGGATGATCGACAGCGGGTAGTCGGTCAACAGCTGCATCTGGTCGCGACGATGATTGCGCTGGGCCATGCCCAACTTGCCGCGCATGTCGATCGAAGCCTGGCGGGCCAGCATCCGCACGGCCGAATTGATCGAGTCGATGGTCGCGCTGTGCTGGTTCAGCCGGTTCAGGCCAAACTCCAGCCGGCTCTGCATGGCCAGCTCGCGCAGCCGCTTGAGCCTGGCCTGGCGAAAGCGGTCGATACTGCTTAGGCCCAATCCGGCAGCCAGACCCAGCAAGCCCATTTCGGCCCAGATAGCTTGCCACTCGGCGTCCAGCGTGTGTCCATAGGCACCGGCCAGCAAGCACACGCTGAGCCAACTGATCAGTGCGGAGGGCGACAGAATGCGCCAGGAGCCAGCGTGTTTTTGTTCCATGGAAGTTGCTCTCCAGATGAAACGTAGGACACGCCGCACGGGCGTCAAATCGCCCCACTGACCAGACTTCGGGCCGACTTTTGTAGGAAGAATCGCGATTAGCGCGGCACCGCAGCACGTGCTCGCGATAACCGCTACGGTTGGCCCAATCGGAATCGCCCGCCGGACATGTCGGCGGCGAAGCGCAAGCTCGCTTTACCGACCCTTAGTGTTCCGCCGCTTCGGCGGCAATCTCGGCTTCGAAGTCGCCCGACAATGCCTCGCCCGCGCCGGCCTGGCTCCGCGGATAGACTTCGGCAAACTTGGCAGCCAGATCGTCGTACGGCACGTCGGCATAGTGGCCGTAGTCGTGCAGGTATTCCATGTAGCGGTGGCCCGCCAGGTCGTACGGATGATAGATCGAGTCGTGCTCGCCGTCGAAATCCAAGGGAGCCAGCCGGGCCCGCTCGCAGAGCGTGCGATTGAACGAAACCGTGGCCTTGACCCACCGCGCCCGCAAATAGATCTCGTTGTAGCCGTGGTAATAAAAGATGTTCGTGCCCAGAAAATCCAGCAGCTTGCGCGTGGCCATGTGATTGCACACGTTGGCGTAGCAGAGCCGGCAGGGAATTCCCACTGCGCGGCACAGGGCCGCCAACAGCACGCTCTTGGGCACGCACCACGACTTGCCCGCCTCCAGCACGTGCGTCGAGCGCAGCGACTCGCGGGTTACGACAATGTTATACGCGTCGTAACGGATGCCGTCGCGGACCGCGTAAAACAGCCGGCACGCCCGCTCGACGTCGTCGTCGGCCGTGCCCACGATTTCCCGGGCCACGCTTTCGATCCGGGGGTCGTCGCTTTGGACGAACCACGTGGGAGCCAGAAACGGCTGCAAGTTTTCGGACATGGGCTGTACCATCTGGCGGAAAACGGAAAATCGTGCCGATCACGGAGTCTTTGCCGCTTGCGCTGCATGCCCGCGGCGTCTTGTGGTATCTTAGAGTGGACGTCGATAGGAAGAAAGCGGCGGAGAGTGACCGTCGGCGCAAAGCATTTCATCACCCCAGGGTTCGTCGTGCATCGGACGGGATGGCTACTCCTGCTGACGGGAATCGCGGCCCTGGCCGCCTCCCGCGCCGATGCGCAGATGTTCGGCGACCGCCAACTGGGCGGCTTCCTCGCGCCAACAATTCCCCCGGCGCCATGAGCAATCCGGCCGAGGGGCTGTTGAGCGCCGGCGGCATGCTCACCGGCAACGAGCGCTTTCTGCGCAGTAATCGCGGCTCCGGCGACTTCGTCGGCAATGACTCGCAAAGCCGCCAAGGATTCGTCGGCATGACACAGGCCCGCGAGCGCCGGACCACGCCAGCCGCCGCCACGGCCCGCGAGAAAAACCGGCCGAACATCAACCAGATGCTCAGCAGCGAGTCCCCCTCGCGCGAGGGCATCTACGCGCCGCGGCTCGTCCTCTCGCCCGCGCTCAGCGGGCCCACGACGACGGCGGTGGCGACGTCGCTGGAATCGCACCTGGCGCGTGCGCCGCTGGCATGGATCCGTCCGGCATCGGTGACGATGGAAGGCCGGACGGCAATCCTGCGGGGTGAAGTGGCGACGCCGCGGGATCGCGAGCTGGCGGAAGCTTTGGTTCGACTGGAACCCGGCGTTTCCGACGTCCAAAACGATCTATGGGTTGCTCCCGAGCGTTCTGTGCCATTGCCGCCTCAACCGCGTCGCGCACCAGCGCTTGAATCTGAGCCGGGTCCGCGGCCAGAGCCGCCGCTGCCGCGGGAGTTCTAGACGCTACGGCCCCGGTGGCCGAGGGCGCCACCGCGGTTTCGTCCGGGGCGGTTGGTGTCGGCGCGTTAGCGGCCGCGGATTGCGAGGCCCGCTTCACGGCGTTGCCCAATGCGTCGGGCAAATTGATTGTGGTCGTCGACATGCCCTCTGCGGTCGGTGTCACCGGTCGAGCGCCGAGCGGAGTCTGGTGCGCGGCGCGGGATACCCCCTGCGGGATCGCGGCGCCCGGTGCTTGCGGTTCGTCGACCACCACGGCCGATGGCGTCACGCCGGGCAGCAGGTGTTTCGTCATTTCCGACATGACCACGCCCCCTTGGGCGCTCTTGAAGCGGGCGATCAGGCTGATCTGCCGCTGCGGTCCGCCCACTTTGTCCCACGGTACCCAGAAGCTGTACGAGTGGCCCAAGGTCGATTTGCTGTAGTGTCTGATCAGGTCTTCAGGCCGGAAAACGAACTTGCGAGCCGGCACCGCGTCGGCGCGCACGTCCAGGCTGTCATCGTAGGCAAACACGGTGAGCTCCCCCTCGACCAGGATCGGCTCTTCGTCGTCCGGGCCGTAGAACATGATCCGGCCGCCGAAACCGACCACGCCCGCCTCGACCAGCACGGTGTCCGTCCACAACGCCGTCATGCGAAACGGAGCCTGGGGCTTATCGTCGGCGCCCGGCAACGCGATTTTCTTGGGAATCTTAAACGGTGCGCAGCCGACCACCAGCCCTCCGGACAGGGCCGCCACGCAAAGCCAGGTTGCCGTCCACGATTTCAGCATCTTGTCGGTTATCAGGGAACGGAGTGCGACGCCGGCCGGGTGCTGAGCAGGTTCGGTCGCGGCGCCGGCCGCATGGGGTCCACCGGTTCGGGGTCGGGAGTGATCCGCCTGGGCACCAGCGCGCTGATGCTCCAGCGGCGCCGCGCCGGCGCGTCCTCGGCCGAGACGCCCGGCTCCGGCAGCTCGGCCGGGACCTCGGTCGGTTCGCCGGGCATGACCTGCTCCATCTCGGGCATCGGCGTGGGCTGCATGCCGGCCGGGTCGAAGTCGGGATAGATCACCGGCATGTCGGCGTTGCAAATCGGGCAGTCGCCCCGGCGGCAGAACGCCGGATCGCCGTGCAACGCATGCACATCGGCGGCGCACCAGTGCATGCGGGCGGCTTCGATCTGCCGCAGCCGTTCGGCGTCGGCAGCGTTGCGCACGACGTGCGGCGTGAGGATGATCAACAGCTCGGTCCGCTGGGCCTGGTACTGATCGTAACGGAACATCCAGCCCAGGATCGGCACGCTGGCCAGATACGGCACGCTGCGGTTCACCGTCAGCCGGCGTTTGGTAATCAGTCCACCCAGCACGATCGTCTCGCCGCTGGCCGTGCTGACCGTGGTTTGGGCCGTGGTGATATTGATCCGCGGCGCGCGGACCACCGCACCCGAGGCCGAGATCGACACCGGAATGCCTTCCGCTTCGGGCGCCACGTCGGAGTTCTCGGCGTCGACTTCCATCACGACCATGCCGTCGGGGCTGATGCGGGGCGTGACGCCCAGGATCAAACCCACGTTGTCCATCTGCACCGTGTTCGTCTGGCCGATCTGGTTGACGATGACGTTGGTGATCAGGGGCACCTTCTGCCCGACCTGGATAAACGCCGGCTGGTTGTCGACCGTCATCACCTGCGGCCGGCTGAGCACTTCCAGCCGCTGGTCCTGCTGCAAGGCCCGCAAGAGCACGTTGATGCTTTTGCTGCCGGCCGAGAGGACCAGGCCGCCGAAACCCAACTGCGTGTCGGTTCGCCCCATGGCAAAGTTGGCCAACGCCTGCTTGCCGGTCTGCGCGGCCGTGGCCAGGCTGGCCGCGCTGCCGCTGTTGCCGATCAAGGCACTGTTGAAATCGAAGCCGGGATCCTGCGTGGCCGAGACGATCGTCTGCTGCTGCACCGTCGTGGGCGGATTGCCGAACGTGGTCGAATTGGTCGTGGTCAGCAGATCGCCCAGCAGGCTGCGGTCGAACAGCAGCCCGTCCTGCAGGCCCCACTCGACGCCGAACTCCGTGTTCTCGGTCAGCGCCACCTGGGCAATCAGCACCTGGATCAACACCTGCGGCGGCTGGGCGTCGATGTCCTCGACCATCTTGAAGATTTCGTCGAAGTAGCGCGGCGAGGCGCTGATGATCAGCAGGTTGCCCACCGGCTCGGGCACGACCACGACTTCCTTTTCGATCTGCTGGAAGGGGCTCGATTCGCCGGGCGCGGCCTCTTGCACCTGCCGCTCGCTGCGCAGGAACTGGTTGATCGCGTCGGCCACGTCCAGGGCCGGCGCGTTTTTGAGCGGATAAACGGCGTTCTTCCGCTGTTCGACGTCGCGCTCGTCGAGCCGCAAGAGCAGCGCCTCGATGATCGCCAGATCGCCGGCCGAGCCGGCCGCGATGATGCTGTTGGTCCGCGTGTCGACCGAGTACCGCAGCGGCGTGAACGACGACTCCCCCTCGGCCCGCGGCATCACCGTCTGCCCCGCGCCCGGCTGCTGCGGCAGCAGCGCCCTGAGCATCAGCACCAGGCTCGAGGCGTCGCCGTTCACCACGTGAAACACCTTGATTTGCGCCACCGACGCCGCCGAATCGTCCATCTGCGCGATCAGCGCCGCCACCAGGTCCATGCTGGCAGCCGGCGCGGTCACCACCAGCGAATTGGCCCGAGCGTCGGGCGTGATCTTCACGTCGGCCAGGATGCCCGACTTGAGCACCTTTTGTCCCAGCGGGTCGACGGTCAACAGTTCCAACACCGACGATTTCGCAGTGGCGGCCGCTCCCCCCTGCCCGGCGCGCGGGCCCGATGGCGGCTTGCAGCGTCTGGGCCAGGTCTTCGGCCAGCGAATTGCGGAGCTTGAACACGCGGACCAGGTTGACCGACGCGTTTTGCTCCGTGTCGATTCGCTGGATGAGCAGCTCGATCTCGGCCATGTCGCGCGGCGCGGCCTGCACGATCAGCGAGTTGGAGCGCACGTCGGGCGTAACCACCAGCCGCGTGCCCAGCGCGGCACGATTCTGGTAGAACTCCTCGACGGTGGTAGCCGCCGTCGCGGCCGGCGCGTGCCGCAGGCGGAACACGCGCAATTGCGTTTGCGGGGCGACTTCCCGGTCCAGCTTGGCGATCAAGTCGCGCACGCTCTCGATCGCCTCGCCCCAACCCACCAGCAGAATCGCGTTCGGTTTCTCGAGCGACGAGATGCTCACCCGGCCGGGCCGTCCGGCCAGCAAATCCTGCTGCACGGCCTGCAACAACGGGGCCAAGGCCTCGCTGCTGACGTATTTGAGGGGCACCACTTCGACTTCGGGTTTGGTTTCCGCACTCAGCCGCTCGATGTCCTCGATGATCCGCAACACTTCGTTCACGTCGCGCTTGCTGCCGCGAAGGATAATGGCGTCGAGCTCCGGCAACACTTCGATATTCAGATCGAGCCCCAGCTCGCGCAACCGCTCGTTGGCGTCGCGCAGGTCCTCTTCGCTGGCGGCCGGAGGCGGCGCTTGCGTGCCCGGCGCCGCAACAGGGGCTTGCGCCACTTCCAGACTTGCCGCGCCCCCTTTCACCGGCGGGTTGCCGCGGCCGTACACTTCCACCACCTCGCGCACCTTTCGCGCGTTGGCCCTGCGCAGCGCCAAGGCCCGCACGGCCCCGACCTGCGCCTGCCGCGAACGGTCATCGACCGTCACCAGCCGCGCGACTTCCGATACCAGCAGCTCGGGGCCCGAGCACCACAGGCCGCCACCCGCCGCGTCCACACGCAGCGCCACGGCCCGGCCGTCTCTGGTCGACACGAGAAACTCGCCCGGGCGCGCCGGCGATCGCCGCAGCCGCGGTCCAAACAGTCGCACGAGCGCCGGCTCCGCTTCAGTGGCCGACCACGACACGGCCAGTCGCTGTGCGCGGTTGCCTTGCGCATTGCCGGCGGGCGTCCCTGGGGGCGCCACGTGCTGCACAGGCCGCACTGGAGTGGGCGATGGTGCAGGCGAAAGCTGCGCCGCGGGCGCTGCCGCCGGACGATCGAACTCGCTGATCATTGCTCGTGCCGCCTGCACGTCCTGCTGGTTGCCGCGCAGGAACAACTGATTGGTTCTGCCGTCGACGACCACTCGCACGCGGCCGCCCAGCGAGCGATCGAGCGTTCGCGCCACGTCAACGGCCCGCTGATGTTCAAGCGTCACGGTCTCGTACGGCGACGACTGCGAGGGAGACTGAGCCACGCCGACGGCGCACGGCAAGACCAGCGCCAGCGCCGCGCTTAACAGCACGTAGCGGTGCGCGCTAACAGCGCAAGCCACACTTGCGGAGTTTGCTTCATAGAAAGGACTTATGCGCGTTCGGAGCCGTCTCAGACGGCCGGGCTCAGTCGGCCGAGAAATGACCGCGGAAGAGTACCCAATCGCAGCGGCGGACCCAAGATCAATCTCCGCCAATGGATTGACGATTGCTGCCACTGCTGGCTCATCCGGCCGTCAGAATTCCGGCGGCAGCGTGCTCGCTTGCATCAGGTTCTCGCCCAACCCGACCAGCCACCGCTCGTCTTCGCATATCAGCACCACGTCCGAATCGCTGATCTCGGTGACCGTGGCCTCGAAGGCCCCGATGGCCAGCCGCTGGCCGCTGCGCAGCTTGACTAGTTCGCCGGTGGCCCGCAGCGTGAACCAGGCCTCGGGCTGGCCGCCGGCGTTGGTGATCGCCGTCAGGTAGGTAAAGTCGGCCGCATCCAGCCCGCCCCCGCCGATGCCGAACAGGTTTCGCTCGACGATCGGCCGGTAGTCCGCCAGCCGGCTCGAAGCCAGGCGGTCCGAAGCCCGGCTGCTGAGCCGATCCTTGCGCGTGGCATCCGGCAGCGAGAGCGCTTCGATCGACAGCGTGACATCCAGTTCGTCGCTGCGGGGCACGGGCGTCAAGTTGAGCGACTCGATGTGGTGCAAGTGGTCCGCGCGATAGAAGTCGTACAGGAAGCGGGTCAATTGTTCGAGTGTGGCGCGACCGCGCACCGAAAAATCGAGCGCCGAATAAAGGCCTTTGCGCGTGATCGGCTCGCTCGAATCGACGTTCGGACTGATGAATCCGGCCGAACCCACCAGCCCCACCAGCCAGGCCTGATACAAGCTGCGGGCCACTTCCGTGTCGGAAGGCAGGCTTTGGGCTTGCCACTGTTTGAGCTCTTCGTTTGCCTTGCGAAAGCGGGCGATATCCAGCTCGCGCTGGGCGATGTCCGAGCGCAGTTGATCCACGTCGGCGCGGCGCGTTTCCAGCGGCTCGACGTAGTACGACTGGTACATCCAATTACCGCCATACAAGACGGCGATCGTGCCCAAGCCGGCGGCCAGGATCATTTCGCGCTTGTTCATGGCGTCTTGCGCCCTCCGGTGGTTGAAGCCGCGGCGGCCTTGACCGCTTGCGGGGCACTCTTTACCTCGGGCTGTTCGGCCGGCGGCACGTGGCTGACGTACTCGTCGGGCTGGCGGGGCGAGACCACCAGCGACGACTCGAAGTGCCACGTGTAGTTGTTCTCTCTTTCGCGCTGCTGCATGTGCCGGCTGCTGATCTGATGATGATCGTCGCGCAGTTGCTGCTCGATGTGGCTGACGACGATCGGATCGCGCACGATGCCGGTCATGTCGATCGAGCCGCCCGAGTCGCGCCCCTGGCCGAGACTCATCCGCAGCACCATCGCGTCGCGTCCGCCGGGAAAGCGGAGCGACAGATCGCGCAGCTCGTCGAGCCAATTGACGTCGTTTTTCGTCCAGCCGCCGATCGCCGCGATCGCCTTCTGCCGCTTCTCGGCGTATTTCATCTGCTCGTCCAGCCGATCGAGCTCGGCCGAGAGGGTTGCGATTTGCTCGTCCAGGGCCGAAAACGTCGACCACGCCTGGTATCCGCCCAACAGCACCACCAGCGACGCCGCCGCGGCGGCCAACGCGTACGTGCGACGCCGGTCGGGAGGCGCGGGTCGCTTCCGCGGCGCAAGAAAATCGATCGCCTGCCGACCGCCGCCGGCCTCCACCGTCAGCATGCCCACCAGCGACGCAAACCGGCCGGGGTTTTCCGGCGGCGCGGCCAGACCCTGCGCCGCAAACGGATCGACCAGCGTCACCGCCAGCGGAAGCTGGCCGCGGGCCGCTTCGACCAGCGCCGGATGTTCGTCCAAGCCGCCGCACAGGTAGACCGCCTCCAACGGCCGCCCCGACACCTGCGAAGCGGATACCACCAGCGTCCGCGCCGCCTCGGCCATCAGCCGCCGGGCCGCCGCTGCGTCGTGCGAAGCACCAGCCTGCCGCAGCGTCCGCCAGTAGGCGACCCTCCCACCGGACAAGACGATCAGGTCGACCTCTTCGGCCAGCACGTTGATCACCAGACACGTCTGATCGCGATCCGCCAGAGCGCCGGCGACCAGCGCCGCGGTGGCGTACGGTCGCAGCGCGATCGAGCGGGCCGTCACGCCGGCGTCGGAAAGCACTCCCTGGATTTGCTCCAATCGTGCCTGCGCAAGCGCTACGGCCGTGACCTGTCGCGGCTCGTCGGCCTTGTCACCCAGCGGGACGAAATCGATGATCGCGTCGTCGCCGATGGCGTTGTTCTCGCGCACCGCCTGGTTGCGCACCATTTCCGGCAGCTCGGCGTCGGCTGCCGGCGGCAGCGTGAGCGAAACGAGCTCGACCTGGCTGCGGCTCACACCCACCAGCGTCGTCGCCCGGCCGGCCTTGCCGGCCAATGCCTCGCGCAACGCACCGCCCAGCTGCCTGCGGGCGCTGGCCCCCTCGCCATCGCTCGGCGCGGGAACACTGCCGGCCGCTTCGATTTCCAACCGCGCCCGCGCGAGCTGGCCACGACGTAGCGCGCCTCTTTTCCGTCCCAATCGAGTGCCAACAAGCGTGCCATGCGATCAGTTCCCGGCGGCCAGCGTCGTTTCGTCGATCAATGCCCACGCGTCGAAGCCGGGCCCATGCGCTGGTAAGTCGCGCCACAAGATCGTCCGCGCCGGACGGGTGGTGGCGTCGATCACGACTTCGGCCCGGGCCATCGGAGTCGGCCGATTGAAATACGCCACGATCTGAGCCCGCACCACGTCGCCGCCGCCGGTGACGTACGGCATCAGCCGCTTCATCGTCTCCAAATCGACGAGCCCTTCGGTCAAGAGCCACGTGGCGAAACGTCGCGAATTGTCTGCTGCGGCCGACGCATTCTGCCGCGCCGCGACGATCTGTTGTGCCAGCGACGCGTCGATGCCCGGCACCGCCAGCAGCACTTCATATGGCGCGTGGTTGACGCTTACCAGCCCGCCGAGCACCGCCTGGTCGTACACCGTCGTGGCGTCCAACAACTTCGGCAACTGTTGGGCCAGCGTTTGCGGATCGGACGGCAACGGGCTGTCGTACACTTTCGGCTTGTCTCCCATCTTGTCGGCCGGAATGGCGACCTTGGCGCCCGCCAGTTCGAGGATCGAGCTGATCGCGAACTGCGGCGCGGCAGCGGGATTGTCCGGCGGAATGCCGGGCGTCGGCGTTCCGCTGCCGGCGTCGGGGCCGTACTGGCGAAACGCCACGACGAAGGCGGCCAGTTGCGGCGTGGTGGCCGCCGTCAGTTGTTGCTTCAACTCGGCGAGGTTCACGTGGTTCAAGTTGATGCGCGGCTGGCCGGCGGAATTGACGTTCCGCTCGCCGCTGTACAGCGTCAGTAGCCAGCTCCAAGGCGTGGTCGAACCGTGCGTCGTCGGACCGGCCGCACCCAGGGGTTGGGCCAGCTCCTCCGGGTCGATCCGGCGATTGTAATTGCTGTCGGCGCCGTACAACATCGCGCGCGTCACGCCTTTGACCAGCAACAGCTCCTCGATCGTTTCGGGCAGACCGTTGCGGACCGCGTAGGGACGCGGCAGGCCAGCGTAGTAATCGTTCTCCGCGCCCAGCGGGCGGGGCTCGCTATCCGGGTCGATCCAATCCAGGATCGCGTCGGCCACCGATTCGCTCATGCCTGGCAGTTGCAACAGGGCCCGGCGACCGGCCCCCGGCTGATGCCGCTCGTACCGCAGCACGTCGGCCAGGTGCAGCCGGCCCGATTCATTTTCCACGCCGAACCGCACGGCGTTCTGCTGCGCGAGCCCGTCGACCGGAGCGACCACGCTGAACTGCAGCACCTTGGCCGCCGCCGAGCGCTGACCGGCGGGCGGTTTCAGCGGCACGCCGCGGAGCAGCGCCGGATTGTCGAACGAGCCGCCCGCGGCCGCCTGCGACGCCGGAGAGAGCTCGCAGAACATCTCCAGTACCAGCGCAGCCGAATGCAGCGCCTGCTGCAACTGCAAGCCGTCGCCGTGCAGATGCGTGGCCTTGTTCTCGGTCAGCATCAGCTCCGAAAAGCTGAATCCCGCCAGCGCGATCATCATCACCACGATCAGCACCAGCACCAGCACCAGCGCGCGGCGCCGCGGCCGGCGACGGCGCAGCGTCGCGCGTTCGCGGCAAGCGTCGCCTTTACGGCCGGCTGAACGAAACATGGGTGCCTGTTTCCAAAAGCGAACCATTTCCCGGACCATTACCGGCCGATGGCGATACGACCCGGCCGGACAAGACAATCAACAGCCGATACAAAGGATGGCGATATTCCGTGAGCCGCTCGACGCTCACGCCCGCTTCCAGCGGCACGTCGGGCACTTCCGGTTGTTCGTGCGAACGCAACCGCATCACCACTTCCACCGCCTGCGGCAACCCGCCCCGGCTGTGCTGTCCCACTCATCGCTCCACGTCGTTCCGTCGAAATAGCGCAGCGCGAAGTGGATCACTTCCGGCACGCTCACGATCGAATCGTCCGCCAGCAGCGGATCGTAATCGGAGGAAGTGGGATCAACCGTTTGGCCGGTCGCCTCGAGCGCTTCGGCGGCGCTCGGCAGCCGGCCGTCGCTTTCGCGCTTCCGTGCGCCGCCGGCGGCCGGATGGGCATCTTCCCAATCCAGCTCTCGGCGAAACAGACACCAGATTCGATCCCCCTCTGGCTTGCCCGCTTCGCGCAGCTCTTCGAACGAGTAGACGATCGTCTTCAGATCCTCGGCATGCGAGGGCTTGTCTTCCATGCCCGGCAGCGATTCGTCGAGCGGGACCGTTCCGTCCGCAGTCTCGACGAAGGCCGGTTGCACGACGTCAATCTGCAAGAACGTGTCCGTGCCGAACAATCCCGTGGGACGCAACGAACTGGTGGCCACGCTGGTCGTCGTCGGCGTCGGGCTATTGGCATTGGCGGCCGGCCCGGGGGACGACCGAGGTGGCGGCGGCGGTTGCGGACGAGACCGCGCTTGCCGGCGCGGCGCCGTTAGCGGACGCGCAGACGTTTGCGGGCGCGGCGGCGCCTGCGGCTGCTGCGGCGGCGGCGCCGCTTGCGGCATGGATTGGCCAGGGGCGGCATTCATTGGCGTGGCGGCCTGCAGCGGCTGGAGCGTTGCCTGCTGCGGCTGTAGTGGCTGCTGCGGCTGGACCATCGGCTGCTGCGGTTGCAACGTCCCCTGTGCTTGCAGGGCCTGCATGGGCTGAAGCGCCTGCGGCGCCGAGACGCCGGTGCCGGCCCGCGACGCCGCTTTCGCCCGCGATTGCGCCGTGCTGGTGAGCGTTTTCGGGGCCGAGCTATTGGCGCCTGAACCGCTCGCGGCCGAATTACCCCCCGAAGCGTTGCCGCCCGATGACGTCGAGCCCGCCGCGCTCGGTGGAGCGATCGGCGTCGGCTCCAGGATGGCCAACTCCGGTGCGGCGGGAGGCCGCTCGACGACGCCTTGCAGGTCGACCGAAATCTGTTCGAGCAGCGTCCGCGCCAGTTGGGCCTGTTCGGTCCGGGCGTGGCCGCTTTCAAACGCCTTGGAGTACATGCTCAACAGCGACCACAACGCCACCAGCAGCACCGCCGCCAGCAACGTGGTCAGCAGCACCTCGATCAATGTGAAAGCGCGTCGATCGATGCGTGTGCGGGCGTTCATGGCACGAGCCCTCCCTGCGCAATTGCCGGCGGCCCGGCACTGGTCGTGGACGGGCCCGATGGCGAACCGGTGCCGCGGGGATCGCGCATCCAACGCACTAGCGAGAATCGATAGCGCTCGACCCGCTCGGCGGGCTTGAAGGTCGTGGTGACTTCGACCACGACCAGCCCCGGCTGCTCGGCCGGCAGCACGTCGACCGAATAGACCCACCGCGGGTCGCCTTCGATCGGCGTGGGGCGCACCGTTTCGGCGGGGGCCTGGCCACAGAGAATCTCGTCCAGCTTTGTCTGGCACAGCAACTGCGATTTGGCCAGATCGCGAGCGCTGGCGGCATGGCGATTGCCAATCGAGGCCAGCTCCATCAATACGACCGCCGCCCCGATCAACATGGCCGTGGCCAGCAGGACTTCCAACAGCGAAAATCCCTGCCGCCGACGGTGTTTCATCGAATTGCCTCGTTATGCCGCGGCCTGCCGGAGGTGGCCACGCCGGTCAGGCCGCGCAGCGACACGTCGACCACGGCGTCGCGCTCGCCGCGCAAACGAATCTGCGCGTTGTTCGTGCGGCCGTTCGGTTGGAACACGATCGGCTGCGACCAGCCGTCCTCGTCGATCGCGGCGGTGAGATGCTCTTCGACCGGCTCGAAGCTCACCCCAGCGGGCAAATCCTGTTCGACGGCCCGCGGCGCAGCGACCGTTTCGGCGCCATCGGCCAGGGCGCGTTGCGGCGTCGCGCCAGGCGGCTCGCGGCGAGCATCGGCCGGCGCGCTTGGTCGCCGTCAATCGCCAGCGACGCGGGGGCGACTTCGAACCGGCTTTTGCCCACCTGGTAGCGAAACCGATGGGCCACGCCCGACTGCATCGCCTTGAGTCGCGCCTTGGCCAGCGCCGCGGCTACCTGCCGCGAGGCCGAGCGCAACCGGCTGTCACCCAGTGCCGAACGAAGTGCCGGCTGCGCGAGCGCCGCCACGACGACCAACACGCCCAGCACCACCAACATCTCCGACAATGTATAGCCGCCTCGGACGGCCCGCTTGCTTCTGTTCACGGTGTACCTCGGGTGCTTTCTTCTCTGCGTCTTTCCCTGACCGGTCGGGGCACAACGGGCCGCACTACCGCGGCGCCGCGCGCCCAGTTCGGGCTCGCGTCAGAGAGGGCTTGCTATGCCGACTCCTCTTCGGACCAGTTGACGATGTCGTCTTCGCTCCCCTCCTTGCCGTCGGGTCCGACCGACCAGATGTCCGGATACTCGCTATCGTGCGTCGAGGGGAATTCGTAGTTGTACTCGTGACCCCAGGGATCGCGCGGGGCTTCTTTGGACGTGGTGGTAATGTACGGGCCGGCCCAATTCGCCTGGTCTTCATCTTCCAGATCGGTCGGCTTGACGATCAGCACGTCGAGCCCCTGCTCGCTGGTTGGAAACGTGTTCATGTCCAGGGCGTATTTTTCCAGCGCCGTGCGGAACAGGCCGATCTGCGTCTTGGCGGCGTCGATGTCGGCCTTCTTCTTGCTGCCCAGCAGCGACGGCACGGCAAAGCCCATTAGCACGACCAGGATCACCAGCACGAGCAAGACTTCCATCAGCGTGAAGCCCTCGCGCCGGGCACGTTTCAGTTTCCGATACGTCATGTTGGTCGCCCTCCTGTAACGAGTGGTTTTTCGAATCAATATGGTTCCGGTTGCGGGTTTGAGAACGGGACTTGCCTCAGTGTTGTTGACGGTCATTGCGGTACGCTTCTCTCGGTAGTTTCTTTGTCATCTGCGCCTTGGCAGCGACTGTTCAGGTTTGCAAGCGGGGTCGTCCTTCCGTCAGGTCACGGTCGAGCTCATCTGGAACACCGGCAGCAACAGCGCCACCATCACGAACAAGATGGCGCTGGCCATTACCAGCAGCGTCAACGGTTCGAGCAGCCGCACCATCAGGTCCAACTGCACGCCGGTCTGGCGGTCGATCCCGTCGGCGATGTTCACCAGCACGTGGTCCAGGTTGTTCGATTCTTCGGCCACGCTGATCATGGCCATCACCGGGCGCGGAATCAGCCCGCACTCGGCTAGCGGTTTGGCCAGCGTCTCGCCGCTGGACACGTTTTCGGCGCTTTGGCGAATGGCCTGGGCCAGCACGCGGTTGCCGGTCGAATCGCTCGAGATTTCGAGCGACTTGAGCAGCGGCACGCCGTTATGCAAAAGCGTGCCCAGCACGCGGCAGAATCGCGAGATGGCATAGCCCAGGAAGATCTTGCCGGCGATCGGAATCTTCAGCTTGGACCGATCGGCGAACAAGCGACCTTTTTCGGTGTGCAATTGCCGGCGAGCCCAGTACACGGCCGCGGCGACCGCGCCGGCCACGAACACGCCGTATTTGCCCAGCGTGTCGCTGATGGCCAACAGCGCCACGGTGGCGAACGGCAGCCCGCCGCGCTCTTTCATGCTGGTGAACAGTCCTTCGAACTTCGGCACGAAAAACACGATCAACAACACGGTCACGGTAAAACCGGCCGCGGCCAGAATCGCCGGATAGGTCATCGCGCCCACAACGCGTCCGCGCAGCTCTTCCGCTTTCTCCAGAAAGTCCGCCGTGCGCTTCAGCGCATCCTCGAGAAATGCTCCCTCGCTGCCGGCCCGAACCATGCTGATCGTCAGCTCGCTGAAGGCCTGGGGGTGGCGACATGGCTTCGTCCAGGGGCTTGCCTTCGGCCACCTGGTTGCGCACGTCGTCAAGCACTTCTCGTAGCGTCGGATGCACGGCCTGCTCGGCCAGCACGTCGAGCGATCTCAACAGCGGCACGCCGCTTTGCAGCAGGTCGGCCAGTTGCGTGAGCGTGGTAGCCAATAGCGCCGTCTTGACCCGCCCCTTGCGCTGCCAGGTGAGCCGCGGCCGCCCGGCGTCTTCAACCGACAGCGGGAACAACTGCCGATCGCCCAGCGCGCACAGCGCCTCGCGGCGGCTGCCGGCGGTGATCGTGCCGTCGACGCTGCCGCCTGAGGCGTTTCGTGCTGTGTAGGCAAACTCGGGCATGGTTCGGTGCTAAGTTCTAGCCGACCCGGGTGCCACTGCTGGCTTGTCCAGCAGTGGCACCCCAGGTTCAAGCTCGCTGGTTTTCAAACGATCTCTGGGGATTCTGGAAGGTTTCTCCCTGGCACCGTTAAGGTGCTACGTCAGTCGGCACCGGTGACGCGCATCACTTCGTCGATCGTGGTCACGCCGCGGGCCACTTTTTGCCAGCCGTCCTGGCGGAGCGTGCGCATGCCACCCTGCATGGCCGCTTGCTTGACCAGGTGCGAAGGCACGCGCTCGCCGGCTAGGCGGCGGATTTCGTCGTCGGTGATCAACAGCTCGTACAAGCCCACGCGGCCGGTGTAGCCTTTGCCGCGGCAGCGGCGGCATCCGCCCGGCTGATAGAGCTGTTGGCCTTCGTCGCGCCACTGGTCCAAGGGAAAGTCGGCCGGCACTTCCACCGGATCGGGTTCGTACGGCACCCGGCATTCGCTGCACAGGACGCGCACCAGCCGCTGAGCCATCACGCCGGCCACGGTGCTGGACACCAGAAACGGCTCGACGCCCATGTCGACCAGCCGCATGAACGCGCCGGCCGCGTCGTTGGTGTGCAGCGTGCTGAACACCAGGTGGCCGGTGAGCGACGCCTGGATGGCGTTTTCGGCCGTTTCCAGATCGCGGATTTCGCCCACCAGCACCACGTCGGGGTCGTGTCGCAGGATGCTCCGCAAGCTGGCGGCAAACGTCAGACCCACCTTCGTGTGTACCTGGATCTGGTTGATTCCTTCGAGCTGATATTCCACCGGGTCTTCGGTGGTGATGATCTTGATCTCTTCGTTCTTGATTTCGTTGAGCGCGCTGTACAGGCTTGTCGTCTTGCCCGACCCCGTGGGCCCGGTGACCAAGACGATCCCGTGCGGCAATTGGATCAGCCGGCTGAACTGTTCGTAAATGTCCTGATCCATGCCGATGCCGCGGAGCGAAAACTGCATGCGGTCCTTGTCCAGGATGCGCATCACGATACCTTCGCCGTGCAGCATGGGGATGATCGACAGCCGGATGTCGATTTCGCGCCCGACACTTTGAGCTTGATGCGGCCGTCCTGCGGGACGCGCTTCTCGGCGATGTTGAGCCGGGCCATGATTTTCAGGCGGCTGATGATCGCCGCCTGAAAGCGGTTGATCTCCGGCGGCATCGGTTGCAACTGCAGCACGCCGTCGACGCGATAGCGAATCTTCATGCCCGCGGCTTGCGCTTCGATGTGAATGTCGCTGGCGCGGGCTTCGCACGCCTCGCTGAGAATCTCGTTCACCAGCCGCACGACCGACGCTTCCTGGGCCATCTCCGAGGCTTCGGAGCGGTCCCATTCGAGCTCGTCGAGCACTTCGACGCCGGTTTCCTCTTCGCGCTGCGCCATCAGGCCGTCGACGGTTTCGGCGCCGACGCCCAGGTGCGTTTTGATCAGCTTCGACAGCTCGGCCGCCGCCGCCAGCACCGGCGCGACGCTCCAGCCGGTCGCGGCGCTCACCGCATCCAGCGCGTGCAGATCGAACGGATCGCCGGTCGCCACCAGCAGTGCGTCGTCCTTCCAAGTGATGGGAAACACCTGGTGCTGGTGAATCAGCTTGACAGGAAACTCCCGCAACAACGCCAGGTCGACTTCCACGTTCGCCAGGTCGATGATTTCCAGCCCCAGCGAGGCGGCCAGCGACGCCAACACGTCGTCGTCGCCCCCCGCGCCCAACTCGCCGGCGATGTCGTCCAGCCGGCCGCCGGCGGCCAGCGTCTGGCGCGCCAATTCAAGCTGGCGATCGTCGAGTCGTCCGGAGACAACGGGGCTCTGGCCGGCAATCATGGCGAGGGTTTCCAAGGGGTGAGATGGCCGACTTCCGCGTCGCAAGCCAATCGTTCCGCCGCGGGCGGATCCATCCGCCGAACTGAACCGAGGAAAATACAATTCGTTAGCGGCAAGCCTCGCCCGGCACGCGCCAGACGTGCATCCGCACGCATCGTCAGTGTGTCAAATCACTTGCCGAAACCGACCCTGGCAGGAGGGCCTTGCGGGTTAGCTAGGAGAGCAAGTTTCAGGTGGGTGGGTCGTAGGGGGCGGGTTTTATGGTAGGTTGACCGCAAACCGCCGCGTTGCGAACATATGAACTATATCTGATGCGATCGTCGCATGTCAATAGCCGGAAGTGTCCCTGCGCGGTCCCGCAGAATCACCCAGTGCCCGATCGTATCTATCGATGACCAAACCTTTTTCGATATCCACTCAAACCTCCAACCACGCGCCTTGCAGCGGCCGCAGGAGCGCCGTTTGCGCCGGTCACTCGTGGCGTTCAACCACGACCCAGGCTGCTCTTCTGGTGATCGTCGAGCTACTACTGACATGCAGCATCGCGTCCGCTCAGCAACCGGCTTCCGACGATCGGCCGACGGCCGGCGCCATCACCGCCAAGCTGTTGCGCTACGCCGAGCATGTCGTGAAGCGCTATGACACCTCGGGCGACGGGCGCCTCGATGCCGAAGAGTTTCGGGCCATGCACGGCGACCCGCGGGCAGCCGATCTGGACCACGACGATCGGATCACGGTCGACGAGTTTGCCCAGCACGTCGCCAACTACGCGACCGGTCGTCGGATTCGGCTGACCACGCCGCGCGGCTCGATCGCCACGGCTCCCTCGCCGGGTGCGTCTGGCGCCGTCGACGGCGAACTGCAAGCGGTCATGGAACAGCCGGGCGCCGAGGCAACCCTGGACGCGCGTCGCAATCTGAAATACTTCAAGCCGCTCCCGGTGGGCGTGCCGGGCTGGTTTGTCGAGCGCGATACCGACGGCGACGCACAGCTCACGCTGGCCGAGTATTCGCCGAAGCTGCAAACCGCGGAAGTCGCCGAGTTCAACCGCTACGACCTCAACGGCGACGGGTTGGTTACGCCGGTCGAGTTGACTCGCGCCGCCACTTCGACGCAGAGCGAAAGCCCCGCGGCGGCGGGCGGTGGGACGCCGTAGCGATTGGGACGGCCGGTGGTTCGCTAAACCGCCAAGCGGTTGGACGGATTGGAGGCGGTTCTGACTTCGGCGGTCCGCTCGCATAGGGGGCGACACTTCGCATCTAGCGGCCGCGGCGCCCCCTGGAGCGGCCCTGCGCGGCGTTGCGAATGAGCTGATCCAGCACCTCGCGAACCTGTTCGGCGTTGGTGCTTCTGAGCCGCACGACTTTTACCGACCGCGACGTGTCGTTCAGCGCCGCTTCGTCCAGCTCGGCCACCAGATCGGCCACTTCGCGCGCCAGCGGCCCGGCGCCATCACCACGATGCCGTTGGTCGACTCGTCGACGCCCAGGGTCATCAGCGGCCCGCTGGCGGCCGTGTTGATCTGCTGGATGACCGCGGCCACGTCGCGGCTGGCGTTGCTGGGAATGGGGATCGGCGGATTCGGCGCGCCGCTGGTGAGCTGCGTTTGATAGACTTCGCGCAGTACGCCCTCGATGTTCGCCGCGTCGGTGTGCTCCACAGGAATCAACATCGGCCGGTTGGCCGCCAGCGAGTCGGGCACTTCTTCCGTATCGAGCTGCTTGAGCAGCCGCTCGATGATCGCCCGATCGTTGCGCCCGGCGTACACCACCACCGCGTTGAGCCGTTGATCGGCCTCGACGACGGGCGTCGCGCTATCGCCAAAATCGAACGCGCCGCTGCGGAAGATCCGTTTGAGCAACTCGGCCACCGTGCTGCTGTTGGCGCTGCTGAGCGGATAAACCGTCACGTCGCGGCCTCCGGCTCCGCTAGGCGGCGACAGCGCCCGCAGCAGCGCCTCGAACTGTTTGATCGCCTCGGGATCGTCCGACATGATCGTGATCTGCCCGTCGCCCGGCGACACGATAATGGGAGCCGGCTCTTTCGCCTGGGGAGCTGTTTCATCGGCGGGTTTCTCCGCCGGCGGCGGTTTCTCCTCGTCAGCCGGTGCCTGCTGCTGGTAGGCGGCCGTGAGAACCTTGGTCCCGCCGCGAGCCGTGCTGTGGCTCGTCTGTTTCTCCGGCAGTTTCGCCGGCTGTTTCTCGTCGGCCGGTGGTTCGGCCGGTTCGAGCACCCGCGGTGCCGGCAAAGGCGACAGCCGCTCCTCGCCCGTCGCCGGACTGCTGATCACGCGCAGCGGATGTTTACTGAGTCGCGGCCAGACGCGTTCGATCGCTTCGACCAGCGTGCGGGTATCGCCCGCGTAAGGAATGATCCGTAGCGAACTTCCGGAACGATCGCTGCGCGCGAGGTGCGTTTCGCCCATCTTGACCAGCAGGTCGCGAATTTCGGCCAACTCGTCGTCGCCGGCGCACACGTACAGCCGCGACGACATGCCGTCGGCTTGCACGCTCGGCGCCTCGCCCGCGCGGCGGCCGCGCCCGCCCTGCGCGAACAGCTTCTGGATCGCCACTTCGGCGGCCGACGGCTCGACCAACTCGAGCTCGAACACCTCCAATCGCCGGCCGGCACCCTGCATCTGTTCGAGCATCGCGCCGATTTTCTGCTGCAACTCGGGTGGAGCCACGGCGGCCAACTGCCGGGTTTCCGAATCGACCGACACCACGGCCCGCGAGTCCTTGTCGATCACGTCGCGAAGCACCTGCCGCACCATGCTCGGGTCGGCATTGCCCAGCGAGTGCACGCGAAACTCCGCGGTCTCGTCGAGCGAGCCGCTTTGAATTTCGTCGATCACGCGCTGGATCGCCTCGTGCTCGCCGGGCGTGGCCATGGCCACGATCTTGTGATTGTCCCGATCGAGCGACAATCGCACTTCAGTCTGTCGGGCGAAGAGTCCCTGCAGCGTGTTGAGCAGCGTGCCGCCGTCGCCGCTGGCGATTGGATAGGCCTTGAGCACGACGCCCGAGGGCAGCTCGTCGATGTCCAGCTCGGTGAGTGTCTGCCGGATGGTTTCGTGGTCGATCGGCCGCGCCCAGACGACCAGCTTGCGCGCGTTGGGCGCCGCGGCGATGCGGGCTTGCGGGACCGCGGTTTGCAGCGCGCTGGCCACGCCCGACGCCTCGGCGTGCTGGAGCGTATACACAACCGTCTTGGCGGCGTCCTCGGCGGTTCCCTTGACGGCCATCTCCTCGATCGCGCCGGCGATCGTCACGTGATCTTCGGGCGTAGCCCACACGGCGATCGTGCCGTTGGCCACGTTGGGCACCACGCGGGCCGTCGGTACCAAGGCGCTGATGAGCGAATACAAGGCGCTGGGGTCAGCCGCGCCGACCGAGTAGGAAACCACCCGCGGCCGCTCGGCGGCGTCTAGCTCGGGCTTCATCCGCTCAAGCGCCTGGGCGATTTGGTCCTGGTCGCTTTTGCGGGCCCAGACGACGATCGTATTGGCCTTGGTGTCGTGCGTCAGCGTCGCCTCGGGGGCGAGGCTGCGGAGGGTGGTCATCGCCGCGGTGGGCTCGAAGCCTACCACCGGATAGACCATCAATTGGTTTTGCCAGCCCGCCGCGTCGTCGCTGTCCATCTGGTCGATGAGCGACTTGATCTGCTCGTGCTCCTCCGCTCGCGTATAGGCCACGATGCGGCGCGACCTGGCGTCCGGCACCAGCTTGGTCGACGGAAACATCGTTTGCAGCACGCTCAGCACGCTGGCCGGATCGGCCGAGCGAATCGGATAAGCGACCAGGCGGTAACCGTCTTCGGCCGCCGGCTGCTGCTTGACCTGCTCGATGATGCCGGCGATCACCTTGTGCTGCGCGTCGTCGGCCCAGACGGCCAGTTCACCCGGCTCGGCGTCGGTCACGATCTTCACGCTTGGAAACTCGGCCGAAAGCTCGCTCATCACCGCGTTGAATCGCTTCCGCTCAGCCGCCGAAACCGGATACAGCACCAGCTTCCGCGGTTCGCCGGCGGTGGGCTTTGGCGATTCGATCTGCTCCAGCGTGGCGCGAATCGTCTTCTGATCGTCGAGGCCGGCCACGGCGACAATGCTCCTGGTCGGCGCGTCAACCGCCAGCCGAGCCCGGGGCACGACGTTTGCCAATACGGCCATGGCCGACGCCGGGTCGGCCTTGACCAGGCGATAGACTTCCACCTGCCGATCGTCGACGCCGGCGGTGCCGGCTCCGAGCTGCTCGACGGCCTTTTTCAAGATCTCATGATCGGCCGGCGTTCCCCAGGCGGCCAGCTTCTTGCTCACCGGATCGATCCCCAGCCGCGCCGCCGGCACCAGCGGTTGGAGCGTGGCCAACGATTCTTTCGGATCGATCCCGTCCAGTTGATACACCTCGAACCGGGCCCGCTCGCCCGTCTCGGGCGTGGTCGTTTGCATCTGGTCGATGACGCTCTTGACGGCGGCCTGCTGCGTCGGCGTCGCATAGGCGCTGATCTGGTTGGCCTGCGGATCGCGGACGAAGCGGGCCTCGGGCATCAGCGCTTCGAGCACCTTCACGGCCGCGTCCGGATCGGCGCTCTTGAGCGGATAGACGACCAACTGCGGCTTCTCCGGCGGAGCATTGGCCGGCTTCTCCGGCTCGGGCATCGATTCGATCACGGCGTGAATGGCCCGCATCACGCCGGCCGTGTCCGTCACCAGCACTTGCCGCGTCTTGGGAAGTGCCTGGCTTTTGCCGCGGGGGCTCAACAGCGGAGCAATCTCGGCCACGACTTCGGCCGCGTCGCGAGCCCCGCACCGGAAACATCATGCTGACGATCTCGTAACGCCCCCGCTTGTCCAGCTCGTCCAGCGTGACCCGGGGCACCAGCGTCTCCGGCACCCCCTGCGACAGATCGACCAGGATCAACATCCGGTCGCGCCGAACCAGCGTGTAGCCCTTGGTCAACAGGACGCCGTTGAGCAGGTCGAGCGACTCGGGCACCGTATAGTCGCGGTTGTCGCTGTAATTGAACGTGCCGGGGGGCGGCGCATCGAGCACCAGCGACAGGCCCGCCTGCTCGGCAAACCATTCGAGCACGTCGCTCCAGCGTTGAAAGCGGAAGTTGAAGCGGAGTTTCGGTTCCGGGCCGTCGGTTCCGGCCAGCTGGGCCCAGGTTTGACGCTGCTCGGCGGTGAGCACCGCGAGCATCTTTTCTTGATATTGCCGGGCCACCGCGGCGCGGTCCTCCGGCGGTGCTTTGGCCAGTGCCGCGGCGCGCTCGGCATCGAGCCCGGCCACCTGCAGGCGCTGCTCGTCGGTCAGCTTCAACTGGTCGGCCACCGCCGGCATCGTCAGCCGCGCCGCCTCGGCATCGGGCGGTTCGGCGACGGGCTGAGCCCCCGCCGGGCTCGTCGTCAACACGGCGGCCCAAGCGGCGGCGCAAACGAGCCCTGAAATCTTGGGGAACACCATGCGACCGGGCTCCGGTGTGCGGGTTGGAGAAGGCAGGCTAGGGAGGGCGGGAGGGTCACCCTACAGCGTAACCCGCTGCAACCAACGGGTAAAGCGATTCGACGCAGCCATCTGTTCTGACTCTGCGACCGCTGCCCAAGCCGTCTGAATGTTTGCTGGCAGCAGAGAGTTTTTTGCCTCGACTTGCAAACCAACGGGGGGTATGCTTAGCACAGCCACGTTTTCGTGGGTGGTTTGCATCGCCGCGCAGCACTCTTTATCATCACCGCTTATGTCCTGTGACGTTCCGGGAATCGACGAAGAGAAAGTGGCCGAAATGGCCCGCTCATGCGCCTGCTTCAATTTCCGCAAAGCGTCACGAAGCGTTACGCAGCTTTTTGACCAGATTCTAGCGCCCACGGGATTACGGTCGACGCAGCTAGTGATCCTGGTTACCAGCCAACTGCTCGGCCCCAGCAGCATCGCCCGGCTGGCCCGCGAGTTGGTGATGGACCGCTCGACGTTGACTCGCAACCTCAAGCCACTTATGAATATCGGGCTGTTGCGCTTCACCCAGGGTGACGGCGGCAAGCACAAGTCGGTCGAGCTTACCGTCGACGGGCAGGCGGCCCTGATTCGCTCCGAGCCTTACTGGCGGCAAGCTCAATCGCACCTGGTCAATCGTTTCGGAACCGAGGCCTGGAACCGGATCACGGCCGACCTGGGAGCCATCGTCGAGGCCAGTCGACACAGTGCCATGTAATCGCACGGGCGTGCCGTCTAATAGCGCCGTCTAATAGTTCGCAACACTTGCGGTGACGCGCAATACGAATCGGCTTTGCTGGCAATCGTGCGCGCTTAATCGCTCGACCTGTCGCCCGCTCCCCAACGGCCGCGAAACTGTTCGACCGGGTATTTCTCGCGGTTCTTGACCATCTTGGCTTGCAACGCGTCGGCCACGTCGATGCGCAATTCGTTGGCCAGCGCCAGCGCATAGCAGACCACGTCGGCCAATTCCTCGCCGACTGCCTCGCGCTTGATTGGGTCATCGGCCACGGCCCTCGACTCCTCGGACCCCAGCCATTGGAAGTGTTCCATCAACTCGGCCACTTCGATCGCCAAGGCCATCGCTAGATTCTTTGGCGTGTGAAACTGGTGCCAGTCGCGCTCGCTGACAAACTGGTCGACCAGTTGCCGTAGTGCCAAGATCGTCGTCTGCTGGTCGGACATGGCCATACGACTCATTCGGGGACGCGGGACGTGCAGCACTTCGCTGGGTAATTCTCGATTTTGGCATCCTATCGCGGCGCGCGGGGCCAGGGAAGCGGCCGCTCTCTAGCGCTTGCCTTGTCGGGTCATGCCAGACCAGAATGCCCGTTAGACGATCGGCTCGCTCGTCCTGTAACGCCCCGCTCGAAAGCAGATCCCATGAAGATTGCCTATCTCGACTGTGCCAGCGGCATCAGCGGCGACATGACGCTCGGCGCGCTGGTGGACGCCGGCGTGAGCCTCGACGCCCTGAACGCCGGCATCGGTTCGCTCGGCTGGTCCAACGTGCGACTGGTGGCCGAGACGGTCAAGAAGAAGGGCTTTCGCGCCACGCAGATCACGGTCGAGCATGAGCCCGAGCACAAACATCGGCACCTGCACCACATCACGGCCATGATCGACGGCAGCACCCTCTCGCCACGGCAGCAGGAGCTGGCCAGCCGCATTTTTCGCCGCCTGGCCGAAGCCGAAGCCAAGGTGCACAACTCGACGATCGAAAAGGTCCACTTCCACGAAGTGGGCGCGGTCGACTCGATCTGCGACATCGTCGGCGCGGCCATCGGCTGGGACCTGTTGGGGGTCGAGCGGGATCGTCGCTTCGGCCGTCCCCACCGGCACCGGCTTTGTCGAGATCGCCCACGGCCGTTGTTCCATTCCGGCGCCGGCCACGGCCGAATTGCTCACCGGCGTGCCGCTGGCCGAGTCGCGCGTGGCGTGCGAGCTGACCACTCCCACCGGAGCCGCGATCCTGGCGGCACTGGTCGATTCCTACGGCCCCGTGCCGTCGATGCGGATCGAAAAGATCGGCTACGGCGCCGGCCAAAAAGACCTGGAAGAACAGGCCAACCTGCTGCGATTGCTCGTCGGCCAATCGACCGACCTGGCCGGCGACGAGCGGCTCTGGGTCCTGGAGACGAACCTCGACGACACCACCGGCGAGATGGTGGGGCACGCCATCAGCCGGCTGTGGGAAGCCGGCGCGCTGGACGTCTCGACGACGGCCATCCAGATGAAAAAGAATCGGCCCGGCGTGACCGTGACCGTCTTATGCGACGCCGGCACGATTCAGGCGGTCGAGGAAATCCTGTTTCGCGAGACCACCACGCTGGGCATTCGCCGCTGGCAGGTCGAGCGGCGCAAGCTGAAGCGCGAGAAGCACCGGGTCGAAACCCCCTGGGGCCCGGTGGAAGGGATGCTCGCCTGGCCCGCCGGCGACGTGGCCCGCTTCGCCCCGGAGTACGAGTCGTGCAAGCAAGCGGCCGAAAGGCACGGCGTGCCGCTCCAGGCCGTCTACCAGGCGGCCCAGAAGGCGTTTCAGCCCCCCGCGCGGTAATGGTTCAACGCGGGTCCGGATCGTGGCTGCCGGCCAGCTCGTCCCAGGTCGCGACGGCCGCTTCTCGACCGTACACCGGCGCCTGGCAACTGAAATTTTCGCACACGTACACCGCCGGCTGCGGTCCGTTGAGCGTTTTGCCGGCCAACAGCGGTTCGAGCGGCCCGGCCGTTGCGGCGTCCGGCGAGCGGACTGCGAGAACCGCGATTCGGAATGTAACGCCGGCGAAGTGCCTGAATCGCCGCGGCCGTATCGGCGTTTGTCGGCTCGCCCAGGATGACGATTTCAGGCGTGGGACCGAGGTACCTATCGAGCGCCACCAGCAACTGGCCGGCCGCCTGCGGCGAGCGCGCTCGGCCAGCTCGGCAGCCGCGCGGAGCGTGCCTTCGGCGGCGGCCAGATATTCACTTGAGCCGGTGAGCTTCCCCAACCGCACCAGCACAAGCGCGGCCAGTGAATTGCCGCTGGGCACCGCGTTGTCGTACAGGTCCTTTTGCGCGTGATCAGCGCCTCGTGATCGGCGGCAGTGAAAAAGAACCCGCCGCGCTCGCCGTCGGCGAATTCGCGGAGCACGACGTCCACCAGGCTGACGGCCGCGTCGATCCACCGCGGATCGAAATCGGCTTCGTAGAGGCTCACAAGTGCATTGGCCAGCGCCGTGTAATCGTCCAGATACGCGTCCAGCCGCGCCGTGCCCCCGCGCCAGGTGTGCAGTAGTCGGCCGTCTTCGCGTCGCATCTGGTCGAGGATGAATCGGGCCGCGTTCTGCGGCGGCCGCCAGGTAGCGCGGCTCGTCGAGCATGCCGGCGGCCTGGGCCAAGGCGTCGATCATCAGCCCGTTCCAGGCCACCAGCACCTTGTCGTCCAGGCCGGGGTGGACCCGCTGGTCGCGCTCGGCCAGCAGTTTGGCCCGGCTCTCGTCCAGTTCTCGCCGCAGCTCGGCTTCTTCGCGCAAGAGCACCGTGGCGCTTTGGGCAAACGTCTTGCCGCGGTTCAGAATGTTCGTGCCGTGCTCGAAGTTTCCCTCCGGCGTCACGTCGTAGACGTACGCAAACGTCCGGGCCGCTTCGGCGCCCAGGATCCGTTGGAGCTCCGCGGGCGTCCAGACGAAAAACTTTCCTTCGACCCCTTCGCTGTCGGCGTCCTGCGTGCTGTAGAAGCCGCCGGCCGGATCGGTCATTTCGCGCAGCACGTAGTCGCACGTTTCGCGGACCACCCGGGCGTAGTCCTCGTTGCCGGTGATGGTACAGGCTTCGAGATAGCAGGGCGACCAGCAGGGCGTTGTCGTACAGCATCTTCTCGAAGTGCGGCACCAGCCAGCGCTCGTCGGTCGAGTAGCGATGAAACCCGCCGCCGAGCTGATCGTAGATCCCGCCGGCCGCCATCTTGTCGAGCGTGTGGGTGACGACGTGCAGGGTCTGCTGATCCCGATTGCGATGCCAAGCGTGGGCCAGCAGCCGCAAGTCCATCGGATGCGGAAACTTCGGTGCCGTGCCGAACCCGCCGTTTACGTGGTCGAACGCTCGCATGGCGGCCGCCGCCGCGCGGAGCACCAGCGCCGGCTGCAATTCGCCCTGCCCCACCGGCCCGGCGGCGATCGTCCGCAGTTGTTCGGCCAGCGAATCGGCCTGCTCGACGGCCTGCTCGCGGCGGTTTTGCCAGGCGTCGGCCACGGCCGCGAGCACCTGGTCGAAGCCCGGCATGCCCATCCGGGCCGCTCGGCGGCCAGTAGGTGCCGCCGAAGAACGGTTTCAAGTCGGGCGTGAGAAACACCGACATCGGCCAGCCGCCGCGGCCGGTCATCAATTGCACGGCGTTCATGTAGATCTGGTCCAGGTCGGGCCGCTCCTCGCGATCGACCTTGATGCACACGAAGTGCTCGTTCATCAGCCGGGCGATCGCTTCGTTCTCGAAGCTCTCGTGCTCCATCACGTGGCACCAGTGGCAGGCCGAGTAGCCGATCGACAGAAAGATCGGCTTCGCTTCGCGGCGGGCCCGCTCGAGCGCCTCCTCGCCCCAGGGATACCAATCCACCGGATTGTGCGGCGTGCTGCAACAGGTAGGGGCTGGTTTCCGCCGCCAGTCGATTGGCCATCGCCGCGTCCTCCCCAAGCGAAAAAAATCGTCCGCGCGAATCTGGGTGCGCAGCGGCCGCGCCACTCTCCGGCTTTGCTGTGGGGCGATCCCTTATTCGAACGTCTGCCTGGCCGAGGGAAACTTGCCGCTGCGCACGTCGTCGCGATACTCGGTGACGGCCTTGGTCACTACCGCGCTGAGGTCGGCGTAGGCTTTCACGAATTTGGGCACGTAGCCGCAGGTCAGGCCGAGCATGTCGTGGCTGACCAGGATCTGCCCGTCGCAACCGGCGCCGCGCCGATGCCGATCGTGGGAATCGACAGCCGCTGTGTGAGCGCCGTGGCCAGCGAGGCCGGAATGCACTCCAGCACGACGGCAAAGGCACCGGCCTGCTCGGCGGCGGTCGCGTCGGCCACCAGCCGATCCGCGTCGCGCTGCACCCGGTAGCCGCCCAACTGGTGGACGTTTTGGGGCCGCAAGCCGCAATGGGCCATTACCGGGATGCCGGCCGAGACCAGCCCGGCGATGACCTCGGCCTGGTCGGTACCGCTTTCCAGCTTCACGGCCTGGCAGCGGGTTTCTTTCAGGATGCGGCCGGCGTTTTCCACGGCCTTGTACACGCCCAGGTGATAACTGGGAAACGGCATGTCCACCACCACCAAGGCGTGCTGCGCGGCGCGGCCCACCATCTCGGCATGGTAGATCATCTCGTCGAGCGTCACCGGCAGCGTATTGCTGTGTCCTTGGACGACCATCGACATGGTGTCGCCCACCAGGATGCCCTCGACGAGCGGATCGATCAGCCGGGCCAGCGGGTAATCGTAGGCCGTCAGCATCGTGATTTTGCGGCCCTCGGCCTTCATGGCTCGAAAACCGGGAATCGTCATCGGTTGGGTGTCTTTGGACATAGAAGTCGCCAGTGGCAAAGATGGAAGAGTGGCCCCCGCGGCTCAAAACTCCGACGTTCGACCCGCTTCCGCATTGTTGCCGCATGTCGGGCCGGCGGCAAACGTCTGGCGAATCGCCCCTAAAACTACGCTCTGCGACGCTGGCGGCCGGGGTCGAAAGGGGTTTACAGTGTTTTGCATCATCTCTTAAGGTATTCTACACTCACAGTTGCGGCCGCCGAGACGCTTGTACCCCATTTGGTAGCCCAGAGTGTCACCGAGCCCTGCATGTCAGTGTGGTATCGAAGGCACCGGCAGTTGGGCTCGGTCAATTCCGTCAAGGCGACCGTTCCCCTGGCACCCGGAACCGAGGAAGTAGAGGGAGTTTCCCATGATCACGCGAACACTCACCATGATGGCCCTCGCTGGCCTGGCGCTGGCGCCGCAGCGGCCCGCGCTCAGGTCTCGTTCGAAGCGCCTGAAAACTCGCTTAGCCTGGAGGAAACCGGCACGCTGGAAAGCCCGCTGCAAGGCACCGTGATCAAGTTTCGCGACAAGAACAAGGAGCTATGGCTGTTGAAGGTCGACGCTCAACAAACTCAATTGTCGATCGAAGGCGAAGCCGACCTGGGCGACCTGCGCCCGGGCATGACCGTCGAGCTGGACGGCAAGATCGACGAGACCGGGAAGATCGCCGAGCCGGTCGAGAGTTTGACGGTGCTCGACGTCAAACGCCGCCCTTCGATGGGGTTATTCTCACCGGACGACGCCGCCGATGACGCCAGGCCGCTGCGCAATCCGGCGCCCGGTTCGTATCACGTCCGCGGCAAGATCAAGAGCGTCAAGGATCGGGAAATCACGATTGCCGCCGGCCGCATCAAAGTCACCTGCACGGCCGGCGAAGAGTTCCAGGTGAAGCTGAATATCAAGGACGTGCGGATGGCGCAGCCGGGGGACACGATGCAGGTCAAAGCCTGGTATATCGACACCTGGAAGCCCAACCCCACGTTCAACACGCCCGGCCAGGCGATGGCCGAGTCGCTCACGATCACGTTGTCCAAGTCCGGCGGCAAAGAGGGCAAGTAGCGGTCGAGCGTCGCCGCCCCGTCTTCGGCTCGCCGCCAGACTCCGCTTAGATGCCGATTTGCGCCAGCGCGTCGATCACGCTTCGCAGATTGCCCGCCAGCGTGGGATGCGAGGCTTCGTAGTGTTGGATCGCGTCGCTGAGCTGCTGGCTCACGCGGTGCGGCTCAGCGGGCTCTTCACCGGCCAGCACGCCCTTGGCCCGCTCGATCGTGGTGTCCAGGTGCCTGGCCACGTTCGGATCGAGCTGGCGCATTTCGTCCAGATGTGCTTGCAGGTCGTCGAGCGCCCGTTGCAGTTGTTCGTGACCGGACATGCGCCTATCCGTCGGAGAGAATCGTTTCCGCCGCGCCGCTATTGTAGCACACGGCGGCCAGCGTGCACGCGGCGGAGGGCGCCTCACCGCGCCGCCGGTTGTCGGGCGCGTCGGGCACCTGTATAATCTGCCGTTTCCATCGATCCGGTTTAGGCGGTGGGTTGGGGTGAGCGCCGACGCGGCCCTGCGCGAGCGCCCCCTGTTGCTGAAGGAGATTCACCGTGGCAATTCGTGTGGCAATTAACGGATTCGGCCGTATCGGCCGGCTGGTGTTCCGCAACCTAATGGCTCGCAAAGACGAGTTCGAAGTCGTGGCCGTCAACGACCTGACTGACAACAAATCACTGGCCACGCTACTGAAGTACGATAGCACGCACCGTCGCTATCCCGGCAAGGTGGCCTACACCGACAAATACCTGATCGTCGACGGCCAAGAGATCGAAGCCCTCGAAGTCCGCGACCCCGCGACGCTCCCCTGGGAAAAGCTCGCCGTCGACGTCGTCGTCGAGAGCACCGGCATCTTCACGGCCCGGGAATCAACCAAGGACGGCAAGACCAAGCCGGGCTATGACACGCACCTGAAGGCCGGAGCCAAGCGGGTCGTGCTCAGCGCTCCGGCCAAGGACGGCGCTGATTTGACCTGCGTCATCGGCGTCAACGACGACAAGCTCACCAAAGAGCAGAAGTGCATCTCCAACGCCAGTTGCACGACAAACTGCCTGGGGCCGATGGCCAAGGTGCTCCACGACAACTTCGGCATCGTCAAGGGCCTGATGACCACCGTCCATGCCTATACCAACGATCAGCGCCTGCAAGACCTGCCGCACGACAACCTCTATCGGGCCCGCGCCGCGGCGCAGAACATCATTCCCACCAGCACCGGCGCCGCCAGCGCCATCGGTCTGGTGATTCCCGAGCTGAAGGGCAAGATGACCGGCATCGCCTTGCGAGTGCCGGTGCCCACCGGCAGTCTCGTCGATCTGACCAGCGTCACGGCCCGCGACGTCACGAAGGAAGAAGTGAACGCGGCCATGAAGAAGGCGGCCGAGGGCCCGCTCAAGGGCATCCTCTCGTACAACGAAGACCCGATCGTGTCGACCGACATCATCGGCGACTCGCACAGCTCGATCTTCGTCCCCGACTGGACCCAGGTATTGGACGGCAACCTGCTCAAAACGCTGAGCTGGTACGACAACGAATGGGGCTACAGTTGCCGCACCGTCGACCTGATCGCCAAGGTCGGAAAACTGATCTAGCCGGATCGACTTCCGCTGGGGTGCCGCCCCACATCAAATCGACGCACGCGCGCGAGGGCGCGTCCGCCCGATTCCTCGCTTGCGCGCCGGCTTGGTTTTCGGGCGTGCCGCCCCGCGGGCTAAGCCGAGCTGGCATCCGGCGTCCTGCTTCCCAGCTCGCGGTCGAGGTCCAGAATCGCTGCCGGGTCATCCTTCGTCAGGTGGAACTTGGCCACGATCTCGCGGGCGGTCTTTTCTTCTTCGACCTGCTCGGTGATGAACCATTGCAGCTCGACCAGCGCCGCAAAGGCCTTTTCCTTGAGCGTCAGCTCGTAGAGCTGGTCAATCTCCTTGGTCGTCCCCTGCTCTTGCTCGAACGCCTCTTCGAACACGGCGGTCAACGACTTGAACTTCACGTTCGGTTCGGCAATTGCCTTGAGCTGCACGCGGCCGTCGCGGGCCAGCAGAAAGTCCAACAGCCGCATGGCATGGCCGTGTTCTTCCTCGCTTTGAATGCGCATCCATTGGGCGCAGCCCGTGAAGTTTTCGTGCTCGCAATAAGCGCTCATCGCCAGGTACGTGTACGAGGCGCTCAGCTCGTTGTTGATCTGGACGTTGATGGCGTCCTGGACGGTTTGGCTCAACATGGTCTTGCTCCCATCGGTTTGTTGGTTGCCGGTACGGCCGCGGCCGCGCCGGCCGGCTATACAAATAACGCACGGCGTGAAAACTGCAAATGCCGCGCGGATGATTTCGCGCCCCACCCGTAGGAATTGTACGTCGACGCAAAAACAAAAGAGGGCCAGCCGCTGCATGCGCTTGTTGCATGACCTGCGGCCGGCCCTGTGGATCGCGGGCGCGAGCGATATATGGAGACTCAGTATCAACTAGCCGCGATAGTTTTCCGCCGTCGTAGTCCTCGTTGACAACGTTTCACAATCCCACGGTTCGCGCACGGCTCGGCTGCTTTGATTTTCAAGCTCAAGCGGGCGCACCCGTTTTCCGGCTAGAGATACCTGCTGCCGGCCATCACGTCGACACTGGGGGCCAAGACCGGCCTTACGGGCCGATGCTCCGCGGATTGCGAGCGAGGTAATCGCGTGGTCCCCGGGTTGTGTAGTACGGATACGTCACTCCACCGGTGGGCGGACCGGCGGCGAATTCATACTGTCCACCTGCGTTGCGGCGCTGACGCACCATTGGGTGTCCTTGCGCCGGATGATACTGGCGGGCGACCGGAGCGGCCTGAGCCGGCGCCGGCGCGTATTGTCCGTCGTACTCGGCGTCGGCATAGTTGGGGCTGGTCACCGTGCCGCCGGCCAACCCACAGTCGGCACAGCCGCTGGCGCCGCAACCGCCGCCGCCGCAGCCGCCGAAAGGGCCTTCGTGGCCGTAGGCACACGGGCCGCAGCCGCAGCAGAACAGCCTTTCCAAACAACAGCAGCCGCTGCTGCTGGCCACAAGGGTCAGGGCCAGCACGGCAAAAATCGCGCGTTTCATGTTCGCTTGCATCCTTTCTCGCTGATTATGGGTCGTGACGGGCTCTGGCAGCCGGTCGTTCAGCTCGAAATCCCCCCTGGATATTCGAAGCTTGATTCGCTGACTCGAATCGCGGCGGGCACGCTGCTTTGAGCGTGCCGCGGGCGCCGCCATTCTCGCGGTTCTCCTACGGTGCACTATCGGCCGGCAAAACCGGCAGAGTTGAACAAATCAGCACGATGCAAACGACCGATTCAACCGCTCGGACCGTTGCAATGCCGAGCCGCCGCGCGCTGCTAGCGTCGAAAAGCCCCTCGGTACTACGCGGCCGCCACTTGGGCGGCGGCGAGGGTGAAGCCACCGAGGTCACTGAGGACAACGAGAGAGAAGGGACCGCAGCAAATCGATTTGGAGGATTGAAATCGGCGTCGCGCTCGACGTGCTTACGGACCGAGCGTATCGAAGTCGAATGCAGGGCGGCGAACCTGCCCGGCGCATGCAACCCGTGTCGTTCTCGGTGCCCTCTGTGTCCTCTGTCGCTCAAGCCCTTGCGGACCCGCCGCTGGGCATCACCCCAAGTTGCCACTTGTGAAGCATCAGCATCGATAGCAACGCTTGCTGGCGACGCGCCCGCAAGCCCGGACTTGGCTCCCCGGCGGCGATCTGTTAAAAGGGCCCGGTTTCCAAGTGTTCCGGTCTGGCTGGCGGCATCCGCTGCCGAAGATAGTTCTGAATCGGCACTTGCGGGCACGGCTCACCGGACACGCAATCGCGAGGGAAGCACTCAAGGATGGGCAACTTCGGGCGCGTCGTACGCTTGGCGCTTCGATATTACTGGACAGTCGGGGCCTCGACCCTCTGCGCGCTGATCGTGGCGCTGCTGTGGGGCGTCAATATCAGCTTCCTTTACCCGCTGGTGGAAGTCGTCGGGAACCACCAGAGCTTGAGCGTCTGGGTCGACAAGTCGATCGCCACCGACCTGCAGACGATCGAAACAGAGACCGCCGCCGAAGCCACGCTCGGCAGGCAGATCGCCGCCGCCGCACCGGGCGAAAAATCGGCCCTGGCGCGCGAGCAGCGCGCCGCCATCTCGCGCCGCGACGCCGCGAAGAAAGACCTCCGCATCTCACGCTGGCTGAAGCCCTGGATTGACGCGTATCTGCCCGACGATCCCTTTCGCACGCTGGCCGTGTTGGTGGCGTTTTTGCTGGTCGCCACGATCGTCAAGGACTCGTTTCTCGCGCTCAGTTCGATCCTCTCCGACCGGATCGCTCAATTGGCCGTCTTCGACCTGCGCAAACAATTCTACCGCCGCACGCTGCAACTGGACTTGGGCGCATTCAACGAAAGCGGCACAAGCGACCTGTTGTCGCGCTTCACCTTCGACCTCGACAACCTGGGAAGCGGTCTGCAAACGCTCTTTGGCCGCGCAGTGCGCGAGCCGCTGAAGATGATCGCCTGCCTGTTTCTGGCGGCCTACATCTGCTGGCAGTTGCTCGTGTTGTCGATGGTCGTGGCCCCCTTGGCCGGACTGCTGATCGGTTTCCTGGCCAAGACGCTCAAGCGGGCCAATCGCAAGGCGCTCGAGGAAATGTCGTCGCTCTACACGATCCTCGTCGAGACGTTCAGCGGCATTAAGGTCGTCAAAGCCTTCACCATGGAACGCCACGAGCGCCGCCGCTTTCACACCACTAGCAAGAAATACTACAAAAAGGCGATGCGCATCGCGGTCGTCGACGCCCTGGTGAATCCCGTCACCGAAGTGATGGGTATCGCCACCATCTGCCTAGCCATCCTCTGCGGCGCCTACCTGGTGATGACCGGCGAAACACGCCTGCTGGGGATCAAGATGTGCAGCCAGCCGCTGTCGCTCAGCGCGCTGTTGGCCTTCTACGGTTCTCTGGCCGGCGTCAGCGATCCGGCACGCCGGCTGTCCGAGGTGTTCAGCAAACTACAGCGGGCCTCGGCCGCCGCCGACCGCGTGTATCAGGCGCTCGACCGCCAGCCGCGGGTCACCGACCCGCCGCGCCCGCGAGTCTTCGGCCGGCATCATCGCGAGCTGGTGTTTGACAACGTCTCGTTCCGCTACACGTCCACGCAACCGGTGCTCGAAGAAATCAACTTGCGGATCCCCTTCGGCGAGTCGATCGCCATCGTCGGCCCCAACGGCTGCGGCAAAAGCACGCTGGCCAACCTCATTCCCCGTTTTTTTGACCCGGTGTCCGGATGCGTCCGCTTGGACGGCGTCGACCTGCGCGACGTGCGGATGCGTGACCTGCGCGGCCAGATCGGCCTGGTCACTCAAGAAACGCTGCTGTTCGACGACTCGGTCCTGAACAACATCCGCTACGGCTGCCCGCAGGCGTCCGCCGAGCAGGTGATTGAAGCCGCCCGGCAGGCTCATGCTCACAAGTTCATCGAGCAAAAGCTGGATTCCGGATACGAGACCGTCGTCGGCCAGTCCGGTGGGCGCCTCTCGGGAGGGCAGCGTCAGCGGATCGCGCTGGCCCGGGCCATTCTGCGCGATCCGGCCATTCTGATCCTCGACGAGGCGACCAGCCAGATCGACCTGGAGAGCGAACAGCTCATTCACAAGGTGCTCGAACAGTTCACTCGCCATCGCACCACGGTGCTCATCACCCATCGGCTGGCGACGCTGGCCCTGGCCGATCGGATCGTCGTGATGAACTCGGGTCGGATCGCCGATCAGGGGACGCACGACCAGTTGCTCGCGCGTTGCGACCTGTACCGCCGGCTGCACCAGGTCCAGTTCAAAGAAACCGCCTGAGGTGGCGGTGCGGAAAAGGCAAATTCTAGAGCTTTTTTTCCCGCCGATCATCATTGGCGCACCCTTTGCTCTAATCCCACGCGGAACGTGGAAGTGGTCACACAACCGACTGGTCGGGGCCGAGACAGAGAAGAGCAACGTTTTGGGGCCGGCTACTTGAAGGGGTGTGGCAACAAACTGCGAAAACGCAAGGAACATAAGGGTTTGAGAGTCGAAAGGAACAGCGAGGCCGACGACCGAACCTGACGAAGAGGCGCGTTTTCGTGCTACAACAAGGCGAGTTGGAACCCTGAATGCAGTCTAAGGGTTCCAACTCGCCTGTTGCATTTTGATACAGCATAATGATGCATATGCTTCAAAATGATGCACCCTTCAGGGACCGGACTTAAGCGAATTTTCCTGCAATAAATCCCGCCCGACCAAACGATTGGTACTAGCGACCGCAGCTCGCCCGGCCGGATGTCGGCCGAGGCGATCCCACCCGTTCCTTGCAGATGGCCCACCTGCGCCGCTCTTGGGAATGACGTTTCCGGCGGCCGAGTGAAGGGCAGGTTTTCTGACAATTTGACATTCCGATGGCACTGACGCAGGGAACATTGGCGTTGTTTGCGGGGCACTCCACTTGCCATACGATTGGGCCGGCGCGGGCCGCGACCGTCGCAGTTTTGCTGACGGTCGCGGCACTGCCGCGCCTGATCCTGGCCGCGGGCACAAGCTCGCCGGCGAACCCCCCCCTCCCGCAAGTCGCGCTGATCGACCGTCACGTCCGGGACCATTGGCAGGCGAACGGCCTTAAGCCCTCGTCGCCTGCCACTCCTGAAGAGTGGTGCCGCCGGGCGTATCTCGACGTGTTGGGCCGCGTCCCCTCGGTCGCCGAGTTGGAACGGTTCCTGAGCGAACCGGCCGGCGAACGAAAGCGGCGGCTCGTCGCCAGACTACTGGGCGATGAGTACGTCGAAGAGTACGCCCGCAATTGGACCACACTGTGGACCAACATCCTCATCGGCCGCTCCGGCGGCACCGACCCGCGCTCGCTTGTGAATCGCGAGGGGCTGCAACAATCGCTCCGCCGGGCCCTGCAGCGGAACATGTCCTACGACCGGCTGGTGCTCGAGTTGGTGCAGGCCAAGGGAGTCAGCAAACCCGGCGAAGAAGACTTCAACGGGTTCGTCAACTTCCTGGCCGGCAACCTGGATGACAACGGCGTGCAGGCTACGGCCAAGACGGCGCAGGTCTTTCTCGGCCTGCAAATCCAGTGCACGCAATGCCACAATCACCCGTTCAACAAGTGGAAGCAGAACCAGTTCTGGGAGATGAACGCCTTTTTCCGCCAGACCCGCGCCGTGCGCCTGGGCAGTCGGCGCAACTTCGAGGCGGTCGAATTGGTCAACGAGGATTTCAACGGCGAAAACGGAGATCCGAACGAGGCGGCACTGTTCTACGAGCTGCGCAACGGATTGTCGAAGGCCGCCTATCCGACGTTCATCGACGGCGTGGCACTGCCCAAGAGCGGCCGCATCAACGAAGTGGATCGCCGCACCGAGCTGGCCAAGCTGATCGTCAACTCCGAGGACCTGGCGCCGGCGATCGTCAATCGCATGTGGGGACATTTCTTCGGCTATGGCTTTACCAAGCCGGTGGACGACATGGGCCCTCACAATCCACCCAGCCATCCGGAACTGCTCAGCGAGCTGGCCCGGGAGTTCAAGTCTCACAGCCACGACCTGAAACAACTCATGGGCTGGATTCTGCTCAGCGACCCGTACGGGTTGTCGAGCAAGATGACGCCGCACAACAAGGATGACGATCCGGCCCTGGGCACCCGGCCGATGTTCAGCCATTTCTACCTGCGTCAAATGCGGGCCGAAGAGCTGTACGAGTCGCTGCTCGTGGCCACCGAAGCCGATCTGACCGCCACCAGCTATGCCAAGCGAGAAGATCAAAAACGCCGCTGGCTGGAGCAGTTCACGCTCGCCTTCGGCACCGACGACAACGAAGAAACCACCACCTTCAACGGCACGATTCCCCAGACGCTGATGATGATGAACGGCGAGCTGGTCGAGAAAGCCACCAGTGTCGAAAAAGGAAGCTTCTTGTATCACGTGGCCAGCGATCCGAAAATGAATAATGCCTCCCGCATCCAGCACTTGTATCTGGCGGCGCTGGCCAGGCGACCGACCGGAAACGAAATCGGGCTGGCCAACGAAGTGCTGCGATGGCGCAAGGGGGATGCCGTGGCGGCGCTGCAAGACGTCTGGTGGGCACTGCTCAACACCAACGAATTCATCTTCAACCATTAACCGCACCGGCCCAGACCACCTACGGCCACTTTCGACAGGGAACCCGACGATGAGCGACCATCGCGTGCCGCGTGGGATGACCCGCCGCCATTTCGTCCAGCATCTGGCCGGCGCCTCGGCGCTGGCCTTGCCAGCGATGTCCTTCACCTCGGCCCTGCGGGCGCATGCCGACGATCTGAAGCGGCGGCACAAGGCCGCCATCATGCTCTGGATGGGGGGCGGCCCGGCCACGATCGACATCTGGGACCTCAAGCCCGGCGCTCCCACCGGCGGCACCTTCCGCCCGATTGCCACCTCGGGCAACGAGCAGATTAGCGAGCACTTGCCGCTGGTGGCCAAGCAGATGCACCACCTGGCCATCATTCGCTCGATGAGCACCAGCGAGGCCGATCACAATCGCGGCCGCTACTACATGCACACCGGCTACGTGCCCAACCCGAACGTCGAGCACCCCGGCTACGGCTCGGTGATCAGCCACATGCTGGCCGACGAGACCGCGTCGCTGAACCTCGAGATTCCGCCCTTCGTGGCCGTCGGCGGCGGCAGCGTCGGCCCCGGTTTTCTGGGCATGACCTACGCGCCGTTCGTCGTCAACTCCAACGGCGACGTGCGCAACCTGAAGATGAACGTCGACAGCTACCGGCTCAACGAGCGGATGCAGATGCTCGCCTCGCTGGAAAAGAACTTCATCCGCCAGGACCGCGGCCAATCGGCCGTCGACCATGCCAAAGTGCTGGAAAAAACGCTCAGCCTGATGACCAGCAAGCAAATGGACGCCTTCAAGGTCAACCAGGAAGGCGAGAAGATGCGCGAGCGCTACGGCAACACCGGCTTCGGCCGCGGCTGCCTGATGGCCCGTCGGCTGGTCGAGCAGGGCGTGGCCTTCGTCGAAGTGGATCTCGGCGGCTGGGACACCCATCAGAACAACTTCAACACGCTGTCGACCAACAAGCTGCCGGAGCTCGACAAAGCCATGAGCGCCCTGGTCAGCGACCTGGACGAACGCGGCATGCTCCAGGATACCGCCATCATCTGGATGGGCGAGTTCGGCCGCACGCCCCGCATCAACGGCAACAGCGGACGCGACCACTGGGCCCGGGCCTGGAGCGTCGTCGTCGGCGGAGCCGGCATGAAGGGGGGCATCGCCGTCGGCGCCACCAACGCCGACGGCACCGGCATCGAGGGCGAAGCCTACAGCTCGCAGGACGTGATGGCCTCGGTCTGCCATTCGCTGGGCATCCCGCTCGAGACGGTTTTCAAGAGCAAGAGCGGCCGCCCGATGAAGATCGCCAACGGCGGCAAGGTCATTACCGAGCTGTTCGGCTAAACAGTCTGTTGAAAAATGCCGTCGTGGCATTTTCCAACAGACTGCTAAGTAATGCTCCCGGCGGCTTCACCATGGTCCGGCAAGAGTTTCTGTTCGAGCGCTTGACAATACTATGTTTCTAGTAGATACTATGATCATAGTACTTCTGGGAACCTGACCATGGTTAAGCCGCAACCCTCGGATTTGGAGCTGCAGATTCTCGGAGTCCTGTGGGACGCCGGGCCCAGCTCGGTTCGCGAGGTGCTGGAGCGGATGCCGGATGGCAAAGCCCGGGCCTATACGACGATCCTTTCCTGCTTGCAGGTGATGGAGAAGAAGGGGCTGGTGACGCATCGCCGCGAGGGCCAGGGTTATCGCTATCGGCCGGTCGTGCAAAAGCAGCGGGTGCTGGGTTCGGTGGTTCGCGAGTTGTTGCGCAACGTATTTGGCGGCCGTCCGTCGGCGGCATTGCAATATTTCATCGCGGCAGGGGATTGTTCGCCGGAAGAGATCGAACGGCTGCGGCGGTTGATCGACGAAGCTGATCGCGGCCCGGCGTCGACGCCCGGTAAGGATTCCGATCCCCCGGAGACAAATCAACGAACCGCCGACTGACGCCCCTGCGCCGGTGCCGTATGCGCCGGCGGCCGGAGTGGCTCGGCGGTGGGTTTGGAGCGGACTGGCGAACAGGGCAGAGGCAAGTGCCGCCGAACATTCTCCCCCGGGTGTCTTGGCGGTACCACCAGAGGCGGCATCGGCCGGTCGGATGCGACGGACGCGTCCGACCCGGCCGACCGTCGCCTGCTCTTCGATTCCCGCTTGCGCCGCCGGTTTGCCGGTGAAATGCTCGGGTTCCTCGGGTGACCGCGACACCCGACTTCGGCCGGTTGGCAACTGTTAAAGTTTGCCGATTAGCTGCCCGGCGTTTTCTGCGCGGGCTCTACCGGCGGCGTAAAGGTTAGCAGTGGCAGAATGGCTGCCGGTGCGCACGATTGCACGCGAGGCAACATGTCGCGTGGTCCGATAGGTTCCGTGACAACGCGCTACCACGACCTTTGCGCGTGGTTTAAGAATCATCCGGATCGATCGGTGGACCGAAAGTTACGGGATTGTAACCGTCGGAAAACTCGTCGCTGCAAATTTGGCAAGAATGGCGTATTCGTCGCAAGGATGCGGCACCGCAATTCCGGGAATAGCCGAGTAAGCCATTACGCTTCGCTAGAGCTCTCGATTGACTCGGGGGATGACCCGCATGGATGCACGTAGATTTCTCCTCCTCGAGTTGATCACCGTGGTGGCGCTGCTGTGCGTGCCAAGTGTGGGATGGGCGCAGCAGGCAGGCGCTGGTTTCGGTGCCTATCCGGCGGCATTGACGTCTTCGCGGCTGCCGGAGCCCAATCTGCGGTACGACTACCAGCTCACGCCGACTGCCTACCAGCCGACGCCGCCCGCGGAAGACGAGATGTCGGAACTGCGCCGTCGGCTTGATGCCACGGAATCGGAGCTGGCTGCGTTGCGATCGCAATCGAAGAGCGCCGCCGACAAGCTTGTCGAACTGCTCGAGGCCAACCAACCGTCGGGTCCCGATCTGCCGTTGATTCGCTTGAGCGGCTTTTTCCAGCTCGACGACGGTCTGTTCAGCCAGACGGCCGACAGCCACACGGCGCTGGGGAGCATCAAAGACGGCGTCGACTTCCGCCGTGCTCGTTTGCAGGCCTTGGGAGCCGTGACAGAGTTCACGCGGTACAGTATCGAAGTCGACTTCGCCACCGTCGGCCGGCCGAGCCTGATGGACATCTGGGGGGAACATTCCAACTTGCCGTTCTTCGGCACAATTCGTATCGGCCACTTTCGCCAGCCCACGACGATGGACGGTCTGACCAGCGTTCGTCACCTCGAGTTTCTAGAGCGGTCGTTGCCGTATCAGGCGATGGATCCTTTCCGGCGCACGGGCATCATGGCGTATCGCGTGTCGGACGACGAGATGTCGACCCTGGCCTACAGTATGTACGCCACGGGCTTCACGTTTTTTAACGGCACAGGCTTGAGTTACGGTACGATCGGCGACACGCGATTCGCCTCGGAGTTGGGCAATAGCGGCGGCGTTTCGTTTGCCGTCCGGGCGACGCATCTGCTGTACTACGACGAACCGGCCGAAGGCCGCTACCTGCTGCACATCGGCGGCGGCTATGACTTCAGCGGGATCGGCGGTCAGGGCACCACCGGCTCGTTTGCCAAGACGTATCAGGCGCGGCCGATTCCCGAGTTCTTCGAGGGGGACGCGGCGGGGCCGGCGTTCCGCCGGTGGTCGACTCGGGGCGGATCCTGGCCAACAACTTTCATTTCGCGCACGCGGAGCTGGCCGGCAACTACGGCTCGGCCCACTTCCAGACGGAATTCATGGGCACCGGGCTCAACCAGATGAACGGTCCCATGGTGTTCTACTACGGTGCGTATTTGCAGGGCGGCTATTTTCTGACCGGCGAGAGCATCGGCTACAACAAGCAGACCGGCGTCTTGGACTACGTCGTCGAGCCGTTCAGCGAATTTGTCGGCACCGGCAAGCGCGGAAAAGTTTGCGGTTGGGGGGCCTGGGAAGTGGCCTTCCGCTGGTCGTACCTGAACCTGGTCGGCAGCAACGTCAATCCGGCCAATATCATTCCCGGCGGCGCCGGGCCGCCGCCGTCGCCAAATGCCGGTGCGGTCAACGAGTCGACCTTGGCGCTGAACTGGTGGTGGAACCGATACAGCCGAGTCCAATTCAACTGGATCCACAGCTCGCCCACTTATACCGCGTTCGGGTACGCTCCGTTCGACATCTTCGGCACGCGGTTTCAGGTCGAGTTCTGAGTCCTTCGTAGCGCCGAGCTCGCCGTCTAACGGTTTCCCAGTGCTAGCGTGAGCGCCGCAACCGAGGACGAGAGCACGGCGCGTTCGTTCGGTCCGCTAGCAAGCACGGCGCGTTATGCCGGACGGAAATCGTTCGGCCGGATTCCACCGGCCGAGTGCCGGCGAAGGTGACGATAAGTAATAACGTGTTGACAGGTTGTGCCGGGTGCCGCTATAAGCATCCCCTCGCTCGACTTGAGCGGGAGGGCCGAAGGCGGCTTTTCGGCAAGTGCCCTCCCTTGCAATCCTTAGGAATGCCGTTGATGTCATCGTCTCCTACCACCGCCGGCGCGCTTGGCGTCGAGGATCGTCCCGGTTCCAAGTTACTCAAGACCATCTCGGCCGTGCTCATTCGCCGGCGGATCTTGATTTCGGCCGTGTTGTTTGGACTGCTGATTGCCCAGGACGTGGCCTACGGCCCCAAACCGCTCGACGTGGCCAACTATCGCGACCCGTGGGCCCTGTTGGGCGGCTTGCTGGTCGTGGGCGGCTTGGCGCTCAGAAGCTGGTCAGCCGGCATCCTTCGGAAGAACGCCGAGTTGACGATGGCGGGACCTTACGGCCTGATTCGCAACCCGCTGTACGTCGGCTCGTTCCTGATGATGTTCGGCTTTTGCGCCTGCTCGCCGATTGGACGAACTACTTGTTCATCGTCGGCCCGGTGCTGGCCATCTATCTGATCAAGGTGCGCCAGGAGGAGAAGCTGCTGGCCGAGACCTTCCCGGACCACTGGTCCGAGTACGTCCGGACGACGCCCCGCTTTATTCCCCGGCTGAAGCGCGTTGATCTGTCGGCCGAGTGGCAGCTTTCGCAGTGGGTGCGACACCGGGAGTACCAGGCGCTGGTCACCACGATCCTGGCGCTCGTGGCCATCAAATACTGGCATTCGATGTGAGCCCCGGGCGGGAGTGAAGCCCGAGCCGCTGCCGGCGCAGGCACGGCGCGGCGGGTTGCCAGGGGGAGGACATCTCGGCCCGATGCGATTGCTCACCCGATATGTCCTCCGCGAAATCGGCCAGATCTTTCTCGTGACGCTCGTCGCGCTCACGTCGTTCATGCTGCTGGTCGGCGCCGTGCAGGTGGCGATCGCGCAAGGATTGGGGGCCAAGCAGATCGCGCTGGCACTTCCCTATCTGTTGCCCAACGCGCTGATGTTTGCCATTCCCGGCACGATCCTGTTCGCCGTGTCGATGGTCTACGGGCGGATGTCGGCGGCCAACGAGATCGTGGCCCTCAAGTCGTTGGGCATCAGTCCGATGGTCGTTGTGTGGCCGGCGCTGGCACTGGCCGTGCTATTGAGCTTCGCCGGCGTGTGGCTGAACGACCTGGCGATGAGTTGGGGACATCACGGCATCCAGCAGGTGGCGCTGGACTCGGCCGAAGAGATCGCCTATAGCCTGCTGCGCTCGCAGAAGTCGTTCAAGGCCGACGCCCTCGAGGTGACCGTCCGGGCGGTCGAGGGGCGCAAGCTGATCGACGCCAACTTCCGGCTGCCGGCCGGCGATGGCGGCACGGTGGACATCACGGCCAAAACGGCCGAATTGCGCTCCGTGCCCGGCTCGGGCAAGCTAACGTTGATTCTCTATCACGCCGTAATCGACGCGCCGGGGCCGGTGCACGCGGAATATCCCGACAAGGTGCTGGAGCGGGAAGTCGAGCTGAAGCCGAACCAGGGGGAGCCGCTCCGTCGCACCTGGCCCTGCACGAGATTCCCGCATCGATCGTCCGGCAGCGCGACGTAATTGCCCAGCTTGAAGAGCGACTAGTGGCGCAACACCGGCATGAAATCCTGACCGGCCAGTTCGACCGTTTGACGACGGCCGGCTGGCACGAAGAGACCAAGAACCTGCAGTTTCAGCGGTACCAGCTCTACCGCATGCAGACCGAGCCCCCCCGCCGTTGGGCGAACGGCTTTAGCTGCCTGTGCTTTGCCCTGGTGGGCACGGCGATGGCCATCCGCCTGCGCAATTCCGACATGCTGACGAGCTTCGCCCTGTGTTTCTTCCCGATTCTGTTGGTTTACTACCCGCTGTTGGCCTTGGGCTCGATCGGGCCAAGGCCGGCGAGATTCATCCCTACTGCGTCTGGCTGGCCAACAGCATCCTGGCGGTGTGGGGCCTGTGGCTGTTACGGCGGGTGGTGCGGTATTGAGCTGTGGACCGGCGGCGACGCCGATCAAACCTCGATCCGCTGCCAGCCGCCGTGCCTGAAGCGAAACACCACCAGCAGGCAGCGAAACAGACGTCGGCCACCATGGCATACCAGGGCCGTTAATGCCCCATTGCCAGACGAAAACCAGCAGGTAGGCCAGCGGCAGCCGCACGCCCAGAAAGCCAATGAACGTGAACACCAGCGGCCACCGCGTCTCGCCGCGCCGCGCAGGGCTCCGGTGAACACCTGCATCAGCGCCAACGGCGGCATGGCCACCGCCACGATCCGCAGCAATGTCGGCGCAATGGCGGCCACGCCGGTTTGCGCGGGGCTCAAGAAGAGCCCCACCAGCGGCCGGGCGCCGAAAAACAGCACCAGTCCCACGCCGCAAACAGCGTGCCATTGACCGCGCAGGCCACCGAGACGCTGCGCGTGCGCGGCGGAATCGCGGGCGCCGAGGTACTGTCCGGCCAGCGTGGCGGCGGCGACTTGAAAGGCGTAGCCCGGCAGATAGGCGATCGATTCGATGCGAATCGCCACGCCGTGAGCGGCCAGTTCGTCGGTCGACAGGCTGTTGACGATCGACAGAAACACCAGTTGCAGCCAGACGAGCGACAGCACGTCCATGCCGCCGGGCAAACCGATCCGCAGAATGCGCCGCATCAGCGGCACATCGGGCCGAACAGCGTGCGCCGCATGCGCAGGCCCCCGCGCCCGCGCAACAACACGGCGAAGGGAATCAGCCCGCCCACCGCATGGCCGCAGGCGGTGCCGATGGCCAACCCGTCCCATCCCATCGCAGGCAGCGGTCCGAAGCCCCACCAGCGACCAGGAGACGCCGATATTGATCAGGTTGACCACACCATCGCCACCAGGCCGGTCACCATGTCGCCGGGCCGCGCAGGCAGCCGATGCCGACCGCCTCGAGCATCATCATCGGCAACACGCGAAACAGGATCCGCAAATATCGAGTGGCCAGCACGGCCGGCTCGCCTTGCAGTTGCAACAAGCCGGCCAATTGGTCGCCCCCCAGCACGCCGCAGGTGGTGAACGCCATGGCCAGCGCCGCCCAGCAGAAACGACTGGTGCGACGACCCGATTGGCCCCCGGCCAATCGCCCGCCCCGACGAAGCGGGCCGTCATCGCCACCGCGCCGATCGAGACGAACGCGAACAGATTGGTCAGCATCCACATCGCATAGGTGATGACCGTCATGGCCGCCAGGTGCGACTCGCTCAGGTA
>CAVQEL010000043.1:0-60379 GCA_963711515.1 uncultured Planctomycetota bacterium | reverse complement strand
TGGGTTCGTCAATGCAAACGGCTGCGAAAGACCGGGCGTGGCCCTTCGCAGCCGTTTCATTTTACCGCAGGAGGCTTACAGCTTGTAGCCCTCGCTGTACTTGGGCTTCACGACCACTTCCACTTCGGGAGCGTTCGTGGGCTTGAGGTTCTTGGCGTCCCAGTCGATCTTCTTGCCCGGGGTTTCCGGGTCGGGAGCGGCCCAGACGGCCAGGTTGCCCAGCAAGATCGTCTCGGTGAGCGGGCCGGCATAGTCGGGGAAGTTGCTGCGGGCAGCCGGTCCCCCCTTGATCGCGCGGACGTACTCTTCAAAGTGGCCCGGCGAGACTTCGAACTCGACCTTGCCCTCCGGCTCGCTGGCGCCGGCCAGCAGCTTGTAGCCTTTCTCGCAGTAATCGCCGGGGGCAAACAGCTTCCCCTTGTCGCCGATCAACAGCACGCCGGTCTCGCTGACCTGCTCGCCGTCGAACAAATCGGGCGAAGGCTTTTGACCGCCGTCGTACCAGACCATCTGGCAGGCCTTGCGCTCGGCCGTCTCGGGGAAGTCGTAGGTGATGATCGACCACTTGGGATAACTGTCGTGATTGTGGCCCGAGGTCGTGGCTTGCACCGCCGTGGGGTCCCGCAGATCGAGGGCCATGAACGGCATGTTGACCGTGTGGCAGGCCATGTCGCCCAAAGCGCCGGAACCAAAATCCCACCAGCCGCGCCAGGCGAACGGATGATAACCGGGCGCGTAGGGGCGATACGGAGCGCAGCCGATCCACAGATCCCAATGCACGTTCTCGGGCACGGGGGCTTCGGCCGGACGCGTGCCCCCCTGTGGCCAGATCGGACGATTCGTCCACACGTGTACTTCTTTGACGTTGCCCAACGCGCCGGATTGCACGACGGCCGACGTCTTGCGCAACGAGTTGGCCGCGGTGCCCTGGTTGCCCATTTGCGTGGCCACGTTCATTTCGCGGGCGATCTGGCCCAACTGCCTCGCTTCCCAGATGGTGCGCGTCATCGGCTTTTGGGTGAAGCAGGCCTTGCCCATCCGCATGGCCAGCGCCGAAGCCGGAGCGTGCATGTGGTCGGGGGTGCTGACGGTGACCGCGTCGATGTTCTTGCCCATCTCGTCGAGCAGCTTGCGGAAATCGTTGTAGCGGGCGGCCTTGGTGAAAAAGCGGCTGCCGGCCTTTTCCAACGTGCTGTCGTCGATGTCGCAGATGGCCACCACGTCGCCGTGCTCGCCGGCGTCGCGCGAATCGCTGCCTCCCTTGCCACCGACGCCGATGCAGGCGAAACGAATGCGCTCGTTGGGCGACTTGCTGTCATCGGCCGCGGCCTTGCCGGCCACGAACACCCCAACGCCGGTCAGCGCCGTGCTCTTCAAAAATCGACGACGATCGGTCAAGTACGACATGGTACAGAACTCCTCGATATGGTTGGACGGATGGCGTGAATTCGGATGGCGGGAAAGTGGGCTTGCCCTAAGCTAGACGATAATCTCTGGCGACGGGGGTCGCAATCACGGTGGGGGCAAATTCTGCGATCCGCGGCCGCTGGCGACGCGTTTTTTGATGGCCCACAAGAGGGTGAGAAGGCCCGCCTTTTGGCTTGCACGCGGCGCCGCCGGTGGGGCCTGGCCCACGACTGATTGCAAGCGGCGGCGCCAGAGGCCATGATTGAGGCCACGATGGCCTCTGAGAGTTTAGCCAAGGGGGGAGAAATGTTCCGCTTTTTGCGCACCGCCGGAGTGTCCGCGGTTTTGATCGGTTTGTCGAGCGGCGCGGGCCGGGCCGACGACGGCCCCGGCTACCGGGCTGCATTATTCAACGGACGCGATCTCGACGGCTGGCAAGCCACCACCTGCCAGGCCGGCGTCGAAGACGGACTGCTGGTGTTGCAAAGCGGCGACGGCTGGCTGCGCACCAACGAAATGCACGGCGACTTCGTGCTCGAGCTCGACTGGCGGGCTCGCAAGCAAAATGACTACGACTCGGGCATCTACATCCGCGCGGCGCTGCCAGCCGAGGGCAAACCCTTTCCGGCCCGTTACCAGGTGAACCTGAAACAAGGGGCCGAAGGCAACCTTCTGCAACTTGCCGGCGCCAAGAGCAGCGGCCTGGTGAAGCCGGGCGAGTGGAACCATTTCAAACTCACCGTGGTCGGCGACGCCGCGGCGTTGGAAATCAACGGACAACCGGCTTGGAATGCCAAGGGGCTGGAAGCCGCCGAAGGCTACATCGGCCTTCAATCGGAAGTCGACCTGGGCGGGCAATTCGAGTTTCGCAACATCGAACTTACGGATCTCGACTATCGGCCGCTGTTCGACGGCCATGACCTGGCCGGCTGGACCGGCGATACGTCGGGCTACGCGGTCGAAGAGGGCGCGATCGTTTGTCGCCCGCGCGGCGGCCGGCTGTTCACCGCCGCGGAATACTCCGACTTCTCGTTCCGCTTCGACTTCAAGCTGACCGAAGGGGGAAACAACGGCGTGGGCATTCTGCGCCGCTGGAAGGGGACCCGGCTTACGTCGGCATGGAGATTCAAGTTCTCGACAACGACTCGAAACGCTACGAGGCGATCAAGCCCTGGCAGGCGCACGGCTCGATCTACGGCGTCGTGCCGGCCAAGCGCGGGTTTCTCAAGCCGGTCGGCGAGTGGAATCACGAAGAGATCATTGCCCGCGGCCGGCACGTCACCGTCATCCTCAACGGCCACACGATCGTCGACGCCGACATCGACCAGGCAAGCAAGGATGGCACGATCGACGGCCACGAGCACCCGGGGCTGGCGCGCACGAGCGGGCACATCGGTTTTTTGGGCCACGGGGCGCGAATCGAGTTCGACAACATCCGCATCAAGGATCTGGGCGGACCTTGAGCGAGGCGGTATCGAGCGGCTCGTCGGGATTGCCGCGGATTTCGATCTCGCAATTCGGCAGGCTGTCTTTGAGCTCTTCGATGCCCGCGGGGGTCATGTGGCGGGCAAGGTCCATCCGCAGGACTTTCAGCCGCTTGAGTTTGCCAAGCGTTTGCAGCCCCTCGTCGGTGATCTGGTCGGCCTCGCCCAGAATAAGCCAGCGCAGATCAGCGCAGCGACTTGAGATTCTTGAGCCCCGCGTCGGTGACGTCAACGGTTCGCTCCAGATGCAGTCGCCGCAGGTGCGGAAACCGCGCCACGCTTTTCAGGTCGGCGTTGGTCGCATACAACATGTCGACGCCGGCCACGTCGGAAACGAAGTCGGTGCCCAGGCGTTCGCGCAGCCACTTGGGACCCGGCGGGGTTCCGTTCTGGATTAGGCTGCCGTCGGGGTTGACCTGGTATTCGTACAGCACCACCGCGCTGGGATTCGATTTGAGCAACTGCTCCACGGCCATGTGCTGGTAATGTGCCCGCTGCACCCAGGCGAAGGCGAAGGCCGAAAGCGCCACGAGCACCAACAGGGCCCGCAGGCTGAAGCGACTGTAGCGTCGCACGCGCGATTCGTGATTGTGGACCATGCTATCAGTATAGTGTCGCGACCGCGGCGGTTGGCGTTGCGGCAGCCGTCCAATTGACGTGGACGCGGCGGGAACAAGCTGCTCTTGACCGCCGGCGACTGGCTGTGCTGTGATCCATCGCATGCCGGGTACGGAAAACCCGGATATTCCACATTTTACGTTGCCCGTTCTCGACTTCCCAGCTTCCGAAACCTGTGACCACGCCCGGCCCTCCGGCAACCAATCTTGCGGAGGTAACACGGATGCGGCCCGACGCGTGCCATGCTTGTTTCGGGGTACTCGAGTTGGAAGTGATCGAACAAACCGACGAGCAACTGGCTGCCGAGGCTGCCCGTGAAGGGTCCGACGGCGTGGCATTCGTCGCGCTCCTCGAGCGCTTTCGCCAGCGGGTGTGGCGGATTTGTTTTCGCCTGCTGGACAACGAGCAGGACGCCAACGACGCCGCGCAGGAAGTGTTTCTGCGGCTGTTTACCAGCCGCGCGAAATTCGCCGGCCGTTCGAAGTACGCCACCTGGGTTCACGCGATCGCGGTGCGCACTTGCCTGACGATTCGCCGCGGGCGCGGGCGGCGGCGCAAACACGAGGACACGGCCAGCGAGGATCAGTGGGAGCAACAGCAGCCGCGGCAGGAGCCGAGCCGGCCCGCCGTGGCGCTGGACCTGATGCGGATGCTGGAGGTGCTGGACGAAGAGGATCGGGCCATGCTGATCCTCAAGTACGCCGAAGGCTACGACTACGAGGAGCTGGCCGAGATCTTTGACCTGTCCGTCAGCGCCTGCAAGATGCGGCTCTCGCGAGCCCGCGAAAAACTGAAGCAACGATTCCCCGATCACACACTCTGACTTCTTGGAAGACCGAACGATGGCTACCGATCTATTCGATCAACTTGCCGAATTGGACGTGCCGCAACCGCCGGAACGTTTCGACCAGCAATTGCACGAGCGGGTGAACCGCTCGCTGGTCATCGGGCAGTTCGTGGACCTGGTGTTTGGGGCCGTTCCGTTTGCGATCGTGCACTTTGCCCGGTCGCTGGTGGGGCTGGTGATCTTCACGATCACCGGACGCTACGAGACGAAACCCAAGTTGCGACGCCGCTAGCGAAACAATGCGAGCCGCGGCACGCACGCCGCCGCTCGAGACGAGACACACACGCGTGCTGTTTGATGGCCCCTGGTACTGAATGAGAAAAACCCCGGAAACGTAAACACACACCCCCATTTCGTGAGAGGAAAAGTCATGAACCTGTTAGCCTTGGCGGATCCCGCCAACATCGCCCAAGAAACGACCGAAACGGTGACCAAGACGTTTACGAACTCTTGGGACGCCGTGCGCGAGAGTTTTCAATCGGCCTGGCAGAACACGCTGGCCGTCGCCCCGCTGGTCGTGGCCATGGTCGTCGTGATCGTGGTCGGATACGTGATCGCCTACTTCGTGGCCAAGGCCGTTACCACCTTGTCCGAAAAGCTGGGCCTGCAAATCGCGGCCGATCAGAGCGGGCTGGCCGACTCGATGCACCGCATGGGAATCCAGCGCAACGTGCCGGCCATTATCGGCACGATCGTCTTCTGGCTGCTGATGCTGGTCTTCCTGATGGCCGGCTTCAACATCCTGGGCGCCGACGCCTTGACCAAGCCCATGGAAAGCATCGTCGCCTACATTCCCAACCTGCTGGTAGCCACGGTGGTGATCGTGGTGGGTCTGTTGGTGGCGACGTTCCTGCGGGGCGTGGTGGCCACCAGCGCCGATCGCGTCGGGCTGTCGTATGCCGAGTACCTGGCCAACGGCTGCTACTACGCGTTTGCGTTGCTGACGTTCATCGCGGCCTTCAACCAACTGGGCGTGCAGTTCGAGCTGCTCAACCAGTTGATCCTGATCGCGGCCGGTGCGCTGGCCGTGGGCTTTGGCCTGGCCTTTGGCCTCGGCGGACGCGACGTGATGGCCGGCATCCTGTCGGGCTATTACGTCCGCCAACGGCTGCACGCCGGCGACCACGTGACGGTGGGCCACCTGGAAGGCACGGTCCGCGAGGTCGGGCCCGTGGCCACGATCATCGAGACCGACGAAGACGGCCTGTTGAATCGTCGCAGCATCCCCAACACCAAGATGCTCAACGAAGCCGTCCGATAAGGCGCGACAGGAAGCGATCTTCGATCGACGAGCAAGGCCCGGGGAACAACCCCCGGGCCTTTGCTTTTTGGGGGGGCTGCTTCGGGTCCCGTTCCCGGATCGACCCGCGGATCCGTCAGTTCAGCTAACCGTTATTTTCCGACCGCCGACGCTGGCGAAAATGCTAGAGTTAAGGGATGTGCCGGTGGCGTCGGGAGTAGCCGGTGCGATGCATTGGGGAAACGGTAGTCCCGAGAAATCGAAAGGGGCGAAATAGATCATGGCCAAGAAGTCTGCCAGACCGACCGGCGCGCCCAAGCAGGCCAGCACCAGCAGGAAGAGCGCCACAAAGGCGAAAGTCGCCGCCAAGACAACGAGCGCCGCGAACAAGAAAACCACGACCGGCAAAGAGTCCGCTCCCCAGAAAAAGGCCGTCCCGAAGAAGACCACCGCGAAGCAATCGGCCGCCAAACCGTCAGGCAAAACGAACGCCAAACGCACGGCCAAGAAAACTCCGGTTCGGAGCAAGCCCATGAAAACCGCGAAAGCCACCGCCGCACGAGCGAAAACGGCCGCCCGGGCCGCGACCCGCCGCACGGCCGCCGAAAAGACCTCCGGCACGACCGCGCAGGCGCAGAACGTCGACAGCTATCTCTCGACGCTCAACGGCTGGCGCAAAGAGTGTGTTGCCAATCTGCGTAAAATGATTCGGAAGGCGGCGCCAGAGGCCTCGGAGAAGGTCAAATGGTCGCAGCCGGTCTACGAGCACCACGGACCCTTGGCCTGGATCAAGGCCCATGCCAGGCACGTGAACCTCGGCTTCTGGCGCGGCGTGGAACTGCCCGACCCGCGCAAGTTGCTTTCGGGCACGGGCCAGAAGATGCGGCACATCAAGCTCAGCAGCTTGAAGGAAGCCGGCAAGAAGGAATTGCACGAGCTGGTGCGCGTGGCCGCGAAGCTGAACGAGCTGAAGGGCCGACCGGCGCGTTCCGCCAAGACGAAAGCCAAGCACAAGTAAGGAGCCACACTGATGGCTAAAGCCACGTTTGCCGCCGGATGTTTCTGGGGAGTCGAGGCGGCCTTCCGGCAGGTGCCGGGCGTGAAGAGCACGGCGGTCGGGTATACCGGCGGCCAGACCAAGAATCCGACTTACGAACAAGTGTGCACCGACCGCACCGGACACGCCGAAGCGGTGGACGTCGAATTCGACCCCGCCCAGGTTTCCTACGAGCAACTGCTGGACGTCTTCTGGCAGAATCACGATCCGACGCAACTCAACCGCCAGGGACCCGACCACGGGTCGCAATATCGTTCGGCGATCTTTTATCACACGCCCCAGCAGCAAGCCGCGGCCGACGCCTCGAAGCGCCGGCTGGAAGAAAGTGGCAAGCTCAAGCGGCCGATCGTCACGCAGATCGTGCCGGCGGCCGAGTTCTACCGCGCCGAAGAGTATCACCAGCAATACCTGGAAAAGCGCGGCCAATCGAGCTGCCATATCTAAGGCGGCGCCACGGATGCCACGCGCTTCGCTATAATCGGCGGCCATGTCGATTATCGAAACCGAATCGCTGACGCGGCATTACGGTCCTCGCCGCGGCATCGACGGCGTGAACCTGTCGGTCCGCGAGGGCGCGCTGTTCGGCTTTCTGGGGCCCAACGGCGCGGGCAAGACGACCGCCATCCGCGTGCTGGTCGGGCTGCTGCGGCCGTCGGCCGGCCGGGCGCGGATCTTTGGGCTCGATTGCTGGCGGCAGAGCCGGGCCATCAAGGACGAAATCGGATACGTCCCCGGCGATCTGCGATTGCACCCCTGGCTCGACGGGCACACGGCGCGTAAAGATCTGGGGGAGCGTTCGCCGCCGCAACCTGATGGCCGAGGGACGCAACCTGGCTGAGCGGTTTCACCTCGATCTGTCGGTCAAGGTGCGCAACATGTCGCGCGGCATGCGGCAGAAGCTGGGGCTGATCCTGGCGCTGGCGCATCGGCCGCGGCTGCTGGTGCTGGACGAGCCGACCGTCACGCTCGATCCGCTGATGCAGACCGTCTTTCAACAACTGCTCCGCGAGATGGCCGCGGCCGGGCATACCGTGTTCTTTTCCAGCCACACGCTGGGTGAAGTGGAGCAATTGTGCGATGGCGTGGCCATGATCCGGGCCGGGCGGATCGTCGCCGACGAACCGCTCCAAGCGCTCCGCAACCGGGCCGGCCACGTGGTGACGATTCGCTGGCGCGACGCCGGCGGGGCCGCCGCGCCGCCGCCGGAGTTCCTCACCATCCACGAGCGCGACGGCCTCACCTGGCGGGGCACGCTCGGCGGACCGATCGAGCCGTTGGTGGCCTGGCTGGCGGGCCGGGCGATCGACGACTTGAGCATCACGCGCCCCGACCTGGAAACGCTCTTCCACCGCTTCTACGTGGACGAGGAGAACTCCGCATGAGAGGCATCATGCTCAAGTCGTTCCACGAAACGTGGCCAGCCACGCTGATGTGCGGCGTTCTGTTGCTCGGGGTCGAGATGGTGTTGGCCTACGTGATTCCCACGTTTCAGGCGCAGTTTTCCGAGGCGCTCCTGCAGATCAAGTTCGTGCAGACGTTTGTGGGGGCGATGCTGGGAATCGATGCCTCGGAGCAACTCGGCCCTGAGGCGTTTACCGCCTTCGCCTGGGTGCATCCGGTCGTGCTGGCGCTGATCTGGACCCATGCGCTGGTTTCGTGCACGCGCATGCCGGCCGGCGAGATCGATCGGGGCACGGTCGATCTGACGCTCACGTTGCCGGTCACCCGGTGGGGGCTGCTGGTGGCCGAAACCGCGGTGTGGATCGTCGCCGGCGTGTTCGTCTTGGCGCTGGGGGTCGTGGGGAACGAATGGGGCGGACTGTACGTCGACACGGCCATGCGACCGGCGATCGGACGCGTGCTGATTGTCTTGGCCAATATGTTGTGCCTGTACCTGGCCGTGGGCGGGTTGTCGTGGCTGATGTCGGCGGCCAGCAACCGCCGCGGACCCGCGCTGATCGTGGTGCTCCTGTTTCTATTGGCGTCGTTCCTGCTGAACTTTCTCGCGCAGTTCTGGAGTGTGGCCGATCGGATCGCGTTCCTGGGCATCCTCGACTACTATCGGCCGATGTATGTCCTCCGCGACGGCACGGTGCCGTGGCGCGACATGGTCGTGCTATTGACGACCGCTGTCACGCTGTGGATCGCCGCCGGCGTGGTGTTCAGCCGCCGAGACGTGTGCACGGTTTAGTGCCTTGCTGAATTCTGGCCAGGGTCCAAGACGGCCTAGGCCCGGTTGTGCCCGGTGGGCTATAATCCGCGGTGCAACTGCCGGCGAGGAAAAGGAGTTCCGCACCCATGCGATCGATTGCCGTTTTGAACCAAAAGGGTGGCGTGGGCAAGACGACCACGGCCGTGAACCTCAGCGCGGCGCTAGCGGCCACGGGGCAGCGCGTTTGTTTGATCGATCTCGATCCGCAAGCCCATGCCACGCTGCACCTGGGCCTGCAGCCGGCCCGCGACGAGCGGAGCATGTACGACGTGCTCACCGGAGATGCCGAGCTGGCCGACGTGTGGCGCGAGACACAAGAGAACCTGTGGGTGGCAGGCTCGCACATCGACCTGGCGGCCGCCGAGGTGGAATTGGTGGGCGTCGTCGGGCGCGAGGTGATCCTGCGCGACAAGTTGGCCCGGGCGAGCGACGCGTTCGACTTCGTGTTCATCGATTGTCCGCCGTCGCTGGGCATCTTGACGTTGAACGCGCTGGCCGCGGTCGACGAGGTGTTCCTGCCGCTGCAGCCCCATTTCCTGGCGCTGCACGGATTGAGCAAGCTGCTGCAAACCATCGACCTGGTGTCGAAGCGGCTCAACGACCGGCTGAAGCTCTCGGGCGTGGTCTATTGCATGTACGACACCGGCACGCGGCTGGCCGCCGAAGTCACTAACGACGTCGAGCAGTTTTTGCAGTCCACCGCGCCAGCCGCGCACCCCCTGGGCCGAGACCCGTACGTTCCAGACGCGGATTCGCCGCAACATTCGCCTGGCCGAGGCGCCGAGCTTCGGCCAATCGATCTTTCGCTACGCCCCCGGGTCGCGGGGGCCGGAGGACTACGAGCAACTGGCCCGCGAAGTGGCCGGGCGGTAGGGGGGATGGATCTCCTACTGCGCGACCAGTTGGGCTGCCAGGCGTACGGCATCGAGCCTTCCCCGCGCAGGCGGCCCTGGCCAGCGAGCGGTTCGGATTGGAGATTCAAGTGGCGGGCCTGGAGACCGCCGAAGTCGAACTCGAATCGGCGAAGCTGCTGATCTTGTCGCACGTCGCCGAACACTTTCACGATCCGCTCTCGGCCTTTCGGCGGTGCCACGAGCTGTTGGTGCCGGGCGGTCTGTTTTACGTCGACGTGCCAAATATCCTCTCGCCGCAACCGCGGAAGCGGCTCAGTATCTGGCTGAGCTTCGAGCACATGTACTACTACTCGGCCCTGTCATTGATCCGCATCTTGAATCAGGTCGGCTTCGTGGTGGAACGCGAGCGTACCAAGCACTACGTCAGGGTGCTGGCCCGCAAGGCGACCGGCACGGTCGAACAGGTTCCGGCGCGGAACGAGTCCTGGGCCGTGCGCGCGTTGGTGGCACGACGTTCGCTATTGGCCCCCGTACGTAATGCACCGGGTCATCGGGCGGTAACGAGCCCGTGCGGCCGCGGGCCGTCTGCGGCGAATCCCCGGTCAACTTTGACGGATCTTAGGACCGTAGGTTCAACCCCTGCGTCTGCGCATCGTGCGAGTTTGCGCTTGCGACGTGCTATTCGGATCGCGCTGGTCGAGCCGGAAGCGCGGCGCGCTTCGAAAAAACCGCCCGCAGTGCGGGCAAACGTCGCATTACCCCTCCGCCCGTCGGACGATGGTGGATAATGCAACGGATTGTCGACGGAGGGGGGAAAAGGATTTCCGCGCCTCGAGAGGAGGATCTCTCGACGACCCTTGTCCGGATCGCCCGCGCCCTGCCTCGACGGAGGCGCGACAACGGAGTGTGAACGAATCGGAAAGGAGTCTCGATGAAGTCCTTCTGCGCGCTCGCTGTCCGCATGCGCCTCGCTGGTGCTTTGGCCAGCACCCGCCGCCGGGCAATATTCGCCCAGCCTCCTTCCGCTGCCACCCGTGACGCCCGTGGACGCCGTGACCACCGGCTACGGCGCGCCGGGCAGCGTCCACGATCCGTACACGTCGATCTTCAGCAGCCAGGAAACGATCCCCAATCCTCAGCCTGAGGGGCTGTTGGGCGGTCCCGGCGGCGTGGGAGCGTTCGAAGGAGCCGTCGAGTCGGAGTGGTCCCCCTGCGGCGACTGTGGCGAGGAATGTTGCGCCGGCGGCGGCCGCTGGTTCGGCGCGATCGGCGCGCTGGTGATGGGCCGCAATCGGGCAAATCCCTACTGGACCACCTACGAGACGAACAACAACGCCAACCAGTTGATGAACACGCAGAACGCTGGCGCCAATTGGACCGGCGGCTGGGCATTTACCGGTGGTTACCTGTTCGGCGGCGGTTGCTGCCCGACGGACTGTTGCTCGGGTGCGGCGGGACAGATGGGGGCGTTGGGCGCCATGGGACTCGGCGGCGTGGGCGGCCCGGGCTGCTGCGGGGTCACCGGTCCGGGGTTGATGTTCAGCTACTGGGGTCTCGGTCAGATGACCGGCTTTTCGCAACTCAATAGCCCCACCAACGAGCTGAGCACGCCGATGAATCTGCAAACGCAAACCGGCGACGTACTGATCGGCGGCGACCCGGCCAGCGATTTCTTCGACAACTCGGCCAGCCAGCGGATTTGGCGCAACGACCGGTTCAACAACATTGAGTTCAACTTCCTGTTTGGCGCGTGGAACTACGGCCGCGTCACCGTGCTGCCGTTTGCCGGCCTGCGTTACTTCCGCTTCGACGAGCGGCTGAAATACGGCGGCCTGGCCAGCGGCGCCGTGTGGGGACAAAACGGAGGGGCCGACGAAGCGTATCTTTACATCCGGTCGGTCAACAACATGTTCGGCCCGCAGGTCGGCACCTACCTGAACGTCCAGATCATCGACGGCCTCGGTTGGTTCATCGGGCCGAAGGTCGGCATCTTCGGCAACCAGATGAACACGCGGACGCTTCTGTATCGGGGCGACGGCGTGGTGGCCTACGACATCCCGGGCCACAAAATCGACTTTTCGATGCTGGCGGAGCTCGATACCGGCTTCGACTATTTCTTCCGCAACGGCATGTTCGTCTACCTGGGCTATCGTGTCGTGGGCGTGGCGAACGTGGCGCTAAGCGACAACCAGTTCCTTCCCTATCTGGCCGATACGCAGGGCTTTCATCAGGTCAAGCAAAACGGCGACCTGATCTTGCACGGCGTGATGATGGGGGGCGGCTGGGTTTTCTGACAAGTGACTGCGGGTGACGATTCCACAAAAGCCCTCGATCGGCCCGGCCGGTCGAGGGTTCTTTGTTGGCTAGCGCAGACGTCGCGAAGCCGGACGGCGAACGTCAGACGGTCACGCGCACGAGCGCCTGGAAGGCCGGGTCGTCGCGAATGGGGTCGAAGTCCGTCTCGCCGGCCACGAGCGAGCGGTACTCGTCCTCGAGGTCGAATGCCCGGGCCAGGTAGCTGAGGGCCTGTTTCTTGTTCTCGACCAGGCTCCAGTAGCAAGCCAGGTTGTAGTGCACCAGAGCGTCCTGGGGGGCGACGATAAGCGCTTCTTCCAGCGACTCGATGGCCCGATCCAGTTTTCCGGTGCGCTTGTAGCACCAGCCCAAGGCCAGCCAGACGCTGATATTGTCAGGATTGGCCTGGGCGGCCCGCCACAGCGGATCGAGTGCCTCGCGAAATCGCCCCAGCTCGCGCAGACCTTGGCCCTTGAGATACAAGGCGTGTTCGCTCAGCGAGTCGGCATCACCGCATCGTGCCAGCACGGCCAGTGCGCGGTCGGCCATTCCCAGCTCGAGATAACCCTCGGCTTGCAGCACCAGTTGCTGTCGGCGAATGCGATCGTGATGAGAAGACACTGCTCGCTCCCTTTCAGACAGGAACGCGCGGGCTTGCCGACGCGTCTACCTCAATCTTACACGCGAATCCGTCTGGGCAGAAACCCATGACAAAAAAATGCGCGCATCGCCGGGCCCTGCCGAGCTCGTGCACGCGGCGGCCCCCGCCGGAAGCGCCGATTGGAGAAAGTCTGCCGCTATCCAGCGTCGGACAACCGCGCCTGAAATGAACGATTGGTCGCCGGTAGCGGGGGCTGATTGCACGCCCGCGCAGTCCGCCCGGGGCAGAAAGATTTCTGAGGATTCTGCGGATCGGCCAAGACGCGAGCCGATCGACTCGAAACGCTTTGCTCGCACGAGCCTTGCGCTCGATTGCCGCGGGGCAGAGACGGGCCGCGACCGGGGGTTTTTCGCCCGCCGATGTACGGCCGCGGGCTCGGCGCCCCACTAATAGAATTAGTGGCTGGCCGTGCGGATGCACGTCTCGCGGCCCGGGGCGAAGCGTTTGGGCACGACGATCGATTGGGGAAGTTCACATGCGTTTGACCTTGCGTACGCTGTTGGCGTATCTCGACGGCAATCTGGAACCGGACGACGCCGAGGACATCGGCAAGAAGATCCAGGAGAGCGAGTTTGCCACCCAGCTGGTGCATCGAATCCGCGACTGCACGCGCCGCACGCGGCTGGGTACGCCGTCGCTGATCGGCCGGGGGCTAGGCGCCGATCCGAACACGGTGGCCGAATACCTGGAGTATCGCCTGGGCGATGATCGGGTGCCGGAGTTCGAGCGGATCTGTCTGGAGTCCGAAGCCCACCTGGCCGAAGTCGCCTCGTGCCATCAGATTCTAACGCTTGTGCTGGGAGAGCCGGCCGAAGTCGACCCCCAGATGCGTCAACACTTGTATAGCCTGGTCGCGCATGCCGACGCTCCACCGGTGCAAAACGACATTGAGCGGCAGCCGATCGGCGCCGCGCCGGCGGTGACCGCCGCGGCCGCTTCGACGCCGACGCTTGGAGTCTCGCCTCCGGCTGTGACACGACGACCCAAGCCCGAGGTGCCCGACTATCTGCGCGAAAGCGGTTGGCGTTTGTGGCCGGTGGCGGCGTTGGTGCTGGTCGCGGCCACGTTGACGTTTGCAGGGCTGGTCTTCTTTGGTCCGGCATTGTTCCGCGACCGCTTCATCGCGCTGACCGGAGGTGCGCCGGAGGAAGCCCAGGCGAAAACGCCCACTGAGCCGGAAAAAACAACCGACCAACAGCCGCCCGAGACTGCCACAGCGCCGCCTGCCACCGCCGAGAAGAGCGCCAGCGCGCCTGAGGTCGCGCCGGACATGCCGCCGGTTGGCAGCGGCGACGAGGCGCAGCCGCTGGAGCCGGCGGGTGACGCGGCGCCGGCCTTGCCGGAGCCCGCTGTGATGCCGCCGGACGCGTCGAGCGAGGCGGCCACGCCGATTCCGCCGGAGCCAGCGCCTTTGGTGCCGGACAAGTCCGACGCGGCGGACGCCGGCAACGCGACCACGGCCGCGCCGCAGCCATTGCCGGGTGAATTGCCGGCCACCGAGGGCGGTACGCCGGCCGAGCCGATGCCGGGAGTCGATGCTCCGCAACCGCTGCCGGGAGTCGGCGCGGGTGCGCCGGCCGCGCCGCGGGAGCCGGCCCAGGGCTTCGGGCGTTACATCAAGACGACGCACGAGGTGTTGTTAAAGCTCGATCCGGCCACGGGTGATTGGACCCGGCTGCCGGCCGATTCGCCGTTGAACAAGGGAGACCGGCTGTTGTCGCTGCCGCTGTCTTGCCCGATGATCACGCTGAGCTCGAACATCTCGATGCAGGCCGACGGATCCGGCCCTGATGGAGCTCGTCGGCTGGACTGACGAGGGCGTGCCGATTCTGGATCTGCAATACGGCCGCTTGTTGATGCTCACCGTGGGCAAGGCTGGCAATTCGCTGCAATTGCAGGTTGACGGCAAATCGTCGCTCGTGACGTTTGTCGACGCGGAGTCGACGTTGGCGGTGGAGGTGCGGCGGGAGTTGCCGCCGGGCAAAGATCCCGAAGCTCAGCCGGCGCCTCTGTCGGCCATCCTTTATGCGCAAAGCGGGCTGATTCGCGTGCAACAGGGAGCTGATCCGCCTGTCGATCTGCAAGCCCCCACCACGTTTTCGCTGGTCGGGGATGGCGAAAAGCAACCGCAGACGGCCGAATTTCCAGCCTGGGTCACGCACGAGCAGGAGCGCAGCGATCGGGATCGCCGGGCCGCCGGCGACATGGACGGCTATCTGACGCCCGAGAGACCGGCCGGCCTGCAATTGCGCGAGCTGACGGATCCGCAGCATGGGCTGGGGCGTCGACGCGAAGTGCGCACGCTGGCGATCCGCAGCCTGACCTACTTGGGCGATTTCGAGCCGAGCCTGTTGGCGCTGAACGATATCGATTTACCTCACTCCTGGGAGGACATCGTCGGCGAGCTGCAAACGGCGCTCGCCCGAAGTCCCGATTCGGCCCGCAGCGTTCACGCCATGTTGGTCAAGAATCGGGGCGCGGACGATGGCGACGCCCTGTTTCGCATGTTGTGGGGCTACAACGCGACCGACCTGCAGGCCGGGGCGGACCGCGAGCTGGTTGAGAGGCTCAATCGCAACGACGCCTTGGACATGCGAGTCGTTAGCTTTTTAACGCTCAAGAAGCTGGCCGGGGGGGCCACGCACGGTTACCACCCGGAAGAAACCGAATTCGAGCGAAAAGGTGCCGTCAAAGCCTGGAGGGGGGAGGTCGGCAAGCTGGGAGTTCGGCCCGGCAACACCAAACGCAAGGGGCGTGCGGCGGCCTCCGGCGGTTAAGGGGCGGTTTGGCCGAGTTCACGCGGTTTGGGGCGTTTTTTCCTGCCGGCGCGGCCCTCTGGGCCGGGTCTTGCCGGCGGCCCCCTTTCGTGCGGACGGCAAGAGGCTAAACTGGGATGGGTAGCCCGCATTCTCACAGGCGGGCGATGATTCGGCGCGGGTTGCATTTGTGGCCCGCGGGGCCAATCGGTAGAATACCCCGCTTTGTGAGCGGCGTGCTTGTCGTAAACCGAAGCGTGTGTTTGGTTTATCTGAAGGAGATCGCTTCCGTGCAAGTGCAGATCTCGGCCCGACACGGCCATTTGAGCGATGCCACCAAGGAAAAGATTACGGCCAAGGTCGAGCGGCTCAGCCGGCTGTTCGAACGGCTCACTTCGATCGAAGTCACGGTGAATTTGGAGCACGAGGAGAGCCCGGCGGTGGACATCCGGGTGTCGGCGGAACATAAGCATGACTTCCTGGCGACCGACCGCTCGACGAGCCTGTTGGCGGCGCTGGACGGAGTGATCCACAAGCTGGAGCAACAGCTCCGCAAATACAAGGAAAAGGTACAAGACCATCATCGCGCCCCCCGTCACGAAGCGGCATCGTTGGAATTGGAAGTGGAAGGCGAAGCGGGGGGCGACTAGCGTTTGTGGCAGACGGGCTGCGTCGGACAACAATTCGAACTCCCTGGACGCTTCGAGGCGCAGCGCACTCTCGGTGTGAAAGGACATGCGGTATGAAGTTCGGTGATTTTGTCAGCAGCGACGCGATCCGCGCAACTCGGCGCCGAAGACAAAGAAAGCGCGATCCGCGAGATGATCGCTGCGCTGCTGGAGGCGGGAAACATCGCCGCCGACGAAGTAGAAAGCATCGTCAAGGCCATTCTGAAGCGCGAAGAGCTGGGTTCGACCGGTATCGGGCGGCGGAGTGGCCGTGCCGCATGCCAAGCATCCCAGCGTGCAACGGCTGGTCGGCACGGTGGCCGTCAGCGGCGAGGGGATCGATTTCAACAGTCTCGACGGTGAAAAGGTACAGCTCTTCTTCTTGTTGATCTCCCCGCCGGACCGGCCGGGCGACCACCTGCGAGCGTTGGAGAACATTTCGAGCCAACTGCGCGACGACACGTTTTGCCGCTTTTTGAAACAGGCCAAGACGTCGGACGACATTCGGCAATTGCTCGAGGAAGCGGACAACAACGGCTTCGTGTCGTAAGCGGGACGCCGCCCCGGGGGCAAGGCGTGCCGAGCGGAAGTATTCTGATGCGCTGCCGGGTTGGTTGCCGGGGGGCGGGAAAACGGGTCACACGTGGCAAGCATGGCTGACGAAACAGCGATTCGCACCGTCGTCGTGGGCAATCCACAAGGACTGCACGCGCGCCCGGCGGAGGTGTTCGTCAAGACGGCCAGCCAGTACCAGGCAAAAATCGAGGTCATCAAAGAAGGTCATCGCGTGGATGGCAAGAGCATCTTGAACATCCTCACGCTGGCCGCCGTGCAGGGCACGCAACTGTGTCTCGAGGCCAACGGCCCCGACGCCCAGGCCGCCCTGGATGCGTTGTCGGAGTTGTTTGCGCAACTTCGACGAGAATGGAACCGTGGAATCATAACCAGTCGCTCGACCCCCGCCGGTTCAACCTTCACATTGCCGAACCGGCGTGAGGAAACAGCGACTGACCGAGTGGACCGCCGAACACGCGGCGACGGGCCTTGCAGGGCCCGCTGGACCGGTCGATCGTCGAGCCCTTTCGCCCAACTCGGGTGAGGCGACTCGCAGCACGATCCCGCCAGGTCGCGTCGCGGCGGAACGTCACATGCAAAAACTCCAAGGAATTGCGGTTTCGCCCGGCGTGGCTGTCGGCGAGGCGCTGGTGATGGACAACGAGGGATTTCGCATCCCTCGGCGATTCGTCGCGCGCGACGCCGTGGAACACGAGCTGGAACGGCTCGATCAGGCCATCGTCGCCGCCGGCACCGAAATCGAACGCAATCGCGACGCCGTGTTTCGCGAACTCGGCGTTCAGTACGCCGCGGTGTTTTCGGCCCACCTGCAAATGCTCCGCGATCCGGCGCTGCGCCGAGGTCGAGAGCATGATCCGCGAGCGGCACTACTCGCCCGAGTATGCCGTCAGCCGGGCCCTGCGTCGCTACGCCAAGGTCTTTCAGACGATCGAAAGCAGCTACCTGGCCGAGCGCGCCAGCGACGTCATCGACATCGAAAAGCGGCTGTTGCGCAACCTGCTGGGCCGGCGGCGCGAAGAGCTGGCGCATCTGATTTCGCCGGTGATCGTGCTGGCCCACAACCTGACACCCAGCGAGACGGCCAATCTCAACCGGGCTTACGTCCGCGGCTTCGCCACCGAGATCGGCGGCCCGGGCAGCCATACGGCGATCGTGGCCGAGGGGCTCGAAATTCCGGCTATCGTCGGCATCGGCACGTTTCTGACCGACGTTTCCGGCGGCGATCTGGTGATCATCGACGGCGATCATGGCCTGGTGATCCTGCAGCCCGACGAAGAGACGATCGCCCATTACCGCTACGAGGCGGAGCAGAACAAGAGCCGCGCGGCGCAGTTGGCCACGCTGCGCGAGGTGCCGGCCGTGACGGCCGACGGCGTGCGGATCGAACTATTGGGCAATATCGAGTTTCCGCACGAGGTGGAACACTGCCTGGAGCGCGGAGCGGACGGCATCGGCCTGTACCGCACCGAGTTTTTGTACCTGGGCAGCGATTGCGAGCCGGACGAGTCGGTCCACTACGAGGCCTACTCCCGGGTCATGGAAGAGATGCAAGGCCGGCCGGTCGTCATTCGCAGTTGCGACCTGGGGGCCGACAAGGTGACGATCGATCCCGAGGCGGCCAAGAACCCCACGCTCGGCCTGCGCAGCATCCGGCTGTCGCTCAAGAATCTGCCGGTGTTTCGCACGCAGTTGCGGGCCGTGCTGCGGGCCAGCGCCCTGGGCGACCTGCGGCTCATGTTTCCGCTGGTCTCGACGCTGTTGGAACTGCGGCAGGCCAAGATGGTGCTGGCCGACGTGATGGAGGACTTGGACGAAGAGGGCGTGCCGTTCAATCGCGAGCTGCCCGTGGGCATGATGGTCGAGGTGCCCGCGGCGGTGCTGATGATCGATCAGTTCGTCGAGGAAGTCGATTTCATTTCGATCGGCACGAACGATCTGACGCAATACACGCTGGCCGCGGATCGCAGCAACAAGGACGTGGCCGCGCTCTACAGCTCGGCCGATCCGGCCGTGTTGCGGCTGATCCGGATGGCCGTGACGGCGGCCGATCGTAAGGGCGTGTCGGCCAACGTGTGCGGGCAGATGAGCGGCAACGCGCTGTACACGATGCTGCTTTTGGGCCTGGGGCTGCGGCGGCTGAGCGTGACGCCCAGCTCGATCCCGGAAGTCAAGAAAGCGTGTCGCACGGTCTCGATTGCTCAGTGCCAACAAGTGGCCGAGCACGTGATGGCCCTGGAGAACGCCCGCGACATCAAGAATTACCTGCGTGAGGAATTGAAAAAGATTTTGCCGGAACTGGTGGCCTGAGGCCGCCGGTCGCGAACGAAAGCCAATCCATTGAACATACACCCCACCGAGTTGCCAAGGACATCAGCGCGGATGGACCACGCCCCTTCAACTCTGAACGAACCAGACATCCCGGCCGGCCGCTCGCGGTCGTCGGACGAGCACAGAAAGAACCCCAGAATGAAGCAAGAAATGTTGATCAACGTCGCGCAGCCGGAAGAATGCCGGATCGCGATCGTTGAGGATGGAGCCCTCGAAGAACTGTATATCGAACGCACCAGCCAGGACAATTACGTCGGTAACATCTACAAGGGAAAAGTCGTCAATCTCGAGCCGAGCATTCAAGCGGCCTTCGTCGACTTCGGCGTGGGGCGGAACGGCTTTTTGCACATCAGCGACGTCGAGCCGCAGTACTACCGCCAGGGCGGCTTCGACCCGCTCAAGCCGCTCGAACCCGGCTCGCGGTTTGCCCGCACCGACATCGACGTGGGGGACGACGACACCGAAGAAGCCGCCGAAGAGCGCGAACGGGCTCGCCGCCCGCGCTCGCAGCGCCCGGGCGCCCGGCCGCGGATCAAGCCCCCCATTCAAGACATCCTCCGCCGCGGCGACGAGGTGCTGGTGCAGGTGATCAAGGAAGGCATGGGCACCAAGGGGCCCACCCTGTCGACCTACATCAGCATTCCGGGCCGCTACCTGGTGCTGATGCCGGCCCTGGGGCGCGTGGGCGTGTCGCGCAAGATCGAAGACGACGAGCTGCGCCGCAAGCTCCGCGACGTGATGCTCGAGCTGAATCCGCCCAAAGGGCTGGGCTTCATCGTTCGCACCGCCGGCATCGATCGCACGAAGCGCGAACTGTCGCGCGACATGGCCTACCTGTTGCGACTGTGGAAGGTGATCGTCCGCCGCATGAAGAAGTTTCCCGCGCCGATCGACATCTACGAAGAAAGCGACATGATCATCCGCACCATTCGCGACATCTTCACCGGCGACGTCGACACGATCTACATCGACGAACCGCTGGCCTACGAACGGGCCAAGGAATTCTTGCAGATCGTCATGCCACGGTACGTCAACCGCCTGCAACTGTACGAGGGGAAGGAGCCCTTGTTCCACAAGTACAACCTGGATCGCGAAATCGCCCTCATCCATCAGCGCAAGGTGCCGCTCAAGCAAGGCGGCTCGATCGTCATCGACCAGACCGAGGCCCTGGTGGCCATCGACGTCAACAGCGGCAGCTTTCGGGCCGACGATTCGGCCGAAGAGACCGCCTACCAGATGAACCTGCTGGCGGCCCGCGAAATCGCCCGGCAATTGCGGCTGCGCGACCTGGGGGGCGTGGTCGTCAACGACTTCATCGACATGCGCAAGGAAAAGCACCGCCGCAACGTCGAGCGGGCCCTGCGCGACGCCGTGAAGCGCGACCGGGCTCGCACCAAGATCCTCCGCACCAGCCCCTTCGGCCTGATCGAGATGACCCGGCAGCGCATCCGCCCCAGCCTGAAGCGGAGCGTCTACAAGGACTGCCCCTGCTGCACCGGCAGCGGCGTGGTGAAGACGGCCGAAAGCATGGCCATCGAGGTGGTGCGGCTGTTGATCCTGGCCACCCAAAGCCCGGACGTGGCCAAGGTGACCGTGACCGTGGCCGACGACGTAGCCACGTACCTGAACAACAAGAAACGCCGCGAGCTATCGCGCCTGGAAGACGACGGCAAAATCGCGGTGCAAATCTACGGAGCCGAATCCGCCTCGCCCGAGCACCTGGTGATCGAATGCCACGACGTCCAGGGCCGGGAGCTGAAAGTGCCGGTGGCGTAGGGGGGGATGCCCTCTCGACCCAGGCGGCCCCGGATCGCTAAACTGAAGGGCTCGATTGGACTGGAAAAACGAGCGGTTTTATCCGCCGAGCGTCGCCTCGATCGCGGGCGGCGACCAACATCACCTGAGTGGCTGGAAACGCAAGTCATGTACGCAATTATTGTCGACGGCGGACGTCAATACAAAGTCACCGAGGGCCAGGAGCTGGTGATCGACTATCGCGACGCCTCCTCGGGGGACGCGCTGGAGTTTGGCCAGGTGCTGGCCCTTTCGAACGGCTCGGAGTTGAGCTTGGGGACGCCGGCCCTCGACGGGGCCAAGGTCACCGCCAAGGTGCTAGGCGTGCTGCAAGGCCCCAAGACCACGGTGCAAAAGTTTCGCCGCCGGAAGACCTATCGCTGCAAAACCGGCCACCGGCAGCTCTTTACCAAAGTGCAGATCGAGAAGATCTCTGGGCTGTGAGCTGGCGCCGTTGCCGTCCGCGTGTTGGACGAGTGACGGATGCACGCGCGGCCCGCTAAACCGCCAGCGTGCGGACGATGGGACGGCGGGCGAGGGCGGTCTGGTTCGCACCGGCTGCTAGCCGATCCAGTCGGGGTTGCGGGCCGTGGCGTCGAATTGGGCGCTGGTTTTGAACTTTTCGAAGTCGCCGGTCAATGCGGCGGCTTTGGTCCGCTTGAGCAGGCTGGCGACTTGCTCACCGTCGAGCGGTTCGAACGTGCGAGCTGCTTCGAGCGCCTGGTCCAGGATCTTCATGCTGTCGATGCCGGTGATCACCGTCGACGTCGGCAGGTTCATGGCGAATTGCAGGCATTCGATCGGCGTGACGGTGTTGCTCCGCAGGATGGCGCCCGAGCCCAGCGGCTTCATCCCCAGCACGCCGATTTCCTCCTGCACCAGCACCGGCACCACCTCGTGGGCAAAGCTGCGGAAATGGGCGTCCATGACGTTCAGCGGCATCTGCACCGCGTCGAAGCGGTAGCCGCGGTCTTTGGCCAGCCGCAGCATCCGCAGGTGCACGAGCGGATCTTTGTGCCCGGTGAAGCCGACGTAGCGGACCTTGCCCGCTTTCACGGCGTCGTTAAGCGCGTGGACGGCGCCGTCGTCGGCGAAGAAGCGGTCGGGATCTTCCAGCCGGATCACCTCGTGGTATTGCATCAGGTCGATGCGGTCCGTCTGCAGCCGTTGGAGCGATTCATCGATTTGCCGGGCGGCGAGTTTTTTGGTGCGGCCGTCGAACTTGGTCATCAGGAAGACCTTTTCGCGGTAGCCGTCCTTGAGGGCCCGGCCCATGCGGATTTCGCTCTGGCCGGCGTTGTAGTCCCAGCAGTTGTCGAGAAACGTGATGCCGGCGTCGATGGCCGTGCGGATGATGCGGACGCTTTCCTCGGGATCCTTTTGGGTGCCAACGTGGTAGCCGCCCAGCCCGAGGGCGCTGATGCGCTCGCCCGTGCGACCCAGCGTGCGGTAGGGCATTTCGCCCGGTTTGCGCGGCGATGGTCGGGCCGGTTCGGCCCCAGCGGCCGGCGATTGTCCAAGCTGGCCCAGCAGGATCCCGCTGGACAGCGGCACCCCGGCCGCGGCGGTCACGTTGCGCAAGAAGTGGCGGCGTTGCATGGCGTGCTCCTCCCGCTGAGTAGTTCAAAAAGTCGGCGGAACATCAATAGAAGCGATCGCCCCTAGCGATGCAATCGGCGTGCCCAGGGGCCGCGTCGCGACGGCCAGAATTATCGCGCCTGCTGTTTGACATCTTACAAATGTAGGATATCATGTCTTTCAAATGTAGGACAAAGCGAGCCGCTTTCGCGAAAGGATGTCTCCGATGGTCCCACGTGCCGCCGCCTCGAAGGCCGAATTGGAAATCGCCCGCATCGTGTGGGAGTTGCCCGGTGCCACGGTGCGGCAGGTGCTCGAGGCCCTGCCGGCGGACCGCCGGCTCGATTACAAGACGGTGCAAACCTATCTGCGGCGGCTGGAGGCCAAGGGTTATCTGCAATCGCGCCGCGAGGGGAAGACCAGCGTCTACACGCCGCGGCTGCGGCCGGCGCTAGTGATTCGCGAAACGATCGGTGACCTGGTGGACCGGCTGTTTGGCGGCGAGGCGCTGCCGCTGGTCGAGCATCTGATCGCCGACCGCCAACTTTCCGACGACGACATCGAACGACTCCGCACCCTCATCGACGCCTACGAGGACCAAGGTGATGCAAAACGTACAAAGCGTAAGTAACCATCTGGTGCGGTTGGCTTGGACCGAGAGCTGGCAACTGGCCGTGCTGGCGGTCGTCGTCGGGGCGACGGTCCGACTGGCGTGCCGCCGGCGGCCGCATTTGGCTTACTTGTTGTGGATGCTGGTGATCGTCAAGGCGGTCACTCCGCCGCTGTGGAGCAGTCCCGCGGGAGCGTTTAGTTGGGCGGCGGCAGAAACCCTCTCCGAGGCGTCGCCAGTGAGCGAGTTGCCGGACTTTGAACCGCGGAATCGGCCGCTCAAATCGGCAGAGGGCAGGGCGAAGCCCGCGGGCGCAATCGCGTCGGCGGCTCCGGTCGGCACGGCGCCGCCTGCCCGTTGGGAGCTCTCCTGGCAATTGGTACTGGTTGGCACCTGGAGCGTGGGGTGCGCCGGGCTGATCGTGTTGATTGCGGCTCGCCGGCGGACATTGGCACGACTGCTTCGAGCAACACAACGGCCCGTAGAGCCCCCCGTGGCCGCGCGGTTTGAGGAACTGCGGCGGCGGATCGGTCCGCGGCGCGGCGCACGGCTGGTCGTCACTTCGGCCAACCTGGGGCCCGCGGCGTTCGGCTGGTGGCGCGGCACGGTGGTGGTGCCCGAGGCGGTGATTCGGCGGAGCAGTGCCGACGAGCTGGCGGCGATTCTCGCGCACGAGCTGGTTCATTTGCGCCGGCTCGACCCGCTGGCCACCAGCCTGCAACTCGTGGTGCAATGCGCGTGGTGGTTTCATCCGGCCGTCTGGTGGGCGAATCACCGCGTCCGATTCGAGCGCGAGCGGTGCTGCGACGAGGAAGTGCTGGCCGAGTTGGCCTGCCCCCGGGCCGACTATGCAAGGCTACTGGTCGAAATCATCCAGTGGCGGCGGCAGCTTGTCCCCTTGGCCTTCTGGTCGGGCATGCGGGGCTGGGAAGTGACCGCGGCCCGGCTGCGGCACGTGCTCGAAGCCGAGACGCTGCGCCGGCGAACGCCCGCCTGGGGGTGGCTGTTGCTCATCGCGGCCGCATGCGTCGCGCTTCCCGGCGCGGCACTGCGGCGGTCCGCGGCCCAAGCGCCGGGCGAAGCGCCGCCAGTCCGAAGCAACCGCGAAGCCGGACAATACGAAGATCATCGCGCGGCTCAAGCAACTCGGGCTGAACGTGACGGCCTACAAAGCAGTCGGCCAGAAGAATGAAAGACAGCTCCAGGCGAAGTTTGATGAGTCGTTTCAACCGCATGACGAGCCGTTGCCGCTCGATGAGTTGCCGGGCCTGAACTCGCTGATGATCAACGAAAATCGGGATCTGAGTGAGGAGCAGCTCAACGCGCGACTAAAGGCGATTCGAAAGCTCCGCCCGGAGACGCAGCTCGTCGTGCTCTTCGAGTCCGACCAGGGTGCCGCGTTTGACCTGCTCGGGGAGATTCCACACCTACAGCGGCTGCTCTTCCCGATCCCGCCACCGCCGCTGGCGCCGGCCGACAGCAAGACCAGTCGCACACTGTCGCTGGGTAGCCTCACGGAACTTCGCATGTTGCAGCTTGTCGACGTTCTCACCGACGAGCATCTTGCGGAGCTGGGACCGCTTGTGAACCTGGAGCAGTTGATCCTCTGGCAGCAAGGATTGCCTGTCTCGCTCGGCCTGACGTGCCTCGACAACAAGCCGAAGCTTGTTTGGTTCGCTACCGGAAACGTCCAACCGACCGACGCCGCATTGGCACGGATCGGACGATTGACCAAACTCGAAAAACTGCAAACCAATATCGCGGCGGTTACGGACGTCGGTGTCACACATCTCGCGAAGCTGACGAATCTAAAGATGCTGGTCCTAGAGGGCGAGCCGGGCCCCAACCAGGATTCCAACCGTGTGACTGCTGATGGGTTGCAAGCGATCGGCAAGCTCACAAACCTCAACACCCTTTTCCTGTTCGGCAAGATTCTAGGTGCAGTTGAGTCCCAGGAAATGCCACACGTTACAGACCAGCTTCTTGCCGGTTGGTCGCCACAGCTCAAGAATCTCAAGGAGTTGCAGATTGCCGATTGCGATCTCACCGACGAGGGCATGATCCTGTTGAGCAAGCTTCCTTCGCTTACGTTGCTGGGACTTTTCGGCCAGGTGCAGATCTCGCAGCGCGGACGCGAGGCGTTGGGCACCATGACCACGCTGCGCGAATTGACGCTCACCGATCCTGGCATGACCGACGACGATCTGAAACTTCTCGGCCAGCTCACGAATCTGGAAGCGCTCTCGCTCAGCCAGGCAGAAGAACTGACCGACGACGCGTTGGCCGCGTTGGCCGCGCTTAAGAGGCTCGACCGGTTGTCTGTTTCCAGTTCAAAGATCACCGGGCGCGGCATGGCGGCTCTTAAGGGACTTGGCCACCTGCAAACGCTCAACCTCTATGGCGATCCGATCAACGACGCGGGCGTAGAGACCATTACGACGCTCGCGACGCTGCGGGAATTGAATCTGGCTCAAACGAAAATCACCGATGCGGCGTTGAAGTCCATCGGCAGCCGCTTGAAGGAGTTGACCACGCTCGACATCAGCGGCACGCAAGTGACCGACGGCGGATTGGACGCGCTGGTGGCGCTGAAACATCTGCGCGAAGTGCAGGCCAGCGGCACCGCGATCACCGACGCGGGGCGCAAGAAACTCGCGGGAGTCGTGCTCATGATCGGCCCGAACATGTGGACCGGCAGATTTGAAGTTTATGAAGAAGTCGACGATTGAGCGCCGCCGCAGAGCCACGTTTATGAGCGGCGCCGCCTAGCTTCGCTAAAGGCCTGCGCGGGCTTCCTAACTTCTCGTGCGTGGCACTTCTGGCGGCGAAAAATCCGCGAAATTCTTTCGCCCGGCCGAGCGGCCGCTGTCATTGTTCGGAAATGTCCCAACGCCCGGTAAAACAGGGCTCGACGAGGGCTTGACAAGGCTGAGAGCAAAACCCCTCCGGTAGAGGTAGTTTTGGCGGAAGTCATGGCCTGGCAAGCCGTTGGGAAAATTCGCTGCGCGTGATTGACGAGCCTTAGGAATTCATTAAGATTTGCCTTCCATGCACCGTATATTGTGGTATCGAGGGCATCTGCTACAATATCTAGTGTTCACGAGCGCGGATTCATAGCCCTTTCGGGTGGAACGATAGCAAATTAGCTCCGCACACGGATGTGGTCTCAGGTTTGTGGCCAAACGAGCCTGATACTAGTATACAGTTGTATATTGGCAAGATGCCCCACGGACGCCTTTAAGCAGGGAGCTTTATCTCATGGCAACCATTGGCACTCGCGTCGCCAAACGTCAATTGTCCGCTTCCCACTCCAACGCCGAAAACGACCGACCGAGCCTGGCGATCGAGGCCCGCTTCTGCCCGGCCGACGTGGCCGATCCCTTCGACACGGTCGAGTGGGACCTGCGCAGCGCGGCGATCAAGGGGGAAGCCGGCGAAGTCCTGTTCGAGCAGCACGACTGCGAAGTGCCGGCCTCTTGGAGCCAGTTGGCCACGAACGTCGTGGTAAGCAAGTACTTTTACGGCGAGGTGAACACGCCGGAGCGCGAGCACAGCGTCAAGCAACTGATCCACCGCGTGTGCCGCACCATCGCCGACTGGGGACTGGACGACGGCTACTTTGCCAGTGAGGAGGACGCCGAGCGTTTCTATCGCGAGCTGACGTGGCTCTGCCTGCATCAGCACGGGGCGTTCAATTCGCCGGTCTGGTTCAACGTCGGGCTGTATCACCAGTACGGCGTGCAGGGGGCCCAGTGCAATTGGTTCTGGAACCCCGAGTCGATGATGGTCGAGCAGCCCGAGAATCCCTACGAGTATCCGCAGGGCTCGGCCTGCTTCATCCAGAGCGTGCGCGACAACATGGAAGACATCATGGAGTTGGCGCGGAGCGAGGCCATGCTCTTCAAGTTCGGCTCGGGCACGGGCACCGATTTGTCGACGCTACGGTCGCACCGCGAGAAGCTTTCGGGCGGGGGCAAGCCCTCGGGCCCGCTGTCGTTCATGCGGGTGTACGACCAGATTGCCGCGGTGGTGAAAAGCGGCGGCAAGACCCGCCGGGCGGCCAAGATGCAGTCGCTCAAGGTCTGGCACCCCGACATCATGGAGTTCATCGAGTGCAAGGCCAAGGAAGAGCGCAAGGCCCGGCTGCTGATCGAGAAGGGGGGCTACGAGGCCAACTTCAACGGCGAAGCCTACAGCTCGATCCTGTTCCAGAACGCCAACCTCTCGGTTCGCGTGACCGACGACTTCATGCAATCGGTGGTCGACAACAAGCAGTGGACCACGCACTGGGTGACCGAGCCGGACCGCTCGGGCCCGGCCTGGCCGGCTCGCGACGTGCTGGCCAAGATGGCCGAATGCGCCTGGAGCTGCGGCGATCCGGGCGTGCAATACGATACGACGATCAACCGCTGGAACACGTGCCCCAACTCGGGGCGGATCAACGCCTCGAATCCGTGCTCGGAATATATGTTCCTGGATGACACGGCCTGCAACCTGGCGAGCATCAACCTGATGAAGTTTCGCCAGGCGGATGGCACGTTCGACGTGGAGCGGTTTCAGGCGGCCTGCCGCATCTTCTTCGTCGCCCAGGAAATCCTGGTCGACCATGCCAGCTATCCGACCAAGCGGATCGCCGAAAACAGCCACCGCTTCCGCCCGCTGGGCCTGGGCTACTCGAACCTGGGCAGCCTGATCATGTCCGGCGGTCTGGCCTACGATTCGGACGCCGCCTGGGGCGTGTGCGGGGCGATGACGGCCCTGCTGCACGGAGCGGCGAACCTGGCCAGCAGCGAACTGGCGGCGGCCGTGGGCCCGTTCGAGGGTTATGCAATCAATCGCGAGCCGATGCTGCACGTGATGCAGATGCATCGCGACGCGGTCGACGAGATCAACCCGGCCTGCCCACCGTATTTGAAGCAGGCGGCCCGCTCGCTGTGGGACGGGGTGCTGGAGAGCGGCCGCCGACACGGCTTCCGCAATGCCCAGGCCACGGTGCTGGCGCCGACCGGCACGATCAGCTTCCTGATGGATTGCGACACCACGGGCATCGAGCCGGACATCGCGCTGGTGAAGTACAAGCAACTGGCCGGCGGCGGCATGCTGAAGATCGTCAACCAGACGGTGCCCTTGGCCCTGCAAACCCTGGGCTACGACGAGCCGAAGATCGAATCGATCCTGGCGTACATCAACCGCGAAGATACGATCGAAGGAGCCGACGACCTCAAGCCCGAGCACCTGGCGGTGTTCGATTGTGCCTTCCAGCCGCGCAACGGCACGCGTTCGATCGCCTGGCAAGCGCACGTGCGGATGATGGCGGCGGCGCAGCCGTTTTTGTCCGGCGCGATTTCCAAAACGGTGAACATGCCGCGCGAAACGACGCCGGCCGATATCGCCGAGGCCTACCTGGAGGGCTGGCGGCTGGGGTTGAAAGCCCTGGCCGTCTATCGCGACGGCTCGAAGGAAAGCCAGCCGTTGTCCACGAGCACCGAAACCGACAAGGCGGCCAGCCGGCAGACCGCCGTGCCGCGCCGCGAGCGGCTGCCCGATACGCGGCACAGCATGACGCACAAGTTCAGTATCTCGGGGCACGAGGGTTACATCACCGTCGGGCTGTATGCCGACGGACGCCCCGGCGAGCTGTTCATCACGATGGCCAAGGAGGGGAGCACGATCGGCGGGCTGATGGACTGCTTCGGCACGGCCGTGTCGATGAGCTGGCAGTACGGCGTGCCGCTGGAAGTGTACGTGAACAAGTTTTCGCACACGCGGTTCGAGCCGATGGGGTACACGAAGAACCCCGACATTCGGATCGCCAAGAGCATCGTCGATTACATCTTCCGCTGGCTGGGCATTACGTTCCTGCCCGGCTATCGCGAGGCGATGCTGGGACAGGCGGCGGTCGACGAGGCGCCGGCTGCCAAAACGGAGGACACGGACCCAGAGTCGAAGCTCGCCGCCAAGAAGGCCGGCGAGCCGAAAGTGGGGCCAGGAGCGGCCACGGCCAACAGCCCGCAGAGCGAAGTTGCCAAACCCGCCGCCGCCAACGGCGCGACCGCCAAAGCGACCAAACCGCCCGCTTCGCTGTTGGAGCGGGCCGGCGTGATGCAGGTCGATTTGAACGGCGGCAACATCTCGAACCGGGCCGAACAATTCGCCAGTTTCCAAACCGACGCTCCCAGTTGCGACAACTGCGGCGCGATTACGGTCCGCAACGGCAACTGTTATCTCTGCCACAATTGCGGCAACAGTATGGGTTGCTCGTAAAGGATTGTCGGGCTGGATGCCCGCGAGCAGCCCGAAACGACCCACGGGTGTCGCCCCAGGAAAGCGGGGCGGCACCCGTTTTTCATGCGCCGACAGTTGTGCTATGGTGTCGCAGAGCCGCCCCGGCGTTTTGTCCACCGTCGTACATTGAAGTCTTATTGATTGACGAACATGACTCAGCCCACGTTGACGATTGACGGCCAGGTGGAGTCCCCCGCCACGCTGGCGTTTGCCGACCTGGCGGCTTTCGCCGCGGAGGTGCAAGTGGCGGACGTCAGCCGCATCGATTCCAAACGCCAGGGAGACGCCCTGACGCTTGACGGGTTGCTGGCCCGCGTGCGGCCGGCGGCGGCGGTCCGATACTTGACGCTGCACGCCTCGCGCGACGACTTTCACGCCAGCATTCCGCTGGCAGCCGTGCGCGAGCGGGCGATGCTGATCTATCGACTGGCGGGCGGGCCGCTTCCCGAGTCGGCCGGTGGACCGTTCCGCTTCTACATCCGCGATTTTGCCGCCTGCCGGACGGCGGAAGTCGACGAGTGCGCGAACGTGAAATACGTCGATCGGATCGAACTGTCCGAGCAGCCGGGCCAAGACAACCGCCCGCACGACGACGCGGAGCACGCCCGCTTGCACGAGCGCTAGTGCCGAGGTCGGCGGCGGGTGGTGCTGCTAGCTCGTCCAGCACGACGCGTGGGACCCGTGGGATCAGCACTGCTAGGCAAGCCGGGGGCATCCGGGGATTCAGACCGTTGTTTTTCGAGGGTGCCATGCTCACGAAGCGCGTGAGCATGCCGTCTGGTGCGCGACAAGGCGGGCGAGCTTGCGGGAATTGCGCGGTCAAGCTCGTCGGTTGCAGGAAGCTGCGAGTGGATTGCGAGCATGCTCACGGAGAGCGTGAGCATGGCACCCAAAAAAGTGAACGTGCGAATTCGCGGACGGCCTCGGGCAAGCCAGCAGTGGCACCCAGCGGCGATTAGTGGCAGGGCGAACGGCCGCTGCCAGCGGTTGCAGAAATTCTCGAAAAACTGGTGTTGACTCAAAAACGCCGGCCGCGTTAGGTTGCATTTCACGGTCAACTGAGAAGCAGGCACCCACCGATTGCGGCCCGACAGGCACCTCGCCGCGCGTCCCCCGTGCGATCCTTGCGAGGTGGATGTAGAAACGAGCCGCACCGCAGCACGATTTCCCCAGGGCAAGGGACAAGTGCATTCTGCGGTTGAAAGCAGAGTGAAAGCGTGACGCCAAATCGCCCGCACACATGCGGGCGGTGCGGCGAGCGATAAGCGGACGTCACACGCCAAGAAGCGGTTCGGCTGCGGTGCTCTCGGGCGATCCGGCGAACCGCCAACGTATCTGAGCTGTCACGAGGGGCGAATCGTGCCGGCCGCCGTCGAAGCGGCAGGCGACAATTTGCCGGCCCAGGCAATAAGTCACCGATCAGGTGCGAACTAGGGAATACAGAATGAAGAACACTATCAAGGAGTTTGGTCATGCTCGTGCTTAGCAGAAAACAAGACGAACGAATCATCATTGGGGACCAGATCGCGGTGACCGTCGTCGAGATTCGGGGCGACCGGGTGAAACTCGGCTTCGTCGGTCCGCAGGAAGTGCCGATTCATCGCGAAGAAGTGTTTCGCCGCATCGGGCCCGGCCAAGGCGCCCAGCGGGAATCCGCCGCGAGCTGAACCCTGGCACTTTTCGTCGCGCGGCCGCCGGAACGAAGCTGGGGGACGACGGCGTAGCGGCACGCGCGGCTAGCGCTTCCAGCCGACCTGGCACTTCCGGCCGACTTACCACTTCAGGCCAAATTGTCCACCGGTGGGCGGACCTCCGATGCCGCCTTTGAGCGGCTGCTGCTGTTTCTTCGGCGCCGGAGTCGCGTCGGGCTCCGGCTCGTCTTCATCTTTCGCCGCCGGGGCGGCCTTGGCCTCCAGGGCCTTGAGCGACAGGCTAATCCGTTGGGCCTCGGGATCGACCGCCAGCACCATCACCTCGACTTCCTGCCCCTCGCTCACGACGTCGCTCACGCGCATCACGCGCTTGTGCGACAGCTCGGAGATGTGGACGAGGCCTTCCACGCCCGGCCCCAACCGCACGAACGCGCCGAAGTCCATGATCCGCGAGACGCGCCCCTGGACCGGCGTGCGCACCGGGTAATCGCGGGCCGCATTCGCCCAGGGATTTTCGGACAGGTCGCGATAGCCCAGGCCGATCTTGCCGGTTTGCGGGTCGATTTTGAGGATCTTTACTTTGACCTTCTGGCCGACTTGGAGCACTTCGTCGGCGTGCTTCAGGCGGTCCCAGCTCAACTGGCTGATGTGAATCAGACCGTCGACGCCCCCCAGGTCGACAAACGCGCCGAAGTTCTGCAGGCTGCGCACCATTCCCTCGTGGGTTTGGCCCACTTCCAGCGACGCGAGCAAGCTCTCCTTGGCCTCGGCCCTTTCGCGCTCGAGCACCGCGCGGCGGCTGAGCACCAGGTTTCGCTTTTCGGGATTGGCCTCGGTCACCACGCAGGCGAACTTCTGGTCGACGAATTCTGAGAGGTCTTCCACCCGGTACATCGATACCTGGCTGGCGGGAATGAAGGCCCGCAGGCGGTTCACCTCGCACTCCAGTCCGCCCTTGTTGTGACCGGTGACGCGGGCTTCGACGATCATGCCCTCGGCCACTTCGGACCAATCGCCGACGTCGACCGCTCCGCCGGGGAGCACCAGCTCGTAGAGTCCCTCGGCCGCATCGAAGCGGCTGACGACGACGTCGAACACGGCGCCGGTTTCCGGCGGCGCGGCGAAATTCTTCAGTGCCACGACGCCCTGCTGGCGGGCGCCGACGTCGAAGAACACGTCGTCGCGATGCACGGCCACGACGCGCCCCTTGTGGCGCAGACTCGGGGGCCAGCTCGACGACGGCCGCTTCGGCTGTCTCGCCGGCGATGATGTCGTCCAACGACTGGCCACCCAGGGCTTCGGCGTATTCCATTTCCAAGTCGGGCGACAACTCGCCGCGCAGGCTGGGCACCTGGACCTTGTGCGCCGACGGCGGCGCGGCGGGCGGTCGCTTCTGCGGTTGGCGAGGTTTGTGCTGTGCGGGGCGGTCCGGCTCGACCGCCGCGTCGGCGGGTTCGACGGGGGGGCTGGCCGGTTCGACGACGACTGTCTCGGGCGCCGTCGCGACGACTTCCGCCGGCGGTTCCGCCGTCGGCACTTGCGCGGCAGGAGCCGGCTCCTCGGCGGGCGAGGTTTCCGCTTCGGCGGGCGGCGGCGCGGCGGCGCGGAGGGTGGCGCCGCCAGCACCGGCTTGGGCACGGCTGGCGGCGACTTCACGCCGTAGCGCTGGGTGCCGATGCGAATCGGACCCTTGCGGCGCGGCTCCTCGGCCGCTTGGGGGCTGGTCGCTTCACCAGCGGCCGATTCGGCCGGGGCGTCCGAAGCGCTGGCGGTCTCTTGGGGCGCGGGATCGGCCGGCGAGGCCGACGACGCACTTCCGCTGTCGGATGGGCTACTCATTACAATTCGGTGCTTTTCTCAAACAAACGCGTGGAGCTTAGAGAGCCGGCGTATTTTAGCAACCGTCCCCACAGGCATACAATGAGGGGGAACCGGGAGAGGGCCGGCCCGGTCCGGAGCCGCCGTCGTTCAAGGGAGGGTCGAAAAAGCATGAGCATGCGTCCCGAATCGTACAGCCCGGCCGTCGCCTCGCTGCTGGCCGCGGCCGCGACGAACGAGCTGGGCCCCGGCCACGCGGACGCCCCTCGACGCGCCGAGCTGGCTGGCCTGACGCCCGAATCGCTCGTGGCGCCCCACGCGCTAGCGGACCGCGAGATGGGGCTCGCGGCGCTGGCGGGGTTGTGGCTGCGGCACGACTTTTTGGACGCGTCGCACCGACTTAGCCAGGACCTCCACACGACGACCGGCAGCTATTGGCACGGCATCATGCATCGCCGCGAACCCGATTACGGCAACGCCAAGTATTGGTTTCAGCGGGTCGGTTCGCACCCAATCTTTCCAGAGTTGTGCGACGCAGCGCGGCAACGGGCGCGTGCCGCCGCGGGCGCCGAGCAAGCCGAGTATCTGGCGACGCAGAGCCAGTGGGATCCATTTGCGTTCGTCGATTTGTGCCATTCGGCGGCACGGGGGCCGCAGGAATTGCGCAGCATCTGCCTGGACATTCAACTGCGCGAATGGGAACTATTGTTTGATTACAGCTTTCGGTGCGCGATCGGCGACGGGAATGTTAGGAGTGAATCGAAATGATACCCGCCGGGCTGCCGACAAACGGCCGGTGAATCGCGCCCGCGGCGGCCAGCTTTCGATTGACCGCTGCCTAGGCAGACGCTAGAAGAAGATGAACAGGATCATCTCGGGCCAGATGCGCTCATGACTTTTCAGTTTCTCTGCCCTCAGGGGCATCTTTTGCAGGGCGACGAAGTGCACATGGGCATGCAATGCCAGTGCCCGCAGTGCGGCGTCACGTTCATCATTCCCACGATCGAAGGCGCCGAGCCCGCGGCTTCGCCGGTCGAGCCGGACAACCTGGCGCCGATCGAAGACGATCCGATCGCCGCCATGGGCGCCAGCGCCTCGACCACCAGCGCGGGGCTCGATGATCTGCACGTCGGCGACATCAGCGACGAGCTCGACGAGGCCATGGAGGCCTTGTTTCACATTCCCTGCCCTAACGGCCACGAACTGGAAGTGCCGGCCGAGATGATCGGTTCTCGGGCCCTGTGTCCGCACTGTGGGGCGGAGTTTCGTCTGCGCCGCGAAAAGAGCGTCGAGTACCTGCGCGAGCAGGAGATTCTGGACCGCAAGCGGGCCCAATTCTGGTTCAGGCTGGCGATTATTGCCGCCGGAGTGGTGGGCGTGGTGTTGTTGATTATGATAATCGCCACGATGGTCTCGTAGGGCCGCGGGTCAAAATCGAGTCGCACCGAACGAGCGGGGCCACGCGGCGGGAACCTGTGACGCGCGGCACCGGGAGCTGATTCGTGCGGACCAGCAAACCAGCCAGCCAGCCCGATCTCGGCGACCCCGTGGCCGAGGCGTCTCGAGTGCCACGCGACCTGGTTGCCGGACGCTTGCTGATCACCGCGGCGGCCGTGCTATGGAGCACGAGCGGGTTGTTTGCCAAAGCCACGACGTTCGAGGTCTGGCCCACTGACTCGCGCGGAATATTGCTGGCGTTCTGGCGGGCGGCATTTGCCGGCGTGCTGTTGTTGCCGGCCGTGCGGCGGCCGCAATGGGACGTCCGGCTCGTTCCCTTGTGCATCGCGTTCACCGTGATGAACGTCACGTATCTGATGGCCATGACCACGACCACGGCGGCCAATGCCATCTGGCTGCAGAGCACGGCTCCCTGGTGGGTGCTGCTGGTCGGCGTGCTGGTGCTGGGAGAGCCGTTTCCCAGGAGCGAGCGGGTGCCTCTTCTCGTCGGCGGACTGGGCCTGGCGATCATCCTGGCGTTTGAAATACGCGGGCAAGCCCGGCTGGGCGTGCTGTGCGGGCTGGTGTCGGGCTTTTCCTATTCCGGCGTCGTGCTGTCGCTGCGGGCGCTGCGCGGGCTGGATACGGTATGGGTGGTGGCCGTGGCGCATCTGGTCACGGCGGCCTTGATCTTTCCGTACATCGCTTGGCTCGACGTCTGGCCCAGCGCCACGCAACTGCCCGTGCTGGCCGGGTTCGGACTGTTTCAGATGGCGCTGCCCTATGTTCTGTTTGCCCGGGGGCTGCGGTCGATCACTTCGCAGGAAGCCACCGTGATCGGGCTGTTGGAGCCGGTGCTGCTGCCGGTGTGGGTGTATCTGGCGTGGGATGAGGTTCCGGCTCCCTGGACGATGGTGGGGGGCGGGTTGATCCTCGCGGGGCTGCTGTTGCGCTACGGAGTGCCGCTGTTACGAGCCCGCGAGCGAGGTTAGGCTGTGGGCTAGCCTGTTGTCAGAGTCAACAATTCGGGTGCCACTGCTGGCTTGTCCAGCAGTGCCTCGGCCTGACGGAAAGTCGGCCCCGAGACGTGTTGCAGGGAACGAATTCCCAACTCGCCGGACAAGTGCTAGTGATCCGAGGTTGTCGACCCGCCGCCGTCGTTCCGGGAGACAGAAGTTGTGAACTGCATCCGTTTTTCAATCGTATTGGCCATGCTGTTGATCGCCGGCACTGGCGCTCGCGGTGAAGAGGCGTTGCGCTCGGTGGCCGAGTTTCTGCCCGACGGGTTCGTCCGCGACGGCTCGGTTTCCTACCAGAAGGAGGTGCAGCGGGCGATCGATGCCGCGGCCGACGCCGGCGGGCCGCTGGTGTTTCCGGCGATGAAGTATGCCGTGGATGAGCATGGCTGGAACCTGCCGAGCGGCTCGAAACTGCACCTGGAGGGAGCCGTGTTCGAGGTGCGGCGCCGGCGCCGCGGCCGACGGAGCGGTGTTTCACGGGCAAGACGTCACAGACATCGTGCTCGACGGCGGCACGATCGTGGGTCACAACGAGTCCTGGGCCGACGGCGTGAACGTGCGCGGCGTGCACGTCACCGGCCGCTCGGCAAACGTCATAATTCGCGGCATGCGGATGCGCGACCTGTCGAGCAACGGCATCGGCCTCTTCGGCGACGAACAGCAATACGCGCGCGACGTCTGGGTGCGCGACGTAGTGATCGAAAACTGCTGCAATCGCTATCCGGACTATCTCTCGGGCGAAAAGGGGGAGAAGGGAAGCCAGCGCGAAGACCAGGGGCTGGTGGCGTTTTACTTCGTCGAGGATTTCGTGGTGGCCGGCTGCCGGCTGGAACAATCGCGGTCCGACGGCACGCATTTCTATCGCTGCCGGCGAGGACAGATCAGCGACAATCGCATCTACCGGGCCAAGATGGGAGGCTACTTCGTCGAAACCTGCGATGACGTGATCGGCCGCGGGAACGTGATGCTCGAAAACGGCTCGCGCGGCGTGACGATCGAACGCGGTTCGCGCGACTGCATCTTTGCCGATAACGTCGTGCGCGCCAGCGGGCGCGAGGGGCTGTGGGCGCCCGACTGCGTGGGGCTGGTGGTGACGGGCAACGTCTTCGATCGCAACGGCCGCAAGCCCAACGGCGACAAGCCGCGCTACGTGTGGAACGCCAACGTGACGATCAACGACTCGCACGGCGATCCGTCCGAATCGCCCATGCGCGACTACGTGGTCAGCAACAACCTGATTTACACCACGGCCGACCAGATCGCCGCCATTCGGGTCGACGCCCTCGAAGCCACCGAGGCCATCGTGCTGGCGGGCAATGTGCTGCGCGGCGAAAACCGCAAGATTCTGCTCCAGGGACCCAACCGCTCGCCGTGAAACTCACCGACAATGTCGACGCCGTGATCGAGCAGGATGAAACCGAGCAGGCCGCGGCGAAGTACGCGCGTGCGGTGCGCCGACGTGCCGCCAATCAACGGCGCACGACCGACGTGCCGCTGGTGCGGCGCACCAGGTGCCGCATTTCCAGCACGCTGATCGTGGCCAAGACCTGGGGCGTGGCGAGGCCGCTGGCGGCGACGACCGCGTCGATGGTCGTCGGCTCGCTGGGGATGGCGTTCAGGATTTGCTGCTCCAGCTCATTGAGCAGCAGCTCGGCCGGATGATGCACCTCGTGGCCTGCGGCCGACGTGGCGGGCGCGACCAACGGCCCAAGCTCTTCCAGGACGTCCTCGGCCGATTCCACCAGCTTGGCCCCGTCGCGGATCAGGCGGTGGCAGCCGTGGGCCATTCGGTTGTCGACGCGTCCGGGCACGGCGAACACGTCGCGGCCTTGCTCCATGGCGTGGCGGGCGGAAATCAGCGCGCCGGACTTGGTCGACGCTTCCACCACGACGACCCCCAGCGACAGCCCGCTGATGATCCGGTTGCGCTGCGGAAACGCTCCGGCCAGCGGCGGGCTGCGGGGCGGGGCTTCGCTGATGAGGGCGCCCTGGGCGATCACTTCGGCGGCCAGCGCGGCGTGCTCCGGCGGATAGACGTTCAACAGCCCGCTGCCCAAGACGGCGATCGTCCGCCCGCCGGCCGCCAGCGCCCCGCGATGCGCCGCCGCGTCGATGCCCCGGGCCAGGCCGCTGGTGATGGTCAAACCCGCGCGGGCCAGGCTGCCGGCCAGGCGTTCGGATTGGGTCAGGCCGTAATGCGTGGCATGCCGGGCGCCGACGATGGCCACGGACAGGGCGTCTTGCGGCAGTAGCTGTCCCTGCACGAACAGGATACCCGGCGGATCGTGAATCTCGCGCAAGGCGCGGGTATTCGTCGCACGCTTCGGACACGATGCGAATGCCGTGCGCCGCGCACAAGTCCAGCTCGGCCTGCACGTCGATCTCATCGCGGGCCAATGCGATGCGCCGCGTGAGCTCGCTGCCGATGCCCGGCACGCGTCGCACGTCGGCCGGCGCGGCCGCAAACACGGCGCTGGCCGTGCCGAAGGCGTCCAACAGGGCCTTGCGCAGCCGGGGGCCGACGCCCGGAGTAAGCGACAGCCGCAGCGCATCGGCCAGGGCTTCGTCGCTCGTTGCTCGCAGCGGGTCGTTCACGGACGTGTCCTCTGGCCAGGAAATCGGACAGCCAGACGCGAGAAACAGTGTACCCGGCGGCGGCGGACAAGCCACGCGCGCAAGGGACGGAATTCAGCAAACGATCGACCCCGATGGCGAGCCGGCGGCATTTCAGCCCACCAGGGCCGCGCGGACGTCCTGCTCGTCGACGTCGCCGACCAGCTCGACGTGGCCCATCTGCGTGGGGAGCACGAAGCGCAGTTTGCCGTGCTCGACTTTCTTGTCGCGGGCCATGGCGGCCAGCAGGGCGTCGTGGTCGACGTCGGGAAAATCGACGGGCAGTTTCAGCGTTTTGAGCAGTTTTCGCTGCCGGCTGGTGAACTTGTGGTCTACGCGCGCCAGCCGCTCGGCCAAACGCGAGGCGCACAGCATGCCGATCGAGACGGCCTCTCCGTGCAGGTACTGGCCGTAGCCGGTGATGGTTTCCAGGGCATGGCCGAACGTGTGGCCGTAGTTCAACACGGCGCGGCGGCCGGAGAGCTCGCGCTCGTCGGCCTCGACCACGTCGGCCTTCAACCGGCAACAGCGGGCGATCACGTGCTGGAGTACGCCGGCGTCGCGCGCGGTGAGCTGCGCGGCGTGCGCTTCGAGATAGTCGAACAGGTCGGCATCCAGGATGACGCCGTATTTGACGACTTCGGCCAGGCCCGCTCGATATTCGCGCGCGTGCAGCGTGTCAAGCACCGAAGTGTCGATGAGCACGCCGGCCGGCTGCCAGAAGGCGCCGACCATGTTCTTGCCGCCGGACAGGTTGACGCCCACTTTGCCCCCCACGGAGCTGTCGACCTGCGCCAACAGCGTCGTGGGCACCTGGATGAATGCCAGCCCCCGGGCATAGGCGGCCGCGACAAACCCCGCCAGGTCTCCGACGACTCCGCCGCCGACGGCCACGACGACCGTCTGGCGATCGGCGCCGAATTCGAGCAGCTTGTCCCACAGCCCCGCGGCCGAAGCGACCGTCTTGGTGGCTTCGCCCGGCTCGACCACCAACAAATCGACGGTGACGTCGGAGTGAGCCAGGCTGGCGGCGGCGGCCACGGCGTGGGGTGTCTCGACGTGTTCGTCGGTGATGATCACCGCGTGCGAGGGCGAGCACCAGCGCGCGGCCAGCGGGCCGAGCTCGGCCAGGTTGTCGGTGCCGATTTCGATCGAGTAGCTGCGATCGCTGAGCTTGACGTCGACAGCTCTCACGCAAGGCTCCTCGGATGGCACCTGTGCGGCGGGGCAACGGGTTGCTATTTGCCTAGTCGCTGCAAATCGGCCGGCGTGACCGTGATTTGTCGCAGAAAGCCGGTGTGCATGCGAACGTATTCCAACTGGGCGGCCTGGGCCGGCTCGGCGTGCAGTTGTTCTTCGACGCGCCGGCGCTCGACGGGCTCCCAGTCATCATAGTCGTCGGGCCAAATCGTGGTGGCTTCCATGACCAGGGCTTCGCGGTAGGGATCGAACTCGTTGGACATCGGGATTTCGAGACCATAGATTGGAGAAGGCTCGCCTGGCAGAGGTCCCCTCAACGTGGGAAACCCCCAGTATACTGCCCCCGCAGCGTGCGGCTAGTGGCCCGCGACGAGCCCGCGCGTGCGACTGTCCAGAGTGAGGCCCCATTGATGAAGCGCGGTTCGATCGCGATCGTGATTATTCTGCTCGTGGCCGTCGGCGCCGCGGCGGTCAGCGTTTGGTACCACTACGCCAACCAGCGGCTGGTGCAGGATTTCTGGGGGACCAATGCGGCGTTGCTTATCAGCCAGGCCCCCGAAGTGACCGCCATGCGGTTGGGCGAGCCGGGGCAAGCCATGTCGCCGGATGAAGAGGGGGAGTCGCCGGCCGCAGTATCGGCGCCCGACGGCCAGCGCGGCGAGTCGGACCCGGCGGCCGAGCCGCTGCCGGTGGCGATCGAGTTCAACCAGGTTCCCTGGCTCGTGGTCGCTTCGCGCAGTGCAGTGCGGGCCAAGGGCATTGGCAACCTGCGGCGGGCCCTGGTGCTCGATACGACGTACGACTGGTCGGTGTCTGCGGAGAAGGAACCGCATTGGCAGTATGCTCTCGACATGAACGACGGTCGCAACTTTGTCGCGGTGCTGTTTGACTTCGATACTCGGCAGGTGGCCCTGGCTGGCGGACGGCGAACGGCCGTGATGGACAGTGCCGCCGCTGGCGAGTTTCAGCAGTTCTTTGAAGAGCAATTCGCCGACGATGCCAAGGAAGCGGCCCAGCCAGCCGAGGAAGAAGCCGACCTGAGAAGAACTGACGCCGAGAAGCCCGACACTGAGAGGCCGAATGAAGCGGAACCGGCCGAAGCCGAGGCGAGCGGCGGCGATGATCAAGACGCATCGGCCCCGTCGGAAGCGCCGGAATAGGTGGATCGGCACCGCGAAGGCGACGGATCGTGTCGCTTAAGCTCCCTCGGTCGGCCGTCCCAACTCGCCGGCCTGCAGCGCCGCTTGAGCCCGCTCGACCTCCAGGTAGTAGTCGCGGCGTTCCAAGAGGCGCGCCGCCTCTTCGTCGAGGATGGCGATCACGTCGCGGTGCAATTGCAGGGCCGAGGCGGTCACTTGGGCCGTGATCGGGCCTTCGATCGTGTCGCGAATGGCCTTGGCCTTGCTCGCCCCGGCGGCCAGCAGCAGGCACTGCCGCGATTCTAGAATCGTGCCCACGCCCATCGTGATCGCCAGCCGCGGCACGGCTTCTTCGCTGCCGAAGAAGCGGGCGTTGTCGCGGATCGTTTCGTGGGTGAGCGTTTTGAGCCGGGTGCGGCTGCCCAGCGACGAGCCGGGTTCGTTGAAGGCAATGTGGCCGTCGCTGCCGATGCCCAGGACTTGCAGGTCGATGCCCCCTTCGTCGACGATCAGCCGCTCGTATTGCTCGCAGTAGGCCTCGAAGTCCAGGGCCCGGCCGTCGGGGACGTGTGTGTCGCGCGGATCGATGTTGATGTGGTCGAACAGGTTCTGCTGCATGAAGTAGCGGTAGCTCTGCGGGTGCGTGGTGCCCAGGCCCACGTACTCGTCGAGGTTGAAGGTGACGACGCGGGAAAAATCGAGTCCCTCTTCGCGGTGCATGCGGATCAGCTCGGCGTACATGCCCAGCGGGGTGCCGCCGGTGGCCAGCCCGAGCACGCAATTGGGATGTTTGCGGACGGTGGCGGCGACGAACTGTGCCGCCCGCCGGCTGACGCCTTCCTTGTTATGTTCGACGAGGACGCGCATCGCAGGATGCTCCGGTGGTTTCGAGCGAGGTGCTTCGGCTGTCTCATTTTTAGTGTACCGGTGGCTCGGGGCCTAGTGGGTGCCGACGGCCCTGAATCGGCGGGCTTTTCGGGGCCCGTCGCGGGCTCTGCGGGGGCATCTGAGGGCTCACATCGGCCTAGGTGTTCGGTGGCGAGGCCGCTACAATCCGCCGGATTATTTTTCGCGGCGGGCCGTCGTGTCCGTTCTCACCGAAGTTTCGCCCCGGCGGTTCCCATCATGCAAAATGCGCTCGTCCGCATGGCGGTTGAATGTTGCTGGATCGTGTTCGTCCTGGCCGGCGTTGCCACTGCCCAGCAAACGCGCGAGGCGACCGAAGCGATGCAGTCGGATGCCCAGTTGGCCGACATCGCGTTCGTCGACGCGCGGCGCGGCTGGGCCGTGGGCGACCGGGGCGTCATCTGGCACACCGACGACGGCGGACGCCATTGGACGCTGCAACCATCGGGAGTGGATTGCCGCCTGGCAAGCGTTTTCTTTCTCGACGACAAGCTCGGCTGGGCGGCCGGCGGATACACGCAGCCCTACACGCATACGACCGTGGGCGTCGTGCTGCACACTCGCGACGGCGGCGCCACCTGGAGTGTCCGCCGCGACCGCATCTTGCCGGCCGTGCGGCGAATCGGCTTTTTCGATCACCAGCACGGTTGGGCCGTCGGACGCAGCTCGGCGTTGTTTCCCGCCGGAGCGTTTACGACCGACGACGGCGGACGCAGTTGGCGGGCCATGCCCGGCACTTCCACGCAAAATTGGCTGACGGCCGACTTGATTGATCCCAACACGGGCGCCGCCGCCGGGCGCGACGGATTGTTTGCCACGATTCGCCGCCGCGGCATCGACGTGCAGCCCACGGATTTCGGCCTCCGGGCGTTGCACCGCATGCAGCTTGTCGACGCGACGCACGGTTGGCTGGTGGGCGACGGCGGGCTGATCCTGCAAACCACGGACTTGGGCAAATCGTGGCAAACCTCCGCCGGCCCGCTCCCGCCGGGCGGTTCGACGCAATTCGATTATCAGGCGCTGGCGGTCCGCGGCGAGCACGTGTGGGTGGCCGGCACGCCGGGCACGCGCGTGTTTCATACGGCCGACGGTGGGCAGAACTGGGAAGCCTTGAACACGGGCTACGCGACGCCCCTGCGTGCTCTGGCGTTTGTCGACCAGCAACAGGGCTGGGCCGTGGGGGACTTGGGCCAGATTCTGGCCACGGCCGACGGCGGCCGCACCTGGCGCAAACAGCGCGCCGGCGGCGAACGCGGGGCACTGGTCGGTTTCTTCAGCCGGCCGGATGAGATCCCGCTCGAGCTGCTGGCAAAACTGTCGGCCGACGACGGCTACCTGGGCGTGATGGAAATCCTCAATCGCGAAAACGCCGAGATTCGCTCGACCGTCGATCCGGGCGATCTGGCCCAGGAGGCGACCGTGGCGGCCGGCGCCAGCGTGGGCACGGCCGCGTGGCGATTTCCGCTCCGTTCGGCCGAGTTGAAGCTGTCGGCCGATCAACTCCTGGAGGATTGGAACCGGGTGAACGACGGCGAGGCGTTGGAGAAGATCGAAGGCTACGTCGTGGGTCGCATTCGTATGTGGCGCCCCAGCGTGGTGGTGACCGTGGGGGCCGACGCCCGCGATCCGTTGGCGCTGGCCGTCAACCAGATCGTGCTGCGGGCGGCCGAATACGCAGCCGATCCGACCCGTTTTCCGGAGCAGATCGCCGAAGCGGGGCTGCAGCCCTGGAGCGTGCGGAAGGTGTATGCCGCGCTCGACGACGGGGTCGGTACGTCGAACATCAACACGGCGCAAGTGACCGCGCGGCTGGGACGCTCGATCGGTGAGCTGGCTGCTCCGGCCCGGGGGCTAGTGGCTCCGCAATACGTAACGCCTGCGGCCAACATCGGCTTTCGACTGCTGGTGGATCACGTTCCGCAGGGAGTGGGCGAGCGCGATTTCTTCAGCGGCATTCCGCTGGCTCCCGGGGGCGATGCGCGGCGGGCCTACGTCGAGACCTCGCAAAACAACCTGGCCGCCGCCCAGCGCGAAGCCCAGCGCTATCGCAACTTGCAAGCCATCCTGGACCGGGCCGACAAAGATCAGGCCGACGGCCATTTCCTGGCCAACATCGGCGACCAAACGGCCGACCTGGCGCCCGACCGGGCGGCCGAAGTGCTGTTCCAGCTCGCCAAACGGTACTGGATCAAGGGCCAGCCCGACATGGCGGCGGAATGCTTCGACGTGATCGCCGAGCGGCATCGAGCACATCCGCTGGCCGGCGCGGCGCTGGTATGGCTCGTCGAATACTACGCCAGCAGCGAAGTGGCCCATCGCGACCGCGGCACCGGCAAGTTCAGCGTGCGGCAGGTTTCCGCGCAAGCCGTGGCGTCGCCCGAGGGGGCGGCCGAGGGCTTGCCGGCGGGGGGCGTCGGCGCGTCGCTACGAAAAACCAGCGACGCGACCCTGGCGGTGCGCGTGCTGCCGGACGGCCAAAAGGCGAGCGACGCGGAACATTCTCTCGATCGCGCGGCCCGGGCAACCGGCTATATGAAGCAGCTCGAACAGGTCGAGCCGGCGGTCGCGTTTGAGCCGCACGTCCGGTTTGCCTTGGCGGTAGCCGAGCAGGCGCCAAGGGCTCTCCGGCCCGGCGATGCGATTCTATCAGGCACTCAGGCAAAGCCGGCCGGCCGACGCCTGGCGGGCTTGTGCCGAGAGCGAGTTGTGGCTCTTCGACCGTAAGGGACGACCGCCGAAAGATTCTATGGCAGTGTGCGCATGCGGCGGCCAAGCCGCACCTGGACGGCAACCTGGAGGAGCCGCTCTGGCACGCCGACAATGTCGTCGAGCTGCGCAGCCCCCAGCGGGACGACGCAGACTGGAGCACCGTGGCCATGCTGGCCTACGACGATGAATTCCTGTACGTGGGAATCAGTTGTTCCCGGGCCGAAGGGTTTCGCTACCAGGACTCGAATCAGCCGCGGCCGCGCGACGCGGACCTCGCGTCGCAGGATCGGGTCGAACTGCTCTTGGACGTCGATCGCGACTTCGCGACCTATTACCGGCTGACGATCGACCATCGCGGCTGGACCGGCGAAGGCTGCTGGCACGACCGGACCTGGAACCCCGCCTGGTACGTGGCCTCCGGTGGCGACGAGCACGCCTGGACCGCCGAAGCCGCGATTCCGCTAACCGAATTGACCGACCAACTGCCCGACGGCAAGGCGGCCTGGGCCGTCGGCGTCCAGCGGATCGTGCCCGGCGTCGGCTTCCAATCGTGGACCACGCCGGCGGCGCCGGAAGTCGTGCCGGAAGGCTTCGGCTATTTGATGTTTCAGCCGTAGTTGATTGACGAAGCGATCCTCAGGCCGGCGCGTCAGCAAGGCGCGTAGCAACGCGGCGTTCCTGCGCCTCGCTGTGAGCGAGGGGCAAAGCCGATCCTGAGTTCGCCCCTTGCTGGCTGTGCGGGTTGCGAAGAATGCCGTGCTTCCGGGCCCGGCGTACGTCGAGAAGCCCGGCTACGGTTTCCACGTCGGACGCCGGGCAAAGGCGATCCACTTTCCATCGGGCGACCAGTGCGGTTCGTAGCTCCGCATGCTCTGGCCGGGCAGGCGCTTGGGGCTTCCGCTGCCTTCGACGTCGATGATGTGGATGTAGTGGGCCGCGTTGATGGCCAGTTGCTTGCCATCGGGCGACCACGACACGAAGCCGGGAAAGTAGACGAACTCGTTTCCCCAACGCCGCACGAGCGGACGATCGAGATGTTCGCTATCGATGATGTACAGCGCGCGGCGGCTCCCTTTGACCCGCCCGATGAAGGCCAGGCGGCGCCCGTCGCGCGACCAGTCGAAGTGAAATGGATATTGATCCAGCTCCACGTTCAGCATGTCTTCGATTTCGCCGCTCGCAACGTCGATGCACTTGAGCGTTTTCCAGTCGGTAAAGGCGATCTTCGTGCCATCGGCGTTCCAGCGCGGGCTGGCCCCTTCGGTCAGAAATTGCCGGCCACCGCCGTCGACGTTCTCGACATAGATGCCTCCCCTCTCGCCTCGACCGTCGTACACGCACAGCACGATTTGCTTGTCGTCCGGCGACCAGTCGCAATTCACCTGATCGGCGAACTCGCGCAGGCTGGTGCCATCGACGTTGACCAGGTAAATGTGCTTCTCGCTGTCGTTCTCCCCCCGGCGGACGTCGAAGGCCAGCCGCTTGCCGTCGTGCGACCAGCGCGGCGCGGCATGATAGTCGTAGCCGTCGACCTGCACGACTTTACGCGGCTCGCTGCCGTCAGCCTTGATGACGAAGATGCCGTACCGATCGTCGGCCGAAACGCGCAGGGCGCCCGCACACACTGCCAGCCACAGGGCCGAAAAGCGCAACGCAACCGCGTTTTCGTGAGAACGGCTTCACGTTCATGGTGGTTCTCTGCGAGACGGCGAATTACCGCTTCGAGAACTGCGTGCCGCGGCGGGCTCCGCGCAGGCCGTAGTGCTTGCGCTCTTTCATGCGGCCGTCGCGGGTGAGCAGATGGCTGTGTCGCAGGGGATCGAACGTCTCGGCGTCGAGCTTGATGAGTGCCCGGGCGATGCCCAGCATGCACGCGCCGCTCTGTCCGGTGAAGCCGCCGCCGTGCACGCGGATCGTGACGTCGACCTGGCCTTCCTTGCCGCTCTTCACCAGCGGTGCCATCACGTTGCGGCGATCCTGGTCGTTGACGAAGTATTCTTCCAGCGGCCGCTTGTTGATCATGATTTTGCCGGTGCCGGGCCGCACGCGTACCCGGGCCACCGACGTCTTGCGGCGTCCGGTGCCCAGCGAATCGTTGGCCATGGATACTTTCGTGGCGTCTACCATCGTTTTGCGACTTTCGGCTGGGAAGCTTTGCGGGGTGGTTGGTGCTACTTGATCGCCAGCTCTTTCGGCTGGGGATTCTGGGCCTGGTGCGGGTGCTCGGGGCCGGTGTAGACCTTGAGCTTTTCGAGCATCTTGGTGGCCAGCTTGTTCTTGGGGAGCATCCGCCGCACGGCCTCGGTCAGGATCAGCGCCGGCTCACGCTCGAATCGGGTGCGGGCGGTTTCGCTGCGCAGTCCGGGGTAGCCGGTCGTCCAGGTGTATTGTTTCTGGTCCCACTTTTTACCCGAGAACACGATCTTGTCGACGTTAACGACGACGACGTAATCGCCGGTGTCAATGTGCGGGGTGTAGGTGGGGCGGTGTTTGCCCATCAGAATCATGGCGATGTCGCTGGCCAGGCGGCCGACGACCTTTTCACTGGCGTCGACGAGCCACCACTTCTGTTCCAGCTCGCCGGCCTTGGCCATGTAACTCTTGACGGTCGCCGTCTTCATGGGATCACTTTTCGCGGACGGTTTTCAAAGGGGGCCGCGCAGGCACCAGCCGCCCCCAGGGGCGCTTCGGCGGCACAAGGCGAAACCGCCAATTTAGCGGTTCGCGGCCGGGCGTTCAAGCCGGAGAGTTGCGAAGAACCGTCCATGCCCCGGCTATCGAGCAGGGCCGGAATTTGCCACAATCGGGGTCGTGACCGCCGGTTTCCCCCCGCTTCCACCCCCGTGCCAAGCTGGATCTCATGATCGTTGCCGCTGCCAAGGAGACGTTTCCCGGAGAACGCCGGGTGGCCCTGGTTCCTGTGTCCGTGCCGCCGCTGGTTAAAGCCGGCTGGGAGGTCCGCGTTGAAAACGGGGCAGGGGAGGCGGCCGGGTTTACCGACAGCCAGTACGCCGACAAAGGGGCCACGATCGTCTCCCGCACGGAAGCTTTTGCGGCCGATTGCCTCGTGCAAGTCCGTTCGCTGGGGGCCAATCCCACGGCCGGGCAGCAGGACCTGCCGCTGCTGCGCTCCGGGCAGGTGGTGATCGGCATGTGCGACCCGCTGGGCGAGCCCGAGAGCGTGCAGGCACTGGCCACCGCGGGCGTGACGATGTTTGCCTTGGAGCTCGTGCCGCGCATCAGCCGGGCGCAGAGCATGGACGTGCTCAGCTCGCAGGCCACAGTGGCCGGTTATCGGGCCGTGCTGCTGGCGGCCACGACCTTGCCCAAGATGTTTCCAATGATGACCACCGCCGCGGGGACGATCACGCCGGCCAAGGTGTTCGTGATCGGCGCCGGCGTGGCCGGTTTGCAGGCGATCGCCAGCAGCCGGCGATTGGGCGCCGTGGTGTCGGCTTACGACGTGCGGCCGGTCGTCAAGGAGCAGGTGCAGAGCCTGGGGGCGAAGTTCGTCGAGCTGAAGCTGGCGTCCGGCGGCGAAGCGGCCGGCGGGTATGCCAAGGCCATGGACGAAGAGTTTTATCGCAAGCAGCGCGAGATGATGCTCGAGGTCGTCGCCGGGCACGACGTTGTGATCACCACCGCCGCCGTGCCGGGGAAGAAGGCGCCGACGCTGGTCACGGCCGAAATGGTGGCCGGCATGGCTCCCGGTTCGGTCGTCGTCGACGTGGCGGCCGAGCGGGGCGGCAACTGCGAATTGACCCGGCCCGGCGAAACCGTGGTTGAACATGGCGTGACGATCCTGGGGCCGGCGAACCTCCCCTCGGACGTTCCCTATCATGCCAGTCAAATGTACGCCAAGAACGTGACGACGCTATTGGCCCTGCTAGTCAAAGACGGCCAGTGGAATCTCGACACGAGCGACGAGATCATTCGCGACACGCTGGTGGCCAAAGGGGGCGAAGTGACGAACGAGAAGATCCGCGAGCTGCTGGGCATCGCGCCGCCGGAGAAAAAGTGGCACGACCGCGAGATCGAGCTGGAGTAGGATCAGCGGCGGGTAAACCGTTTAGCCCGGAGCCAGCGGCGACGTCGCGTCCGGCATTCCTGCCGCGCGACGTCAAATAGTTTTGATCTCGGCGACGAGCTTGGTGAGCGAGCTTTTCGCATCCCCGAAAAGCAGGGCGCACTTCGGATCGTAGAATAGTGCGTTCTCGATCCCCGCGAAGCCGGGGTTCATGCTCCGCTTGAGCACGATCACGCTCTTGGCCTGGTCGGCGTTGAGAATCGGCATGCCGTAGATCGGGCTCGAACGGTCGTTGCGGGCCGCGGGGTTCACGACGTCGTTGGCCCCGATCACCAGCGCCACGTCGGCCCGGGCGAACTGGTCGTTGATCTCGTCCATCTCGAGCAGCTTGTCGTACGGCACGTTGGCTTCGGCCAACAGCACGTTCATGTGCCCGGGCATGCGTCCGGCGACCGGATGGATGGCGAACTTGACGTCGCCGCCCCGCTTTTCGATCAGCTCGGCCAGCTCGCGCACCTGGTGCTGGGCCTGGGCCACGGCCATTCCGTAGCCGGGGACGACGATCACCTCGCCGGCATAGGCCAACTGGGCGGCCGCGTCCTCGACCGCAACGCTGCGCACGGTCATGCCGGCGGTCGACGACGTGCCGGCCGCTTCCACCGGCGTGCCGAAGGCGCCGAACAGCACGTTGGTGAACGAGCGGTTCATGGCCTTGCTCATCAGGATCGAAAGGATGAAGCCGCTCGCGCCGTCCAGGGCCCCGGCGATGATCAGCACGTTGTTGCCCAGCGCAAAGCCGGTGGCCGAAGCCGCCAGCCCGGCGTAGGAGTTCAGCAGCGAGATCACGACCGGCATGTCGGCCCCGCCGATCGGAATCACGATCAGCACGCCCACGGCCAGCCCCACCACGACCATCAGGTAGAACACCACCGAGTGCGAAGCGCCAGTCGCTCGGCGCCAGCACCAGGTACAAAAACATCAGCACGGCCAGGGCGAACAGGCCGATGTTCGTTTCGTTCTGGTAGGGATAGGTGATCGGCTGGCTCGGGCAGGATCCCTTGCAGCTTGCCGAAGGCCATCAAGCTGCCGGTGATCGTCAGCGAGCCGAACATCACCTCGAAGCCCAGCGCGGCCATCTCGATGTGGCCGACTTGTTCGGCCAGGATGCGCGTCATGTAGTCGTAGTGCGAAATGCCGACCAGCGTGGCGGCCAGCGCGCCGAAAGCGTGCGAGATGGCCGTCCGCTGCGGAATGGCCGTCATCGGCATCCAGATGGAAATCGCCGCGCCGATGCCCGAGCCGACGACCAGGCCGATGATAATCCAAAGATAGCTGATGATCCGGGCGTCGATCAGCGTGCCGACGATGGCCACCAGCATGCCGGCTGCGGCCAGTTGCATGCCGCGGCGGGCCTTGTCGGGGGCGGTCAGCCCGCGCAGGCCGAGGATGAACAGCACGCTGGCCGCCAGATAGCAGGCCTGAATGAACAACTCGCGGACGCCGTGATTGCCGGCGGCGTGCGCAGCGGCCGGGTCGGCGGCCAGGAGCAACTGCGCGATGGCGAGAGAGTTCGGCATCAATTCTCTAGCGTTCGTAACGTTTGAACATCTTCAGCATGCGGTCGGTGATCATGAATCCGCCGACGACGTTGATCGTGGCCGCCGTGACGGCGACGAAGCCCAAAAACGTGCTGTACTCGCTGTGCCGGGCGCCGGCGGCCACGAGCGAGCCGACCAGCGAGATGCCGCTGATGGCGTTGGTGGCCGACATCAACGGCGTATGCAGCAGGGCCGGCACCTTGGTGATGATCTGGTAACCGACGAAACCGGCCAGCACGAAGACGTACAGCCGCAGAAAGGGAATCGCGAATTCACTAACGCCCTCTTCGACGGCCAGCAGCGAGAAGTTCCAGTTTCCTAACGTCATCGACAGGTTCTCGGCGAGCGAAGGTTATCGATTCCGGGGTTGCGGCAATGCTACCGCGTGTGGCTGTCCGCTGGCAAGGGCTGGTTGGCTCCGCCGCAGCAACCACAGAGAAACTGCTGAACGGCGGGACCTTCGGTTTTCTTGCGCCCACGTTTCCCATTTGTGGGGCGTAAGCTATGGTTGCGCGTCGAAAGTTGTTTTTGCGGCACGGAATCAGGCGATGATGGCGGCTCCTTTTGTCGCGTTTGTGGTGAGCATGGGTTTGGCCATGCGCGGCCGGCGAGGTTGGGCGGTCGCGGCACTGGTGCTGGCGATTGCGCTTTCGATGGCCGTGCTGGCCTATCATTGGACCGACGCCTTGCCGATTTCGTTGTAATCGCGCGGGAGGTGGACGCGATGAGTCCAAAGCTGGGACGGTCGTGCAACGTGCTGTTTGTGCTGGCCGTGACATGCATCCTGCTGGGGGCGTATGCCGTGCAGTTCGGCGCCGGCGAATTGCCTTGCCCGCTGTGCCTTTTGCAGCGGCTGGCCATGCTGGGCGTCGGCACGGGCGCGATGCTCAATGTGCTGTTTGGCGTGCGGCCGCAGCACTACGGCCTGTCGCTGGCCAGCGCCATTTTCGGCGGCATCGTGGCCGGCCGGCAGGTCCTGTTGCACGTGGCACCGGGCGATCCGGGCTTCGGCTCGGCCATCTGGGGGCTGCACCTGTATACCTGGTCGTTCGTGGCCTTCGTCGGCATCGGTTGCATCTTGAGCGCCATGCTGTGGCTCGACGCGCAATTCGCGCCGGCCGCCCGTAGGAACGGACGGTTGCCGCTGAGCCCGGCGGCCGGCGCGGTGCTCGCGCTGTTCATGCTGGTGGCCGTGGCCAACGTGGCGACCACGGTGTTGCTCTGCGGTCTGGGGCCATGCCCCGACAATCCGACGGGATATCTGTGGCAAGGTTGACGACGGCACCATTTGGCCCAAGTGGCGTCAACGATCGCCGCCCATGCCGCACGATCAACTGAAAAGTTGGCAGTATCCTAAGCTTTGACAGTGGCCGATGGGGACGCTACTTTCTAGGTTTGTCCCGACCATTCCTTCCTGACGATTCCCGCACACACACCTGCATTTCGGAGGTTCCACCATGAAACTCGTGGCATTGCTCTCGCTGGGCTTGATGCTGTTTGGCTTTGTTGCTCCCGGCTCGGCCGCGGAAAAGGAAAGCCCGCTCGACTTCAAAATGAAGAACATCGACGGCAAGGACGTCGACTTGTCGAAGTACAAGGGCGAAGTGGTGTTGATCGTCAACGTGGCCAGCCAGTGTGGCCTGACGCCGCAGTACAAGCAGCTCGAAGCCGTGTACACCAAGTACAAGGACAAGGGCTTCACCGTGCTGGGTTTTCCGGCCAATCAATTCGGCGCGCAGGAGCCGGGCACCGACACGGAAATCAAGCAGTTCTGCACGAGCAAGTACAACGTCGACTTTCCGATGTTCTCGAAGATCGTGGTCAAGGGTGAGGGCATCCACCCGCTGTATCAACTGCTGACGGCGCTTGACACCGACCCTCAGGAGAGTGGGGACATTAACTGGAACTTTGAAAAGTTCCTGGTGGGCCGCGACGGCACGGTCATCAAGCGCTTCAGCCCCCGCGTCAAGCCGGACGCTCCGGAGGTGATCGAAGCTATTGAGACCGAGCTGAACAAGAAATCCTAGATCGCCCAACTGAAATCGCGCGGCCGCGTGCTGGCCGCGGAAAGCGATCGGGCGTACGCTCGGGACGGGTCTCGCCGGCAAGCGGGGCCCGTCTTTTTTTGATGGTCGCGCCGCCGCCGGCAAACTATCATGGGACGATCACCGCCAGCGGTGAACGCACGAGGGATTCAAGCACGGCAATCGGGTGGCACATGCAGACGTCGCGCTCGCGAAGAGAGTTTCTGGGGACGGCCGCGGGCGCACTGGCGCTGGTGGGCGCGGGCGCATGGCTCGGGCAGCCGACGCGGCGCCGGATTTCGGCCGCTTTACGGTCGGGCTGCAGACTTCGTCGATGCGCCCGTTTCCGGTGGACGAGGTGCTGGCGGCCGTGGCCGAGCTGCGTCTGCCGAGCGTGGAGTTCATCGAAGAGCATTTCAGCTCCAAGTCGTCCGATGCCGACATCGAGGCGATGAAGAGCAAGACGCACGCCATGGGCATCCGTATCATGGGCCACGGCGTCAATCGCTTCACGGCCGATCACGAGGCGAACCGACGCTTGTTCGTGTTCGCCCGGAAGGCGGGCATCAAGAACATCTCGGCCGATCCGACCGAGGATGCCTTCGACAGCCTCGACCAATTGTGCGAAGAGTTTCAGATCCGCGTCGCCATTCACAATCACGGCCCGGGGGCCCGGTATGACAAGATCGCCGACGTGCTCACGGCCATCGAAGGGCGCCACCGGCTCGTCGGCGCTGCGCCGACCTGGGGCATTACATCCGCTCGGGCGAGGATCCGGTGCGGGCCATCAACCTGTTCGAGGGCCGGCTCTATGGCATCCACTTGAAGGACTACGACGCCCGGCGGGCCGATGCCAAGGGGGTGGTGATTGGCCAGGGGCATCTGGACCTGGTGGCGGTGTTCAAGGCCTTGGCCAAGGTCGACTTTCCGGCCGACGGCTGCCTCTCGCTGGAATACGAGGCCGATCGCCGGCGACCGATGCCGGGCATCAAGGCCTGTCTGGCCGCGGCCGGCAATGCCGCGCAAGAGGCGAGCGGTTAACAGGCGAGCAATTTCTCCATCGAACCACTGAAATCACGAAACCAACTCAAATTCAAACGCATTGGGAGTCGATTCGATGCACGCAACCTGGTCGCGAAGGAGCTTTTTCGGCGCAGCCGCCGGCATCGTCGGCGCGACGGTTCTAGGCAGCGGCCGTACCGCCCGGGCGGCCGAGGCCGGCCGGTCGTACGGCGCCGACAAGAAGTACGGCGGGTTTGACGTGGGCATGCAAAGCTACACGCTCCGCGCGTTTCCGGTCGATCGGGCCCTGGCCGAGATCAACAAGCTGGGGCTGGGGAGCGTGGAGCTGTTCGAGGCCCATTTCAGCTCCAAGTCGTCCGACGCCGACATCGAGGCCATGAAGAGCAAGACCAAGAGCCTGGGCATTCGGATGCGCGGACACGGCGTCAATGAATTCACCGCCGACGACGAGGCCAACCGCCGCTGGTTCGAGTTCGCCAAGAAGGCCGGCATCAAGAACCTGTCGGCCAATCCGACTGAAGACGCCTTCGACAGCCTCGACAAGCTGTGCGAGGAATATCAGATTCGCATCGCCATCCACAACCACGGACCGGGGGCCCGCTACGACAAAATCGCCGACGTGCTCCATGCCGTCCAGGGGCATCACCCGTTGATCGGCGCCTGCGCCGACCTGGGGCATTACATCCGCTCGGGTGAGGATCCGGTGCGGGCCATCAACTTGTTCGAGGGCCGTCTGTACGGCATCCACCTGAAGGATTTCGCCGAACAGAAGGCCCGCACTGAAGGGGTCATCCTGGGCCAGGGGCATCTGGACGTGGTGGGCGTGTTCAAGGCCCTGAAGAAAGTCGATTTTCCGGCGGACGGGTGTCTCGCCCTGGAATACGAAGAGAAGCCGCAAGACCCGCTTGAGGACGTCCGTGCCTGCCTGGCCGTGGCCGACGAAGCGGGCCGCCGGGCCGTAAGCTGAACAGAGCCCGCTCAACGCCACGGGCTGCCAACTACAGCGGGGCATGCGCAGGAGGGGAGGCATCGCCGGAACTGCTGCGCATGGCTGGTGCTTCCCGGGCCGCTTTGGTGGCGGCCACTTCTGCGGAAGTGCCTTCTTCCTGTCCCCATGTCAGGCGACCTCGGGTGTCTTTTGCGCACCAATTGCCATGCTGCGGGTGGATTTAATGGTTAATCTTGGGGGAATTTCGTAGCACGGGGGGTGGAATACGTGTTAGATTAATAATTAGTTGGGCATCTTGCCGAAAAGTAATTATTGTTCGCCAGGAGAATTGCCATGCCTACCCAAACGCACCTGAAAGTGCTCGCGATCGCTGCCGCGATGCTCGGGATTCCGGTGGTGGCGCAGGCCCAATATGGCTTCGATCTGGTGCCCGACACCGTGTTCCACAGCGGAAAGTGGGTGCAATACGGAAGCGACATGGTCCCCGGCAGCACGACGCTCCAGCAAGGATTGCCAACCGGGTACGGGTTCGATCGGGTCCCCGACGGCGCGCATCCCCACACGGCCCAGCGCAGCCACCGGCACTAGTCGAGACCGTCCAGCGGTTGACGGCGGCGCAGGAGCCGGCGAGCAGCCCGCGCACCGCGACGCCGGACGTCGTTCGGCAGAACGCCGCTCCGCAGGCCAGTCCTTCCGACGCTCCGGCTACCCGGACCGCAACCGGCGGCAATGTGCAGCACGGTTGCGCAGCGCGCCCCTAGTAGCCCAACGGCTCAATCGGTTTTTCTCGCCCTCGCCGCAGGCTAGGGGCTCTAAGCCGGCCGGACTTTTCATCGGGCCGCTACGGCCGCTCCTTGATCCAACGCCGCACGTTGGTGCTGCGCGATGCGCAGCACCGGCGCGTCACTCGGCCAGTTCGTCCAGATGCCGGGCGTGCTCCCGCAACCGCGTGGCCATTTTTTGCTGCGTGGGGGTCTGGCCGGTGCGGAGCACTTTGACAACCTCTTCCAGCAGTTCGTCCGGCGGCAGAAACTCGGAACCGACGAACACGCGCCGGGCCAGATCGCCCAACGTGTACGAGAGATGATTCTCCACCTGATCGGCCGGCCGCTCGTGCTCGAGAATCTCGGCCAACGCGCGGTAGGCCGCGGCATAGTGCCGGCGGTCGAAAGCGTCCATCTTGGATTACCCCTCTATGGTTCGTGAAGCCGCCGGCCAACTACCCGCCGACTGCGTGCGGCGCGGCGCAATCATTCGACGACGTTATTTGACGTCGGTCGACAGAAACACCTCGTGCACGTCGAGCTGGCTGGGTCCGCGAAACATGTCCTTGGGCGGGCGATTGGCATGTGCCTGGGCAAACGCCTCGCTGCCGGTCCAGGCCACGAAATCGTCCAGCGACTGCCACCAGGTTTTCACCTCGTAGTAGCCCTCGGCCTGCGGATCGTCGACGAATGCGCCCGTCTCGTGGTCGAACCGCATCGGCCGCGGACGATGGACTTCGTTGCGGATGAATCCGGGTGCCTGGTCGACTAGGTGCACCCGGTTGCGAAACCGGTCCTCGAAATCGATCTCGTGCCCCTTGGCCACGGGAATGCGATTGGTGACGACGATCATGGTTTTCCCTCCGAACGTGACTCTTGCGGCGCATAATCCGCGCCGTTCAGGCTGCGCACGACCGAGTGCAGCCAGGCCGCAAGCGCCACTCGCATCTGCCGCACGCGCGCGGATCGGTGGGCGACAAGTCGTGCTGCTCCGCCGGATCGGCTGCCAGATTGTAAAGCTCCCACGCGATCTGGCCATCTGGCTTTTCGATGCGGTGCAGCTTCCAGTCGCCATCGATCCAGGCCGCGTGGCCGGGGAACTTGTCGAGCGGATAGGGTGGATCGGGTAGCTTTGCGGCGCGGCGGCTGGCTTCGTAAGGTTCCAGATCGCCGCCGGCCCGTTGCGCCGCCAACAGCTCCGCCATCCACGCGGCCGAAGGCGTGCGAATCCCGCCAATTCGATACGCCCAGAAGCCCATTGGCTTGGGCCGCCGCTCGACGCGTCCCTCGATGACCGGCACCAGGCTGATGCCATCCAGCGGCGGCCGGTCGAGTGGCTTCACGCCGGCGATCTCCAACAGCGTGGGATAGATGTCGCAGGTGTTGGCCCGAAAGTTCGTCGTCCGCGGATGGGGAATCTTGGCCGGCCATTCGATAAAGGCGGGCACCCGCAATCCCCCCTCGTAGATCTGGCCCTTGTGGCCGCGACCGCCGGTCGAGCCCACTTGGGGCAAGCCGCCGTTGTCGCTGCAATACCAGAGGATTGTATTTTCGCGGATGTGCAACGTGCCCAGCGCATCGCGTAGCTTGCCAAACGCCCGGTCCATGCCGGTAATCTCGCCGTAAAAATGCTGCTTCGCTTTCGGCTCGTCGGCATACAGCGCGCGGTTCGCGCTCGATCGCCTGATGAGGGTTGTGCGGCGAGCCGAACCACACGACCGCCAAAAACGGCTTGCGCGCCGGGCTTGCGCCAATCCAATCGAGCGCGGCATCCACCGTGACCATCGAACTCTCCCCCTTGGTCTGAATAGCCTGACCGCGGTGCGAGAGGATCGGATCGTTGTCAAAAAAGTTCGGCGCGCTGATCCATTCGTCAAACCCGTTGCGCCCCGGGTGCACGGGGCTGTGGCGGCGCACCGAGCCCAGGTGCCATTTGCCGAAATGCCCGGTCGCATAGTCGGCCTTGTGCAACGCTTCGGCGAGCGTCACTTCCTGCGGACGAATCGGATAGCCCCACTGGAACACGCCCATGCGATTGGGATGCCGGCCGGTCATAACGCTGGCCCGGGTCGGCGAACAAACCGGCGCCGCGGCGTAGAAGCGATCGAATCGCAAACCGGCCGCGGCCGCCTCGTCGAAGTGGGGCGTTTTGAGCACCGGATGACCGTTGTAGGCCATGTCGCCCCAGCCCTGATCGTCGGCCATCACCAGCACGATGTTCGGGCTTTTCGGCCCCGGCGGCGGGCGACGACCAGACCGAGGACGACGAGCGCGGCGTTCAGAATCGAGTTCAGGGTCACGGCGCGGTATCTCCCGTAAGTGAACCTAACGTGCCGCCGTCGCTCTTTATTGCGCGCGAAAGCTGCGCTTGGCGTTTCCAACTTCAGCGACCGCGGGGTAGCTTACTCCTAAACGAGCACGCTAGTCGGCCTGCCCCCAACCGTCAAACGCTTTTTTTCTCCACGCCCCTTCGCCCGGGTTCTCCTTTGAAAACCTCGCTCCACGACGAACCGGGCACCCTGCGACCTCTGTTGCGGCTGGTCTGGCCGGTCCTCGTCGAGCAATTGCTGGTGATGCTGGTCGGGTTTTCCGACACGCTGTTGGCGGGCCACTACCTGAGCGAGTCGCACCTGGCGGCCATGACCGTCATCTCCTATTCGCTGTGGATGCTTACCAATCTGTTTGCCATCGTGTCGATCGGCGCGGTGGCCATGACGGCCCGCTTCGTCGGAGCGGGCGATTGGCCGATGGCCAACCGGGTCGCCAACCAGTCGTTCGTGCTGGGCGGCCTGCTGGCCGTGGTGTTCACCACCTGCGGCGTGCTGGGGAGCGATCGGTTCACCGGCTTGTTGCAGCTCGAAGGCGAGCCGGCCGTGCTGGCCGCTCGCTACCTGAAAATCCTGTTTCCCATGCTGCCGTTCATGATGCTCGAAGCCGTGGGCATCGGCTGCCTGCGCGGCGCCGGCGACATGGTGACCGGCCTGGTGGCGATGATCGTGGTCAACGCGGTCAATATCGGCGTCTCCTGGTCGCTCGTGGCCGGCTTCGGACCGCTGCCTGCGCTGGGTTGGGACGGGTTGGCCATCGGCACCGCCTGTGGCCACGCCCTGGGCGGGCTGATTCCCTTCGCCGTGTTGCTGCGCGGCCGCGGGGGCCTGCGCGTGCGGCGCACGCTGTTACGGCCCGATGTGCCGCTGATGCGGCGCATTCTGCGGATCGGGTTTCCCGGCGGCGTGGACGTCCTCTCGCTCGTCTCGCTGCAGTTGGTGTTTCTGTCGATCGTCAACAGCCTGTCGACCGACGAACTGGCCGCTCACGGCGTGGCGATTCGCATCGAATCGATCGCCTATCTGCCGGGCTACGCCTTTCAAGTCGCGGCCGCCACGCTGGCCGGACAGTACCTGGGCGCCCGCGATTTCCGCCGCGCCGGCGCAGCGTATCGGTGGCCTGCGCGGTCAATGGCACGCTGTTGTGCGGCGTGGGACTGGTGCTGTTTTTCGGCGCCCGGCCGCTGGTGGGGCTCTTCTTGAGCCCCGCGCAAACCGGCGTGGCCGCCATTGCGCCGACATTGCTGCGGATCGTGGCGGTGGCCATGCCGCCGTTGGCGCTGATGCAGGTGCTCACCGGAGCCCTGCGCGGCGCGGGCGATACGCGGTGGCCGCTGGTGTTCACGTTCGTGGGCTTTCTGGGCGTGCGGCTGCCGCTGGCCTACCTGCTGGTTTTCGTCTGGCAATGGGGCATTAACGGCGCCTGGTATGCCATGGTGGCCGACGTGCTGTTTCGCTGCCTGCTGGTGGTGTTTCGCTTCACGCACGGCGGCTGGCAGCGGATCGAGGTTTGATCGGCGTCGCCGCCGGTCCACGGCTCAATACCGCACCACCCGCCGTAACAGCCACAGGCCCCACACCACCAGGATGCTGTTGGCCAGCCAGACGCAGTAGGGATGAATCTCGCCGGCCTTGGCCCGATCGAGCCCAAAGGCCAACAGCGGGTAGTAGACCAACAGAATCGGGAAGAAACACAGGGCGAAGCTCGTCAGCATGTCGGAATTGCGCAGGCGGATGGCCATCGCCGTGCCCACCAGGGCAAAGCACAGGCAGCTAAATCCGTTCGCCCAACGGCGGGGGGCTCGGTCTGCATGCGGTAGAGCTGGTACCGCTGAAACTGCAGGTTCTTGGTCTCTTCGTGCCAGCCGGCCGTCGTCAAACGGTCGAACTGGCCGGTCAGGATGTTCATGCCGGTGTGCGCCACCAGTCGCTCTTCGAGCTGGGCAATTACGTCGCGCTGCCGGACGATCGATGCGGGAATCTCGTGCAGGGCCAGGTGCGACGGAGCAGGTTCCCCCTGGTTCGGCTTCAGCTCGACTTCCCGCTCCAGCACCTTGTCGGGATATTCCGCGTGCACCGGCCCCGGCGCGTCGATTACGGCGTGATAGAGAATCAACGTTAGCTTGCCCGAGCCGGGCACGGACGCATTCGGCCGTTTTGGCCGTGATGTCCACCGTGCCGCCATCGCCGGCCGGCAGCCGGAAGTTGGCGTCGATCAGCTTGCGCCCTTCGACCGCCCGGACGGTCACCTCGAGGGCGTCGGCCTTGAACGACTTCTGCGAGCGCAGCAGGCTATAGGCGATCTCTTCGGCCGAGTCCAGCGCCACCTGCTGGATGCCGTGATGTCCCCAACTCATCGCCAGGTCGTTCAGCCACACGCCGGCGAAGCTCAACAGCACGGCCAGTGCCAGGCCGGCCACACGACGACCATCGGGCTGATGCCCAACGACTTGAGGGCCACGATCTCGTTGGCCGCCGACATCCGCCCGTAGACCATCGACACGGCGAACAGGATCGTGCCGGGAATGGCAAACATCAGCGCGTCGGGCAACAGATAGGGAAGTGCCAGCGCGATCTGCTTGGCCCCCAATCCTTGCGCGATCGCCACCTGCACGGCGCCGACCAGCAGCATGAACGACGTGAGCGCGACGAGCGTCACGAGAAAGATCTGGCCGATTTCGCGGAGGACATATCGGGTGAGCAATCGCATCGGGCCGAGATGTCCTCCCCCTGGCAACCCGCCGCGCCCGCGCCGGCAGCGGCTCGGGCTTCACTCCCGCCCGGGGCTCACATCGAATGCCAGTATTTGATGGCCACGAACGCCAGGATCGTGGCGACCAGCGCCTGGTACTCCCGGTGTCGCACCCACTGCGAAAGCTGCCACTCGGCCGACAGATCAACGCGCTTGAGCCGGGGAATAAAGCGGGGCGTCGTCCGGACGTACTCGGACCAGTGGTCCGGGAAGGTCTCGGCCAGCAGCTTTTCCTCCTGGCGCACCTTGATCAGATAGATGGCCAGCACCGGGCCGACGATGAACAAGTAGTTCGTCCGATCGGCGAGCAGCGTGCAAAAGCCGAACATCATCAGGAACGAGCCGACGTAGAGCGGGTTGCGAATCAGGCCGTAGGGGCCCGCCATCGTCAACTCGGCGTTCTTCCGAAGGATGCCGGCTGACCAGCTTCGAGCGCCAAGCCGCCCACGACCAGCAAGCCGCCCAACAGGGCCCACGGATCGCGATAGTTGGCCACGTCGAGCGGTTTGGGGCCGTAGGCCACGTCCTGGGCGATCAGCATCCAAACAATACGGCCGAAATCAAGATCCGCCGGCGAATGAGCACGGCCCAGATGGTCTTGAGTAACTTGGAATCGGGACGATCCTCGACGACGAGCGCGCCGGCGGTGGTAGGAGACGATGACATCAACGGCATTCCTAAGGATTGCAAGGGAGGGCACTTGCCGAAAAGCCGCCTTCGGCCCTCCGCTCAAGTCGAGCGAGGGATGCCTACTGCGGCACCCGGCACAACCTGTCAACACGTTATTACTTATCGTCACCTTCGCCGGCACTCGGCCGGCGGAATCCGGCCGAACGATTTCCGTCCGGCATAACACGCGGTGCTTGCTAGCGGACCGAAGTACGCGCCGTGCTCTCGTCCTCGGTTGGGGCGCTCATGCTAGCACTGGGAAACCGTTAGACGGCGAGCTGGCGCTACGAGGACTTAGAACTCGACCTGAAACCGCGTGCCGAAGATGTCGAACGGAGCGTACCCGAACGCGGTATAAGTGGGCGAGCTGTGATCCAGTTGAATTGGACTGGCTGTATCGGTTCCACCACCAGTTATAGCCAAGGTCGACTCGTTGACCGCACGGGCATTTGGCGACGGCGGCGGCCCGGCGCCGCCGGGAAT
>CAVQEL010000042.1:0-88187 GCA_963711515.1 uncultured Planctomycetota bacterium | reverse complement strand
TAATACTACGGTTTCGTCGGGAATCTCGATTGCTCCTATTGAGCTGTCTCTCGTGCCAGCTAATACCGTCGTCGATGAGCCGGCCGGCGGAAATCATTTCCATGACCCTTACCCGCAATGGCGACCTGAGTCTGCCGCTTGATGTCAATCTTCAAAGCAATGATACGTCTGAGCTAACGGTTCCCGCGACGATCACGATTCCAGCCCATGTGGCTTCTTTGACTTCACGGTCGACGTTGTCGATGACGGAATCGTTGATGGCGATCAAGTTGCGATCGTGACTGCTTCCAGAAGCGTGCTGTCAGCGCCACGGCCCAAGTAACGGTTCGGGATACTGATAGTCCGACACTTGCCCTTGAACTGGATGCGAGCCAAATCATCGAGGGCGGTTCGCTGATGGCGACGATAAAACGCAACGCATTGTTTGACGAGCCGCTGAACGTGTCGCTGGCCGAGTCAAACCCCCTTTCTGTGCTGGCTCAGTTTACTCTTCCGGCGTTGACAATCCCCGCGGGACAGGAATCGGTAACGATTGCGCTTGGACAGCATCGACGACGCGATCATTGAAAAGACTAAGAACGTCAGCATCGCGGCTTCCGCAGCAGGTTTCGGCAACGCGAGTGCGAACGTCACCGTATCTGACAACGACATCCCGAAATTCGTCATTGCTGATCACTCCTTCGACCTTTAGCGAAGGGGCCGGAGCCAATGCCGTATCGGGCACTCGTCACTCGCAGCATCACCTCCGACCAACCACTGACGATCAGACTCTTTAGCACCGATAGCACGGAAGTGACCGTCCCGGCAACTGTGATTATCCCTGCCAATCAGGCGTCGACAACATTCTTCGTCACCGCCGTGGACGACGCACTCTTCGACGGCACCCAGTCAGTTACGGTCTCCGCGAATGCGGCCTATCCCGAGTGCGGTTGCACGATCATCCAGGGCGGGACGTCGCAGACCGTCCAAGTCACGGACAATGAAGCCCCGTCGCTGTCCATCAGCTTGGAGCGAGCATCGGCGCCGGAGGGCTATACGTTCATGGCTACCGTCAACAGGAGTAGCGACCCGACTCAAGAGCTTGTCGTCCATCTCATTTCGAGCGATCCCACCGAGGCGACGGTACCCGAAACCATTACCATTCCGGCCGGTCTGGCTTCCGCAATGTTCGTCGTGACGGTGTTAGACGACGGAGAGGCGGATGGGCCACGGCAAGTCATCGTCAAGCTTCGGCCGACGGTCTCGTGAACGGATCGCCACGTTCACGGCGTAGATCGGAACCTACCTGATCTGGTTGTTGCGAATATCGTCGCCCGCCGGCCGTTGCCACCGATCAATTTTTCAACATTACTTATCGCATTCAAAACAACGGCTATACCACGGCGACGGGCTCTTGGCAGCAAGGTGTTTCTCTCCGACGATGATCAGGCCGGCAATGATACGCTGATTGGAACGTTCGACGTCAGGCGAGCATTCGCCAAGACCTCTATGTCGACCGCACGATTCCAGTGCCTCGCCGACACAAACAGGAACCGATGGATCATCGTGCGAGAGGACATCAGCGATGCGATCGTCGAAGCTTTCGAAGACAACAATACTCCGTTTCGGCGGCCATCCGGTATATGCGGAGTACAGCGCGATTGTCGCCACCGACCTGAACATCGGCTTGGCGGGGACGACTGCCACTGTATGGCCATGCCACGCTGGCCGATTCTGGCTTGCCGGCGATTCAGATTGGTGAACATCCACGTTAGGTGTGAGGGACCGATCGCGTGGTTTCCGCGCTTACCGACGCTAACGGAGACTTTGCAGCGACTTTCAAGCCACTGCCTGGCGAGGCTGGCAATTATTCCCTATTCGCACGCATCCTGGCATCTCGACGGGCACTCCGCAGGACCAGTTTGTATTGATTGGCCTGAGTTCCGAGCCAGGTATCTGAACCTTTCGTCATCGATGGCCAGCAGGTCGCCGGCAGCGTACGCTGCAGGTCAAGCGAGATCCCACTGTCCGGTCTCAAGCCAGGTCATGTCCCGGCCGACCAACGTGCAAGTTCCTGTCGGTCGGAGACGGAGACGCGATCCATCGATCGCGGGAGACGCAACCACCAATCTCGACCTGTGGTCATTGCGACGGGCTCCTCGCCGGAATCGGGACAAGTCATAGTGCGGGTCAGCTCGAACGAAAGTGCGACCGTGGACATATCGGTGGCGGTGCAAGTCATCACACTTGTGCCGCATCCGATTGCCGATACGGCACGACTCGAAGCCGGAGTGCTGCGCGGCCAAGAAACACTCATCGCTTTTGAAATCACCAACGACGGCGGCCTGGATACAGGACCGCTGAAGCTCCAATTGCCTCCAGTCTTTACCTGGCTTTACTCCTCTACACGACAAACGCGTCAGTGCCGCCGGGGGGCACTGCCCAGGTCGTGCTCCAATGTTTCCCCCGCCGACCTTCCGCTCGGCGGTTATCCAGGACAGATGGTAGTCCGTGGCTCCACGATCGACCTGACGATGCCTTTCACGTTCAGCGCGATCTCCGACGCGGTTGGCGCACTGAACGTCGAGGCGACTGACGAATATACCTATTCGCAGAGGCGCCCACGGGTGGTGGGCCCAAGTTGAGGTGAAATCCGCTGCACGGGCACTGTTGCCAACGGGGTTACCGGTCCCGATGGCAGGTTGCTCCTCCCCGATCTGCCCGAGGGCTATTACAGCGTCGAAGTGCAGAGCCCGAACCATTCGAACTTTCGCGGCACCTGCTGATTCGTCCAGGCGTAACCCGGACATTGAACCTTTTCTATCTCGAGGCTCGTGCAATACGAGTGGATTGTCACGCCCACTGACGTTCCGGACCAGTCGCACATCCAATTAAATGCCATCTTCGAGACGAATGTCCCTGCCGCCGGTCGTCACGGTCGAGCCAGGCGATATTGATTTGGGGCTGCTGGTGAATCCTGGAGATTCGCGTCAGTATGATTTCACGATCACAACCACGGCTTGATTGCTGCCCAAGATGTTCGGTTCAGTTTCTCCTCGCAGCACGACTACACGTTTACGCCGCTAGTTCCAGTTGTTGGCACCCTCGGCGCTTGAGCTCGATCACGGTGCCGGTGATCGTAACGCGGTGGGAAGTGTTGTAGAAAGTCAGGCGGATCGGATTGCTGTACCGCAAGCTGGCAGCGGATACTCCTGCTATTGGGGCGGTGGTTTACAACTATGTGTTTGGCGGTGTGGTGGTCAGAATCCTGCGCCAATGGCGACAATGGCGGTCGAAATCGAGGCTCGGGAGTGACTGGGACCCAGATGGCAACGGATCTTTAGGTAGTGGCCAATTTGGAAGTCAGCTGTATCCGACTAGTGAAGGTGATTGTGATGCGTGCATGGAAAACGTCAATTCGAATTGGTGACGTGCATCGTTGGATTTATTCCGGTTATCGGACAGGCATTGAGTTGCATTGGCGCCAGACTGCCTTGGGTCGATAGCCGATGGTCGTATCTGGATCAGGTCGATTGCAATATTGACATGTGGAGCTGTGTCTTCGGCGTCACCGGCGGACTGTTACCCGATTTTCCGGGATGGGTGTAGGCTTTGCGGTGCCTGTACGATATCTCTACGCCGCGACGACCTGACGGATCCGGGCCCAGTCCGTTGTATGTGAGTATGGCGCGGTACTGGCGATAACCATTTCGAGGGCTCAGCGATCGGCTGGCAAGCGTACCGCGGAACTGGAAGATATTCTCGCGCCCTACCGGTACCAATTGGGCGACGATCGATGGTTTCAGCTACAAACCGGGGAGCTGGCATTCTTTACACGTCAGTTCGCTGCAGCGATGGACTCAAACTCGCCGCGGAGCAGTCGTTACTGGCGATGAACTCGCTTCCATCCTCGAGCCCGCCTTCCAGGCGATGCCACGATGAGATGCTCGACAAGCTTTCGTCGGTGAAATCGATCGCTGGAGATTGGCAACAAGGATGGGTGAGCAGGCAGACCTGCCGGAAAGGCAAAATCCGGACATCGATCTTGATGTCCTTCAGCTGCTTGGCATTCAAGCCCAAGCTGCTGTGGGTGACTCCTTGTGCAAGGCTATGAGGATCCTGGAACGGCCATTAACGACGCTCTAGCGGATCTCGAGGCGTATGTTTTCAACTACCAATCTGATCGTGTCTGCGCTGACGTCACACTCCACTTGATCAGGTTGCCGTGCAGGAGCGAGACGCGTTTAGTGCCGGCCTGAACATCGACAATGGCTCCGCTCTGCCGTTGAGCGAGGTGGGCGTCTCGATACAGATCCTGATGCGGATGGCAATGACGTGACCTCGTTATTCGCCATTAGCGGACCGGCGCTGGCCGGACTCACTGGGTTGACGGCACCGGTAACATTCCTGCGGAACGCTTGGGTTTTCGGGAATGACGATCGTGCCAACTCACGATGCCGCGGGATCCACGCCGATCAACTACTTCGTTTCGGGGATGCTCAGATACGTCGACAACGGCTTGCCGGTATCAGTCGCACTGACACCGGCTCCGATCACTGTCCTGCCGCAGCCCGAATTGTACCTGCGGTACTTTTGGCAACGAGACGTGATTAGTGATGACCCGTTTACGCCCGAGATCAAGCCAGCCAACCGTTCGAGCTTGGGGTTATGGTGGAAAATGAAGGCCTGGGTGCCGCGCGAATCTGCCCGAATTCGACTCCGCTCAGTCGAGATCATCGACAATGAGAAGGAGCTGTTGGTCAACTTCCAGATCATCGCGACGCAGGTGATGGCGAGAATCTGGTGGTCTCTCACAACCGTTTTCGGACAGGTGGACCCCGGCCAGATCAAGATCGCTCGCTGGTTCATGACTTCGACGATTCAAGGACTCCATTGACTATGCAGCGACCCTTACGCATGAAGCGATTTTGGCGACACCCGATTAGTCTCTTATTAGCGGTGTCGAGATTCATGAGCTGATTCATTCCGTACTCGCTATGGCCCGGGCGAACATGCTTCCCTCGACTTCTCGTTAACGATATCGCCGATCCGACCGACCTTCCCGACACGCTCTATTTCTCCTCCGGTAGCTCCGCCTTCGTCACCTCATTCACCAATGCCAACTTCGACAACGAGCCGACGACATCGGATCTCGTGGTGCACATGAGCGTGATGCGGGTTCCGGCTGGCAATATCTGAGTGCACACGATCCAGGGAACGGCCAGTACCGGCGGGTAGCGCGTGCGTCCGACGGCGTCGAATCCCCAGCCAGCAATTTCGGCAAACTGATCGCACGTTCGTGGGTGCGGGCAATCGTCCTGTCGACGAAGACAACCTGCATCTCCTGGACAACAACAGCACCGGCGATTACACCCTGTACTATGCCTCGATGGACACCATTGGGCCCGCAGTCCAGCAAATCGATCCGGTCGTCCCGACCCGGGTAATGTCCCGGTGGATTCCATCGAGATCACGTTTTCGGAAGCGTTAATGGCGGGCAGTTTCGGTCGCGACGATTTGCACCTCAATAGAAACGGATCGCCAAATCTTATCGACAATACGGTGACCGTTCAGATGCTCTCGCCAACGCAGTATCGCGTTTCGGGTGGCGCATTTCACACAGTCCGACGGCAACTATGTGCTGTCGATCGACACTGCGGGCATCGAAGACCTAGCGGGCAATACCGGCACCGACACCGCAACTGTATCGTGGTTCATGGACACGGTGGCCCCAACCAGCCATGTGAACCCATTGGCCCGACGTCAATCGGGGCTACATTTCCCATTTCGGTCACTGGCGTCGACCCCCAGCCCGGCAGCGGCATCGTGGAATTCGACGTTTACGTCTCGACTGACGGCGGGCCGTTCGGCCTGTGGCAGACGCGGCCCGCGTCGAATCCGACCGCAATGTTTACCGGTGAGAGCAACCACACGTATGCATTCCGCAGCGTCGCACGCGACGACGCCGGCAACGTCGAAATTCAGACCGTCAATATCGAGGCCAGCACCTACGTTCCCGACCTATCGCCGCCGGTTACGCAAGTCGCTGCCGTTGACGCAACAACACCGGTCTTCACGATCACTTGGTCGGGAAGCGACATCGGCGGCAGGATCTTTTTCTTTGAAGTGTTCGTCGAAGTTGACGGTCAGCCTGCGCAGCGCATCCAGCGCTATCCCGGCGGACCAGCGACCGCCGGTGGTGTGCAGTCTGATCAACGCACTATCAAGCAGTAGTTGATGGGCAGCCGCACACCTATCGGTTCTACACGATCGGCCGCGACCGTTATGGCAATCTTGAATTCGGTCCCCACAAGTGCCAGCGACGATGTCGTGGTGACTGTAGCCTTCCCCGTTCCCGTTCGAGTTGCAGGCTGTGACGTTTAACGTCCAAAACGGCGGACGCAGCGATCTTTCATCAACCACATTGACGTCGGCTTCAACGAGTCTGAGGGGCTGCAAGCCGTGATCAGCAGCTTGAACGACGCCGACCCCTTGAATGACCGCGTGCGGTTGCTGCGTTTCAATCTCGATGGAAGCGGCCCCGGAGAACTCGTGTCGTTGGCAGGCCGCGCCCGGTTGGTTGATCATGTCTTCGAGCTTGATTTTGGTGATCAGGGCATCGGCGGCAATCGCAATTCGACCGAGGGCGACGGATACTATGCGTGGAATTCGACCTGGATGGCAATGGTTCCTTCGAAATCACCCGCAATTTCTATCGCTTGTTTGGTGACGTCAACGGCGACCGCGTCGTCGACAATCTCGACTTTTCAGCGATCCTCTACGCATTCGGATCCGTCGGTGACGGCCTCGACGAGGACCTCAATGGTGACGGTGTCGTCAACGCCCAAGACCGCCTCTCGCCATCCGCTCTCGCGGTCGCCCGTCGGAGCCGGCTTGCACTTGGACGACTAAGAATTGTCACCAAAAGTGAGCTCAGCCGCGCGCTTTCATTCTCGCCCCAGGAATGCACCGCGATGCGCCATTCTCCGTGTCGCCCAATTCTGAATCAGGCAGCCGGTAGCAGGTTCTGCTGACTTCCCTTCGCTCCCCTCTTTGCCGTACGTCACGAGTGCCAACTCACTGGCGTACCCGTGTGACATGGTTTAGGCCTGTCGTAGGTCATGCCGCAAGCCAGTCGCTGCCTGTCTTACGTCATGCGATTTAGCGGTGCCCGACGAAGCGACGCTCTTCCGCCTGGCCGGGCCAGTTGGAAAAGGAAGCGCCATGGGCGGCCCGCCGTCCGCCCATTTGGGGCTAACGGAAGAGGCAGTCACCCTGCAAACACCCGGAGTGGAGGATAGGGGACTTGAACCCCTGACCTTCTGGCTGCCAGCCAGACGCTCTCCCAACTGAGCTAATCCCCCGCGCTGGAGAAACAAAAAACGGTATCAGTCCTGCTTGCGATTGTCAAGATGACCGCCGGCGGGGCGCTTTCGCGGCGGAGACCAAACGTTAGGGATCGCGGCGGCGGTTGAACCAGCGCCATGCGAACCAGCCGGCGGCGCAGACAAGTGTCGCGTAGCCGGCCAACACCGCGATGAGGGCCCCTCCGGAGAGTTCCACAACCTCGAAATGGAAGCTGTCCATGGCTTGATTCTACGCCTCGAGAATCCTCGCCACCAGCACCCGCGGGGTTGCTGTCGCCACGTGCGTCTTCGCTTTTGCGGGGCAAAACGGCCGACGGTTTGTCAGCCGCTACGACGGGGCGAGGCGCTTTTCGCGGTCAACGGCAGCGGGGGCAAACGGACGCGTAGTGCTGATTGGCACGCCAACTGCATATCTTGATTTTCGACGTAGAGTTCTAGCAAGCGGGCGTTGTATCGTTGGCTATTCTCCTGGGTGTGAGGTTGATCATGACCGTGCGATTGGAAACCCTCGACTTGACGCCGGCGGAGCTCGAGGCCAGCCGGGAGGCGATTCAGAGAATGGCGTACTTCAACTGGCTCGCCGCCGGGCGTCCCGAAGGTGGACAGGTTGATTTTTGGGTGCAGGCCGAACGGGAGTGGATCGAGCGCTGCTACGTGCCCAGCCGGCCGCTGGATGGAACACGGCCCCAGGCCGAGAGGCAGCCGGCGGCGGCCGACGATCTCCAGCCGGCGGAGGCGAAGCGTTCGCGTCCGCGGGAAACCGTCGAGGCCCGGTAGCCCAAGCGGCGGACGAGCTATGATGGACGCTGGACAAGTCGGGCGAATGTCGTGGCCAGCTCCCAGGCGTACCCTCTTTCATGTTGATCATCATCAATGACGATGCCGCATACGTGTCCTGGATTTCGCACCATCGCCAGGGCTACGTCGTCGACAGCAAACGCAAACCGACGAAGAACCATCTGGTCCTGCACCGCGCGACCTGCCCGGTGATCAAGCCTCATAAGCGGGCCCGACTGACGACCGGGGCGCACCTCAAGGCCTGTTCTCTGGACGTCGACGAACTGGCGGCCTGGGCCGTGGAACAAACCGGCGCCGGGTTGAACGCGTGCGCCGAATGCCAGCCGGACCACGAGAAGTCTTTGGCCGGCGAGGATCATGCCCAGCACGCATTGACCCGGCTCGGCAAGGAAGCGGTCTCGTACGTGCTGGACCTGGCCGTGATGTATCTGGACGGCGAAGAGCGGCACTACGGTCCGAGCGTGGAGGCGATCGGCGTGTACCTCGACAAGACGCCCAAGCAGATCCTGCCCGTCGTCGAGCGGTTGATTGAAGACGACTATCTGGAGTGTGATCAGCCGGCGGCCGAAGAGAGTCTGGCGGCCGCTTCGATCGTCTATCCGACGGAGCGGGCGATGCGGACGATTCCCGCATTTGGCGAGATGTCGGGCGACGCGCTGGCCGCCGAGCTCGAGAGTTTGCGGGGCGAATTCTGACGCCGCGTGGCGGCGGGTTTCCCCAGGAATTACGGCGATTCGAAGCGGTATGCAGGATTCTTGGGGTCGAAGTCGCGATCCGCGAGGCCCACGTTCGTGCGGATGTTGGAATAGGTGTACTCTTCGATAAGCTCCGGGGCGTCGCCGGATTTCTCGGGCCAGGCGTAGCCTTCGTAGCGAATCGGGATTCCCAACTTTTGATCGACGTAGACGCGCGCCATGGCAAACGTCTGCTCCGGACGGCGCTGGGGATGTCGAACCTCGACGCACAACGTCGGGCGGCCGTCGACCTTGGCGTTTTGGAACCACTTGATCTCGCAGGGGTCGTCGGTTTGCCGGTCGTGCTTGGCTTTTTCGATGAGCCGGGTGGCCAGGTTCTTGATGCCGATCATCGTGATTGGATAGCGCTGGCCGTGCATGGCGATCAGGCCGTCGGGGGCGAGCGATACCGTGCCCAGGATTTCGCTCAGGCCACTGCCATCGTGAGCCAGCAGGTTGCCATCGTGCTGGCCTTCGACGTAGATGATCTCGCGCCCGGCGAGGCCGCTGGGCTTGAGAAACTTGATGTACACGCTGAAGGGCTGATTGCGAATCTTGAGCTCGAGGTACTGATAATCCTGCAGCTTGTCGCCGATCCGCTCGCGCTTGACGAGCAAGGCCGTGTAATCGTTGATCGTGTCGGCCCGTTTCAGCGCGTCTTCGGCCCAGGCGATCACCGGATCGAGCGGGTGATGTTCCGGCGGGGCCGGCGATTCGTCGGCCAGCGCCACGGCACCCAGCAATAGGACGAGGGAGGCAGCCAGCAGGGGGCGTGAGCGCGGTGAGACGCGAGGGAATCATGTTTGTCTGGTCCTCCGTGAACTGGGAGTCTCGCGGCGCGGCGACCCTCGCCGGGGTTGGCCTGCCAGAGCCGACGCGAAACGCCGGACTTTCATTCGTTGGAGCTTTCAGTGACTTGCCTGGGGAACTCGCACGATCGCGCCTTTGAGAAGTCCTACTTGTTCAACGTGGCCGGTGACCAATTTGCCCGAGACTGCGTCCTTGAACAGCAGGTGCGTGTGCGTGGACGTGGCGGGATGTGTAATATCTCCGACGGCATCCTTTGCGAATACCCCAACAATTGTGCCGGGGATGGTTTCAAACTCGGTTTCGAACGGCCGGTCTTCCGGCGGAAGTTCGATCTTCTTCAAGCGGGCATGCAGCGGGCAAGCGCCGTTGATGACGTGCAATCGCACGGCGGCGAACTTCCCTTCGACCAGGAACACAAACGGCTTGTCCGGGTTGATAGCAGCCCGCCGTGCGACGTCCGCGAGGTAGTCGTCCAGCGCGTCGGGATCGACGTCCGCCGCCACCGGAAACTCCGACCAGGCCGGAACGTAGGCTCCCACCAGCAGCGTCGCTTGCTCGTCGGAGGAACAAGCGGCGGAGGCGAGCTGGCCCGCGGGATCGACGCGGGTGAGCGTGATCGTGCTGTCGCAGATTGTCGCCTCGCCGGCAAGATGCTCAAGCGCGGCCACGCCGTAGAAATGCGGACGCTCGACGAGCGACTTCAGCATCACGCGGCCCTGATCGTGTTTGGAACCGATGGCATCGTGCATCGATCCGTATTGCACAAGTTGCCCGTTCCAGGTTGGCGTGTCGCCCATCGTCGGTGGCATCGCTGCGAAGGTTCCGGTCATGAATGCGAGCAGCGCGGATAGACGAGCGACACCGCGTGCGTGCTTGCGACTCGACATGGAGATGTTCCTCAAGGAGTTTACGGCCGCAGTCAATACACCGTTCAATGACGCAAAGCGCATGCCGGGCCGTCGGCCGAGCGCGCTTCGACGCGTGACAATGCACACGGCATGTGGATCGACACGCAGTTGGCCGCGAGCGTCGCGTAAATGCCGGCTCTGTACACCGGCGAGCTGTCTACCCGCGACGTGCGCGAATGGGCTCGGGGCGAGCGATGGGGCGCAGGAGGGGTGATTGCTAGCAGCATGCTTCGGCCGCCGGACACCTGGCGCGAAGACCGCTGAGGGGGCACTGGCGGCGGCAACGGGATTCGTTCGCCGCTGGGTCATTCGCCGCTCGTCCGCTCGATGTAGGCCCGGACGTTGGCTTCGAGCACTTCGAGCGGCACGGCGCCATCGGCCAGCACGGCGTCGTGAAACTGGCGGACGTCAAACTTGTCGCCCAGTTGGATTTCGGCCAGGTTGCGGAGCGAGCGGATTTTGAGCTCGCCCATTTTGTAGGCCGTGGCCTGGCCGGGCCAGGAGATGTAGCGATCCACTTCGGCCGTGATGTTGTGCATCGACAGCGCCGTGTTGTCGGCCATGAACTGGATCGCCTGCTCGCGGGTCCAGCCCAGGTAGTGCATGCCGGTATCGACGACCAGGCGGCAGGCCCGCCACATCTCGTAGCTTAAGCGGCCGAAGTTGCGGTAGGGATCCTGGTAGAAGCCGACTTCCAGGCCCAGCCGCTCGGCGTACAGCCCCCAGCCTTCGACGAAAGCCGTGGCGAGCGAGAAGCGGCGAAACGGCGGCAGGCCTTCCAGCTCCTGCTGCAGGGCGATCTGCAGGTGATGGCCCGGCACGGCCTCGTGCAGCGAGAGGGCTTCGATCTCGAACAGCGGCCGGCTCTTCAGGTTGTAGGTGTTGACGTAGTAAAAGCCCGCCCGGGTGCCGTCGCCGGCCGGCGGCTGATAATAGGCCGTGGTGGTGCGGGGGGCGATGAAGTCGGGAATCTCGCGGATGCCGTATGGCGTGCGCGGCAGCTTGCCGAACAGCTTGGGCAGTTCGCCGTCCATCCGTTTGAGCACCAGGCTGGTTTCCTTGAGCAACTGCTCGGGCGAGTCGACGTAAAACTTCGGATCGGTGCGCAGATGTTCGACGAAAGCGGCAAAGTCTCCTTCGAATCCGACGCTGCGGATCACGTCCTGCATTTCGGCCTTGATGCGTTTCACCTCGGCCAGGCCGGTTTCGTGCACGGCCTGCGGGTCGACGTCGAGCGTCGTGTAATGCCGCACGCGGTAGCGGTAGTACTCGCGGCCGTTGGGTAGGGCCGAGGCGCCGATCTGCTGGCGGCAGTTGGGCACGTATTCGTCGGTCATGAACTCAAGCAGCGTGCGATAGCCGGGCACGACGTGGTTGGCGATGGCCGCGGTGCCGCGCTTCGCGCAATCGCTTTTGGTCGGACTCGCTGAACGATTCGGGAAACTTGGCCAGCGGCTGGTAGAGCAGGCTTTGCGCGGGATCGTCGACGATGTGCGGCTCGATCACTTCGTCGGCGTCGGAAAGGACGACGCTGGGCAGTGTGTAACCCTGCTTGACCCCCTCGCGCATCAGTTCGAGATGGTCGTCGACGTAGCGGTCGAAGGCTTCGAGCCGGGCCAGGTAGTTTTCGTAATCCTTGACCGTGTCGAGCGGCACGTTGAGCGGCAGTTCCGGAAACTCGACGTGAAAGCCCCAGCGGTTGGTGATGGGCATCAGGTAAGTCTTGAATTCGGCCTCGGCGATCGCGTCCTGCTTGGCGCGGCGAAAGATGTCGTAGTCGACCTGATCGCCGCGTGACAGCTCGTCGCGCGGGATGGCTTCGAGCCGGGCGAGAAACTCGCGATTGGCGTCGAGCCGGCGCCGCTGGTCGGCCAGCGTTTCGCGCGGCAGGCGATCGTTGTAGCGATGGTCGCCGACGTGCGTGGCGAACAGCGGGTCCTCGGCCAGACGGAATTCCCAGCTATCGGCAAACAGCGTGTCGAGTTGCTGCTTGGCGGTGGGTTCGGCCGCGGGGGCGAGCGCGGCGGCAACGCGGCATACCAAAGGGCCGCGACGATGCTCAACAGGGGGCGAAGGATCATTTCTGGGCGCCTGGGGGGGATTGCGGGGGCGGTGCTGCCGCCGTCGCCGTTGGCTCCGGGCTAAACGGTGGATGGTCGCGGGAATCTTGAGTGCGCTTGCGTGGCATCGCCGGTTGTAACGGTTTCGCCGACTGGGACACAACAGGGGTCGGCCGCGGCCGCGCCACGAGCCCTGCGTTCAACCTACGCTATTGGTGACGGCCACTGGCGGGGTCCACGCTGCCACTTGCGGGCGGGGGGGCCGCCGGCAGAACGGCGTCGTGTGCTCGTTCAATCCCAGGAGTTTGATCATGTTTTTGTACGTTCAAAAGGCCGTGCTGGCCTTTATGGCGCTGGTGGTGTTGGCGTTGGCGGCCCGTTGTGCCTCGGCTTGCACCGGCATTCGTCTGACGGCTGAAGACGGTTCGGTGGTTTACGCTCGGACGTTGGAGTTTGGCATGCGGCTCGATTCGGAAGTGCTGTTTGTGCCGCGGAACTACGAATTCGTAGGCACCACGGCGACGGGTGCGGGGGGCTGACCTGGCAGTCGAAATTCGCGGCCGTGGGCCTCAACGGACTGGGTTATGACCTGCTGGTCGACGGGGTCAACGAGCACGGTCTGGCTTGCGGCGGTTTCTATCTGCCGGGCTATGCCGGCTACCAGTCGGTCACTCCCGACCAGGAATCGCAAGCGATCGCGCCGTGGGAGCTGATTACCTGGATTTTGACCAACTTCACCAATGTCGACGAAGTGCGCGCGGCCTTGCCGGGCATCAAGGTGGCCGGCGTGCCGCTGGGCGACAAGCTTGGAGTGCCGCCGCTCCATTACATTACGCACGACGCCGCGGGGGGTTCGCTGGTGATCGAGTACGTCGACGGCAAGTTGACCACCTACGACAATCCGCTGGGCGTGATCACGAATTCCCCGACGTTCGACTGGCATCTGACGAACCTGCGGAACTTCATCAACGTCTCGGCCACGAACGTGCCGCCGCTCGACTTGGATGGCGTCACGCTGAGTCCGTTCGGCCAGGGGAGCGGGTTGCGCGGCGTGCCGGGCGATTTTACGCCCCCCTCGCGTTTCGTGCGGGCCGTGGCGCTCAGCGAGGGCGCGTTCCCCTGCGCCACGGGTGAAGAGACCGTGGGGCTGGCGTTTCACGTGCTCGACTCGTTCGACATTCCCCGCGGAGTCGTGCGGCCGGAGCCCGGTTCGAATGAGCCCTGCGAGTACACGCAGTGGACCAGTGCCTGCGATCTGAAAAACCTCAAGTACTACTACCACACGTACGACGACCGCCGCGTCTACGCGGCGGAGCTCGGCAAGTTCGACGCCGACGCGAAGCGTCCGGTGACGATTCCGTTCCAGAAAGCCGCCGGCGCCGAGATCGTGCCACCCCCGGCCGACGCTCAATAAACCAAGTTACCTGCCCCGGCCCCCGGCTTTTGCTGGCGGACGCTCGCCGCGCTCCTCGCACGGCGGTGGTCCGCTGGAGGAGCCGGGGGCTTTTTTTTGCGCGCCGCGGGATCGGCGAGCACGGTGCGTCGCGGCGCAGCGGGCGCGCGCTGTTAAACGCTGCGCTTCGGAGCGGTTGTCTTGGGTTTTTGCGTTGGACTGCGCAGCTTGGAAAAGGTTGATGGGTCGCGTTTGGCCGTCCGATACGGTAGCTGAAGGCTGTCCCCGTAAACTTTTCCGTTGCCATCGAGGTTCACTCTCTTGAAAGACTTCAGTCAAACTTCGAATCCGTCGGATGCGGACACTCGTCGTCGCTTTCTGGGCCTGGACCTGTCGGGCTGGGTCGTGTTCGCCGTAGGCGTGGGCGTGACGCTGGCGGTGATGAACGTGGCCATCGTGCAACCACTGTCGCGGCAATTCGGCCGCTTGCGATCGCAGGTGGCGCAGCTCTCCGGGCAGGTCGACCGCTTGGCGGCCGAGAAAGACACCGTGGCCGACACCAACTCGCTGTTGGCCGAACTGGCCGAGCAAGGCCGGCGCAACGTCGACGCCCGCGCGTCGCTGGAACAAATCGCGGCCCTGCACGAGCGGCTCAACAACGAGACCGCCCGGGCCGAGCAAGCCCTGGCCGTGATGGAGAAACTGGTCGCGCTGCAAGACTCTCTGGTCGACGGCGCCGACCGGGCCGCGCGCCGGGACCGTGCTGGCTTCGATCGACGCCCTCGAGGGCCGGCTCGTCTCGAAGCAGTATGCCACGGTCGAAAGCCACCGGGCGGTGGATTCGATCGACGCCTTGCGCGAGCGGCTGGTCGACTCCCAATTGCAGACGGCCGCGGCCGCGTCCAGCCTGAACGGCATGGCGATGCTGCACGGCCGGTTGCTGCTGGAGCACGATACGAACGCCGCGGCGCTCGACAGCCTGAATGCCCTGGTCGACATGAAAGACATCGTCTGGGATCAGCACTCGCAGATGCCCTTTGCCTACGAAGTGCTGGGCCAGTTGATCCGGCTGAAGAACGGGCTCGTCGAAGGTAACGACGACGTGGTCCGTGCCCAGCAGGTGCTCGACGTGTGGGGTGCCATGCAGCGGCAGTTGGCCGAATCGACGATCGGCGTCTGCCAGGCCCGGGACAATGCCAACCAACTGTTGAGCCTGTCGGATAACCTCGTCTGCCGGGGCTCGAATGCCACGGAGGCCGAGGCCTCGCTCGAGCGGCTGATCACGATCCGCGAGAAGCTCGACGACCAAGGCACGGGCCTGGAGCTGGCCGACGAGCGCGTCGATCAGCTCATCGCGTTGAAGGATCGCTCGATCGCCCAGACGGCCGACGTGGCCTCGGCCATCGAGAGCCTGGAGCTGATGGCCGACGTGCGGGACCAGTTGCAGCAGGTGGCCCAGTCGTTCAGCCGCGTGCGGCAATGGGCGGTCGAGATCGTGGCCTTCGAGCCGGCGATCAACCGGGCCATGCGAGCATGCAGCCGCTGACGCAGTTGGGCAACCTGCGGCACATGAACCCGGCCGAGCTGCGGCAAGTGCTCCGCGACATGAACCAGCGCCAGGAAACGCAATGGAGCGATCAGCCGTCAGCCACGCCGGCCACGGCCGAAAGCCCCGCGATGGTGCCGCCGATCAACGGAGCGGCCCTGGCGAACTGAGCGGCCGCGAATCTCAGCCAATCGAGCCGGCGACTTCTTTCGGCCCAGGGAACGAATCTTCCCTGGGCTTTTTTGTTGCGCCGGTGATGGCGGACCGTCGAGCGGGGGGGGGACGGGCCGGCGAAGCGGACGCGTCGTACACGCCCCGGACGCCTCAGGAGGCGTGCTGCCGCTGGGCGTTCGTCAGGTCGATCAGATGCTGGGCGACGGCCGCCAGCGTGGGCGTTTCGTAGACCCACCATTCGAGGTCCTTGACCTCGATGCCGAATTGCTTTTCGACCTCGCACAGAAACTCGATTCCCTCGAGCGAGCTGAGGCCGGCACCGACGGAAAACAGCGGATCATCGCCGGACGCGTCGTTGGGCAGGTTCACTCCAAAGCGGTCTGCTAGTAGCTGGCGGAGCGCTTCGATCGTACGCTCGTGCCCGAGTTGTGCCGCATCCAATGGCATGCCGAACATCCTCCTATCCGTAGGCAAGCGCGTGGCTGACAAAACAATTCTAACAGGCCCGGCGGATATCGCACAGATTATCCGCCGCGCGAGCCGCAGGGCGATCGTCCGTCGAGTGTGCTAGCGTGTCGCAGGCCGGCGCTAGGGCGTGAGATAGGAAGGGGTGGAGGGGCGATCTCAGCGATGCAGATGACTCGGGAAGGGAATTATTTCCCTTGCCACTCGACCGCCAACATCAGCACGTTGATTCCCGAGCCGATGCCCAACAGGGCGGCGCGGTCGCCGGGTTCGAGATGTCCGGCTTCGACCCCCTGGGCCAAGGTGATGGGCAGCGCGACCGAGCCGGTATTGCCGAGCGCCGGGTAGGTCGTGTAATCGCGCTGGGGCGAAAGTTCCAGCGTTTGCAGCAGGAGCTTGCGATGGGCGCTGCCGACCTGGTGGCAAAAGGTCTTGGAGACCGACTCGCGCGACCAACTAGCCTCATCCAAAAACCGGCCAAATGCAGCGGTGGCGGCCGCCACGCCCTGCGCCAAGAGCCCTTCGCTATCGGTCTTCATCAAGGGCGCAGCCACGGCAGCAGAAGTAAAGGGGACAGGAACCTTTTCCGCCGGGCCTGAAAAGGTTCCTGTCCCCTTTACTTCGCCGCGGCAGAGCGCGTGGCCGGCGGTGTGGGCTTGCGCCGTGGCGGCCAACAGCCGGTTGTTCGTGCGGCTGATGCGGCGGTCGACCAACAGCACCGCGGCGCTGCCGCTGCCGATCGTCAGCGACGCCACGGCCAGCTTCATCTCGTCGCGGGTGAGGGACGGGTCGGCGTTCAGCGTGCGGATCGTGTTCTCCACCAGCGGCCGGGCGTCTTCGGTGCCGACGACAATGCCGGCTTTGATCTGGCCCAGCTCGATCAGATTGGCGACTTGCACCATCCCGTTGAGAATGCCCAGGCAGGCGTTCGACACGTCGTACACCAGGCAATCGGCCGGCAGGTCCAGCGCGTGGTGCACGCCACAGGCCGTGGCCGGTTCCAGATAGTCGCGGCAAACCGAGCCGTGCACCAGCGCGCCGATGTGCCGGCGGTCGATGCCCGAGCGGGACAGCAGTTTGCCGGCGGTTTCGATGCTTTTTTCGCCGGGTCGCGTGCCCTGGGGCCAGAAACGGCGCTGGCGAATGCCGGTCATCAACTCCAGCCGTCCCTCGGGCAGCCGCAGGCGGCGGTAGAGGGGCTCCAGTCGAGCTTCGATCGTGGCCGAAGTGACGATCTCCTCGGGCAGCGTGTAGGCCAGGCCCTCGAGGCACACGTTTTGATATCGCATTCCCTCAGCGTAATCGCCGCAGGCAGCCGGGAACAGGGGCCCCTGGGGGCGATGCGAGCCCACTATCTTGTGCTAGCGAAATCCTTCGCGTTCAAAATAAGCAGCAGCCATTGTAATCGTTTGGCAAGCGCGTAAATTCGTCACGACTTGCATTCCCCAAGCGGGGTAACACGGCAGCGAAGCCGTAGAAGGAAGTGATCGAGGCTTAACCAGTAGGGAAATGCTCCGGCGTTGTGCCCACTAGCGGTGCGACGACGCGGCGGCTCCCAAGCAGTCGCATCAGGGACGGTGCGAAAGTGCCTCCTCCCTTGCGCGACAGGTTTGGGACATGACGGCGACGCGCCCGCGGGGCGCCGCCGGACAAGCTGGCCGCATCGTCGCGCTTCTGGCGGCCTGCGTGGGGGCGGGCCCCGGTCCTTTTTTGTCCCTGTTTCCCACCAACGCGACAAAGGAAATGTCGCTAGGAGTGCAAGCATGCAAGCGAAGCCACTGATTGGGTTGAATGCCGACTACCGCGCCGCCAAGAAGGACGCGCCGGCGTTCACGTACGTCTCGGCCGGGTATTACGACGCCGTGATCGAAGCCGGCGGACTTCCGATGGTCCTGCCCCCCAACAAGGATGAAGAAGACCTGGGCCGAATGCTCGACATGCTCGACGGCATCGTGCTCGTCGGCGGCGCCGATCTGGATCCCCGCCGCGACGGTTACATGCTGCATCCGGCAGTCCGGCCGTTGGACGCGCGACGGGAGGAATTCGACCGCCGACTGATGATGCACATTGCCAAGCGCCAGTTGCCGGTCTTCGGCGTTGGCACCGGGATGCAACTGATCAACGTCTCGCAGGGAGGAACGCTGTTCTTGCACATTCCCGAGGACATGCCCAAGGCCCTGCCGCACATGGACCTGATCGATCCGGCGCATCGGCACGGGCTGGAAGTCGTGCCTGGCAGTCTCATGGAGCGCGTCTACGGCGACGGCGAGATCCGCGTCAACAGCCTGCACCACATGGCCATCGACGACGTGGCCCCGGGCTTCCGCGTGACGGCCCGCTGCCCGGACGGCGTCGTGGAAGCCATCGAAAGCATGACCGACTGGCTGGCTTTTGGTACGCAGTTCCATCCGGAAAGCGGTTCGGCTTCGGCGCTCGATCTGCGCATTTTTGAGGAATTTATCGCCGGCATCACGGGCGAAGTGCCCGCCATGAAGCTGGTGGCCTGAGGCGATCGAACAAGCGAGCGAGCGGTTCGCTTGGAGCCGGCGGCGGCGGCGTGCATGCCCTCACGATGCACCTGCCGCCGCTTTCTTTGCCCCTCTGAATAGGCTTCCGCCATTGGAGCGTGCGCCTTGAAACGGAGCTCGTCGGTCGCCGACATGCGCGGGCAGCACGGCGGACACTCGTTATGTCCGGCACATTGGCACCTGCGTTCGGCACCCGAGTCACTTTCGCGGTTGGAGAAACTGGAGAGTTTGCGCGGCGGTTGCCGATATGTGTTCGGACGCGATGCTAGCACCCGGCGCGTCGGCCCGGGCGAGCCGTCGCGGTTTGCGATCCGTTTGGCACTCGATTCGTCTTATCCTGAGTCCTCCCCGATGAAAGTTGCCACGCCACATTACTTGCTGTTCTCTGAATCCTCCGGGCGCGACAAACAGCGACAGTGGCGATTCGTGTTGCAAACCGTGGACGGTGCCGAGCAATTCGAAGCCTCGGACGACGAACCCGACGCGCTGGGCGAGCGGCTGGAGTTGTTGGCCGTCGTGCGCGGCCTCGAAGCGCTCGCCCAACCTTCGCGCGTTACGCTGGTCACTCCGAGCAAGTACGTCAACCGGGGCCTGGCGTACGGGCTCGACGAGTGGCGGGCCAACGATTGGCAATGGGAGCATTACGGCGAAATGGTGCCGGTCAAGAATCGCGATCTCTGGCAGCGCGTGGACCGGGCGCTGGAGTTTCACAAGTTGGAATGCCGGACCTGGCGGTTCGATCTGCCACATACCATGCGCCGAACCGCTCGCGCGCAGCCGGCCGCGCGCTCCGCAGCCGATTGCCCGCGCTGGTCCACGGCTTGGCGGTGCGCCTGGGCCGCCGTGGCCGGAGCGTTGGCGAATGCCGCCGCGTCGCGAAAACCTGGACGAGTCCGGCTGGCACGCGTTTATTTCCCCTACCTTGGTTTGAATAAGTACGCTTCTTGCTGGGGTTTTGCGCTGGTGGCGTAAAGTCGGTGAATTTTGCGGCTAGACTTGCCCGCCTGGGATATCCAAGAATCACTAGGAAACTCGATCGATGACGACCCGCACCACGGTGGAGTTGGACGCGCTTGGCCCGCTATTGGAGGGGCGACACGAAAACCCGTTTGAACTGCTCGGTCCTCACGAGGTGATGGCCGGTGGACGCCGAGCCCTGGCGGTTCGGGCGTTTTTGCCCGGTTCGAGCCAGGCCTGGGTCGTCGACGCCGGGCATCGGCAGACGCAGCCGATGCGGCGGATTCATCCCGCAGGACTGTACGAGGCGATTTGCCCAATGCAATCAACCGACGCCCGCCACCGCTACCAATTGCGTGTCGCCGACCAGCGGGGCACCGAAACGATGATGCACGACCCCTACGCCTTTCCACCGCTGCTGTCCGAATTCGATCTGTACTTGCTGGGCGAGGGGCGGCACTGGACCAGCTATCGCAAGCTGGGCGCGCAACTGCGATCGATCGATACGGTCAACGGCGTCAACTTCGCCGTGTGGGCCCCCAACGCCACGGGCGTCAGCGTGGTGGGCGACTTCAACGAGTGGGACCCGCGCCGCCATCCGATGCGCAAGCACATTCCCAGCGGCGTCTGGGAGCTGTTTGTGCCGGGACTCGAGGCCGGCACGATCTACAAATATCACGTCCGCCATCGCGACCAGGCGTTCGAGAAGGCCGATCCTTACGGCTTCGCCGCCGAAGTGCCCCCGCGGACGGCGTCGAAGGTGGCCGATCTTGACCGCTACACGTGGAACGACACCGAGTGGATGGCCAATCGCCACCACACCAACGCGCTCGACGCGCCCATGTCGGTCTATGAAGTCCACCTGGGCAGTTGGCGCCGCCCGGGAGACGACCCGAACCGCTGGCTCGACTACCGCGACCTGGCCCACCAGCTCGTCGAGTATTGCCAGCAGATGGGCTACACGCACCTGGAGTTGATGCCCGTCAGCGAGCATCCGTTCTCGGGCAGCTGGGGTTACCAGACGGTCGGCTACTTCGCGATCACGAGCCGCTACGGCAGTCCCGAAGACTTCATGTACTTCGTCGACCACTGCCACCAGAACGGCATCGGCGTGATCATCGACTGGGTGCCGGCCCACTTCCCCCGCGATGCCCACGGCCTGCGGATGTTCGACGGCACGCACTTGTACGAGCATGCCGACCCGCGGCAGGGCGAGCATCCCGACTGGGGCACGCTGATCTTCAACTACGGCCGCAACGAGGTGCGAAACTTCCTGGTCTCCAACGCCCTGTTCTGGCTCGACCGCTACCACATCGACGGGCTGCGCGTCGACGCCGTGGCCTCGATGATCTACCTCGACTACAGCCGCGGGCCCGGCCAGTGGATTCCCAACGAATACGGCGGCCGCGAGAACCTGCGGGCCATCAGCTTCCTGAAGGAGTTCAACGAGCAGGCCCACCTGCAGTATCCCGGCGTGCTCACGATCGCCGAAGAGTCGACCGCCTGGAGCGGCGTCTCGCGGCCGACTTACCTGGGCGGGCTCGGCTTCAGCCTCAAGTGGAACATGGGCTGGATGAACGACACGCTCCGCTACATGCATCACGACCCGGTGCACCGCAAGTATCATCACGACGAGCTGACGTTCAGCCTGATCTACGCCTTCAGCGAAAACTTCGTGCTCCCCTTCTCGCACGACGAAGTCGTGCACGGCAAGGGCTCGCTCATGGACCAGGTGCCGGGCGACCTGTGGCAGAAGTTCGCCAACCTGCGGCTGCTGTACAGCTACATGTTCGCGCATCCGGGCAAGAAGCTGATGTTCATGGGCTGCGAGTTCGGCCAGTGGAACGAATGGAACTACGACAGCAGCCTGCAATGGGATCTGTTGCAGTGGGACTCGCACCAGGGCCTGCAGCGGTTCGTCACCGACCTGAACCGGCTGTACCGCCGCGAGGCGGCGCTGCACGAGGTCGACTTCGAGCACCAGGGCTTCGAGTGGATCGATTGCCACAACTGGGAGCAGAGCACGCTGGCGTTCGTCCGCCGGGCCAAGGATCCGCGCGACTTCATCGTCACGGCCTGCAACTTCACGCCCGTGCCGCGGACCATGCATCGGCTGGGAGTGCCGGAGCTGTGCTGGTACGAAGAGATTCTCAATAGCGACTCGACCTACTACGGCGGCAGCAACCTGGGCAACGGCCCGGGGCTGATGGCCGAAGAGTTGCCCTGGGACGGCCGCCCCTACTCCGTGCCCATCACGCTGCCCCCGCTGGCCGCCGTGATGCTCAAGCCCCGGCGGTAAGAGACCGACGCGGCACGGCAGAACGTTCGGCGACCGGAGCGGACGAGTCTCGGGCTCGACCGCTCTGGTCCGGCGCCGCTACAGCTCTTCGTCCTCGGCCGCGCGGCGGGCGTCGGCCTGGCGGATCCAGTGGACGTCGGCTTCGGCGTTCAGGTCCTTGATCCACGTTTCGTAGATCTGGCGCTGATCGTCGAAGGCCGCCGCCAGGTATCGCGAGGGCTGCTCGCGGGCGAACGCGTCGCGCAGCTCGTCGAGTGACGGCTCGAAATCGACCAGCCGCACGACGTACGCCGTGTCCTGCGGCTCGTTCAGCGTCACGCCGACGCCGTCGGCGCTCAGCCCGAAGACGGTCTTCATGAACGCCGGGCCCGGCAAGTCCACCCCTTCGACTTCGCTCAGGCGCGGCCGTGCCCCCGGCTGCGCCGGCACATTGCCGAACGTGAGCCAGCTAAACGGCTGCGTCTCGGTCACCTTGAGCGTCTCTTGCGATCCGAACAGCTCCGTCAGCGTCTTGTGGAGCGTACGCACCTGCTCGGCATATTCCTCGCCGCGTTTGCGGGCCAGCTCGCGGGCCTTGATCATTTTCCAGGCCCGCACCACGTTATCGCGAATCTGGTCCAACGGCGGCACATACGGCGGCTCGAGTTGCGTGCGCCAGAACAGGTAGGCGTTATTGTCGTTATCCTGGGTCATCTCTGGACGGAATTCGGGCATCGTGTCCGAATAAGCAAAGTTGACAAACGGAACGGCCTGGGCGCCACGCAGACTCTGCATCGAGCGGAACGATTTGCCGATGTCTTCTTTGGCCACCTGTTCCGGACTGACTGACTTCAACTCGAACGGCTGCACGTCCTTGCCCTGGGCCAGCTCCGCGAAATCGAGCAGCGCGGGAGGACGCACGCTGGGGTCGCTGCCTTTTTCGACCGTGTAACGATCGTAGTCGGCCGCGTAGGTGCGCATCTTCGCCGACAACGCGTCAAACTGCTCGGTGATGCGCTCGATCGCTTTCTGCCGGGCCAGCGTTCTCGCGAATCGTATCCTGGACCTTCTCCAGCGGCTCGAACTGTGCCTCGTCGGCAGGCACCGGCGGCCGGGGCACGACGTCGTCGGGCTTCGCTTCGGCCGGTTTTTCTTCCGCGGGTTTTTCTGCGGCCGGTTTGTCTTCCGTTTTGGCGGGCTCTTTCGCCGGCTCTTCGGGGGCCGGTGATTCGGCGGCCGGCTTGTCAGCCGGTGCGGGTTCCGACGGCGGCGAAGCCGGCTCGTCGGCTGCTGGCTCCTCGGCGGGAGTTTGGGGTTCTGCGGACTCTGGTCCGCCGTCTCCTGTTGGGTCGCGCTCACCAGGCGAAACTTCTGACCGGCACCACGATAAGACGACTGCGGCGCTTCTTCGCTGGGTTGCTCCGCAGCCGGCTTTTCTTCGGGAGTTGCTTCGTCCGCCGGCTTCTCAGGCTTTTCGTCGGATGGTTTTTCGTCGGATGGTTTTTTTGAGGGGGACGACGGCTCTTTCGGCTCGTCGGCCGGCTTTGCGGCATCTTCGGCTGGGGCGGGCTCGCCGGACTCCGGCGGGGCGTCCTTCATCTCCTCCTGGGCCGGTTCCGCCGGAGCTTGCGCCCGTCTGCCGGCGGTTCGTTTGTCTCCGCTGCGTCACCGTCGGTCGGAGTCGTTTCGTCGACACTCAACGCCGGGAAGTTGCGCTTGTTCTCGTCGTAGTACTTGCGAATCTCCTCCTCGGTGACCTCGCCTTTAAGCTGCTCGGTCAACTGGTCGATGCTGGCCTTGAAGTACTGGAACGAGGCCCGCTCGGGTTCTTTGAAGCCTGGCTCCGGCGAAACGGGATCGGGAAAGTCGTTCTTGTACTTGTCGTAAAACTCCTGGACCTCGCCGTCACTTGGATCGGCAACTTGCGCGACGAAGTCAGCCACGGCGAGCGGCATCACCTCGGCCTTGGCCCGGCGATTCAATCGGGCGTAGTATTCGAAGCGCTCCGCCGGCGGCAGGTCGTTCAGGCTCAGTTGGAACAACTGGACGTACCGCGACGCCAGCAATTCGGTGCGCAGAGCATCGAACAGCCGCGGCACGCCGATTGGATGCTGCGGGCTCAGATCGCGGATGATGTCGCGCAGCTCGGCGGCGCTGACGCTGTCGGCCGTGAGCTGCTTGAGCAGGTCGTTGATGGTCTCGTCGGTGATGACGATCCCCATCTGCCGGGCCCGTTCCGAGAGAACGAGGGTCTCGACGGCGGCCTCCTCCGGACCTTGGGCGGCGCGGCCCATGAGATTGTTTCGCACCATCAAGTACTGATTCTCCACGACCCCGCTGAGCCAGCGGGAGTCCAGATTCGCCTGACCGAGCTGCCGCGCGACCCGTTCCTTGGTGACCTGCAGCAGGAAGCGATCGACGATTTCACGCTGAAACCGCAGATTGTCCAGCTCGTTGGCCGTCAGGTCGCCGTAGCGGGTTTCGACGACCACGGGGTTTTGCACCTTGCGGCTGCCCCCCAGGTACGTCAGCGGCGTGAGGAACACAAAGGCCACCATCGCGCCGATGGTCACCACGGCCATCATGATCTTCTGATTGCGACGAAATATGGAAAACGGACTAGCCACGGAAGAGTCCTCAATCGTTGCCCCGAGAGAATTGGATACCGCGACGGGCCGACGGGCCCCTCACCCCCATCGCGGGAGAGAAAACCGCGCGCAGGAACCGGCCGCCGGCTGGCGGTCGTTAGGAGAAATTGTAGGGGGGCGGCTCAACTTCGTGCAATGGCAAAGCAGCAAAGGTGTTGAGTCGATTCACGTTCACGCGACGATCGCTCGTAAGCAACAGAACGCCGCCTTGCGGTGACGAACCGTCGGCGCAGGACAAGTCGCAAAACGGATCCGCGGCCGGCACAGCGGCGATGCTCGCCGACAACGTCGCCGGGGCCAAATCAGCGTGCCCGGCGTCGCGCGGACCTTGGTCAGGCACGTTGGAATTCACCCCCCTCTGGAGCGATGGCGTGGCCGCTGCGCGACCCAAAGATGGCTTGACAGCCGTATAGGCAGACTATTAAGCAGGTACCGCCCGCCGCGGGCGGCAGCCAAGGAGTCGTGGTAATGGTATTTATTTAAGTCATTTACCATAAACGACTTATGGTCAAAACGCGCCACCCCCACGGTAGGCACCGGCTTGCCAGATGCCAAGAATGAATTAAGAGAGTCTGATGTTATCGATCGGTTTTTCGACGTGGTGCTGCTCCTGGAGTGGGGTGTGGGCTGGCTGAAACTCTGCCCGACGGGCAGGAAATGAACGGTAAGCAATGGCCAAGAAGACGGCAAAAAACGGCAAGTCGCTGGTGATCGTCGAGTCGCCCGCCAAGGCGCGCACGATCAGCAAGTTTCTGGGCCGTGATTTCACGGTCGAGGCCAGCATTGGCCACGTCCGCGATTTGCCGCAAGGGGCCAAACAGATTCCGGCCCAATATAAAGGAGAGGATTGGGCCCACCTGGGCGTGAACGTCCATAGCGATTTCGATCCCGTCTACATCATTCCGCCGGGCAAAACGGCACAGGTCCGCAAGCTCAAGGGGCTGCTCAAGGACGCCAAAGACCTGTACCTGGCCACGGACGAAGATCGCGAGGGGGAGGCCATCAGTTGGCATCTGAACGAGCTGCTCAAGCCCAAGGTGCCGGTCCATCGGCTGGTGTTCCACGAAATCACGAAAGAAGCCATCGAAGCGGCCCTGGAACATCCCCGCGACATCGACAACGACCTGGTCCGCGCCGAGGAAACCCGCCGGATCGTCGACCGGCTGTACGGGTATGAAGTGTCGCCGCTGTTGTGGCGCAAGGTGCGTCCCAAGCTGTCGGCCGGCCGCGTGCAGAGCGTGGCGGTGCGATTGATCGTCGAGCGCGAGCGGCAGCGGATGGCCTTCGTGGCCGCTACGTTCTGGGACCTGTTGGGCACGTTCGCCAAGCAGGACGGCCAGTCGTTCGACGCCGGGCTGGTTTCGGTCGACCAGCGCAAGGTTCCCTCGGGCAAAGATTTCGATCCGGCGACCGGCCGGCTCAAAGACGCCGGCCTGTTGTTGCTCGACGAAGGAGGCGCCGGACAACTGGTCGAGCGGCTCGGCGCAAGCGAAGTTCCACGTCACGGCGCTCGACGACAAGCCGTACACCACCAAGCCCTACGCGCCGTTTACGACCAGCACGCTCCAGCAGGAAGCCAACCGCAAGCTCGGCTTCACGGCCAAGCGGACGATGCAGGCCGCCCAAAGCCTGTACGAAAACGGCCACATCACTTACATGCGTACCGATTCGACCAGCCTGGCCAAGGTGGCGGTCGAAGCGGCCCGGGACCTGGTGCGTTCGCAATACGGCGGCGAGTACGTGCCCGATGAGCCGCGCACCTATCAAACCAAAGTCAAGAATGCCCAGGAAGCCCACGAGGCGATTCGCCCGGCCGGGCATCCGTTCGCGCTGCCCGAGTCGCTGCGGGCCGAGCTGCCTCCCGACCAATTCAGGCTGTACGACCTGATCTGGAAGCGGACCGTGGCCAGCCAGATGGCCGATGCCCGCGGCCGCCGGATCACGATCACCGTGGAAGGCGGCGGCGCGGTGTTTCAGGTCGGCGGCAAGACGATCGACTTTGCCGGTTATCTGCGGGCCTACGTGGAAGGGAGCGACGATCCGCAGGCCGACCTGGCGGAGCGGGACGTCGTGTTGCCCGACGTGGCGGTGGGAGAAGAGCTGAACCTCAAAAACCTCGATCCGAAGAGCCATACCACCCAGCCGCCGGCCCGCTACAGCGAAGCCTCGTTGACCCGGGCGCTCGAGGAAATGGGCATCGGCCGGCCGAGCACGTATGCCTCGATCATCGACACGATCCTGGCCCGGGAGTACGTCTTCAAGAAGGGGAACGCCCTGGTGCCGACCTGGGTGGCGTTTTCCGTTTCGCAATTGCTGACGGAGCACTTGCCCTACCTGGTCGACTACAAGTTCACGGCCCAGATGGAAGACGACCTGGACGCGATCAGCCGCGGCGAGTCGGGCTCGGTCGAATACCTGCGGTCGTTTTACTTTGGCAACGGCAAGCCGGGGCTTAAGCAACTGCTGGCCGACAAAGTGACCGGCGTTGACGCCCGCGACATAGGCCGGATCTTCATCGGGCAGCCCGACGACGGCGAACCGATCTTCGTCCGCGTGGGGCGTTACGGGCCGTTCATCGAACAGGGCGAGCGCCGCGGGAGCTTGCGCGACGAGATGGCTCCCGACGAACTGACCGTCGAGGCGGCGCTGGCGATCCTGGCCCAGGCGGCCCAGGCCGAAGAGCCCTTGGGTCACTGCCCCGAGACGGGCAAACCCGTGTTTCTGAAGGTCGGCCGCTTCGGCCCGTACGTGCAGCGCGGCTCGCCCGAGGACGAGGAGAAGCCGAAAAACGCCTCGCTGCTGCGGGGCATGAATCCCGAGGACGTGACGCTCGACGTGGCCCTGCGGCTGTTGTCGTTGCCCCGCGAGCTGGGAACGCACCCGGAGAGCGGCACCGTGGTGATGGCGTACAACGGGCGGTTCGGGCCGTACGTCAAGTGCGGCGAAGAGACGCGCAGCCTGCCCGGGGGTCTGTCGCCGATCGACGTCACGCTCGAGCAGGCGCTTGAGCTGTTGGCGCAGCCGAAGGCGGCGCGCCGCGGATTCGGCGCCCCGAAAGAGCCGCTGAAGGTGTTCGAGGAATCGCCGGTCACGCACGAGAATATCCAACTTCTCGAAGGGCGGTACGGTCTGTACCTGACCGACGGCGAGACGAACGCTTCGCTTCCCAAGGGACTTGCGGCGGAGGATTTGAGCCGCCAGCAAGCGCTTGAATTGTTGGCGGCCCGGGCGGCGCTCGGCCCGTCAAAGAAATCCGCCAAGCGCAAGACCGCCAAAAAGACCGCCACCAAGAAGAGCGCCGCCAAGAAGAAAGCCCCCAGTGCCGACGGCAACGGCCACGTCGCCGAGCCGATCAAGAAGCGGCCCACGAAGAAGGCGGCCGCCAAGCGCAAGACTTCCAAGTGAAGTTGCGGAAGGGGTGAAGCTGAGGGGCCGGGCCGATCGGTTGGATCCTGATTGGCTTCCTCGAACCGAACAGCGTGGGGCGCTGCCCGGCCGGCCTGGCAGACATCGAAGCCACCCGCTGCCGCTACTGCGGCGCCGAGGTATTCGCCATGGACCCCAAGCGAAAAGACTGAATGCTCGAACGTCGTGTAGCAGGCAAAACCACGACGGCACGACGAAGGGCAAAAAAGAATTGCCACGGAGATCACCCAGGCCACTGAGTTTATTCCCTGTGTCCTCAGTGCTCTCGGTGGCTTTTTCCCTTCCGTCCGCGTCGTGTCGTTGTGTCGTCGTGGTTGGATCAAGTAGGGGCGGGGGGCGGGTGCCGGAAAGAGGAAACCACGACGGCACGACGGACGGAAAGAAACGTTTGCCACAGAGATCAAAGTGGCCGCCGAGTTTTTAATCGGCGTCGTCGCGCCGTTCGGGCCCCTCGGCCAGTGCGTAGGCCGTGGCGTGGCTGCGGCAGTGCGAAATGCTGACGTGCATTTCGGTAATTCCCAACTGTTCGACGACGTCCGCCGCGCCGCCGCGGAGCACGACCTTGGGGCGGCCGGCCGCGTCGTTGCGAATCTCGATGTCGCGCCAGCTGATGCCCTTGCGCCAACCGGTGCCCAGCGCCTTGAGCACGGCTTCCTTGGCAGCCCAGCGGCCCGCGTAGTGCTGCGTGGCTTGCTTGCGGCTCTGGCAGTATTGAATCTCGTGCTGCGTGTACACGCGCGTGATGAACAGCTCGCCGTGCCGTTCGATCATCTGCGCGATCCGCAGACATTCGATGATGTCGGTGCCGATGCCGAAAATCTGGGCCATGGGGTCCCTAGGGCTGGAAAGGCGATCGCTTTACGGGTCGCTGTTATTGTTCTGCCCCGCTGCGGTTGGCGGCACGGCATTCCTCGGGCGAGGCCTGGGCCGAGTCGGCGGGCTCCGACGCGAGACCTTCCTTCCGGGTGCCAACGGCCGTGACCAGTCCGGCGGCCGCGGCCGTCAGCACGACGTCGAGCGTCCACCACACCGGCCGGGCCCGAATCTGGGCCGACACGTCGCCGGCCAGCGTCGGCCGCATGTCGCGGGCCACGGCCATCGCCAGCGGATGCCCGTGAGCGACTTCGGCGTCGAACTGTCGCAACCGGTGCCAATGGCCAATGTAGTCCTGAGCCGCGACGAGCAGCAAGCCCCAGCAGACCGCCGCGGCGATGGCCACGCGGGGCTTCGGCCCGCCGCTGAAGCGGCGAATTGCCAGTAGCGAACCCCCCAGCGCCGCGCCCACCGCCAGCGGAAAGAGGACCGCCGGGGCAATCTCGTCCTGCTGAAGCTGAAAGGCGATCCACGCCAGCGCCCGCGGCGAGCGCGCCGGCGGCGAACCAGATCACGTTTTGCTCGAGTCGGTTCATCGTGCGTAGCCGTCAGGTTCGAATCGCGACGCCGGCCGAGCGGTTGCGGCAATTCTTTTCGGTGGCGAACGTCGGCTCACGCCAGGCCGCAAGCCCGCTTGGCTCGCCCGAGCACCTGGCCGGCCTTGCGACGGGCCCGCGCGGCACCGTCGGCCAGGATCTCGCGAATCTTGTCGGGTTGCGCGGCCAGTTCGGCCCGGCGAGCGCGAGCATCGGCAAAATACTGCTCCGCCGCGTCGGCCAGCGCCTTTTTCACGTCGCCGTAGCCAAAGCCGCCGCGACGATACAAGTCGGCCATGCTCTGGCGCTCGTCGGCCGCCGCGACAAGCGAATAAAGCTGAAACAAATGATCGGTGTCCGGATCCTTCGGTTGGTCCATGGGGCGCGAATCGGTGGTGATCCGCATGATCTTCTTGCGCTGCCCCTTGGAATCTTCGAAAATCTCGAGCGTGTTGTGGTAGCTCTTGGACATCTTCTCGCCGTCGGTCCCCGGCACCTTGGCCGAGGAGTCGAGAATCTTGGCCTTGGGCAGCGTGAACGTCTGGCCGAAGTGATGGTTGAAACTGCCTGCCAGGTCGCGGCACACCTCGATGTGCTGGAGCTGGTCGTCGCCCACCGGCACGGTATCGGCGTCGTAGGCCAGGATGTCGGCGGCCATCAGCACCGGGTAAGTGAACAGCCCCGCGTCGGCCGCGAGCCCCTTGGCTTGCTTGTCCTTGTACGCATGGCAGCGCTCGAGCAGGCCCATGGGCGTACCGGTGAGCAACAGCCAGCACAGCTCGGAAACCTCGGGCACGTCGGACTGCACGAAGAGCGTGGCCCGCTGCGGATCGAGTCCCAGCGCCAACAGGTCGATGGCCGCATCGAGCGTGTAGCCGGCCAGCAGCTTCGGATCGCGTACCGTCGTGAGGGCGTGCAGGTTGGCGACGAAGTAGTACGATTCGTCCTCGTCCTGCAAGTCGATGTACTGCCGGATGGCGCCGAAATAGTTGCCCCAGTGTGGGCGGCCGGTCGGTTGTATGCCGGAGAGAACGCGCATGGGCGAAGTCAGCCAGTCCTAGTTCGGGGAGGATGGTCCGTCGGGCAACGGCGGCAGCACGGGACCGGGCGCCGCCGATTTCATCTGGAGCGTGCCGACGACGTCGCGGATGCTGGTGGCGCCCAGTTCGGCGAGCGCGGCGGGCAACCGATCCAACAGGTCCATCGTGACACGCGGATTGTAGAAGTTGGCGGTGCCGATTTGTACGGCGCGTGGCGCCGGCGACGAGAAACTCCATCACGTCGTCGAGCGTGGCGATGCCGCCGATGCCGATGACGGGAATATCGACCGCCTGGGCCACCTGCCAGACGCAACGCAAGGCGATGGGTTTGATGGCCGGACCGCTTAAGCCCCCCATGCCATTGCCCAACAGGCACTTACGCCGTCGCCAATCGACGGCCATGCCCAGGCAGGTATTGACTGCCGAGATGGCGTCGGCCCCTCCTTCGGCCGCGGCCCGGGCGATCGTGGCGATGTCTGTGACATTGGGAGTCAACTTGGCCAGAATAGGCACCTGGCACGCGGCGCGGACCCCCGCCACGACGCGGCGGCAGAGGGCCGCATCGGTGCCAAAATCGACCCCCCCCGACACGTTTGGACACGAGATGTTCAGCTCGATGGCGGCCACGCCGGCCACGCGATCGAGCCGCGCGGCCAGGGCGGCAAATTCGTCCAGATCGTGTCCCGCGATGCTGACGATGATCGGCACGCCGAGGCCGGCCAGATAGGGGAGATGATGTTCGATGAAGGCTTCGATGCCGTCGTTGTCCAGCCCGATCGAATTGAGCATGCCGGCGGCCGTCTCGACGGTTCGCCAGGGTGCATTGCCGGGCCGGGGCTCGGGCGTGATCGTCTTGGGCAGGATGCCGCCCAGGCGGCCGAGGTCCACCAGGCCGGCCATCTCCCGCGCGTAGCCGAACGTGCCCGAGGCGACCAGGATCGGATTGGCCAGTCGCAGCCGGCCCAGTTGTACGGCCAGGTCGACACTCGATGAGGGCACGTGGGTTGAACTCGTCATGGCAAACGCCGCGCGAATCGGCGAAGACGGCATAAGACGCTATCACACAATGACTAATGTAGCCGTCGTAGCGACCAGCGGCAACGCGAGGCGCGGGACCGCACGACAGCCAAACCGAGCGTCCCAAGCGGCCAAAAACAAAGTGAGCCGCCCGATTGCTGCGAGCGGCTCACGAGTTTATCACGTGCTTTGCCAGCCGGCTAAATGAGGCCGCCGTGAGTACGATAGGGCGACAGGTGGCTCGGCTGATCGAGGAACCAGATGCGCTGCCACTCTTCGAGGAAGAGCCGCAAGTTTTCCGAGGTAAAGATCAACTCCTGAGTCCGAATCGCCGGGTCACCGGAATAGATCGGCAAAATGCACCCTGTGGTGGTGCTCAGCGTGAGACTCAAGATCGCGGCCATCAGAAGCCTGCGCATCACACGACTCCTCCGTGAACAGCGTGGCCCTCCGAAGCTGGAGAGCACCGAACGCATCCTTGTTCGCAACCGTAAGGCCCGGCCCCGAGGAGCCATGCCCTTGTCGTAAAGCTATTCGATCTGACGATTTGTCACTCGGGCACTGGTAGGCACCCGCGGCCGGCAAGACGCATGACGGCAAACGGGACGCCGTCTTGGATGTGGTGTTTGTCTTGCAGGCCGTCTATGTCTCAACGAAGCTGTGTTTCAACGAAGGTGACGCTTGTGTTCCGACTAGTGTGTTCCGACTAGGGACCGCCGCTAGAAGCGTTATATCCGGGAGTACCAAGTGTTTCGGTGACGGGCCGGTTATCGCCGGCTGAGTTGTTGTCTCCGCCTGGGTTGCTATCCACGCCAGCACGGGCGGCTGCCGCAGCGGCTTGCCGTTCCAACTCGCGGACCCGTTCCTCCATTTCCTTGCCGGGCTTGAACGTGACCACGTATTTCTCGGGCACGTAGACCTTGTCCCCTGTACGAGGGTTGCGGGCCTTGCGTGCGGCACGTTTCTTGACTTCAAACACCCCGAAGTTTCGCAACTCGATTCGTCGTTCCTCAACCAGCGTTTCGACAATCGCGTCGAACGTCTTCTGGACGATTTCCTTCGTCTTAAGCTGGGTCAGCCCAATTTCGTCGGAAATGGTTTTCACGATCTCTTTCTTGGTCACGACGCGGTTCTCCTGTAGAGAAAGGGCTCGCGGGGCGTAGGAACGCTCCATCGGCCGGCGCTGTCATGCTCCAAGTGTAAATGGCGTAAGAACTACAGTCAAGCTCAAAGACTTCCACCGCGAGGTCCTCAGGGACCCACTTTGCGGCCTGATGGCCCCGGCTGCGGCGCTGATACTTAGACGGCAAGTGTTTTGTTTGCAATACGTTACAGAAAAACTTCCACATCAGCCTGACGATCGTTCTGCGTAAGTTGTTTCCATACATGGTGTTTCGCACAACCGACTAGGCTTCTCAGGGTGTCTCGGCGGTGCAAGCGCAGTGCGCCTTGTGTCCGCGTGCCGGTATTGATCGGTCCTACAACCGGCAAAGTTTAAGCAATCGGGAAATTCCACCGTGCAACTTTGCCGAACGGCAGCACTCCGTCGCTCGCACACCACTGCCAGTGCGACGCCTGCGGCCCGCTTAGCAGGCCGTTGAAATCTTCAACGGCCTGCGCGATCGCATGGATGCGATTTCAAAATGACGACGTAAGTCGTTATTTTGCGAGCCGTGCGGAGCTTTGCTACGCACCTGGCGAGGTTGAAATAAGCCACGATGGCAGATTTCAACGGACTGTTACAGCTTGACGATCGATATCTGGTGCAGCACCTGCTCGGCCGTGTGGAGCTTGCCGCGGCCGCTACCGGGGCAAACCTCGCAGGTTTGCTTCCAGGCCTCGGGCGTGGCCACGTTCGATTGCCAGAAGGGCCACGTGCGGCACTGCCGAGGCCGAGCATTGTACACCGTGCACTTGCGCGTGTTCGCATCGAAGAACACGCAATCGCCGTTGTCATACTCGACGAGGCTCTTGCGGATGCCAACCCGGCGCACGTCGCGCTTTTCGAATTCGGCGGTGGTCAGCTTGAGCGAGCGGGCCAGCGTTTCGATCTCCTCTCGATTGACCCACACGAACCCCGGTGCGCCGGTGCAACAATCGCCGCAGCCGGTGCAGGTGAATCGCAATCCGTCGTCGAACCAGGGCTTGTCGTCCATTCCGCCGTGAAACCTCGTGGTGAAAGCTTGCGCCGCTCGCAGGAGCCCGCCATCGGCCGCCGCGGGCTAAATCCGCATCTCGGACCCGGCGATCTCGGCCAGGGCTTCGACCGCGGCGTCGATCTGTTGCGGGGTGGTAAACGCGCCCAGGCTGAATCGTACCGTTCCACCGCCAGGCTGGGTACCCAGCGCCGCGTGCATCAGGGGTGCACAGTGCAACCCGGCGCGGACTTGGATGCGATAGGCCGCATCCAGCGAAAGGGCGACTTCCTGCGGGTCGAACCCGGCGACCGCGACGCTCACGACCGGCACTCGCCGGCTCGCCTCGACCGGGCCAAAGACCTGTAGACCGTCGACGTCGCGAAAGCCCGCCAGCAGACGTTCGACGAGCGAGCAACCGTGAAGCCGAATATCCTCCAACCCGCGCTGGGCGAGATACTCCGCGCCGGCCGCCAAACCTAGGATTCCCGGGACGTTCAGGTTGCCCGACTCAAACTTCGAGGGGAGCACGTCCGGCTGCCGGGCGCTTTCGCTCTGGGTGCCCGTGCCACCTTGGCGCAGGCTGTGCAACTCGCCGGCCGCTCCGGGGCGAATCGCCAGCACGCCGGTGCCCAACGGGCCCAACAACCCTTTGTGTCCGGACGCTGCCAGGAAGTCGACGCCCAACTGCCGGAAATCGACCGGCTGGTGGCCCACGGTTTGCGCCGCGTCGCACAGCGTCAGCGCGCCGGCTTCGCGGGCGATGCGGGCCATCGCGCTGACGTCCTGCACGGCGCCGGTCACGTTCGAGGCGTGGCTGACGGCGACCAGCCGCGTGTGGCGACGGGCGGCGCGGCGGATATCGTCGGGATCGACCAGCCCGGCCGCCGAGCAGCCGACGTGTGTCACTTCCACGCCCTGGTTCGCTTGCAAATCGGCCAACGGGCGCAGGATCGAGTTGTGCTCCACGACCGTCGTGACGACATGATCGCCCGGCGCAACAGTCCGTGCAGTACCAGGTTCAGCGAATCGGTGCCGTTGGCGGTGAAGATCAAGTGCGCCGGATCATCGAGACCCACCAGCGTGGCGACGCTGCGCCGGGCGGCTTCTACGCGGCGCGAGACTTCGGCCGCTTCGGCATAGCCGCTGCGTCCGGCCGGGGCGCCGAGCCGCCGCTGATAGTCGTCGACCACCGCGTAGACGGCCTCAGGCTTCGGCCAGCTCGTGGCGGCGTTGTCGAGGTAAATGCGGTCGCGGTCGGGCGGATCGTGTGACATCGGCGTCGACAGAGCCTGTGGCGCGGCCTCAGCCGCCAATCTGGTACATCGCGCGGTCGGGTTTCAGAAACTCGTCGCTGTTGATGCCGTGCCCCGCCTTCTTGGCGCCGACGCTGGTGCGAACCAGCTCGGCCAGCTCGCGATCGCTTGCGCCCGAGCGCAACAGCTCGCGTGCGTCCCACTCCTCGGTGGAAAACAGGCAATTGCGCACCTGGCCTTCGGCCGTCAGCCGCAGGCGGTTGCAGCGATGGCAAAACGGCTGCGTCACCGGATTGATAAACCCGATCCGCCCCACTCCGTCGGCAAAGGCAAAGTCCACTGCCGGCTGGCTGGGATCTTCGGCCACCAGCGGCACGAGCGGTCCGATCCCCTCTTCCAGGATTTCGCGAATGCGCTCGCCCGAGAGGACCTGCTGGGCGCCCCAGTTTCCGTCGGCATCGAGCGGCATGAACTCGATGAATCGCATCTCCAAGTTATGCTGGCGGGCGAAGCGGCCCAGCGGCACGACGTCGCGTTCGGTCAGGTCGCGAATCGCCACGGCGTTGAGCTTGATCTTCTGAAAGCCAACGCGCTCGGCCGCGAAGATGCCCTCGAGCACTTGCTCCAAACCTTCGCGGCGGGCGATGCGAAAGAACGTCTCGCGGTCCAGGCTGTCGAGGCTCACGTTGAGCCGGCTCAGCCCCGCGTCCTTCAGGGCCTGCGCCTGTTCGGCCAGCAGGATGCCGTTAGTCGTGAGCGCGATGTCGCGGATGCCCGGGATCTGGGCCAGCTTGCGGACCAGCACCGGCAAGTCGTGCCGCACCAACGGTTCGCCGCCGGTGAGCCGGATTTTGTTGACCCCCATGCCGGCCACGACGCGGACGAAGCGTTCGATCTCTTCGAACGAAAGCAACTCGTGCCGCGGCTTGAACCGCACGTTCTCGGTCGGCATGCAATAGAAGCAGCGAATATTGCAGCGATCGGTCACACTCACCCGCAGGTTCGTGTGCACGCGTCCGAAGGCGTCGATGAGCGGTGCGTGGGGCATCAGTTGAAATTGGTGATGGATTCGACCAGTCCGCGCGGCGATTCAGTTTTCATACCAGCTATTCTTCCACGCGAGGCACGGCATTTCCAGCAGATGGGTCTGAGGTGGTTCGGGCCTCGGGCGGCACTTCCAGGCCCGGGTGGACCCACTGGCTGGTGCCGTCGCGCCAGTTTTCTTTCTTCCAGATGGGCACGACTTGTTTGAGCGTGTCGATCAGCCACCCGCCGGCCTCGAACGCCACGTGGCGATGCGCGGAGCTGACGGCCACGGCCACGCTGGCTGCGCCGATTTCCAGGTGCCCCACCCGGTGGACCAGCGCGCACTCGATGAGCGGCCAGCGGCGGCGGGCTTCGGCTTCCAGTTCCGCCAGTTTCGCCCGGGCCATTTCTTCAAAACATTCGTAGTCGAGCGATGCCGTCTCGCGCCCGTCGGTGTATTGCCGGGTCGTTCCTAAAAACAACACGACCGCGCCGGCCGCGGGGGAAGCGACGTGCCGCAACACGGCGTCGGTGTCGATCGCGGTTGTGACCAGCTCAATCATCGTGGCGCAAACCGTGCGTCGAAATGGTTGACTATGAACCGAAGCGGCGGAAACCTTTGGAACCCGGTGACAAAACGTCCGCGGGGAGGGGGACAGTCCGACAGTCCCGTTTTTCTCCCAGGGCACCGAAAAATTGGGACAGTCCCCGACGTTTTGCCCAGGGTCTTATTCTAACCGCCGCTGACCGGCGGGATACAGGCGATCGGGGCCGCGCCCGCGATCGGGTGGTCGTCGCCGACGTATTCCGATTCGACGGCAAACAACACGTGCGGCAATAGCGGCGCCAGGTCCGGATGCTCGGCGGCCAGCCGCGTGCGCAATTCGCCGATCGTCGAACCGGCGGGAACCGCCAGCGAGATCGCCTCGCAGCCGGCCAACTGCCGGGCCACGGCGAACAGCTTTACGGTGATGTTTAGGTCGCTCATGCCTGTCTCGCTTACGTCACGACCAACTCTTCCACCGGAGCCGACAGCAGCTCGGCAATTTCCGGCATCAACCCATACGACAATGCCAACAGCTTGACCGGGTGAATCGTGGGCTTGCCGGCCCCTTGTTCCATTTGAATCTTGCAGGCGCTGCACTCGGTGGTTCCGGCCTGCAACCGCGGCTTGCGGAGGCTGCCGATAAGCGCGCGGCCGCGCGCAGGCTGGCGCGATAATTTTCGCGCTTCAGGCCAAACGTGCCGGCCATGCCCGAGCAACTATTCTCGGTGCGTTCCACGACCAGCCCCGGGATGAGCCGCAACAGGTTCTCGCCGGGGGAACCGGTTTGCAGGGCTTTGACGTGGCAGGGCATGTGGTAGCCGAGGATGGCGTTGATCGGCTGCAAATCGAGCTGCAGTTTACCGGACTGATGTCGGTGCCAGAGGTACGCGCAGGCTTCGCTCGTATGGTCGGCCACCAGCCGGGCATCGTCGTCGTCCAGAAGGGCCGGATACTCGTGCGTCAACGCTAAGGCGGCCGCCGGCTCCGTGGCCACGACGTGATAGCCCTGCCGCACGGCTTCGGCCAATAGCGCCACGTTGTGCGATGCCACGCTGCGAGCCGCGGCCAGCGCCCCCAGCGAAATCATGGGCATGCCCGACGACTGCTGGCCGGGATGCACGTAGACGGCCACTGCGTTGTGTTCGAGCACCGAGACAAAAGCTTCGGCCAGTTGCGGGTCGTGGTGGTTGGCATAGGTATCGACGAAGTACAGCACTTTCGACACGTCTCGCCGCGTGGGTCGCGTCAGACGCCGGCGGGCCGCGATCCGCATAAAGTTGCGCGGCGCGAACCGCGGCAGCTTGCGCCCCTGGGCGATGCCCAAGAACTTTTCCATCAGCCAGCGGGCCAGGCCGCTGCGAATCGCCGCGTTGGCCAGCCGCGGAAACCGGCCGCCCAGCGCACTCAGACGATCGATCCGCGTCATCAGCCAGTCGGTGCTCGACAGGCCGTTGATCTGCACGTAGGAGCCTTTGCCTTCCATCATCAGCTTGGGAATGTCGACGCTGGCCGGGCATTCCAGCCGGCACATGTGACAGTTGACGCACAAGTCGGTGACCGATTTGCATTCGTCGCTGGTGAGCGTGGTGAGCGGCAGTTCGCCGGTGAGAATGCTGCGCATCAGGTTGGCCTTGGCCCGCGGCGAGCTTTCTTCGGCCGGGGCGAAGCGAAAGATGGGGCACATCCGCACGTCGTTCAATTGCGAGCGGCAGGCCCCGCAGCCGTTGCAATTGCGGGCGGCCTGAGCGATGTCGTCATCGGCCCACTTGAGTTGCCAGGTTTGTGGGGCCGCCGGATTCGTCGGCTGTGGCTCGGCCCCGTTGCCGTTTTCGGAGACGGCCGCCGGGGTGGGCACGACCAGGTGCCGCAGATTGCTGGTCAGTAGCGCCGCGTCGTCGCTGACGATCTTGCCCGGGTTGAGGATGTTTTGGGGGTCGAACACGTGCTTCACTTGCCGAAAGACGTCGGCCAGGGGGCCGTATTGCCGGCGGATAAACGCCGTGCGGCTCAAGCCGTCGGCATGTTCGCCGCTGATCGTGCCGCCGATGGCGATGACTTCGCCGTACAGGTCGGCGGCCAACTGGGCCATCCGCGTGACGTGGTCGGGCTGCGACAGGTCCAGAAACGGCCGCAGGTGCAACTGGCCGTGTCCGGCATGGCCGAACAGCGACGCAGTGACCTGGTGCTGCTTGAGGACGTTTTGCATCCGCACCAAAAAGTCGGCCAGCGCCGCGGGGGGCACGGCCATGTCCTCGATAAACGGCAACGGGCGCGTCGAGCCCTTCATGCGGTACAGCGTGGGCACGACCTTGCGCGACAACCGCCAGAACAAATCCATCTCCTCGCGATCCTGCGCTTGCAGGGCATGAAACGCCAATCGCTTCTTGCGACGCACGCGGTCGATCACCTGCGCCAACTTGTCGCTCACGGCGACCAGCGTGTCCCCCTCTTGTTCGACCAGCAAGGCGGCCTCGGTTTCGGCCGGGATCAACAGGTCGTATTGCACCGTGCTTTCCCGGGCCAGGCTCAAGTGGCGGCGGTCCATCAGGTCGCAGGCGCTCGGTTCCAGCGGCAGGATGTCGAGCACGGCCCGGGCCGCGCTTTCCAGCCGATCGAACAGCAACAGCGCCACGCCCCGATGCTTTGGCAGCGGCGAAGTGGCCACCGTGGCTTCGGTAATCACCGCCAGCGTGCCCTCCGAACCGGTGAGCAAGCCGGCGAGGTCCAGATGATCGTCGGTGAGCACGTCGAGATGGTAACCCGAGCGGTTCACCACGCTTTTGGGTTGATGGGTATCGATCAATTCGGCGTTGCGCCGCAGGATTTCGGCGAGCACGTGGACGAGATGCCCGCGCGGCGTTTCCAATTCGGCGCGGCTCATGCCGAGCGGCTCGCGGCCGACTTCCAGCACGTCGCCGTCGGGCAGCACGATTTGCAGCCCGATCACGTGGCGGCGGGCCGAACCATACTTGAGCCAATGGCTGCCGCCGGCGTCGACCGCGATGACGCTGCCCATCGTGGTGACGTTGCTCATCGCCGGATCGGGGCCAAAGTGTCGACCGGTCGGGCGCAGATATTCGTTCAATTGCGCGTGGACGATCCCCGGCTGGATGCGGATGCGGTCTTCGCCAGATTCGAGCACGCGGCGCATGTAGCGGGAAAAGTCCAGCACGATGCCCCGGCCCAGCGATTCGCCGGCCACGCCGGTGCCGGCCCCGCGGGGATGGATGGGCAGATGGTTCTCGGCGGCGTATTCCACGCAGGCCACGACGTCGGCCAGCGTGCGCGGGCGGACCACGGCCTGGGGCCGCAGCTCGTAGATACTGGCATCGGTCGAATAGAGGTGCAAAAAGACGTCGTCGCAACGAACGTCGCCTTTGACGAGTCCGCGAAGATCGGCCTGAATTCGTTCCCGTTCGGGATCCATGGCGAAGGGCCGCTCGTGTGCCGGCGAAAGGGCCGCTGAAGTCGGTCGTGCGTCCTGCGCGCGTCAGCGGGATTGGCCGGCCATCCGGGCGGCTTGTTGGCGGTAGCGTTCGTGCGTTTCGAGGTTGAACGGACCGTGCTCCGCCCCCTCGGCCTGGCGATACATGGCGCCGCAGCGGTAGCACATCAAAGCGTCGGGAACCACCAGGTACAACACTACGTCCACGAGCGCCGTGGCAAACAGGATGGCAAACGTGGCCTCGACCTCCGACATGGCCCAGGTAATGCAACTGGCGATGATTCCCACCGTGACGATCGCCACGCCCAGCCGCTGCGGAAAGTCCTTGCGGACGAACAGGTCGGTGCTGGGACAAACCAGGCAGCGGTGGATCGTTTCGCCCTCGATCGCCCCGGCAGGGATGGCCAGCGCGTGATGGCAATGCGGACACTCAAGTTCCGCCGCATCCGGCGCAAGGGGGACCCGCGAGCCTGGTCGCAGCGAGGACACGAAAACGTAACGTTCATGGTTATTGGTTGCCGCGGTAGACACGCGCGGTCACGAACAGGAGAACGCCGGGCGGACGTAAGTTCCTCCCGGACAAGTGGCAACGTTCTATGATATGCCAAACGTCCGGGCACGAGAATGACCCCCGGTCGCTGGCACGGCAAAGTGCGTCGCGAGCGGGGAGGGAGTGTTCGGCCGTCTTGACACTGCCGGCCGGCCAGCCCTAGCATACCGGCGGTTTTGACGGAGCGGGACAACGTCGGGGCTCTTAGAAATGGCGGTAAGTGGCCCGTCTGTGCGGTGCACAGATGGGTTTTTTATTGGCGGGTGCGACCCGGCGTGGCCGCGGCGGCGGGCCCTGGGCGGGCCATGAACGGGGACGGAATTCGGGAGAATCGGCCGCCGGGGCGGCTTACCGGCCCCTGGCTCGCAGGCAAAGGGCGCGCGGGAGAAGCGACTGTCCGCCCCCCCTACAATGAAGCTGGCCGGCGGCCAGCCCCCACCGGGCGCAGCGAAATCGGACCCCCAGCGGTCGAAAACCTACAATTTAAGTTGTGACGAAACGACGAGTGGTGCCTTGGAAATGTTCAAGCCTTTGAAACAACGCCAGCGCGAGGAGGCCGGGCCCAACAGCCTGAGCCTGGGCTTTATCGAGGACCTGTACGCCGCCTTTCAACGGGATCCCTCCAGCGTTTCGGCCGACTGGCGGCGGTATTTCAAGTCATTGGGAAACGGCCACGGCTCGCCGGCGCGGGTGCAGCAGGGACCTTCGTTCCGCCCCCGTAGCGTGTTCAATCCCGGCGGCCGGGGCGAAGCCAGCGGCGCCACCGCCACGCGCGAGTTGGAAACGGCCCTGTTGCAGGACCGCGTCGACCAGTTGGTCCGCGCGTATCGCGTGCGGGGGCACATGGTCGCGAACATCGATCCCTTGGGCATGCCGCGGCCGCACCTGCCCGAGCTGGACCCCGAACACTACGGCTTCACCGAAGCCGACATGGACCGGCCGTTTTCGACCGACACGATTCGCGGCCCGGACGTGCGAACGCTGCGCAAGATTCTCGAGCGGCTGCGCAACACGTATTGCCGCTCGATCGGCGTGCAGTTTATGCACATGGACGACCTGGGCGTGCGCCAGTGGCTGCAAGACCGGATGGAAGAATCGGAAAACCGGATGACGCTGTCGAAGCAAGAGCAGTTGCGCATCCTGACGCGCTTGACCGACGCGGTGATCTTCGAGGAGTTCATCCAGAAACGGTTCACCGGCGCCAAAAGCTTTTCGCTGGAAGGGGCCGAAAGCCTGATTCCGCTGTTGGACCTGGCCATCGAAAAGGCCGGCGACCAGGGCATCCGCGAGATCGTGATGGGCATGGCCCATCGCGGCCGGCTGAACGTGCTGGCGAACATCATCGGCAAGAGCCAGCAGGAAATCTTCCGCGAGTTTGCCGACCTGGATCCCAAGCTGCACCTGGGACGCGGCGACGTGAAATATCACCTGGGCTACAGCAACGACTGGGTCACGGCCGCGCGGCACAAAGTGCACCTGTCGCTGTGCTTCAATCCCAGCCACCTGGAGTTCGTCGACCCGGTGGCCATCGGCCGCATGCGCGCCAAGCAGGATCGTCTGGGCGACGCCAAGCGCCAGCACACGATGGCGCTGCTGATCCACGGCGACGCGGCGTTTGCCGGCGAAGGCATCGTGCAGGAGATGTTCAATCTCAGCCAGTTGGAAGGCTATCGCACCGGCGGCACGCTGCACGTGGTGGTCAACAACCAGATCGGCTTCATCACGTCCCCCTCCGAGGGGCGCTCGAGCACCTACGCCACGGACGTGGCCAAGATGCTGCAGATCCCGATCTTTCACGTCAACGGCGAGGATCCCGAGGCCGTGGCCTTCGTCGTCCGCCTGGCGATGGACTTTCGCCACAAGTTCCAGCGCGACGTCGTCATCGACATGTATTGCTACCGCCGCCGGGGACACAACGAAAGCGACGAGCCCTCGTTCACGCAGCCGGTGCTGTACCACACGATCGAGAAACGCGAGTCGGTGCGCGACAGCTATCTCGAACACCTGCTCAAGCTGGACGAAATCACTCGCGAAGAGGCCGACCGCATCGCCAAGGAGCAGACGCGACTGCTCGACGAAGAGCTGTCAGTGGCCAAGAGCGACGAGTACGTGGCCCGGCCCGCCGCGCATCCCGGGCGTGTGGAAGGGCTACGTCGGCGGGCGCGATCAGGCCGTGCCGGAAGCGGAAACGGCCGTGGATCGGCAGCAACTGGCGGAGCTTCTCTGGCGCAAACGCGGATGCCGGCCGACTTCAAGCCGCATCCCAAGATCGAACGGTTCTTGGAACACCGCCGCCAGATGGCCAGCGGCGAAAAGCCGCTGGATTGGGCCGCCGCCGAAGCGCTGGCGTTTGCCAGCCTGGCGGCCGAGGGCTATCGCATCCGCTTGAGCGGCCAGGACAGCACCCGCGGCACGTTCAGCCAGCGGCACGCCGTGTTGCACGACTACGACGACGGACACCGCTACACGCCGCTGCAGCATCTGGCCAAGGGGCAGGCCCCGGTCGAAATCTACAACAGCCCGCTGTCCGAGGCGGGCGTGCTGGGATTCGAATACGGCTATAGCCTCGATTGTCCCAATGGGCTGGTGCTGTGGGAGGCGCAGTTCGGCGACTTTGTCAACGCCGCGCAGGTGATCATCGACCAGTTCATTGCCAGTGCCGAGACGAAATGGAACCGCTTGAGCGGGCTGGTCATGCTCTTGCCGCACGGGTTCGAGGGGATGGGCCCCGAGCATTCGTCGGCGCGGCTCGAACGATTTCTGGCGCTGGCGGCCGAGTGCAACCTGCAGATCGTCAATCCCACTACGCCGGCCCAATACTTTCATGCGCTCAGGCGGCAGGTGTTGCGACCGATTCGCAAGCCGCTGGTGGTGATGACTCCCAAGAGCCTGTTGCGGCATCCGCAGGCCGTTTCGACGCTCGACGAGCTGGCCGCAGGGCATTGGGAAAAAGTGATCGGCGACGTCGATCCCCAGCGGCCCGACGTCGAGGGGGTGCTGTTGTGCACCGGCAAGATCTACTACGAGCTGGCCAAGGAGCGCGAAGACCGCAACCGGCAGGACGTGGCCATCCTGCGCATGGAGCAGCTCTATCCGCTGCCGCTGGATCGGCTCAAGGCGGCCTTGGCTCCCTACAAACCGGGCACACCGGTGTACTGGGTGCAGGAAGAGCCGGAGAACATGGGGGCCTGGCGGTTTCTGCTGGCTCGCTGCGGCGGCGAGTTGTTTGACCGCTGGCCGTTCTCGGGCATTTTCCGCCGCGCTTCGCCCAGCCCGGCCACTGGCTCGGCCAGCGCCACCGCATGGAACAGAAAGAACTCTTGATGCAGGCGTTTGGCTGCATCTGACCGATCGAGCAGCAAAGCCGGGGGAAACGCCGTCGATGGCCGTCGAACTGAAAGTGCCCGCCGTGGGCGAATCGATTACCGAAGTCCAGATCGGCCAGTGGCTCAAAGGCGAGGGCCAGGCGGCCGAGAAGGACGAAAACCTGGTCGAGATCGAAACCGACAAGGCCACGGTCGAGATTCCCGCGCCGGTGACCGGCCGCATCACCAAGGTGCTCAAGCGCACGGCGAAACGGCCGTGGTGGGCGAAGTGATCGGCTACATGGAACCAGGCACGGACGGCGCCGCGACGCAGGACGTAGCCCACGAGCAGGCCACCGCGGCCGCGCAAGCGCAAGCCGCCGAATCGATCGGCAAGCCGACGGCGAAACCACCCGAGCCGGGTCGCACTCCCGAGCCGCGCGTGATCCAGCCGGCTGGTCCCGCGGCGAATCAGGACCGCCACGCCCGCGGCCGAGCGGATCGGCGAGCATCTGTCCGAAGAGCTCGAACCGCGCGAACACGAAACCGCCGAGGGGGACCAGGGGCTGGTGATCAGCCCCGACGTTCCGCGGCCGATCCGCGCCGGCGCGAAATCCGGCGGCCCGAGCCGCTCGCGCCGGGCATGCACCTGACCCGCGGCGGGCGCGAAGAAGAAGTCGTGCCGATGAGCCCGATCCGCCGGCGGATCGCCCAGCGGCTGGTCGAAGCCCAGCAAAACGCCGCGCTGCTGACGACGTTCAACGAAATCGACATGTCGGCCGTGATGGAGCTGCGCAACGAGCACAAGGCGAGTGTTCCGCGGAGCAGTACGGCATCAAGCTCGGCTTCATGTCGTTCTTCGTCAAAGCCGCGATCGACGCTTTGAAACTCGTGCCGAGGTCGAACGCCGAGGTTCGCGGGAACGAACATCGTCTACCACAACGCCTTCGACATCGGCATCGCCGTCGGCGGCGGCAAGGGGCTGGTCGTGCCGGTGCTGCGCCACGCCGAGCGGATGAGCTTCGCCGAAATCGAGCTGGCGATCGCCGACTTGGCCGCCCGGGCCCGCAAGAACAAACTCTACGCTCGAAGAGCTCGCAAGGCGGCACGTTCACGATCTCCAACGGCGGCGTGTACGGATCGCTGTTGTCGACGCCGATCGTCAATCCGCCGCAAAGCGGCATCCTGGGCCTGCACGCGATCCAGGATCGGCCCGTGGCCCGCAGCCGGCCAGGTCGTGATCCGGCCGATGATGTACGTGGCCCTGACCTACGATCACCGCATCGTCGACGGCCAGGGAGCCGTGACGTTCCTGAAGCGCGTCAAAGAAGTCATGGAAGAGCCGATGCGGATGCTGGTCGAGATTTAGCGTCCGCGCGCTCGCGCATCGTCGCCAACCTTCTCGCGCCGTCCGAGCATCCGACGCCGCGAGAGCCCTTCGGCCGCTGGCGGTTTAGCCGACCACTTGGGGCCGCTGCTCACTTCTTCGTCAACTCGACCTTTGGCGACAACTCCACCTCGAAATCCTTGAATCGCACCTCGGTCGCTCCGCCGGCGTGGAGCTGCAGCGCCAGAATCCCCCGCTTCGCCCCGGCCGGATCGACCAGGTCGACGCAGGGCTGGCCGTTGATCCAGGTTTGGATGCGGTCGCCGCTGGCCAGGATTTCGTACGTGTTCCAACCCTCGCGGACGTGCGACTCGCCACTCTTTTGCCACAACAGTCCCCGGCCATGCTCTTCGTAGAGTTTGCCCCACCAGCCGGCGCCGACGTCGGCCTGATAGCCCTTCACGACCCCGTCGGGCAGGACTTCGCTGCGGAACTGGATGCCGCTGTTGCCCCGGTTGTCGACGAGCTGGACCTGGCAGCGGAGGCGGAAATCGCCCAGCACCAGGTCGCTCTTGAGGAATTCGTTTTGCTTGAGTCCCTGCGTGCGGCCCACGATCTGGCCGCCCTCGACGCTCCACAGCGACGCGTCGCCGGTCCAGCCGGCCAGGTCGGTGCCGTTGAACAGGGTCTTGACGTTGTCGGCCGTCGCCAGCATGGGCACTTGTTCGCCGCTGGCCAGGTACGCGATGAGCGAACGGACTTCGTCCGGCGAATGCTGCTTGAGCAAATCGTCGGGCATCATCGACTGCGGACTGGTCTGCATCTGCTCGACTTCGTCGCGCGGCAGCGTGACCAGCTCGTTGGCGGTTTGCACGGTGAGGGCATCGGCGTCCTGTTGCTTGACGATGCCGGTGATCACGCGGCCGTCGGCGGTGACGATCACCGAGGGCTGATACTCCTTGGCCATTACGGCCGACGGATCGAGGACGTTCGAGAGGATGTACTCCAGGTTGGCCCGGTTCGAGCCGGTCAGCTCGGGGCCGATCTTTCCGCCGGTGCCGAACAGCGTGTGGCACTGGGCGGCACGTCTTCGTGAAGACGGCCCGGCCCAACGAAACGTCGGGGGGCGGGTCCTTTTGTTTGACGAGCTTCGTGTAGTCGGCGATCAGCTTGGCCTTCTCGGAACTCGAATCGCGGACGATGCCCCACACTTCGGTGATGCGTTTGTCGAGAGACTCGTTCTTGTGATTGCGAAGCTGGCGAATGAGATCTGCCGAAAGATCCGTGGACGCGATCTGGTTCTCGCCCACGGCGGCCAGCAGCGCCTGGGCATACGCGACGCGCGAAGCGAGCGTGTTCAACGCATCGCGTTTTTCCGCCAGCGTCAACTGCGGATACACGGCCAGAATGGCGGCCGGCGTTCGCCTGTCGTCGTAAGATGCCAATCCGCGCAAAGCCGGGCCGCGCAGCGCCGGCTCGGCGACGAGCCCTTGCAGCGTGGCGGCCAGCTCCGGATCGCGGACGCCGAGCAAGGCCGCCAGCGCGGCTTTGCGTTCGGCCAGGTCCTGTTTCTTGTCGGCCAGCATGCCGCGCAGCTTCGCCAGCGCCGTCGGATCGCCAAACTTCAGGGCCAAGGCCGTCGCCTGCGCGTTGACGTCGGCCTGCGGGCTGTTCACGAGCGACGCGGACACGGCCGGCCATCCTGCGGGCATCGCGACGTGGCGTCGTCCCTTCAAGCCCTCCTCGAGCGCTGCCAACAACATGAGTTGCCGCTTGGCGTCGCCGGTGCGTCCCAATTCGGCCACGACGGCGGCCGAGCGCCTCGGGTGTGCCCATCTTGGCGAGCCGCTGGGCCATGAACGCTAACACCACGGGAATTTTGCCGCCGGAGGCCAGATCGAGCCGCCGCTTGGGATTCACCTCGGCCAGCGGCTCGGCGGCGTACCAGTCCATCAGCGGCAGGTTGTGATCGCCCGCGTCGCCGCCGTGGGCGAGCAAGCCGGCCAGCGGCTCCCAGCGCTGCGCCGAGAGGCATTCGCCCGAGCGCCGAACTGACGTACAGCCGCACGACCGGCGAGGGGTCGGCGGCCAAGATCGGACAGCCGCCCGAGCACCGCGGGGGACAGTTCGCGCTTAGGATCGTCGGTGAGTAGTTGCATCGTCCAGGCCCGCACGTGCGGGTATTCGTTTTGCAAAAAGCCGAGCGCGCGGTCTTCAGTCAGTCCGCCGCTGACGAGCAGCGCCCAGAGGGCCCGCAGGCGGCGGGTTTCGTGCGGATGGCCGGTGGCGATGTCGGCCAGCTTTTCGTGCACGCCGGCGGCGGCGCCGCGCTCTTGCAGGATGCGGCGAGCGTGGCGGACGTACCAGTCGTTTTCGTTGAGTTGCAAGGCGACGAGCTCTTCGTCGCTCAGTTTTTTCAGGTCGACCGGCGTATGCCGGGCGTTCTGGTACGCGACCTTGAAGATGCGGCCGTTCGTGCGGTCGTGATGATCGGGGTCGAGGTGGTGGCAGGCGTTCTCGTCGTACCAGTCGATCATCCACATCTGACCGTCGGGGCCGTATTGCAGGTTGATGATCTGCGACCAGCGATCGTGGGCGAAGAGAAAGTCGGGGGCGCGGTCGCCGACATAGCCCGAGCCTTTGGGGAGCAGCAAGTCGTGGTTGAGGCGCTGGCCGTGGATGTTGTTCATGAAGATCTGGCCGCGATACTTGTCGGGCCAGCTTCCGCCCAGGTAGATCATGGCGCCGGCATGGGCGTGTCCGCCGCCGGCGGCGTCCGAGCGGTCGTTGCCCGAGTGGGGCGTGGCGCCGATCCAGTGGCGATGCTGGGCGATCGTCTTGATGTCGTCGTAGGTGTACGGATTGAAGTGCTGGCCCGCCTGCCGCTGGTATCGGGCGCCCTGGATGATGTGGTACAGGTGCGGAATGACGCAGGCCGTGGCAAACGCCTGGCCGTAGTCGTTGAAGTCGACGCCCCAGGGATTGCTCGTGCCGTGGGCAAAGACCTCGAACTCGTGCCGCGTGGGATGGTACGCGCCAGATGCCGGCGTTGATCGGCACCCGCTCGTCCTTGGGCGTGCCGGGCTTGCCGACCTGCGAGTGGGTGAACACGCCGTGGCAACCGTAGAGCCAGCCGTCGGGGCCCCAGGTGAACGTGTTCAGCGTCTCGTGCGTGTCCTGGTAGGCCCAGCCGTCCAAGAGCACCTCGGGCTGGCCGTCGGGCACGTCGTCGCCGTCGCGATCGGGAATGAACAGCAAATACGGCGCGGCGCCGATCCACACGCCGCCGAAGCCGACTTCCAGACCGCTGACGAGGTTCAAGTGCTCCAGAAACACCTTTCGCTTGTCGAGCCGCCCGTCGCCGTCGGCGTCTTCGAAGATCAGGATCCGGTCGTCGCCCCTTCCCCTCGGGCGCGCGGAGCGGATAGGTGTAGGCCTCGGCGATCCACAACCGGCCGCGATCGTCGATGGCCATGGCGATCGGCTGTTTCACATCGGGCTCGCCGGCGGCCAGCGTGACTTGAAAGCCCTCGGGCACGCGCATCTGGCGGGCGGCATCCTCGGGCGAGAGGCCGGCAAAGGGATATTCATCCTCGGGCGCCTCGCCGGGCTGCGAGGGGAAGTTCGGCTTCTTGGCGTGCAGCTTGAAGTCGTCGAAGTTCAAATGCCCCCAGCCGTTGCTCGAAGCGTCGACGAGTCGAATGAAAATCTCCTCTCCGACGTGCTTCGACAGGTCGACGGCCACGGGCTTGAGCGTCTCGGAATTGTCGCCGCTGCGGGTGGCGATCACCTTGTTCGTGTCGCGGCGGACCAACTCGACGCGCGTGCTCTTGTCCGAGCCGCCGGCAACGCGGAAGCTGGCCCAGGGCTCGGTCACTTTGAACGGGGCCGAGGTGAGCGTCCCCTGCGGGGCGTCGCTAAGCGAGACTTCGAAACCGCCGACCCAGAACTTGCCCGCGTGCTCGCTCTTCATGCCCCGGCCGCGCGCCGTGACGGTGTCTCCCTTGACCGGCTGCCGGGCGAAGGCTTCGCCCGCGGCGGTCCAGTTTTCGAGCGTGCCGCGTTCGAAGTCGAGGTTCAGCGGCTCACCGTCGAGCCCCCGCGGCAACTCGCCGGCCGAATCGGGTTTCGCGTCGGCGGCGCCTACGATCTGAGGGAAGAGAAGAGCAATCAACACCAACAACACCACGAGACTCGATCGGCGCATGGCGGAGGTTCCTGGTTTCCTGGTCGACTCTACCGGACGTGTGTCCAAACCACTACCTTAGCAGACGGCGCGGGCCATTTGGAGTGTGGCGGGGGACTCTCCGGAAGCCGCGGGCACTCGCTATTTCCAGCCCAACTCTTGGCGCGTGGTCGTGATCGCGTACACGTAAATCTCGTCTGATTGGCAGGCGCTCGACTCGACGTCACCCATGGCCGGCTGGAACGACGCGGTGATCGTGTAGCCTTCGTGCACGTTGGTCTCCCCCTCGAATTGCTTCGTCAGGTCGATGGTTGCCTGCCCCTTGTCGTTGGTGGTTACCTGGCCGGTGCCTTCGCCGCCGTATCGTTTCTTATGGCGGTAGCTGACCGACTGCCCGGCAAGCGGTGCGTCGCCGCACGTCAACGTGACCAGAAACGCGTTGATATATCGATTGCCTTCGGTATCCTGCTGGCGCTCGAGGACTAGCCGCGTAGGGCGCGGAAGCTGAGCTTCGAGCCGGAACACGTGCGCACCGATCCATAAGTCCTTGGTGCCGAATGGCTCGTCGCCCCCTCCGGCATGCCACACGGTGAAGAAGCGTCCGTCGGCCAGCGGTATCGTGAAGGGCTGATAGTAAGCGTTGGGCACGCCGGCAATTTCGTGCCAGGTCGCGCCCTCGTCGTTGGAGCAGGTATACACGCCTCCGCGCACGGCTCCGACGATGATGCCCGCGGGCGATAGCGCCAGTCGTTCCGGCACGCGCCCCTTGGCGACGTCGAACACCGGCTCCGGCACCCAGCCGTGCTTTGTCTTGCGCACGTACTGCCTGACTTGCGGCCCGTGTTGGACGGCGGAATTTGCGATCAGCAGATCTCCGGAGGAAAGCTCGCAAAAGTCCGCTTCGGAAGCAGACACGCCCGGCAACACCGGCAGCGCGGACGTCCAGCTTTTTCCCCCGTCGCCGGAGAACCACAGGGCGCACATGATCTCTTGACGAACATGCGGACGCTTCGCATTCCGGCCGAACTTCCGTTGTCCTGGCTGCCAGGCGACTTGGTAGTTGCCAATCGCCGCCAATGTGCCGTCGTTGAGGATTCTCAAGCGATACGCTCCCACGTCCGTGGAGTATCCCTCGATGACGTTCACTCGATGGTCCCAAGTCGTTCCGCCGTCGGACGAAGTCTCGGAGTAGGTCCGCGGAATTCGATTCTCGCCCCAGGCAAGGTAATCGTTGCTGACGATTCGCATGATCCGTCCGCCCGGCAGGCTGTGCCAGGCGAACGTACTGGTACCGCGCTGGTCGTCGCGGCCGACTTCCCGCCACGTCCGGCAGCCATCGGTACTCTTCATCACGACCGATTCCGGCACGATCGTTTCGGTCCCGCCGCAGAGGGTCACCGCATAGGAATTCGGCAAGCCGATCGTCTCCCAAAAATCGAGCGGGACGGGCTGCCACTTCGGGTTGGGGGCGCGCCGCAACTCCTGGAAGGCAACGTAGACGGTTCCGTCTTCGTCCTGCCACGCCGTCGGCCAGCAAGCCCAGCCCGGACGCTCGGCAGCGTGGTAGATTTGCAGGGTCTGTACGTCTACGGCCCGGGGAATGACGCCCTCGCTACCGATTCCGCGTTTCGTCGCCAACGCCAGGCTACAAAGGCCTACGGCCAACAGGACTCTTGACGGCGGCACGATCGGACTCCTCGACTGCGGATGGCGACGATGTTTAACGGTTAGAACGAGCAATGCCGGGATCCTGCCTTGCCGGGCCGGCTCTACCTGACGGCATTCCAAACCATTACCTTAACAGACCGGCCGGGCCGTTTGGAGCGTGCGAGATCGTCTGAGCGTTTCGACGCCCAGGCGGACGCGAGGGGGCCGGCGGTTTTGCGGTTACGCACGGCGTCAACTAGGCTGGAGCAGGTCACTCCCGACGGAAACGGAACCATGTCGCAACGAATCGCCCGACTCGTCGTCTCGCTGGTCTGCCTGGCCGCCGCCGGCTGCGGACACACCGCCACGGACACGCCGGGATCGACCGGCGCGGTGGAAAAGGACGCCGGGCTGTGCGACCTCCCGTCGAGAACGTTTCGCGCTCCCGCGCGATCATCGAGCCCTCGGCCGCAACCCTCCGCGATCAGCGCAACGTTCTCCATCGTGGCAATGGATCCCGAGAGCGGCATCTGCGGCGCGGCCGTGGCGAGCAAGTTTCCGGCGGTGGGCGAAGTCGTGCCTTACGCGCGCGGCGGCGTGGGGGCGTTTTGCACGCAGCACTTTCACAATCCCGAACTGGGGCCGCGGGCACTTGATCTGTTGGCCAAAGACAAATCCCCTGCAGAAGTTCTGTGGGAACTGACCAAAGACGATCCCCAGTCCGGCACGCGGCAATTGGCGATCGTCGATCGGCTCGGGCGCACGGCGCAATTGAATCCGGTTGATGCCCCGCCGCGCAGCCAGTGGTGGGGCGCGATGAGCGGCCGCTACTACGCTTGCCAGGGGAATACGCTGGCGGGGCGCAACGTGATCACGGCCATGGCCGCCGCGTATGAAACCACCGAGGGTTCGCTGGCCGATCGACTGATGGCGGCCCTGCTGGCCGGAGATACCGCCGGCGGCGATCATCGGGGACGGCTGGCCGCGGGGATCAAGGTCGCCAAGCCGGGCGTCGAAGGCAACTGGCTCGAACTGCAAGTCGACAAGAGCGACGACGCCGTGACCGAGCTGATGGAAAAGTACATCGAGCTGGATCACGAAGCCAAGGGAAAGCCGAAGATCGCGCCGAGTTGGATGCATCGTCGACCAAGCCCGCGCTGGAACCGGCCGGCAAATGACGCAGAGCGCCGGGCTCGCGCTTGCGACAAGCGTGGGCATGCCACGCGCCACCCTGCAACCGATCGACGGTTCGCCGACGTCGCCCTTGGCTTTCGCTGCCGCGGGCCTATGATCAATCGTTTCGACGGCCGCCGAACTTTGGCCGCCGGCGGTGTGTCTAGCAGGCCGTTGAAATATTCGACGGCCTGCGCGATCGCATGGATGCGATCTCAAAATGACGACGCGAGTCGTTATTTCGCCTTTCGTGCGGAGCTTTGCTACGCACCTGGCGAGGTTGAAACAGGCCAGGATGGCTTATTTCAACGGACTGCTAGTGCGGCATTCGGTCCTCAGGACGGCACGCGCGGATGTTACGACGATTGACCGAGTCCGGCTTTCTGGCGCAAGCGCAGGCCGATCACCCACGGCAGGGCGTGGTCTACGGCGTGCTGTCGTACGGGCTGTGGGGCCTGGTGCCGTTGTATTTCAAGCTCGTGGCGTCGGTCGCGCCGCAGGAAGTCGTCGCCCAGCGGATCGTCTGGTCGTTCGCGCTGTTGGCCGGCGTGATCACCCTGCTGGGACGTTGGCGCGACCTGCGTCCGGCGTTGCGTTCGCGGCCGATCATGGCCGCCCTGGCCACCAGCACCGTGCTGCTGGCCTTCAATTGGTTCGTCTACATCTACTCGGTGACGACGAACCAGGTCGTCGAGGCCAGCATCGGCTACTTTCTCAACCCGCTGGTCAACGTGGTGTTGGGGGTGGTGATTCTCAAAGAGCACCTGCGGCGCTGGCAGATGGCCAGCGTGGCGTTGGCCGGCCTCGGCGTGGCGATCCTGGGAGTGCCGTGGATCGCCGTCTCGCTGGCGTTGTCGTTTGCGTTTTACGGTCTGTTGCGCAAACAGGTGGCCGTCGACGGTTTGCTGGGGCTGTTCGTCGAGACGCTGCTGTTGGCCCCGGCGGCGTTGGCGTTTGTGCTGTACCTGCATGCCCACGGCGCGTCGGCGCTGGTGCTCTCCGATCCGGCGATGTGCGTGACGCTGATGGCCAGTGGGCTGGTCACGTGCGTGCCGCTGCTGTTGTTTACGGCTGCGGCTCGGCGGCTGCGATTCGCCACGCTGGGCTTCCTGCAATACCTGGCCCCCACGATCCAGTTTCTGATCGCGGTGTTCTTGTTCCGCGAGCCGCTGTCGACGGTGAAGCTGGTGTCGCTGTCGCTGATTTGGACCGCCGTGGCGATCTATTCGATCGATTCGGTGCGGATGCTCAAGCAGGACCGGAGCCGCCGCGAAGAGCAGCGGCTGGAGCCGGCCCCGGCCGACGTGTGAGGAGCAAGGGATTGGGGGCTGGGGGTTGGCGAAAGTGTGGCGCCTGCTCGCGGTCCATCGTTGCTTGATAGGGGAGCCCCGGCGATTTCGCTGTGGTGCCCGGCGGCTTCCTGCGGTTGAATACTCGTCAGGCTTGTTGGCGAACGCATAACGCGATGAGTGCCGCTTTCGCACGCGATGTGAAAAACTGATCGTTTTGCCGTGCCCCGGGGAGAAATGGATCATGGATGCCGTCGGTGCGCGCTTTCTCAGTGCCCAGTGGTTGAACCTGGCTGTAGTGAATTTCGAGATCGACGCGGCGGTGCTCGCGCCGCACGTGCCGTTGGGCACCGAGCCCGACGCCTGGCAGGGGCGTTCGCTGCTGAGCCTGGTGGGATTTCAATTTCGCGACACGCGGGTGTGGGGGCTGTCGATTCCGTTCCACCGCCACTTCGCCGAAGTGAATCTGCGGTTTTACGTCCGCCGCAAGACGACCGACGGCTGGCGGCGCGGCGTGTCGTTCGTCCGCGAATTGGCGCCCCGCCGGGCCCTGGCCTGGACGGCCCGCTGGCTCTACGGCGAGAACTACTTGACCGTGCCCATTCGCTACGACATCACCCTGCCCAACGGCGATCCGAGCGCCCACAGCCGCGTCGCGTACCATTGGCGGCACGCCGGCCGCGAAAGCCTGCTCGAGCTGACCGCCACGGGCACGGGGGCGACGGCGGCCGCAGGCACGCTCGAAGAGTTCATCATCGAGCACTACTGGGGTTACTCCGGAGGCACGGGCCGGCGGACCGTCGAATATCGGGTCGAACATCCGCGCTGGAAGCTGTGGCCCACGGCGCGGCCCGCTTCGACGGCGACGCGGTCGGCCTGTACGGCGCAGCGTTTCGCCGAAGCGCTGGCCGCGCCCCCCGTGTCGGCGTTCTTCGCCGATGGGTCGCCGGTCACGGTGCGTCGCGGGCGGCGGATCGCGTAATCGGCGCCCGCGGCCGTTATACTCGGTGGCGTCCCGATCCATGCCGCAACGTCCGGAGGCGAAGGCCGTGAGTTATGAAATGATCTTGTACGAGAAGCGCGATCGCATCGCCACCGTCACGCTCAATCGGCCCGAGAAGCAAAACGCCCTGCACCCGACGATGTGGGCCGAAATGGACGCGGCGCTGGCCGACGCCCAGCGCGATGCCGACATCCGCGTGATCGTGCTCCAAGGAGCGGGCGAATCGTTCTGCGCCGGCTTCGATTTCTCCGACGGGCTGCGGCAGTACGAAGGGATCGCCGAAGAGGGTTACGACCCGGGCATGGACGTGATCTACGTCACCGATCCGTTCGCCGCGCCGATTCCGGCTTTCATGCGCATCTGGCGCGGCTCGAAGCCGGTGATCGCCAAGGTGCACGGCTGGTGCGTGGGGGGCGGCTCGGAGATGGCGCTGTGCGCCGACCTGGTGATCGCCACCGAAGACGCCCGCTTCGGCACGCCCTACGCGCGGGTCTGGGGCTGCCATTTGACGGGCATGTGGATTTACCGGCTGGGGCTGGCGAAGGCCAAGTACTACGCCCTCACCGGTGACTCGGTGAGCGGCGCTGAAGCGGCGGCCATCGGGCTGGTGAACTTCGCCTACCCGCTGGAAGAGCTTGACGCCCGGGTCGACCATCTGGCCCGGCGGCTGGCGGGAATCCCGCTGACGCAGCTGGCGGCCATGAAGCTCATCGTCAACCAGGCCTACGACAACATGGGCCTGCAAACGACGCAGTACCTGGGCACGATCCTGGACGGCATCATGCGCAACACGCCCGAGGGTCGCCAATTCGTCCGCACGGCCGAAGAGCAAGGCGTCCGCGCGGCGATCACCGGGCGCGACGCCCCGTTCGGCGACTACAGCCAGGCCGAGAGGGAAAACAAACCCCGGCGCGAAAGCCGGCCAGGGTGACACGACATGCCGCGGGCCGTCGCGCCACGTTGCCGCAACTGTATGCCGCCAACGCCAACCCCCAATCCCCAGCCGCCAACCCCTTCCAGCAACCCCTTCTGCCGTCGCTCCGCGCCGCTATACTTAAATCTCGCGTCCGCGTAGCTCAATTGGATAGAGCGTCGGCCTCCGAAGCCGAAGGTTAGAGGTTCGAGCCCTCTCGCGGATACTGATGGGCCGCCGCTTTGCTTCCCCCTCAGCCTGCGGTCACTCATTCTGGTGGGAATGGCCTGCCCACGTTACGATTCGGTTGGAAATTTCTGGCTGTCGAAAATCTCGTTTGCCGATGAGTGCAATGCAACGGAAGGGTCGCCAAATCGCTTCCGATTGCCAGCCCGCTTCGGCCAACAGGGCAGTGGCCGAGGCGGGTCTTTCTCGCACTGGACGGCGGGAGTTTGCGTTCGCAAGCCTTAACGACGCCAGCTTTTGCGACTCCATCCTCGCTTCACCAGGATGTCGGCACAACCTCGCTCGATCGGCTGCCACCGCCGGCCGATAGCTTGATGGCGGTGCTGGGGGCGGCTAGCCTGCTGAGAAGCAACATCCTCTCGGCAGGAGCGAGCACATGTTTCCCGATGAGAAGTCTTGGGCTCAGTCGCGCATGACGCGGCGCGCGGCCATCGCGTCGGCGCTGGCCGCCGGCGGCACGGCGGGCGTTTTGGGCCAGGCGGCACAAGCTGCCGCCGACCCGTCGATTGCCGGCCCGCCCAAGTACGACATGCGGAAGTCCATCAACCTGTGGGCTTTTCCCTATCCGGATCAGATGTCGCTCGAACAGTGCCTGCGGCTGGCCAAGCGTGCCGGCTTCGAGGGGATCGAGCTGAACTACGATCTGGAAAACGATCTGTCTCCCAAGAGTGGATCGGCCGAGTACCGCACCCTTCGCAAGCTGGCCGACGAGATTGGCATCGCCATCAGCGGCGTCTGCTCGTTTTTGTTCTGGCCGTACCCGATGACCTCGAACGATCCGGCCAAGCGCGAGCGTTCGCTGGAGCTTGCCGGCAAGATGGTGGACGCTGCGCATGAGCTAGGCACCGAAAACCTGCTGGTCGTGCCCGGCGCGGTGCACATTCCCTGGCGCGACGACTACGATCCGGTGGCCAACGACGTGTGCGACCGCCGGGCCCGCGAGGCGATCGGCAAGCTGCTGCCCCGGGCCGAGAAGCTGGGGGTCAATCTGAACATCGAGAACATTTTCTTCAACGGCTACCTGCTGAGCCCCGGCGAAATGATCGACTTCGTCGACAGCTTTCACAGCCCCCGGCTGCACGTGCATTTCGACACGGGCAATATCATGCAGTACCAGTTTCCCGAGCATTGGATTCGCATCCTGGGGGGGCGGATTCAGAACGTGCACTTCAAAGAGTTTTCGAAGAAGGGGACCGATTCGTCGCTCGAGGCGTTCCGCCCGCTGTTGGACGGCACGACCAACTGGCCGGCCGTGCTGGCGGCGCTCGACGCGGCCGGGTATCGCGGCTACGTGACGTTCGAATACTTTCACCCCTGGCTGCACTTTCCCGAGGCGCTGGTGTATCAAACGTCCGACTCGTTGGATCGGATGCTGGGCCGCCGCTCCGCACTCAACCAGACGGCGCGGGGTTGACCCGTCGGCGAATTTCACCGGAGTCCGCCCATCGCCGGTGGCTTCGCCTGCGGCGGGCTCTTAGAATGGGGCCGCCGGCAAACTTTGCTCGAAGCTTTTTCTCGCCCACGGCTCTCCCGCAACCAGGAGAACACGATGTACCAATACTCGCAGCACTTGCGCTGGCGCGTCTTCGCGACCACGCTGGCCGCTCTGTTGATGACCGCCGCGGCGGCCATGGCCGGTGACGCGAAGGTCACCCGCTATGCTCGCTTTCAGGTCGGTCAGGTCACGGCCTACGGGATCGTCGAAGGGGACGTGATTCGCCAGCTCGACGGCGACCTGTTCGGCGAGTGGAAGGCGACCGATCGAACGTATCCGCTGGCCAGCGTCAGGCTGTTGGTGCCGGTCGAGCGGCCCACGAAAGTGGTGGCCCTGGCCGGCAGTTACAAGAGCCACTTGGGGGGCGGCGAACGCGTGACCACGGTGGTCACCACGACGAAAATTACGACCGACGATAAAACCGGCGAAACCACCTCCGACAGCAAGACCACCGTCGACGTCGAAAAGCCCGGCGAGATTCCCGTCAAGTTTCAGACCCCGCAGGTGTTCTTCAAAGTTCCCTCGTGCCTCGTCGCCGACGGCGACAAAATCGTCATCCCGCCGGGCACCAAGGAGGTGCATTACGAGGGCGAACTGGTCGTCGTCATCGGTCGCCGGGCCAAGAACGTCAGCCGCGAGCAGGCCCGGCAGTGCATCCTGGGAGTTACCTGCGGCGACGACGTGAGTGCCCGCGACTGGCAGAAAGGTGACGTGCAATGGTGGCGGGCCAAGGGTAGCGACACGTTTGGCCCGGTGGGGCCGGTGATCGCCAGCGGCCTGGATTATGACCACCTGCTGATGCGGCTGCGCCTCAACGGCCAGGTCGTGCAGGAGGAAAACACCGACCACCTGATTCACAGCGTGCCGGAGCTGGTCAGCTTCATCAGCCACCACGTGACGCTCGAGCCGGGCGATTTGATCTTCACCGGCACGGCCGGGCGCACGGGCCCGATCAAGCCCGGCGACAAGGTGGAAGTGGAAATCGAGGGGATCGGCACGCTCACCAACACCGTGGCTGCGGGTTCCTGACGAGCGGCAGCTCGCTCAGTCGCGCGACGCGGCGCTCGGCGGGTCGGCGGTTTGCAGCGTCGCCATGTCGGCCAGCATCAAATGCCCAGTGAGCTGCGAGACGGTGGCGATCTGGCGGCAAAACAGCGTCGGGTCGAAACGGTCCAACCGCGATGAGGTGGCCCAGTAGACGCCCATCGTGCCCATCGTGGCGAAGCCGGGGGTGTGCAGCTCGTTGGCCAGGCGGCCCAGTCCGTACCAGGGCCCCTGGCTTTTGCCGTGCCGGCCGGGCCTGGCCGGCACGCGCACCGCGGCCCCCTTGAGGCCGTTGTCGGCTACGGCGGCGATGGCCATGTCGATCATCCGCTGGTTGTTCGTGACCCACAAGTGCGAAGGGTCGACGCGGCCACTGGGGCGCAGATGGCCGGCGTCTTCGACGAACTCGATTTGCCCCAGATGCTCCACTCCGATGACGGCCACGATTCGCTCGCGCGCCTCGGGATGATTGGCCAGCCAGTCATGCTCGGCAAAGGCGGCCTCTCCACCGGGCAGGTAGTGCCGGTTGTCAATGTAGAACATCAGCGTTCGCGGCCGATCTGCTGGCGGAATGTGGGAAAAGTAATCGGCGATGGCCACCTGCCCCAGCGGGCCGTTGTCTTGCGAGATCGATGGTCCGTCGCTGTGCGTGACGAACGTAATCTGTTCGTCCTCGGGCGTGCCGTAGTGCCGGCCGGGCAAATACGCGATGAGCGGCCACGTCTCGCTGGGAGTTATTTCGGCGACAAGGTGAGCGTGGCCGTGGCGCTCTTTCTGGCGTCGGCCAGCACCTGCGCCCGGCCACGCGGTCGAGGTGCAGCGTCGGCACGTCGTACAGTTTTGGCACCGGAAATGTGTACAGGCCGGCCACCTGCTCGTAGGGCGAATCAAACACGAACACTGCGCCGGCGGCTTTGTCGCGCGCCGCGATCGAGATCAATTGACGGGCTTCTAGCAACTGCGCCCAGATCGTTGGACTCACCGACTGCACGTTCTGCGGGACAGGGCGGCCCGGCTCGGGGTAACTGTCTTCGACGGCCGGCGATTCGTAGTCGGGGTTGGCGATCGCCTCGATCGCCGCGGACGAGGCCGCGAGCGGAAACACGACGATCTTGCCGCGCCGGTCCTGCTGCGGATCGGTCGCATCGTACACGACTAACTCGGCCGTGACGCCTTCGCTCGGCGTCGACCCGCTGTAGGCCCCGTAGCTGGCCACGCGAATCGGCCGGCCGCCGGACGTCAACGACCAGCCGGCGTCGTCGGGCCACTCGGTCGTGTGCCAGCGATCGTAGGTCCAGACGTCGCGCGTGACGTCCACCGCTCCGCACCGCCGCAGCTCGCGCTCGACAAATTCCAAGTATTTCCGCCACCCTGGGCTGCCCGAAAAAGTCGGCCCGAACTCGTCCTTGATGCAATGCCAATCAGTGGCCTGCTGGGGTGTGAGCAAATACTCGACGCAGGCGCGCTGGAGGCAATGTCGCGAATCGGCAGACGGTGGATCGGCGGCGACCGACGACGAATGTGCCAGCCAGGCGAACAGCAGGGCAGTCCATGCGATGCGCCCACACATCACGCCAGCTCCATAACTTAGTAGTATGTTTTTGAAGTACCTCGCCCTTGATTTTGGTGCCGACGGAACGCCAAGTCAAACCAGCCCAAATGACCCGTCGTCGGCCGGAATCGTGCGTGATCAGCGAATCGGCCTTTTCAGCCGGGCCGAGGTGCTTGAGAATGGCGCAATAGGCACGAGCGTGGCGCAATGAAGGAAGGAAATCATGCACGCACAGCAAACCGACCCGCCGCCAGGCGTCTCGGCCGATGGACTCAGCGCAGCACGAAAAGAAGCACGCCAGTCATTGAAATGACTCACGTCCCCTTTATTTATTCTCTACCCGGATCGGGACGCGTGCCGGCAAAATAGGCTTGGTCGCCCGGACCGGCCGTCTCGGCCGGGACCTCGGATGTCCAGGTCGAATCTGACGCGATATTCGCCACGGTGGCAAAGAGCCCCGTGGAGTCGTAGAGTTTATTTCCGTTTCCATAGCCCACTTCGAAATCGAGCGTTTCGCCGGCAAGCAATGGTAGGGACGTCGAAGAGAACTCGGCGGTGGAACCTCCGCCGTCGACGTTGATGCCGCCACTGTCGATTTGGGTATTATCGACGAGAATGTGCAAATCGGTTGTGGTTGGGTGGCTGTCGGCGGCGTTGAACGTGGCGTCGAAAGCGTACACGCCGGTCGAGGGAGCCGTAAACCGAAGCACGGAGTACTGACCGCTGATTCCAGGATGCAATACGAGTTGATCCGGCTGGTAGGTAATGCCGCCGACAACGTACGTGCTATCGCTAGTGTTTTTGTATAGAGCGGGAGTGTCGTCTGGCGCAAACCCGACCACGTCGTACCCAGCAAGCGGTGCTGACGAGATGTAATCGGGGAACAGTGTAAACGACGAACCGAGCGTCGTTTCGTAGCCGTAACTGTAGGCGCCGCCATTGATTTGGCTCGGGTTGTTCGAAATGTCGAAGTCGGCGGACGCATCATAGATAACCTGTGCGAAGACCGCGGAAGCATTGCACGCGAGCGACTCAGCGAGCGCAACGGCGGCCAGGACAGCGAATTGAACTGGGCGACTAAACTTGATGCTCATAAACGGACTCGTCGCGAAGGAAAATGCATTCACGTGGATGACTGCGGTCGAACGATTCGGAGTCCATCAAGCTCAACTGGGACGGTCACTGCGAGCTTACCCGCATGAGCATTGTCGGACGGCCTCGGGACAACGTTGCTCGAACTAGGGCACTTGGCACTGCACGATCTTATGTGCGCGAACATCCTGAAATCGGACGCAAATTCGCAAAAGTTCTCCGGTTTCGCGAAACCTAGCGGCCCGATTGAGCAAGATGTCGCAAGCTGACAGAATCGTCAGGATCTCGCGCCCGTTGAAATCCGTAGCGGCAGCCGCCATGCTATTGGGGGGACTTGGCGGGGACCAGCTTGGGAGAGGGTCTGACCAGATGAAATCGCCAATCAGGACGCGGCACCACGCCAGTCCCGACAGTTTGGTCGCCCAGGCTCGGGCGGGCTCGTTCGAAGCTCTTGATACGCTGATTGACTTGCTCGTCAATCAGTACTTTGCCGAACTGGGGGGCCGTACAATGCCGGGGATGAGCCCGGCCAATACGATCTCGGATTTGATTCAGGAGACGGTCCTGCGGGCTCGCGAAAGGTTTGACGTCTTCGACAAGACCACGTTCGCCGAGTTCAAGCGGTGGGCGGATGGGATTCTCCGCAACAAGTACCGTCATTGGATGCGCAATCACCGCGACCGCACCCGCGAGACGGTGCAAATGACCATCTGGCGGGCGATCCAAATGCGCCGAAACTTGCCCGACCCCAATCAGTCGCAACGGGCCGAAGACGACGCCATCGTACTTCGAGAAGCGGCGGCGCGTGCCTATGACGTCTTCGAGCAACAGCTCAAACCGAGCGACCAGTATGTGATTAAGTTGCGGTTGCTCGAAGAATTGCGGTTCAAGCAGATCGCGCTGCTGGTGAACAGCAGCGAGGACGCCGTCCGGAAAGCGTATAACCGCGCTTTGTCGCGCCTCAAAACGTTGGTCGCAGCCCATGGAAAGCCTTGAATCGAACGGCCATGATTCGCTTTCGCCAGCGAGTCGCGGTGACGATGCGACCCCGTCCGGCGGGCACGGCGGCGTGGCGCTGTTGGTGTGGCTGGCGGAGCTGGCACGCGGGGCTCCCGATGGTGACGCGGTCGACGACGCGAGCGGCGATGGTTTCGATGAGCCGCGGACGATCGGACCGTTTCGACTTGACGGGCTGTTGGGTCGTGGCGGCTACGGCGCCGTCTTTCGGGCTTTCGATACCGAGCTGGAGCGGACCGTGGCGCTCAAGGTCGCCTGGCCGCACGTCATGTTCGATAGGATTTCGGCCCGGCGGTTCATCGAGGAGCCCAAAACGGCCGCGGCGTTGGATCACCCGGGGATCATCAAGATATATCGCTCGGGCTGGGTCGACGCGGTGTGCTTCATCGCGTTCGAGTTGGTCGAGGGTCCGACGCTTCGCGAGTGGCTCGACCACGAGGAGCATGTGCCGTTCAACCTGGCGGCAGAGATCATTGCCTGCGTCGCCGACGCGGTCCAATTCGCCCATGATCGGGGTATCATCCACCGCGATCTGAAGCCCCGGAATATTCTGCTCAAGCCCCGACCCGGCGACGAGCGTTTTCCTTATCATCCGACGGTCGGCGATTTTGGGCTGGCCAGCCGCGTCCGGCCGCTAGCCATGTCAACGCTCACCGGCACGCGCGACGTCATCGGCACGGACCCCTACGTTGCCCCGGAGCAACTCGACGGCGGCAAGGGCAAGGCCGAGCCAACCAGCGACGTGTTCTCGTTGGGCGTGATCCTGTACGAGGTGATCGCCGGTCGGCGTCCCTTCGACAGCGAGACGGCCGAGGAGACGCGGAGCCGGATCAGCACGAAGAGCCGCCGTCGATCCGCACGTTTCGGCCACGCGTGCCGCGCGACCTGTCGACGATCATCGCCAAGTGCCTACAAAAATCGCCCTCGGCGCGGTATCGCGTCCGCCGGCAATTGGCCGACGACTTGCGGCGTTTCGTTCACCACGAGCCGATCCTGGCCCGCCGCGTCCCGCCGATGGCAGCGGGCCTGGAAGTACGCCAAGCGCAAGCCGCTTGTGGTTTCATTCGTATCGGTGGCCGCCGCGAGCGTGATGGTCGTGGCGGGCCTGCTGGAGCGCTGATCACGAATCGCCTCACTGCATCACGGCAAATCGGGGCCGCCGAAGCGGTGGCGAATTTAGCCGAGACCATGGAGCGTCATCGGCAGTATGCGGCCAACGTGCAGCAGGCCGCGGAGACGCTGCGTCACGCAAGTCCTGAGGAGGCGGTCGAGTTGTTGGAGCAGTGTCAATCGCTTGAGGGCGGCCCGGTTCGTCGCGGCATCGAATGGGACTTCCTTTGGTCGCGGGCGAACAATGCTGATCATTTGATACCTGCACATCAAGGTCCGATTTACGCTTTGCGGTTTTCGCCGGACAGCAGGTTTTTGGTATCCGCTGGCCAGGACGGGTACGTGCAGGTCTGGGACATCGGAACCTGGACCAAGTCGCTGGCCTTCGACGATGGGATCATTGATACGAACGTGGCAGAGTTCTCGCCTGATGGAACGTTGCTAGCCGTGGCCGGCGATGACGGAAGGGTGCTAGTCCACCGTCTGCCGGACGGTGCGATCATCTACGACGAGCCGGTCGTGAATGGGCGCGTGTATGATGTTGTTTGGCTTGGCGATGACACGAGATGCGCCGTCGGCGGCGAAGACGGCGTGTTGTCGATCGTTGATCTGATTTCCAGCAGCCAGAGGCGCATGCCGGCACTGCCGCAAGCCGAGAAGCGCTACGCCGACGAACCCGCACTGAAAGAGGAAATCAGCACCCTGGCTTATCTCCCAGAGTCGAATGCTGTCGCGGTCGGGACAAGCCGGCGCGGGCCGTATGTCGTTGACATTGCAACACTGGAAGTTATCCAACCGCCGCTGGGGACCTCCGGCGCCGGAGTTGTGTCCTACATCCCACGGGAAGGACATTATCTGGCGTGCAGTACGGAAGAACTGCGGCTTGCGGTGTGGAATCTCGATTCGCACGACTTTGCCGCCGACCTCGGCCAACATCCGCACGTACGCTCGCTGCGGTACGTTCGGTCACCCGACTTGCTGGCGGCTGTATCGCAAAGTGGAGCTGTCTTTACATGGCAGGGCAGCGCCGTTGCGGCAGGCCGCAATGCACCATTGGTTTACTTTTCGGCGGGCTCCAAGACATTCAGTGGCGACATTTCGCCCGATGGAACGCGGATTGCGATCGGGGGCGCGATGGGATGATACGTGCCTGGCACCGGCCAGGGATTGGCACCTTTTCCGATGTCGTACTGACCAGCAGACCTTGGATCACACGATTTTCTCCGTGCGGTCGTTGGCTGGCGGTTGTCGAAGCAGTACCGCGGGGTGCGTCGGGGCGAGTGTTACTGTTTGATGTTGCAAATGGACGGTTACTCTGGACCGCCGAATGCCAGGAGCGCCAGGCGCCTATGTCCCCTACCATTTCTTGTATCGCACTTGGGTAATTGACTTCGATCCGACCGGTCAGGTCGTTTACTTCTCCCGGCCGGACACGCGAATTTGCGGTTGCGACGTTCAGACCGGCAACATCATCGCAGAGGGCTTGGCTGATGGCCAAGGCCCTGCGGTACGCTTGCAGTGCCTGCCGGACGGACGGTCAGTGTTCTTGAGACGATTGTCGGGAGGCGCCGCAATTGCCGAACGCCGACCGGCCGAGTCGTTCTCGCTTTCAAGACCAGCGCGGAACCTGGGCCGGAATGTATCGAACGTGCCGCGGGAACTTGTGGCTCGAATGTGCTCCCACTGGAGCAAGGCTGGTCGACCACCCAATGGCGTCGGCCGTGCATATCGACTTACCGGGTACATCGGGTGCGTTATTTGCCGCCGCCGTTTCCGGCGATGGGCAGCGGATCGCGGTTGGTGGTGAAGAACGCGTGATTAGCGCTGGGACTTGCGGAATCCGCAGGCGCCAACACGGTTTGTTGGCCATGAGGAGTCCATTGACGACCTGTGCTTCTCGCCCGACGGCCAGACGATTCTCAGCCACGCCGCCGATGGCACCGTCCGCTTCTGGCACGTGGCGACCGGCGCGGAACTGTTGAAGCTCGGCACGCCGGAAGAACCGATCACCTGCATGGGCCTCAATCCGGCGGGCAACCTGCTAGTCCTGGGCGTCGAACGCGACGGACGCTATGGCTTGCAGTTACACCGCATGGGCAAGGATCGTGATTCCTTGCCGAAGTCCTTCAAAGGACTGCCGGTAGCAACGCCCTAGGAAATCCGTACATCGGAACGGGCCGGCGAGACAGGAGTCGCACTCTTGTCCCCGGCAGATATTGCCGTCCGAGCGTCAGCCCTGAACGAAAGAAAGCCCGACCGCCCGCGACGGACCGGGCCGCAAGGGAGTCATGCTTCGGGCTGCGGCTGCAAGCCGTGCAGGAAGTCAACCGCCTTGCTGGCGTGCGACGCGGCCGAGAAAATCGCCCGCTTGTCGTCTTTCAGAACCTTGAGCCACGATTCGATATAGGCTGGCGTGGTCTTCGCGAACCTCGGGCGTGATGTGCAAGTCGGCACAAAGAAAAGCGGAGCCAAGCTCGGCAACGAGCTCCTCCATCGCGTAGCCTTCGTCACCGAATTTCTTGCGGCCGAAGTTCACGGTTGAGTCGCGACGTGTGCCGCGTCCAGTGGGTCAGCTCGTGGGCCAGCGTTGCGGCGTGCGATTCAGAATCGCGGAAGGTCTCGAAGGGCGGCATCCGGACATAATCCGCCTCGATGGCGTAATAAGCCCGGTTCCCGCCATAGCGAATGTCGGCCTTGGTGTTGGCAAAGAACCGCTCGGCATGCTCGATGCGTTCGATCGTCTCTTTCGGGTGGCTCGGCCATCTGATAGAAGTGCTGCGGCAGTCCCTCCGCCTGGTCGGCGTTGAACACCGTGTATTCCTTCAGGAACGGAATCTCCTGCTCGATCTCCTCGCCGGCGTCGTTGGTCTCCTTCTTCTTGAACGTGTTGGCGTAGACCACGGGCGAGCCGTGCTCCCCCTTCTTGACGTGTCCGCCAAGTTCCTTGGCCTGCTGGAACGTCAACCAGAACGGGCTAGCAAACCCTTGCATCTCGGCCGAAGCCCACAGCATCAAAATATTGATGCCGTTGTATTGCTGGCCGTTATGCCGCAAAGGTCGGGTGATGCGTCCGGCGGCATGCTCAGCGTTCCACGGCTTGAGCCAAGGCCTTACGCCGCGCTCAAGCTGCTCGATGATGCCCGAAGTGACGCGGGTGTAAACGTCGATTCGTTTGGTGTTGGTCGCGGTAGCCATCTGAAAGTCCTCTCCCGTCTTGAATTGCTAAATGTCCCCTTGTGCGAAACGCACGCGGGCGTTTTCCGGCGAAGGGGGACGAAGTCCGAAAAGCCAGGGGGAAGGCAGTCAAGGACGACCGCCGGTGGGAGGGCACCGTCTGCACGAAGCGAAGGCGCAGGAAGATCGGAGAGGAAGCCAGAGGCGGTCGCGTGGCGCCGATCCTTGACGGCCTGGGGGATGTGCCCCCTAAAACCGGTTCACGCGAGAAGCACTTCTTCAGTCACCGCGAGGTGTCCACTGGAGGCTGCGCAGCCCGAGAGCACGCGGTCGCCGTCAGGCGAGGTGCGTTCGGAACGGCAAGAGACACTTCAGCTTTCCACCTTCGGGTTTGAGCCAATTAACCATCTGTATTTGCTGGAAAGTACCCTCCGTGCCATTTGTCTCGAACTCGCCTCAAATGTTTACCAAATGTTAACCATTGCTGCGCTATACTGAGAGACACTGCACAAGGAGGTACCTATGACCCATTTCACCCGACATTCAACGCGCATCGCTGCGGTTGCGGCAATGGCCGCCATGCTAACCGCATGTAACCCGCCGCCAAAGCCAAATATCATTACAGCCCCTGATCCCGACGAATTTGGGGGTGGTTGCCCGGACGGCTATAGCTGGCAAGGCGGTATATACCCGAACGATCCAGGGCTTAATCTATGTGTTCAGCAGGCGCCTGATGGGTGGGTATGGATAACGGACGTTCAGGGCGAAGGCAGCGATGCGACGATGACCATCACCGGAGCGTGCACGACCTCTGCCCCTTTGACATGCGTAACGTACTAACACGCCTCGCACGCTACTCAAGCGGGCGCACCGGGTGCTGATGGGCGGGGCCGTCTGTCTCCGACGCCCCCTGTGTTAGAACCCTGTGCGATAGATCAGGTTGCAACTCCGGATACTGCTGTACCGCGAATTCTCTGCAACGTATTGTGCAGTGGCGTTGGACGGACTTGACACCAGTTCATTACCTGTCGTGCAATGTTGCGAGCCGTAGGCGATGAGAATATGTCCCGCCACGGGGCTGCCGTCGTCGAACTTCGTATCATAGGACTTCGCCTCTGCTGGCGTGAAAACACCAGCTATGGTTCCGGAACCAAGCGTTTGTCCGGCGACCATCACCGTGCCAAGGTGGATCGGCACGATCGTCACCGGCGGCGGCACGGGTAATGAATTGAGCCAGACAGAATGGTCCCCGTCGAAGACTACCCAGCAGCGGTTGGTTAATCCTGCGATCAACGGACAATTTACGCCTACGACCACGAGAAGGCCACCGCTGGCTCCGCCCGTGTAGTTCCCGCCGATCAGGCCGGCATTTCCAAGATGCTGCCACAGCGTCAGCATCTCATACATCGTCGACTTCGCATCAATCCGCCCATCGCCGTCGCCATTGCAGGTTTCGGGATCGAACGAACTCTTCGAGATCAGGGAAACCCCCGGCGTCGGACAACCGCTGTATTGGCCGAATAGCTGTGTCGCCTGGGTGCAATCGCCAGGCAAACAGTTGTATTTGGTTCTGAACGTGTTGATGGCTGTCACCAGTTCTTCATACTGCCGGTGCATCTTCATCAGTTCCGCATGCCTAATCAAATCACGACCAGCCAGGATGCCTCCTGCCAGCAGGCCAATCACGATCAATACGATTGACATTTCAACAAGTGTAAAGCCAAGACGGGTTCTGTTCTCCATTGTCGGATCGTACACCACACACGGTTAAGAATTGGTTACCGCTACTGGCGCCCCTCGCCGGAAGGCGATGGCGCTCTTTCGGGATACGCCCCCAACATTCTGTGAGGCCACCGCTCGATGTTGACGTGGCCGCGCTTCTTGTTCCAGTTCCTCCGACGCAACATCCGCAAATATGGTTAACGACGGTTAACCATAGCACGGTGCAGACGTTAGCGTCACGATGGATGGCCATCGCGTGACGCAACTCTATTGCGGCGGCCGAAAATCTATTCCGCTTAATCGAGCGGCCATTGTGATAATTGGTGAGGGCAGCGAATCGCAGCCGTCGAGGGAGTGGACGTTACCAATTATCGGTCCGTGATTGAGCCGTCGCACTCGAGTGCGGCTGTCGACGGATCGTAGCCGGTCCATTTCGTTCTTTCCGCTCCTGGGTGCGAGTCCTATTATTACTAGCTATAGGGCGCCACAGGATCGCATGACCGACGGTACTTGGAGATCACGGCTTACGAAGCCGCGTGGTTCGCCGAAGAGAAAGGGCCAGCCATGTTAGCAGGACGAGCCCGAGTGTGTACTTGTGAATGTGCCTTGCAGATAGAGTACATGGCAAGGCGCCAAAAGCGGCCGCCGTAGGCCGACGGCAATACCTACCCAATAGGGCGGCGACTCCGCCGCCCGTGATTTCAAGAACCATTGTGGTCCGAGCGTGGAAGGTGCGCGCAAGCTCGGTCAGCGGAGATTCTACGTCAATAAAGGAGGAATAATCACGCGTCGCTCGGTGGTGTGACAAAGCCCTACTCCGCTCCGCGCGGCCAACGAGCGAGGGCGACCAACGGAAGCCCGGTAAATCGGCCGCTGCTAGCTTGCAGGTCGATCATTCGTTGCGCAGGACCGGAGTAATTGCGCACGGGCGCTGTGTTCGTACAAGCTGTTCGGTCTCAAGGGCGGGACCGTCAAACAAGGAAGCTCATTGAGGGAGGATAGTCGTGAAATCGGATCGAGATCAAAGCGCTATCGGGCATGTTTGCGGGTCGTGCCGAGTGCTGTCACAAGACGATGATCGCCACAAAGTGCTGAATCAAGACGACTCGGTTAGGACGATGGATGCCCTGGAGAAGCACCGACGGTACGGGCGTCAAATCGCGGGGCGGTACTTCACGAGCCGCCAGGATGTTGAAGATGCCGTGGACCGAGCTATGGACAAGCTCGCTGATTATATCGCGGCGGGGAATCGGCTTCGTATTGAATTAGGATTGAAAGGCTACTTTGCACGGACTGTAAATAATACGGTGATCGACATGCTTCGCAACCGTTATGGCAGACCGGATAAAGAAGGCCGTATCAAGAACCCGCGACCGCTGAAGGTCGAAATGGAGAGGGCGGCCCTTGAGTTGGCGGTTGGAGAAGCTGGACCTAGCATAGAGGAATTGGAGGTTCTCGTGAAAGAATGGGCCGAGGTAATTGACAACGAGGCGGGCGATGAGGTCGGAATTGTCTTCGAACTGCAGGCACTACTGCTGGACAAAGACAAGGTTGCAAAAAGACTCGGCATCAAATTGAGCGTCGTAGAAAAACGTCTCAAGAAGGCCTGGCAAATTGTAGCCAGGCATCGTCTGGATTCGTAAACCGCGGTCAGCGCGAGCGGTCATTGTCAATTTCGGAGAGGACTTTGCGGACGAATGCAGCTTGATTATCGTCAAGCTGACGGTCGACCAAATCTGCCAATTCCTTGCCTTGTTTGTTCGCCAGGGCAAAAGGCTGCGTCATGACGGGACCGTCGGACGTCATTTGGTAGCTTGAAAGCATCACGTTGCGAGTGAGGGGGTGCACCGTCCCGTCTTCGAGCACACTTCGACGTTTCTTGAGTACTTCAACGCTTTCGCGCGAAGGTGCATCTGGGCTCTGGGGGACATCGCCACGGCAAAGCCTCAAAAGTACTTCGAAATGTCGGGGCCTCGTTTTGAGGAAGTGATCGAGGATGTGCCGCTCGGCAAGTGCCAACTCGGCGTTTGCGAATTCGCCATTCTTCAGGGGAAGAATAAGTTCCCCTTTTTCATGATTATCGGGCATCCGTTCCGCGGTTGGCCGTCCCTGATGTTGCGCGACCGGCCTGGCGTATCTGGCGACGTACGTGATTGCAGTGACATTGCGTACTACTCCGCGAGACCCCAGGCCCTGCAGCCATGAACAGGAACGACCGGTTCATTTCAATGGCTGCGCGCGACTATAGGCCGATGCACGCGGAAGTCAATCAGGAATAACAGGCCGAGAATTCTCTGCGCTGAGGGCGTTGTCGAGGCTTTTCTGCCGTATTGGTTATTGGCGGGGGATGAATTGCATCACCCGCAGAAACGCAAAATGCGTCGCAAGACTTTTGGGGACTGAAGTTCTTGGATTTCATGAGGTGACCAGATGAATACGTTGTTTGGAATGATCAGTGTTGTGGCCATTTGCGTCACGTTGTTGGGGCTCGGGATCATGGTACTCATTGCGCTATCCGCGGAGTCGGATGCGGGCCACGGTAATGCAAATCGTCGGCTGGGCATTCGCCGCGCTGTGCGCGATCTATGTCATTTGTCCTATCGACGTGTTACCGGAGGCGATTCTCGGGCCATTGGGCTTTGCCGACGATTTCGGCACCCTAATCAGCGGCATTGGCGCCGCTATGGCGGCGTTGCGTGCCGGCGAAGACAAGGCCGCGATGGCGGCGAACAAGGGACCTTGGGAGCGAAGCAGGAATTGAGCAAGAGGCACCGGAACTCTCCACAACTAGTGATGGAGCGGAGGAACTCGTGGCCGAGAAGTGATCGAATACCTGCCTGTCGAGAAGGTCGAGTGCGAAGCGCAGGTGCGCACGGAATTTGCCGACGACTCCCTGAGGGGGCTGGGGCGGAGCATTCAGGAAGCCCGCCGGGTCCTCCAGCCTATTCGCGTCCGCCGTGATGGAGAACGCTTCATCGTGATCGACGGGGAGCGACGGCTGCGGGCCGCAAAGCTCGTCAAGCTGGCTTCGATTCCCGCCATCGTCGAAAGCGAGCCGTTGGATGAGAGTGGACGGCTACAACTGCAACTGATCAGTAACGTCCAGCGGGTTGACCTTTCTCCGTACGAAAAGCTGCGGGCCATAGAACGTCTGCTTGAAATCACACATTGGACCGCGACCGAGGCGGCAGGAAAGCTGGGGTTGTCGTGCGGAACGGTGTCGCGGTTGCTTGCCTTGCGACGGCTGCCGGAGAACGTCCGTGACGCCATCGAGGCTGGAAGGATTCCCGCCTCGGCAGGCTATCAGTTGGCGCCGTCACCGAACCTGAAACGCAGGCCGCGTTGGCTCGGCAAGTGGTCGAAGGTGACCTGACTCGCGACGGACTCGCGAGCGTCGTCAAATCAGAGCGCAATGGCAAGCCCAAGGGGAAGACGGTGCCGTCGAGGCCGGTTACGACTCAACTTGCCGACGGACTGTCGGTGACGGTCGCCGGCGACGCCTTGACGCTGGAGGCGTCGTGGACGCGCTGCAGGAGCTACTGGCGAAGGCGCTGCGGCGAAACGGAAGGGCTGGAAGTGAAACCGTTCATCCGCTCACTGACACGAGCGTCGTGATGTTGCGGTAGCGGCGCGAATCGTCGATCACTGCGCTCAGCCAGTGCGTCGAGGCATCGTCAGCCGAGCGCGTCACGCCGAGACGCGGCAGCGATCTTGATTGGCTTGGTCGCAACTTCGGCGAGGAAATGACGGACGGTAAGGTCGCCTGATCAGGGGCTTCAAGGAATGTCCGAACTCGAAAGGTTTGTCGAGGAAGCGACGCCGGACACCTGGATCGGCGTCGCCTCGGCGATCGCGTTGGTGTTGCTCCTTCTGCGGATTTATAGGCGGCGGGGCCAAGCAAGAGTTGCCGAGGCTTCGGGTTGGAGCTTGAGCCAGGTCATTTATTCCTGGTCGCAGACGGAAGCGCTGACGCTTGGGAATGCGTATGAGGGGATTTTCACCTGCGGAGCGACGGGAAGCGGCAAGACCTCCGGGAGCGGCCGCGTACTGGCCGATAACGTGCTGACGCACGGGCTCGGCGGGTTGGTTTGTCCGTCAAGCCCGGCGAAACGGCATTGTGGGAGAAATATGCCGTGAAGCGGGGCGTCTGAGGGATCTCGTAGTGTTTGGCCCCGGGCAAGGATTCAACTTCCTTCGCTACGAATCCGAACGCGCCGGAGATGGCGCGGGGCTTGTCGAGAACATCGCCGACCTGCTGGCGATCGGCTGCGAGATCGCCGACCGCTCCGGCACAGATCGGGAACGGCCAGGAGGACGCGTTTTTCTGGAAGAACGCCAGGCAGCAGGCATGCCGCAACGCAATCACGGCACTCGACATCGCATACGGCGGGACGAGCGTGCCGGACCTGTTCGAGTTCGTGACGTCGGCGCCGACAACCGTCGCGGAGGGACGATCGGACCGCTGGAAGGCGGAGTCGTTCTGCTACCGGACGTTCGTCGAGGCGGAGAAACGCTGCCGGCCGCAACAGGAACAGGATTTGGGCCAGAGCTACCTCTACTTCACGAGACAACTGCCGAGCGCCGGAGAAAAGACCCGCGGCAACATCGTGATGACGCTGACCTCGATGGCGGATGTCCTCAACCGCGAGTTGGCGAGGCAACTGCTCTGCGGCGAAACGACAGTGACACCAGACGATTTGGAGCGCGGCAAGATCGTCGTGCTCGACGTGCCGATCGGTGAGTATGGCATCACGGGCCGGCTGATCCAGGGTGTGATGCGCTACTCGTTCCAGCGTGCGATGCTGCGGCGCAACGTCAGGCGAAGCCCTCGCCCGGTGTTTTTCTGGGCCGACGAAGCGCAGTTTCTGGTCAATTCCTATGACATGCACTTTCTCTCGACGTGCCGCTCCTTTCGCGTGGCCAACGTCTACCTGACACAGAACCTGTCGAACATGTACGCGGCGCTTGGCGGGCTACATAAGGGTAAAGCCGAGGCCGATTCGATTCTGGCCAACCTGAATCTCAAGATCATGCATGCCAACGGTTGCCCGGTCACGAACGAGTGGGCGGCGACCTCCATCGGGCAAGAGCGCACCATGTACTTCAATGCCAACAACAGCTATCAGCCGAGCGATGTGTTCTCTGATGTGTTTGGCTTTGGCCCCGGGCCGCAGACAAGTGCCGGTTTTTCGGAGCAGCGCGATTACGAAGTCGCGCCATCGGCGTTCACTCGCTTACGCACCGGCGGTCCGCACAACGACTGGTGCGTCGACGCGATCGTGTTTCAATCGGGCCGGGTCTTTTCCGACACCGGGCGTACCTGGCGGCATGCGACCTTTCGGCAGAAGAAATGAAGTTTGCCGCCGTATCGGTAATTAGAGGGCGTTGCGGGTGCAGCGCACGCTGAAACAAAGGAGACACACATCATGTCCAATATGCTTGAGCCACGTTCTGGGCAGCAGGACGTTCGTAGCGGCGTCAACATCGCGGCGTTCTTTGTGGAGACGTGTGCCGTTACGATGGAAGTCTTCCTGCATCGGCACTTTGGCCGCCGCTACTTTGATGCGAAGGCGGCGGCTCCGCTCTTGATTATCCCGCTGTTCGGGGCACTCTGCTTTCCGCAGCACGACCAGGGGCCGTTGCTGCTGTTCCTCTTGTTGTACCTGGTCGGGTTGGTGTGCGCTCGCAGTGAAGCGGAACGGTTGCACAAAAAGGGAATTATCGTCCACTCGCGCTACAACGGATGGCCGAGATCGTTGCCGCCAACGTCAACACCGGACCAGGAACTGCGAGCGAAGTCGCTGGGAGAACCGTTTCTGGTCGGGCTTTGGGGAGCCGTATTCTTTGTCGGGTGGAATGCACCGCTCGGCGCTTATTTCATCGTAGCCGCGATATCGCTCGCGGCGTCGAACTGCATGTACCGCATGAAGGTGGAACGCGAAGTTGCCGACATGAGCGATGCGCTCATTGAACAGCAAATGCGAGCCGAGCGATTTCGCGATCTGCAAGGCCGTTACCGGGGAATCTAAATCGTTAGTTGGAGGGCAACAGAAATGGCTGGTAAAGAACGAGAACAAGCCAAGTGGGGCGCAGGTCACGCAGCCGCAATGGGTCGGATGGGCCTAAACGAGCTGCGCAATTCGATCTATGCGGATTCCAACGTAGCACAGCGCAATACCGAAATGGGGGTCTTCGGCCAACTTACGCCCGGAGAAATCGCCGACGACCGGCGGCAATCGGAGATGGAGCAGGACCACGACGATCGGGACATCTAATTGGAACGGTAAATCATGTTTGACCTTGTGCTGTTGATGTGTCTGGCAAGCCGGCTCGCGAAACAGCAATTCCCGGTGTCATTCGTGTTGTTGACCTGGGTGCTTCTCGTGTCCGTACCGTTCATTATTTGGTTTCTGCTGGTTGCGATCGTCGTTTATTGCGTGGATCAAATCGGCAGAGGCGGCCGGCGGTTGAGCGAATTGTCGGCGGCCGCTATTTCACGTGTGCGAAAGGGAGGCTGATCGATGTCCGTCTGGACGCTGTTCTTTATCGTAAGTTGTATCGCGATGTACAAGTTCGGCGGCTTCAATTCGCGCCACCCCGGCGTGGCCTGGCAGTGTTGCCGGGACGCTAGCCGCTGGCTGTGGAAGTGGCTTCAGTCGTAGGAGCCGGTTGACATCGGATGCATGAACGAACTCATTGGGCGTCCGGACAATAATGACCCAAGAACAAATCGTCCAAATCTGTCGCGGATTTCAAGCCGAGGGCTTTGACGGCCCAGCGGCCGCTATTCTCACCTTGGCTGCTGTGCTCGCTGGCGAGACGCAGCCGGATGCAAAACCTCTCACCGTCAAGCAGGCGGCAGATCGACTCGGAGTAAGCGTGGACGCCGTGTACGGCCTCTGCCGCGATGGTCGTTTGCGGTGCTTTCGCGCGGGCGAAGGTCGCGGGACGATTCGGATTCGCCCCGCCGACCTTCACCGCTTTCAAATCGAAGCGGCCTGATTTTCTAACGTGTTCGCTCGGTTCAACATGCCGAGCAGGAAGCCCGGCTTGCTGTCGATGTGGCTGTACCGCTGCTCAAGCATGCGAGTGGATGTGTGGCCCATCAGCTTCGCGACAATGTGCGAATCGACGCCTGCTTGCAGCATCCGCGTCGCGAATGAGTGCCGTAGCGTATAGCAACAAAGTTCAGGCAGGGCCAGTTTTGCCTTCAGCCTTCGGAACTTGCACCGGATGGCGTTCTTGTCCCACGCCTCACCGCTCTGCTGCCGGAAGATTGGCCCGTCGGGATACTTCAACGCCCTGCGCTGTGTGATGGCAAATGCCGCGTCGGTCAGGTAGACGATGCGCTGGCGCTTCTTGCCCTTGCTCAGCTTGGTGGGAAATCGCCAGCAGCGATTCGTCCGATCGAAATGTTTGGCTTCGACAATCCTCGCTTCGAACGGCCGGCAGCCGGTTTCCCAGATGACAGTGAGGAAATCGCGGAAGTCGTCGTAGTTGTGCCCGCGGCGGTTATCGAGGAGCTTGAGCAATGCCGCCCATTCGTTCGCGTCAATCGTTAGCTCGCGTCGCTCCGGCTCCGGCAGTTTTGTCTTGGCCAGAGGCGAGCGTATTTCGATCAGTTGCTCGTTCTCGCACCATTGGATGGCCCGCTTCGCGCAGCGGCCGGCTCCGTTGCGGTAATTGGCGGAGGTGCCAGGGTATTGCTCGCCGAGCCAGTTCGTCAGGTGGAATCGCTTCAATTGAGCAAGCCGCAGCCCGCCGGGCAGGAATGCCTTGAAATGGCCGAGATGCAGGCTGTACCAGGCATACGTGCCGGGCTCGTTGTTCTTCGCCGACCAGGCCAGGAACTTGTCGATCAGTTCAGCGACCGGCGGATTGGGGCCGGTGAGCCTGGCCCGTCCGTTAAGTCGTTCCTTGAGCTTCTTCTCAGCCGCACCTTTCTTGGTGCCGAGCTGAATTTGCTGGCCGTCGATGTTGGCATAGTAGCGGGTGATGCCGTTTCGCTGGCGCGACCGCAGACGTGACTCTCGCATGGCTGATTCCTCTTGCGTATCTCCATAGATAGATACGCCGGCCCGCGGTCGATTCTTCGCTTTGAAATCGAAGCCGCTTAGTCTGTCTTAGTCTGTCCGAGACCAGTCAGACGGAGGAATTCAGCCTTTCGTTGTTCGCTCAAACTGTTTGCCGAGAGTCACTTAGAAAAGTGGGCGATACTGGACTCGAACCAGTGACCCCTAGCTTGTCGAGCTAGTGCTCTAACCAACTGAGCTAATCGCCCTCGTCACAGAATCGCCGAGAATTTGTGATATCTTTGCACCCCATCGGCGTTTGTGTCGTAAGCGCCCGATTCTACCTTTCGGCTGAATTGGGGTCAAAGGGGGCTGGTTTCGCTGTTTTAGTCTGTCCTTAGTCTGTCCGCACCGGCATGCATGCCGGCCCCTCTCCACGCGCACGCTGCGCGACTTTGCTCCTGCGAAATGGCGGGCGCCTCCCGGACGTATCTCACTTCGAGAGGTCGCCCGTTCCATCTTTTCACGGAGAAAATCATGACCACGCAAGCCATCGTGCAACTGCCCCTTGAAAAAATCGTTGCCAATCCGCAAGTTCGCCAGCAGTTCGACCGGGAAGCCGAGCAGGGCCTCGCCCAAAGCATCCGCGAGGTCGGAATTCTGCAGCCGCTTCGTGTCCGCCACCACGAAGGTCAACCCGTCATTGTTGACGGTGAGCGCCGCTTTCGCGCCGCCAGGCTCCTCGGCCTGCCCAGCGTACCCGTCATCTTCGAGGAGCGAGAACTCGCATCCGCCGAAGTGATCCAGCGCCAGCTCGTCGCCAATTGCCAGCGCGAGGACCTGCGCCCCTTGGAGAAGGCGCGCGCGATTGCCCACCTCATTAAGACGACCGGCTGGACGCAAGGTCAGATCGCCACCAAGCTCGGAATGCGCGACGCCGCGGCCAGGGATATGCCCCGAATTGACTTGCTCCTTGATTGCCAGCGCGGCGTACGAACTGGCACGCGTCAAATACCCCAAGCAGCAGGCAGCGTTTGCGTCGCAATTGGCCGCCGGCCAGCTCACGCGCGACGGTCTAACGGGTGCACTTGAAGCACGCAAGGCATCACTGCCGAAGTCGCGGCCCAAGACCAATCGCGTCAACGCCGAGCTTGCTCCCGGCCACAGCATAACGGCCAGCTGCCGCCAGCTTGAACATCGAACTGTTCATTACCGTGACCGCGTCAAAGAGGCCCACCAATGCACGGCAATACTTTGCACCCCACCAAAGCTGAAGGTAGAAATAGCGTTGCTCAAGGTCACGTGCTCTATGTCCTTGGCTGCCGTCCGAATAATCACTGCGTCGCGGCATCCTTTGGCGACTTGCGGCGATTCTCTGGGATCGGCTCGCCGGTCACACCGAGATCGACTTGGCGGCCCTTCGGCCGCTTGTCATTGGGCGGGGTTTGCAAGTACCATTTGTGATTCGAGCGGCGGAAAAACAGACTGGGCTTTTTGGGCTTGGACATGATGAAACTCGCAGGTGTGCAGGTAGTACGATCAAGCTGCCCGTGCAGATGCCGGAAAATCCGGCCGCTCTGCATTTCGCTCTGCATTTGCGAGTTTCTGCCCCACCCCAGCCTTGTCTCACCGCTCGTAAAGTGCTACTCTTAAAGTACTTCGGAGGGTAAGCGAACTGGCCAGCGGCCTGACTCGAAATCAGGTGCCCCGCAAGGGGTTGTGGGTTCGAATCCCATGCCCTCCGCTTTAAGAAATCGTTTGCCGATTAACGCTTTACGAAAACGCTGGACGGTTATTCCGTTTAGCGTTTTATCGTTTCGAAATGTGGTTGCAGGCCACGGGCGGCTATACGCTGCTCCCGCCGTCGAGTTCGCTCGGCAGGACGATTCCGCCTTGCAGCGTGGGGGCTGAATGTTCGCCGACAAAGTTCTAAGTGATCGTAGCCGCCAGGGTAGTCGGGCTTGTGATGGCAAGTGCGCCAAAGCGAGTGTCAGGCAAATCGTGCCTTCATGAGCAGTTCTCCGGAGTGTTCGTGGCAGGGCTACCTGCCCGTGCGAATGCTGGCGTTCAAGTCAAAGAGTGTTTCTTGTGTCGCTGCCGCCGTACTACGGCCGCTAAGCCAAAGAGCCCAGCTATGGTCAAAAGGGCGCTTGACGGCTCGGGGACCGCGGTAAACACCGCCAGGTCCATGCCATAGTTGATGTTGTCGGTCGGATAGCCGTTCAGTTGAACGTCGGACAGCAGCATGCCCGCGGGGTTCCAACTCAATACTCGGGCCGTACCGTTGTTTGAGAGGCGCGCCAATCCGGAGAGATTGCCGGTCGTCGCGTCTTGAGGAATGCGACGTACTGGGCGTTGGTCACTTCGGTCGTGCCGATGCGGTAGTCGTAGGTGACTGCGCCGTAGCCGGTCGTGTCGGCAGCATTGCCGGCGTTGCCGACCGGCACGGTGGGAATCGTGACGGCCGAGGCGACCGACGGCAGCCCGACAAACAACGCGACGAGCGTCGCCAAATGGATTGCCTGCCGCGTCGTTCGGCGGCGGGCTGCTACCAGCAGCGCCAACGCGCCGCAGCCGGTCAGGGCGAACGTCGAGGGTTCGGGAACAGAGTCGAAGACGGAGAAGCCGTTCGCAACCCCGTTCGTATACGTAAGACCAGGCGTGATGGAATCTTCGTCATACGAGAGTCGGTTGTATGGCGAGGTGCCACTCCCTGAAGTTTCTCCGACCGTTTGCCAGCGGACCCTTGTGGTATCCGCTGCGGCTCCCCAATTGCCCTCACGTATGGCAAACCAGTAGGTGCCGCTTGTCAGGCTGCTGACGTCCCCAAAGGTTGGCGAAGTAAAATCGAACAACACGGAGAATATATCCGTCGTGAAGGTTCCGTTGCTCCAGTCAACGCCCGTATCTTCAACGAGGGTATTGGTGTCCTGACCGTAGGCTAGTTGGGTTCCGACGCTCCCACTGTTATCGGCGTAGACACTCCAACCAACGGTCCCACTGAATCCATCGAACACGCCGTCAGTCCGCGAACCACCAACCACAAGTGCGTCGACGTCATCGAGCAACACCTTCGCCGAACCCAGCGAGAAATCGGAATTGATCGTGAATTGGTTCGCGACAACGTTTTCGGTTATGTCAGAGAAGCCTCCGCCAGGAGGGCCACTGACAGGGCCCGATCCACGCATGAACAGCAAACCCGCGTCGGCCGGGATACTCGTGGCTGCGATCACACACACAACCATGATTGTAGTTCGGAACAACCGCAACGGATTTGCCTTCATTCGATCGCCACACGGCGTGGCGAATACGACGGCCGAGGTGAGCGACGATATGCGGCGATGGAGCATGCGAATCATTAGCGTGTCCTCTCAACTTCGCGCTGGAGGCTAGCGCCTCGGGCGACAGGTTCAGGGCAAAAAAGGTTCACAACGGCTCGATACTGGCTTGACGGCGCCTCGACAGATGTCTCGAGGCATCAACGGTTCACGATGGTTGAGGCTCCGCGGCGAACGGTGCGACCGTTGCGCGAACCAACCAGAACGAAAACGTTCTCCGGAGTGTTCGTGGCAGGGCTACCTGCCCGTGCGAATGCTGGCGTTCAAGTCAAAGAGTGTTTCTTGTGTCGCTGCCGCCGTACTACGGCCGCTAAGCCAAAGAGCCCAGCTATGGTCAAAAGGGCACTCGACGGCTCGGGGACCGCGGTAAACACCGCCAAGTCCATGCCGTAGTTGATGCCGATCTGTGGATACCCGTTGAGCGGAACGTCGGAAAGCAGCGCTCCGCTGGGACTCCAACTCAGAACGCGCGCCGTGCTTGTTTTGCGAGACGCGCCAGTCCGGAGAGATTGCCGGTCGTCGCGTCGAAGTCGAGGCTCTGAAGATAATAGTAAGCTCGGGTCACATGCAGTTCCGGAAATCGAGAGCGAGGCAATCTGATTCCCAGTCGTCGCATTGTAAAGCTCGAGCGTAGTCGCCCGTGAGGCTGATCGAGTCGCGTCGATGTACGGCGATGACGCCACCATGGACCGCCATGTCCATGCCGTAGTTGGTGCTTCGGTCGAATAGCCGCTGAGCTGAATGTCGGAAAGCAGGGCTCCGCTGGGACTCCAACTCAGAACACGCGCCGTACCGTTGCCAAGGGAACTGGCGCGTACCAACCCAGAGAGATTGCCGGTCGTCGCGTCGAAGTCGAGGCTCTGCAGATAGTAGACGCATGCGGGTCACCTCGCCGTTCCGGAAAAAGGAGAGCGAGGCGATCTGATTCCCGGTTGTCGCATTGTAAAGCCGAGCATAGTCGCCTGTGAGATTGAGGCTGTCGCGTGCGTGCACGGCTACGATATCACCATGTACTGACATATCCATGCCGTAGCTAGCCTTCGGTCGGATACCCATTGAGCGGAATGTCGGACAGAGGCATGCTCCGCGTGGGACTCCAACTCAGATACTCGTGCCGATTGCCAAGGGATGCGGCGCGCACCAACCCTGAAAGATTTCCGGTTGTCGCGTCGTAGTCGAGGCTCTGGAGATAGTAGCCGCCCGAGCTACCTGCCGTTCCAGAGTAGGAGAGTCCGGTCGTTAAACTCCCAGTCGCGGAGTTGAAGAGCTGGGCATAATCGCCGGGCAGGCCGAGATGTGTCGCGTTCGATGTACGGCGAATATCTGCCTTGGCAGGTCGAACACGGCCATAGGACGACCAGGCAGGCCATGGCGGCCAGAAAGGGCATCGGTAGCTTTGAACATTCATTAGCGTTCTCCTAGATTGCAGCAGGTGACGATCGTCTGGGTGCGTGGGCCACTGGTCAGCATGGCGCAGCCGATTCCCTCGGCCGATAAGCGGCCTTCCTGACGGGATCCAACGGCCGAATTGAGACAAATTCGGCAGTAAAGTTGGATTTCCTGCGGAATCCGGCGGCAAACGATGGACGATTTTCTCGTGGCGGTCTAAGGTGGATCTACGAATTTGTCGCGGTTGCTCACGTTCAAAAACCAATTGCCGCGTTGGAATTCCCAAAACCGCCCGCTTATCAATGGGGGCCACGGTGACTGACTCGTGTTGCGAAGGCCCCGAACCCGTGAAGGGACCGTTGTCGACCATGTTGGCAGCGGCCCGCGATGGGACCGACAGCGACCTGGGGCAACTGTTCGCGGCGTCGCGGCGTTATCTGCTTTTGATGGCCAACCGTTCGCTCGATGCGCAGTTGCAACAGAAAGTCGCGCCGAGCGACCTGGTGCAGGAAACGTTCATCGATGCTCACCGCGACTTCCACCGTTTTGAAGGGGAGAGTGAAGCGGAACTATTCGCTTGGCTTTGCAACATCCTGCTGCACAAAGCGGCCGATGCCGGTCGCAAGTACCGCGGCACGGCCAAGCGGAACGTCGGTCTGGAAAGATCACTCAGCGATGAATCGGGCGGGCTTGGCCAGCAAATTGCCTGTCACGAGCCAAGCCCCAGCGCAATTGCCGTCGGCAACGAAGACGAACGACGACTGACCGAGGCCCTTGAGCAACTGCCCGCCGACTATCGGCAGGTGATCGAATTGCGGAGCCTGGAGCGATTGCCATTTTCGAAAGTTGCCCAATGCATGGGCGCAGCGAAGACGCAGTCGGAATGTTGTGGTTACGAGCAATGCAGCAACTGCGCGAAAGGCTGTCCGTATCGCATGAATCGGGATATTCCTACTCCTGATGAAAGGCGGCTCTTCAAGCTGGTCCGCCAGTACGACGAGGCCATCGCCCAAGGGGCACAGCCCTCGTCGGTCGACCTTGGCGATTGCGTACCCAGTTGCGCCGACGCGGAAGAGTTCGAGCGATTATGCGAGTGCGTCGCGATGCTGGATCGCGTGCGGCGCAACCGCGACAGTCGGGACGGCACGAGCACCTCAATCAATGGCCACTCGTCACGCGTCGATCCTTCGCAGCGAATCGGCAGGTTCGAACTTCGAGGTGAGATTGGTCGTGGCGGTTGCGGTGTCGTCTTTCGCGCGCACGACCCGCAGCTTGGAAGAGACGTCGCGATCAAGATACCTCGGCCCGAATCGCTCGTGTCGGATGACCTGCGGCAGCGTTTCCTCCGCGAGGCCCGCGCTGCGGGCAATATGGACCATCCGAACCTGGTGGCGATTCACGAAGTGGGCGAAGACGGCCCCATCTGCTATATAGCGGCAGCCTATATCGATGGCCCGACGCTGGCCGAGTGGCTGCGCCGGCAGGCGACCACGATTGACGCGCGGAAGGCCGTGACGCTTGTTGCCGCATTAGCGGACGCACTTGAACAGGCGCATGCCCGCGGAGTGATCCACCGAGACATCAAGCCCAGCAACGTCCTGTTGCAGCCTGTGGAGCCGGGTCGAGAGTCGTCGGACTTGTCCAGCTATGTTCCCAAGCTAACGGACTTCGGGCTGGCCAAGCTGCGGGAATCAACCGACGGGGACACTCGCACCGGCACGGTCATCGGGACGATCGAATACATGGCCCCCGAGCAGGCCCAGGGCCGCCTCAGCGATATCGACGCCCACACCGACGTCTACGCCTTGGGCGCGATTCTCTACGAGCTTGCTTACCGGTCAGCCTCCGCTGCGCGGCGAAACGAGCGTCGACACATTGCGCCGCATCGTCACCGACGATCCGCCACTCGTGCGACTCGCGCGACCGGGAGTTTCGCGCGACGTCGAGGCCATCTGCCATAAATGCCTGGAGAAGAACCCCGCACAGCGTTATCAAAGCGCGTCGGCGTTGGCCGCCGATTGTCGCCGCTTCTTGGACGGGCAGGCAACCGTCGCACGCCCCATCGGCCCCCTGCGCAGGCTTGGACGCTGGTCGCGGCGGCGGCCGGCGATTCGCCGGCTTTGCTGCTTGTCAGCACGGTATCGCTAACCGTGCTTATCGCAGGATCGTTGATCTACAATGCTCGCTTAGCTGATGCATTGAGCACGGCCGAATTCGAGTCGAGTACGCGAAGGCAGTTGCTCTACTCAGCCGAGGTGCGACTGGCGTATGACGCCTGGAGTTCGCTCAACCGGACGCGCACGCTGGATCTGCTCTCGCACCATATACCGGCCGACGGCCAACCCGACCTGCGCGAGTTTGCCTGGCACTGGCTGTGGGGACAATGTCATTCGGAAGTTCGCTCATTGGTTGGGCACACCGACGAGGTTTTCAGCGTGGCCTTTTCACCCGACGGAAAGACGCTGGCAACCGCGAGCAAGGACGGCACGGCCAGAATTTGGGATGTCTTAACCGGCAAGTCGACCACACGTCCTCGCGGGCCATACTGCGGAAGTCATATGCGTGGCATTCTCGCCCGACGGCACACGGCTCGTCACGGGCAGCGAAGACCAGCGGCTCATTCGTGTGGGATACGCAAACCGGAGAATCGCTGTTTGCACTCGACCGGGCACGAAGACCATGTTCTGGCGGTTGCATTTTCACCCGACGGACGACAACTGGCCAGCGGAGGGCGAGATGACTGCGTGCGGCTGTGGGATCTTGAGACGCGGTAGCCGCTGCGAGTGTTGGCCGACCCGCAGCAACCGTACGCAGTATTCGCTATTCACCGGATGGTCGAGTCCTGGCCGCTTGTGACGAAGCGGGAGTCATCCACTGGTGGGACACGGGCGACTGGAAGTCCCGTCCTCCGGTCACGGGAGCAGACGGCCCTTTATTTGCCATCGATTTCTGTTCGGATTCGCAGCATCTGATCGCGGCAGGTCGAGACGGCTGGTTGTACTATTGGAATCTCGCCAAACGGTTGCACGTGCGTTTTATGGCACTTGAGAACCATAGTAGCTGGATTCGCGACGCCAAGATTGCGCCCAACGGCGGTATCGTCGCCACTTGCAACCACAACGGATTCGTGCGGTTGTGGAATATCACCAAACCGCCCAATCGGAGCGACGATGGGCTACTAGCCGCCTTTTCCGGGCACGCGGGCCGCATTTGGGGACTCGACTGGTCGCCCGACGGAAAGCTGCTTGCCACGGGCGGCGCCGACCGCATCGTAAAGCTGTGGAACGTCGCGGACTATGTCGAAAAATCCCCCTACGAGGTCCTGGACGGTTGGGTCCAGAACGTCGCGTTCACGGCGGATTCGGCGACACTGATCGCCGGTAGCCGGGGAGTGCCGTCCGTTCTTGGGACGTCAATTTGCACAAGGTCGTCGGTACTCACGTGCGAACCAATAAAGGAGAATCGCCAAGTCTGGCAATCACTCGCGACGGCAAATATGCGGCATCGACATCGAGCAATAGCTCCACCGTTCGTTTTCTCGACTTGGCATCTGGCGATGTCGTGTTTGATGATGGCGGATACCCGAACGGAGTTGAAGCACTCGACATTTCGAACGACGGTACGCTCTTAGCCGTCGGGAGCGAAGACAACACTGCGACGATTCTCGAACTGCCGACTGGAAAAAGACTCCACGTCCTGCCGCATGATTACGGTGTGGACACGGTCGCGTTTTCGCCGGACGGAGCGACGTTGGCCACCAGTTCGCGTGAACTCCGTCTATGGAACGCACGCACCGGTGCCATGCTGTGGGGCCGGCGCCACCACGAGGCCCGACCGCGCTACGCCACCTTTTCACCTGACGGAAGAACGATCGCTGCCGCCGCGGGTCACGACAACATTAGCTTAGTGGATGCATCGACTGGCGAGTTGCGTGGATCGTTGCTCAGCGATCAGGGCATCGCTTCGTGTCTGGCATTTTGCCCCGCCGGGAACACGCTAGCTGTCGGAATCACACCGACCTCGGCCGATACGCCCTCAGTTGTCACTCTATGGGACGTACGGACGCACCAGGAATTGTGCGAATTGGACGCAAGAATGAGGGCGATGTTCGCGCTGACCTTTTCGCCGGATGGCAATCGACTTGTGGCCGCCGGGCAAGCCCTCGGGCCACAGCGTACACCGCAAGGCACGGGCCGAATTGTCGAGTGGGTTCTAGGTGACCATTTCAAAAATGGTCAGAGTCGGGCCGGCGACGTGAAGTAACCGCTTGGGGTACGCGGCCGACTTTGCATTGGACATGGCGCGCTCAAGTCGCCGCTCTTAGCGTTTTGAGCCTCTAGATACGCTCGTTTGATGGCGACACTTGGCGAAATCGAGCAGATCGGCGTCCGCGCGGCAACAGTCCCCGAGCCAGGTATGTTGCATGAACAGCCTCTCAAGCCAGGCGGCCACAGGGCAAAGAAGGACGCAGTTGCTCGCCGCGCTGACGGCCGTCGGCGCAAGTTGCGGGCTTCAATTGAGAATCGTCGTAGCGGAGGCGGAAATAGTCAAACAACTCGCGCAGCAAAATACGGCTGCGATAAAATGCCGCGCACGGCGCCTGGTCAGGAATCAGGTCAGGAATGGGGTGGAAAATATGCAAATCTGTGCTATATGTGGACGCGGAAACGCCGTGTTTCCAGGGGTTTGCGCACAGGGAAAGCTTTCTCGAAATCAGGTGCCCCGCAAGGGGTTGTGGGTTCGAATCCCATGCCCTCCGCTTTTGCACACAAGTAGCCCCGCCCGCCTGGAGTTGCGGGGCTTTTCTATTGCGCCTGCTGAGCGCCGAAATCAGCGCCCTTGGCCGCACCGTTACAAACAGTTTCAACGCGGAGGGTCCGAAGCCCCTCAGCCCCCGAGCTGGTCAACCATAATCTGTTCAATGTCGAGATAGTCGATCGTGAACTGGTGCAGCGGGTCGTAATCGACGAAAAATCGGTCGAGCACCGCGTCATGATCGATGGGCGTTCGCGCCGGCGGAGTCTGGGGCTCGTAATACAACGTCAGTCGGTCGACGTTGCTAGATTCTCCCGGTTCCGGTGGCAGATTGCCGGATTCGCCGACGGGCAGCCCGCCATCGATCAGCAAGTCGCGATGGCCCGTTCCCGGACCGGTGGCAGCGACGTACACGTTGAACTGGTCGGCCCCGTCGCGGCCCTCGACGGCCAGCGTGCCGAAGTTGCGGTAGTCGCGCAGCGTCAACAGCGGCGCGTTGCCCCCCGGTGCGAACAACTGCAAGACCGGGTCGGCTTTCGTCCCGGCGGCGCCGAGGTTGATTTCGAATTCATCGGCACTGAACGTGCCGATGAACGTGGCGGAATCTTCGTCGCCGGGGTTGGCGACCAGTTTGAGACTTTCGGTGTTCCGGAAAGCCAGCTCGAAGAGACTACCGCCGCGCTCCGTCGAATCGGCGGCGACTCGCACCTCGCCGGCGCCGGCCGTCGTTAAAGCCTGGACTTCGATCTGCTCGTCAGTCCCCGCGACTCCCTTGACCACTAGCAGGTCGTTTCCACCGCGTCCGTCAAAGCTCGCCGTCTCGATGCTGGCCATGTTGATGTCGGCTTTGCCGAAACCGGCGCTGATCGAGACCTTGTCTTTCCCCGCGGTGCCGGTGATGACGGCGCGATCGGCCCCAGCGTTGCCGGCCAGCGTGAGGCGGGCGCTTGGCAGCGCGTTAACGTAGAAGAGATCGTCGTCCGCGCCGCCCTCGATAAGATATTTCGTGTCGGGCGCGGTGCCGTTGATGTGAACCACGTTCTCTCCGTCGCCCATGAACAGCTTGACGACGTCCAGATCCGCAAACGTCACGCCCGGCTCGGAGCCGAACAGCGGGCCGAAGAACAGCCGATCGATCGAGTTCGCCGTGACGGTGAAGTCGGCGTCGGACGCGTGGTGGTGGTCGTACAATTGCAACCGATCGGTACCGCCCTGCCCGTCCACGACGATCGGGTAATCGATGAGGCCCAGCTCGCCAGACTGTTTGGTCACCAGCACGCGGTCGTCCCCAGGACCAAGATTCAGCGCCGCGGCCGAACTGAGCTCGTGCACGCGAACCTTGGAATCCTCGTCTCCCAGGTTCAGGTTCAGTTGCTCGAACTGGTGGTATTCGACGTCCATCCCCGCCGACGTGACGTCCGGGCCGTCGACGTCGACAACCGGGTCGGTGTCGGCGTCGAGCTGGCGATTCAGATTCAGCGTGTGGTTTCCTGCGTTGCCTTGGAAGATGTATTTCGTGTTCGCGCTGGTGCTCTGCACGTTCACGTTGCCGGAGTTGTTATTCATCGACAATTCGACGTCTTCGATCGCCCCAAACGTCAACCCGACCGCGAACGCGAAGAACCCCGGCTCGCCGAAGAGGAGGCGATCCACCGAGTTTGCCGTAACCGTATAGGAGAATGAGGCCGGGGCAAATTCATCGTGCAGCACGATGTGGTCATCGTCGAGGCCACCGTTGACGATCAGCGGCGTGTTGAAATTCGACAGGTTGTGCGAGATGGGGGCGAACGTGAACGTATCGTCGCCGTACCCACCGTTGACGGTGTAGCGGGTCGGTCCGGGGGCATTTTCAATCAGCACGTTATTGCTGAGCGGGTTCCCATAGAGGGTCGCCTGCTCGACGTCGTAGAGTTGAATCGTGGCGAACGTGAAGCCTACGAGCGAGTTGTTGATCAAACCGTACACGGAGCTGGTCCCGCTATAGTCCTTAAAGGCGACGGAATCTTCTCCGGTGACGTTGTCACCCCCCTCGATCGTCAGAGAGGCTTCGATCAGGTCGAGCCGCACGATGCCGACCTGGAACGAGTCGCCCTGAATCCCGCCGGTGACGGTGGTCGGCGTGGAGGTGCTTTGAATCTGGTAAGTGCTGGCGGTGATGGCCCCCTCGACGTTGAGCTGTTCGAGTCCGTCGTACTGGATCGCCTGGATTCCCGTCCGAGCGACCGTCGAACCGGTGATCGTGTAGTCGGTGCCGTACAGCGACGTGGCGTCGTTGACGGTTAGCGTATCGTCGCCGGCGCCGCCGCCGTGCACGGCGATTTCTCCCAGGACCGACGTGGTGAGCGGGTTGCTGATGAGATTGACCGTGACGTCGTCGTCTCCCACCGCCAGAGTCAAGTCCAAGGTCTGGGCCAGCGTAAGCGAATTGACGGTGACCGTGTCGTCGGCGTTCCCCGCAAACAGCTCGAGGTCGTCGGCCGGTCCGTATCCGATGACCGCGGACGATCCCAACAACAAGTTGTCGGCGGTGAAGACGTAGTTGCGCGCCGTGTTGCTGAAAACGTCCCAGAATCGAATGACGTCCGCGCCGATGCCGCCATCGATGCCGATGATGCCGTGGATGTCGCCGATGGTCGCTCCGCCGATGGTGATCGTATCGTTCCCGCTTTGCGCGTTGATGGTCGTGATGGTCGCGCTGGCGCTGCTTTCGACGTTGATGGCATTGGGCCGATTGTTGGCATAGAGAATCAGTTGGCTGATGTTCTGATACTCGTAGATTCCCGCCCCGGTCCGTCGGACCTCGTCGTTTCGAACCGTATAGGTCTGGTTAAGATCGTTGTTCGACGTGTCGTCAATCGTCAATTGGTCATTTCCCTGTCCGCCGTTGACCGACACCGTACCG
>CAVQEL010000041.1:0-128313 GCA_963711515.1 uncultured Planctomycetota bacterium | reverse complement strand
CGTGGGTGTGTATAGTGTGCAATACGCCGAGCGGTTCGTCGCGCTGGGCGTGCCGGCCGACCGCGTGCACGTGACCGGTTCGCTCAAGTTCGACGGGGCCCAAACGGAACGCGACAACCCAGCCACGCGCGCGCTGATCGATCGGGGCCGGCTTCGGCCCCGAAGACATCGTGCTGCTGGCCGGCAGCACGCAGGACCCGGAGGAGCGGCTGGCCATCGAGACGTACAAGCAGTTGGCCCCCGCATTTCCCCGGCTGCGGCTGGTCATCGTTCCCAGGCACCCCGAGCGGTTTGAAGAAGTCGCCCACGTCCTCTCCACTAGCGGACTGATCTGGCAGCGGCGCAGCCAATGGGCCAACCGCGGCGGCAATCCCCAGGTGCGCGTGCTGCTGGTCGACCGCGTGGGCGAGCTGGCGGCCTGGTGGGGCACGGCCACGATCGCCTACGTCGGCGGCAGCATGGGCCAACGGCAGGGACAGAACATGATCGAGCCGGCCGCCTATGGCGCCGCCGTTTCGTTCGGTCCCCAGACGCGAAATTTTCGCGACGTCGTGGCCGCGCTGCTGGCGGCCGACGCGGCGGTCGTCGTTCACGACGGCGCGGAGCTCGCGGCCTTTGCCCGCCGCTGCCTGGAAGATCCGGCTTTCGCCGCGGAGCTGGGCCGCCGCGCAGCCCGCGTGGTCGCCTCCCAGCTCGGTGCCACGCGACATACGGTCGATCTGCTCGAGGCACTGCTGGCGCAGCATCTGCCCGCGTGCCCGACGAGCGCGCGGCCGCCTGAACCCTCGGCCGCCTGAACTCTCGGCCGGCCGCGGTGCGGGCCGGCGCCGGGCTCGGCACTTCGCCGTTTTTCGGCGGAGAAAGAGCTGCCATGCTATAGTTGCGGTGCCCTTGACGTCGCGCTTATAATGCGAAATCACCTTCCGGGCATCGGCTCGTCTGTGCCGGGTAACCCGCTGTTTGAAAAGGAGATTGCACGTGGCTTCGGGAAAATACTTGTTTACCAGCGAATCCGTCAGCATGGGCCATCCGGACAAGTTGGCCGACCAGGTCTCGGATGGAATCCTCGATGCGCTGCTTGAGCAGGACCCCTACAGCCGCGTGGCGTGCGAGACAATGGTCACCACGGGCGTGGCCATCGTGGCCGGCGAGATCACGACCAAGGCCGTCGTCGACTATGCCTCGGTCGTGCGCGACGTGATTCGCGACGTCGGCTACATCGACGACGAGGCCGGCATCAACGCCGATACCTGCGCCGTGATGGTGTCGATCGACAAGCAAAGCCCCGACATCGCCCAGGGAGTCAACGAGAACTCCACCTCGGGCAAGGAAATCGGCGCAGGCGACCAGGGACTCATGTTCGGCTATGCGTGCAACGACACGCCCGAGCTGATGCCGCTGCCCATCGCCCTGGCCCATCGGATTCTCAATCGGCTGACCGACGCCCGCCGTACCGGCGAGGTCGACTGGCTGCGCCCGACAGCAAGAGCCAGGTGACGGTCGAGTACGACGGTCACCAGCCGGTGCGCGTCGACACGGTCGTGGTTTCGACGCAGCACAGCCCGAAAGTCTCGAACGACGATATCCGCAGTTTCGTGATCGGCGAAGTGATCAAGCCGTCGCTGCCCGAGGGGCTCGTCGGCGGCGATCTGAAGTATCACATCAACCCGACCGGCCGTTTTGTCGTCGGCGGACCGCACGGCGACTGCGGGCTCACCGGCCGCAAGATCATCGTCGACACCTACGGCGGCTGGGGCCGGCACGGCGGCGGCGCCTTCAGCGGCAAGGACTCGACCAAGGTCGATCGCAGCGCCGCCTACATGGCCCGCCACGTGGCCAAGAACATCGTCGCGGCCGGACTGGCCGAGCGCTGCGAAGTGCAGTTGGCCTATGCCATCGGCGTCACCGAGCCGATTAGCGTGCACGTCGACACCGGCGGAACCGGCCAGATCGACGACGAACGGATCTGCGATCTGGTGCGCGAGCTGTTCCCGCTCACGCCCGGGGGCATCATCCAGTATCTCGACCTGCGGCGGCCGATCTTCCGCAAGACGGCCGCGGGTGGCCACTTCGGCCGCAACGACCCGGACTTCACCTGGGAAAGCACCCACCGGGCCAAGGAGCTGACTCAAGCCGCGGCCGGCACCGCCGGGGCACGTCGCTAAAGCGGATACGTCGATTTGAAACGCCGGGCCGCGCAGTTCGCGGTCCGTCGCCAACATTCGAGCGAGGGATGGACCGGGCATGGACGCTTCGCCCGCGCTAGCGGACTTCCGCGGCTTCCACGTCGAGCGTGCCGCTGTCGCGCGGCTGGGCCGCCGCCTGGCCACGTCGCTGTTCGCGCTGATCGCGGCGGCCGGACTGCTCGTTTTCCTGCGCCGCGCAACCGGCGACCTGAGCCGACCCCTGTCGCCGGCCGTGCTGGCCGGGCTCGGCGCCGTGCTGGCCGTCTCGGCGATCGTGTTTCGGCGGCGCCTGGGGCGGGGGCACCGCGAGCCAGTTCCGTCGCTACGCAGTCAGTTTGGCTCCGTCGGTGGTCCTGTTGTGCTGGCTGCTCGGCGTCACGCTCGAGGGGACCGACGCCCTGGGTACCGCGCTGTTCGTCTCTCTGCTGGTGGCCGAAGAGGCTTGGAATTGGGGCCGCCTGGGCAGCCCGAACAATCGCCCGCTGGCGCGCATCGCGCTTGAGCCGCTTTCGGCCCATGACCGGCCGTCGGCGCCGTCGCTCCTCGAACGCCTGGCCGACGATGCGCCGACCATCGCCGACAGCGAGCTCGACGAATCGGTGTCGCAGCAACTCACCCGCCGGCGCGAAGCGGACGGCCAGGTCATCGAGGGTTGGACGCGGGTCGAGTTGCTCACCGGCGAGCGGCACGCGGCGGCTCACGTGGCCATCTGCCCGCCGCTGCCGTGCGTGCCGCAATGCTTCGCCGAGCAAATGGACGGGCCGCCGGCCCGGCTGAAAATCGCGCAAGTGCTGGCCTACGGCGTCCGCTTCGAGATCAAGCTCGACGAACCGGCCGCGGAGCCGACGAGCGCCGTCATCGAGTTTTCGCTCCGCGAGCGGCACCTCGACGATGCGGTCGAATAGCACCCGCGAGGTGAGCAAATTCGGCAGGCGCCTCGCTCATTCCGCCTCAACGCCGGCGGGCTGCCCCTGCAACACCCGGCCCATTGCTTCGACCACGCGCGGCGTCGGCAGATCGATCCGGCCGTCGATCAGGAACACGAAATTGTCGGCCAGCACTTCCTCGGGATGGATGATGTACTTCGTGTTGCTGCCGATCTGCTCGTGAAAGCCCGGCACGCCGGCCGGATCCAAAAGCACCGGCTGGCCGCCGGACAGCAGCGGGCGCCGGCGGCCGTCGACGTTTTCCAGTTGCATCAGCTTGAATGTCAGATAGCCGAACAGGCCGCCCCCCGGGCCGGGTCGTAACGCGCCGTCTTGGAAAACAGCACCGGCATCAATTCCGCGGGCCGTCCGTCCTGCATGACCGTGATGTAGTGATTGTTCAGCGGGGCGTCCGGATTCGTGATTTTTTGCGGGGCCAACGTCTCGGGCAGCGGCACCTCGTTGCACGGCTGGAAGCCAATCGTGGCGTAGAGCGCCCGCCGCAAGTCAGGATTCTGATTGCTCAACACGTGAAACAGCTCGTGCGGCAGAACTTTCTTCAATTGCTCCACGGCGCCCGACACCATGTTTTGCGGCAAGACGATCGCCGCTCCGCGACAATACGCGGCCCGGCCTTCTTCCCGGCCGCTGGTCTTGACGAGCAGGATCACCGGCGGCAACGGCAGCTTCCAGGGGGCGATCTTCCGCGCCACGTCTTCCCACAGCGGCGTGAGCTTCGCGATCTCTTCGTCGGTCCACGGCAGCACGTGGCTCCCCACGAACTTCAGAAACTCCTCTTCGCTCACGTCGCTGCCCGGTCTGCGGGCGGACCTGCCGGTCGAACGGGCTCAATTGCCGGATGTAATCGTCGCGCCGCGTGATCGCCTCGACCCCCTCGGGCACGCTGGCAAACCGCAGGACCGACGTTTCGCCCAGCGGGATTTCGTGCGCCGCACGCGCGCGCAGTCACGACGATAAACAGAGAGATCATCCCGGCCAGCCACGTTCTGAGCGATCGACCCATCGTTTGTCCCTACTTTGTCGCTTCCAGCACGGCCCACATTTCCCGGCGCCAGGAAACGCTCACGCTGCGAAATCCGGCATCGCACAGGTAGCCCAGTTGAGCCTCGACGGTTTCGTGGCAGTCGTCGCCGCTGGCCCGGGCGCGCCGAAGTGCGTGACGTTCCGCTCCTGCCACTTTTCGAGCATCGGGCGCGCCGCTTCACTCACCTGGCCGCTGTCCACGATGTGGCGCATGTGCCCGGCCCACCGCTCGACCTCGGACCGATAGCGGGCGTCGTCGGCGTCGCGCACTTCGTCGCCGTTGAGAAAAATGCCCAGCGGATCGAGCGCCGCGTAGGCTTGCTCATACAGCCCGCGCTTCTCGGCCGGGCTCAGGTGATGAATGGCCGACATGCTCGTGATGGCCGCCGCCGCGTGCGGCAGTTGGCCCGACCAGTCGTCCTGCAACCGCGCCACCTGGCACGAGCCGCGGCCGTCGAACTTTTCCAGCCGCCGCCGGGCGATTTCGAGAAACGGCTCCGACTGGTCGATCACGACGGCCCGCGCCCGCGGAAAGCGAGCCAGAAACTTCTCGGCCAGCCGGCCCGATCCTCCCCCCAAGTCGACCAGCAAGAACTCGGCGTCGGGCGGCCGGGCGATCCGCTCGAGGATCGTTTCCTGGATTTCCAGGTAGTGGGGGTGAATCACCTCGGCCGCGGCGTCGTATTCGGCGGCCTGGTCGGCGACGTTCCAGCGATAGGTTTCGGCCATCAATGCTCCTCTCGATCTCGCGGGCGGGCCCGCATTCCATGTACGATAACTCCGCGGCGCCCCGGCTGCCAACGCGCCTGCGCGCGTTGGTCGCGGCGCAAGAGGGCAACGGGCCTATGCCGCCCGCCGCCGTAAGCGATAATAGAGAGACCGGCCGCCGGCCACATGTTCGCCGGTTTCGGCATCAAGTTCCCGACAGAAGACCCTCGACAGGCATCCGCTCATGGCTCGCTGGCCGCGACACGCGTGGACGACGATCATCACCTACCTGATGATTTTCGGACTGTTTCCGGTGCTGTGCGTGCTGGCCTGGGCCTATGTGCGCGGCTGGTTGTTTTGACATCGCCTGGCCGATCCGCCGGAGACGTTTCCCGTGTCCCCAACGAAAGATGAGCTTCACCGGCACCTGGCCCCCTTCGAGCAGGAACACGTGCTGGCCTTTTGGGACGAGTTGACTCCGGCCCAGCAGCAGCAACTGGTCGCCGAGCTTTCCGCGCTCGATTTGCCGCAATTGCGAGAATTGTTTCACGGGCAACAGGCGGCCGAAGATTGGGCTGCCGTCGCCGGCCGCGCGATGGCTCCGCCCGCGTTTCGGCTGCGCGATCGGCGCGCGGCCGTTTCGGCGGAACAGGCCGAGCAAGCCGGGCAGCGGGCATTGGCCGCCGGCCAGGTGGGCGTGGTGGTCGTGGCCGGCGGGCAGGGCTCGCGCCTGGGCTTCGAGCATCCCAAGGGCATGTTCCCCATCGGGCCGATCTCCGGCGCGCCGCTGTTTCAGATCCTGTTCGAAAAAATTGCCGCCCGCTCGCGCGCCGCGGGCATGCGCATTCCGCTCTACCTGATGACCAGCCCCGCCACGCACGACGAAACCGTGGCCTACCTGGCCGAGCAGCGAATACTTCGGACTCCCCAGCGAGGACGTCACCATCTTTTGCCAGGGGACGATGCCGGCCATCGATGCCGCCACCGGCCGGCTGCTGTTGGCCGACGAAAGGCCGCCTGGCCTTGAGTCCCGACGGCCACGGCGGCACGCTGCGGGCTTTGTCTGTCAGCGGCTGCGCTGGCCGACATGCGGGCGCCGGGGCCTGCGGCAATTGTTCTATTGCCAGGTCGACAATCCGCTGGTCGAGATGTGCCGACCCGCGATTCCTGGGCTACCACCTGCTGTCGAAATCCGAGTTGTCGACGCAAGTCGTGGCCAAGCGCCACTCGCGCGAACGCGTGGGCAACGTGGTGTCGGTCGACGGCAAGCTGCGGATCATCGAATACAGCGACTTGAACCCGCTCGGCGACGAAATCGTCGAGCGGCGGTCGGCCGACGGATCGCCCGTGTTCTGGGCGGGCAACACGGCGATCCACGTGTTCGACGTCCGCGTTTCTCGAGCGGATGGCCGCCAGCGGCTCGGCGTTGCCGTTTCACGTCGCGCGCAAGGCCGTGGCACACGTCGATGCCACGGGCCGCGCGGTCGAGCCCAGCGAGCCGAATGCCATCAAGTACGAGCGATTCATTTTCGATCTGTTGCCCGAGGCCCAGCAGGCCATCGTGGTGGAAGTCGACCCGGCCCAGGCGTTTGCCCCCGTCAAGAACGCGCCCGGCGAATCGTTCGACACGCCCGAGGCGGTCGCAAGCGCAGATGATAGCGCTGCACGCCGCCTGGCTGCGGGCGGCCGGCTGCGAACTGGCCGCAGGCGTGGCGGTCGAGATCAGTCCCGTTGTTTGCCCAGAACGCCCAGGAAGTGGCCGCCCAAATCCGTCCCGGACTGGGCGTGACGGCAGCCGCGTTACTTTTGCTAGCCTACCGGCCCATTGAAGCATTCTTCGTGGGCAAACGAGTCGATTCGATCGCAAGCATCCTCCGCATCCTCTCATGTTGCACGCCGTGATCATGGCCGGTGGTAGCGGAACGCGGTTTCTGGCCCGAGAGCCGCGCCGCGCAGCCCCAAACAGCTTTTGCGGCTGGTGGGCGAGCGGACGATGATCCAGGCCACGGTCGATCGGCTGACGACGCTCGTGCCCCCCGAGCGGATGCTGATCGTCACCAATCGGAATCTCGTCGCCGAAATCCGCAATCAATTGCCGGAGCTGCCCCCCGCCGCGCTGGTGGGCGAACCGTGCCGCCGCGACACCGCGCCTTGCATCGGTCTGGCGGCCTTGGAGGTGGTGCGCGACGACCCCGACGCGATCATGGCCGTGATGCCGGCGGATCACGTGATCGCGCCGGCCGAAACGTTTTGCCGGGCCATCGAGCAAGCCCAGCGGCTCGTCGAGCAGGCGCCCGAGCGGATCGTGACCTTTGGCATCCGGCCCACGTATCCGGCCGAATCGTTCGGCTACGTCGAGCGGGGCGAGACGCTGGCCGAGGGGGTCTACCGCGTGCGGCGATTTCGCGAAAAACCGCAGGCCGACGTGGCGCGGCAATTCGTCGACGCCGGCACGTTCTATTGGAATTCGGGCATCTTCGTCTGGCGGGCCGCCACCATCCTGCGAGCGCTCGACGAGCGGCAGCCCGAGATGATGGCCCGCCTGCGCACGATCGCCGCGGCGGCGGGCAGTCCGGCGGCCGACGAAGTGCTGGAACGCGAATTCACGGCCATCCGCGGCATCTCGATCGATTACGCGGTGATGGAGCACGCCACGGACGTGGTGGTGATCGAGGCCCCTTTCACCTGGGACGACGTCGGAAGCTGGCAGGCCATCGCCCGGCTGCAAGGCGCCGATGCCGAAGGGAATACGATCTCGGCCCGGCACCTGGGGTTGAACACCACCGGCACGATCGTGCGCGGCACCGACGATCACCTGATCGTGACCCTCGGCGTCGAGGACCTGATCGTCGTGCACACGCCCGACGCCACGCTGGTGGCCGCCAAACAAGACGAGGAAGCCATCCGCCAATTGGTGAAGATGATTGCCGAGCGAGGGTGGCAACAGTACCTTTGAGGATAGCAGTCGATGGATCGACGCCGAGTGACCGCCGCCATTCTGTTCGCCGCTTGCGGCTTGATACCCCGCGCTGCCGAGGCCCAAGACGTGGACCCTGTCGTCCCCTCCACCGGCAACCTGAACGCCGTGCTACCCACGCTGGGCGGCAAGCAGTTCTGGGCCGACGAGCTGTTCTTTCACGACTGGCACATCCAGCGCAACGTGTTCACGGGCCACTACCGGCTGCTGGACGGTTACAACCTGCGGCACGGCTGGGGCACGTTCGACGAGTGCCGCAACAAGCTCGAAGAGATCAAGCGCACCAGGGACCTGCCGCCGATGCAGGGGCGCGCGGTGATCGTCTTGCATGGCTTGTTTCGCAGCGCCAGCGCCATGACCAGCCTGAGCCGCTATCTGCGCGACGAGGGGGGCTATACGGTATTCAACGTCAACTATCCGACCACCCGCGGCACCGTGGCCGATCATGCCCGGTCGCTGGAGCGCATCATCGACAACCTGGACGGCATCGAAGAGATCAACTTTGTCGGCCATAGCCTGGGCAACCTGGTGGTGCGTCACTACCTGGGCGACCACACGCGCCCCGAGCTGGGCATCCGTCCCGATCCGCGGATCGGACGGATCGTGATGCTCGGTCCGCCGAACCAGGGAGCCGAGATTGCCGAGGCGCTGGGCAACGTCGGCCTGTTCCACGTCGTCGCCGGCGCGGCGGGCACGCAATTGGCCGGCCAATGGGAGCAGTTGGAAGAACACCTGGCCGTTCCCCAGTGCGAGTTCGGCATCCTGGCCGGCGGACGCGGCAACGAGCGGGGTTACAATCCTTTGCTCACCGGCGACAATGACCTGGTCGTGGCCGTCGAAACCACACGGCTCGCCGGCGCGACCGATTTCGCCGTGCTCCCCGTCTTGCATTCGTTCATGATGAACGACCCCAAGGTGCAGGAGTACACGCTGCGGTTCCTCCAGCACGGCTATTTCGTGTCGGCCGAATGCACGGCGACCGATCGAACCAGAGCCCGACCCCCGGCTGGCCCGGCAGCCTGACGGGCTCAAGTCGCGTCCCTAATGCAGCCGGCCCGGCGTCGGATGTCACAACGGTGAATCGTCCAGCGGAAAGAATCGCCGGCATCGACTACGGCACGAAGCGCATCGGCATCGCCATTACCGATCCCGCTCAATCGATTGCCAGTCCTCTCGAAACCTACGCCCGTCGTGATGACACGCAGGATGCCGCGCGCTTCCGGCGGCTGGTCGAGGAGGAACGGATCGCGCGATTCGTCGTCGGTCTGCCCGTGCATCTCGACGGACGCGAGAGCCAGAAGTCGACCGAAGCCCGGCGGTTCGGCGCCTGGCTGGCCGAAGTCACCGGGCGCCAGGTCGAGTTCTTCGACGAGCGGTTCACCACGCACGAAGCGGAGATTTATCTCTCGGGCGCGAAGTTGACCAAGAAAAAGCGCCAGGCCCGGCTCGACAAGCTGGCCGCGCAAATCATGCTCACCGCGTACCTGGAACGCCAGCGCGAGCATCCCGGCGGCGCCGCGGAGCCCCCCCGCGGTTTGGACGATTGACCAAATGGCAAAGCTGATCATCGGCTGCGGATACCTGGGCTGGCGCGTCGCGCGCTGTGGCGCGAAGCCGGCCAGGCGGTGTTCGTCGTCACCCGCAGCACCGAGCATGCCCGACGATTTGCCGAGCAGGGGCTGCGGCCGATCGTCGCCGACGTGCTCCAAAGCCTGCCGGCACTACCGGCGGCCGATGCCGTGCTGTACGCCGTGGGCTACGACCGCGCGGCCGGACTGCCAATCCGCGAAGCGTACGTATCCGGCTTGCAGGCGGTGCTCGATGCTCTTCCCGACGAAACCGGCAAGTTCCTGTACGCCAGCTCCAGCGGCGTGTACGGTCAATCGCAGGGCGAAACCGTCGACGAAGATTCGCCCACCGAGCCGGTGCGCGAGGGTGGCCAGGCGTGCCTCGCCGCCGAACGCGCGCTGGCCGCGCATCGCCTTGGCCGGCATGCCGTCGTGTTGCGTTTCGCGGGCTTGTACGGTCCGGGCCGCATACCACAAGCCGACGCTATTCGCCGCGGCGAGCCGATTGCGTCGCCCCCCCAGGGCCGGTTGAACCTGATTCACGTCGACGACGCCGCCCGCGCCGTACTGGCGGCCGCCGAGCGGGCCACGCCGCCGCGCACATACGTCGTATCCGACGGCCACCCGATCGAGCGCCGCCAGTATTATCGCGAGCTGGCCCGCCTGCTGGCCGCACCCGAGCCGAAGTTCACCCCACCAGCCGCCGCCGCGCCGGCCCGCGTTCGCGCCGCCGGCGACAAGCGTCTGAACAACAGCCGCCTCCTCGCCGAGCTGGCCATCAAGCTCGCCTACCCAACCTATCAAGAAGGCCTGGCCGCCATCATCGCCGCGGAAAACACCACGCCCTCAGATGGTTAGCGCAGCCGCGCAGTAATCGGCTCTAAGAAGCTGTTTCAAAACCGCCGGGGACTGTCCCGATTTTGCGGAGTCGTCGGAGCAAAATGGGACTGTCGACTGTCCCCCCTCTCCGACGCGGTTTTGAAACAGCTTCTAAACGCTTGTGTGGCACGGAGCAGGCCAGATAATGAAAGCAGCCGCCAGACCGCGACACGGGATTCTTTGACAGCAGAATCCGCCGACAGGCAATCGAAAAATGATCGAGCCCCGACCGTAAGCAGGCACGCTCCGCGTGCCGTAGCAGGAGTCGAGTTGACGCCGATTCTCGCGCATCGGGGGCTTGTCATGTCGGCGCCCGTGATCCCCGTGCGTTACGGCACGCGGAGCGTGCCTGCAACGCGACCAATACAGTGATGTCCCCTTGTTCCTCGCTGAAGGCCGCATCCATCGCCGGCGTGGCAACCCGCTCCGTCTCCGCCGCGACTGGTTCAAACACCACCGTTTCGGCTACGTCGTGCCGTCGTGCCGTTGTGGTTTCGGTCTTCTATTACCACGACGACACAACGACACGACGAAAATCGAAATTGCGCGCCGGCTGACGCCACCGGTGGCAGGCACGCTCCGCGTGCCGTAGCGGGCGTTGAGTTGACGCGGATTCTCGTGCATTGGGACCTGGCAGGTCGGCGCTTGTGGCGCCCGTGTTTTACGGCACGCGGAGCGTGCCTACTACGCAAAAGCACTTTGAAAGTGACCCACTGCCAGAATCCCCCTTCAAATCGGGCCACCCGTTTCGCTAGGGTACGCTCGATGGAATCGGCGGCGAGCGAGAGCGAGTGCGAAGCGAGGTGGGTTGCAAAATCTGGATGCCCCTCTGCCGGGATTTGTTCGGCCGTTGAAGCGATGTGTTTGCCGGCACGAAAAACTCGGCGGCGCCGGGCGGGAAATCAAGAAGTGGGCCATTGTCGCGGCGGAAAACGCTGCGCCCGCGGACGGCGGGGCCACGGTCGCGTCGGGTGCCGCTTGCCGGGTTGTCGGGCTGGCTTTAGAATTCGGTGCTTTGCCGGCTTGCTCGTGGGCCGAGCGGGCGGCCACTGGCTTCGAACGTCGACCCCTGCCACAGCATTACCCACGCGGAGCTTCCCGGCCTCCGGCTCGCGCACGCAGGAAGGACATAACATGCTTCAGCGGAAGCCCGTCTTCCCCCACGTCATCGAGATGAACTACCAGGCCGGCGAACGGCTGGGTTGCAACGTCTATTTGGTCTTCGACGGCTCGGAGTGGGTGCTGATCGACGTGGGCTATGACGAAACGGTGGACGAGATCGTGGAGCTGATTCGCCAGCTCGATTTCCCGCTGTCGCACTGCAAGATGCTGATCGCCACGCACGCCGACGTCGATCACATCCAAGGCCTGGCCAAGATCAACCAGTTGCTCAAAACCAAGATCGTCGGTCATAAGCTGGCCGCCGAACCTCTGGCAAGCGGCGATCGCATCAAGACGTTTGCCGAAATCGCGGCGCAGGACATCCACCTGGAAATGCCCCCCGTGAAGCTCGATGCACTGGTGGGCGAGGGTGACAAGATCCAGGTCGGCAAGCTCGAGCTTGAAGTGTGGCACACGCCGGGCCACACCGACAGCCAGCTTTCGTTTCGCCTGGGCAACCTGCTGCTGAGCGGCGACAACATCTATCGCGATGGCTGCGTGGGCGCGATCGACGCCCATCACGGCAGCGATATCCAGGCATTTGTCGCGTCGCTCAAGCGAATCCGTGCCAGCGACGTCGAGTGGCTGTTGCCCAGCCACGGCCCCATCTTCCGCAAGGATGACGCGCTGTTGGACCAAACCATCAGCCGGCTGGAGGGCTACCTGCACATGGCCGATTTCGGCACCTGCGCCATCGATTGGCCCCTGATGGACGAGTGGGACAAGGAGCTAGCAGCAGGCAAAATGCCCCGCTAGCAGGCGCCGCTCTCGACACTTCCCCGCCACGATCGCAGCCGGTGCCTGGCAGCCTGCCAGACCCTGCGGGTTCTGCCGAATATTCTCTCAATGACGTCTGTGACGGCTGCCGATGGTTGTAATTAGACCCAGACAGCCGCCCGGACTGCGGATCCGCAGAAGCGCCGCGGTGCCGGTTTCGTCCGCGATTTATACAGGGGGGATTTCGATGCGCCGAATGTTGCTTGCGCTGGTATGCGCGGCGGGTTTGAGCGTGCTCGTCATGGCCGACGAAGCCCAGGCCCAACAGGCCTTCGGCCAGCAATGGGGTGGCAGCTACAGCACCCAGGACTGGAACCGCATGTACCACTACCCGTACGTCTATTACCCGCAGAATTTCTGGTCGAGCGAGTACTACCAGAGCTCCAACGACTTGTATTACCGCTATCCGCCGGAAATGCGCGTACCGGTCTACAACAAGCAATGGATGAACTTGTATCCGGAAGGCCGGCTATACCACTCCGGCCATCATTTCATTCTCGACACGTTCTAAAGCTGAGCAAGGGCTGGGCGGAAAGACGGCTGGAGCCAGGCGGTGTTGCCCCGCCTCGCCGGTGTTGAACGCGGATGCGTGAACACCACCGCGCGAGGAACGGCAGCGCGAGGTGCGCGGCAATCGGGCCTGGCAACCCAGCATGAAACGGGGTCGGACCGCCGCGAAGGGGTCTGGAGTTGCCAAACTCCCGACCCCTTCTTTCATGCCACGCCTCGACAGGCGAATCGATACAGCGCTTCGCTGGCCGCGGCCAATTGATCCAGCGGAAGCCATTCGTCGGCCGTATGGGCCTGATCGATCGAGCCCGGGCCAAACACGATCGAAGGCACGCCGGCCGCCGCAAACTGGGCCGCATCCGTGCCGTACGGGACGCCAATCTGCCGGCAGTCGATGCCCGTTTCGCGCGCGGCCGACAGCATCGCGTCGGCCAGCGCACCGTTGTTTTCGTCGGGAAGTCCCAGCCCGGTCAAAAACGGCGGTTCGTGCTCGATCGACCTGGTGCCGGTACCCAGCGCGGCTTCCAGATAGTCGATGACGTGTTGCCGGGCCTCGCTCGGCGATTCGCCCGGGGTCAGACGCCGATCGATTTCGATCGTGCACCGGTCCGGCACGGTGTTGACGCTCAATCCACCGGCAATCGTGCCGACGCTAAGCGTGGGCGTGCCGCAGAGCCGATGTTGGGCCAGCTTGGGGGCGACGTCGAGCTGGTAACGCTCGAGCGCCGCCAGGACGGGAGTCATCTGGAAAATCGCGCTGTCGCCCAACTGTGGCTGCGAACTGTGCGCCGCACGCCCATGCGTCGTGGTGCGCCAGCGCACGACTCCCTTGTGCGCGACGACGACTTGCAATTCGGTCGGCTCGGCCACGACAGCCACGTCGGGCCGCCGCGGGACGATCGAACCGGCTTGCGCCCACAGCCTGGTCAGGGCCGTGGCGCCGGTGTAGCCGTGCTCTTCGTTCACGGTGCAGGCCATCACCAGGGTTGGCATCCCCGGCGGGCGCTGGTGAGCGAGCCGGGCCACGGCGCCCAGCATGGCGGCCATCCCCCCTTTGATATCGCAGGCTCCCCGGCCGTACAGACGTCCGTCGCGAACGGTGGGGGTCCACGGTTCGATCGTCATCCCGTCGACCGGCACCGTATCTTGATGCGCCTCGAACAAAACCAACGGCCCGCCCGCGGAGACCGGCACTTCGCCGTCGAGCCGGGCAATGATATTCTCGCGCTTTGGCTCGACCACTTGGCGCTGGAACGGCAGTTCAAGCGAGCGAAAGAGCGATTCGAGATAGTCGGTTACGCGGTATTCGAAATATTCGGGTCCGCTGACGGCTTTGCCCATCGGATTGACGCTGGGCAATGACACCAGCTCGATCAAAGTCTGCGTGAGGTCCAAAGGCATGGAAACGTATGTTGGAATCGGGTCCGTAGCGGACGGTTTAGCCCGGAGCCAGCGGCGACGGCGGGCGGAATCATGGAAATGTTGGAGGATCGAGTCGAGTGGCCGATTGCGCCGGGCCGTCATCATACCGCCTGGGCGGGACCCCGACAGCGGAATTGGAACTTCCGGCGCGGGTCAGTTTGAAATTGAGTCTCGAGGAGCCGCCCTGCGATTCATGGCCGCCAATACCGTAGCCCGAAACACGGCAGCAACCGCACCCCCTGCCACGGTAGTCAGGCTATATATCGGCAGAAGGCAAATCCAGCCAAGCGGCGCAAGTGGTCCCAGGCGGGGGGGCGAACAGAATCGAGCTGAGTACTTGGCCCAAATAAATCCCCGCCCAGGATGCCCACAGTCGCCGAGGCGCGACGGCACCACATATCAGGCCGACGCCCAACAACGTAGCAACGTAGAAAAGGCCGGCGGAATCCCACGACTCGCTGGCGCCGGTAATCCGTGGCGATACGACCCAAATGGAAGCCCCGGCGGCAAAACTGAGCCCAAAGACGGCGGTACCAACCGCGTTTCTCGTTCGGCGGTCTTCTCTCATAGGGGACAGTATAGCCAGGCAGCTCATCCTGCCTGACGCAGCAGCAGGCTTCTTGACCAGCTTGCGCACGGTCGATACCATTTGGACCGGTGTTTGGCCCGCTGTGGTCACGATTTACGACGTTTGGGAGGTGGCGAGACCCGAATATCGGGTCTTTTCATCGAGTCCACTTTGTGACAAGATTCACAAAGTCGCCTGTTTCCCGTATCTTAAAGAGGCCTATGGAACTGTCCGTTCTCCCCATTTTCTGGTTTGCCGCGGCAAGTACCGGTGTGGCGGTCGTTCTGCTGGGGGTCAGTGCCCTCATCGGGCCAAGCCGCACGGGGCAGGTCAAGGAGATGCCCTACGAAAGCGGCATGGATCCGATTCACGATACGCGCCGCCGCTTCGACGTCCGGTTTTACTTGGTGGCCATTGCGTTTTTGGTGTTCGACGTCGAGCTGCTGTTTCTGTATCCCTGGGCCGTGGCCAGTCGCAACGCACAGGGGATTGATCGGGCGGTCGATGCCCACTGGGTCGCCAGCCGGGGACTCGTGTTTGGCGAAGTGCTGGTGTTCCTGGCGTTGTTGGCTGTTGGATTCATCTACGCCTGGCGCAAAGGGGTCTTTCGATGGCGCTAGAAGTACCCGAAAACGTGGTTGTTAGCCGGCTCGATTCGTTGGCCAACTGGTGTCGCAAGAACAGCTTGTGGCCGATGCCGTTTGCCACGGCCTGCTGCGGCATCGAGTTGATGGCCACCGGCGCCAGCCGCCACGACCTGGCAAGGTTCGGCGCCGAGGTGATGCGCTTCAGCCCGCGGCAGTGCGATTTGATGATCGTGGCCGGCCGCGTGGTGATGAAGATGTTGCCTGTGCTGCAGCGGATCTGGCAGCAGATGCACGAGCCGAAGTGGTGCATTTCGATGGGGGCCTGCGCGTCCACTGGCGGCGTGTTCGACACGTACTCGGTCGTGCAAGGAATCGATCGGTTTATTCCGGTCGACATGTATGTGCCCGGCTGCCCGCCCCGGCCCGAGCAGTTGATCCAGTCGATCATCGACTTGCAGGACAAGATTCAAAGCGAAGGGACGATCGCGGGGCGCGAGTTTGCCGTCCGCAGCCGACAGGAACCGAAGCGAGCGCTGGTCGAGTTGCCAGTGATTTCGCTGCCGCGAGGCGTGAGTCATCTGCCGCAAGGTGTTCGCGTCGAATAGGCGCATGCACGAGAGGCGCCCCGGCAGCGTCCGGGTGCAGGGACCGTGAATGATTGAGCCGGAAACCATCGCCGCCGTCAGCCAGCAGTTTCCCGCCTTGCGGTGGAGCGAGTTTCGCGCGGACACCCGGGGCGTGGTCCCGCATGACACCTTGACCCAGGTGCTCACGTATTTGCGCGACCAGCGGGGTTTCGACCTGCTGGTCGACATCACGTGCGTCGACTATTTGAACTTTCGCGGCGCCGAGGATCGCTTCGGCCTGGCGTACCTGCTGGCAAATACGCGGACGAACGAGCGGATCACGCTGCGGGTATTTCTCAATGAGCCCGATCTGAGCGTTCCGTCGGCCGTGCCCTTGTGGCAGGGAGCCAACTGGCTGGAGCGCGAAGTCTATGACATGTTCGGTATCGACTTTGTCGGACATCCCGATTTGAGGCGCATCTTGATGCCCGAGGAATTCACCGCGTTTCCACTGCGAAAGGATTATCCGCTGCAGGGGCGCGGCGAGCGACACAACTTCCCGGTGCTGCACCGGGCCGATGGATAAGCGGAAAGGAGGTGGGCAGCCGAGCGACACGATAACCGACGTTCAGGTCGTTGGTTCGACGCCGCGCGCTCACGTTCCAGATTCGTATGGCCGTAGTCGACAAGAAAAAGACGATCGCCGATCTAGCCAACGCCGAGGCCCGCGATTACCTGTGGACCTTGAACTTCGGTCCCCAGCATCCGGCCACGCACACCACGTTGCGGCTCGTGCTGCTGCTCGACGGCGAGCGCGTGGTCGACGCCATTCCCGACATCGGCTATCTGCACTCCGGCTTTGAAAAGATCGGCGAGCACCTGGACTACAACCAGTACGTCACGGTGACCGACCGGATGAACTACATTTCGCCGTTGGCGAACAACATCGCCTGGCACTGCGCGGTCGAGAAGCTGTTGGGGTTGGAACTGACGCCGCGCTGCAAGTATCTCCGCACGATGCTGGCCGAGTTGGCCCGGATCAGCGACCACCTGCTGTGCAATGGCGCCGTGGGCCTCGACGTCGGCGCGTTCACGTTCTTTCTCTACGCGTTTTATCAGCGCGAGCTGCTGTACGACATTTTCGAGACGTTGTGCGGCGCCCGGTTTACCAACAGCTACACGCGCGTCGGCGGCGTGATGTATGACGCCACGCCGCTGGTGATCGAAAAGGTCCGCGCCTTCGTGCGAAACTTTCCCAAGACACTCGACGACATGGAGCGGCTGTTAAACCGCAATCGCATCTTCGTCGACCGCACCAAGGGGGTGGGCCTGCTCAGCAAGGAGGACGCCACCAACCGCAGCGCCACCGGTCCGATCGCGCGGGCCAGCGGTGTGACGCGAGATTTGCGCAAGGACGAACCGTACCTGGCTTACCAGGATTTCGATTTTCAGGTCTGCTGCGCCTCGGCCGGTGATTGTTTTGCCCGCTACCTGGTCCGCATGGCCGAGATGCGCGAGAGCCTGAAGATCGTCGAGCAAGCGGTCGAGAACCTGCCGGCCGGACCGGTCAATGTCGGAGTGGACGAGCGTACGACATTGCCTCCGAAGCAGCAGGTCTATAACACGATCGAGGGAACGATCTCGCACTTTGAAATGGTAATGGCCAACCGCGGTTTCGTCGTTCCGCATGAAGAGTCGTACGGAGCGATCGAGGCCCCCAACGGCGAACTGGGGTTTTACGTGGTCGGCGATGGCAGCGACGTGGCCTATCGGGCTCGTTGCCGCCCCCCCTCGTACATTCACTTTGCCCTGTTCCCGCAGTTGATCCGTGGTCACACGCTGTCGGACGTCGTGGCCGTGTTGGGAAGCCTGAACATCATCGCCGCCGAATTGGACCGCTAAGGAGACGCGCGCGACAAGACACCGCCCCGCATTCGTACGCCACGTTCTCAATACGCCCCCCTGAACACTCCCTCCACACCACATGGCCACAACCCAGCGCATTCTGACCGACGCGATGATTGCGGCCATCAAGGCTTATTTTCCGCGCTACCCCACGCGGCAGGCCGTGACGCTGCCGGCGCTGCACGTCGTCAACCAGCACTTGCGTTACGTGCCTTTGGAGGCCGTGGTCGAGATTGCGGAGCTACTCGAACTGAGCCCCGCCGAAGTGCAGGACACGCTCTCGTTCTACGGCTTCTTTAAGCAGGACAAGCCGCACGGTCAGTTGCGGACCTGGGTCTGCCGCTCGATCAGTTGCGCCTGCGCGGCGGCGAGGAAGTGCTCGACGCCATGTGCCGGCAGGCGAACGTTCATCCCGGCGAAACCACGGCCGACGGCAAGCTGACGCTCGAATTCGCCGAATGTCTGGGCGCCTGCGAGTTCGCCCCCTGCATGCTGGCCGGCGACGCGCTGCACAAGAATCTCACCGTCGAGTCGGCCACGGCGTTCGTTAAGGACGTCTGCGGCGACGGCTCGGGCAACGGACAGCAATAACCCGCAAGAAGATCAAACAACCTCCCCGCGATCAATCTCAGGATCATGCCGTTCGAACCCGTACTACTGGCGAACATCGACAAGCCGAACAGTCATACACTCTCGGTGTATGAAGCTGCCGGCGGTTACCAGGCGCTCGAAGCGCGTGCTGGCTGAAATGTCGCCGGCCGAGGTGATCGAAATGGTCAAGAGCAGCAACCTGCGCGGCCGCGGCGGGGCCGGTTTTCCCACGGGGCTGAAGTGGTCGTTTTTGCCCAAGGATCATCCCGGCCCGGTCTACATGTGCATCAACGCCGACGAGAGCGAGCCGGGCACGTTCAACAACCGGATCCTGATGGAAGAGGACCCGCACCAGGTGATCGAGGGCGTGATCCTCAGTTGCTACGCCACCCGGGCCGCCACGGCGTACATCTACCTCCGCTATGAATACCCGCTTTCCTACGCCCGGCTGCAATCGGCCATCGACGAATGCTACGCGGCCGGATTGCTGGGCGCAACATCCAGGGAACCGAGTTTTCGCTCGATATTTATCTGCATCGCGGCGCGGCGGCCTACATCTGCGGCGAAGAAACCGGGCTGATCGAAAGCCTGGAAGGCAAGCGGGCTTGGCCGCGCATCAAGCCGCCGTTTCCGGCCGTCGAAGGGGTGTTTCGCAAGCCCACGGTGGTGAACAACATCGAGACGGCCTGCTGCGTGACGCAAATCGCGACCCGGGGCGTCGAGTGGTTCAAGAGCATTGGCGTGCCGTCCGATCCGAACAACCCCCGCGACGCGGGCAGCTACGGGCCAAAGTTGTACTGCCTGAGCGGGCACGTCAACAAGCCCGGCTGCTACGAAGCTCCGCTGGGCATCACCTGCCGGCAGCTTATCGACGAATACGGCGGCGGCGTGTGGAAGGGGCGTAAAGCGAAGGCCGCGATTCCCGGCGGCATCAGCATGGGGCTGTTGACCGAAGCGGAGTTGGACACGCCGCTCGACTTTGCCGCCCTCGGACGCGTCGGCTGCTTGGGGCTGGGCACGGCGGCAGTGGTCGTGATGGACGAAACGGTGTCGATGGTCGACTTCCTGCACAATAGCTGCCGGTTCTTCGCCCACGAAAGCTGCGGCCAGTGCACGCCCTGCCGCGAGGGAACGGCCTGGTCCCTGACGATGCTCGAGCGGATCAAGGCCGGCCGCGGGCGTCTGCGAGATCTGGACCTGCTGTTGGAAATCGGCGATTCGATCGGGATCATGCCCGGCACGACAATCTGCGGCCTGGCCGACGGCGCCGCCTGGCCCATTAAGAACGCGATTCGCAAATTCCGCGGGGAGTTTGAAGAGTACATCAAGCGCACCAACCCCACAGGATACATGGTGACTGAAGCCGTCGAGGCGCTGCCCGTGGTGGCGCTGCATTAAGGAGGATCTCTGTATGATGAAGTACCCTGCGATGTTGTTCCTGTTGGCGCTGTTACTGGTGCCTTTGACGGCGAGCGGCTTTGCGCGAGAAGACAAATCGCGTGAGTTTCACGGCAAACTGTCGTTGCTGCCGTCGTGCGAAAGGGTGTTGGGCGAGGGCTGGCACGGACCCGCGGGGCTGGTGGTGGACAACGTCAACGATCCTGCGGTGCTGAACGAACGCACGGCGGAGATCGCCGAGCACTTCAAGACTCTGGGAATCATGAGTTTCGCGGATTTCTCCTACACGCAAAGAGATCTGCCGCGCGTCATCACGGTGCGGATTTTTGTGTTCGAAGACACGCAGTCGGCACAGGCCTGGTGGCACAGGAAATACGAGTACCCCGGTTCGGAACAGTTCTACGAGAAGACCACCGGCCTGGGAGACCGCAGCGTCAGGAGCAAGGAACTTCGCAAGGAAATGGTGCTCGAGGGCAACGTTTGGATGACCTCCCATCAACTGCATGAGGGCGGGCAATACCACGAGGCGCTGGTGCACTACCTCAAGCAGGTCGCTCCGTCCCACGAGCAGAAAACGCCCTAACCGAGAACGCGTTATGTCCAAGGTCGTGATTGTCGACGGAATCGAGGTTGAGCTGGCCGACGGCGAGCGGATCAACGGGATCCTGGCCGCCCAGCGGGCCGGCATCGAGATTCCGCATTATTGCTGGCATCCGGGGCTCACCGTGGTGGCCAGTTGCCGGATGTGCCTGGTCGAGACCGGCACCCGCAACCCGGACACCGGCGACGTGTCGATGGTGCCCAAGCTCGTGCCGGCCTGCCAGACGCCGGCCACGCCCAACACGGTGTTCGTCACCAACAGCGAGAAAGTCGAGAAAGCCCGGGCCATGGTCGAGGAAGACCTGCTGATCGATCATCCGATCGATTGCCCGATCTGCGACAAGGCCGGCGAGTGCAACCTGCAGGACTACCACTTCAAGTACGGGCAGGATCAGCGGCGGGCCGACGTCCGCCCGTTCACCAGCCGCCGCCGCGACGTGGGCGACACCGTCACGCTGTTCGTCGACCGCTGCGTGATGTGCAGCCGCTGCGTCCGCTTCACCCGCGAGATCAGCGGCACCAGCGAGCTGTTTGTCATCAACCGCGGCAGCCACGAAGAGATCGACGTCTTTCCCGGCTATCCGTTGGCCAACAAGCTTTCGGGCAACGTCGTGGACCTGTGCCCGGTCGGGCGCCCTGGGAGACAAGGATTTTCTCTACCAGCAGCGCGTCTGGTTCATGAAGCGGCACAACGGCGTGTGCACGGGCTGCTCGACCGGCTGCTCGATCTTCGTCGAGGAGAACCAGGACACGGTCTACCGGCTCAAGCCGCGCGAAAACCCGCACGTCAACCAGTGGTGGATCTGCGACGAGGGGCGCTACGGCTATCATCACGTCCACAGCGACCAGCGGTTCACCAACGTCGAACGCCGCGACGGCGACCAGTGGACCGTGCTCGAATGGTCGCAGGTGGTCCGCGAAATCGACGAACGGTTTCGCGCGGTGGGCCGCGTGGGCGGTCGTGCTCTCGCCGCACCTGACCGTCGAGGAAGCCTACCTGCTGGCCAAGTACGCCCGGGCGGTCGATCCGCAGGCGATCGTCGTGCTGGGGCCAGTGCCGCTCGTGGGCGAGGACGAGACGTTCAAGAACGGCTTTACAATCCGGGCCGAAAAGTGTCCCAACCGCCGCGGGGTGGAAGAGGTCGTGTCGTTCTTCATGGGGCAGGTTGTCTCGCTCGAAAGCCTGTTGATCGCCTTGGATGGCGGCGAGGCCATGGCCGTGTGGGTCAGCGGCGGGTACAAACACGACTGGATCGACGAAGCCACGGCCGACTCGCTGGCGGCGGCGGCCGTGCTGGTGGTTCAAGATATGTTCCACTCGCCGCTGATGGATCGGGCCACGTATCGGCTAGCGGGGGCGGCGTTTGCCGAGCGGGACGGGTCGTATGTAAACCATGCCGATTGGCTGCAAAGCGTGGAGTGGGCCGTTCGTCCGCCGGCTGGCGTGCGCGTGGCGGCCGGCGTGTATTGGGAATTGCTGGGCGAGACCGGCCTGTTCAAAGCTCGCCGCGTGCTGGACGAAGTGGCCGAGCGAATCGTGTTTTTCGCTGCGGCCGCCGAGACGGTCGGTCCTTTGGGCGTCGACCTGAAAACGCCGGTCTTGGAAGAGGCAGCCAGCGGAGGCTGAAGCGAGCGATGGACTGGAAATCATTAATGGCGCCGCTCATCTTGCCGCTGGTGAAGATTGCGCTGTTGACCTTTGCGCTGCTCACGGCTGCCGCGTACCTGGTGCTGCTCGAACGCTGGATCGCCGCCTGGGTTCAGGATCGCAAAGGTCCCAACCGCGTCGGCGTGCCGCTGACGAAGCTGAAGCTGTTCGGTCTGGGACAGCCGCTGGCCGACGGCCTGAAATTCATCTTCAAGGAAGAGTACACGCCCGCGCACGTCGAGAAAGTGCTCTACACGCTCGCTCCGATCGCGATCCTGGCCGCGGCGATCGCGGTGTTTGCGGTCGTGCCGTTTGGCAGCGTGCTGCCCATTGAATTGCCGGGCGTCGACGGCCCCCTGCACCTTGTTGTCGCTCCGGGGCTCGACGTGGGCATGATCTATGTGTTCGCCTTGAGCAGCATCGCCGTGTACGGGGTGATCCTGGGCGGATGGTCGAGCAACAACAAGTACGGGTTTCTCGGCGCTGCGGTCGAGCGCTCAGTTGATCGCCTACGAGATCCCGCTGGGCTTGGGCATTCTCGGCGTCGTGCTGGCTGCCGGCTCATTGCGACTGGACACGATCATCTATCAGCAGGCCACCAGCGGCGTCTGGAACGCGTTTGCTCAGCCGCTGGGGTTCTCCGTGTTTCTGATCGCCGCGTTTGCCGAGGCCGCCCGGCTGCCGTTTGATCTGCCCGAGGCCGAGCAGGAGCTGATTGGCGGCTATCACACCGAATATGCCGGCATGAAGCTGTTGTTGTTTCTGATCGCCGAGTTCTTGCACATGGTGGCGGCGGCGTTTCTGATCGTGATCCTGTTCTTCGGCGGCTGGCAGATCTGGGGCATGCCATTGCCCGCCGGAGACGTGATTGGCTGGCCGCTGGCCCTGCTGCGCGTGGCCGTGCTGCTGGCCAAGGTGCTGCTGGTGATCCTGTTTTTCATGATGGTTCGCTGGAGCTGGCCGCGGTTTCGCTTCGACCAGTTGATGAACCTGGCCTGGAAGGTGATGCTTCCCCTGGGTTTGGTGAACCTGGTGGCCGTGGCGATCGTGCTGGAATACGAGCATGCCGGCGGCTTCGAAGACACGCCGCGAGGCGGTTGGCTGGCGATCGGCATCGGCTGGGGTGTGGCGCTGGTGGCCTGGATCGCGGCCGCGCTGTTTGCCCCACTGCACACCGACAATCGCCCGCGGAAGATGGACGAGCTGGGCCCGCCCGAGTTCGAGCCCGAGGCCATGCGGCAGTTGTTGGCCACCGGGCCCCAGCATTCCACCAACGGGAGGTAAGCCATGTGCGCCGACGACCCCGCCGTCAAATGGATCGAAGAGCCCAAGCTCGGGCTGGCGGGCAAGATGTACCTGCCGCTGTTCGTTCAGGGACTCACGACCACGGCCCGGCACCTGGTCAGCCCGAAGGTGACGGTCAGTTTTCCCGAGACTCGTCCCCAGATCGGCAACCCGCTGATCTACCGCGGCGTGCACCGGCTCAACAAGGACGCCGACGGGCGTGTCAAGTGCGTGGCCTGTTTCCTGTGTGCCACCGCCTGCCCGGCCCATTGCATCGACATCGTGGGCATTCAAAGCCCCTGGCCCGATCGCGAGAAGTATCCCGAAAGTTTTACGATCGACGAGCTGCGCTGCATTTTTTGCGGCATGTGCGAAGAGGCCTGCCCGGTGGATGCGATCGAGCTGACCAGCTTGTTCGACCTGACCGGCCGCAGCCGCGAGGAGATGATTTTCGACAAAGAGAAGCTGCTGAGCGTCTACGACCAGACGAAGGACGCCGAACCGATGAAATCGACCGCCATGGGAGGCACCCTGTGAACACGCTGCTGGTCACGCTCGCGGCGGCGACGCTGCTATTGGCCGTGGGGGGCTGGCTGGCGCTGCCGCGCGGCCCGCGCCGGGCCGCGCGATCGGCACGGTGTTGGTGGCGGTCAGCCTGGGGCTGTTCGCCTCGCAAACACCCACCTTGGGTGGCTGGGTTCGCGACGGAGTGTTTTACATCTTGGCCGGCATCACCGTGGGGGCGGCCGTGGCCACGGTCACTTTTCGTAACCCCGTGTATTCGGCTATCTGGTTCGCGCTGTCGCTGCTGGGCACCGCCGGACTGTTTCTGTACGACGGGGCGCAGTTCTTGGGCGTGGCCACGATCGTCGTCTACGCCGGGGCCATCCTGGTGACGTTTCTATTTGTGTTGATGCTGGCCCAGCCCGAGGGGCAGGCCCCTTACGATCGCGTTAGCTGGGCGCCGCTGCTGTCGGCTGCCAGCGGAGCATTGGTTGTGGGATTGCTGACGTTGGTGATTGCCGGCGTGTTTCAGAATCCCACGGTCGAAGAACGTCCCCAGGCGATGGCCACGCGAGCAGACCTGGACGCTGAAATCCTGGCCGGCGAGCACATGGCGCACCTGGGGGCGCAACTCTTCAGTCGCTACCTGTTGGCCGTGGAAGTGGCCGGCACGCTGTTGCTGGTGGCCCTGGTGGGCACCGTGGCGATTGCGGCCCAGATTCACAAGCGCGACACGGGAGGGCCTCTGCATGGATGAGCTGGCCCTGTTGGAAAAGAATCTCGTGGTCGGCGCGCTGTTGTTCGGCATCGGCCTGGTTGGTTTCATGAGCCGGCGGAACATGATCGTCATGTTCCTGTCGGTCGAGATGATGCTGCAAGGCGTTTCGGTGAGCCTGGTGGCCTGGGGCCGCTACCACAACGATTGGGGCGGCCAGATGCTGGTCATCTTCATTTTGACGGTGGCCGCCTGCGAAGCGGCGATCGCACTGGCCGTGGTCCTCACCTTGTTCCACCGCAGTGGGTCGCTCGATATCGCCGTCTGGCAAAGTACGCGCGAAGACAGCCAGCCCCCGTACGTCGCTCCACGCCTGGCCGAGCCCGCGCTGGAACCGCGCCAATGGCCGCGACTCACGCCCGCCGGCGTCGAGCCCTCGGTCGACACGGACGAACTCGAACACCGCATGCACATTTAACGATTCCAACTCCGAAGCATCCCTGATGTCCGGCACGATTCCCACACTGCTCGTCCTGATCCCCGGGTTGCCGCTGTTGGCGACGATCGTCACGGCGACACTCGGCCGCGGGCTGCTCAAAGCGAAGAGCCACGTGCCGGTCGTGGCGGCCTTGGTCGGGTCGTTCCTGTGCAGCGTCTTGCTGGTGGCCGAAGTCCACAAGCAAGCTCGCGAAGACACAACGATGGTCGGCTGGGAAACGACGTTTGAGCTATGGAACTGGGCCGACATCGACCAGGCGATGACGAGCTCCGCCGCGTCGCATGCCGCGCCGGCAGCCGGCACCGCGAGCCTGCCCGAGTGGCTGCCGTTTACGATCAACGTCACGCTGCGGGCCGACGCCCTGACGGCCATCATGCTGGCCATGGTCACGTTCGTCTCGATGCTGGTGGCGATCTACGCCAGCGGTTACATGCACGGCGACCGCGGCTACTGGCGATTCTTCAGTTACATCGGGTTGTTCGTATTTTCGATGACGATGCTGGTGTCGGTCAGCAATTTCGTGCTGCTCTATGTTTTTTGGGAAGCGGTGGGCCTGTGCAGCTATTTGCTGATTGGCTTCTGGTACGAGAAGCCGTCGGCGGCGGCGGCCGGCAAGAAGGCCTTCCTGGTGAACCGGATCGGCGACTTCGGCTTTGCCCTGGGGTTGTTCCTGATCTGGGTCACCTACGGCACGTTGAACTTTCACGACGCCGGCGGCATGGCGGGCGTGTTGGGGCAGACGCGGCTGGCGGCTCCCGAGATGTTTGCCGGCTTCAGCGATGATTCGCACGTGCTGGCCACGGCCATCTGCCTGCTGTTGATGCTGGGCGCGTGCGGCAAGAGTGCCCAGTTTCCGTTGCACGTCTGGCTGCCCGACGCGATGGAAGGCCCCACGCCCGTCAGCGCCCTGATCCACGCCGCCACGATGGTCACGGCCGGGGCCTACATGGTCACGCGCTGCACGCCGCTGTTCGTGGCTTCGCCCGAGGCGCAGCAGGTCGTGGCGGTGATCGGCTGCACGACGGCGGTGATCGGCGGCGTGATCGCCGTGACGCAAACGGATCTCAAGCGCGTGCTGGCCTACAGCACGATCAGCCAATTGGGCTACATGTTCCTGGGGCTGGGCGTCGGCACGCTGGTGGGCATTTCCTCGGGCATGTTCCACTTGTTTACGCACGCCTTCTTCAAGGCGCTATTGTTCCTGGGCGCCGGCAGCGTGATGCACGCCATGGGGGGCGTGATCGATATGCGCCGCTTCGGCGGCTTGCGGCGGCTGATGCCGACCACGCATTGGACGTTCCTGTTTGGCTGCCTGGCGCTGGGGGATGGTGCCGTTCGCCGGCTTCTGGAGCAAGGACGCGATCATCGCCGCGGCCTACGAACGGGGATTTCAGGAGCACGTGCCACTGTTCCAGGTCTTGTATTGGTCCGCCACGGCCATCGCCTTCCTGACCGCGTTCTACACCTTCCGCGCGTTCTTCCTGACCTTCTACGGTCCCGAGCGCGTGCCGCACGAAGCCGGTCACCACGCGCACGAATCGCCGCGCGTGATGACCGTGCCCTTGATCATTCTGGCCCTCTGCTCGCTGGTGGTCGGAGGCTATTACACCTGGACTGGGGGATTTAACGACTTTCTGGTCCAAACGCCGTCGCTGGCCTACGCCCCGTTGCATGCCGAGGCACACGACGCCGCGCATGCCGCCGAAGCCCATGCCCTGGTGAGCACCGTGGGCACGGTAGTGGCTTTGGCCGGCATCGCACTGGCGGCGTTTTTGTACCTGGGGGACGACTCCCTGGTGTCGGTGCTGACGCGCTGGCTGTCGCCGTTGTATTGGCTGTCCTACGGCAAATTGTTCTTCGACCAGCTTTACTACGCCCTGGTCGTGTGGCCGCTGGAGATGCTGGCCCGAGCGAGTTACTGGTTCGATCGCACGGTGATCGACGGCCTGGTGAATCTCGTCGGTCGCATCCCGCCCTGGATCGCCGGCGGCTTGCGGCCCCTGCAGAGTGGGCTGGTGCAGTTCTATGCCCTGGCCATGTTGTGGGGCGTGTTGGTGTTGGTGCTGACGCTGTTGATCTGGCCGGCGCTGGGCGCCGTTTTCAAATAAGGAAGCCGACTTGGATCCGTCGACGTTGCTCTTGATTACGATCCTGCTGCCGGCGCTGGGCGCGGTGTTCGTCTGCTTTCTGGCGGGCGAAGGACACGCCGCGGCGCGACAGTCGGCGCTGGTGACGTCGCTCTTGACGCTGGCGGCGTCGGCGCTGCTGGTCTGGAATTTCGACCCGGCCCAGCCCTATGCCGTCTCCGACCTGTCGTGGTTGGGCGCAGAATCGCACATCGACGTCCGCTTCAGCGTCGGACTCGACGGGCTGAGCGTGTGGCTGTTTGCCCTCTCGTCGTTGTTGCTGTTGACCTGCGTGCTGGTGAGCTGGGAAGCGATCACCGATCGGGCCGCCGTGTTCTACAGCTTGCTGTTGCTGTTGGGCAGCGGCATGCTGGGCGTGTTCGCCGCCCGCGACATCATCCTGTTCTACGTCTTCTTCGAGTTCACCCTCATTCCGCTGTTCTTTCTGGTGGGGGTGTGGGGGTCCGAAGAACGCCGCTACGCCGCCATCAAGTTCTTTCTCTACACGCTGGCCGGCAGCCTGCTGACCTTTCTGGGGCTGCTGGTGCTGGTGCTGTGGAATTACAACCATTCCGACAGCGGCGTGATGACCTTCTCGATTCCCGAGCTGACCGCCGGGCTCGTCGACCATCCGATGCCCGCGCAGTATCAACTGTGGGTATTCCTGGCCCTGTTCGCCGGGTTTGCCATCAAGGTGCCGCTGTTTCCCTTGCACACCTGGTTGCCGCTGGCGCACACGCAGGCGCCCACGGCCGGTAGCGTGATTCTGGCGGGCATCCTGCTCAAAATTGGCACCTACGGCTTCGCCCGCTTCAACATCCCGATGTTGCCCGAGGCCACGGCCGCCTGCGTCCCCTGGATCCTGGCCCTCTCGGCCATTGGCATCCTCTACGGGGCGCTGGTGGCGCTGGCCCAAACCGACCTGAAACGGCTGATCGCCTACTCCAGCGTCAGCCATCTGGGCTTTTGCATGCTAGGGCTGTTTGCCCTCACCGGCCTGGGCGTCGAAGGGGGCGTGCTGCAGATGATCAACCACGGCCTGTCGACCGGCGGGCTGTTCGCCGTCGTGGGCATGATCTACGAACGGTATCACACCCGCGAGATCCACCAGCTTGGCGGACTCACCCGGCGGACTCCGATCCTGGCCTTCTTCTTTGTGCTGTTTACGCTCTCCAGCATCGGGCTGCCGGGGCTGAATGGCTTTGCCGGCGAGTTTCTGATTCTCGTCGGCATGTTTCAACGGGCCTGGACGGCCGCGCCCGTGGCATTGGTCGTGCTCTACAAGGTCATTGCCGTGGCGAGCGTGCTGGGCGTCGTGCTGGGAGCCTGGTACATGTTGTATCTCGTGCAGCGGATCTTCTTCGGACCGCTCCGCGAGCCGCATCACGAAGGAGATCACGCGCCGATTCGCGATCTTTCGTTTCGTGAGACAGCGGCCCTGGTGCCGTTGTGCGTGTTCGTGTTCTGGATCGGCCTGCAGCCCGAGTTCTTCCTGGGCCGCATGCAGCAGTCGCTCGAACCGCTCAGTCGCGACGCCGTGCAGGCGCTGAACCTGCGGTACGAACCAGGCGATCCAGCGCCGGTGATCGCCCAACAGACTTCAGCTTCGAAAGGGGAACCGGCGCGTGTCGAATGAAACCGTCCTGTTGTTGCTGCCAGAAATCATTCTGGTGCTTTGCGGCACGCTGGTGTACCTGGGCGGGGCCTTTTTCCCCGCGCACCGCGGCTGGAGCTTTTTGGCAGCCGCCGCGATTTTGGTGGCCGGCGTAGCCCTCTATCAGCAAGGCACGACCGAGGCGGGGCAAGCCGCGCTGGTCCATGGCAACGCCAGCGGCCCGATCACGATCGACTGGTTTTCCACCGCCCTTCGCTATGGCGTGCTGGCCGTGGGGCTCGTGTTCGTTCTGATCGCCTCGCGGTGGTCCGAACAGGCCGAAGCTTCGGAGTTCATGGGTTCGCTGCTGATGATCGTGGCCGGTCTGATGCTGGTGGCCCTGGCCAACGACCTGGTGCTGCTGTTCGTCGGACTGGAGCTGATCTCGATCCCCACGTACGTGATCCTGTTTCTCGGGCGGGGTACCAACCTGCTCGAGTCGGGCACCAAATACTTCTTTCTGAGCGTGCTGTCGAGCGCCCTGATGCTCTACGGGTTCAGCTTTCTGTACGGTGCCGCCGGCTCGACGAGCCTCATCGAGATCCAGCAGACGCTGGCCGATCCGGCGGCCAAGACGCCTTTGGTTTCCTTTGCCCGGTTGGCGCTGGTGCTGATCTTCGCTGGCCTGGCTTTCCGCCTGACGGCCGTGCCGTTTCACTTTTACGCTCCGGACGTGTACCAGGGGACCACGAATCCGAACGCCGGCTTGCTGGCCGTCGTGCCCAAGATCGCGGCCCTGGCGGCGCTGGTGCGGATCGTGTACGTGGCCATGCCGGGGCTGGAAGAGCTCGGCTGGCAACTGGCGCTGGCGGTCTCGATGGTCACGATGACGCTGGGAAATCTGCTGGCCTTGTGGCAGTCGAACGTACGACGGCTGATGGCCTACTCGTCGATTGCCCATGCCGGCTACATGCTGATCGGCCTGGCGGTCGGTTTTGCGGTGGTGGGCGGGGCCGCCGAGGCCGAGAACTTTGACGGCGTCGGTGCGATGCTGTTCTATCTGCTCGTGTACGTCGTGGCCACGGCCGGCACCTTTGCGGCGTTGACCTACTTGAGCAGCGAGCGGCGGGCCGTTAACTCGGTCGACGAGTTGGCCGGACTGAGCAGCACTTATCCAAAAACGGCGGCCGCCATCGCTGTGTTCATGTTCTCCCTTACGGGGCTGCCCTCCGCTGGCCGGCTTCTGGGGCAAGTTTACCCTCTTTACCGGCGCACTGGGCGTCGACGCCAGGACTCCCGAAGCCGGCAATCTCTGGCCTTGGTTTCTGGCGCTGGCGATCGTCGGCGTGGTGAACGCGGCCATCTCGGCCGGTTACTATTTGCGGATCGTCGGCGTGATGTACTTTCGGCCGTCGCTGGAAGTGCCCGAGGCGCGCGGCGGCAGCGGCCCGGCTCTGGCCACGGCGCTGTGCGTGCTGCTGGTGCTGGGCATCGGTTGTTTTCCGGGGCCACTGGTCGAGTCGGCCAAGCGCGCGAGCCGCGCCGTCCGCGAGTTGCCGGCCGAAGCCGACCGGGCCACCGCGGCGTCGATGCCTCCCGAGGCTGCCTTGGGGGCGGGCGAGCTCGTGCTGCACTGAACTTTACGGCTCGATGGTCCGATGCAGATTCTCGGGTTTTTGCCGCTTCCTCGTGCTCGCTGGAGCGGCGCTGAACCAGCGATTATGCTGAAGGCAGGGCGGGAAATCGAGAAACGGCATGTCTTCAACTGGGCAAGGGGCTACCGATCCGGTCGACTACCTGGACGGTGTCGCGGCACCGATCTACGTGCTCGACGAAGATCGGCGGATCATCTTCTGTAACGCGGCCTGCGCCGATTGGCTGGGAGTCGCCGCCGCCACGATCCTCGGACAGCAGTGCCGCTACCACACTTCCGACGAGGGCGCAGCAAGCCACCGACGCACTCGTCGACGGTTTATGTCCGCCGCCCCAGGTTTTTGCCGGACAGATGCAAGCGGCCGTGGTGAGCTGCCCGCGTTCGGACGGTCGGCTCGTGTACCGCCGCGGCCACTTCCTGCCGCTGGACAACGGCGCCGACGAGAGCGCACCGGTCGTGGCCGTTCTCGAATGCGCCGATTGCTCGCCGGACGCGAGCCCGCCGGCGACCGCCGGCGTCGACGTGCGTCTCCACGAACAAGTCCGCCGTTTTCGCAAACGGATGGCCTGCCAGTTTGCCGCTGATCGGTTAATCGGCTCCAGCCCGTTCATCGTGCGAGCCCGGGCGCAAATCGCGGCGGCCAGTCGCACCGGGGCCAACGTACTCATAACCGGCCCGGTGGGCTCGGGCAAGGATCATGCCGCCAAGGCGATTCACTATGGCCAGGCCGCCGCGGGCCTGCTGGTGCCGATGGACTGCGCGGTTTTGGAGACCAACGTTCTGCGGTCCGCGCTGCGCACGCTGCGTGTCGCGCCGCGAGTCGCGTCCTGGCGGCAGCACACTCTTGTTGGAGTGCGTCGAGAGCATGCCGGGCGAGGTGCAGGAAGAGCTGGCCGAAATGCTGCGCGGCGACAAACTGCAGATGCGCATCGTGTCAACTACCGTCGTGCCGGCGGCCGAGCTGGCCGGCGATGCTGGACTTTCGCACGAACTGGCCTGCCGATTGAGCACGCTGGTCGTCGAATTGCCTCCGCTGGCCGCCCGGTTGGAGGACTTGCCGCTTTTGGTTCAGGCCGCTATCGAAGATCTTAATGGCGCGAGGCTATCGTCAGATTGCAGGATTCACGGAAGAGGCGATGGACTACCTCGTGGCGTATCCCTGGCCCGGCAACATCGACGAGCTGGCGGCCATCGTCCGCGAGGTGCACGGCAAGGCCCAGGGCGTGGAAATCACGCCGCGCGACCTGCCCAAGCAGATCTATTGGGGTGTCGACGCGATGGCCCACCAGGCTCGCGGCGATGAGCCCATCGTGCTGGAGGAGTTTCTCGCTCGGGTGGAGAAAGAATTAATTGCCCGCGCCATGCGCCGCGCCAAGAACAACAAGAGCAAGGCGGCCAAACTCCTGGGGCTGACCAGGCCCCGGCTGTATCGCCGCCTGGTGCAATTGGGCCTGGAACAACCCGACCCGCGCGGCGCCGAACCGAAGGGTTGAACTCGCCGCGTCCGTGCATTGGCCGCTTGTCAAATCCGCGCGCCCTTCCTAGGATGAACGCCGGCACCCCGGAAGCTTATCGACTGTCATGACCAGCCAGGTTCGTTTGATCATTTGCGAGCGCAAGGGCCTGTGGGCCGCTGTGGTGCGCCGTACTCTGCCTCGTGAAATCATGCTGCGCGAGACGCGCTCGCTGGCAGAATGTCATGAGGAATTGGCAATGGCCCCGGCCAGCCTGCTGGCGGTCGAAATTTCGCCGGGCCGGCTCCCCGAGTTGCTCGATCTGCTGGCCGACGCGGGACGCTCGTTTCCATTGGCCCGGGTGGTGGCGATGGCCCCCCGCGATTGCCAGGCCTACGAGTGGCTGTTGCGCGAGGCCGGCGTGGTCCACTTTGCGACGTCGCCGAGGACGGCCGCGGCCATTGCCCGGCTGGCCGTGCGGCATGCCGCCCGCGTGCCACGGCCGCGGACCACCTTCGCGGCACAGATTTGGGAGTCGCTTCCCTGGCCGGAAGCGGCCACGAGTTGATGCCCCGGCGGCGCACCGAAGTGCGGTCCTGGTTTCCTCCACGCCGGCCGCCGAAAAGCGTAGGGAGCCGCGTCAGCACAAACTACTAACGAACGCCTACGAGACAAAGGATTTTACCCCATGGTCGAGCCACAAGCCGACACGGCCGCCGTGATGGCTGCCCTGGCGACCTTTCCCGATCCTGAAACCGGACAAAATGTCGTCGAAACAGGCCAGGCCCGGGACGTACAAGTCGATCACGCGACGGTGCGGCTGACCTTGGCACTGACGTCGCATTCGGCGATCCTGCGCGATGAAACCGTCGCGGCGCTGGGGACCCATCTGCGCGAGCAGGTGCCGGGCGTGAGCGACGTCGAGATCAGGCTCGTCGAACACCAGCGGCCGCCGGGCAAGCTCGGACAAATCGGCTTGTCGGCCAAAAGCGTCGTAGCCGTCGCATCGGGCAAAGGGGGCGTGGGCAAGAGCACGATCGCTGCCACGCTGGCCTTGGGATTGGCCCGCGCCGGCAGTCACGTCGGGTTGATGGATGCCGACGTCTATGGCCCCAGTATCCCGCATCTGCTCGGCGTGAATCGGCGACCCGAAGTGGCGGACAACCGGATTCAACCGATCGAAGCCTCGGGTCTGAAAGTCATCTCGATGGGCTTTCTCGTGCCGCCGGGCGAAGCAGTCGTGTGGCGTGGGCCGATGCTGCACGGGGCGATCACGCAGTTTCTGCGCGACACGAATTGGGGCGACTTGGATTTCTTGATTATCGATATGCCGCCCGGGACCGGGGACATCGCCTTGACGTTATCGCAACTATTGCCGTTGTCCGGCGCGGTCGTGGTGTGCACGCCGCAGGACGTGGCGCTGTTGGACGCTGTGAAGGCCGTGGCCATGTTCCGCAAGGTGAACATCCCAATCCTGGGCATGGTCGAAAACATGAGCGGCTTCGTGTGTCCCGATTGCAACAAGCGGTACGACATCTTTGGATCCGGCGGAGCCAGGGCGAAAGCCGCCGAGCTGGGCATCCCGTTTCTGGGCGAGGTGCCGATCAACATCGGCATACGCGTTACCGGTGACGCTGGCCAGACGGGCACGAATTTCGACGATCCGGTGGTTGGCCCATCCCTGCGCGCGTTGTGCGAAAACCTGGTTCGCGATCTACCGCAGCCGGGCGGCCAGGCGGGCCCCTTGCCAACATTGTCGCTGTAGCCGTAAGCGACTGGTTTCAGACGGGTTAGGGCGGCCGGATTGTGCTGCTCTTTTAAGCGGGGCGCAAAGCTAGAGCCGTCCGGACCAAGCGATCCGAACGGCTCTTTCTCGTCGTGTTCACTGCCGCTTTTCTAAGCGAGCGGTTTGCGGCGAAGAGTGCCGCTCGAAGAAGACTTGACCTACTTCTTCTTCTTCTTGGCGGCCTTCTTCTTGGGAGCCTTCTTAGCAGCGGCTTTCTTCTTCTTCTTGGCCACAGTCCGTCCTCCTAAAAAAGATTTGGCAAGATCCGTCTCGGTGACCTCCAAGTCACTAGTTGCTCCGAGCGAGTCCTACCCTGAACAAAAAGCCCTCTCTTGCGAAACAACGATTGTCTCGCCTTCGAGAGAACTTTAACACACACAAGTTCAGGAAAGATCATGAGTATATTTGTACACACTCGTCAAAAATGTGCAACACGAAACTTGACTTTGGAGAAAAAATTTTTCCAAGTTTCCGGGCGCGTTCTCTCGCCAATTCAAAGCCCGCTCAAGCTCGCGTGATCGGTTTGCGCGCGTTCAATCCGAAAGGAGTCAAACGCGAATCGCGCACCGCGCATGACGCGCGATACGATGATCAACTGCTGCGCGGTCGGCGCTTCATTGCGGAACGCGGTGCAACGCGCGATGGCGCTTGATGCTTAAGTGGCCTGCTAAACCGCCAGCGGTTGGATACTCGCCGCGCGGGATCATACCTCGTTTTGGCGTTCGACGAGACTCAATAAATTGCCACCGACGTGCCGTCGCCAAACCGCGCGGTGGGCTTGCGGCCGCGCTGCTCCATGCCGAGTATGCGGCGGCGGTGGGGCGCCCGGGTCCGCAAGTAAACCGTCCGCCACAGCGCTCGCGCTGCGGGCCCGGAGGGAGCGTCACCGGACCACGGGCTCAAGATGTCGCGCCAAGCCTGAGGCCGATGCGCAAACCGAATGTGGATCGGATCAAACCCGTACCAGGCCGGCCGGTGCTCGATGACGGCAAACCGCCGCTCGTGCGCCAGCCGCCGCACGGCAGCGTCGAGCGCTAGTGCCCGGCGCGTTACTTCGGACAGGCCGATGCCGCTGGACGGGAAGAACAGGGTCCGCAACAACCGGAAGCGAGCCGGCGAAAGCGTCTGCAGGTTGTCGATTGGCAACACCGTGACGATCGTGTGGGAGCCGGCCTCGGACAGGCGATCGAGACATCGCTCGACCCAGCCGGTGATGCGATCGACCGGCTCTTCGTACAACAGGTCATTGCCGATGTCGGTGACCAGCGCCGCGGTCGCCGCGCCGCTGTTGGCGGCCAGATCATTCCACAGCCCGCAGGCTTCGATTCCCGGCAATTCCAGGCCGAAAAAGCGGGTATCGCGGCCGTAGGACCGCCCGTGTCCCAGGGCGGCCATGACGTCCAGCGGTGTGCCCCAGCTTCCCGTGGCGGCATCGAGCACCGTGCCGATGCTCTTGGTCAGGTTGCTCGCGCCCAGCAGCACGACGCGTCGCGCAGTTGCGCCATTCGTGGGCATTCCATTCCCGCCGGCGCGCTTCACCGGTAACCTCCCCAGCCGCCGCCGCGGCCGGTGTAGGCTTGCAGCGTCATGTAGCTGGTATAGGCCAGGTATCCGCAGAACATCGCCAGAAACCAATCGTGCAATCGGGTGTAGGCCAGGACGCCCGCGCCAACGGCGACGATGATCGACAACCACAACGAAAGCTGCAAACCTTCGCGCGGATTGACGACCTGCAATATTTCTTGTGCGATTTGTCCGCCGTCGAGTGGAAAGATCGGGAGCAGGTTCACGAGTCCCCAAAAGATATTCACGTACAGCAAGTAGAAGACGAAGATGTCCAGCCCTTGCTGCTGGTAGCGGTCGAAGAGAACCGGCAATGGAGATTCCGGCCAACCGAGCCGCGGATGATGCCCCGAAGCGGCGATGAACACCACGAGGAGCCCGGCGAACAAGAAACCCGCCCCCGGACCGGCCAACGTGATGAGCACCTGACTCAACGGGCTGTGGTAGGTCGGTCGATACGAGGCCAGCCCGCCGAAGCCGTGCAACGTGATATGCGGCTGCCAGCCGTACGAGCGCGCGGTCAAGGCATGGCCCATCTCGTGCACGATGATCGAAACGAAAACGGCGCCGACCCACAGCACCATCGGCAACGGGTCTTTGTTACCGTTCACTCCCAACAGCACGCTGACGAGCCAGAACAGCGGATGCACGCGCACGGGAATCCCCAGCACGCTGAAGCGCAGATCGTACGGGGTCGGCGGAGGCTCATTCAGGATCACGCGTGCTGGGTCCTTGCTGGATGCGGACTGATCGAACGAGGCGACTCGATCGCCTCCGCCGTGTATTTTACACGGCACGCCGGGGCGGTTCAGGCGGCGGATCGTTGCACGCCCGGCGCCGGGCGCGCGAGCGACTGCCTCCCGGGGATGAAATGCGGCAGCGGGTGATGAGTCGGCCGCCGCCGGAGCTCGGCGAGAATGTACTTTGCCGCCGCCTGCGCGGCTCCGCCGTGGCCAACCTCGGCCTTCAGCTTTGCCAGTCGCTCGATGAGCCGCTCGCGCTGTTGGCGGTCGCTGAGCCAGCCGACCACGTGCCGGGCCAGTTGCCGCGATTTGTCCTCACAGGTCAGGTACTCGGGAAACAACGCCTCGGCGTCGGCCGAGGAGTCGGGATCGTAGGGCACAGATCTCCGTCGAACACGGCGCCGGCCGACAGCAGGTTCACCAGGGTAATGTATTTGACGCGCCGAAACCGCTTTTGCACGGCGTAGGCCAGCGGGGAGATCCAGTACAGAATCGCCGTCGGCTTGGTGCGGTAGAGCAACTCCAGCGACACGGAGCCGGACACCGCCAGGCAACAATCGGCCAGCTCGATCAGCTCCGGCGTCCGCCGCACGAAGACGTCGACGTCCAGGCCGCTGGCTGCCACGGCCCGGCGAGCCATTTCGGCCTGGTGCGGCTTGAAGGCGGCGATGGCGAACCGCGCGTCCGGCACTGTTTCGCGGATTTGTCGGGCGGCGTTCAAGAAATGCCGTAAGTTGTGCTGGACTTCTTGCGTGCGCGAACCCGGCAGAATGGCGACCAGTGGCCGAGAGTCGTCACGGTACTCGCGGAGGAACGCTTGATCCAATCGTTGCCGCTGAACTTCATCGAAAAACGGATGGCCGACGAACGTGGCGTTGCATCCGCGTTCGGCCAACCAGCGGGCCTCGAACGGCAGGCTGCATAGCACGTGGTCGACGAAGCGGCGCATCTTTTTCACCCGCCACGAGGCCCAGGCCCAGATTTGCGGCGGGGCATAGTAAAACACCGGAATGCCATGCGCCTTGGCCCGCCGCGCGATCCACCAGTTGAAACCGGGATAGTCGATGAGCACCACGGCGTCGGGCCGGTGATGGCGAAAGAAGCGATCGGCCCGGCCCCCCAGTGCCAGGAACTTGTGGATGTTCAGCAGCACGCGCAGAAACCACATCACGGCCAGCGCCGTCAGATCGGTGTGCAGATGGCAGCCGGCGGCGGCCATTTCCGGCCCGCCGTAGCCCACGGCTTCCAACTGGGGATGCTCCGCGCGGAGCCGCCGGATCAGATTGGCGCCGTGCAGGTCGCCGCTGGGCTCGCCCGCGGAGAAAAAGATCTTCATCGCTGTCATCGGATCCTGGGACGCGAAATCCCCCACTAACGCGGGCGAAGTATCCCAGAATCGCCCCGGCGGCGTAAAGTGCAGTTTGCCGTCCGGCCGCACCGCGCCGGGGTCATAAAAAAGGGGCGCTCCGCTTGCCGGAGCGCCCCTTCGGGAATTGCTTCTTGGAAACGTTTCGTCCGCGCGTCTTATTCCTTCTTCGCGGGCTCGAAACCCTTCGACGTGTCCTTGAACAGCAGGACGATCAGATCGTCGCCCGAGGCCTTCTTAGCCTTGGCCAGGCAACCGCCGCAGCAGAGCGCGACTTCCACGCCTTCGACCTTCACAACCTTGTCGTCCGCCATCGGCTTGCCGGTCAAAGGGCACTTGATCTGCTTCAGTTGACCGCTTTGCACCAATTGCAGATTGGCCTTGGGGGCGAATTTCGCCGAGTTGGCCTTGAACGCCTTGGGGCAGTTCGGGCAGCAGAACTCGACTTCACCGCCGTTGAACTCAACGGTGAAGTCGGCATTGACGGCCTTGCCCGACACGGGGCACTTCAATTCCGGTTTGTCATCGTCAGCCGCCCGCAGCGTACCAACGGCGATCAACGTTCCGACGGCCAACGCCGCCACAAACAGTCGAGATTTCATACCATGGTTCCTTTTTTGAAAAACGTTTCTGACCGGTGGGTCACGGTCTCCGAGAGCCCCGGGGGGCAATTTGTTCAGAGGCCAATGACCGTGTGAGTTTCAAACGCAACGACGCGCGATCTTCCCCGCAAGTCGCAAGCCTCGAGGGGATGCGATATCACGGGGCCGGCGTCAAATCGTCCACCGACAATAGACCTTGCGCAACGGAATCCGGGTTGGCTCTACCTGGTTGTATTCGTAGGCGTGTGCCGCGGCCCGCTGCGCGGTTGGCGTACCAGCCGGCGCCACGACCGCCACGACGAGTTGTTCTTCCCGCGTCTCCGTGCGGTCTTTCCCGGCGGGAACGGCCGGCAACGGCGCGGCGGACTTGCAAGTGCACGGTGATTCGACTTCGTGACGCGGTCCGGCGGCATGCCGCTTTTGAGCAGGTTGCCGCGGCGATGGCCCCGGCGTGACATCGCCTTTGGCACAGCAAGATTTCGACTCTGGGGCTTGGCAACCGGCGGCTTCTTCAGCCGCCTGGCGTTTGGCACAGCAGCAGTTGCCGCTGCCGGCGATCGCGCCGGTCTTCGTGCAGCGTGGCATGCTGCCCAGGACGGGGGCCGTGACCACGCTGGTGGCCAGAAGCACCACGCCGAGTTTTCGTGCCAGCGTTGAGAGCATATCGCTTCGTTGCGTTTGCCTCGTGGATCGCCAGTGAGCGGCAGTATTGTCGGCCACAAGGGGCGTCAAAGTCAAGCAACTTTGCCTGACAGGCACGTTTTGCCAGAAATTCGTGAAATTCAACCGCCCCTTCGGCAGCGTCAGACTCGGCCGGCAGCCGGCGGTTGCCGCTCGAAGAGCAACTCCAAGTAGCTGCGCCGCTCGCTGTTGCACAAGCTGAGCCGCTGGGCCAGGGCGGCCACGGCCGAACGTGCCGCGTCGACGTCCAGCCTCGGCCGCCAGGATTTCCAACTCGACGAAATCTCCTACACCGTCAACCTGGTCTAGCGAGATCGTCATGTTGAGCGGCTCGCTCAGAAGGTAGCTTCGCCGCCTCTTGCGCACCTCCGCGACGGACCGGAAACCGAGCGCCTCGAGCAGCCGAGATGCGTCGTCGGCGGTAGCGTTCCCCTCGGCCAGCGAAATCTCGATTTCCTGCCGGGTCTTGGTCGTCTGATCGAGCTTGGGCCCCTTGTAGGTAATATAGTTCAGTGGCCCGACACGCCGCAGGCGGAGGGCCTCGTCCGTGACCGCGAAGTCGCGCTGGGGATGCGCGTAGTAGCGGTCCACCTGAATGACGGTCTCGCCCGGCTGGGCACCCAAGCTGACCAGCCGGCGTTCGAGAGCCGCAATGTTCTCGACCGGAAACTTCTGTTCGACTTCAATGGTCATCGTGCTGGGGCTCCCCGTGGAATCGACTCATTGTGAAAGACGCGCGAAGTGAATGCAAATGAGGCGAACGTGACAGCCAGCTCGCCCGCACGGCCGCTGACGTTCTGGGCGTCGCTGGCCGTGTTGGCCATCATCGTGCTGTTGTACGTCTGGCTGGTGTCGGGCCCCAGCGGCGAGCCGGGGGGGACCACCGGTCCGGCCATCGGGCGACAACTGGCGTATCTCGAACTGGAAGGTTTGACCGGCGACGCAGCGCGTGTGTCGCTCGACGATTTGAAAGGTCGCGTGGCGCTCATCAATTATTGGGGCACGTGGTGTCCCCCTTGCATTCGCGAGTTCCCGCAAATCGTGGACCTGGCCAAGACGTTTGCCGATCGCGACGACTTCCGGTTGTATGCGGTCTCGTGCGGACAGGAAAACGACCCGGTGCTCGAAGAGCTGCGCAAGCGCACCAAAACCTTCTTGCAATCGCGCGGCGCGTCGTTGCCCACTTACGCCGATCAAAACGGCGCCAGCCGGCAGGCGATGGTGGTCACGCTCGGCGTCGCAATGGCCTATCCAACGACACTGGTGCTGGATCGAAACGGAGTCATCCAAGGCTTTTGGCAGCAGTACCACCGGCGCGCGGGAGACGAAATGTCGGATCTCATTGGAAAGCTGCTGGACGAACCGGTCCAGGCAACGTCCGAGAAGGTCGAACCGGATCAGGCACGGTCGGACGCGGATGTACCGCGCGTAACTTGGCAGCTTGGCGAGCAGCTGCCGGGCTGCCGCGGCCGGATCGTCCGCCGCCGTGACGGCGCCGCTGACCGCGATCCGGCTCACGCCGGTCGCCAAGACTGCCGGCAGGTTGTCCGCGGTGATGCCACCGATGGCGAACGCCGGCAGGCGAATTTCGTCGTTGACGGCCCGCAGCAGCTCGGGGCCCGTAAACTCGGCGAACTGTTTCGTGTCCGAGGGGAACGTCGGCCCGATGCCGATGTAGTCGGCCCCGTCCAGGACGGCTGCCCGGGCTTGTTCGAGCGAATGGGTCGACACGCCGACCAGCCCGTGCGGCCCCAGAATTCGCCGGGCATCCTTCACGTTCAATTCTTCTTGTCCCACGTGGACGCCATCGGCGCCGGCCAACACGGCCAGGTCCGGCCGATCGTTCATTACAAACAGCGTGCCGCTGCCGCGCGTGACGTCGCAGAGCAACCGGGCCCGGTCCAGCAGTTCGCGATCGGAGAGCGTCTTGTCACGCAATTGAAGGATCGAGACGCCGGCGGTCACCAGTGCCGCGGTCCGCCGGGCGAACGTTTCGGCCGACGGCCCGCCATCGACCAGCACGTACAAGCGAGCCTCGGCCAGCCGCTCGAGGTTCGTCCGCGTGAGGTCGAGGGCTCGCTCGAGCGTGTAGACCCGGTAGCGCAACTGTTCGAAGGCCGCGGCCGCCAGCGGCGCTGCGATCTTGGAATACTCCTCGAGACTACGGAGCGATTGTTCGACCCGTTTGAAATTGGCCTCGAGCACGGCATCCGAGTCGCTGCGCGATTGTTCGGCCGGCAGGCTGACGTCGGTTCCCACGTCGCCGCGCGTATCGCGGGCCGCGTGTCGCAGCGAAGACGGAAAGGCTCGCAAGGTTTCGGTCAACTCGTGGCGAATACTCTTGCAGACGCTCGTCAAATGCCGGTCGTCCAAGGCGAATCGAAGATAATCCTCGATCACGCGCAGCCCCTCGCCGGCCCGATTGGCGGCGGCATCGATGACGCGCAAGGTCGCAATCCGATCCTGCTCCGGCGGCACGTTGCCTTCCCCAGGGTTCCTCACGCGCACCCACTGATCTGCACGCGGCTCCAATGCGCCCGTGTCCAGCGGCAGCGGGCCGGGCTGGTGTCCTGAGAGGCGATGGACCTCGGCTTCCAAAGCGTCGGGATACAGACCGCACTCAGCCAGCCAACGTGACACCTCGTTGTCGGTGGCCGTCAGCCCCAACAGCAGATGCTCGGTCGCCAGCTCCAGTGGCCTGGGATACTCGACCAACAGCTCTTCCACGGCGTCTAAACACTTTCGCCACGCGTCGGAAAAGCGGCTTTCGCGACCGGCGCCGCCACGGTCCAGCTTTGTCAGCGCGGGAAATCTGCGATGTACGGTGGCTGCGTCGACGTTGTATTCTGCCAGCATCAGGGCGGCGCGGCATTCCGGCTCTGCCAACAGGCCCAGTAGCACCTCTGGCAAATCGAGCTCGCCAGAATCGTCAAAACTGGTCCAACCGCCGGCAGCGGTCAGTGCCCTCTGCGCGGCGGGTGTGAATTGAAATCGCATGTCTACCAATCTATTCGCAGAGCGGCGCGAGGACGAGCGGGCCCAGCGGGGCGGAGTCCTGGCCAGCGACCGAATCGCCAAATCCGGGGAGCATGCCAGCGGCGATAAGTCGATTCCAGCACCTAACTCCAAGCAGCACTGCCAGTTGCCTTGCTCGGATGGGTTCTTAGAGTTAGAATTCCCTGGCGTTGTGTGCCGCCAGGGTCGGTGGCACAAGCGCCTGGAAGCAGGGAACTGACTTGCCATGGTACGGATGCCGTGGGTGACCTATCTCTGGCCCGGGTTGCCACAATTGTGGCAGCAGGGGATATGGTCGGGTTTGCTCCTGGCAGTTGCGTTCGGGACGCTGGTGAATCTGGCCCTGATGGCCAGCTTCGTCTGGGTGGAACTGCTGGGCCCGGGGTGGTTGCGGCTGCTGTGGCTGGTGATCGGCTCGGTCTGGGTCGGCTCGGCGGCCGCGACAGCCTGGTACGGCCGGGGCGTGATGCCGCAAAAGGCAATCTCGGCCGAGGCAATTTTTCGAGAGGCACTAAGCGAATACCTACGAGAAAGCTGGTTCGAGGCGGAACGGATGCTCGTCGAACTGCTGGAGGCACACCCCCGCGACGTCGAGGCCCGGCTGCTGTTGGCCACGCTGCTGCGTCACAACCAGCGCTACGGCGAGGCATTGGCCCAATTAGCCCGGTTGGAATTGCTGCGGGATGCCCAGCGCTGGAACCTCGAAATCAACGTTGAAAAACAACACATCGCCGGGCGGCTGGCTGAACTCCGATCCGGCGACACAAACCCCGAGACCGACACGGCTTTGCCAACCGCGCCACAGCGAGCGGCCTGAGCCGACCGTCGATCTCCCATCCACTTATTGGCCTTTCTTGCGTATTATACGAACGGAACCCATCACTCACTGAATTCAAGCGCATCATTAAGATAGACCGTGGCACGCCGGAAGTGACACAACGCGGAGCCGGTCCGGGGCCTCACACCTGCCGGGCGATTCCGCCTCAACGGAGAGCATCATGTACGAGCGATTTACCGATCGAGCCCGAAAAGTCATGCAGTTGGCCAATCAGGAGGCCCAACGCTTCAACCACGAATACATCGGCACGGAGCACGTGCTGTTGGGGCTGATCAAGGAAGGCAGCGGCGTGGCGGCCAACGTGCTGAAGAACCTGGACGTCGACCTCCGCAAAATCCGCCTGGAAGTCGAGAAGCTGGTCCAGAGCGGCCCCGACATGGTCACCATGGGCAAGCTGCCCCAGACGCCCCGGGCCAAGAAGGTCATCGAATACTCGATGGAAGAGGCCCGCAACCTGAACCATAACTACGTGGGCACCGAACACATCCTGCTAGGCCTGCTGCGCGAGCAGGAGGGGGTGGCCGCCCAGGTGTTGATGAACCTGGGGCTCAAGCTCGAGGAAGTTCGCGAGGAAGTGCTCAACCTGCTGGGCCACGGTCTGGAAGGGGGCGAAGCCGGCGAACGCGGCGGCGCGGAGCGCGGCAGCGGCGGCAGCGAGTCGCCCAAGAGCGGCAAATCGAAGACCCCCGCCCTGGACAGCTTTGGCCGCGACCTCACGGAGCTGGCCCGGCAAGGCAAGCTCGACCCGGTGATCGGCCGCGAAAAGGAGATCGAGCGAGCTATTCAGATCCTGAGCCGCCGGACGAAGAACAACCCGGTGCTGTTGGGCGAAGCCGGCGTCGGCAAGACGGCCATCGTCGAGGGCTTTGCCCAGCGCGTGGTCGAGGGGAACGTGCCGGAGCTGTTGGCCGATCGGCGGATCGTGGTGCTCGACCTGGCCATGATGGTGGCCGGCACAAAGTATCGCGGGCAGTTCGAGGAGCGGATCAAGGCCGTGATGAACGAAGTCCGCCGGGCCAAGAACACGATCCTGTTTATCGACGAGCTGCACACGCTGGTCGGAGCAGGCGGAGCCGAGGGGGCGATCGACGCCTCGAACGTGCTCAAGCCGGCCCTGGCCCGCGGCGAAATCCAGTGCATCGGCGCCACCACGCTCGACGAGTACCGCAAGTACATCGAGAAGGACAGCGCGCTTGATCGCCGTTTCCAGGTGGTGATGGTCGAGCCGTCGACCAAGAGCGAGACGGTCGAGATCCTCAAGGGCCTGCGCGACCGCTATGAGCAGCATCACCGCGTGCAGATCACCGACGACGCCCTGGCTGCTTCGGTCGAGCTGTCCAGCCGGTACATCACAGGCCGCTGCCTGCCGGACAAGGCGATCGACGTGATCGACGAAGCCGGCGCCCGCGTGCGGCTGAAGGCCATGACCCGTCCGCCCGACTTGAAGGAGATCGACTCCGAGGTCGAGGCGCTCAATAAGGACAAGGAAGAGGCGGTGGCCAACCAGGACTTCGAGCGGGCCGCGGCGCTGCGCGACCAGGCCGACAAGCTGAAGAAGAAAAAACAGTCGATCACCCGCGACTGGCGCGAGAAGTCGCGCGAGGCCGACGGCGTGGTCGACGAGGAAGTGATCGCCGAAGTGGTATCCAAGATGACCGGCATCCCGCTGACGCGGATGACCACCGAGGACAGCATGCGGCTGATGCAGATGGAGTCCGACCTGCACGGTCGCGTCATCAGCCAGGAAGAGGCGATCAAGTCGATCTCGAAGGCCGTGCGCCGCAGCCGCAGCGGGTTGAAAGATCCCAAGCGGCCCACCGGCTGCTTTATCTTCGCCGGCCCCACGGGCGTGGGCAAGACGCTGTTGGCCAAGGCCCTGGCCGAGTTCATGTTCGGCGACGACGAGGCGCTGATCCAGATCGACATGAGCGAGTACATGGAGAAGCACAACGTGAGCCGCCTGATCGGCGCTCCGCCGGGCTACGTCGGCTTTGAGGAAGGGGGCCAATTGACCGAGAAGATTCGCCGCCGCCCGTACGCCGTCGTGCTGCTCGATGAAATCGAAAAGGCGCACCCCGACGTGTTCAACATGCTGTTGCAGGTGATGGAAGAAGGCCGGCTGACCGACAGCTTCGGCCGCAACGTCGACTTCCGCAACGCAATCCTGATCATGACGACCAACGCCGGGGCCGAGGCCATCAAGAACGAAAGCGCCTTCGGCTTCCAGAAACCCGACGACGATGCTTCGTACGAGAACATGAAACAGCGGGTGATGGAGCGGATCGAGCGCGTGTTCCGGCCGGAGTTTCTCAACCGCGTCGACGACGTGATCGTGTTCCGCCACCTCACGCAGGAAGACCTCAAACAGGTCATCGACCTGGAGCTGGGCAAGGTGCGCGAGCGGCTCGGCGAACGCGGCCTGAAGCTGAAGCTGTCAGACGACGCCAAGACGCTCCTCATCCGCAAGGGCTCGAACACCGATTTCGGCGCCCGGCCGCTGCGGCGGGCGATCGAAAACTTCGTCGAGGATCCGCTCTCCGAGGAGCTGCTCAAGGGCGAGTTCCAGGGCAAGGACACGATCCTGGTCGACGTCAAGGAAATCGGCGGTAAGAAGCAACTGTTCTTCACCGGCACCGTGGGCGAGACCGAAGAGGCCGCCGTCGGCGCCAGCGCCGGCAGTGAAGAGGCTCCGCCGGCGTCCTGACGCGGTTGCCTGTGAACCATTTCGCGCGACCATCGCACCGCCGCTCGATTCATATTTGATCGAGCGGCGGTTTGCATTGCATGACGGCGTCTCCAGCCGGCCGATGCCCCGCAGATGATCCCGGCGGTATAATTCGCCGAGACGGGGCGGGCAGGCGGCTTCGCCCGCTGGCAGTGCCAGCGAGCTGGATCGGCCGGAACGGACGGATTCGCCTTGCCTGGTTTCCCCAGGCCCCGGTTTCCGAGTTATCGGCAATCTTTCCTCAAGCGGTACGGTGGCCGCGACGAAGATTCACTAAATGCCGGGCCGAATGTGCGCCCCGGCTGGGACTCTCTTCAGCGAGCACTGTTCATGTCAGCTCAGCCGGCGACACATGCGCGTCCACACGGCTTTGCCGAAGCCGTGGCCAATTGGATTACCAATCTGGGCGGCCTGGTCATGAACTGGGTGATCGCCATTGAAGACATGCTCGAGTTCTTCATGCGCACGTTGGCCTGGATCGTACGGCGTCGGCCGCGCAGCGATACGTTGTTGCCGAACTTCTACCAGATCGGCGTGTTGAGTCTGCCCGTGGTGGCGCTGACCGGTACGTTTATCGGCATGGTGCTGGCCGTGCAAACGCACTCGCAGTTTCGGCAGATGAACCTGGAAACGCGGCTGGGCGCGGTGATCAACATGTCGCTGGTGCGTGAGCTGGGGCCCGTCTTGGCCGCCACGATGCTGGCCGGCCGCGTCGGCAGTGCCATGGCCGCGGAGCTGGGCACGATGCGCGTCACCGAGCAGATCGACGCGCTCTCGAGCATGGGCGCCAACCCGATTCAGTATCTGGTCGTGCCGCGATTCATCGCCTGCCTGGTGTTGATTCCCTGCTTGACGATGATGGCCGACTTCATGGGCGTGGCCGGCGGTTATTTCTACAGCGTCTACATGCTCAATATTGACGCCAGCCATTACATGCAAAACTCGCGGAACTACGTGGGCACCTTCGACGTGTTTTCGGGCGTGTTCAAGAGCCTGTTCTTTGGGGCGGCCATTGCCGTGATCAGTTGCTATCGAGGATTCCATTGCGACCCGGGCGCCGAAGGCGTAGGCGCGCGGCCACCAGCGCCTTCGTGATTTCGTTTGTCATTATTCTGGTGCTCGATTTCCTGCTGGGCATCGCCCTGGACGACCTGTACATGATTATCTGGCCCAACGGTACCTCCCTGATTTAGCTGCGGTTGGTTGCATGCACGACAAGGACGATCAATTTGCCGCGGGGAAGTCTGAGAGGCGCGTCGTCGAGTTACGCGACGTCGACGTGCGATTCGGCCGCAGTACCGTGCTGCGCAGATCAATCTGACGATTCCGCGGGGGCAAACGCTGGCAATCATCGGCGAAAGCGGATGCGGCAAGACCGTGCTATTGAAAACGATCATCGGCCTGGTGCCGCCGACGCGCGGCCAGGTGCTGTTCGATGGCCGCGATCTGGCCCGGTTGTCCGAAGCCGAGCTGACGCACGAGCGGACGCGGTTCGGCTTCGTGTTTCAGGGGGCGGCCCTGTTCGACAGCATGACGATCGGGCAGAACGTGGCCTTTCCCTTGCGCGAGCACACCAAGAAGACCGATGCCCAGATGCGCGAAACCGTGCTCGCGCGGCTGGCCGAGGTGGGGCTCCCCGAGGCCATTCTGGGAAAGAAGCCGGCCGAACTCTCCGGCGGCATGCGCAAACGCGTGGGTTTGGCCCGTGCGCTGGCGCTCAACCCGGAGTTGGTCCTCTACGACGAACCAACGACCGGCTTGGATCCGATCATGAGCGACGTGATCAACGAGTTGATCATCCGCACCCGCAGCCAGCACAATGTGTCGAGCATCGTCGTCACGCACGACATGCGCACGGCCCGCAAAGTGGCCGACCGCGTGCTGATGCTCTATCCCTTGAGCCGGCTGGGCCCGGACGAGCCGCAGATCATTTTTGACGGCCCGGCGGACAAGATCGATCGGGCCGCCGACGCGCGGGTGACGCAATTCGTGCACGGCGAGGCCGGCGAGCGGTTGATGGAGATGCGGAAGATGGCCGAGCAACATCGATAACGTAAGACCGTGGCCGCGTCCGGAATCCCGGGGAAAAACGGCCGGTTGCTGGGTGCCATGCTCACGCTGGCGTGAGCATGTTGTCCGGTGCATGACAAGGTGGGTGTACGAGAATACGGAAGTCTATGATTGTAAAACTTGGCGGTTTCTGGCGCCACTTGTGCATTTCGCCCGCATCCTCACGCGAGCGTGAGCATGGCACCCTCCAAAGGCGCTGATCGAGTCATTGCAAATGGACGAACGAGTCATCAAATTCCGCGTCGGCGTGATGGTTCTGGCGACGTTGATCATTGCCGGGATCCTTGTGCTCTTGTTCGGTGACGCGCCGTCGCTGATGCGCGATGACTACACGATCTACATGCATTTCAGTGACGCTCCGGGGGTGACCGAAGGGACGCCGGTGCGCAAGAGCGGCATTCTGATCGGGCGCGTCACGAGCGTGCGGTTCGCGGAGCAGGGGGGGGTGATCGTCGAGGCCGAAATCTATCGCGACGTCAAACTGTACCGCAGCGAGGTGCCGCAGGTGAGCGGTTCGCTGTTGGGGGGCGACGTGGTGATCCAATTCGTCAACCGGGCGACGGTGCCCTCCGAGGCGGCGCCTCCGGCCGGCGACCAGAACGCCCGCCGTCGCGGACCGCCCGTCGTGCTGACCGGCGGCCTCCAAGAGCAACCCGGCGACCAGCAACCCGTCCAGCAGGCCAAGCCACCGGCCGCGCCGCCGGCGCCGGGCCAGGTCGTGCAGCCGGGCGAATACATCGAGGGGATCGTCGAACCCAATGCCTTCCAGGTCATCAGCAACATGCAGGGGGAGTTGAACGAGGCGATCAACGCCTTGTCCAATGCCGGCAATGAAGTCAGCAAGCTGGCCGGAAACATCAATCAGATACTGGAAAGCAACGACGATCAGATCAACCGCATCATCGGCGAAACGGAGACGGCCATCAAAACCTTCCAGACCGCCATGAATAATATCAACGACGTCATGGGGGATGAAACGGTCCGCGACAACTTGAAGAAAACGCTCGACACCATGCCCGCTTTGCTCGACGACAGCCGCGCGACCGTCAATTCGCTGCGGACGACCGTCGAAGGCATGGACCGCAACCTGCGCAACCTGGAAGGGCTCACCGGGCCGCTGGGCGAGCGGGGCACGGTCATCGTGGACCGGGTCGACCGATCGGTTGCCCGGCTCGACGAGTTGCTGGGCATCCTCTCGAACTTCGGCCGCAAGCTCAACAGCGGGCAAGGAACGATCGGCAAGTTGATGAACGACGAGGAGCTGTACAACAGTCTCAGCGCGGCCGCCCGCAACGTCGAATGCGTCACGCAGGAGCTCAAGCCGATCATGTCCGACGTGCGCGTCTTTACCGATCGTATTGCCCGGCACCCCGAGCTGTTGGGAGTGCGCGGCGCCATTCAAAAGAGCCCCGGCACCAAATGGCCCTTGGGCAACGGCCAGTAGTACGACCACCCGGCGCGTTGCCTGGCCGGGATGTCAGCCGGCAAGCGACGTCAATAGTTGAACGGGCTGCCCGGCCGCTTGAGCGGCGGCGGCGAGGCCGGTGGCCCGGGCCGTGCCTCCTGCGGCAATCCATAGCTCGGACCCGCCGGTGGCACGGGGACCGGCGGACCGGCCGCCGCGTGACGCAGGTTTTCCCCGCGCTCGAGGATCTGCGTGCTGGGCACGACGACTTGCGGTTGCAGTTGATAATCGACCACCCGCTCGTCGCGGATCTCGCCCGGTACGACGTTTTCGCTGATGAAGTCGAGGCCCAGGTATTCGTACCAGGGCGTGGGAATCGGCTGCAGCACGGTCAGCGTCTCAAAGCCGCTTTTCACGAGCCGCACTTTCCGCGTTCCATAGTAGACAAAGTCGGTCGAGATGGGGGTCGTGCCGATCGGGTAGTCGTCGACGTACACCAAGGCGCCGGGCGGGTTGGAGCGGATCGTCAGCCGCCGTTGCACGCAGCCCGCCTGCAAGGCGCAGGCCAACAAGGCCAGCAGCCACCAGCGGCCCGGGCGCGCGAAGTTTCGGTTGCGGCGGCGGAACGTCACGGGAATCGAGATGTGGAAACCAATGCCGAATGGGGTAAGACAGGGGGCCGAGCGGCCGCGGCGGAGTATAGGCCGCGCGCGGGCTCGCGGCCAGACCGGTTCGCCCGCTGGCAGGCCCTCTCGGCTCTGGACCAGATAGGCCGGGCGGCAAGCTGGAGTAATCGCGGCGAGGGGGTGGAAGGACCTTGGCGGGCTCTGTTGCGTGTGTTGCAACCGGGTTAGAATGGGGTTTTTGGAGCGTTCGGAAAAAATAGCCGCGGCAATTCGAAACTCTATCGGTGCCATGACCGATCCGGCCCCATCCGCTGGCAAGACGCGCGAGGCGTTGGAACATGCGGCGCTCTCGGACGTCGGTCTCAGGCGCGGCAACAACCAGGACTCGTTCGTCGTGGCCTTGGCCGGTGACGAAGCGGAATGGAATCGACGCGGACACCTGTTCATGGTGGCCGATGGCATGGGCGCGCACGCGGCCGGCGAGCTCGCTAGCAAGATGGCATGCGAGGCCGTTGCGCATACCTATCGCAAGTTGCTCGATCGCGCGGCGGCCGACGCGCTGCGGCACGCCATCACCACGGCCAACGCCAACATTCACGAACGCGGACAGGCGAACGCCGAGTTTCAGGGCATGGGCACCACGGCCAGCGCGCTGGCATTGCTACCGCGCGAGGCCTACGTGGCGCATGTCGGTGACAGTCGCGTGTATCGCCTGCGGGCAGGCAAGCTCGAACAGCTCACGTTCGATCACAGCCTGGTGTGGGAGATGATGGCTGCCGGGCAGATGCCCAAGGGAGACGTGGCCTGCTTCATTCCCAAGAACATCATCACCCGTTCGCTCGGGCCGCATGCCGACGTCCAGGTCGACCTGGAAGGACCGTTTCCGCTCGAGGTCGGCGACACGTTCTTGTTGTGTAGCGACGGCCTGAGCGGCCAGGTGAAGGACGAGGAAATCGGCGCACTGCTGGCCGCCCTTTCGCCGAGCGAAGCGGTGCGCGCTGGTGGACGTGGCCAACCTGCGGGGCGGTCCGGATAACATCACTGCGATCGTAGTTCGCGTGGCGTCGGTGCCGCCGGAGCCATCCGAGGGCACGCCGCTCGAGCCGGCCGATTCGACGGCGGCCACGGTCCATCCAGTAGTTTGGGGCCTGATGGCGCTGTGCCTGATGGTGGCGCTGGTTTTGGCCATGTCGCGCGTATTATCTGGGGGCCCTGGTCAGCGTGCTGGTGGGGGCTGCCTGCGCGGTCGTGGCGCTGGTTCAGAACATGGCCAGCGCGGCGCCGCGCAACGCGCTCGGCGTGCATGGTCCGCTGGGGTCAGGGCCGCACGCCGTGTACGATTGCCGCCCGAACGCCGAAAGCGCCGCGGCCGCCGCGCAATTGGCGGCCCAGCTCCGCGAAGCCACGCGGAACGAACACTGGACGCTCGATTGGGCGCATTTCAACGCGTTCAGCGAGCAGGCTCAGTCCGCACAGACCGCGGGCGATTACAATGCCGCCGTACGCAATCATGCGCTGGCCATCAGTTTCATGATGAACGAGATTCGCCGTCAGGCCGCGCACAAGGATCATCGCGACAGCTCGGTGCTCGATCTGTAGCCCGGCTCAAGCCGCCAGGGCTTGCGGCTCGGCGTCCTGCGAGGCCGCGGAAGCGCTGCTTGCGGCCTGCGCCGCCAGCGACCGGGCTGGCCACAATAGTGCCACGCTCGTCGAGAAGTACCACAGCGTCGTCCCGATGCCGAGCAGACCCACTCGGCCGGCAGTCGTCAACAGCGCGTAGTGGGTAATCACCAGCACGCACGGCACGATCGCCGCGACGACCGCCGCGCGGCGATGTCCTTCGCGCAACAGCCACAGCGGAGCGAACGACACGGCCGGCAGCAGCAACACATAGTAGTGACCGCGGCCGATGGTGAACACGATGAGCGTGGACACGCAGGCCATCCCGAACGCCGCGGCCTGGCCCAGCGCATCGGGTTTGCGGGCCATCTTGAAGGCGAGCACCAGCGCGAGACACCCGGCCAGGACGCGAACCGCGAAGACGCTTCTCCGGGCCGCCGGGCGTGCTCATCACGAGCCCCTCGCCGCCGCGGCGCAGTTGCGTGAGGCCATCGTCGTAGGGCCCGCCGGCGAAGTAATAGTGGATCCAATTGCCTAGCCGGTACGAGGCGTTCGCCAGGCTCTGGTTGCGCATCGACGTGGAGTTGCCGGCGAAGTCGTCTTGGCTGGCGCTTTCGGCCCGCATGGCGACGGTTTTCCACCAGGTTTCCAGGTGGCCGAGGTTGGCCTGCCAGCCGACAAACAGGGCCGGTACGATCAGTACCGTCAGGACCAACCCGCCGCACGACCCCGCGACCGCCGCACCGGCCCGCTGCCAGGCGCCACGGGTCCGAGCGTACCAGGCCGCCAGGCACTGCCCGCCGACGGCGATTGTCGCGGGAACGACCGGCGTGATCTTGAGCGTGACGGCAGCGGCCAGCGCCACGCCACCCAGCACAGGCCGCACCAGCACCGGATTCTCCAAGAGCAGGCGGAACCCCAACAGCAAGAGGTACATCTTCGCCACGCCCACTTGACCGCGCTGCAGGCAATTCAGTGCCGGCAACATCGCGGCGGTGACGGCTGCTGCGCCCAACCAGGTGGGAATCGGGCCAAAAATGCCCTGCCGCTTCCGCTCGGGCAACACGCGGCGAGCGATCCGTATGATCTCCCGATACGAGCCCCAGCCCATCAGCACGCTGATCACGTACCAGACGAATACCTGGTTGCGCGAATCGAGCGCATGCAGCGGAGAGACCAGCATCGCGAACAGGGGCGGATAGAGGTATCCCCAGCCGCGCGGATTCGTGACCTTGTAAGGATTGCGGCCGTCGAAAAACGCGGCGCCCGCCTCGGTGTAGACGGTAAAGTCCGTCTTGTGGGTCCAGCGGCAGGTCGGGTCGATGATTCCCCGATTGCGAACGTCGAGCCAGCCCCAGATCGAGAACGCGAGAATCAGCCCAATGATGACGCGGCGGCGCGTGGGCCACAGCCAGTGCCGTTGGTAGGCCGGAATCACGACCGGTGCGTCGTCATCGTCAAACCAATTCAAAGCCGGCGCCGCCTTTGACGAAGTCGCGAGGGCGTGGCGCGCCTTCCGGCCACGCATTGCAATGGGGTAAGAAGCAAACGGTGCGAACCCTAGCGTGGTCGGGAGATCGGGTCAAGATCGGTTGACGCGTGCCAGCACGCGGCGAGTCGTACCACGGTATGACGACGTTCGATGCATTGAGGGTCGACCTGCAAGCGCGGCGGCTCCGTCTTGCTCGTTTTCGATGCCTTTTGCTACACTCTCCCGCCCCAGTGCGCCCCGGGCGGCCGCGCGTCGCCCGGGGCGGATGCCGCCAGACGCTTCACCAACGCCTGCGACAAGGAGGTCGCCGTTGTTATCGAAGTGGCCCATACGTAACAAGCTGCTGTTCGGCATCGGCTTGTTGCTGCGTGATCGTCGCCACGCTTTCGACGAGCGGATTCCTCGGAGTCTACGCTTATCGCAGCCTCGTGCGCAGTTTGCGCGGCCGGGCGGAAGAATTGCCGTTGGCCGGCGCCTTGGCGCGCGGCGTGAGCGACCTGCGCGTGATCCTGGGCGAAGCCCGCAGCGCGCGTAACTTCGGTCTGCAAGGTTTCACGCTGCTCGAGCCCGACCGCGACCAACTGGCCGGTCAGTTCGACGCCCGGCTGAGCGACGTCGAGCACACGCTGGGCGATTACCGCCAGCAACTGGTGGAACTGGTCGCCGACAATCCGAATGCCTCGCGCATCAATGACTCCAGCGCCGAGTGGCGCACGGTGCACAAGATCGAGAAGTCGCTGGCCACGATTTCCGATGTCTCGCTCGGTGGCGGCTGGGTCACCAGCGACGCCCGGCTCGACCAGCTCCACGTCGAGCTCGAAAACCTGCAAGAGCTCACCTGGGAGCTGCCCAGCTACCTGCACGATCGATTCCATAATCTGTACGGCGACCTGAAGATCCAGTATCGCGCCCTGATCGTGCTCACCTGGGTGACGACGGTGCTGGCAATGTTATTGCTGCTCCTGTTCCTGCGACTGTTCTATGCCTGGATCTTCCGCCCGCTGCGGGTGCTGGTCAAAGGCTCGCGGCGCGTGGCCTCCGGCGAGTTCGGTTATCGCATCAAGCTTGATACGCGCGACGAAATCGGCGAGCTGGCCGACGCCATGAACGACATGACCGCGCGGTTCGAAGACATCCGCGACGATCTCGACCGGCAGGTCCGCGAGCGGACCAAGCAGGTGGTGCGGAGCGAACAATTGGCCAGCGTCGGCTTTCTGGCGGCCGGGGTGGCCCACGAAATCAACAACCCGCTGGCGTCGATCGCGCTGTGCGGCGAATCGCTGGAAGGCCGGCTGGAAGAAGTGCTGGCCGTGGCGCCGGACGTGCCCGTGGCCGACCGCGACGTGATTCGCAACTACCTGCGGATGATCCAGGACGAGGCCTTCCGCTGCAAGGGAATCACCGAGCGGCTGCTCGACTTTTCGCGGATGGGCGACGTCACCCGGCAACAAACCGATCTGCGCGAGCTGGTGCAGGGCGTGATCGACATGGTCGGCCACTTGGGCGCGTACCAGGACAAGCGCATGGAACTAGCGGCCGGGCCGCCGGTCATCGCGCCGGTCAACCAGCAGGAGCTCAAGCAGGTCGTGCTGAACCTGATCACCAACGGGCTGGACAGCCTCTCGCCCGGGCGGCACTGTCTGGCGATCGAGCTGCGCCAGACCGCCGACTCGGCCGAGATCGAATTCACCGACAACGGCTGCGGCATGACCCACGAGGTGCTCAAGCACTTGTTCGAGCCGTTCTTTACGCGCCGCCGCCACGGTCAGGGGACCGGGCTGGGGCTATCCATTACCTACCGCATCGTCGCCGATCATGGCGGCCAGATCGACGTCCACAGCGACGGACCGGGCCAGGGATCGCGATTCCGCGTTTCGCTGCCCCTGGCCGAGAAGCAGAAGGAGAGCAATCATCGTCACCAAGCCGCATAACCGCCTGAAGCTTCTCTTTGCCGACGACGAAAAATCGCTCCAGGAGCTGATGAAGATCGAGCTGCCGCGGATGGGCCACGACGTCACGGTCTGCCCCGACGGCCTGACCGCCGTCGCGGCGCTCGAACGCAACAGCTACGACTGCATCCTGGTCGATCTGGACATGCCCGGGCTGACCGGCATCGAGGTGATCGCCAAGACCAAGGAGCTCTCGCCCCATACCGACGCCATCGTGCTCACCGGCAAGTCGTCGCTGGAGACGGCCATCGCGGCTTTGCGCCACGGGGCGTTCGACTACCTGACCAAGCCCTGCAAGCTGATTGAGCTGCAATCGCTCCTGAAACGCATTTCCGAAAAGCGGGAGCTGACGAACAAGTACCTGGCCATCAAGCGGCAACTCGAACGCGTGGAAGGGACCAGCCAGCTCATCGGCTCCAGCGCCGCGATGGAGCACGTACGCAAATTGATCGCCAAGGTGGCGCCCACCAATTCCACGGTGCTCATCCTGGGCGAGACCGGCACCGGCAAGGAGCTCGTGGCCCGCGGCGTGCACGATCAGAGCCTGCGGGCGGACATGCCCTTCGTGGCGATCAACTGCGGCGCGCTGCCCGAGAGCCTGATCGAAAGCGAGCTGTTCGGCCACCGGCGCGGAAGCTTCACCGGCGCCGACGAGCATCGCGTGGGGTTGTTCGAGGTGGCCAACGGCGGCACCTTGTTCCTGGACGAAATCGGCGAGCTGCCCAAGGCGATGCAGGCCAAGCTGCTGCGCTTTCTGGAAAGCGGTGAAATCCGCCGCGTCGGCGAAAACGAATCGTTCACGGTCGACGTCCGCGTGGTCTGCGCCACGCACCGACACTTGGAACAGATGGTCGAGGAAGGCGATTTTCGCGAGGACTTGATGTTCCGCATCAACACGTTCGAGGTTCACTTGCCTCCGCTGCGCGAGCGGACCGAGGACATCGAACAACTGGCCCGGCACCTGGTGTTGCGCTTTCGCCGCGGCGCACGGCCGGACGACGAGCTGTTTACGCCCGAGGCAATCCGCGCTCTTTCGGAGCATGCCTGGCCGGGCAACGTCCGCGAGTTGGCCAACGTGATCGAACACGCCACCATCCTGTGCGAGAGCGGGCCCATCTCGGCCGAGCACTTGCCGCACAAGTTCGATGCGCACCGCTTGCGTTCGACGGTCATCGCGGGCGGGCCGCTCAAGGCCGTTGGGCAATCGCCACACACGCTCCGCGAAATCGAAATGCAGGTCATCTACCAGACGCTCGAGCGCCTCGGCGGCAACAAGCCCAAGGCGGCCGAAGAGCTCGGCATCAGTCTGAAAACGCTCTACAACAAGCTCAACCAATCGAGCGCCTCGCTGGAGCGCTCGGCGTGAGCGTTCGACTCGAAAGCCCCGCACTGAGGAACCACCATGCGCCCGATGATATATCTTTGCGCACCCCTATTCGCCGTCTTGCCGACGCTGGCCCAAGCCGGAGAGCCGGCGGGCTTTCGTGGACAATCGCCCGATGCATCGCTCGGCGGCCGTGCACCCTCCGGTATGTCGGTCACTTTACCGGGTGCTGGCCTGTATCTCGCGCGGTACACGCTGTTGGCACATACGGCCGAAGCCCCAAAGCTCGAAGTGCTGAGGGATGACTCGCTCGTCGAGTCGTGCGCCACCGTTGCGGCTGATGCACCGCAGGACGACGTGCGCGTGACGCCTGAAAGTGATCTGCTGACCGAAGAATCGTCGGCAACGGTCGAAGCGGAAGGCAATCGCCTGTTCTTGATTCAGCCCGTGCCGCAAGCCGAGTCGCAGCCCGCGCCGCGCAAAAGACCAAGCCGTCGCGAGGGTATTGATACGCCGCGCGGCTTTCACGGCATGTTGCTGGCGGTACTGAACCGCTACGCGCACTAATCCAGCTTGCGCACCACGCCGACGACCACGCCCAGGATCTTGGCGTGCTTGACGTAGATCGGCTTCATCGCCGCGTTGGCCGGTTCGAGACGGATCCGGTTCTTCTCGAGGTAGAACCGCTTGAGCGTGGCTTCTCCCTCGTCGGTTTGCACCACGGCGATCTGGCCGTCGCGGGCCGTGCGCTGCTTGCGCACTACGACGTAGTCGCCGTCGGCAATCTGGGCGTCGATCATCGAGTCGCCGGTCACTTCCAACACGAACAGGCTCTTGTGGCTGAACATGGCCTCGAAGTCGACTCGTTCGTCCTGCTCGATCGCCTCGTGCAGGACGCCGGCCGCGATGCGGCCGGCCATGGGCAGCCCCCGTTCTTCAATCGGCTCGGCCGCCAACTGAATGGCCCGCGACATGTTCGGCTCGCGGGTGATCAGGCCCTTTTTCTCCAGCGCCTTCAAGTGGCACATCACGCCGTTGGGCGAGCTGATGCGAAAATGTTCGCCGATCTCGCGCACAGTCGGCCCATAGCCGCGGTTTCGTATCTTGTCGCGAATGAACTCGTAGACGTCCTTCTGTCGCTCGGTGAGCTGATCCATGACGGACATGATCGAACGATTCCTATAGGGCCGCGGGGGTTACACCTCACATTCACTATAATATACGCTTGTACATAATCAATAGCATCTGTACACTATCGTCCGAATTTTCGTTAAATCTTCACACCCGCCCGACCCGAAGAGATTGGCAGGCGGGCCATTCCTGGCACCCTCGGAAAACGCTAGCAATCAGGGAAGTGGTGCCGGCGCCGGCGTTGACCAGTTTGCCGCCGGGCACAACAATAAAGATGAGCTAGCACCCAACTTTGCGGCGGGACATGATCCATTCGCTGTTATCACTGATGCTCACGGCAACGCAGGTTCTCTCGGGGAACAGCGTGCCGTTGTATCTGTGCCTGGAGGCGGACGGATCGGTTTGCGTCGACTTTGGTCCCACCACCTGCGGCTGCTGCCACGCGGACGAAGATGCCGAAGTCGGTGCCGAGCACCGGTCCTGTGATCACCGTCCGGGCGACCCGCTGGCCGCGCATGGCGGCGAGCACGCGGCGGGGGACTGCCCCTGCACCCACGTGCAAATCTCTGAACCGCAAATCGCCACGGTCCAACGGATCGTGAGCCCGCCGGACGATCAACACTCGGTCGCACCGGCGGCCATCGTCCCCGCCGGGCTCGGAAGCTGCGCGGCGTCCGCTGGCGACGACATTCTTTCTGCGCGACTCGTCGACGGGTCGCATTGCGCACTGGCCGAACGAGCGTCGGTCGTCTTGCGCTGCTGAGGGCGCGCGCCCCGCACGACGAGCGTGCCGGGGCTGTTGCGTTTGTCTGGCGAAGCAACCTCAGTTCCTGCCTGCGCATCGAACCGAACGTTCCTTGCGCGAATTCCAGGGGCCTGCCCCGGAGAAAGACCATGTCCACTGTATCTCGTCCGAGTTCTGACGCCCTGTTGACGCCGCCGCCCAACGCGGCGCCTGCCGCGGCGCGCCGCTGGCCGCGGGCGCTCGTCAAGCGTTTGCCGAGCGTGCTCGTGTTCGCCGTGTTGGCTGGCGTGTTCTATTGGGGGCATCACACCGGCTGGAAACTGCCGAGCATGGCCGAGTTGATCGGCTCGTCGCCCGGCGCCGCTGACGACTGGTGCAGCGAGCACCTGGTGCCCGAGTCGGCTTGCGTCGAGTGCCGCGAAGGATTGATGCCCAAGCTGCCGTCGTTCGGCTTTTGTCGCACGCACGGCGTGGCCGAATGCGTGCTGTGCCATCCCGAGCTGGCGCAGGTGAGCGGCCAGCCACGATTGCCCGCCTACGACACGGCGGCCGCCTTGGCGCTGGTCGAGCGGCCGGGCAACAACAGCCGCAATACGCTCCACGAGCGCGTCGTGCAATTTGCCAGCGCCAAAGCGCCGACAAGGCGGGCATCGAAGTGAACGTCGTTCAGGAAGAGCCGATGACCGAAACGGTCGCGGCCAACGGCGAGATCGAGTTCGACCCGACGCGCGTGGCCCACCTGTCGCCCCGGGCTCCCGGCAGCGTGTCGCACGTGTTCAAGATCGTGGGGGACGAAGTGCGGCCCGGCGAAGTATTGGCGCTGGTCGACGTGGCGGCCGTCGGGCAGGCCAAAAGCGATCTGCTGCAGGCGATCGTCCAGCGGCGACTGCGGGCATCGAATTACGAGCGGCTCCAGGCCGCGGGCATCGGCGTCGCCGGCGCCACGGTCACCGCGGCCAAGGCGGCGCTCGAGGAAGCCGATGTGGCGTTCCTGTCCGCCCGGCAGGCGCTGGTGAACCTGGGACTGGAAGTGCCCGAGGAGTTCGGCGACGCCGATCCGGCGCGGATTGCCGATGAGCTGCGTTTCCTGGGCATACCGTCCGACGTGCTGGCCAATCTGCCGGCCGGCACGCTGTCGGCCAATTTGTACGCCGTACGGGCTCCTTACGAGGGGGTGGTCGTGGCGTCGGAAAGCGTCGTGGGCGAAGTCGTGGGCGCGGACGACGTGCTGTACACGCTGGCCGATCCGACTCGCATGTGGCTGACGTTGGCCGTACCGCAGGAAGATGCCCGCTACGTGAAACGGGGACAGCAGGTCGATTTTCGCACGGACGACGGCGGGACGCATGCGTCGGGCCAGATCTCGTGGGTCAGCCCGACGATCGACCAGCGCACCCGCACGATGCAGGCCCGGGTCGTGCTCGACAATCCCGACGGAGCGCTGCGCGACAAGACGTTCGGCACCGGCCGGATCGTGCTCCGCCAGGAGCCGCGGGCCGTGGTCGTGCCGCGCGAAGCCGTGCAAACCACCAGCGACGCCACGTTTGTCTTCGTGCGCGATCGCGATTACCTGAAACCCGGATCGCCCAAGGTGTACCACGTGCGCCAGGTGCGCACCGGCGCTCGCGACGCGACGCACGTCGAGCTGTTGGCCGGCGTGCTGCCCGGCGAAGTGGTCGCCACCAAGGGAAGCAACGTCATTCTGTCGCAATTGCTGCGCAGCAACCTGGGCGCCGGTTGCGGCTGCCACGACGCCTCGGGCAAGTAAGAAGCTGTTGATAGCCGGAGGCAACGACACCCAAATCTGGTCTTGAGACGGCTTAACAGGAAACGGCGGCATGGACCTGCTCAACCGCATTATCGACCTTTCGCTGCGGCACCGGCTGGTGGTCGATCCTCGGCGCGCTGGCCGCGGCTGCCGGCGGGGTCTATTCGCTGGGGCGATTGGATATCGACGCCTTTCCCGATACCACGCCGGTGCAGGTGCAGATCAACACCACCACGCCGGCCTTGGCGCCCGAGGAAGTCGAGCGGCTGATCACCTTTCCCATCGAACAGGCGATCGGCGGCCTGCCGGACTCGAGCAGTTGCGATCGATCTCGAAGTTCGGGCTGTCGCAGGTCGTGGTGCTGTTCGACGACGGCACCGACATCTACTTTGCCCGGCAGTTGATCAACGAGCGGCTGGCCACGGTCGAGTTGCCGCCGGAAGTGGCCCGGCCGCGGATGGGCCCGGTCGCCACGGGGCTGGGCGAGGTGTTTCACTACGTCGTCTCGGGGCAGGGGACCGACATCACCGACCTGCGGACGATTCACGACTGGGTCATCAAGCCCACGATGCGCACCGTGCCGGGCACGGCCGAGATCAACAGTTGGGGCGGCTACGAAAAGCAGTACCAGATCCGGCTCGACCCCCAGCGGCTGATCGAGCACGGCCTGACGTTCGACGAAGTGGTCGAGGCGGTCAAGAAGAACAACCTCAACGTCGGCGGCGGCAACATCAGCCGGCCCAGCGGCATGCTGCTGGTGCAGGGCATCGGGCGGACGGTCAACCTCGACGAGATTCGCAACATCGTCGTGGCGGCCAAGCGGCGGCGTGCCGATCCGCGTAGCGGACGTGGGCCAGGTGCAGATCGGCCACGAAATCCGCCGCGGAGCCGTCACCGCCGACGGCAAGGGCGAGGTCGTGCTCGGGCTGGGCTTCATGCTGATGGGCGAGAACAGCCACGAGGTGACCTGGAACCTGCGCGAGAAGCTGGCCGAAGTGGCCAAGACGCTGCCCGCCGAACGTCGAGGTCGACCCCGGTCTACGACCGCACGCGAGCTGGTCAACTACGTCATCGACACGGTGCGCAAGAACCTGTTCGAGGGCGGGCTGCTGGTCGTGGCCGTGCTGTTCGCCTTTCTGGGCAATCTGCGGGCCGCGGCGATCGTGGCCCTGGCCATTCCGCTGTCGATGCTGTTCGCCTTCAGCGGCATGCTGCGGTTCGGCATCGCGGCCAGCTTGCTGAGCCTGGGGGCGATCGACTTCGGCATGATCGTCGATAGCTCGGTGGTGATGATCGAAAACTGCGTGCGGCACCTGTCGCACGACGACAAGCGGCCGCAGCCGGCTGGACGATCATTCGCGACGCGGCCGTCGAAGTGCGCAAGCCGACGCTGTTCGGCGAGCTGATCATCATGATCGTCTACCTGCCGATCCTCACGCTGGAAGGGGTCGAAGGGAAGCTGTTCCGGCCGATGGCGCTGACCGTGATCTTTGCCCTGGTCGGCTCGATGATCCTGTCGCTGACGCTGATGCCGGTGTTGGCCAGCTTCATTCTGCCGCAGCAAGATCTACGAGCGCGAGCCGCTGCTGATGCGGCTCGCGCATCGCGATTCACAACCCGGTGCTGCGGTTTGCCATGCGGCACAAGCTGGCGGTGATCGGCTTGGCCACCGGCGTGCTGGTGGTGGCCTTCGGCATGATCGCGCCGAACCTGGGCTCCGAGTTCGTGCCGCGGCTGTCCGAGGGGGCGATCGCCATCGGCGTGGTGCGGCTGGCCGGCACCGACCTGGACGAGTCGATCCGCTACAACACCGAAATGGAACGGGCGATTCTCGACACGTTTCCCGACGAGGTGGATCACGTCTGGAGCCGCATCGGCAGCGCCGAAGTGGCCACCGATCCGATGGGCGTCGAGCTGACCGACATGTTCGTCACGCTCAAACCGCGCTCCCAATGGACGCAAGCGCCGCACGCAGGCCGAGTTCACCGAGCTGCTCGACAAAACGCTGCGCGACCTGCCGGGCCAGCGGCTGGCCTATTCGCAGCCGATCGAAATGCGGATGAACGAGATGGTTTCGGGCGTGCGGGCCGATTTGGGCGTCAAGCTGTTCGGCGACGATTTCGACGTGCTGGTGGAAAAGGCCGCCGAGATCGAAGCCGTCCTGCGTTCCATTCCCGGCGCGGCCGACGTCAGCGCCGAGCAGATCACCGGCCAGCCGGTGCTGCAAATCAAAGTGAACCAGGAGCAGATCGCCCGCTACGGCGTGTCGGCCGAGACGGTGCTCGACCTGGTCGAATCGATCGGCTCCAAGCCGCTGGGCGAAATCGTCGAAGGGCAACTCCGCTTTCCGCTCGTCGGTGCGGTTGCCCGAGGAGGTGCGCGAAAGCCCCGAGGCGATCGGCGCGATGCTGGTGGCCACGCCCTCGGGCGAGCGGATTCCGCTGTCGCGATTGGCCAAGATCGAAGTGGTCGAGGGCCCCTCGACGATCACGCGGGAGTGGTACCAGCGGCGGATCACCGTGACGGCGAACGTCCGCGGCCGCGACCTGGGCAGCTTTGTCGACGAAGCCCGGCGGCGGATCGCGGCGGAAGTATCGCTGCCCCTCGGCCCGCTATCGCGTCGAGTTCGGCGGGCAGTTCGAGAATCTCGAACGGGCCCGGACGCGGCTGCTGATCGTGGTGCCGCTGTCGCTGGCGCTGATCTTGCTGCTGTTGTATTTCACGTATCACAACATCGTCGACGCGCTGCGGGTGTTCACCGGCATTCCGTTCGCCTGGGTCGGCGGCATCGTCGCCTTGTGGCTGCGCGACATGCCGTTTTCGATTTCGGCCGGCGTGGGATTTATCGCCATGTCGGGCGTGGCCGTGCTGGACGACATGATCCTGGTGTCGTACATCCGGCAGTTGCGCCAGCAAGGGATTGCCGCTGGACGAGGCCGTCACGCAGGCGGCCGTCACCCGCTTGCGGCCCGTGCTGATGACGACGCTGGTGGCCAGCCTGGGCTTTTTGCCGATGGCCCTGAGCACGGGCATGGGAGCCGAAGTGCAGCGGCCGCTGGCCACGGTGGTCATCGGCGGCGTGATCGGATCGATGGTCATGTCGCTGCTGGTGCTGCGCGTGCTGTACATGGTGTTTAGCCGGGTGGCCGGCCACAGCGACGAGCCGCCCCCGAACAAAACGGACACGGAAGAAGAGACGCTGGCGACGGGTGTCGCCTGAATCCATTGGCGACGGATTTAGGGAGGAATGAAATGCAAGGAACCTGGCAACAGATTATGCGGGCAGCTTGTGCGCTGGTCGTGGTGGTGGCCGTCGGTTGTACCCAAAACGCGGCCCAGCCCGCGGCAGGAACCGGCGATACCGAGACGCACGCGGCCGGCGAGCATGGCGGCTGGTGGTGCGACGAGCACGGCGTGCCGGAGGACGTGTGTGCGCTGTGCGACTCGAAGCTGGCCGCCGAGTTTCAGAAGGACGGCGATTGGTGCTCCGAGCACGACCGCCCCGATTCGCAGTGCTTCGCTTGTCATCCCGAGCTGGAAGCCAAGTTTGCCGCCCAGTACGAAGCCAAATACGGCACAGCCCCGCCCAAGCCGGAAGGGTGAAGACGAAGTGGTTAGTGTTTAGTGGTTGGTGATTGACGCGTTTAGCCCGGAGCCAACGGCGACGGCGTGTCACGCCATCATCGCACTCCGGGCATAGTGCCCTGCCCATTGCGTGAAGCGCGGGGCACACAGCGAAGCGAATCGTCCGTTTAGCCGGAGCCAACTTCGACGGCGTCGCGAGAAGCATCCCGCTCCCGCGCGCCGCTCGGCGCTGACCCGGCACGGGCAGATCCGCCAAATGCTTGATGTCGAAGTCCAACTCGGCGGTCTGGCCGGCGGTGAGTCGCACCGATTTGTCCTCCGTGACGGGCTTGCCGTCTTGGTCGAATTCGACGTGGACCTTGTACGTATAGGCCTCACCCGGACGCAGCCCGCGCGATACAAACTGGCGGAGCACGCCCGTGCTGGTGGTCTCGCGCCCATTGACGACCACTTTGGCGTCCGCCGGCACGGTCACGGTCAAGATGTTGGTATCAGCCACGGTCCGGAAGCTACCGATGAGGGGCTGCCCAGCCGTGCGAGACAGCGACACCGGAGATCCCCAACCGTATCCCACGCCGGCGTATCCGCAGCAACCATATCCGCCGTAGCCGTAGCCGGCATAACCGTAGCGAACAGCCATACAGGGATAACCGCAGCCCCAGCCTACCGCATCCCCAACCACCGCAACCACGATGACCGAAGGCGCTGGCGTTTTGCGCACCAACCCAGAGAGCAATCACGACCAGGGCGATCTTCAGTGCGTTCTTCAACATGGTTCGTCTCCAACTTGGGAAGTGTTGAGGCGGTCTTTCCTCCACGACCGTTGGCTTTGGCGCCAAAATATACTTCGCGATTGCCGGGAGGCAAAGGAGCGAGCCCGGCGGGTCCATTTGGCCCGAGTTCCGCACGAACTAGGGGCTACCGAGGGACTCCGCGCGTTCCGCCCCCCGCAGGGCCGCCCGTCCGACGATCGTCCGATCCGCCATGACGGAAGTGCCTCGACCCGGGAAAGCCGTATTCATCGCGGCGCGGCGAGACGTTTTCTGCGCGAACGATTGTTGGCCCACCGCGTGCGTTCAAAGACTTCGTGCAGCGGGCCCGCCCGTTTCGTTTGGTGGATCGCGGCTACCCGAAAAGCTCGCCCGCCGGGCCCCATTTCGAATGCGGCTCGCCAACGCCTCGCGAGCGAGATTTCTGGGACACAAACTCAGTATTTATCCAGATCAAGAATCAGCTCCGCGGCGATTCTTGAAAAATTGTCTTTATTCTTGACTGTCGCTACGATGCTGAGCGTTTGCGCGGATGCGTGGTGGAACGAACGCGCTGGTTGGTTCGACAGTTTGGCCTCTCCCTCAAGTCAAGATTTGGAGGAACGCTAATGATACGGACTCAATTGGAAATGGCCCGACGCTTCGGCGCGGCGACATTCTGGGCGGATTTCTGGGGTCGATGGCCGCCGCTGGCCACGCGCGAATGGGGTCATCGACTCCATCTCGTAGGATCCCTGGGCCAAGGAGGGGCCACGTATGTCAACGCTGCCCTACCGAATCCTCCGCTGGGCAATCCCTCCGCCTATCAGCCCTACAGCGTCGCGGTCGGACCGAACGCTTGCGTACCCACCTCGACGGCGAATGGTCTGACCTATCTCGAAAACTACATGAACTACACGCTGGACTTGCCCAGTCCGTTTTCGACGTCTCCCAACGCCTTCGGTCAGGTCGACGACTTCGCACAGCGCCAACAGACGTTCAATCTCACCAAGACCGACGGCATGCCGGCCGAGAACTACAGCGACCTGGGGGGCACCTACACGACCTACATGTTCAATGGCACGCGCAGCTGGCTGGACGCCAACAATCCTGCCCACAACGTGACGATGTCGGGTGAAGTTGCCACGGGCACGCCGGGCTCTTGGATTCAGGGAGCCTATGCGGCCGACACCAACGTCGCGGCGAACACCACGCCGACGGCAGGCTACCTGGCCGGGCTGTTGAACGCGCCGGGCAACGCCGCGATCGAGCCGGCAAGTCGGCCGGGCGAAAAACAAAAACGCTGTCGAAAAAAACCCCGCGCGTCGAGTGACGCGCGGGGCACGCACACAACGGCAGATGGGCAAATCCGCGTTGACGTCTACTTTTGGGCCACGGCCGGGTTTTCGGTCATCAGCCGGGCGACTTCTTCCAGCAACTTGACGGCCTGCGGCGGGAACGCGCCGCTTCGGCGCTCCAGAAGTTGATAGTCGATGGAACTCCGCCGATCACGACCGGTACGTGCATGCTCGAGCGGATGTCCTTGCGCGACATGCCGGCCATGATCGAGCCGCTGGTCTTGGTCATGTCCTGATTGACGACCACCTGCTTACCCAGGGCATAGTCGGCCAGCGATTGTCCCCGCGGCTTCACGACGGTCGAGCGGCTGCGCAGACTCGTTCGCAGCCCCGGCCGCTCGTTTAGCAGTTGCAAGCGGAGCCGATCGTTCTCGATGCCGGTGACGCACACCCGGTCCAACTGCGGCACCAGCTCGAACAACTGCCAGGTGAACCGCTCGAACGACTTCTCGGATTCCAGGGCCGTGCGAGCCTGGGCCCGCAGCTCGTCGTTCAATTGGATCGAATCGGCCACCGCCAGGAACTCTTGCAAGCGCTCCGAAGCGGCGGTGGCCGGCTTGGTGAGATCCTGATCGGCCAGGGCCATCTCGAACCAGCCGAACATCATCTCATCCCAAGTTTGTTCGCCCCAGCCGACCTCCGCGGCAGGGTCGGGATTCGCCAGGTTATCCTCCGAGTTGTCGAAGTGGGCCACGCAGTGCATCCGCGTTCCGGCGGGCAGATACTTGGGCTCGGCCAGGATGTAGTTGGTCTGCCAGCCGAAGTCGTAGCGCGGAATCCAGAGGACGGTTTCCGTCTTGCCGTCCGGGTAGATCAGATCGTAGCGAAAATCCTTCCCGCGCAGATGCATGTGCGGCGCCACGGACAACAGCAGCGAGTTCTTGCGAAACAGGAACTCCGACTCCACCTTGTAGTTGGGGTCGTGGGGCGGAATCTTGAACGTGAAATTGGCGGCGTTCTGCACGGCCACTTCCTTCTTCACCTTCTTGGGATCGGCAAACACGAAGCCCGCGTAGCTGCGGTCCGTCTGCGGGGTGCCGTTGGCCGTGTAGTGCAGCTCGAACAGCAGCTTGGAACCCTTCTGCACGTAACGGGCATAGCCCAGCTCGAGCGGCTCCTGCCGCAAACCCGGGGCATACGCCACCAGCCAGTTGGAACGGAGCCGGCCGGCCTGCCCCGTGGGGGTGACGCCCGGCGGCACCAGGTAGACGATGATGTGGTGCACCACCGCCGGATTGCCCGGCACGCATTCGATGGCCTGGATCCACTTGTCTTCGGTCCAGCCCGGGTCTACGGTGAACCGCTGGTACTCGATCGTGCCGTTGGCCGGTACGTCGTACGGCTGGTCGGCCATGTAGAGGACTTCGTCCGGTTCGGGAATCTGCCAGCCGGTGGCAAACTCGGCGCGGGGGGCAGGTCTTTGGGATCCCCCTCGGGCGCGCCATTGTCGACCCACTTGTAGATCAGCTCCAGGTCGTCTTTGCTCAGCCGGGCGTCGTTGGCAAAGTGGCCCACGTCGGGGTCGGCGTGCCAGGGGGGCATCCGCCGCTCGGAAACCACCTCGCGAATCATCTCGGCCCAGCCGACGCACTGCTCGTAGCTGGTCATCGGGAAGGGGCCGATCTGCCCCTCGCGGTGGCAGAACACGCAGTTGTTGTTGAAGATCTTGGCCACGTGCTGCGAGTAGGTCACGTCGCTATCGGCCACGGGCTGTTTGACCCGGCCGATGTGGCAACCCTGGGCCAGCGTGACCGCTTCAGAGACGGGCTGGCCGGCCAGCAACTCTTCCAAGGCCACGGCCAGGTCGCGCCGCTTGGGCTCGTTCCGCTGATAGGCGATTCCCCCGGCCTGGAAGCCGAATTGATCGTCCACGCGCCCCCAGTAGCGGATCGTGCGGTCGCCGTCGAGCACGAACATCTCGGGAGTGCGGATCGCCCCGAACTGGTCGGCGATCACGTTGTTCACGTCCTTGAGCACCGGAAAGTGCATGTCGTGCTGCCGGGCGTAGTGCGCGATCTCGGCGATCGAATCCTGCTGATTCGAATCCACCGCCAGGAAGGCCACGCCGCGGTCCTGAAATTCCTGGGCCAGGTTCGCCAGCCGCGGACCGTACAATTTGGCCAACGGGCACTCGGTGCCCATGAACGCCACGACGACCAATTTGCTGTCGGCAAAGTCGGCCAGACTGTAAGTCTTGCCGCCGACGTCCTTGGCCGTAAAACCGTCAATCTTCTTGCCGATCGGGGACGCCTCGTCCGCAGCCAATGCGGCCGAGCAAGTTCCTGCCGCCACGATCGACGCCAACGCGAGTACGAACAGCCGTTTGCCCATCTGAAAACTCCTTGGCCGGCCCTGTGGGTCGGGCCGGAATAGCCTGATATCGGTTGCAGTCCAGGCAAGTGGCGCGACGGGTGTCGCGCGCGGCCAAAGGGTGTTGCAATTTGTGTACCGGCGTTGTAAACCCGCAACTGGCAAGGATGCCGGGTGTGCGGAGCGGCGCCGCACGCGTGCGGCGTTGCGCCTGCTGCGCTACCGGGTGTCACACAGGTGAGTGTCTGGGGGCGGTGGCTTGCGGTGCGTGCGGGATCGCTCGATAATGGTCAGTTTTGACTCCCACCGTGAGGGACCTTTATGACGCTGCTCGTCGTCGGATCCGTGGCCCTGGACAGTGTCGAAACGCCTACCGAGACGCGCGACAACATACTGGGCGGCTCGGCCGTCTTCTTCTCCTATGCCGCCAGCTACTTCGCCGACGTGCGCCTGGTGGGCGTCGTGGGCGAGGACTGGCCCGGCGAGCACACCGAATTGCTCAAGAACCAGGGCATCGACACCTCGGGCTTGCAGGTCGTGAGCGGGGCCAAGACGTTTCGCTGGCGCGGCAAGTACCAGCCGAACATGAACGACCGCGAAACGCTGGAAGTGCATCTGAACGTCTTCGAAACGTTCGACCCGGTGGTGCCGCCGGCCTATCGCGACTGCCAGTACCTGTTCCTGGCCAACGGCTCGCCGAAGCTGCAGATGAAGGTGCTCGACCAGTTGCCCGATGCCCGGCTGAAGGTGGCCGACACGATGGACCTGTGGATCAACATTCAGAACGACGAGCTGCGCGAGCTCCTTAAACGGATCGACGGCCTGGTGCTCAACGACGCCGAAGCCAAGCTGCTGACCGACGACGAGAACCTGGTCCGCGCCGGGCACAAGGTGCGCGAGATGGGTCCCAAGTTCGTCGTCATCAAGAAGGGGGAACACGGCGCGATGTTCTTCAGCGCCGAGGAGACCTACGTCATGCCGGCCTATCCCACGCCCGACGTCGTCGACCCGACCGGCGCCGGCGACAGTTTTGCCGGCGGCATGATGGGCTACCTGGCCGAACGGGGCGACACCAGCCCGCAGGCGCTCAAGCAGCGCTGGCCTACGGCACCGTGGTGGCCAGCTTCAACGTCGAAGACTTCAGCCTGGAACGGATGAAGAGAATCGGCCGCGCGGACCTCGAAGCGCGGATGAAGGCGTACCGGCAGATGCTGGCGTTTTGAATGGCACGCGAACCCGGTCGCGCACTTCGCCGCTTCACGGGCGGCGGAATTTGAGGCCGACAATGATCGACGGATTGTTTGAAACACATCTCGGCGTGCGCGACCTGGAGCGGTCGTTGACGTTTTATCGTGACGTGCTGGGACTGGTGGTCGGGCACCGGGACGAGCCGCGGCGGGCGGCGTTTTTGTGGATCGGCACGCCGGGCGATGCGATGCTCGGCTTGTGGGAAAAGCCCCCCGCGGAGATTGTCGTCCAGCATTTCGCCTTTCGCTCGACCGTCGAAGACGTGCTCCAGCGGTCCGTCGCCTGGCTCGACGAGCGGGGGCTGGAGTGTCACAACTTTTTGCGGGACGGCACCCGGCGGCCGATGGTGTTTGCCTGGATGCCGGCCGTGGCCATTTATTTTGAAGACCCGGACGGGCACCTGCTGGAGTTGATCGCCATGCTGCCGGATCGGCCGCGGGCGGAGCTGGGCGTTGTATCTTGGGAAGAATGGCAGCGGGTCAAAGAGTAGTCGGGTCTGGCTCGTCCCGGAAAGTTCGAGCTGTCTCACTTACGCTTCCATTTCTGGCGAAAATCGCAGCATGGCTGATCTCATACGCACGTTCGTGGCCGTGGAAATCCCGTTCGACGTGAAGGACCGCGCGCGGAAGATGATCGCCCGGCTGCGCGACACGGAGGCCAAGGTGAAGTGGGTGGCCCCCGAACACATGCACTGGACGCTCAAGTTTCTGGGTCCGGTCGACATGGTCGACATTCCCGCGGTGTGCGAGGCGGTCAAGCGGGCCGTCGAGCCGTTGGCTTGTTTTGACGTCGAAGCCAAGGGGGCCGGGGCGTTTCCCGACGCTCGGCGGCCGCGCACCGATCTGGGTCGGGATGGGCACCGGGGCCGAGCAAATGATCGAGCTGCACGATGCCATCGAGTTTGAGCTGGCGAAGCTGGGTTACCGCTCGGAGAATCGGCGGTTTCGACCCCACGTGACGATCGGCCGCGTGCGGCAAAGCCCGCGCGGCATCGGCGAGCTGGGCCGGCTGGTCGAGAAAGAAGCCGGCTTCGACGGCGGGGTGTCGCTGGTCGACGAAGTGGTGGTCTTTTCCAGCGTGCTGGGCCGTGATGGGCCGACGTACGAACCGCTGTGCCACGCGGAGTTGAAGGGGCACTGACGAGGGCGATCGCTCTCGCCCAAGTGTCGTGTCGGTCGAAAGGCATTCGCGGCAACCCGACGAACCGGGCTGGGGGTGATAAGCTGCGCAAACTGCCGGGACGTTTGGCCCGTCGCCGGCCTTTGATTCTGCTCGCCAGCGGCGAAAGCAGTCTGCTAAGATGTGCGAGCCGGGCGGGGATCAGTGGACCGGGCAGGCGCGATTTTTTCTCCCGCACGGCTCTTGCGGAACCCGGTGAACGCCGATAGTATGTACAAGTGTTCACTGGTGCGGTTTTGCGGCACGTGGGGCACCAGGCGCCTCGAGCCGCACAAATCGGCACCGCCGGTGGTTCTTCAAGCACAAGGAAGCCCTTCACAATGGTCACCGCCACGAAAACCAACAATCGCATGGTCAAAGAATCGAAAGCCGCCAAGAAGTCGAAGGAGCCGGCCGGCCTGCTGGACGCCAATCCGGACCTGAAGAACACGCTGGCCCAGATCGAGAAGCAGTTTGGCGAGGGGGCCATCATGCCCCTGGGCCTGGCCAGCAACGTGCAGATCGACGGCATACCGACCGGCAGCCTGTCGCTCGATCTGGCCCTGGGTGGGCAGGGCATTCCGAAGGGGCGGGTCGTCGAGATTTTTGGGCCCGAGTCGAGCGGCAAGACCACGCTGGCCTTGCACGTCGTGGCCCGGTCCCAGGCCCTGGGGGGCATCGCGGCCTTTATCGACGCCGAGCACGCCTTGGACCCCAGTTGGGCCAAGAAGCTGGGGGTCGACCTCGAGACGCTGCTGGTGAGCCAGCCGGGAAGCGGCGAAGAGGCGATGCACATCACCGAGATGCTGATCCGCTCGAACGCGGTGGACGTGATCGTGATCGACTCGGTGGCGGCGCTGGTGCCGCGGAAGGAGCTGGAGGGGGAAATCGGCGATTCGCACGTCGGGCTGCAGGCCCGGCTGATGAGCCAGTCCCTCCGCAAGCTCACCGGCACGATCAACAAGAGCAAGACGGCCGTGATCTTCATCAACCAGATTCGCGAAAAGATCGGCGTGATGTTTGGCAGCCCCGAAACGACCCCCGGCGGCCGGGCCTTGAAGTTCTACAGCTCCTGCCGGATCGACGTCCGGCGGATTGGCCAGCTCAAGGAGGGGGAAGAGGTGGTCGGCCAGCGGGTGCGGGCGAAAGTGGTCAAGAACAAGGTCGCCCCGCCATTCCGGGTTGCCGAGTTTGATATGATGCATTCCAGCGGTATCAGCTATGAGGCCGACATCCTGGACCTGGCCATCGCCCAGAAACTGGTTGTCCGCGCCGGTGCCTGGTTTCGCTACGGTGAGGTACAATTGGGGCAGGGTCGCGAGAAGACGCGGGCCTACCTGCAGGAAAACCCCGAGTTGGTCGAGGAGTTGCGAGCCAGAATCGTGTCCGCCGGCGAGCCGGGGGTCGCGGTTGCAGGCGCGGGCGAGGTGGAAGCGTAGGCAGGCCGCGATGGGCCTGCCCGCCGGCCGACCGGATCGGTCGCGTGCACCTCGGCTGGCAACGGTGTCGACCGCTTGGGCGGTAGAGCCCGAAGTCGATCCGCCGTCGATCCGCCTGAAGTCGACACGAGGACGAGACGTCGAGAGGTGCCGAATGATTCGTCGTGACGTGCAATGTTGCCGCTTTGCGCGCTGGTGCTTGTGCTGGCGGCCGCGGGGTTGGTTCCCGTCGCTTCGGCGCAGGAGACAACCGGTCTGGAGGCGGCCGCCGCCCTCGAACAAGCGACGGTCAAGGCCATCGCCCGGGCGGAAAAGTCGGTGGTGGCCATTGCCCGGGTGCGGCGGCACGAGAATCAGCCGCTGGACCTGAGCGTGAATCAATTCGGCCGCTTGCACATCACCGAGCAAGCCTCGCCCGGCTCATCGGAATTCATTCCCAACGAATACGCCACCGGCGTCGTGATTGATGCCAATGGGTTGATCCTCACGGCCAATCACGTGCTCCAGGACGACTGCGATTACTGGGTCACGATCCCCGGCCGGGCGCTCCTACAAGGTGAATCCGGTCAAGGGGGCCGATCCGCGCAGCGATCTGGCGGTGCTGCAAATCGATGCCACGGGCCTGGTGCCGATCACGTTTGGCGATGCTTCGAAGTTGAAGAAGGGGCAGATCGTGATCGCGCTGGGTAATCCGTATGGCATCGCCCGCGACGGCGAGGCGAGCGCCAGTTGGGGCATCGTGGCCAACCTGACGCGCAAGGGGGGCCCCACCATCGATGCGGCGAACTCGAACCCCAAGCCGGCGCTCTATCAATACGGCACGCTGATTCAGACCGACGCCAAGCTGAACCTGGGGACCAGCGGCGGCGCCTGGTGAACCTGGCGGGCGAAATGGTCGGGTTGACCGTGTCGCTGGCGGCCGCCAGCGGGTACGAGCAGTCGGCAGGGTTTGCCATACCCGTCGATGAGACGTTCCTGCGAGCCGTTCAATCGCTCAAGCTAGGCAATGAAGTGGCGTACGGATTTTTGGGAGTGGGGGTCGGTGCGCTGCCTTTGCCCGAGCGGCAGCGGGGCCAGCACGGCGTGTTTATCACGTCGGTCGTGCCGGGCACGCCGGCCCAGCGCGTAGGACTGCTGGATCAGGACGTCATCACGCACGTCGACGGCCAAGAGATCGACGACCAGGACCAGTTCATGCTGGCCATCGGCAAGCAGCCGGCCGAAGGGAGCGTCCTGTTGCGGATCGAACGCCACGGTCGCCCGCAGGTGATCGTGGTGGACGAGCTGGCCAAATATTACGTGGACGAGAGAAAGATCGTCACCAATCCGGCTCCCGCCTGGCGGGGCATCCACGTCGACTTCGTGACCGCCTCGCGCAGCTTTCAAACTTGGGCCGTGCAGGGCCGGGTCGATCCGCAGGGTTCGGTGCTGATCACCGACGTCGACCAGAGCAGCCCGGCCTGGAACGAGGGCTTGCGCCCCGACATGATGATCAGCCACGTGGCCGGCAATCGAGTGGCCACGCCGCGGCAGTTTCGCGAGCTGGTGGCCGGCAAGCCGGGCCCAGTGAAACTGCGGCTCAGCGATCCGGCGGATAAGAGCCCCGAGCGCGTCATCCCGCCCGAGGAGCTGTAGGGCGGGTCGCCGGTCGTCGAACTGGCGCATCGTAAATTGGCTTGCCAACTCCCGGAGTGACCGATGGTCCACGCATTGGCAGCTGGGCATCGGCACGCCATCGGCGCACGCTGGTGACAAACGCTACGCGCGTTACCGGTCGTTCTTGGCCACACTGCTTGACATCTCATCGGTAAACTCCCGACGTGGACTTCGTGTGTAGAGTCTCCCTGGCTCACCGCATCGTGCGGGGGTCTTGCCAGGCAAGCGAGTGCGTCGGCGGTCGGCGCAAGGTAGAGCAACTCGCAAGTCGCACTTCCTGCACGTCCCTGGTCGCAAAATGGCCAAACCGCTATCATAGGGCTTTCCGCCGCCGCCAGAGAGGGAACTCGAACGCCCCGGCGCGTGTCGTTCTACGGAGAGCAACAGCGACGTTCCTTCCCCGCCGGGCGGCCCCCACACGCACCCGATTCTGGCTTTATGAAAACCGACGAGCTCCGCGAAAAGTATCTGGCCTTTTTCGAGTCCAAGGGCTGCGTGCGCCGCCCCAGCGACGTGCTGGTCCCCCGCTGGGATCCTTCCGTGCTGTTCACCCCCGCGGGCATGAACCAGTTCAAGGACCACTTCCTGGGCAAGGTGAAGCTGGACTTCACCCGGGCCACGACCTGCCAGAAGTGCCTTCGCACGGGCGACATCGAAAACGTGGGCCGCACGGCCTACCACCACACGTTCTTCGAGATGCTGGGCAACTTCAGCTTCGGCGACTATTTCAAACGCGAGGCGATCAACTGGGGTTGGGAGTTTTTGACCAGGCCCGAGTGGCTGGGGTTGGACGCCGAGAGGCTGTTCGTCTCGGTCTACGTGGACGACGACGAGGCGGCCGAAATCTGGGCCCGCGACATCAAGCTCACGCCCGATCGGATCAAGCGGATGGGCGAAGACGACAACTTCTGGCCGGCCGGCGCCCCAGCCAGGGGCCCGACGGCGTGTGCGGGCCGTGCAGCGAAATCTTTTACAAGCCGGACCCCAACAGCGAGGTCGAGATCTGGAACCTGGTGTTCACGCAGTTCAATCGCGTGGGCATGCCGCCGGACAACTTGCGGCCGCTGCCCAGCAAGAACATCGACACCGGCATGGGGCTGGAGCGCACGGCCGCGGTGCTGCAGAACGCCAGCAGCAATTTTCACATCGACATCCTGCTGCCGCTCGTCGAGGGCGCCGGCGACGTCTGCGGACTGAAGTACGACCCGGCCGCGGAAAACGGACGCCGCCTCAGGCGCATCGCCGATCACGTGCGGGCTTGCACGTTCGCCATCCACGAAAACGTGTATCCCGGCCCGAACAAGGAGAAGTACGTCGTCAAGCGGCTGCTGCGCCGCGCGGTGCTCGACGGCCGCCAGATGGGCGTGCAGGGGCCGTTTCTGCACAAACTGGTGCCGCTGGTGGCCGAGATGATGCGCCATCCCTATCCGGAGCTGGGCGAAACGACGACCCGGGTCGCGCAGGTGATCGAGACCGAAGAGAGCAACTTCTTTGCCACGATCGACGCGGGGCTCGATCGGATCGAGCGGCTGTTCGCACAGATGAAGTCCGATGGTCGGGACGCCGTCACCGGCGGCGAAGCGGCCGAGATGTACACCACGCACGGGTTTCCGCCGGAGCTGTTCGAAACGCTGGCCGCGGAGCACAACCTGGGTTTTGACTGGGCCGGCTTCAAGCGCGAAATGGAGCAGCACGGCATCGAGTCGGGCGCCGGCGTGCGGATGGAGCTGTTTCAATCCAGCCCGTTGGACGCGCTGAAAGAAGACGCTTCCCCCGACGCAATTCCTGGGCTACGAGACCACGACCGCCGAAGCGCGCGTGGAGGGGATCATCGCCCGGGACGAATTGGTCGAGCAGCTCGACGAAGTGGGCCACAAGGAGCCGGTGTGCCTGGTGCTGGACAAGACTCCGTTTTACGGCGAATCGGGAGGGCAGGTGGGGGACACCGGCGAGATCGCCGGCCGCGATTTCCGCTTCGACGTCGTCGATACCCAGAAAGAAGGGGGCTTCACGCTCCACTTGGGACATCTGCGAACCGGCCGCATCGAGCTGGGAGCCGCGGTGACGGCGCGCGTCGAGGCTTCGCGCCGGCAGGGCATCCGCCGCGCTCATTCGGCCACGCACCTGCTGCACTTCGCGTTGCAAAAGCACCTGGGCAAACATGCCCAGCAGCAGGGCTCGAAGGTGGATCGCGACTGGCTGCGATTCGACTTTTCGAACCCCGGGGCGGTCTCGCCCGACGAGCTGGCCCAGGTCGAGTCGGAAGTGAACGGCCTGGTGACCACCAGCTCGAAAATTCAATGGCGGAGCATGCCGCTGGCCCAGGCCCGCGAGACGGGGGCCATGATGCTGTTCGGCGAGAAGTACCCGGACGTGGTGCGGATGGTCTCGATCGGCGAGTTCAGCAAGGAGTTGTGCGGCGGCACGCACCTGGACAACAGCGGCCAGGTGGGGCTGTTTAAGATCATCGGCGAAGAGAGCGTTTCGGCCGGCACCCGGCGGATCACGGCGCTCACCGGCTCGGCGGCCTTGGAGCACGTGCGCAAGGAAGAGGCGGCGCTGGCCGAGACGGCGGCGCGATTGCGCGTGCCGGTCGGCGAGGTGCCTCACCGGGTGGCCGCGCTGGTGAAGGAACTGCGCGAGCTGAAGAAGCAACGGGCTTCGGCTCCGCAGGCCGGCGGCGTGACGGCCGACAAGCTGTTGGCCGACGCCACGCAAAATCAGGGCGTGAAGGTCGTGGTGGCCGAAGCGCCCGGGGCCGACGCCAACGTGATGCGGCAATTGATCGATCAATTGCGGAAAACGGCCAGCCCCGTGGCCGTGTTGCTCGGTGCGGCCGCCGACGGCAAGGTGACGCTCGTGGCGGGACTGAGCCACGAGTTGGTGGAACGGGGCGTGAGCGCCGGCAACTGGATCAAAGGGGCGGCCGAAGTCGTGGGTGGTCGCGGCGGCGGGAAGCCCGACATGGCCCAAGCCGGCGGCAAACACGCCGAGAAGCTCGCCGAGGCGCTGGCGGCGGCCCGCAAGGACATCGAGGGAATGCTGGCAGGGTAGGGCGGGCGTGGCGGCGGGCAATGTCGTCGCCGCGGCCGGAGCAATCCCGTTTAGCCGCGCCCAGCGGGAAGCGCGGGGAGTGCCACGGATTGTCGGACGACACGCCGTCGGCGATGAATGCGGGTACGCCGCGGCCCAGCGGCAACCGCCGATGCGCCCGATTGTCGGACGACACGCCGTCGCCGTTGGCTTCGGGCTAAACGGGGTTATTCGGCGGGCGGGGGTTCGTATTCGAAGTCTTTCCACTTCATGGGGCGGCGGAACGGCTCGATGCGGAGCGTGACTTCGCCGTTCTGGAAGATGCGGACGGTGCCGTTCGATTCGCTCACCGCCACGGCCACGGCGTTCGTCTTGCGGCTGATGGCCGCCGCGGCCCAATGCCGGGCCCCCAGCCCCTTGGGCAGCGTGATGTTGTCGGCCGGGGCGTCGATGTAGCGGGCCGAGGCCTCGACGATGCCATCGGCCGAGACGATGATCGCCCCGTCGAGCTGCGACACCTCCTTGATTCCCTCGCGGACGCGGGGGTCGTCCAGATTGCGCTCGTCGCGGCTGTAGCCCCGGACCGGATCAAAACCGACCGGGTGGCTGCTGGCCAGTACCTTGCGGGCGTCGCCGACGACGAACAGGGCGCCCGACGGGCTTGCCTTCGCGCCCCTCGCGGCCGATTTCCACGGCCATGTCGACCACGGTTTTGAGCGTATCGAGCGGCACGCGGGTTTCGAGCTGCCGCAGGTCGCGGGCCGTGAGCTGTCCCAGGTGTTCGCCCAGGTGGATCAGGCTGATCGAGTCGAGCGTGCCGGCTTCGAAGCCGCTGTAGACGGCCACGACCTGGGCTCCGGCGGCCAGGATATCGTCGGCCACGGCTTCGAGAATGGCCTGCGTCAGCTTCTCGTGCACGGGGGCCTCGGGCATTTTCAGCACGACGATCGACAAGCCGGCGTCGACGGCCCCTTCGAGCTGCGTGGCAAAGTCGGCCGCGACCAGAATCTTCTCGCCGGCGGAATGTTCCTTGAGCCGCTCCCACTCGGCGGGGCCTTCGAGCAACACCAAAATAGCGTCGGCGTCGGCGGCCTGCGAGAGCCGGGCCGCGGCGTTGAAAACCGTCTCGAACTGGTCCGTAAAGCGATACGTCTTCACAAACTACGTCACCCGGGCGTGGCACGATCGAAGGCCAAGAAAACAGCGCGCACGTTGCCGACCGCGGCGGCACAGCAATCCTAAGAGTTTTATCGCGCGGGGGCAACGGCAAGAGATATCGACGCGCGCCGGCGGCATCGCGTCACATTTCCGTGAAGATTTGGACACGAACGGAAATGAATCGGCCCGGCGACCGACGCGCTTGCTCGGTCCCGGGCCGAGTGGGCCTGTTGCGGATAGGCCGGCGTTACCGGCTGCCGCCGCGGCGTGCTTCGAGCGGCATGGCCGCGGCCTCGCCTTGGTCCTCGGCCAGCGGAGAAGACTTCATCGGCACGACGTCCTTGAACATCCGGTCTTCGTAGAGCAGGAGGGAGTGCAGGCCGTGTCCCAGGGGGCCGATCTCCCAGGTGTGGTTGTCGTTGGCCGCCAGCAGCGTGGCGACGTAGTCGACGGCCTTGACCATCCGCGGATCGCGCAGCTCGTCGTCGGAGAGCGAGAAAGTGATCCACTCCAGGATGTGCCCGCTGGTCCGCAGCCGGCGGTCGATGCTGGGATCGGTAGCCTTGCGTTCGAACCAGGCGGTGCTGAAGCTGCCGTCGGAATTCTGCAGGCTGAAGGTGTAGCGGTGGTAGTCGCGGATGAAGGTTTGCGCCCGCTGGAACTCGCCCTCGATCGGCTTGGCCTGCTGCCGCCGCTTGTGAAGGGCATAGCTGAAGCCCATCAGGCGGTGGGTGCCGCCGCAGGCGGCGCCGCGGATCGGCTGGCGCAGCTCTTCGCGGATGAGCCGCTGGATGGACCACTCTTGGCCGTCCGGCGTTTTCCAGGTGGCGTCCGAATCGAGGTAGTGGGACAGGGCGATGAGCTTGAAGGTCAGCTCCTCGCCCGTGACGCAGGATTGCTGCTCGCGGGCCACGAGGTCGTCGAGCGTGAACTTCTTGCCTTCGACCAGCATGGGGTAGTCGTGCATGACGTGGGACTGCGCGAGGATGGCCAGAAACTGCCCGCCGTGTCCCTGCACGCCGACGCCGCGGCTGGCGTCGACCCGGCCGCGATTGACGAACAGCATCCGCTGTCCGCGGCACGGATAGTTGTAACACATGTAGCCGATGGCGTTGGCCGTCTCGCTGCCGGGTCCGTCGCGGTAGATCTTCGTGTTGACGCCGTAGGCGATGATCGCGTGCATCACTTCCCAGGCGGAATTGTCGCGGGCGTTCTGATGGCGCGGGTAGTATTTGGCGAGCACGGTGCGGATCTTGTCGCAAAGTCGCAACATTTCGGGCGAGAGTTCCGCCGCGGTGCGCTTGGCCTTGCCGGCGGCCGGCTGCGAGCTCTCGCTGGGCGAGGCCTGCTGCGCCGGAGTGGTTTCGATCGCGTCGACGTCCACTTCGTCGATTTCGACCTGGTCGACTTCGAACTGATCGCCCTCGATCCGGTCGATCTCGATCGCCTGCTGGTCGTCGTCGGAGTCGGCTCCACCGCCGAACAACAACAAGGCGTTGGTCTTGGCCGACAGGGGGTCGGTCCCGGGCAGGTCGATGAGCAGGCGACGGGCTTCACGCACGTTGTCGTCGGCAGCGTCCGCGTCGGTTGCGGGGGCGGGGGCAGCAATGGGCTCGCTGGTGGCCCCGATCAGCATCGGCCCGGCCGGGTCGAACGCGAGGGCGGCAGGCAAGCAACTCACGGCCAGCGCGCACAACGCTAATGCGGAAAAAGACCCCAGGCCGTTCAGTTTCAATCCACTCATCAATAGTCCTCGGGAGCGCTCGCGGGAGTGGGTCGGCGGCCGATGGAGCGATTGTAGTCGGTTGGTAAGGCAGGCAAGAACAACGCAGGCGAGGCCGGGGGCCGTTCGTACGGCGATGATAGCACCCCGACGGAGTAATGATATCGGCCGATCGGCCCCGGGGAATTATTGCTTCAAAGCGAATTCCGCTTCGCAGGGCGGCGGTCGCTCGAAGGTGGGGACTAGCCGCAAGTTTCCTATCGATTGAGGAAAGGTTGCGGCTTCTGAGGGGGCTGGCCGGCGGCTGCCTAATAGAACTTGCGACGCAGTTTTTCGGCAAAGCTTATCTCGGCGGCGTCGGAGTGCCCTGTTTGCGCGTAGTCGCGCCAGGCTTGCACGTTGTTGCCGAAATCGTGTCCGCTGATCGCGACCAGGGCCTGCTCCGCCTGCGTCTGCATGGCCGGATCGGCGCCGGCCATGGCCTCGGACAGGGGCCCCAGCGCGGCTTTGCTGCCGGTGGCGCCCAGCGCCGTGGCGGCCTCCATGCGCACGTCGTCGTTCGTCTCGCTGCCCAGCACGCGCACGAGTTCGCGCACGGCGATGTCGTCGCCGCGCTTGCCGAGTCCTGCGCAGGCCGTGCGGCGCGTCAGGGCGGAGTCGTCCTCCAGGGCATGCACCAGCACGTCGCCGGCCGTCGGCTGCGGAAACTCGGCAAGCGCGCGGAGAATCTCGCGCTGCACCCAGCCGTTGCTTTCCCCCCGGTACTCGCGGCACAGGAAGGCGACCGATTTTTCCTGCTCTTCGGGCGATTGCTTCTTGGCGTGCTTGGCCAGCTTGCGGAACTCCTCGACGCGGTCCTTGGGGGTCTTGATGCCGTAGACCTTTTCCGGCGTCTTGTCGAAGGGCCGCGTGACGAACAGCTTCGCCTGGTGCGCCGTCTCGGCGCAGCCCAGCACCAGCAGCAGGCAAAGTGCCCCGGGAGCCAAGCTGTACAGCCGGCCGTGCATGGCAGCTCGAAATGGAGAAATGACAGGAATCGTCCGACGTGCAGGGCCGGTTTGTAGCAAATCGTACGGCCGGCCACTAGGTCATTTCCGCCCGACGTCGAGGGCGATTCTGGGGTCTCGGCGCGGCGGCTGCTAGCGTCGATCTTCGCGATAGGTTCGCCCCGCCCGGGCGTGCTATGATGGATGGGATGGTCGCCATATCCCTTCCGCCGCGGGCCGCCGACGGCGCTCTATGAGGTCTTCCATGCGCTGCTCGCGGGCTGCTGGCTGCTGGCTGCGTGCCTGGCTTCGCCGGCCTGGGCCCTGGAGTACGTCACGCTGCGCCACGACGGCAGCGAGGAGACCGTCACGGGCCAGGTGCTGGTGACGGCCGCCGACGGCGGTTTGCTGCTCTTGGCGGCCGACGGCACGCTGTGGGCCGTCGAGCCCGACGACCTGGTGGGGCGGAAGACCGACGACGTTCCCTTCGAACCACTTTCGCCGGACGCGCTCGGCCGGAAGCTGCTTGCCGAGCTGCCCCAGGGCTTTGACGTCTACACGACGCACCACTACCTGATTTGCTACAACACGTCGCGCGAGTATGCGGCCTGGTGCGGGGCACTGTTCGAGCGGCTGTACAAGGGCTTTACCAACTACTGGGTGCGCAAGGGGCTCAAGCTGCACGAGCCCGAGTTTCCGCTGGTGGCGGTCGTCTTCAACTCGCGCGACTCGTACGCGGCCTACGCGCAGGCCGAGCTGGGCGATGCCGCCGGCTCGATCATCGGCTACTACAGCCTCCGCACGAACCGCATCACGATGTACGACCTGACCGGCGTCGAGTCGCTGCGGGCCGCGGGCGATCGGCGGTCGAGCGCCGCGCAGATCAACCTCATGCTGAGCCGGCCCGAGGCCGAGCAATCGGTGGCCACGATCATCCACGAGGCCACGCACCAGATCGCCTTCAACAGCGGGCTGCAAACCCGCTTTGCCGACATTCCGCTGTGGGTCAGCGAGGGGCTGGCCGTGTTCTTCGAGACGCCCGACTTGCAAAGCGCGCACGGCTGGCGGACGATCGGCGCGGTGAACACGCCGCGGCTCGCGCAGTTTCGTCGCTATCTGCCGACGCGTCCGGTCACGTCGCTCAAGAGCCTGATCGTGGACGACAAGCGGATTCGCGACACGCGCACCGCCCTGGACGCCTACGCCGAGGCCTGGGCCTTGAACTACTACCTGCTGCGCCACCACCCGCGGCAGTACGTGGCTACCTGCAAATGCTCTCCGAGAAGAAGCAGCTCGTGTGGGACGATCCCGACGAGCGGCTGCGGGAGTTTCAAGAGGCGTTCGGCGAAAACCTGGGCGAGCTGGACGACGACTTTCTCCGCTACATGCAGCGGGTCCGCATTAGAGGGGCGGCGCAGGCGCGACCTTCCCACGGGGCACGGTGGCTAGCGGGCACACTCTTTCGCCCTGCCGCGGCAGCTGGTTATAATCGGGGTCACTGTCCCGCGCGGCGCATGCGCGCAGTCGCGCTTGCTCGCTTTCCTGCCATCCCTCACTCCAAGGAATCCGACCCATGGCCGACCGCCACTCCCCGAACGCGTCCGCTCACGCCTCGCGCCGCGATTTTCTCAAAACGTCCGTTCGCCGCCGGGGCCCTGGCGACCGGGGCTCTTGCTGGAGCGCCTCGGCCCATGCGGCCGGTAGCGACATGGTGAAGATCGGCCTGATTGGCTGCGGTGGCCGGGGCACCGGCGCCGTGGCGAACGCCTTTGCCGCCGATTCGCAAACGCAGCTTACGGCCGTGGCTGACGCGTTCGAAGATCGGGCCAAGGCGAGCCTGGAGAATCTCCGCCAGAACGCCTCGGACCGCGTGCTGGTCGACCCGGAGCAATGCTTTGTCGGCTTCGACGCCTACGAGAAGCTGCTGAACACGAACGTCGACGTAGTGATCCTGGCCACGCCGCCCCACTTTCGCCCTGCCCACTTGAAGGCCGCCATCGCCTCCGGCAAGCACGTGTTTTGCGAAAAGCCCGTGGCCGTCGACGCCCCCGGGGTGCGCAGCGTGCTGGAAACGACCGAAGAAGCCAGAAGGAAAAACCTCGCGCTCGTCTCCGGATTGTGTTACCGCTACGATCGCCCCAAGGTGGAGCTGATCAAGCGCGTACATGACGGGGCCATCGGCGACATCCAGACGATGCATGTCAGCTACAACACCGGCACGCTGTGGCACAAGGGCCGCCAGCCCTCGTGGAGCGAGATGGAATTCCAGCTTCGCAACTGGCTCTACTTCACCTGGCTGTCAGGCGACTTCAACGTCGAGCAACACGTGCACAGTCTGGACAAGGCCGCCTGGGCCATGAACGACACGCCGCCCGTGCGGGCCACGGGACTCGGCGGGCGGCAGGTGCGCACCGGCAAGGAGTGGGGCAACGTCTACGATCACTTCGCCGTGATCTACGAATACGAAAACGGCACCCGGCTGTTCTCCAACTGCCGCCAAATGGCCGGTTGCTCGGTCGACGTTTCCGACCATTTGATCGGCACCCAGGGACGGGCCGAAATGATGCGGGCCGTGATTGAAGGCGAGCACCCCTGCGCTATCGGGGCGAAACGCCCAACATGTACGAAGAGGAACACCGCGCGTTGTTCCGCGCCATCCGCGCGGGCCACCCGATCAACAACGGCACGTACATGGCCCGCAGCACGATGATGGCCATCATGGGACGCATGGCGGCCTACACCGGTCAGACGCTGAGCTGGGATCAATGCCTCAACTCGACCGAGGATCTGACGCCGGCCCGCTACGAGTGGGGCGACGTGCCGGTGCCGCAGGTGGCGATGCCGGGCCTGACCCAGTTTTCGTAGCGCGGTCGCTCTAACGTTGTGTCGTCGTGGTCGTATCCGACTGAAGGAATCCAAAACCACAACGACACGACGCACTCGGTTACGCCGGTCGCTTCGTTTATCCGGCCCGCAATTGCTCTTCCACGCGGCGCATCATCTCTTCGAGGCTGAGCGCGGCGTCGGCCGTTTTCTGTTGCGGGCCGTCGGCCATCCAGGCTTCGATTTTCTTTTGTGCCGAGATGACGGTGCTGTGGCTGCGGCGGCCGAAGTAGGAGCCGATTTCCGCCAGCGGGGCTCGCGTGTACTTTCGCGCCAGGTACATGGCGAGCATCCGCGGCTGGCTGACGGCCTTGGCCTTGCGAGCCGATTGCAGGCTGTCGGGCTCGAGTCCATAGACGTCGCAGACGGCCCGTTCGATGTCGGCCAGTTTCACCGGTCGTCCCTGGTGGTCGATCAATTCGGCCAGGGCCTCTTGGGCCAGCGACAGATCGATGGGCCGGTGATGCGCGAGGCTCATGGCCGCCAGCCGCTTCAGGCGCCGATCAATTCGCGCGTTTGACTGGTCAGGTGCGAAGCCAGATAGCTCTGCACGTCCTCGGGCACGTCGAGCGCGAGCAAGGCCGCCTGGGACCGCACGATGCCGCGGCGGGTGGCAAACTCGGGCGGCTCGAGTCGGCACACCATGCCGCCGGAGAGCCGCGAGATCAGCTCCGGTCCGAGTATCTTGAGCGCCGCGGGGGAACGATCGGCCGAAAAGACCAGTTGCCGTCCGGCGCGCAGCAGCGTGTCGATGGTGTGTTGCAATTCGCCGATCGTGGCGCGCTTGTTGGCGAGGAACTGCAAGTCGTCGATGACGAGCAATTCCAGGTCGCGATACTTGCCGCGAAAGCTGGCCATGCCGCTTTTATGCAGCGCTTGCAGAAAGTAACTGGTAAACTGTTCGGCCGAAAGATAAACCGCCGCGGCGCGGGGCCGCGACTTGCGATACGCCGCGTAAATGCCTTCGAGCAGATGCGACTTGCCCGTGCCGGTCGACCCGTGCACCAACAGCGGCGAGTAGCCGCCGGGCTGGGCCACTGCCATTTGCGCGGCCTTGTGCGCCAGGCAATTCGAATGGCCCACGACGAACGCATCGAGGCTCGCTAGCCGCCGCCGGGGCGCTATCGATCCCTGGCCGGTAGCCGGGCCCGCCGCGTGGCCGTTGGTGGCGTGCGAGGGCGATCCATTCGTCTCGGCGGATTGCGCCGGCGCCGCCGGCGCGGTGACCTCCGGCGCGACGATGCGAAACGCCAGCGTCAACGGCCGTCCGCAGGCTTCCAGCGAGCTGGCCTCCAGGTCCTTGCGAAAGTGGGAGCGGAGCCAATCCTGAAAGAACTGGCTGGGAACGGTCACCACCAGACTCTGGTCGCGAACCGCCAACTGCGTGGTGGCCCCGAACCAGACTTCGTAACGGTCTTTTCCGATGCGTTCCGCCAGGCGAGCGCGGATTGCCGACACGATTTCCCTATCGTCCATGATCCTTCCTGCGCCCTTTCAAACCGCGCGACACTGCGATCCGACCACACGACGAGGAAAATCGCGCTGGCGATATCGCTCCCGCCGACGTGCAGCGTGTGCGTTGGATGAGTGCCCGGAGTGTCCGCGACGGTTCGTCCGTCTGGGACCGATTTGTTGTCACCCGAGACGCCGATTGTACGACCGCTAGCGATGCTGTCAAAGGGGCGGCGAGCGGCGCCGTCGGTTTGCGTTTTTGGCGCGCGCGAGTGAGTCCACAAAACGTCGAGAAATGCTTTCGCCTGGCGTGGCGTAAGTCGCGCGAAAAAAATCTCGCGCAGGAACCATCGCGCGTGAAGAAGATGTTTGCTCGTCGCGCGTGCGCCGACGTTCGATGCCGCAACGTGCCGGATTTTCTGGACTTGTGAAGTGCAACTTCGTCGCCGAAAAAAATTCGACGCCGGCGCAGTCGTGCACCTGGCCGGTGGATCGCAAGATGCTGTGTTAGGCCCGCGGCGCAGCACTGCATTTAGAGCTCGCGCAGGAATACGCTTTGCCGATCCCAGCCCACAAAGCCGGACTCGGCGTACACGTCGAGCGCCGGAGTGTTGGCCGCGTCGACCGCTACGACCAGTTGTCCGCGACCGGCGCAGTGTGCCAGCCACTGGGCGTGCCGTGTCATGGCCAGTCCGATGCCGCGGCCGCGCGCCTCTGGCACAACGCCCAGGTAGACCAGCTCCGCTTGATCGCTGGAGGGATGATCGGCCAGCAGCACGCAACCGACGTCATCCGGCCCCTCGCTTACCAGCAGCCAGTGCGCCGGATCGAACGTGCCCAGGGCGCGATATCCGGCCAAGACGTCGTCGATGGGCGCCGGGCCTCCAGCGCCGGGCAATCGAGCGAGCCCGCATAGGTCCGCTCGACGAGTCGTGCCAGCCGCTGATGCCGCGGGGGCGAGTAGGGCGTAAACGTCAGCCGGGGGGCCGGAGGAGCGTCGGGAAACGCCGCCTGGGGACTCACCAGGTACAGCAAGTCGGCCACGTGCTGGAAGCCGCCGGCGGTCCACAAGTCGGCCTCTGGCCCGCGGTCTCGCGGCCCGAGGGCCTGGACGAGTTGTACGCCCTCGGCCGCCAAATCGGCGACGGCCCGATCCAGCAATTGTCGGGCCAGTGTCGCGCCTTCCTCGGGCAACACGGCCGGCAGCGTGGAGATGGCCGTCCTGCCCGGTTGAACGATTATCCGCAGTGCCCCCAGGGGGCGCCCCTGTCGACGCGCAACCCAGAATCGCGAACGTCCCTGGTCCGCCAAGCTTAGCGCGGCTTCGATCCGCCGGCGATCCGCGGCCTCGAGGCACGGGAGCAACGGGGCTAAGGCCGCCGGTGCATCGGCTGCCGAGAGTCGTTCCAACAGCAGGCTGGCGTCGGCCGGGCGATTCATGGGGCACGATCGACCGTTTCGGCGGTCGACCCGGAGAAGGGATCTTCTAGAATAGATGGCGGCCGCGGAGCGTCGTTGCCGCGGCGAGCGACCGGCGAATTCACTTCAGTTTCCACTTGCAGGTGTCGCGATGAAAACGTCTTCACTGCTGGCCGCGAGCCTCGTCTGCTCGACGGTGTTGTCGGCCACCGCACAGGCCCAACCCATTCTAAACCGGATCGAGAATCTCGTCCGCGACCAGATCGGCGCCGCCAATCGCCAGCAGCCCAACGGGCCGGCCGAACCCGGCTATCTGGGGCTGATCGGCGACGACGCGGAGCAGCCGGCCAGCGGAGTGCTCGTGATCGAAGTCTACAAGAACCAACCGGCCGCCCGCGCAGGATTGCGCGAGGGAGACCTGATCACCAAGATCAACGGGCAGCCAGTGCGCAACATGGACGCGATGGCGGCGGCGTTGAAAGGAAAAACCGCAGGCACGCGGTTATCGGTCGTTGTGGAGCGAAACGGCGCCCAACAGCCGCTCGAGGTGACGCTGGGCCAGCGGCCCGAGGCGGTCGTGCCGCCACAAAATCTGCCCGCAGACAACCGGGCGGCCGAAGTCTTGCCGGAGCCCACGCCGGCGGCCGCACCTGAGCAGGCTCCACGGCCGCGGCTGGGCGTGCGGACCGTGCCGGTGACCGAGCAAGTCCAGCGCATGAACCGCCTGCCGGATACCGACGGCGGCCAGGTCATTTCCGTCTCGGTGGGTTCGCCGGCGGAACGGGCCGGCATTCCGCTGGGCGCGGTGATCCGGGCCGTCGACGGCCAGTCGGTGCGCACTCCGCAAGAACTGGCGGCCGTGATTAGTGACGTGCGCGGGCCGACCGTCGAGTTGACGTGCGTCATCGGCGGGCAATCGGTGCAAAAGACCGTCCAGATCGGGCCGGCGACGACGGCGGACGAGGGCCCGCAGCTTGAGATTCGTTCGCGACCGCTGCAAGCGAATCCGATCACCGCGGCGCCACGCCCTCCGGCTGCCGATTCAGACGCCAACGGCAGTAAAGTCGAGGCGCTCGAGCGCCGCGTGCGGGAGCTCGAAGCGCGCATCCAAGCGCTGGAAGCGGAACGAACGGGTGAGAAGCCGGCAGACGCCGGCGACGAGAGTTGAGTGTCGTAACGGCCGTGGAGTAGGGGCGCGTTGGATATCGCCGTCGCCGTTGGCTGGGGCCCTAAATGGTGGCTAGTGCTCCGTCAACGTTAACAATTCGGGTGCCACTGCTGGCTTGTCCAGCAGTGCCTTGGCTTTATGGCAAGTCTGACCCGAAGATCAAGCTATGACAATGCACTACGGACGCTTCAGGGCCAACTCGACTTGAAAGCGCGAAAAGGGTTGCGAGGCGCGGATGACGCGCGACGTGTGCACTTCTAGTTGGCTGATCGGTTTGCCGTTCCACTTGACCTGGTAAAGTTGCATGCTCGGGTCGCCGGTTTCCTGCGGCAGCAGGTTGTATTGCGACATCACCAGCGCTACGAGCTTGCGGGGATCGCCCGTGGATCCGCGGAAGTGGATCAGCTTGGTTTGCTGGTTTTCGTCGAAGTAATAGGTGAGCGAGCCGGCCAGATCATCCTGCCGGGTGCCGGTGACCAGCGTGACGCGGTAGCCTTGCATGTTCAACTCGGCCAGCCCGACGGTGACGCGCGGCCAGCGGCTCATGACCCAACTGGGCGTGGCGTTGAAGTTGATCACTTCGCGCAGGTCGTAGGTGCCGTAGCCTTCCACAGGGGGCACTTTGCCGGGCGTGCCCGGCGGCGCCGGCATCCCGCCAAAACGGGGCGCAGTGGTGGAAATCGCCGAGCCGGAGCTGACCGCCGGACTGGCCGGCGTCGAAGAGTCGCCCGACGAACTTGCGAAGGACGACTTTAGCGAGGTCCACCAGGCGGAACCGCTCGACATCACGTAGGGCAAGCCCGCCGCGGTCATCATCACGGTCAGAAACATCAGACGCTTCATCATCGCCGTTCGGCTCCGCTGGAATCGAGAAGCTGGGACAAACTGTCGGGGACCGTCCCGATTTTTCGGTGCCCTGGGAGAAAAATGGGACTGTCCGACTGTCCCCCTCTCAGTGTCCCTGGGCGGCCGGCACGGTTTGCGAACGAGCGTACGGCCGCTCCTCGGTTAGTATCGGCTGGCGCGGGGCCGAAGGTTTGACCGCCGGTGCGATCGCCGCGCCGGCTTGCCCAATGCAAGGAAGCGGCGTGGCGCGTGCGACCCGTACAATCGCCAGCGCGTGCAGCACGCGCGACCAGATCGCCGGGCTTCAGAGTTTGATCCGCGATACGATCGCCAATGCCGCAAGCGCCACCAATCCCGCGACCAGCGGCGCCCATACGATCAGCATATTGCGCAGGCGTGGGGCGGTGGCGGGTTTGACGCGTGCCGCGGCAGAGCCATTTCCGGCCACTGGACGATCGGCGTCGCCGCGTGGCTGGCGGAGCGGATCTTCTGAGACGATGCCGGCGATGGCCTCGACCTTGGTGCTGAGCAAGGCGGCGGCATACTCCGAATCGCTGAAGTACGCCTCGCGCTCGTTAGCCATCTCGATGCCCAGCGAGTGGATCATGTGTTCGACCTTTTCGCTGGAGTAGCGCCGTTTGAGCTGTCGCAGGTGAGCTTGAAACGGCTCGGCGGCCAGCGCCTCGCCGATCGAGGGCCAGCGGCCGACCAGGTGCCGCGGATTTTGCGACGAGAATGCGGTGCCGGCACAGGGCCGAGATTTCGCCCAGGCCCATGACTTCCGCCTGCACGCCGGCTAGCACCAGCAGTTTGGCGCGGACCAGCGGCTGCTGCCGCATCCGGCTCGCGCGAGCCAAGTGCAGGTACATGCCCAGGAGTCGGTCTGCATCAGCCATGCGCCTCTGTGTCGCCGGCGGGGCGACGCGTTCACCGTGCTTGTGGCACTACCGCTCGATATGATAATCATCGACGTTACCGGGACAAATTCAAGGTCACCGCGAGCTGTGACCGGGCCGCGGCCCTCGCAATTCGATGCCGAACACTCCATTTGCCGTGCCTGGGGATTCTACGCTGGACGATTGTCGCTGGCTCACAGGGCCGGCCGGAGCGGACGCGCTCGTGCGCACCGCGGCGCTCGACGGCGAGTTGACGTCGAAGGTCAAGCGGCTGCGGGCCGAAATATCGCCCCAGCGCACGGCGCTCGTCCTGGCGCAACTCGAGCTCCGCCGCCGGGCACGCGAGAAGTTTTCGCACGCCGGGCAAATGTTCTTCACGCCCAAGAGCCTGGAGCAAGCCACCGACGAGTGGATCGCGGCGCACAAGGCCGCGCGATTCGCGGGCCGCGGGCGCGTGTTCGATCTGTGCGCGGGCATCGGTGGCGATCTGCTGGCCTTGGCCGGCGTTTGTCCCACGACGGGCGTTGAGCGCGATCCGGTGTGTGCCCACTTCGCCCAGGCGAATGCCCGGGTGGTGCTCGGCGAGGCGGCGCGAAGCGAAGTGCTGGCAAAAGACGCGTTCGACGTCGATCTGCGCGAGTGCGATGCCTGGCACATCGATCCCGATCGCCGGCCGCAGGGACGCCGCACGACGCGGGCCGCGCTGTACGAGCCGTCCGCCGAAATGATCGAACGACTCTTGGACGAGAATCCCAACGCCGCGCTGAAGCTCGCCCCGGCGGCCACCTGGCCCGAGGCCTGGACCGAGCGGGCCGAGTTGGAATGGATTTCGCGCGGGCGGCAGTGCCGGCAACTGGTGGCCTGGTTTGGCACGCTGGCGCAGTTCCCGGGCCGGCGGCGGGCGGCGGCCTTCGAAAGTACCTATCAATCGTTCGCGTCGATCGTCGGGGGGCCGGAGGGTGAGGTGCCGGTGGCGAACCGCATCGAGCGGTATCTGTTCGAGCCGGACGCCGCCGTGTTGGCCGCGAAGCTCGAGTTTACGCTGGCGTGCGCCTGCCGGCTGTCGGCCGTGGCTCCGGGCATCGCCTATTGGACCGGCGACGAGCTGGTCGACGAGCGCGTGCTGTTGGCTTGTTTCGAAGTCGACGAGGTGTTGCCCTTCGATCTGAAGAAGGTGAGAGCCGCGCTAGTCGCGCGCGACGTGGGGCGCGTTGAGATCAAGGTGCGCGGCATCGACGAGAATCCGAGCGCCTGCTGCGCCCAAGCTACGCCTGAAAGGCCGGCAGCAGGCCACGCTGCTGTTAACGCGGGTGAAGGGGCGCGTCACCGCGATCATCGCGCGGCGCGTCGAGCCGGCCTGACGGTTCGCCGGCCGTCACTGGTTTTTCGCGGCTGCGCGGCGGGCAGTTTCAGCCGCGGCGTCTGCGCCGACCAGCTTCTCGGTGAACCGCGACACGTAATGCATGCTGCTGGCCGGTCCGCTGAAACCGATGACGTGCTTGTCGAGCTCGAGCAATTGCGACAGCACGCGCCCGGCGGCCATGTCGAACCGGACGCTGCCGGACGAGAGCTGCTGGATGAGCTGGGCTTCGATGGCCGGGTCGTTCACCGGCGTGAGCACCTGGCAGTCGACCTTGATCGTGGCCACGTCGCCGTCGACGCTTTCCAGCGTGAACTTCTGCCGCGTTTGAAGCTTCTTGGGCGTTCCGTCCTTCTGGGCCACGCTGATTTCGCCGGGGCTGGTCCAGCTTTCGCCGATCGCCACCGGAGCGTCGGCCAGCGGCAACGTCATCTGCGTGGACATGGCCATCGGCTGGTCGCGGGCTTCCTTCCGCTTGAGGATTTTGCCGCGGGCGTCCATCGTGACCACCGACAGCGGCGTGCCCACGCTGGCGGCCACCGCTTCGTAGCCGGTCGGGACGTCGCCGGGATTGTCGCTGTTGTAGCGCACCTCGTTGCGGCCGGTGGTGCGCTGCCACATGTCGATGTGCTCGACCGTGTGCGTAAAGGTGGCCGTGCCGTCCGCGTCGACGCTGTCGATCTTCCAGACTTTGATCGAGCGGCTGTTGGTATCGGCCTTCTGGGTCGTGCCTTGAATCGTCGTTTGCACGGTGGCCCGGTGCACGACTTCGGTGCGGATGGATTCGCCCAGCGTGAACTTGTACTTGAGTTCGTACTTCGCCGCGGCGTCGGCTGCCGGCTCGGCGGCGGGTTTTGGCTCGTCAGCCGCCAGCGCCAGGGGGCCAGCCAGCAGGAACAACAACACGAGGGGAGGGGGGAGCCGTCGGGCCATCACTCGCATCCTTTCGAGTCACGTGCTTCGGTTTGCGGCCGCGGTGTCAGCAGCCTTTGTTCGGCAGGCGTCCGCCCCAGCCGAGTTTCTCCCGCAAGGTCCGGTAATAAGTGTGTCCGGGAAATGCCACCAGTTGGAAACACGCCGTCGAGCGTTCGACGCGCACGCGGTCGCCCACGTGCAGGTTGCACACCACCCGGCCATCGGCCACGAACGACGTGCCCGGGTGCGGCTCGCGGACGACCAACTCGTACACGCGGTCGGCCGAGTCCACCACGGGGCGGTTGGTCAGCGTGTGCGGACTGATCGGCGAGATCACGAACGCTTGCAGATCCTGCCGCAAGATCGGTCCGCCCGCCGACAGGCTATGCGCCGTCGAACCGACCGGCGTGCTGACGATCAAACCGTCGCAACTATAGGTAGTGACTAATTCTGAGTCAACGTAAAGATCGATGTCCAACAGCGCGAACGGCGGCCCGGCCAGCACGGCCACTTCGTTGAGCCCCAGCCACTTTTCGCTGACGCGGCCCTCGCGCAACACGCTGCACTCGTACATCAAATGCTGGATCACCGGCAGCGTGCCCGAGGCGATCAGCGGAAGCTGGGCCATGAACTCGTCGGGCGAAAGATCGGCCAGGAAACCCAGCTTTCCCAGGTTGACGCCCAGCACGGGACGCTGTCGCCGGCCCATCTGATGCGCGGCCCGCAGCATCGAGCCGTCGCCACCCAGGACGACAGCCAGATCGAACTCGACGGTCGAGAGATCATCGTGGGCGGCCAGGTCGCGAACGATCAGGTTGGCATGATTGCCGATCAGCGGCTCCAGCCGCGCCGCCTCGGCGGCCAGCGCTTCGCGCTCCATCGCCGCCAGCACCAACAGCGTCAACCGCTGTTCGCTGGCAGGCAGGCCGGTGCTGTCACGCTGGGGTTTCATGGGAAGTGCATCATAACAGGGGTTGGGGGTTGGGCGGTTAGAGGTTGGTGCGTTTAGCCCGGAGCCAACGGCGACGGCGTTTTTCTGCCGGGGCCCACTAAAACAGACCGTTTAAAACAGCCAGTTGAACGTCACGTTGAACGACTGGGCCCAGATGCGCTGCTGGGTGCTGTAGGTGATCGCCGTCTCGTAGGTCTGGGTGCCGGAGGTGCTCGTGGTGTTGACGTGGTAGTACTGCGTGTAGAAGCCGGTCACCATGAAGTCGTAGTTGAAGTCCAGGAAGCAGCGCGGGCGGAAGTAATACTGCACGCCCCCCTGGCAGGCGCCGCCCCACAGCCAGTTGTTGCTGGCCAGGTTGAGCGGGCGCCGCCGATGTTCGTCGTTGTTCCGTCGATGTCGGCATAGGACGACAGGCCATACACCCGTGCCTGCGTGCCAAAGACGACCGGCCCGCCGCCGATGTAGACGCGTCCGTGTCGAAATGGCCGGCTCAAGAACGGGATCAATGCCAGCTCGTGGTTCACCAACACCTGCGACGACAGCGCGATGGCGTTGCCCGTGAACGGCGTGGTTTCCGGCGGGATGCCGGTGGTCGTGAACTCGCCCGCCTGCGGAGCGTCGAGGTTTTGATTGGAAAGTGTGACGCCCAGATACTTGTAGGAAAACTTGGCCCCCCACGACAGATTCCACCCGGCAACGTCGCGGACGAAGCCGGCCTGGGCCACTGGCGCGAACGTGGTCTGCGTCTGGTGCGACGGCGGCGCCGGGCCCGTGGCGGTCCCCGTGGCCACCAGCACGGTGCTGTCGTAGACGTTGGTATTGCCGACGCCGTTCAGAACCGAGTCAACGCGGACGGAGTTGAAGCTGCCGCCCAAGCCGACGAACCAGCCGGGATAGAAGCAGTAATTCTGCCCTCCGCAACAGCTCGACCAAGGGGTGTCCGGCTCGGCCGGCAGAGACGATTCCGCATCGAGCGACCCGGCGGCAATCGGTTCTTCATCCTGGGCAAGCGCCACGGTGAACGACAAAAGCCAGCACAACCACGTGCAAGCGAGCCAGCGTTTCATCAAAGTCTCGCTCCGCGCCAATGGGTAAGTTGACGGAGCGCGTTCCCACGCCCGGCGCTGCCAGCACGCGTCTGCTGGCGAACGGCTTTCAAGCGTGAAGCGAAAAACGCACCCACCTCGATTGCTTCGAGCCGGCGCGACGTCCGACTTTAACAATTGTGCCGGTTCTGCGGCCTCGGCCGCCCCGGCAAGCAATTCGCGCCTGCGCGCGTTTAGCCCGGAGCCAACGGCGACGGCGTCTGAGACACAGCGCTCGTAAACCCCCTGACACACGCGCGCCGCACCGCAAAGCATCGAACAGTGGCACCGAGCCGTCATTCGAATGAGGAGTGGTACCGCAGCATGCCAAACAAAGGAGGGCCGCTCCCTTCTGCGCGGTGGACGAAGTCAATCGCCAGTTGTTTAACCTGATTGTTTTCGACCACGTATTCCCAGATGACAAACTTACCGCCGACGCGGTTTCCGCCTCGACCGTGCCCAATGAAACTCAACCCGGGAGCCTCCTTATTGATCGGAAAGCGTTCGGCGTCTGCGTATTCCCCTTCGCTCAAGAGCTCGCCTCTCGGTGGAGCGAAATGGGCCATCCACCCGTCCACGCGCACGCTTCAGATTGGCGGGCCGGTCGCTTGAACAATGGGGGTACGTCACCAGCTCGCGCGGAGCCTCACTCATTCAGCGGTTGGCACTAAATCCGATCAGTCAAAGTCGCTTCGCACAAATCGTATCAGTGTCCTCGCAGCGTCAATCGCGAGTCCCACTTGTTCATTTGTGATGTGCGATTGAAACGATCCTTCGTGAACGATGTCGTTTCGTTGTCTACCAGCCCAATTCAATTGGCCAAGAATCTCCTCGCGATTTGTCAACTTCGAAAGGTCGCACATCGCGGCGAGATGGAGATTCAAGAGTTGGGAGAAGGTGATGTCCTTCTTTGCCTCGGAATACTTTGACTTGCTCACACCGCGAGAGCCCAAATACCTCTCATAACCTTGAGCGAGTACCGATTCGCATGCGATGCAGATCTGAACGATCGCCAGGCCCAGATACCCATAGTATAGGTACGTGTTCGCGAGAGCGAGAGACGCATCGTGCACTGCAATCGATGAACCGTCAGCCAAGAATTCGCGTGCTCGTTGGAGAGACCCTTTGTCGAGATTGCTCAGCGGGCGAAATGCAGCGAATTGCATATCTCCGGCGAACTGCTGAATGCCGCACTTACCGCCACTTCCGGCCACATAGAGCCAGAAGGAAGACTGACTTGGCAATGACATCAGGCGGGACAGACGATGTGTCGTCGCCAAGCATTTTAATTGTGACGTTGTTGTAAAAGTCTTTGGCCATTTCGGTAACCGCGAGTGTGTCCGCCAAGCTCTGCGCTCGTAGCACGCCCATCTCTTGCGCAATATCGGTCCCGCACATCTTTTCAAAACACGGGTGAGCGAACCTCGGCTTGACGTCGTCGGAGCGCGTCCCCTAACTCACCCGGCGCCGATCCGGCTGCGCCATCCCCTTGGCGGTGGCTAGTTGGCGGCAGGTGGCGGCCAGGCCGGTGGGGTCGAGGCCGAGGTCGGCGAGTTGTTCGCTGCGCTCGGCGTGCTCGATGAAGCGGTCGGGGATGCCCAGCCGCTGGACGTGGGCGGCGCTCAGGCCGGCTTCGCTGGCGGCTTCGACCACGGCGCTGCCGAAGCCGCCCATCAGGGCTGCCTCTTCGACGGTGACGACGAACGGGCAGGTTTCGACGGCCCGCAGAATGGTCTCGGTGTCGAGCGGCTTGACGAAGCGGGCGTTGATCACGCCGACGTCGAGGCCTTCTTCGCGCAAGGTGGCGGCGGCTTTGATGCAATGGGTCAAGAGCGTGCCGCAAGCGATGAGCATGCCGTCGTGGCCCCATTCGATCACTTCGGCCCGGCCCAGCTCGACGGGGGCGCGCGAGCCATCGACCGTTTCGACCGTGGCTTTGGGATAGCGGATCGAAGTGGGCCCATCGTGCGCGAGGGCGAACGTGAGCATTTCGCGGGCGTCATGTTCGTCGCCGGGGGCCATCACCACCATGTTCGGAAAGACGCGCATGTAGCCCAGGTCGAACACGCCGTGGTGCGTCGGGCCGTCGGGGCCGGTGAGCCCGGAGCGGTCAAGCACGAAGGTGACGGGTAAATTCTGCAGGGCCACTTCCTGGAAGATCTGATCGTAGCTCCGCTGCAGGAAGGTGCTGTAGATGTCGACGATGGGCGCAGGCCGGCCTTGGCCTGTCCGGCGGCAAAGGCCACGGTGTGCGACTCGCAAATGCCGGTGTCGAAAAATCGGTCGGGGAACGTCTCGCGCACCTTTTCCAGCTTGGTGCCTTGGCACATGGCGGCCGTCATCACGGTCACTTTGGGATTGGCCTGCATCTGTTCGTGGATGGCCTGGCTGATGACGTTCGTATAAGCCTTGGACGAGCTCTTCTTGAATTCCAGGATGCCTTCCTGCTCGCAGGTGAACGGCGCGGGCGTGTGAAAGAACACCGGATCTTCGGCGGCGGGCTGAAAGCCGTGACCCTTTTGCGTCACGACGTGCAGCAGCACCGGGCCCGGGGCTTCCTTGACCATCGAGAGGTACTTGCGAAGCTGGCCGATGTTGTGGCCGTCGATCGGACCGATGTAGCGGAAGTTCAGCTCCTCGAAGAGCATGCCGCCGTGCAAGCCGGCCTTGATCGACTCCTTGAGCTGGGCCAGAAACCGCTCGGCCGGGTCGCCCAGCAGCGGCACCTTGTTGAGCACCTTCAGCACTTCGCTCTTGAGGCCCGTGTAGAGCGTGTTCACGCGCAGCCGGTCGAGATATTCGCCCATGCCGCCGACGCGGGGGCAGATCGACATTTGATTGTCGTTGAGAATCACCAGCAGGTTTTTGCGCAGTCCGCCAGCGTTGTTCATGGCTTCGTAGACGATGCCCGAGGGAAACGCCCCGTCGCCGATGACGCACACGGCGTGTCGGTCGGTTTCACCCAGCAGATCGTCGCCCGACTTGAGCCCCAGCGTGGTGGAGACGCTGCAACCGGCGTGGCCGGTCATGAACAGGTCGTAGTCACTTTCGTGAGGATTGGGGTAGCCCATCAATCCGCCCTTGCTGCGGATAGTGGCGAACTCGTGGTAACGGCCCGTGATGAGCTTGTGCGGATAGACCTGGTGGCCGGTGTCCCAGATCAGCCGGTCGCGGCTGAAGTCGAACGTGGTATGCAGCGCCAGGCACAGCTCGACGACGCCCAGGTTCGAGGCGAAGTGAGCGGTGCGCGTGGAGACGAGGTTGCAGAGCACCTCGCGCATTTCGCGGGCCAGCTCGTCGAGCTCGGCGTTGGAAAACGCCTGCAGGTCGCGGGGAGACTCGACTTTGGAGAGCAGCTTATCCATCGCTAATGATTCCTGTTGAGCACGTATTGAGCAAGCGACTGGAGTCCCACGGCGCGTGTGCCCAGCGGAGCCAGCGCCTCGCAGGCCTGCGCGATGAGCGCATCGGCACGTCGCGTGCTTTCATCGATTCCGAGGATGCCGGGGAACGTGAGTTTGCCTCTTCCCGAGTCCTTGCCGGCGCGCTTGCCCATCGCGCGGGAGTCGCCGCGAACGTCGAGCAAGTCGTCGGTGATTTGAAAGGCCAGTCCCAGGCACTGGCCGTATTCGGTAAGCGCGGCCAGTTGGCGCCGATCGGCACCGGCCACGCGCGCGCCGAGCTGCAGCGACACCAACAGCATGGCGCCGGTCTTGCGGCGATGGATAGCTTCGAGCAACTCGAGGCCGGCGCCGGAAAACTGTCCGGCCAAATCGTCGGCCTGTCCGCCCACCAGCGCCGTGGCTCCGGCCGCGCGGCCCAACAGGCGCAGACACTCGGCGGCCACCGCCGAGGGGCGAATGTCTCGGGCGAGCACTTCGAAGGCCAAGGTCAACAGCGCGTCGCCGGCCAGGATGGCCACGGCTTCGCCGAACGCCTTGTGGCACGTGGGGCGGCCGCGGCGCAGGTCGTCGTCGTCCATGGCCGGCAAGTCGTCGTGCACGAGCGAATAGGCGTGGACCATTTCCACCGCACAGGCCGCCGGCAGCGCCTGCTGCGGTTGGCCGCCGCAGGCCTCGGTCGCCAGCAGCACCAGCATCGGACGCAACCGCTTGCCCGGTGCCAGCAGGCTGTAGCGAATGGCCTCGCGAAGCTGCTCGGGGCAATCGTCGTCGAAGCTCGTATATTGAGACAGCGCGGGTCGATTCGCTCGCGACATCACGACTATAACATTCGAGTGAAAACGTGGCGCTTTCGATCATCACAAGGCAGCTCGACTGCGGTACGCCGGGGTAGTGCTCCGCGCCGCAAGCGGAGTTCTTCATTCTAGAAGAGCCTCCCCGGCCCGTCTATCTCGTCTGGCTCGCCCGAGTCGTTTGGGGCGCGACTTTTTCGTCGCGAGCGGGCCTGAGCCTTTTCTTCCAAAGAAAGTGCCGAATCGTCAAAGGGCTCGCCATGTGCACGCCCCTCGGAATCGACGCGGTTTAACAGCTCGATCCGCCGCTCGGCCTGCCCCAGCGACTGGTAGCACTGCTTGAGCAACTGGATTCCCTCCTCGTAGCGGGCCAGCGAATCGGCCAGCGAAACCTGGCCCTCCTCCAGCGCCTCGACGATCTCTTCCAGCCGGGCCAGGGCTTCTTCAAAGCTGGCCGGCTCCGGCGATTGCTTGCTCTCGGGCTGTTTGCTCATCGCTGCGGCTCCGGCGGGTTGGCCGAGGGGTGTGGTTCGATCGACTCGACGCGGCTCACCACCGCTCCGTCTGCCAGCAGTGTGCGCAATGGGTCGCCGGCGGACACCTGGTCCACCGAGCGGACCATCTCGCCGGACGGCAGCCGGCTGGTCAAACTATATCCCCGGGCCAGCACCGACAAGGGACTGAGCGACTCCAACTGGCTGGCCTTCGTATGCAGAGCAGCGTGCGCGGCTTCCATGCGACGATCGAGCGCGCGGCTCGCGCGGCCTTGCAATTCGTCGAGCCGGCGGCCGAGCAATTGCACTCGCTCCAGCGGCCGGCGAAACACGCGGCAGGCGGCCAGGCCGTCGACACGGGCGCGGGCGCTTGCAAATCGCGTGCGCAGGGCATTGGCCAGTCGCTGAGCGTGACGATCCAGTACGTCGCGCAGCTCTTCGGTGGCCGGCACGACCCGTTCGGCGGCTTCGCTGGGCGTAAGCGCACGGACGTCGGCCACCAGGTCCGAAAGCGTGACGTCGATTTCATGACCCACGGCCGAGACGACCGGCACGCTCGAAGCGTGAATCGCGCGCACGACGATCTCCTCGTTGAAGGCCCACAGGTCTTCGAGACTGCCGCCGCCGCGTCCGACGACCAGCACGTCGACCGCTTCGGCCAGGCGATTCACCAGCTCGATGCCCGCGGCAATCTCCGCCGCCGCCCCTTCCCCCTGCACGCGGACCGGCACGACCAGCACGTGCACGTCGCGCCAGCGGCGGCGCAGGACTTCGAGAAAATCGCGCACCGCCGCGCCGGTCGGACTGGTGACAAAGGCGATGCGGCGCGGAAAGCGCGGCAACGGCCGCTTGCGGGCCGGCTCGAACAGGCCTTCGGCAGCCAGGCGTTCGCGCAGCAGCCGCAGGGCTCGTTCGAGCGCTCCCAGCCCCTTGGGCTCGATTTGCTGGATGACCAACTGGTAGCTGCCACGGGGCGGATAAACGTCGAGGTAACCCTGGCAGATGACTTCCAAGCCGTCATGCAAGTCGACGCGCGTGCGGCGGGCGGCGGTTCGCCACAAGACGGCGCGGATCTGGGCCGCGTCGTCCTTGAGCGTCAAATAGCAGTGGCCCGACTGGGGTCGCGACAGGTTCGAAATCTCGCCGCTGACCCACACCGAGCCGAAGCGTCCTTCGAGCGTCCCCTTGATTTCGCCGGTCAGCTCCGAAACCGACAGCACTCGCGATTCCGCCGGCTCGTCGTCGCTGCGATACAGGTCGTCAGAGGCCATGAATGGGGCGTCGTGCGGCGAAACGGGACGCGAGGAGTTCGCTTGCGCCAATATATCCCGTTGTCGTGCGAGCGGCTAGGACGCCGCCGCGGGGCGACAGGTTGTTTGTGCGAGGGTTGCCGCAACTCATGGTGTCACGGGCACTGCTGGACAAGCCAGCAGTGGCACCCGATGAGGGCTGCCGTTGTCGTGCGAGCGACTAGGACGCCGCCGCGGCGGCCAAGCCGGCCAGCTTGCCGGTGTGTGGCGAAGCGATGGGATGGGTCTCGTCTTTGTGCAGGTTGGTCCAGGCTCCGCTGCGCTGGGAGGTGACTTCTTCGATCTTGGGCGTGCCGGCGTCGGCCCAGGCTTCGGCTTCGCAGGTCAGCCGATTGAGCAATTGCTCGACGTGCAAGCGGTAGTGCTCGACGCCGTCGCGATCCAGGTTCGGCGGGATGGTCAGCGCCGGACTGACCACGGCCCGGGCGTGCGAGTAGGGCTTGGGAATGGCGAAGCGATCCCAACTGCCCAGCCGCCAGGGATGGCTGTAGCCAAAACCCATCGCCACCAGCGGCAGCCCGAGCTTCGACGAAAGGTACACCGGGCCCTGGGCCAGCACGCGGCGCGGGCCGCGCGGTCCGTCGGGCGTGATGGCCAGGTTCATCTGCTGGCTCTTGCGGAGCAATTCGCGCAAGGCCGCGCTGCCGCCGCCGAACGTCGAGCCGCGCACGAACTCGAAGCCCATGTGCCGGGCCACCTCCATCAGGATGTCGGCGTCGCGATGGCGGCTCAAGAGCATCGCCAGGTTGCAGTTGCCCCGCATGTGCAAGGGAAACAGGATGTACTCGTGCCAGAAGACGTAAATCTTTTGCCCGCGCCAGCCGGGATCGACCGGATCGACGGTGGGATCGTAGAAGGCGGTCTTGTAGTCGAGCGAGGACATCCAGGCCCGCACCGTGGCCGAGGCGAACAGCCCGCCGAGCCGGGCGACCGCGCGATCGGTGAACGAGTCGTGGCGCTTCCGTGCCTTTTTTGCCATGCTGCTTTCTTCCGTGAGTTTTACGGCCACTGGCCCGCGAAGACTTCCGTGGCGGAGCCGGTCATGTAGACGTGTCCGCCGGCGGCCCATTCGAGCTCCAAATCGCCGCCGGGGAGATGAGCCAGAATCTTGCGCCCCGTGCGATGCGACAGGCTGCCGGCCACGCAGACGGCGCTCGCTCCGGTGCCGCAAGCCAGCGTGATGCCGCTGCCCCGTTCCCAGGTGCGCATCGTGACTTCGCCTGGGCTGTGCGCCTCGACAAAGTGGACGTTGATGCGGCGCGGAAAAATGGCCGCGTTTTCCAACAGCGGCCCGACGCGCTCCAGCGGCACGTGACGCGTGCTATTGCAATACAGAACCAGGTGTGGGTTGCCCATCGAGACGCACGTCATCCGCGGATCGAGCCCGGCGGCGTCCTGCCAGTCGTCGGCGTTGTCGAGCTTCAGGTGCGCCTCCAGCGGGACGTCGACCACCTGATCGCGCGACGGCCCCGGCAGCTCGACGGGAATGCGCGCCGCGGCGAGGATCGGCTGGCCCATGTCGACGCGCACGCGGCTGACTTTGCCGCCTGCGATTTCCAAATCCAGCGCGAGCACGCCGGCGCCGGTTTCGATCTGCAACTTTTCGCCGCGGGCCAGGCCGTGGTCGTGGACGTACTTGGCCACGCAGCGGATGCCGTTGCCGCACATCTCGGATTCGGATCCGTCGGCGTTGAACATTCGCATCCGCGCGGCGGCCACCTCCGAAGGACAGATAAAGATCACGCCGTCGCCGCCGACGCCGAAATGCCGGTCGGACATCCGCCGAGCCAGCTCGCCCGGATCGGCTGGGAATCGTTCCTCAAAGCAATCGACATAGACATAGTCGTTGCCGATGCCGTGCATCTTGGTGAATCGCATGTGGGAAACGGTGTCTGACACCTTTTTTGGCGGGGCGGACGTTCGGGGTATTTTAGGGCGACCTTTGAAACGCGGCAAACCCGCTTTGCCATGGGGTGTGGCGGGTTTGTGCTTGGTTATGATGATCCAGGTTGACACGGCGGCGGCCGGCGAGGTTCGATTCGGGCGTCGGGGCGCGGCACGCCTCGCGACACTCTCGACGCCTCGCGACATTATCGGCGCAAGCCAAGCGACCGCAGGAAGTCTCCGCCCTCCAGCAGCGAGGGCTTGTTCGGGTCGGCTTGAAGCTGTTGCAAGGCCTGATTGGCCACGGGGAACGGCTCGGTGCGGGTTTCGGGATGATCCAGCGTTCCACCGACGTGGATCAGCAGGATCTGCTGGCTGGCTTCGCTGAGCATGCCGGAGACGATCGGCAGCCCGCCGCGTCCGCCGGAGGCGTGCAGCTTCAGCGAGATGGGATTGGTCGCGCCGTCGAGCGTCAACTCCCCGTTGCCCGTGAGGCTGATGACGTCGCCGTCGAGATTGATCTGCTTGAGGATGATGTGCTCGCCTTGCTGGACGTCGAAGGCGATGTCGCTTTGCGTGAAGGCGGTCGAGTCGGGGGGCTTGGCGCGGACGATTTTCAACAGCGACAGCATCAGCGGCAGGTCGTACACGTCGGCGTCGCTGAGGTGGATGGTGCCCGAGCCGGAAAGATTGCGCGGCCCGGGTGTGCCGGAGAGTTGCACGGTGGCGGCGATCTTGCCGTTAAGCTCTTCGTCGCCGGGCAGGTTCTGGCGGGAAAATTGCCGCAGGTCGGCCTGCGAGAGCGTGGCGTGGAGCTCGTATTGTGGGACGGCGCCCAGGCGCACCTGGCAATCGCCGGCCAGCGTGCCGCCCAGCAAGTGGGCCGTGATGCGGCGCGGCGGCCCGGCCGGGCCGGCCGGCCGGAGTGCGCGCTGCCGAGAAAGACGTAGGCATTGTCGAACGACAGCGGACCGGCGACGCTGGTGAACTGGAAGTTCTTGTACGTCAGGCTGTCGACGTCTAACTCGCCCTGGCTGGAATAGTTCGCGCCGCTGGCCATGCCGCGCAGCCGCACCCGGCCAAAGATGTTCTCCAAGCACGGTCCGACTTGCAGGCTGCCGTCGAACATGAACAGGTCGACGTCCCAGCCGACGTGCAACGGGGCAGTGGGCTGCCGGCGGGCGAAGTCGAGCGCTCCTTTGAGATTGATCGGGCCGCCGGGCTTCAGCTCGCCCACGGCGCGGCGCAGTGCGCCGGGCAGCGCGGCGACCAGATCGTGGTCGTCCCCCTGCAGGCGGATGCGGTTGACGGTCAGATCTTGGAGCGAGAGTTGCCAGCCGCCGTCGGGCCAGATGTCGCATGTCCCCTCGGTGCGGATTTCGGTCGATCCGTGCGCCGCCCGAATGCCGTGCAATTCAGCGTGTCCGTCCTGATACTCGATGCGTCCGCCCGAGAGCCGCATGCGGTAGGGGAACGCCACCGGCTCGATCGAAGTGCCAATGCTCGTCGCGTCGTCGTGCGGCACGGCCTGCAAACGCACGGTGGGCTTCGCCCCCAGCGCCGCGAAGCTGACCGTGGCGTTCGCGTCGACTTTGCCGTGGGGCTGCAGGGCGTCCCACAGCCGCCGCATGCCCGGCTGAAAGGCGGCCCGCAATTCGTCGCCGAGCTCGATGTTCTGGGCATGGATCTCGACGCCCATGGGTTTGGCACCCGACAGCGTCGCGATGCGCCCGGAGAGCCGCACGACGCCGGGTCCGTTCGTGCCGGCTACGTCCTGGAAGTTCCACTCTCCGTCCTGCAAGACGAGCTTGCCTTCGACGTTCGTCAGCGGGAAGGGAAACTTGTCGTACGTGATCTTGCAATGGTTCGCAGCGTCGAGCGTGACCTCGGCATACTGCCGCATCTCGCGAATTCTCGGATCGGTGCGCATCAACTTGGCGTACACGTTGAACGTGCCGGCGGGGTTGAGCGCGACCAACGCGTCGTGCGAGACCGGTCGCAACACGGCCGCGAACAGCTTGTCGTCAAAGGCGATCTTGTCGGCCCGCACTTCGATCCAGCCCGTATACTCCGGTCCAGGATGTGTGAAGCTGCCGCGCAGCGCGACCGGCTGCGGGCCGGCGTAGGCCGTCATCTGCACGCTCAGCACGTCGTCCTGCATGCGCAGCGAACCCCGGGCCTGTTCCAGCCGGTACGGAAACTTGTGGAAGCTGAACGAGACGTTGTTGAGACAAACGGCGTCGACCTGTTTCGGGTAATAGCGCTCGCCGTCGAACTCCAGCATGCAATCCAGATTGATGTCGCCGGCGGGGTTGTAGTATTGCCAGTACTTGTTCAACGGTTCCGGCAGCGTGACGGCCCAGCGGGCGTCGAGATGCACCTGCTGCCCGCCGAGGTGCAGCGCGAACGGGCTGTGGGGGGCGTAGCCCCGTTGCACGAAGCGCTTGATCTCCCACAGCGTCGGTCCGTCGCGCGCGGCCAGCTCCGAGATGACGAAGCCGGCGTTGTCGAAGTGAAAGTTTCCGCGCACGTCGGTCAAAGGGTAGGGGAGCCGCGCGTCTTCGATGCGGCCGCGGGCCAGGCTGCCATCGACCTCGAACCGCGGCGTCGGCTGGCCGTCGTGAACCACGTGGAAATGAAGCGAGGCCGGCGCTCGCAGGCCGCACAGCAACTCGCAACGGTCCGCCACCGGCCCGGGCAGGGCCCCGCGCAGCTCCGGCGAAATGTCCAGACCGTCCACCTCGCCCCGGGCGTCCCAATGGCCTTGGGCCGGATCGACCCGGGCGGTGAACTCGACGCGACGAATCTGGTCGCCCACGACGTAGCCTTGCACGTCGAGCTTCGGCCACCGCTCGGTGGCGGACGAGTCAGGTTTGATCGTGACGTTCAAGTCGCGCAGCACGAACATGCTGGGCGGATTTCTCAGCGGATCGAAAACCTCGATCACCCCGCCTTCGATCGTCACCGGCGGCGGCGGACCCGGCGGCTTGGGAAGCGGAAACAGTTTGCTCAGGCTGTAAGTGCCGTCCGGACGCCGGGTGGCGCGGAACACCGGCCGGCTGACCGTGATCCGCGTCACCACCGGCTCGCCGGAAAACAACTCCTGGGGGCTGGTGTCGCATTCCAGCAGCAGCGTATCGAAGAAAGCCAGTTCGCTCTGCGGCCCCGGCGCGCCCGGCTCGGCGATCGAGAGGCCGCGCACTTCGATGCCGTTGGACAACAGGTGTGCGGCGCGGACCGTCACGTCGAGGTGCGGCATGCGTTTGGCCAGCGTCTGTTCCACGCGCAGCGCGCAGCTCTTCTTCGACGCGGTAGTACAACTTGTGGTACCAGGTCGGTGCGGTCGCCAGCGCAACGACGATCGACAGGATCGCGCCCCATTTGAAGAAGAACCAGATGAAATTCACGCCGCGGCAAATGATGGTAAGGTTCCTCTAGGGCGTCACCGGCAATGTCTCACGGCCCGAGTGGTCATTCCCCGGGTTGGCTCGGGCCAGCACGCCCGCGGCCAGCACCAGCAGGGCCAGCATGGCCGGCTCGCGATAACGCACTGAGCTGACAAACACGACGTGCAACAGCGTCAGGTACACGGCCGGCAGCCAGGCCAGCAGATAGGGCAGCCCGGCGGACGTGTATCGCCAGACGCCGACGAGAGCCAGCGCCAACAGCGGCAGGTACGTGGCCAGCATGACGAGCCGTACCGGCCAGACGCGAAACGCCGCTTCGTTGGGCCAGACGTTCCACATACGGGCGAACTTGATGGCGACCAATTGCCCGGCGCGGGCCGGATGCGAGCGGACCCAAGCGAGCGACTCGCGCAACATGCGGCGATCGACGCGATATTCGAACACCTCGTCGCCGGCCGGCTCGGCCGCCCGCTCGCGCGCCGTGACCTCGGGCACGAATCGCATGTCGCTGGCACCGGTCGCGCCGGCGTGCAGCCCGTCGTACAGGCTGGCGCCGACTTGGAGGGTGGCCGGGACGAAGTGCCCGGTTATTCGGGCACTGCGCACCCACCAGGGGAGCAGACATAAACACATCGCGGTGCCCATGACGGCGGCGACCGCCAATTGCCGCGCGCGATGGCCGACGAACACCAGCCCCACGGCCAGCGCAAACGGCGCAAACAACAGCCAGCTCGGGCGCATGTAAACGGCCGCGGCCGCCGCGATGCCCGCGCCGGCGGCCCACGCCGCGGCGCGCGGGCCGGTGGTGGCGCGCCACGCCCCGCTCCAACCGGCCAGATGCGCCAGCATCAAGGGGCAGAACGGGGCTTCGCTGAGCACGAACACGCTTAGCGCCACGCCGCCCGGATAGACGGCGGCGATCCAGCCCGCCATGCGGCCCGCGCACGGGTCGAAGAGCATGGTCGTCCACCAGCCGGCCACGGCCACCGCGGCCGTTCCCAGCACGGCGCTGAGCACGCGGGCCGACAGCACCGGCGGATCGTGGCCGAAGATGCGGAACACGCCGGCCAGCACCAACGGATAGCCGGGCGCGCGAACACGCGCGACTCGGGCGTGCGGTATTGGTAGGGTTCGCCCTCGGCGATGGTGCGGGCCAGGTACCAGTAGCCGTCGCTATCGCCGAAGAAGAATTGCCCCTGGCCGAGCCGCGCTGCCACCACGCGCCGGCGCCGACGCGCAGCACCAGCGCAACGACAAGGATCGCGATCCAAACGGTCTGATTGGACGAAAGTCGCGACATGGGGCCGACACGGGAGTGCGTCTGGGCAGAATTGGGGGCGGGGCATGGTATTGGGAGCACGGCAAGCGGGTCAAGGCGGCTCGCGGAAGCCGGCGCCGCGGTCGTCAAGTTGGGCAAGCCGCGTGCTGGCTGACGCATGTGCCGCGCGGGGCGGGGGGCAGCCAGGAATTGCCCCAAATGTGCAAGCTCCGTCCGTTTACTTGGCCCCCGCGGCTTGTATACTCACAATTCTGCGCGTGTCGCAAACGTCTGCGGCGGATCCAGGCACCGGCGGCGGCGGCGCAATCGAGCTCTTCTGGGAGAACCAGGCATGCAGTCCACGGGTAAAATCTTTTGGGCCAGTTTTCTGACGCTCATCGCCGCGGGCGTCGGCTTTGCCGTGCGGACCGACGTGTTGGCCGAATGGGGCCGTGACTTTGGGTTCACGCAAACCGACTTGGGGCAGATCACCGGCTTCGGTTTGACCGGCATGGCGTTTACGATCATCGGTTTCAGCCTGTTTGCCGATCGCATCGGCTACAAGCCGATCTTGATCGGGGCGTTCTTGCTGCACGTCGGTTCGGCGCGCTGACGCTGGCCGCCACTCCGGTGTACGGAGCTCTTGGTCCCGAGGTGCGCAAAGACGCCACATTCTATTGCCTCGCTGCGGCCATGTTCATGTTCTCGCTGGCCAACGGCATGTGCGAGGCAGCCATCAACCCGCTGGTGGCCACGCTCTATCCGAAACAGAAGACGCACTATCTCAATATTCTGCACGCCGGCTGGCCCGGCGGCTTGATCCTGGGCGGTTTGTTGGCCTACTTCTTCGTCGGCCCCAACTGCGTCGTGTATCGCATGCGCTGGGAAATCCCCATGTTGTTCTTCCTCGTGCCGACGCTGTGGTACGGGGTGATCGTGCTGAAGGAAAAGTTTCCGATCTCCGAAGCTCGGGCCGCCGGCGTCAAGTTCGGCGAGATGCTGGCCGAGTTTGCCGCGCCGGTGCTGCTGTTCTTGTTGCTGCTGCATGCCATGGTGGGTTACGTCGAACTGGGCACCGACAGTTGGATTACCAACCTCATGGGCGGGTTTATCCGCAACGGCGTGCTGCTGCTGGTGTATACGGCCGGGTTGATGTTCGTGCTGCGGTTCTTCGCCGGACCGATCGTGGAGCGGATCAACCCGCTGGGGCTGTTGTTCGTCAGCTCGATCCTGGGCTGCACGGGCTTGTACATGATGGGGAGCATGATTGGCACGGCCACCGTGTGGATGATTTTGATTCCGGCCACGATCTACGGCGTCGGCAAGACGTTCCTGTGGCCCACGATGCTGGGCGTCGTCGGCGAGCGGTTTCCCAAGGGAGGAGCCTTGGCCATGGGAGCCATGGGGGGCATCGGCATGCTCTCGGCCGGCCTGCTGGGCAGCCCGGGCATCGGCTACACGCAGGACATCAATACGGCCGACGAGCTCAAAAGGCTGAGCCCCTCGGCCTACGAACAGGTAGCTTCCGACGAAGAGAACCATTTTCTGTTGTTTCAGCCGGTCCATGGGCTGGACGGCGCCGAAGTGGCCGAGCTCAAGCCAACGAGCCCCATCTTCGAAGACGTGAAGAAGGCCGAGACGTATGGCAAGCAGCAAGCCCTGAAAATCACGGCCCTGATTCCCGCCAGCATGGCCGTGGGTTACCTGCTGCTGTTGATCTACTTCCGCGCGATCGGCGGCTACAAGCTGGTCGAGATCGGACCCGGCGGCGACGAACGCGAAACGTCGCACAAGCCGACCGCCGCTGAAGCGATCTACGAAGATTCTGCGCCGATCAGGCGTGAGTCGACCGCACGGCGGGCCGCGTCTGTGCCGGCGGCGCAAGCGACAGACGCTCGCCGCAGCGCTCGGCCTGAATCGCGCCGGGCAGCATGATCGTTGGCGATGAAACCCCGTCGCCCGTTGCCAGTTCGGCCAGTTGGTTCCACTGGTCCAGGCCCATGGCCTGCCGCGGCCAGCCCTGACGCCGCCAGGCGACGACGAACAGCTCGCGCACCAGGTGCCGATGCGCGCCGCGCAGCGCCGCGCACGCGAGCACGAGACGTTCGGGCGAGTGCTCGACGAGGGCCTCGTCCAACAGCCCCTCGGCCAGCGACTCGAGGACCTCTTGGGCGTCGGCCGCCAAGGCGCCCGAGCGCACGAGCGATTCGGCCACCGCGGGCGCATACTCGCGCTCTAGCAGCGGCAACAGCTCGTGACGAATGCGATTGCGCGTCAGCGACCGGTCGGCGTTCGTGGCGTCGTCGCGGTAGGGTTGTTCCAGCTCGGCCAGGTACTCGATGACTTCGCTGCGTCGCACGTCCAACAGCGGGCGGGCCAGGGTGACCATCGGGCTGAGGGCCCGGGCACGGCGCATGCCCGCCAGTCCCAGCAGGCCGGTGCCGCGGAGGATGTGATGCAGGATGGTTTCGGCCTGGTCGTCGGCCGTGTGGCCGGTGACGACGTAGCGGGCGCCGGTCCGCTGGGCGGTTTCCAGGAGAAAGCGGTAGCGGGCCTCGCGAGCGGCGGCTTCCAGGCCGTCGGGAGCGAGCCCCGGCTGGGCCGATTCGGCGGCACCGACTTCGCAGGGCAGGCCGAGCGAGGCGCACAGCGCCACGACGAATCGCTGGTCTTCGTCGGCCTGGGCTCCGCGCCAGCGGTGGTTGAAGTGAGCCGCGCGGAGGCGGCCCTGGCCCGGTTGCGCGGTGCGGCAGACGGCACGCAGCAGGGCCACGCTGTCCGGACCGCCGGAGACGGCCACCAGCACCCCGACGTCGCGCCATCGCTCGTTCGGCCAGGCCTGGTTCAGCCGTTGTTCGAGTGACGCTCGGGGCATGGGAAATGGTCTCATACAGGCGGTTGTTTGCCCGCGGTTTATCATATAACCCGGCACTACGGGGCAAAGTTGCCAGGTTGCCCAGCCGACACACGTCGCACGGCTTAAGTCTCCATCCGCCAGCGGCTTAGATATTGTCCAAATCGGTTAGAATTTGGTTGCAGCGGGCTGGTGCTGTGATAGTATAAAGTGGCTGGGAGCTCCACGAGTGGCCGGGCGCGCGACCGATTTGGGTTGCTCGAACGTGCAGTGGAGCGCCCGACAAACTTTTACGAATGACAGCCTCCGGGATGAAGCATCGGAGGGAGTTGCGGCCGCGTGCGGCGCGCAGCGATTAGCGACGATTTCGTAACGGGTGATAAGACAAGCGAATTGCGGGAGATCGCAACCACGATGTATCTGCTAGCTTTTTTGCGATGGTTCCTCGGCGTCGTGTCGAGGTTGAGCCGCCTCATTCGGCCCGCGGGCCAGACGTGGATGAACGCCGCAGGGGGCCAGCGTCTTCTGTCGCGGCCGGCACTTCCGCATGATTGGATCAGCATGGCTTACGTCCTCACCGAAAGTTCATCGGCGGCAAGGCGCTTGCTGCGCGGTGCTTTCGAAAGACCAACCCATCCCCTTGACGCTCTTGTCCGGATTGCCCGGCAGTTGGCCGGGGTGCCCGAGCGGCGCCCTGCGCTGGTGCCTACGGTGTCTCCCGCTAATCGCCCGGCGCAGCGTAAACGCCCCTAGGCGATTGCGCGGCCGACGGCAGACGGCCACGTGCCGCGGCCGGTCAACTCTCGAACCGACGGAATCGGTGGGCGTGCTTTGGCGCGCCCCCCTCCCGCTCACCCTGCAGGCTGCTGCCGACGCAAGGTATTTCGAGGGAACATTCCGTGATCAGTCCTTTGCAGGCTTTCCTGGCGGTTGTCATCAGCGCGGTGCTCACGTTTGTGGGCACCAAACTGATCGACCGGCTGCGCCGCCGGGACGCCGAATCCGAAGCCCGGGAGATCATCGCCCGTGCCGACCGTGAGAGCGCCACCCGCCGCAAAGAGGCCGAGCTGGAAATCAAGGAGATGGCCATCCAGCAAAAGGCCGAGGGGGAGCGCGAGCTGTCGAAGATGCGGCAAGAGCTGCACGAGCGGGAGCGCTTGCTCGACAAGCGCCAGGACGCGACCGAACAGCAGATCGAGCAATTGCGCCGCCAGGAGAAAATGGTCGAATCGACCCAGCGCAAGCTGACGGACAAGATCGACGAGACGAATCGCCGCAACGAGGAGCTGGCCAACCTGTTGGACGTCGAGCGCCAAACGCTCCACTCGCTGAGCGGCCTGAATCGTGAAGAGGCCACCAGCCGGCTGATGGAAATGCTCGAGCGCGAGCTGCAACACGAGGCCGGCGCGCTGATTCTCAAGCACGAAAAGAAGATGGCCGAAATCGTCGAGGCCAAGTCCCGCGACGTCCTCTTGACCTGCATCCAACGCTATGCCGCCGCCCATACGGCCGAAACCACGACCAGCACCGTCGACATTCCCAGCGATGAAATGAAAGGCCGCATCATCGGCCGCGAAGGGCGCAACATCCGGGCCTTCGAAAAGGCCACCGGCGTGGACGTGATCATCGACGACACGCCCGGCGTGGTCATCGTCAGCGGGTTCGACACCGTGCGCCGCGAGGTGGCGCGGATGGCGCTGAACAAGCTGATCGCCGACGGGCGGATTCATCCGGCGAGAATCGAGGAGCTGGTCAACGAAACCCAGGCCGAGATCGAACAGCATTTGCAAAAGCGGGGCGAAGAGGCGGCCCAAGAGGCCGACGTTCCCGGTTTGCATCCCAAGATCGTGCATCTGTTGGGGCGGCTTCGCTTCCGTACCAGCTACAGCCAGAACGTGTTGCGCCATTCGATCGAAGTGGCGTTTCTCACCGGGCTGTTGGCCGAAGAGATGGGGCTCGACCCGCGGCTGGCGCGCCGTTGCGGACTGTTGCACGACATCGGCAAGGCCGCCGACCACGAGGCCGAGGGGGGGCATCCCAAGATCGGCGCCGAGCTGTTGAAGCGGTATGGAGAAGGTCCCGAGGTGGTGCACGCGGCGCTGGGACATCACGACGACATTCGCGTGGATCATCCCTACACCGTGCTGGTGGCCGCGGCCGACGCGTGTAGCGCCTCGCGCCCGGGGGCCCGCCGCGAAACGCTCGAGCGGTACATCAAACGCATGGAAGAGCTGGAGAAGATCGCCACGGGTTTTGACGGGGTCGACCAGGCGTTTGCCATCCAGGCCGGCCGCGAGCTGCGGGTGCTGGTCAGCGCCAAGGACACGACCGATGCCTCGGCCGCCAAAATCTGCCACGACATCGCCCGGGCGTTCGAGGAGCAACTGACGTATCCCGGCGAGATTAAAGTCACGGTGCTGCGCGAGACGCGAATCACGGAGATGGCCAAATAACCGCCGGTCGCCGCGCCGCTCGCAGGCCGCCGCGACCGGATTCCTTCCCCCCAAGCCGAGAAAGAAGCGTGACCACGTGCGGTTGTTGTTGATTGGTGACATCGTCGGCAAGCCCGGGCGGCAAATCGTGGTCCACGCGGTGCGCGGTCTGGTGGAAGACCGCCGGATCGACCTGGTCGTGGCCAACGCCGAGAACTGTGCCGGCGGCTCGGGACTGACGCCGGCCAATTACCAGGAACTCGTCGCCGCCGGGGTCGATTGCATCACGCTGGGCGACCACATCTATCGCCGCCGCGAGATCGTGCCGGTGCTCGAGTCGCAGACGAACATTGTCAAGCCGGCCAACTTTCCGCGCGACGCCCCGGGACGCGAGTTTGCCGTCGTGCGGGCGCGCAACGACGTGGAAGTGGCCGTGGTGAGCTTGCTGGGGCGGGTCTTCATGCGGCCGGTGGACTGCCCCTGGACCGCGGCCGACCGGGTGCTGGCGGCGCTGCCGCCGGAGGTGAAAGTCATTCTGGTCGACTTCCACGCCGAAGCCACCAGCGACAAGCAACTGATGGGACGCTATTTGGACGGCCGCACCAGCGCCGTGTTGGGTACGCACACCCACGTGCCGACGGCGGACGAAACGATTCTGCCGGGGGGCACGGCCTTTCAATGCGACGTGGGCATGACCGGGCCGTTTGACAGCGTGCTGGGCCGCCGCGTCGATCGCGTGCTAGAATCGACGCTGACGTTCAACCCCACGCATTTCGAGGTGGCCCACGGCGACGTGCGGCTGCTAGCGACGCAGGTGGACGTGGACCCGGAAACGGGCAAGGCCACGGCCATCGAGCGGGTTTGCGTGACGCAGGAAGAAGCCGGAAGGTTGCGAGCGGCGGCCGTGGTGGCCCGCCGCGACTCGACGTAGGGCTTGAGTGAGGAAACGACCCCCAACCCTGGCCCGGCCTTGCATCGCGAAACGGTCTTGCACGCCCCGGGGGCGCTCGCTATGCTCCGCATCCCTTTCGGGTATTGACGCGTGACTCCGCCCACGGGAATCAAGTCGGCCGCGCTCTCTCGCCGCTCACGTTTTTTGGCGGCGCTGGCGGGCGTCGGATTGCTGGCGACGTTGTTGCTGGCGAGCCAATTGAGGCCGGATCCTCGGGGCCGGGGCACGCACGAGCAACTCGGTTTACCACCCTGTTCGTTGACGGTGTTGGCAGGCATTCCGTGTCCGGCGTGCGGCATGACCACGTCCTGGTCGCTGGTGACCAAGGGCCGGATCGTGGAAGCCGTGCGAACCCACGCCACCGGCACCCTGTTGGCGGTGGTGGCGCTGACGGTGGGTCTGGCAGCGTTGATCGTGGCCGTGTGGGGGCGACGTCTGTCCTGGCAGCCCGGCGAGACTACCCTGGCCGGCCTGGCGGTCGTATTGGCCGTGACCGTGGTGGGCGAGTGGATCGTGCGGCTTTGCTTGAATCAGTAGAACGCTTGTTCGGCGCTGGCCCGCTGGTGTGCGGAGCTTGCCGAACGGTGCGAAAAACAGAGAACCTCCTTTCACGGATGATACGAGGTACCGCGATGGATCGCTCGCCGAAGTTGCCCGTCTGCGTGGTGATGGCGCTGGCCGTGGCCGTGTCGCCTTTGGCCCTGGCCAGCAGCGGCTGCAATTTGCTGGCCACGGCCATGTACGTGGTCTCCGGACAAAACACGGCGGCCGAGTTCGACGGCCTCAAGGGGCGGCGCGTGGCGGTGGTTTGCCGCCCGGTCACTTCGCTGCATTTCCGCGATTCGAGCGTCTCGCGCGACCTGGCCAAGCAGGTCGGCATGTTGTTGGAGCACAACGTGTCGAAGATCGAACTGGTCGACCAGCGCGAGGTCTTCGAGTGGGCCGACGAAAACACCTGGGACGAATACGCCGAAATCGGCAAGGCCCTGAACGCCGACATGGTGGTGGGCATCGATCTGGAAGAGTTCAACCTGTTCCAGGGCCAGACGCTGTACCAGGGCAAGGCGAACATCCGGCTGCTGGTCTACAACGTGCAGCAAGGTCGCGATCCGGTGTTTGAAAAGAACCTGCCACAGGCGGTCTATCCGCCCAACGCGCCGATTCCCGCCAGCGACAACCAGGAAGCCCACTTCCGCCGCAAGTTCGTCGCCTACCTGGCCAGGCAGATTGCCCACCATTTCTACGACCACGACTCGACGGTCGACTTCGCCAACGACAGTACCGCGGTGAGCAACTGAGAGGCGGGCGGCGGCGTTTGGTCGGGATCGCGGCCGCCGTCGCCGTTGGCTCCGTTCTAGAGCGGCGTAAGGCGCGGACTGGGCCGTTATAGTCTGGGCGGTGGACGGCGTTCTTTGGAGGGCGCTTTGGGGGGCATGGCTTTCTCGCGCTGGCGACGCTGCTCGGGCGTCTCGGAGAAGTCTTCCTCCCACTTCCAGCCCATGGGTTTGGCGAGATCTTCCAGGGCCATCAACCCCCAGGGCGTTCCGGCGTGCTCGCGCATGACGCGTCCGAGAAGCTCCTTGGCCTCGGCGGCCTGCTTCTCGTGGACGCTGCCGGTGGTGATTTTATTGGAGCGGACGAGCCGCCAGGTGTTGTTCTTGGGGTTCTTGAATTGCATGCCGCCTTTGGCCTGAGCGAGCACGATGTTGTAGCCTTCGGTGCGGACCTTCATCGCCAGCACCCGGCCCAGCGACAGGTCGTAGCCGGCCTGCCAGCGGGGCGTGGTCAACTTGGGCCGATCCTTTTCTCCCTCCCGCAAAATCTCGTACAACCGCTGGATTTTCGGTTCCAGCACGGCCGCGGCCTGCTGGGCCTGCGACAGGCGATTGGCGAAATCGGCCTCGTTCAACTTCAAGAACGTGGTCGTGGGGTTGTCCAACGGCGCCAGCCACGACGCTTCGGCCGCCTGCACCAGGGCCTGCCGCGCGCGGTTCTCTTTGAGCAGACGCTGATACTCCTTGATCGAGACGTAATCCGGCGGCGTAGTTCCGCATCACTTCCGGATCGAAGAAGCGACGCAGCCGGGCGGCCAAGAGGGCCGTTTCTTCGCGGCTGATCATTCTCCGCTTGTCGCGATTGGGGTGGATCGCCATGTACATGCCGCCGGTTTCCACGCACAGCCGCGTAAGGGCGTAGGGGCCAAAGCCCGAGTCGATCGGGTCATCGCGCTGATCGCCGATCTGCACCAGCTCGGGCAGGAACGACTCGGGTCCCTGGCGAACCTCGGGCCATTGGGGCGATTGGTCGTACTTGGGATCGGGATCGACGTACTTGACGCTGACGTTTTTGCGGCCGAAGGGGGCCGGCACGCCGACGCAATAGATCGGAATTTCCAGCGATCGTGCCGTGCTGACGGTTTCGTCAAGCTGGTCTTCATCGTTACCGACTTCGTCGGTCAACAGAAAGATCATGATGTTTCGCCGCGGCTCCTGGGTGCGCAGGACGCGATAGCGCTTGATCGTGGCGGAGATCGCGCCGAACGTGTGTTCCACGCCGCTGGGATCCGTCTGGATGCTGCGCACGGCGGCCTTGATCTCTTCGATGTCGTCGGTCGGTTTCGGCGTCAGAAACGTGACGTTCTGACCGAACTCGGCCACCGACGTCAACAGCGGCTTGTCCTGGTTGCGCTTGAAGGCTTCGTTGTTGCTGGCTTCGATCACGCCCAGCTCGTCGTAGATGCGGTCGAAGCGGTCCATCATTTCCGTACGCTGCCGCGCCAGACTTCCCGACTGGTCGAACAGCCATACGACCAGCGTGGGCCGCTCTTCGAGCGACAACATGATTTCTTGCGTCAGCTTGTCGATGGCGCCGCCGGTGCCCACCGCGCCCACGCCGGCCGATCCCTTGATGGCCAGGTTCTCGGAGAAGATGGGCCCGGTGGCCAGGCGAATCTCCTTGCCCATCACGACCGGCTCGGTGACGACCTCGTGCTCCTCGACTTCCATTTGCGCCGGCGTCGGGTCCAACGCCAAGGCCGGGGCCAAGGCGATGCTCGCGTCCGCGTCACCGGCGCTGGTGGCGCCGATCTCGTCGTGCGGCATCTCGGCGTAGGTGAATTCCTCGCTCGTGGTGAGCGGGTCCTCTGGCTCGGCCGTCGAGGCCACGACCGAGAGGGTCTGCTGCTCGGGCTGCTTGGAAATCACGACCAGCGTGAGGGCCACCAGCACGCCCAGGTGCATCAGCAGGCTCAATAGCCAGGCCGGCGCATCGCCGTCCAAGGGCGAGTCGTCCACGCCACGGCGGGCGATCCACCATTGCCGTAATCGGGAAAAGACGTTCACGGAAGGTGCTGCTGGCTGCGAATGTTTGCGTAAAATCCCTGCAAAAGCGGTCGGCCACGCCCCGGGCGGAACCTTCATCTTCGTTCACATTCCGCCGCCGTGCAACCGCCTGCGGAGCGGCGGAGTGTGGGGGCCGGCGAAGTGCGCAAACCACCAAACCCTGATTCGCGGCGGGTCCGGGAATTTATTGCGAAATTTGAGGAGCCGAGTCCCGAAATCGGAAAACTTTTGAATCTTTCATCCCGCGCGGATGCCCGCCGTGCGTTGACGGCCGGCGCCGCACGAATCTACCATGAACTCATGACGAGGGTTACGTCACGGGGGCCGGCGGTTGGTGTACCTTCACGCATTCGGGCCGACGCTCATTCGTCGAGGTGCCTACGATGCTGCAGATTTCCAGATCGATCCGAGTCCGTCCGTCCCGAATATGCCGCTTGGCGCTTCGCGTCGGAGCCGCCGTTTTGTTGGTCGCGCCCTGGGCCTTGGCGGCGGACAAGAAGGACAAGCAAGAGCCGCCCCCAGCGCCCGAGGACGTGAGACTACAGACGTCCGACGACGTGTCGATCACGGCCACTTACTATCCGAGCAACGAGGGTAAGAAGGCGGCCGCCGTCATCCTGTTGCATGCCTCCGGTGGCAGCCGCGCCGATTTGGCTTCGCTGGCGCTCAAACTTCAGGCCGCCGGCAGCGCCGTGATCGCCCCCGATTTGCGAGGCCCTGCCGCCGGCGGCCGTGCCAAGGAGCCGCAGCCGGCCGACTACGACGACATGGTCAAGCGCGACATGGAGGCGGTCAAGAACTTTCTGTTGGCGAAGAACAACGCGGGAGAGTTGAACATCGACCGACTGGGCGTCGTGGGCGTGGAAATGGGCGCCACGATTGCCGTCAATTGGGCGGCGCTCGATTGGAGCTGGCCGGTGCTGGCCACGGGCAAGCAGGGACAAGACGTGAAAGCCCTGGTGCTCATCTCACCCGAGTGGAGCTTCAAGGGGGTGCGCATCAGCGAGGCGATGGTTCAACCCAGCGTGCGCAGCGAGCTGGCGTTCTTGATCGTCACCGGGAGCCGCAATTCGAAGTTGGCACAAGAAGCTCGCCGGCTGTACAACGCGCTGACTCGTTATCACGTCGAGTCGTCCGACGACATCGAGAAGCAGACGCTCTTCTTGCGGACTCCCCCCACCAGCCTGCAGGGCACGCAATTGCTCAACGAAAAGAGCGTCAACGTCCAGCAGATGATCGTCCAGTTCGTCGAGCTGCGACTCTTGAAACTGGACTTGCCGTGGCAGAACCGCAAGGGCCCGCTGTGATCGACGTCCGGCGCCGGCCGTTAACAGGCCGTTGAAATATTCAACGGCCTGCGCGATCGCATGGATGCGATCTCAAAATGACGACGTAAGTCGTTATTTTGCGCTTTCGTGCGGAGCTTTGCTACGCACCTGGCGAGGTTGAAATAAGCCACGATGGTTTATTTCAACGGACTGCTAAGACGCGCCTGGCGGACGGCTGGGGACGGGCACCATCGGCAACAGTGACTCCGCATTGCGCGAGGTGGACACGGCCGGCGAGTCCGATCGCGGCGGAATCTCCAGCACCGCGCCGATCGGCAGCAGGTCGGGGTTGGTGAGGACGTCGCGGTTCGCCTCGTAAATTCGCCAATAGGCGTCCGCGCGACCCAAGTACCGCACGGCCAACTGGGTGAGCGTATCGCCGTCTTCGACGGTATGCCGCGTGACGCCCCCGGGCAACAATGGCTCGGCCGGGCTCACTTGGGGCACCTCGAACACGCCGTCCCCCTCGGGCTCCTCGGGCACGCTGTCGATGGGCGGCAACAGCGTGCCGACCGGGCGGAAGCTGCGGTGATAGGCCGGCGTCGCATTGGGCGACTCCGGCTGCGTAATAGCCGCGGTGGCCGCGGGCAATCGGTCGGTGCTCGCCGAGCCGCTCGTCACGCGCCGCTCGACGTGCGTGCCGAACGGGTCGTCCGCGCCGCCGTGCCAGAACGCGTCCGGCCAGAAGAACATCGCCGCGCTAACGCCGACGACTCCTATCGACAGCACAACCGTAAACTTCTTTCCAGCGGACATCCACGGCCTCGTCAAAAGTTGCACCGGCAAGGAACACGCGTCACCGTTTGCACGTCGCCATCGCTGAAATAACTATTGGAGCGCACTTGGGTGGCGTGAAGCCCCGGCGCAACGACTTCGCGAAAAATATCCCCCCGCGGTTGATCTTTGACGATGGGGCGCGCCGTTGCCGATCGCGGGCCGTGGGCGCATTGCGCAAAGTCGGTCGCCGCTAGCGGGACGTGCTGGCGCGGCAGACCCGGCGGGTTGTAGCGCGCACGACAAGCTCCAGCGGGGCGATGCCGGAAGAGTTAGCTTTTGCCGGCGGCCGCCGCGGGCAACGCGGTGCTGGCGGAGGCGGTCTTGCCGGCCGACTTTCGCAGCCACAGCAGGATCGGCGCGGCGATGTACACCGAGCTGTACGTACCGGCAATCACGCCGACGACCATCGTGTAGGCAAAGGCGTGAATGCCCGGCCCCCCCACGACGTACAGGATGATGCTGGCGATGAACACCGTGCCCGAGGTGAGCAACGTGCGGGACAACGTCTGGTTGACGCTCAGGTTGATCATGTCGGGCGTGAGGTCGGGGCTTTTGCCGCGGACCTCGCGAATGCGGTCGAACACGACGATCGTGTCGTTGATCGAAAAGCCGACGATCGTCAACAGCGCCGCCACGACGGCCAGGCTGATCTTGAACGGATCGACCAACAGCGTTTCCATGTACGGCGACAGATAGGCGCTGGCGGCCAGAAAAGCCACCGACACCAACACGTCGTGCAGCAAGGCCACGACGGCGGCCAGGCCGAAAATCACGTTCTGGAAGCGGATCCAGACGTAGAGCACGATCATCACCATGCTGGCCAGCATCGCGTACATGGCCATCATCTTGGTGTCACCGGCTACCTTGCCGCCGATCTCGCTCGATGAAGGGAACACGGGCGTATCGGCCAGTTTCGCCTGAATGGCATCCAGTAGTTTTTGCGTCTGTTCTTTGTCGAGGGTGGTGCGCAAGGTCCACTTTTCGTAGCGGGCTTCGCTGCCCGTCTGGTAGGCCGGGTTCGAGAGTTGGAAGCCGGCCTCTTTCTCGTTCAAGGCGTCCAGTTGTTCTTGCACCAACTCGCGCAGCGGCTCGTGGGCGATCGCATCCGGGAATGTCAATTCCACGCGCGTGCCGCCCATGAATGAGCCCGGGCTGGTCGGTTCGGCCGCAGCCTCCTTTTCCTGCTCCGCCAGCGGCGGCTCTCGGTCGACTTCGGCCTTCTCGACCGGCTCGGCGGGCGGAGTCTCGCCGTCGCCAGGTGCTTCGGCATCGCTCGCGGGAGCTTCATCCTTCATCTCGGGCTTTGTCTTTTCATCCGCCGCGGGTGTTGCCTCGGGCTGAGGCTGTTCCGCGGGCGGCTGCGCCGGCTTTTCGGCGGACTCCTCGGGTGGTGACTCGGCCGGCGGTTGTTCGTCGCTCGCTGCCTCTTGCAGGAAGCGGGCGAACCGGAACGGACCGCCTCCGGTTGTCGACGATTGATCGGGCTGGGGCGCGGCGGGTTCGGCCGGCGGCGATTCCTCGGCGGCTTTCTCCGCCGCGGGTTTTGAATCGCCATCGGCCGGCGGCGATTCCTCGGCGGCTGGTTTTTCGCTGGGGGTTTGCGGCGCCGGCTCTGCGGCGGCGGCTGCCGGAGTGGCTCCGTCCGGACTGGCTCCGTCCGGGGCGGGGCCGGACGCGTCCTCCGGCCCGATCATGGCCAGCTCGCCGTAGCTCATGGTGTACGTCTCGAGCGCGTCCTTGAACGTTTGCTGCAACACGGTTTGGACGTGGGCCACGTCGCTGTCGGAAGTGTCGATCTTGAATTCCAGGCCCCCTTCGCCGACGCTGCTGATGGCCACGTCGGGCAGTTTGGCCACCGCCGCGCGCACGTCGGCGATGCGCTGCGGTTTGTCCTTGGCAAACACGATTTGCACGCTCGAGCCGCCCGTGAAGTCGATGTCCAACAGTTCCTTGCCGCGCATCACGGTGGCGGCGACGCCGACCGCGATCAACAGCAGCGACACGGTGATGGCCGGACCGCGCCAGCGAATGAAATCGAAACTGGTGTGTCCCACGATCCGCATCATGGTGAGCCGCGTGAGCCAGCGCTTGCGTTCGGCGATGTCGAAGATCACGCGGGCCACGAAGATGGCCGTGAACATGCTGACCAGCAGGCCGAGAATCAAGGTGACGGCAAAGCCCTTGATCTGGTCGGTGCCGATGACGTACAGCACGACGGCCGTGATGAGGGTGGTGATGTTGGCGTCGACGATCGTGCCGGTGGCGCGCGAGAAGCCGTTGCGGATGGCCATCCGCAGCGAGGCGCCGCGTTCGGATTCTTCGCGGATGCGTTCGTAAATCAGCACGTTGGCGTCGACGGCCATGCCCACGGTCAGCACCAGGCCCGCCAGCCCCGGCAGGGTGAAGGCGGCGTGAATCAGCACCATCAGCGCAACGGTGACGATCACGTTGAGCGTCACGGCCACGTCGGCCACCAGTCCGGCAAAGCGATAGTAGACGAGCATGAACAGCAGGATCGCGGCGGTGGAAATGAGCATCGCGTTGGCGCCGGCGCGAATCGTGTCGTCGCCCAATTGGGGGCTGATCCGCTGCTCGCTGATCGGCTCGGGGCGGAGCGAGGCGGGCAAGCTGCCGGCGTTGAGCACGCCCACCAGGAAATCGACGTACTCCTTCGTGAAGCTGCCGTGGATTTGCCCGCGGTTGCTGATCGTGGTCTGGATCGTGGGGGCCGAGAGCATTTCGTTATCGAGAATGATGCCCAGGTGCCGGTTCAGGCGGGTGACCTCGTCGGGCAGATTGCGCTTGGTCAGCTGGCGAAACTTTTCGGCGCCGATGGTGTCGAACGAAAAATTGACCGCCTGCCCGCCTGCCTGGTCGAAGCCGGGCGAGGCCTGCGTCAGGTAACGCCCGTCGACGTTGAACGGATCGATGCGGACCAGGATCTCCTGGCCGCCGCCGGGCGCCGGCCGGTACGTGGCCTGCGGCGCCGGCACGGTGCGCGGCAGTTCGGGGCCAGCCTTGACCCAGCGTCCTTCCAGACGGCCGCCGATGTAGACGTCGCGACCGGTCGTGTTGATGCCCTTCTTGATCAGCTCGCGGTCGTCGGTGGGATTGGCCACGATGCGAAAGTTCAACAGACCGCTGGTGCTGATCTTGCGCTTGACCTGCTCGACTTCGCGCTCTTCGACCTCGGGAATGATGACCTCGAGCTGCTCGGTACCGTACTGGCGGATGGTGAGCTCCTTGACGCCGCCGGGATTGATGCGGCGCCCCACGGCGCCGATCAGCTTGGACATGTCCAGGCTGCGCTGCTGCTGCTGGTCGGCCTGGTAGAGGAGCACGGTCTGGCCGTCTTTGGCCTCTTGATTTTCGAGGTTCAGCTTGACGTCGAGCGAGTCGCGCAGGGAGGCAAGCTTTTCTTCGACCCCGGCCGGGTCAATGCCCTGGGGAACGCTGATTTCGATGCGCCCCTCGCCGACCGGCCGGGCTTCGAGCCGTTCGCCGCCTGCACCGCCAGGAAGTCGATCTTGAGCTGCGGATAGAGGTGGTCGACCGTGGCGAGGTGCGCCGGCGAGGTGCCGCGGGGATCTCCTCCTCGCGCTCGTAGACGTTGACCACCTTCAGGCGGTTGGTCTGCTCGTTCTTGAGCACGTAGAGCGCGGCGCGCGTTCAGCACGGAGATGTCGTCGCCCTTGGTGAAGTAGACGACCTCGCGGCTGCTGATCTCCTCGATCTTCCGGTAGATGCGTGCGCCGGATCCACTCGTTGGCCGCCGTCACGCGGTCGACGACGCGCCGGGACAAGAAGAGCACCGACCCGCAGGATCTCGATGCGCAGGAACATCACCGCCACGGCCGCCAGCCCGACGAGGTAGTAGGTGGCGAAGACCTCCACGTTGAGCGGGTCCAGGAGGATGTTGCCCAGGAGGCCCGACGAGGACCGCCACCAGCGCCACGATCGACGGTGGCCAGCTCGCCCGCTCGGACCGGGGCAGGCGGCCGCGCGTCTTCTTGAGGAGCATGTTGCCGATGGCGTACAGCGCCATGACGCTCAGGAAGGACAGCGTGTAGACGCCGGCGAGCGTCTCGATGTCGCCCGTGGGTGACGAAGAGGATGGACGTGCACAGCGCGAAGAAGCCGAGGATGATCCAGTGGTTGGTCTTCCTCCAGCGGTTCTCGGCCAGCAGCAGCTGCGGGCAGGCACCGGTCCAGCGCCATGCGCCGCACCAGGCCGGTGACGCCCACGTAGCTGGTGAGCACCGCGCCGGAGAGCACCAGCACGGCGTCGAGGCTCACCCACCAGCCCAGCGACCGGCCGGCGGAGAGCGTGCCCATCTGCGCCAGCAGGTCCCGGGGCACCTCGCTGGATGGTGGCCAGGGGCAGCAGCCCCAGCGCCAGCAGCGCGATGAGCGGATTGAAGACCGCCACCGCCCCCCACATGTTGCGCAGCGTCTTCGGGAACACGCCCTCGCGCTGCTCCTCGATGAAGTTCGCCGAGCTCTCGAAGCCGCTGATGCCCGAGCATGGCCGCCGCGAAGCCGTAGAAGAGCGCGCCCAGCAGGCCCGCGGGGGCTGGGCATCGCCCAGTTCTGCATGAGGATCGTCGGGGTCGCGGATCACGGCGAAGCCGCGCCACCACGGCCAGCACCGTCAGCGTCGCCAGGTGCAGGAGGAAGATGCCCAGCGCGACCGCCGCGGACTCGGTGATGCCGACGATGTTGAGGACGGCGAAGAGGCCGAGCACGCCCACCGTGGCGCCCGATGACGTCGAGCCCGCGCGTACAGGTTGTGGGCGTAGTGCATGGCCTCGTTGGCGCTGATCACCGCGGTGGCGATGTAGGACAGCAGGGTCAGCACCGCCGCGCCCGCCGCCAGCCGCTTGCCGGTGGTGTTGAGCAGGACGGTGTAGCTGCCGCCGTTCAGCGGCAGCGCGCTCCCGACCTCGGCGTAGATCCGGCGGAACAGGTAGAGCACGCCCGCCACCACCAGCGAGCACCACCGGCGCCAGGGCGCCCGCCTGTGCCGCGCACAGCGCCGAGACGTAGAGCACGCTGGAGGTGATGTCGTTGCCGCAGATGGCCGTGGCCCGCCACGCCCCCAGGGTGTGCTTGTGGGCCTGGTCGAGACGGGATACCTCGGTGGGGCCGGTGCCCAGGTCGGTGATCTTCCTCGGACTCACCCCATCCGGCGAAGTCCCAGGGTTCGGCCGCTCGGGTCACTTTCGGTCATCGACGCTCCACAGGGTTCTTTCACACGACGAGGGGCAATCTACGCGACACCCGGCGTTTCTCCCACGTCGGCACCCGGGTCGCCCGCCACTCCCCTTTCCGATCACCGTTCGGACGCAGCGCGGTATCCCCGCCGCCGCGTCCCGCGCCAGTGCGTCGACGAGGGCGCTGAAGATGAGCCGGTGGAGGGGATAGAGCCCGTACCAATAGGCCATGCCCCAGAATCCGATGGGAGAGAAGAACGCACGTTGGATCAGTCGCGTGCCCTCGCCCTCGGGGACGGCCTCCCACTGGAGCCAGGCCCTGCCCGGCACCTTCATCTCGGCCCTGAGGCGGAGGATCTCGGGGGGGCGTGCGTCCTCGACGCGCCAGAAGTCCACCACCTCTCCCGTGTGGAGGTCCACCGGGTCCCTTCGCCCTCGCCGCAGTCCCGGCCCCCCCAGCATCTGGTCCATGAGCCCCCGGAGCCGCCAGGCCCAGCGCCATACCCGCCATCCCCGGCTCCCGCCGAGGGAGGCGAACGCGCGGTAGACCGCCTCCTGGGGAGCGCGCACCCACCTCGACCGGACCTCCACGGCTACGCCCTCGCGGTCCTCGAACGTGTAGGTCGAGCCCCCGGCCAGAGCCCCGCTCCACCGCGTCAGGACCTGACCTTCGCGCATACGCTGCAGCGCCAGCGACGACCGCATCGGCGTACGATCATGGGCGCCACTTCGGGAAAGCAGCTCCTGCGCGCGCGGCGGTCGGCGCAGGATGGGCTGCACGATCGCCCTCCACCAGGGGAACCGCCAGGCAGTTCGGGATGGGCGTGAGCAACCCGACGATGGGCGCGGCGAGGCTCGGCGGCACCACCGGCGGCACAGTGAAGACGGTTCGCCCGAGCCTACGGGCGCCGGCGTACTGCAGCAGCATGTCCCGGAAGCTCAACGCGTCGCCGCCGATCTCGACGACACCCGACGGCGTCGTGCTCCAGCGCCGCCACCAGGTACTCGAGGAGCGGGACGGACCCCGATGGGCTGGACGCGGTTCAGGATCCAGCGCGGAGCCGACCATGACCGGAAGGCGCTCCGTGAGGTAGCGGACCATCTCGAAGGAGCCGGACCCCGAGCCGATCACCGGGCCCGCCCGGAACTCGAGGGTGGGGAGTCCCTCACGGAGGATCCGCCCGACCTCGCCCCGGCTCCGCAGGTGCGCCGAGACCCGGGGCCGCCCCGGCGGGGGCTGGAGCCCACCGAGGTACACCACGCGACGGATTCCCCGGGCGGCGCTCACGAACGAGTGCGCGGCCCGCCGGTCCCGCTCCTCCCAGTCGCGACCGGTGCACATGGAGTGCACGAGGTAGTAGGCGGCGCTCCACCCCCTCCGACGGCGGGTCGGGAGGCTGTCCGCGTCGGTGAGGTCGCCGGTGACGACTTCGACGTCGTCGACCCAGGGACGCCCCGTGACCCGCCTGGGGGTCGCGCACCACCACGCGCACGTCGTGGCCCCGCTCCAGGAGCCGCGGCACGAGGCGCCCGCCGATGTAGCCCGTGGCGCCGGTGACCAGAACCCGCATGGGTGTCCCCCTTGGGGGGAGCCACGGCCGCGGGGCCGTGCCGGCCCATGGTCTCCGTGACAGGGAACGTGGGTGGAGGCGACGGGTCCCGTCCAGGGCCCCTCCCTGGCCCTCCCGCCCCGACGCCCCAAACTGCCTCTGCTGAACTCATAGGGATCTGCCCGGCCGCCACGGCCGGGCGCTTCAGGAGGCGGTTACCCGTGCGCACCGACCTCGAAACGCATCGCGCTCGCCCTCGCGTTCCTCGCGGCCTCGGCGTCCTTCGCCGCCGCCCAGTCCCCGGACCTCTACTCCGACATGCACTGGCGCGCCATCGGTCCGCCCCGCGCCGGACGCGCCCGGGCCCTGGCCGGCGTGCCCGAGCCAGCCCAACGTCTTCTACGTCGGCTTCGACAACGGCGGCGTGTGGCGCTCCACCGACTACGGCTCCACCTGGGAGCCGCTCTTCGACGACCAGCCCACGGGCTCCATCGGCGCCATCGCGCGTGGCGCCCTCGGACCCGAACGTCATCTACGTGGGCAGCGGCGCGGGCATCATCCGCCCGGACCTGTCCACCGGCGACGGCATGTACAAGTCCACCGACGCGCGGCAAGACGTGGACGCACCTGGGGCTGCGCGACACGCCAGATGATCGCCGACGTCGCCGTGGATCCCACGAACCCGAACCGGCTCTTCGTCGCCGCGCTGGGCCATCCCTACGGGCCCAACGCGGAGCGCGGGCATCTTCCGCTCCACCGACGGCGGCAAGACCTTCGAGAAGGTGCTGTACCAGGACGAGTACACCAGCGGCAACGACGTCCGCATCGACCCGTCGAACCCGAACATCGTCTACGCGACGCTCTGGCAGCAGCAGCAGAGCTTCCGGGAGAGCGGCGAGTTCGGCGGCGCCGGGCAACGGCATCTTCAAGTCCACCGACGGCGGCACCACCTGGAAGCCGCTCACCGAGGGCCTGCCCGAGCGTCATCGAGGCCAACCTCGCCATCGCGCCCAGCAACCCGCGGCGTGATCTACGCGATGGTCGCGGGCACGCCCAGCGCGCGCCGGGGCCGGCGCCGGCCGCGACGGCGGCACCACGGGCGTCGTGGGCTGTTACAAGTCGACCGACGCCGGCGAGCACTGGACGGCCGTCGACGTGCCCGGCGGCCGCAGTGGGCGCGGCCACGGCCCACGTGGACGACCGCGCCCGCTGCGCCGCATCGGCGGCGGCGACCTGCCGACGCTCGCCGTCGACCCCAAGAACGCCGAACGTCGTCTACAGCGCCTCGGTGGTCATGTGGCGCACCGAGGACGGCGGCGTGCACTGGTCGGCGGTGCGCGGCGCGTACGGCGGCGACGACTACCAGAAGATCTGGATCAACCCGAACGACCCGAAGATCCTCCTCGTGGTGTCCGACCAGGGCGCGGTGGTCTCCGCCAACCGCGGCGAGTCGTGGAGCAACTGGTACACCCAGCCCACCGCCGCCATGTACCACGTCACCACCGACAACGCCTTCCCCTATCGCGTGTGCGGCGGCCAGCAGGACTCGGGCTCGGCGTGCGTGAAGAGCCGCTCGGACGACGGCGAGATCACGTTCCACGACTGGCATCCGGTGAACATCCAGGAGTACGGCATCGCCGCGCCGGACCCGCAGGACCCGGACATGGTCTACGGCAGCGCGCGCACCGACGTCTCGCTCTACAACCGCAAGACCGGCCAGACCACCAACGTCGGGCCCGGACATGGGCCCGCGGGGCGGCCCGTTCAACCGCGACGTCCGCACCATGCCGATCCTGTGGTCGCCGATCGATCCGGACGTGCTCTACTACACGTCGAACGTGGTGTGGAAGACCACCGACCGCGGCCACTCGCTGGACGCGCATCAGCCCCGACCTGGCGCGGCAGACCTGGGACGTCCCGACCACCGCCGGCAAGTACGCCAGCGAGCGTCGACGCCGAGCCCGCAGGGCACGATCACCGCGCTGTCGCGCCTCGCCGCTGGACATCGGCGTGATCTGGGCGGGCACCGACGACGGCAACATCCAGGTGACCATGGACGGCGGCGCCAACTGGAGCAACGTGACGCCGCCGGCCATCAAGCCGTGGACGCGCATCTTCAACATCGAGGCGGGCCACTTCGACACGGGCACCGCCTACGCCGCCGCGAACACCATGCGCATCGACGACATGAACCCGCACTTCTGGCGCACGCACGACGGCGGCAAGACGTGGACGGAGATCGACAACGGCATCGCCCCCGGCGCGGTGGCCAACGCCATCCGCGAGGACCCGCGCAAGCAGGGGCTGCTCTACGCCGCCACCGAGACCCAGGTGTGGGTGTCCTTCGACGACGGCGACCACTGGAGTCGCTCCGGCTGAACATGCCGGCGGTCTCGGTGCGCGACATCCAGGTCAAGGACGACGCGCACCTGCCTGTGCTCCGACCTGGTCGCCGGCACGCACGGCCGCGGCTTCTGGATCCTCGACGACGTGACGCCGCTGCGGCAGGCCGCCGAGGCGCAGGCGGCCATGGGCGCGTACCTGTTCAAGCCGGCCACCGCGGTGCGCGTGCGCTTCGGCACCAACGACCCGACGCGAGTGGCCGCCGGAGCTGCCGGCCGGCGAGAACCCGCCGCCGGGTGGCATCATCGACTACTACCTCGGCGGCAACGCGCTCGGCGCCGGTGACGCTCGACATCCTCGACGCCGGCGGGCACGGTGGTGCGCTCCTACTCCAGCGACGACCCGGTCGCTGAAGCCCGATCCGGCGCTGGACCCGGCGGCGTACAACAAGATCTGCCAGCACGACCCCGACGCGCCGAACTGCAACGTCCCCCTGTACTGGCCGGCACCGCAGATGGTGCTGTCCACGCAGAAGGGGATGCACCGCTTCTCCTGGGACCTGCACTTCGACCCCATCGGGCGACGAGCCCCGGGCCGCCGGCGGCCAGGGCGCGGTGCCCCACCACACCTATCCGTCGGTGAACGCCCCGTGGGCGCCGCCCGGCGAGTACACCGTGCGCCTCACCGTGGGCGGCCGGCAGTACACCCAGCCGCTGACGCTGCGTCTGGATCCGCGGGTGAAGACCGCCGCCGGCCGAGCTGGCGCAGGTCGCGTCCCTCAGCCGGGAGATGTACGACGGCGCCGTGGCCGCCCACGCGGCCTTCGAGGACGCCCGGGCGATGGTGGCGAAGCTGGACGCCATGAAGGACGCCGCGCGCATCAAGGCCATCGAGGCGCTGGCGCCGGCGCCCAGGCAGGGCGGCGGCGGCAGGTGGCTTCGGCGGCTTCTTCCGAGGCGGCGCCCTCCGGCCCGCCCACCCTCGAGACGGTGAGCCAGCGATGATGCGCGCCGCCATGTCCATGCAGGAGGCGGACGTGGCGCCCACGGCGCGTCAGGTGCAGGCGTGCGCGGACGCCCGGGCGCAGTACGCGGACGTCATGCAGAAGTGGGGCGCCCTGAAGGCCGGCGGGATGTGCCAGCTCCGACGGACCACCACGTGGGGGGCCCTCCATAACGCTTTTCGGCAGCCGGCGTCATGGAGAGCCCCCCCGTGTGCAGGAACAGGACACGCGCCCCCCGGGGGATCCGTCCGTCGCCCACCATGGCGAGGAGCCCGGCGAACGCCTTGGCCGTGTAGACCGTGTCCAGGAGGTAGCCCTCCCGCTCGGCGAGGACGCGGAGGGCGTGGTCGCTGTGCTCGTTGGGCACGCCGTACCCCTCCTCCGCGAAGCCGTAGATCTGTCTGTGCCGAGGGACGTCCGTCAGGGTCAGCCCGAAATGGTCCACGCTGTCGCGGAAGAGCTCCTCGCGGCGAGGGCTGGTGGAAGACCTCCTCCACCGCGCGCCGGTCCAGGACGCGCACGGCCTCGACGCTGGTGTCCAGCCCGCCCAGGGCCAGGCCGAGCATGACCCCCGTCGTCGTGGAGCCCGTGCCGATGGCCAGCACGACGTGGTCGAAGTCGAAGCGACCGCCCCGCTGGGCACAGATCTCCAGCACCGCGTTCATATAGCCCGGCTCCGCCTGGGGCATGGTCGCGCCGCCGGGGATCCAGTAGCCGTTCGTGTCGGCGGTGACCCGCTGGCACGTCTCCCGGAGCTCCCGCTCGGCGTCGGGCGTGGGCGCCGCATAGTCGATGCTGGTGAAGTGGAGAGCCGCGCCCAGGTAGTCGAGGAGCAGCAGGTTCCCCGACGGCGTCTGGGGGGGCGCGCCGCCCACGACGCAGTGTACCTGCATGCCCGCGCGCCGCGCCGCCGCCGCGGTCATCATGGTGTGGTTCGACGTGAGGGGGCCGACGGTGACGACCGTCTCGTAGCCCCGGGCGCGCGCGTCGGCCAGGACGAACTCCAGCTTGCGCACCTTGTTGCCGCCCAGGGCGAGCCCGGTGCACTCGTCCCTCTTCATCCAGAGATCGATGCCCAGGTCGGCGCTCAGGCGCTCGAGGGGCACGAGGGGCGTGGGGAAGATGCCGATGGAGATCCTGGGAAGGGTCCCGAGGAAGTCCGCGAGTCGGTCGAGAGACGGCATGGATGCTCACTCCTGAAGGGTCGGCGAGCCGCACGATAACACGCCGGGCGGGCCCGCCGCCTCCCCGCCCAGCCCACGCTCCCGCCCCCGAGCGTCACCGCGATCGAGT
>CAVQEL010000040.1:0-128805 GCA_963711515.1 uncultured Planctomycetota bacterium | reverse complement strand
GTCCCTGGATGAGCAATACGTAACGAGCCGAAGCAGGAGACATAGAACATCTAATTGCCGTCCGTCGTGGCACCGGGAGAAGTCAGCCCCGGGTCGGCAGCGACCGGACGATAGACCCGCGCCTGCGTGGAAGAGTTGTCATAGAGCTGGGCAGTGACGCCGGCCGGCTGGAAGATGTTTGTCTGCATGTAGTCCCGGAAAGCATCGGCGTAAACCTGCGGGTTGGTTTCGCTGGGCGAGACGTCTCCGCTGAGGATCGGGATGATGACCCTCATCAACGCGTAGTTGGCGTTGGAATACCAGGTGTTGCCCGTTTGGCGCACGTCGCCGGGGTTGTTGACGCCGTAGGCCACCATGGTTTGCAGATTGGCGTCGGTATTGTTGTTGAAGGTATTGAAGTCCACATTCACGGCTGATACTGCCGCGCTGCCAACCTCCGAGGAGCTGGTGTAATTTTCTCCAAAGCCACTGGTGTGGGCCAGCAGGTCACGAATTGCGATTCCTTCCACGTTGTTGCCGAGTGTCCAGCTCGTGGGAAGATACGCCGCCATCGGCTGGTCCAGGCTGGCAAACGGATGGTTCTGAACCGCGAGGTTCAGCGCAATCGAAGTGAGGTTCTTGGAAACACTGGCGATCTCGATTTCCGTGAATTCGTTAAACGGAAGGGAAAATCCGACCGGAAAGCCGAGCAGCGCTGTTAAGTCTGGCGCCGAAACCGCGACTCCGCCGCCGGTGCCGCCGATTCCGCCGCCGCCCGACGGTCCGGGAGCTCCGTCCACGCTGATGGAATAGCCGTACCCGACAACGTTGCCGTTGAGGGCCGCCTCGATATTGGAAGCAAACAGGTCCTCGTCAAAGTTTGTGCCCGAATGGTCGTACAGCACGTTGACAGACAGCAGCTCCCGGTTCTCCAGCAGCTCGACTTGTAAGCGACCGGCCCGGGAGGGCGTCGGTGAAACGCGTGAAGGGAACCGGCTCGATAGACGCATGGCTGAAACCCTCGTGTTTCAGTTTGAGAAGGAGCAAAACCGCTTCCGTTTCAGGAATAGGGAGCTCTCGAGAGGTCGTATCGACGACCGTGCATCTGACCGATTCGCAAGCGCCCTGTTGAGAAGCGGTTACGGCCGGCGTTGACGCGGCTCGGCATAGTTCTAAAGACGGCATCCGTGCGCGGACCATGCGCCAGAAACTGACACTTTTTTCAGAAAGGCCGAATACGGCCAGCACCGCCGAGGGGGAGACTTGGAACCTGACCTATCCGGCGAACACCCCGTGCCTACTGGACGCCTGTGACTCGTTCGGCTTCGGAGCGGATCGCCTCGGTGATGAGCCAGAGGTACCAGTTCTCGCCAAAATCGCCGTCCGAGTCAGCTTTGCGGACACGGTCCCGGGTGCGCTGGGCTTCGCTGAGGGCTTGCTCGAGCGCCGACTTCGTCGCCGCGCCGGTGACGCGTCATGGCGAGAAAGTAGAGCGTGGCGGGGCGGCCGCGCAGATAGACGTTTCTTCCCTTCAGCAGCCACTGCTCAGCTTCTTCGAGCTTGCCTTGGCGATAGCACAACATGCCCATGTCGCGATAGTGTGTGAAATTGTCGACCGTGGCCGCCAGTTCGGCGAGTCGCTCGATCTGGCCGCTTGCTTCACGATCTGGGATCGCCAAAGCGAGGCTGGCCAATTGATGGGCAACGGCCGGGTCATCGGTGTCGCCAAATCGACGAAGCATTTCGTCGCAGATCGCGTTGGCCTTGTCAATTTCGCCGACAAACAGCCAGGCGCTCAGCAGACGCTGCCAATGGTCGGCATCAGCCACGAGCCGCGGCAGCGTTTGTTGCATCAGCTTGGCGGCCTCGCGCCAATGCCCCTGCCGGCCGAGAAGCTGGGCCCGGCCCCACAGATCCTGCGGTGCCGGAACGATCGTTCGCGCCACGCGAAAGCCGGACGACCGCGTCGCTTCACCCGGCCGATACGCAAGCGATCGGTCCACCGAATGCGTGCGATGCCGCAGGCCGTTGAAACTCCCCCCGCGTGCGACGACTCTCTTTTTCTCCGTCACCACGCCGCCACCATGCTGGTCGACAAAGATCGAGTCGCTCGCCTCTTTGGGATAGTCGCGATAGTCGTGGCACCATTCGGCCACGTTTCCCAGCATGTCGAACAAGCCGAAATCGTTGGGTTTGAACGTCCCGACAAGTTCGGTATGGTGTTGGCCGAAGCACGCGTACCGCGGTAGAAACGTCTGGCTGTCGCCGAAGTGTCTGAGCGTGGTGGTTCCGGACCGCGCGGCGAACTCCCATTCCGCTTCGGTTGGCAAGCGGTATCCGCTGCGCCAGAAAATCGGGAGCAACCTGCATTCCCTTGGCATACTCACCATCGGCATTGGGCAGATAGCACCACTGATCCTTTGGAATCCCCTCTTGCTCGTTGAGCCAGCTGCAATATCCGGCTGCTTCATACCACGTCACTCTGTTCTGCGGTGACTTGTCATGCGCGCTAAACTCGTTCGACTCGTGGCGTTCGTCTTCACGATCCAACTCCGCGAGAAACGGCGTCATTTGGGCCCGCGTCACCTCTTTCGACGCAATCGCGAACGTTCGCCCAATCCTGACGCGATGCTGAGGGACGCGTGCCGCGACAACCGGATCGAATGGTGCTCCCATGAGGAACTCGCCCGCGTGAACGATGGCCATCGTGTGTCCCTGCGTATTTACGTACCATTGCTTGGGAGGGGCGGCATCGTGCTTGAGCCGCTGCGCTTCGTCAACCTGGAGTTGCTTGCGTATTTCGTCGAGCTGCTCGCGATAGCCCCACTCCGAGAGCAGCCACCCGAGCGCGGCGTGCATTCCGGCATCCGGATCGTCGCGGTAGCGGGCGAGGAACTCTGAACTAAGTTGGTCTCGTTCGGCAGGCGAGAGCTGCGCGGACGTGAACTCGCGAAGCGCCAGCACGAGCGCGTGGCGGACCGTGTCGTCGGATCGTTCGTTAATTTGGGCGACCATCGCGTTGGGATCGACGCCCAACGGCGCGGCCCAATGGATCAAGCACGTCCGGGCTCCTGGGTCTTTCCGTAGAGCTGGTGCTGCCATTTCCGGGAGGCCCAGTTGGTAAGCGGCGATGGCCGCACAGGCCCGCCGGCTGGGCACGTTTGGGGTGCTATCGAGTTCTCGGCCCAAGAGTCGAACGAACTCCGCCCGATGGGCCGCCAGTGCCGGAACGAACTCGGTGAACTGTTGTTCGCCGGATTCCATCAGCAACCGAAAGAGTTCTTCCGGCTGGTCGACGAGGAAGCTGGCCAAACTATCGGCCGCGAGATTCCGCTTCAGTGTCCACTCATTTTCATTCTTGAGGATCGCTTCCAGCGGCTTCAGCAGTCGCCCGCGCACCGGAAGAACTCGCGCTCGCCACTGGCCGGTGGAAGCGAGCGGGCTCGAGGCAAGCTGACTGGCAACGAACGGCGAGACTTGTTGCCAGCGATCATCGTCCGGGTCATACGCGGCCAAGGCACAGCAAGCCCGAAATCGGCGATCCGGATCAGACTTCACCGTCCCGGCTAGAGTCCACAGGCGCTCGACGAACTCGTGGCGCCGTTTGGACAAGGCGTCGCACAACACGGCGAATTCGTGGGGCGCTGCCGTCAGCATCCGTTCGTAAAACAGGTCCACTTCCGAGTCGTCGTCGTACAGCAAGAAGTTCGCCAGAGACGCCCGCAAATGGCGGTCGGCGTCTTGGTTCCGTGCGTCGCGGGCCGACTCGGCTTTCAACCGCGACCGGACACGGTCTTGATAGGGAGCGAGTTGCGAAATCGCGTGCGGCAGATCTGCCATCTCGACGGCCATCAACTGGTTGACCAGCCCGTCGGCCCGTTCCCCGTGCTGCACTTCGCGTGAGATCCAAACCGCCGAGACGATCACCACCGCAAGCAGCGCCAGCAACGACGAAATCTCGGGGTGACGTCGGCACCACAGCCATGCTTTCTCGACGCGGCTGACAGGGCGCGCCACGATCGGCGCGCGGTCCCGCCAGCGCTGCAAGTCATCCGCGAGAGCAGCGGCGGTGGGATAGCGCTTCGCGGGTTCTTTCCGCAAGCATGTCAAGCAGATTGTCTCGAGATCGCGCGGCACTGTGTTATCGAGACGACGTAGCGACGGCGGGTTGTCGTTGAGGATCTGGACGATCAGCATCTGCTTCTCACCACGAAACGGCAGCTCGCCGGTCAGCAGTTCAAACAGAATCACACCCAGCGCATAAACGTCCGTTCGGCCGTCGACGTCGTGTCCTTCACCTCGCGCCTGCTCGGGCGACATGTAGGCGGGTGTGCCTAGAATCTGTCCGTCTAACGTCATCGTGATTTCGCCGCTGTCGCGTTTGGCCAAGCCGAAGTCGACGATGTGCGGCACGCCGGAAAGGTCCATCATGATGTTGCCCGGCTTGAGATCGCGATGGATGACGCCCGATTCGTGAGCGTGATGCAGCGCTCTGGCGACGATCACACACAGTTCGACGGCCTCTCGATGGGCCAGCCGTTTGGCCCCGATCCATTGCTTCAGCGTCGCGCCTTGGATGAAATCGCTGACGATATAGATCGTACCTTCCTGCTTGCCGACCTCGTGAACGCTGACAATGTTGGGATGATTGAGCTGCGAGGTGAGCCGCGCATCGCGAAGAAACATTTCCGTCTCCGCCTCGCTCAATCCGCCATCGCGCGGGATCTTGATCGCGACCGTGCGCTCCAATGTCAGGTCGCGAGCTTTCCACACGCTGCCGAACTGGCCGATGCCGACTCGCTCGATGAGTTGAAACTGCCCGATGCGCTTCATTCCGTTGGGGAAGTGCCCTGCGCTTCCTTGGGCAACCAAGCTGAAGTTGCTGCCGCAGGAAGGACAATTCAGATCAGTAATCTGCGCACGGTCAAGCAGCTCGATCGTGTTGTGACAGTGGGGACATCGCACATTGAGCACGCCGCGCGGCCGCGCGGCGAAGCGGATCCAACAAGGCTTCCATGCGGTCGCGGTGCCCGAAAAACTCACGTAACTCATTGGCAAGGTCTGCGTGCTTCGCTAATAGTTCATCGCGGCAAGGAGGGTCGCCGGCTTCGACGGCGCGCACGTAGTCGGCGACGATCTGATCCAACGAGTCCTTCGCGGCATCGGAGCCGTGCATTTTTTTGGACGTCATCGGTCTAATCTCCAAGAAGCTCATGGAGTCTCTTCAGACCACGATGCAACAATCCTCCCACGGCAGACTCGCTGCGGCCGAGAGCTTGCGCCGTGTCCGCGAGCTTCAGTCCTCGCAGGTGGTGCAGCACAATCGCCTCACGCTGGGCGTCGGGCAACGCGTCCAGCGCCGCCGGTAGGCGGAGCAACTGTTCGTTGGTCGCCGCCTTCTGGCTCGGCGAGGAAGCGGAACTGGTCGCCAATGCGTCGACCCGGTAAAATGATTGCGAGATCTCTTCATCAAGCGAGACGCTGCGCACCACATCGCGCTTCGCCCGGCCATAGTGCCGATGGGCGTCGATCAAGTTATTAGACAAGATTGCCCGCAACCAGGCGAGCAACTCCCCTTCGCTCTGTCCTCGAAACTGATTTCGCCGCGCCAATGCATCGAGCAGGGTTTGCTGCACGAGATCAGAAGCATCCACCTGCTTGCGGAGCCAGGCATCAATCTGGCTGGCGGCAAGCAATTTGAGGTAAGCCCGGCACTTCTCCAGGGTTTGATCATCGAGGTCGTTGGGTCCCCGCACGGTCGCTCTCCCGTCGCAAACGGTTTGCTATCCAAGAAGATAGACGACATTGGCACGCGAGTCATGCGCTGGAGGAAGTGTCTTATTGCATCGACCGGGCCCACCGACGCCGCTCGACGTCCGGTTCAAGGGCGATCCGTGTGGCTCATGCAAAACCATTCGGAGCCGTGGACCTTGCCTGGCCGGCAAACCCAGACGACCAGCGATCGACCGGTTCGATCGAGGCGCGAGGACTCGACGCGTCGCGGTCAGAACTCAGATCAGGAATGGGATGGAGAATAGGTGAATCCACGCTATCCTTGGAAACGGAAACGCCGTGTTTCCAGGGGTGTTCGCGCAGTTTGTCGCTTCTCGAAATCAGGTGCCTCGCAGGGGGTCGCAGGGTCGAATCCCATGCCCTCCGCAAGCAGAAAGCCCTGTCACGTCATCCGCCTATCCCCTCATCCGCCGGTCGCTGGGGTCGGCACCTGAGCGTTGATCTGCCGGCGCCAGGCGTGCAACTTGTCGCGCAATTGGCTGGCGCGTTCGGGTTGTTCGCCGGCCAGGTCGTGCTCTTCGCCCAGGTCGTGCTCGAGGTCGTAGAGCTCGACGTGGTCATCCTCGAAATACTCCAGCAGCTTCCAGTCGCGCTGGCGGATGGCGCTCGCGGGCGTCGTGGTCGGATAGTAATGCGGATAGTGGAAATATAGCGCGTCGCGGTCGAGCGTGGCGGCGGAGTCATGCAGCAGGGGCACGAGGCTCGTGCCGTCGGGCGCGGTCCAAGACTTGCCTGGCGAGGGCTCGACGGCGGCGCCGATCGTCGGCAGCAGGTCCATGACGCAGACCGGTTCATCGCACACGTCGCCGGCCTTGGTGACGCCGGGCCAGCGGATGATCATCGGCACGCGCACGCCCCCTTCGTACAGCGAACCTTTTCCGCTGCGCAACGGCGAATTGTCCGTGACGGCCTGACCGTCGAAGGGCATCACGTATCCGCCATTATCGGAAAGAAAGATCACCAGCGTATTGTCTGCGAACCCGCGCTCATCGAGCTTCGCCAGCACTCGGCCGACGCTCTCGTCCAGGCTGTGCGTCATGGCCGCGTAGATGGCGTTTTGATGGTGCAGTCCCGATGACAACTTCTGCTGATAATGCGCGACGAGCTTCGGCTTGCCCTCGATGGGCGTATGGACCGCGTGGTGCGCCAGATAGAGGAAAAATGGCCGCTCGCCGGCGCGGTCGATGACCTTGAGCGCTTCGTCGGTCAGCCGGTCGGTGAGGTATTCGCCCGGTTCGCCGTACGGCAGGTCGGGCACGTAGCGCACTTCGCGGCCATAGTAGCGATCGCCCCGATACGGATAGAAGAACGTTTGCGTGCGCCCCAATGCGTGCCGCCGATGTTGACGTCGAAACCTTGCGTCTCGGGATAATGACCGGCGTCTCCCAGATGCCATTTGCCGACCAGCGCGGTCAGGTAACCCGCCTCGCGCAGTCGCTCGGCCAGCGTCACTTCCGCGAGCGGCAAATTGCCCACGGACTCGGGCGGTCGCAGTTTGTGGCGACGGTCGGGCTCGAGCGAGCCTTCGTACCAGATGGTCATGTGCAACCGCGCGTAATGCTTGCCGGTCATCAGCGCAGCGCGGGTTGGCGAGCAGATCGACGCGGCATAAGCGCTGGTGAAGCGCACGCCGTCCCGCGCCAGCCGATCAATGTGCGGCGTTTCATGCAAGTCAGCTCCGTAGCAGCCCAAGTCACTCCAGCCCAGGTCATCGGCGAGGATCACGACCACGTTCGGAGGGTGCGCGTCAGCGGCCGACGCGACAGCCGGCATGAGCCACGCCAGGCAGGCGTGAACGACGGCACCGAAGATCCATGTTGGCGAGTTCAAGTTAGCTGGTCGCTTCATCAGGTGATCTCCGCGCGGTGAATTTCGAGATGCCGGGCCGATCCGGATCAAGGGAAGCTATTCGTAAAGGATGACGCCCCTGGCGTTGACGCCACCGGCCAGGTCCTCGAAGGCCTGGGGAGCATCGTCGATGCTGTAGGTCTTGGTAATCATGCCCTCGAGATCGAGCTTGCCGGCGCGATACAGACTGAGCATGTTCGGAAAGTCGACGCTAGGGTCCGCGTTGCCGTACATGCAGCCGCGCAACGTTTTGGCGAATAGCGGGAAAGTGAAGGGGTCAAAGCTAAACCGATCGTCTCTTCGGCCCATGCCGATGAGCGTGCATTGCCCGCCGTTCCGCGTCGCCGCAAAGGCCTGCTCCACGACGGCGCCGAGCCCGATCGCCTCGAACGTGTAGTCGGCGCCCCGGCGGTTGGTCAGCGCCTTGATTTCCTTCACCGCGGCGTCCGAGGCCTTCACTGCATGGGTCGCGCCGAATCGCCTGGCCATTTCCAACTTGTCTTGATTCAGGTCGACCGCGATGATTCGTTCGGCGCCGGCGAGCACGGCTCCTTGAATGACGGAAATCCCCACGCCACCACATCCAAACACCGCGACGCTGGAACCCGGCCTTACCGCCGCCGTTTTCAGGGCTGCCCCCACGCCGGTCGTGACGGCACAGCCGACCAACGCCGCCACGCTCAGCGGAATGTCCGTGTCGATCGGCACCACCGAGATCGATTGGGTCACGACAGACTCCGCCATGCAACCGAGCCCGTTCATGACCGCGATGTCGGCATTTCCCTCGTGCAGGCGGTGTGTTCCGTCCAACTGCGACCCCAAGGAGAGGATTCGGTTCTTCTCGCAGAGGTGCGTCTCGCCGCGTAGACAATGAAAGCAGTTGCGGCAGTTGGGCACGAACGAAAGAACCACGTGATCGCCCGGTTTGACGTTCGACACCCCCGGGCCCACTTCTTCCACCACGCCGGCGCCTTCATGCCCCAGGGCCATCGGCAGCGCGCTGGGAAACGTACCGTTGGCGACCGACAGGTCGGAGTGGCAAACCCCGGTGGCCGCCATCTTGATCTTCACTTCGCCGGCCCGGGGCGGATCCAACGTCACGTCCCGCACTTCGATTCTGCCAACTTCGCGTACGACGACCGCTTTCATCTCGAGAACCTCCGCCTGGGGACGCCTGGTCCGCATGCCATTATCGAACGTTTGGAGCCGTCGACCAACCGTCAAGTTGGCAAAGTCAGTGAAATCTGGCCATAATGATTCCTCTCCAGCAACGAGTCTCGTTCGTGTATCCACGTTGCGACCATCGAGACGGCCTGATGCCTGGCGGAACTGTATCGCACCGACCGTTTTCCGACGGTCGGTGCTTCACATCGAATTGAGGCCCGCATTGCTTTGGAGCACGCAGTGATCGGAATTACGTCATTCGGTGCGTATATCCCCAGACTTCGCCTCGCGCGAAGCGATCAGCCGGGCGAACGGTTGGTTCGACGCGTCCTTGGCTTCGCTGGCCGGCGGAGAACGGAGCATTTGCAACTGGGACGAAGACACCGTGACCATGGCCGTGGCAGCTTCGCGAGACGCAACCGACGCCTCGACGCGCGACCGCATCGCGGCGTTGTTTCTCGCTTCCACCACCCATCCCTTTCTCGATCGACAGAATTCCGTGATCGTCAGCGAGGCCCTGAACCTGCCGCCCACGGTGCGGACGATGGACGTCGGCGGCAGTCAGCGGGCCGCCACCAGCGGCATGCTGAGCGCGCTCGATGCCGTGCGGGCCGGCTGCAGCTCGGCGCTGGTGATCGGCTCGGAACATCGCCGCACCCGGGTGGGGTCGCGCCTGGAAATGCTCTCGGGCGACGCGGCCGCGGCGCTGGTGATCGGCCACGAAGGCGTGGTGGCACGGTTTGTCGAATCGCATTCGGTGGCTTGCGATTTCGTGGATCACTACCGCATGGACGGCTTCGAATTCGACTACGAATGGGAAGAACGCTGGATTCGTGACGAGGGATACCTGAAGCTGGTACCGTCGGCCGTGTCGGGCCTGCTCGAGAAAGCCGGCATGGCGATCGGCGACGTCGATCATTTCATCCTGCCCAGCCTTCAACAGCGCGTGCCGCTGGCGGTCGCCAAGCATCTGAAGCTGGCTGCCCGAGAAGGTCGTCGACGATCTGCTTGGCAATTGCGGTCACACCGGCGTTGCCCATCCCCTGCTGCTGCTGGCGCACACGCTGGAGCGTGCCGCGCCGGGCGAACGCATCCTGGTGATCGGTTTCGGCCAAGGCTGCGATGCGCTGTTGTTTCAGGCCACCGATGCCATTGCCAACGCGCCGAAGAAGCGCGGCGTTTCGGGACACCTTGCGCTGCGTGTTGCCGATGAGAACTATGCGCGATTCCAGACGTTCAATGACCTGGTGAAGCGAGAATTCGGGAAACGGGCGGAGGCCGACATGCCAACGCCCATGTCGGCCTTGTTCCGCAACCGTAAAATGGTCAACAGCTTCCTGGCGGGGCGCTGCACCGCGTGCGGCACCGTGCAGTTTCCCAAGTCCGTCTATTGCGTGAACCCCGAGTGCGGCGCGGCCGACACGCAGACCGACCACCCGATGGCGGACGAACGGGGAACCGTGCGCACCTGGACGGCCGATCATCTCACGTTCGACATGAATCCGCCGGCCTATTTCGGGATGGTGGAGTTCGACGCGGGCGGACGGGCCATGATGGACTTTACCGACGTCGTGCCCGAGACGTTCGACGTCGGCACGCCGGTGACCGTGCAATTTCGGATCAAGCAATTCGACAAGCAGCGGGGTTTTCGGCGATACTTCTGGAAGGCCTCTGGGGCCTAGTTCACTTTTTTTGCGAGGGCACCCCCATGGCAGCGGGCATCAAAGACAAAGTCGTGATCTTGGGGATGGGCTGCTCCCGCTTCGGCGAGCGGTGGGATGCCGAACCCGCCCAGCTCATGTCCGAAGCGTTTGAAGAATGCCTCCGCGACGCCGGTATCTCCAAGAATGAAATCGAGGCCGCCTGGTTCGCTTCGGCCATCGACTCGGTCAACGTCGGCCCCAGCGCGCTGCCGCTGTCGATGGCGCTGCGCTTGCCGAACATCCCCGTCACGCGCGTTGAAAACATGTGCGCCAGCGGCACCGAGGCGCTGCGCGGGGCGGCCTACGCCGTCGCTTCCGGCGCGGTCGACATCGCGCTGGCGCTCGGCTGCGAGAAGTTGAAGGATACCGGCTACGGCGGGCTGCCGCAGCGGTCGCGCGGCGTGACCAACGACATGCACTATCCGAATCTTTCGGCACCGGGCGTCTTTGCACAGCTTGCCGCCGGCTATCGCGCGGCACACCGCATCGACAAGAAAGACTTGAAACGGGCGATGGCCCACGTGTCGGTCAAGAGTCATGCCAACGGCTCCAAAAACCCCAAGGCCCACCTGCGCCGCGAGATTACCGAGGACCAGGCGATCGCCGCCCCCATGATCGCCGAACCCATCGGCCTGTTCGATTGCTGCGGCGTCAGCGACGGCGCCGCCTGCGCGATCGTGACCAGGCCCGAAATCGCCCGCAGCCTGGGCAAACAAAACCTGGTGTCGATCAAGGCTTTGCAAGTCAGCGTCTCGAACGGCACCGAAGTGGGACACAACTCGTGGGATGGTTCGCACCTGCTGACAACCCGGATTGCCGCCCGGCGGGCCTACGAAGAGGCCGGCATCAAGAACCCCCGCGAAGAGATCAGCATGACCGAAGTGCACGACTGCTTCTCGATCACCGAGCTGGTGACCATGGAAGACCTGGGCATCGCGCCGGAAGGACGCGCCGTGACCGACGTGCTCGACGGCGTGTTTGATGCCGGCGGCAAGGTCCCCTGCCAGATCGACGGCGGGCTGAAATGTTTCGGACACCCGATTGGCGCCTCCGGCCTGCGGATGATGTACGAGTTGTATCTTCAGTTTCAACATCGAGCCGGCCAGCGCCAGCTCGACGACCCGGTGCTCGGGCTGAGCCACAACCTGGGCGGCTACCCCTCGCAGAACGTCGCCAGTATCGCGATTGTTGGTCAACTATAGCGACGCGTCGGGCATTGCCCCAAGCGACGTCAAGGGATCCGCCGAACATGGGACCGTTGGAAGGATACAAGATCGTCGAGCTCGCCGGCATCGGCCCCGGCCCGATGTGCGGCATGCTGCTGGCCGAGTTGGGCGCGGAGGTGGTGACCGTCGACCGCCTGCAAGACGCCGGGCTGGGTGTCGGATTGCCGAATCGCTTCAAACTGCTGCGGCGCAGCCGCCGCTCGATCGCCGTCGACTTGAAGAAGCCCGAGGGGGTGGCCACCGTCATGCGGCTCGTCGAACAGGCCGACGCCTTGATCGAGGGCTTTCGCCCCGGCGTTACCGAGCGGCTGGGGCTGGGACCCGAGGACTGTGCGGCCCGCAACCCGCGGCTCGTCTACGGACGCGTAACCGGCTGGGGACAGGATGGCCCGCTGGCTCACGCCGCGGGGCACGACCTGAACTACATCGCGCTCAGCGGGCGCTGCACAGCATTGGCCGCCGCGGTCAGCCCCCCACGCCGCCGTTGAACCTGGTCGGGGACTTTGGCGGTGGAGCCCTTTACCTGGCACTCGGCGTGGTGGCGGCCTTGCTCGAAGCGCACCGTTCCGGCAAAGGTCAGACGGTCGACGCCGCCATGGTGGACGGCGTGGCGTCTCTGCTGACTTCGACTTATGCCTTGCACGGCGCGGGCATCACGAATGACCGCCGCGGCGAAAACATTCTCGACAGCGGGGCCCATTTTTACGACGTGTACGAAACCAGCGACGGCAAGTACGTCGCCCTGGCGGCCATCGAACCGAAGTTCTATGCCCAACTGCTCAAGCGAACGGGGATCGACCCCGAGACGTTGCCCCACCTGGCACCCACAGACGCCTGGCCGGAACTGAAAGAGCGGCTGGCGGCCGTCATCAAGACCAAAACCCGCGACCAGTGGTGCGCCCTGCTCGAAGGAACCGATGCCTGCTTTGCTCCGGTGCTCGACCTGAACGAGGCCCCTCGGCATCCTCATAATCAGGCGCGCGGGACGTTCGCCATCAGCGAGGACGTCGTCCAGCCGAACCCCGCTCCTCGCTTCAGCCGCACGCCGACGCATATCACCGGGCCACCGGCCCAGGAAGGGGAACAAACCGAAGAGGTGCTCACCGAGTGGGGCTTCGGCGTCGATGAAATCGCCCTTCTGCGGGAACAAGGCGTCATCGGCGGCCGAGAAGTGTAACCGCGAGCCTAGTGTCGCGGAGTTTCAAGCCGATTCTTGCGGAGCCTGCCGCGAGACCTTAAGGTGCTATACAACCCCTGGCGTTGACCGCGTGCTCCGGGAGAAGCCGTATGAACTTCGATTTTTCTGACGAACAAAAGATGCTCCGCGGCGTCGCCCGCAAGTTTCTCAAGGAGCACTGTGGTCCCAGTATTGTTCGGCGCGTGCTCGACAGCGGCGCCCCTACGACCAGGATCTGTGGAAGGGAATCGTTGAGCTCGAGTGGCCCGGCACCGCGATTGCCGAGGAGTACGGTGGCATCGGCTACGGTTATTTGGAGTTGTGCGTGCTGGCCGAAGAGTTGGGTCGGGCGGTGGCCCCGGTCCCGTTTTCCTCGTCGGTCTATCTGGCCAGCGAGGCGCTACAGCTTGCCGGCAGCGAAGAGCAGCGACGAAAATACCTGCCGCGGCTGGCCGCGGGCGAAATCATCGGCACGCTGGCTCTCGCCGAAGGGGTCCAGGCGCCGACCGAGTCCAACATCAAGACCACCGTCCGCGACGGAAAGCTGTACGGCACCAAAGTCCCCGTGCCGGACGGCGGCGTTGCCGATCTGTTGGTCGTGGCGGCCAGACCATCCGCCTCGTCGCGCGAGGTGAGGCTGTATCTCGTCGAGTTGCCCGACGCAGCGGTCGTCCGCGAGCCGGTTCAGACGATCGATCCCACAAGATCGCATGCCAGCCTGACCTTCGACGGGGCCGACGCCCAGCCGCTGGGATCCGCGGAAACGCACTGGCCCTGGATCGAGAGTCTCAAAGATCGGGCCGCCGTGTTGCTGGCGTTTGAGCAGTTGGGGGGCGCCGACGCGGCGCTCGAAATGGCCACCGAGTATGCCAAAAGCCGGTATGCCTTTGGCCGGCCGATCGGTTCGTTTCAGGCGATCAAGCACAAGCTGGCGGACGCCTTCATCCGCAATGAGCTGGCCCGGTCGAACTGCTATTTCGCGGCCTGGGCCCTGTCCAGCGATGCCGCGGAGCTTTCCGTCGCGGCCGCCAGCGCGCGGATCGCGGCCACCGAGGCGTTCGAGTACATCGCGGCCGAAAACATCCAGACGCACGGCGGCATCGGGTTCACCTGGGAAAGCGACTGCCAGTTGTTTTACCGCCGCTCGAAACTGCTCGCGCTCGCGCTGGGCGGGGTGCGGAGCTGGAAGAATCGCTTGATCGATCAGTTGGAACGCCAGGCCTCCGTCAAACCCGAACTCGCCGGAGTCAAATGATGGACTTTACCGACACGCCCGAGGAAGCACAGTTTCGCCAGGAGGCGCGCGACTGGCTGGATGTCAACGCCCCGCGCGGCACCGACACGACGAATAAGTTCACCGTCGGCGGAGGCGACGAGGTCGCCGCGCTTCGCGATGCCAAAGCGTGGCAAGGGAAGAAGGCCGACGCCGGCTGGGTCGGCATTCATTGGCCGCGGGCGTTTGGCGGGCACGAGCTGCCGCCGCTCTACACGGTGATCTACCGGATGGAGGAGTCCAACTACCTGGTGCCGCGCGGCTTCTTTGAAATCGGCTTGGGCATGTGCGCGCCGGTCTTGATGTCCTATGCCACGCCCGAGCAGGTCAAGCAATACTTGCCGGACATGATGCGCGGCGAAAAGATCTGGTGCCAGCTCTTTTCCGAGCCGTCCGCCGGTTCGGACGTGGCCGGCATTCGCACGTCGGCCCGTCGCGAAGGGGACGAATGGGTGATCAACGGGCAGAAGGTGTGGACCTCCGGGGCCCACTTCGCCGACTACGGCATCCTGGTCACGCGCCACGATCCGACGCTGCCCAAGCACAAGGGCCTGACCTACTTCTTCCTCGACATGAAGTCCCCCGGGGTCGAAGTGCGGCGCATCAAATCGATTCCCGGCCGGTCGCACTTTTGCGAAGTGTTCTTCAACGACGTGCGGATTCCCGACGCGCACCGTCTGGGCGAGGTGGGCCAGGGATGGCAAGTCGCCCTCACGACGCTCATGCACGAGCGGCTCGCCGTCGGCCAGGCCAGCGGCACGAATTTTGACGAGATCTTCGCGCTGGCCAGGCAGCTTGAACTGGAGGGCGGACCGGCCATCAAAGACGCGCTCGTGCGCGACAAACTGGCGGACTGGTACGTGCGGGACAAAGGTCTCGAATACGCTCAGTACCGCATGCTCACCAAGCTTTCGCGGGGCGAAATGCCCGGCCCGGAAGCCTCGGTCACCAAGGTCGTCAGCGCCATCCAGGTACAGCACGTGGCCGGCTTTGCCATGGAACTGATGGGTGCCGGCGGAATCATCGACGACGAACAGTTGTCACCGGCCAGTGCCGCGTTTCAGCTCTCGTTTCTGGCGTCGCCCGGTTATCGCATCGCTGGGGGCAGCGACGAAATCCTGCGAAACATCATCGCCGAGCGCGTCTTGGGGCTCCCCGGCGACATTCGCGTGGACAAGGACCTGCCGTTCAATCAGTTGCCCTCAGGCGCAAGTGAACCACTGCATGGCCGCACAGGCGCCGCGTTGGAGTTGCGCGGCCGGAGTCGCCGAACGCCGACAGAGCGTCACTCACCGACCACCGCCGTCCCCTGGTCGAGCACGACCACGTTGCGCTCGACGACCCGCGAACGAAAGACCGCCGTTATGCCGTCGCGCCACATCTCGGTGCGAATGGTCTCGCCCGGAAACACCGGCGCGGAAAACCTCGCCTTCATCCGGGTGAACCGCAGCGGGTCGTAGCTGCACAGCGTGCGCAGGATGGCATGAGCGGCCACGCCAAATGTGCATAGTCCGTGCAGAATTGGCCTGGGAAAGCCGGCCTGCTGGGCGACGTCCGGATCGCAATGCAGCGGGTTGTAGTCCCCCGACAGCCGATAGATCAGCGCGGCGTGCGGCAGCGTCGGCAGCTCGCAAACCGCGTCCGGCTCGCGGTCTTCTGGAATAACCTTGACGCTCGCCGGGCCCCGTTCACCACCGAATCCGCCGTTACCGCGGGCAAAGGTCGTGCTGTTCGTGGTCGCCAGCTTCTCGCCGGAGTCACGATCGCACAGTTCATTTTGCGTGAGGATCAAGGCGCCGACGTCCTGGCCCTTATCGAAAATATCGGTGACCCGGGTCGTGGCACGAACGGACCCGGCGCTCGGCAGCGGCCTGTGGATGGTAAAGCCCATCTCTCCATGGACGACCTTGAGGTAGTCGACCCCCGTGTCGGGGCTGGCGAGCCACATTCCCGCGGTGCCCAGCACGCAGCAGATCGAAGGGAGGACCTGCAAGTCCTTTTCGTAGACGAAAGGCAATTCGTCCCGATTGACGGGGTCCATGCCCAGGCCCAGGCCCAGCGCGTAGAGCATCACGTCGCGCTGGGTATACGTCTGCTCGCGAGGAGGAATCTGGTAGTTCAGCAACTGGTCGTAGTTGATTGTCATGGCGGCTCACTTTGTCCGTCGAAGTCAGACGGGATCCCATGAGAATACGTCGCTGGACCGGTCGAGCGGCGCGAAATTGGGTTTCAGCGCCGGGATCGCGTGCTCGCTGATGGACGCCGGCGTCCAGCCTTCGCTGCGCTGGACCGAGCGCACCGGGCGCGGCTGGTTGAAGAGGAAGATCTCGTTCGACCGCACGCCGAATATCTGGCCCGTCACGTCTTGGGCCGCGTCGCTGCAAAGGTACGCCACCAACGGCGCGATCTTCTCGGGCGTCATCCGCTTCATCTTTTCGACCCGGGCTTGTTCCTCCGGAGTTTCGGTCGGAATGGTGCCGATCAGCCGGCTCCAGGCAAACGGCGCGATGCAATTGGAACGGACGTTGAAACGCGACATGTCCAGCGCAATGCACTTCGACAGGGCGACGATGCCGAGCTTGGCCGCACCGTAGTTGGCCTGGCCGAAATTGCCGACGATGCCCGAGGTCGACGTCATGTGCACGTAGGCGCCCGACGACTGCGCACGGAAATGGGGGGCCGCCGCGCGGGCGACGTTGAACGAGCCCTTCAGGTGCACGTTGATCACTGCGTCCCACTCAGCCTCGCTCATTTTGTGGAAGATACGGTCGCGGAGAATGCCGGCGTTGTTGACCACCGCGTCGATGCGGCCGAAGGCATCGATGGCCTGCTGCACCATGCGATGCGCGGCGTCCCAGGCGGCGACCGAGTCGGCGTTCAGCACCGCCTCGCCGCCGGCGGCCTTGATGGCGTCGACCACCTCCTGGCCGGGCCCCACGTCGTGGCCGCCGCCACCGGTGTCACCTCCCAGATCGTTGACGACGACCCGGGCGCCCTCGGCGGCCAAGAGCAGCGCGACGCCGCGACCGATGCCGCGGCCCGCGCCGGTGACCAGCGCAACTTTCCCTTCCAGCATTCCCATCAGCTCATCCCCCTGATTAGATGTCGCCCGGCCGGTGCAGTGACATAGCCAATTGTCTATATTCTTTCCGGTGCCTCCGTCAACGTGGGCTCATGGCACGTTCAGCCCCCCCGCACCGTCACGAGCAGCACGCTGCGGTATACTGGAGCCATCGTCCCCGATGGGGTCGCTCGGTGGCACGCCGGATGCGCGTTTGGCCGCCAACCCGCAAGCAACCGTCGAGCTGCCTGTTTATCCTTTAACGTGGTTCATCGCAATGCGAGCCAGCTTTCAAAAGTGACGCCAGCCCATGAAGTCCGCCACCGGCACTACTCTGATCACCAACGGACAGCTCATCGACGGCACGGGCGGTGCGCCGGTCTCGAATGCCACGCTCATTATTCGCGATGGGCGCATCGCGTACGCAGGCCCCGCGGCCTCGGCGCCGGCGGTGCCGCCGGACGCGGTCTCGATCGACGCCAAAGGGGGCTCGATCATGCCGGGGCTCGTCGAAGCTCACATTCATCTGACGTATTTCAACGTCTCCGAGTTGCAGGACCTCGACATCAAGTATCCGGTCGAATACGTCACCCTCCAGGCCGCGGCCAATGCGCGGACCGCCCTAGAGTGCGGCTACACGTCGGCCCGCAGCGGCGGCTGCCTGCACAACATCGACGTGTGGCTCCGTACGGCGATCGAAGAGGACCTGCTCCCCGGTCCGCGCCTCTCGACCAGCGGGCGCGAGATCTGCGGCGCCGCCGGCTTGATGGATTGGAACCCCGAGTACCGCAAGATCGGTATGGAGGGGATCGTCTTCATCGTGAATGGGCCGGAGGAAGCGCGCAAGGCCGTTCGCAGATTGGTGAAGGACGGCGTCGAATGGGTGAAAACGTATCCCACCGGCGACGCCGCGTCGCCCGATCTCAACGACCATCATACTCTGTGCATGACGTTTGACGAGATGCACGCCGTCGTGGCCGCGGCCCACAATCACGGTTTGAAGGTTACCGGGCACTGCCGCGCCACCGAGGGAATCCGCAACGCGCTGGTGGCCGGCTACGACTGCATCGAACACGGCACGTTCATGGACAACGAGTGCCTCGATCTGCTGCTGTCGCGCAATGTTCCCATGTGTCCCGGCTTGGGCTTCGAACTGTTCAGCGTCGAGCGCGGCAAAGAGTTCGGGTTATCCCAGCGGGTCATTGCCGGTCACCAGGAAACGCTGGAAGCCGGCGCGGAAAGCTGTCGCAAGGTCTTGCAGGCCGGCGGCACGCTGGGACTCGGCGGAGACTACGGTTTCGCCTGGACCCCGCATGGCACGTACGCCCAGGAACTGACGTTCTTCGTCAACTACGTCGGCTTTACGCCGCTGGAAACGATCCGCTCGGCAACCCTGGGGGGAGCCACGATCATGGGGCGCGCCGACGAACTCGGCTCGCTCGAAACCGGCAAGCTGGCCGACGTGCTGGTGGTCGAGGGGGACGTGTTGCGCGACATCGCACTTCTGGAAGATCGGAACAACCTCATCGCTGTCATGCAAGGAGGCATTGTGAAGGCCGGTCAACTGACCAGACCCGCGTCTCCGGCCGGGAGGAACCAGGCATGAGTGTGACGACGCGCCCCACCCGCGCCACACGCACGCAGAACCGACTCGGTCGCCTCCTTCTGATGTGCGTCGCAGCCCTGCTACTTGCTCCGCCGCTGGCCGACTGCGCCGAACCGGGCCTTTTCGACCGCGACAACCTCGTCGCCTGGTGCATTGTGCCGTTTGATAAAGCCAAACGCTCGCCCGAGGACCGAGCCGCCATGGTGGCCAGGATGGGGCTCGGCAAGATCGCGTACGACTGGCGCGACGAGCACGTGGCGGAATTTGAACGGGAAATCCTGGCCTATCAGAAGCACGGGATCGAGTTCTTCGCCTTCTGGGGCCTGCATGACGATGCTTTCCGCTTGTTTGAGAAGTACCAGCTCCATCCGCAGATTTGGGTCATGCTGACGGTGGAGGGGGACACCCAGGGCGAGAAAATCAAGAACGCCGCCGAGCGCCTCCTGCCCGCGTTGGAAAAAGCGAAACGGCTCGGTTGCCAGGTCGGTCTCTACAACCACGGCGGCTGGGGAGGCGAGCCGGAAAACATGGTCGCCGTCTGCGAGTATCTGCGAGAACACCACGGCGTCGACAACGTAGGCATCGTCTACAACCTGCATCACGGACACGGTCACCTGGACCGGCTGCCACAGGTCCTTGAGGCGATGAAACCCTGGCTGCTCTGCCTGAACCTCAACGGCATGGACGTGGCGGGTGAATCCCAAGGCCGCAAGATTCTGCCTCTGGGCGTCGGCACTGAGGATCTGCGCATCTTGCGGATCGTGCGCGACAGCGGCTACCGCGGCCCCATCGGGATTCTCAACCATACCCAGGAAGACGCCGAGGCCCGACTGCTGGACAACCTCGATGGCTTGAACTGGCTGCTAGCGCAACTCGACGGCAAATCCGCCGGCGAGAGGCCGAAGCTGCGAACGGACGTGCCCGCCGCGATCTCTAGCGACAAGAATTCCGCCGCCGGGGCCGAAGCTGGTTTCGCCCTCCCGTACCTGGTCGACTCGCGCCGGAGTTCCAGACTCCACCGTTGTGGGTCGAGCTGCGTTCCACGCTCCCCTCGCGAGAGAGCTACAACATTCTCGTCGCCAGCCAGCGTAAGAGTTCGCCGACTCACTGGGAGCTATTCACGATGCCCGGAAGCGGCTGGCTCACAGCCTATCTGCCGGGCGCCTTGCCGGACCACGTCCGCTCTTCGGTCAACGTCGCCGACGGCCAACCGCATGAAATCGCGATGCACTACGAAGCCCGTCGCGTGCGGTTGTTTGTCGATGGGCAGTCGGTGGCGGAACAGGTCATCGCACGCGCCGAGGCCAAAGCGGAATCAGGCGAACTTGCCATTGGCCGCCTCGTGGAAGGAAACTTTCGCTGTCGCGGGACGATTGATTACGTCCACCTCGTCGACGGCTCAAAAGACCGTAAGCCGCGAGCGGAAGGTGCCGCACCGCCGATTCCAGACGTCGATGACAACACGCTCGCGCTCTGGAGGTTCGAGCGACCAGACGGCGACGTGCCGGACCTGTCACCGCACAAAAACACCGCCCACCTGTCGTCCGCGGCTGCTGCTGCTCCGGCGGGCAGCGCGCCAATGCCGCCGCCGGGACCGCACCTGACGCCGAAAGACCCGCGACTGCGGGTCACGCTCATCGATCGATCGGCCCGCGATGTCTATATGGGAGTGAAGGTAGACCGCGATGGCTGCTTGTTCGTCGGTGGCCGAGAGGGGGTGTTTCTCTTGCGCCGCAGCCTGGCGGCACCGGCTTCCTGCCGCGTCGCGAACTCCTCCAGTTTCCGCCCGACGCGATCATCATCGGGCTGGAGTTTCGTGGTGACGACCTGTACGTGCTCACCAACAACGCGCTCTACCTGGTCCCCGGCGGTCGCGTCCGCACGGCCGACCTGGTTCCGCAGCGGATTTTGTGGGGATTGCCGCTCGATCTGCACGTCAGCTTTCATAGCCTGGCCTGGGGACCCGACGAAAAGTTGTATCTCACGCACGGCGATCCGCTGCTGGCGTTCGGCGATTGGAACCGGCCCGACCACTGGGGACATTGGACGCTGTACTCGGGCATCGAGAACCAACCCGTCCCCTATACCGGCCAAGGCGCGGTGCTGCGGGTCGACGCCGACGGGCGGAATGTGGAGGTCATCGCGCGCGGATTGCGGGGCCCGGTCGGGTTGGCGTTTGACGACGCCGGCAATCTCTTCACCAGCGACAACGACCACGAAAGCCGGGCCGCTCAATACGCCCCCATGCGACTGCTGCACGTCGTGCCGGGCATCGACTTCGCCTGGCCGCGCGGCTGGATGGCTTCGAAGAGCCCCGACCGATATGACCTCATCGAACCCCTCAGCGCCGATCTCGGCCGCGGCGTTCCTTGCGACATGACCTGGCTGCCCGAGCGTTATCCCATCGATTCACTCGCCGGGCGATTGCTGTTGTGTCGCTGGGCACGGGGCACTGTGACGGGATATCGGCCGCAGCCGCGCGCGCCAGCTTTTCCGCCGAGGAGGAAGTCCTCATCGAGGGGGACGAGAACGCGCGGCCCGTCGGCGTGACGCTCGCTCCGGATGGGCGACTTTTCGTCACCGTGCTCTACATGACCGGCAATCAGGCCGCCCCGGACTGTCCGAGCGACGTCGTCGTGATTGACCCCAGCGATGGCGGGACGCTGGCGATGCCCCCAGCCCGCCTCGATCGCCGACCGACCAGGCTGGCCGAGCCGACCATCGCAGACCCGCTCGCTGCCGCGCGGTCCGAGGACAGCTACCTGCGTCAACTCGGAGCGACGCGACTGGCCGCCGAGAAGAGCACTGCCGAACTTCAAGACTTGCTATCCAGTGACGACGAGCGAACGCGCCGGGCCGGCGTGTTGGCCATCGGAACGAAGCTTACCGTCCCGGGTCCGCATGACGTTCCGCCGCCAGAGGTGAAACTCATCACTCCGGCGGATTCTGCTTTCTTCAAGGTCAAACAGTCGTTCTGGGGCCTGGACCAGCCGGTCGACCTCGCGGCCCTCGGCCCGATGGGCAGTTACACGATCGCGACGCGCTGGGGGGCGACCCCGCCATCGCCAGAGCAGCAACTCCTCTTTACCGCGCTGGCCGGCGCGCTTGACGATCGCTCGTCTTCCGTGCGTCTGCAGGCAGCCTGGTACCTTGATCTCGTCAACGATCCCCGGAGCCAACCGCTCGTCGAGGCGACGCGACGCGACGTGCTCGTCGAGCGCCTTGCCGGCGCGGAGTTGATCGCCATCCGGCAGGCCTGGCGGTGTGGACCCTTCGCCGACACGGCCGCCGGACGTCTCGAACCGGCCCATCCCCCCGAAGCCGGCTTGATCGACCTGACCGCCCGCTACTCCGGCAGCCAGTGGCAGGAAGTGCTGCTGGACGAATCCTTCGGGGCGAATGGCGACGCTCCCTCGTCGATCTACTTCTACGTGCGCATCGACAGCGAGTCGCGGCAGCCGGCGGTTCTTCGCGTCCAAGCGAGCGGTGCGGTCGCCATCTGGAACAACAGCACGCCGGTCGGCGTGATGGCGTCCGGTCGCAACACGTCGCCGTCGGCATCCGTCGACGAGCGGCGGTTTGTGCTCGATCTACAACCTGGTGGGAACGATCTGCTCGTGCGCTGGCAGGCCCGAGGTGCCGCCGCGCCGCGAATCACCGTGCAGGCGGCGGCGAAGCTTACGTCGCGGCTACCCGACAAACTCGACTCCAGTTTGCTCGCCGAGCGGCTGCGCGACGCGGCCCAGGTCGGGAGCGATCCGGCCGCGCTCAAACCGTTCGAGGGAGTGGATTGGTCCCGAGCGGCGCAGCACGGCGATACCGCCGAGGGGCGGCGTCTCTTCGGAACGCTCGGCTGTGTAAAGTGCCACGCCATCACCGCCCAGCAGGAGATCGTCGGCGCGCCGAGCCTGGCCGATGCCCGCCGCCGATTCACCGTTCCGCACCTCGTGGAATCAATCCTCGTGCCGGGCCGCCAGGTCGCCGAACCGTTCCGCTCGCAGACACTGTTGCTGGTCGACGGCCGCGTGATCACCGGGCTGGCCGTCGGCGAATCGAGCGACGCCGTCCAACTGGTGCTCCCCGATGCCACGCGGACATCCGTCCCCACCTCGAGCATCGACGAGCGCACGACAGCCAGCACCTCGGTGATGCCGACCGGCCTGGTGAAGACGCCGCAGGAACTGGAACACCTGCTGTCCTACTTGCTCAGCGACAACCCATCTCCGCCGTGACGCGGACGATCCACGCGGAGCACGACAGTCGGGCATCCGCCGATCGCCGGGCGGTCTTCTCCGGTCTATTTCTGGTAGGTGGACTCGGCAGCGACAGCCGGCGGTCGTCGTGTGTGAGCGACAAAAAACGAGCAGAAAATCGATCGAGATCGCCAAACGAGGGGGTATAATCAGTCCGCTTTGACGCCGTCGACCGATATCGCAAGCGGTCTTAGGCACTCTTCAATCCGCGGCATCCGACATTCCTCCGACAGGCCGGATCGATGAGCAATACCGAACGAGATTTCTCGAAGATCGGGTTCGCCAAGACATTTATCCTGCCGGGCCTGCTCATCTTCTTGGTGCCCGTTATTTCGCTTGCCTTTTTTCTGCACGCCCAAAGCCGCATTGACGCCGAAATGCGCGAGTCGGTTTTGAGTCAAATTCGCGCGGACGCCAACCTGTCGGACGTCGAGAAGGAGGCGCGGAGTGGCTTTCTTCACCGAGCATCCGTTTTCGGAGTTGGTCACGGATCCGCAAATCGCCGCCTCGGTCGACAAGATGACCCGCCTTCAGTACGCGGCGTTTCATTGGTTGATCTTGTTGTCCGCGGTGTCGATTGCCAGCGGCGTGGCGGTGTTCGTGCTGGCCGGCGTTTGCGTGTGGTTTTCACGCCGGTCGCAGCGGGCTCAGTATCTGAGCTTGTCGGCTGGTTGGCAGGTCTTGCGCATCTACGGCGCGCTGCAGACAATCGCCCAAGGGGTCATGCTCGTGGCGTTGTCGTTTTGGGTGACAGCGCTATGGTTCCACGTCTATTTTGTGAAGCTCATCTTTGTTGCCGGAGCGCTGGCGGTTGTTGGCGTCGCGGCCGTGATCAAGGCGATCTTCAAGCGGCCCCACACCGATCATGTGATCGAGGGCCGGGTTCTCGACCAAACGACCGCACCCGGCTTGTGGGACGAGCTCGGCGTCATTTGCGCGGAAGTTGGCACCGCCCTGCCCGACCAGGTCATCGCGGGCATTGACGACAACTTCTTCGTCACCGAAATGCCCGTGAAGGTCGACGGAGCCATCTACCGGGGTAGAACGCTGTACGTCAGCCTGTCGCTGCTGAAACAAATGTACGGCACCGAGGCAGATGCCGTATTGGCGCATGAAATGGCGCACTTCAGCGGAAACGACACGCTGTACTCCAAGCGGATCTCGCCCTTGCTGAGCCGCTACGAAACGTACCTCCAGGCGCTCTACGAGAATCCTGTCACGCGTCCGATCTTCTACTTCATGCATTGCTTTCGGGCCTTGTTCGAGCTTTCGCTGCGCGAACATAGCCGCCAGCGGGAGTTTCGCGCGGACCGGATCGCGACGGAAACAACCTCGCCGCGCGACTTCGCCGGGGCACTGGTACGGATTTCGGCGTACTCCGACTTTCGTGGCCGGATACAACAGGACCTCTTCCGGCGAGAGCACGCCTTGGAAACCGCAAATATCTCTGCGCAGCTCGAAGACGGATTTCACGCCCACGCCGTATCATTTGCCGCCAAACCGGACCTGGGAAGTCTCGAAACTTCACATCCGTTCGACAGTCATCCGCCGCTCGCCCAGCGCCTGGCGGCGATTGGCATTCCGCTCGCGTCGCACGACGTGCAGGCACTCGTGTCCCATCCCGGTGACGGTCGCTGGTACCAGCGGATCGACGACGCCGTGGAAATCGAACGGCGACAGTGGAATGACTTCGAGGATCGATTCCGCGCGTTTCACGAACAGACCCTGGCCTACCGGTTTCTGCCCGAATCCGACGAAGAGCGCGCGATCGTGGTCAAGTCGTTTCCCGAGCTCGTGATCGAAGGCAAGAAAGGCTCACTGGTCCTGGACTGCAAGACGCTGCGATACACGGCATGGAAAGGCAGCCTTGCCTTCGCCGAGATTACAAACTGCTCACTCACAGACAACACGCTACTGATCCGCTACGACCGCGACGGGAAACAAAAGGCAACCATCCCGATGAAGACGTTTGGCAACCGCCAGCAGGAAGCGATTGAAGCCGTCAATCATTACTATGGCCGCTACTTGAACGCCGTGGCGTACCAACAGCAGAAGCAGGAACAGGCAAACCGCGCCACCGAATGACGCTGGCGGCGGTCGGCCCGCTTCCGGCGGGCTGGCTTCTTTCGCGCTTGGCGAACAAGGTTTCGTCGCCGCCGGCCAGCACACTGACGCCCCAAGCCCGGCACGCCGGCGGGCGTGACGAACCGATCTTTCCACCCTCCCCGGCCCGCATTCCGGTCGATTCTCCGCGAGAATCGGTGGCGGAAAAGGCCCCGGCGTGCAACCGCCGTGGTAGCTGTTAGAATAGCAACGAGCGGGGCGTGGAGCAGCCTGGCGCGACGTCAAGGGGGTGTGTCCTTCCAGAGAGTTCGATCATGTACTTCAAGCTCAGTTGCCCAAATTGCGGCAAAAACTTGAAAGTCACGGAAAAGCACGTGGGCCGCAAAGCGACGTGCCCTTACTGCAAGACTTCCATCGTCGTTCCCGCCCCCGCCGCGGACACTCCCGAAGACGACGTCCAGCAGCTTATCCAGTCGATCGACACGAGCGACCAGTCGGTGGCCGTGCGCCCCGCAGTGCCGGTCGCTGCGGCGCAACAGGCCGTGGCCGCCTCGGGCGGGGAATCTTCCACAAGCGACGTCGGCATGCTGTGGACCGGCCTGGTGGCGCTGGGGCTCACTGTGGCGATCACCGCCGTGATGTTTCCGTTTCGCGAGTTCTACCTGGGGCAACTCCTGCTGGCTCGTGGCTGGGTTCCCTACGTCGAGCTGCTGCTGACCTGCTGGGCCTCGGTGATGCTGGTGGCCAAAGTGCGCAAGATTGCGCGTCAGCGCGAGTCGATGCTGCTGGACGTCCTGCCGACGTCGCTGTCGAAGGAAATCACGGTCGACTCGATCGACAAGTTTCAGGCGCATATCCGCACCCTCCCCTTGCAGTCCTCCGAGAGCTTCTTGATCAATCGCGTGTGGCGCGGCCTGGACCACTTCCGCGTGCGGCAGAGCGCCCAGGAAGTGGCCACGATCCTGGCCTCCCAGTCCGAAATCGACGCCAACACGATCGCTTCGAGCTACACGATGCCCAAGGTGTTCATCTGGGCCATTCCCATCCTGGGATTCATCGGCACCGTGATCGGCATCGGCGTCGCCGTGAGCGGGTTCTCCGGCACGCTCGAAGGGGCCAGCGACATCAACGTGCTCAAGAAGTCGCTCAATACCGTCACCGGCGGCCTGGCCACGGCCTTTGATACGACGCTCGTGGCGCTCGTGCTGAGCATGCTGGTGAAGTTTCCGGCCTCGAGCCTGCAAAAGCGCGAGGAAGACCTGCTCAACAGCGTCGACGAATACTGCAACGAAAACCTGCTCAAGCGTCTCGATGACGGCGGTGCCGGCAAGGCCGCCGCGGGCGCGAGCCCCGCCGCGCTCGAAGCACAAATGCGGGCCTGGCAAAAGAAGTTTGAAGCGGTGGGAGGCAAGCTCTCGCAGGACGTCGTCGAAGGCTGGCGAAAAGTAAACGCCGAGATCCTCGCGCAAGAAGACCAAAAGCTACGGCGGATGGGCGAGGTCGATGCTCTGCTTACCAAGGCCGGCACCTCGATGCAGGAATCGGCCCAGACGCTCAACGAATGTCTCGACGACCTGAGCCGCGGGCTGGCCGGGCTCAACAACGTGCTCGCCGAGCTCGGTTCGAAGCAGGTCGTCTTTCAGCACCCGGAACGGCGCGGCTGGATGTTTTGGCGCCGCAACGGATCGTAAACCCTTGGCCCGCGCGCCGCCGCGGCTGGCGGACGCCCTTCGTGACATGGCCCGAAAACCTCCCTCCGACGAAGACGACATTTCGCTGTTCCCGTTTCTCAGCGTGCTGGCGTGCATCATCGGCACGCTGACGCTGATGATCGCCGCGATGGCGCTGGGTGAGATGGATAACGAGACCGTCGTCAGCAGCGAACAATACGATCGCGTGCAGCAGCAGTTGACCAAGGTGCAGGCCGAAGTCGCCAGGCTCAAGAAAAAGCGCTCTCCCGGCGATTACAGACACCAATTCGAGTTGGCCCGGGCGCAGTCGTCTCTGTCCGCGCTCGAAGAGAAGCTGGCAACCACCGCAAAGCCCGACGAAACCAAGACCGGTGTGCCGGTGCCGGACATCGACCTGGCGGCCTTGGAAAAGGAGCTGGCGGCCCTCAGCGAACAAATTAAGAAGCTCGAAGAGCTCGTTGCCCAGCGCAACCGCCCGCCCGAGCAGGCCGAAGTCGTGATCAAGCCCGGCGGCTCGGGCATCGACATCGATCCGCGGTTCGTCGAATGCCGGTCCGATTCGATCGTGATTTATTCTGAGGACGAGGAATCGGAACCGGTGCGGATTTCAAAAGGCCAGCTTGCCGGCGACGCCAGCTTTCTTAACCTGTTGGGCCAGGTGGCCGAAAGCAAACGGGCTTCGGTGATTTTTTTGATTCGCGACGACGGCATCGACACCTACAACGTCGCCCACCGGATCGCGCAGAGCCACTACGCCAAGAATGCCAAGCTCCCCGTGTTGGGCCAAGGCAAGATCAACCTGAGCATGTTCAAGCCCCAGTCATGAGCCGGTCATGAAACTGCGCAAAGGCGACGACAACGACGTGAGTCTCGACTCGCTGTTGGACACGATGACCAACGTCGTGGGCATCCTGGTGATCGTGCTGGTCGTCACGCAAATGGGCGTCGGCGAGGTCGTCAAACGGATCGGCGAGGCGATCGATCCCGAGGCCATGAAGCAAGCGCAAACATCGCTCGACGAGGCGCTGGCGGAGCAGAAGAAGCTGGCCGCCATGGTGGCCGAGGGCGCAGTCTTTCGCCCCAGAACACGGCCGCCGAGCTGGCCCAGGTGGAAAAGGCGATCGAACGCCGCCAGCGCGAGCTGGCCGACTTGCAGCGGCAAATCAAGGAACAAGCCGAAACCGCCAAAAAGACCGAGGCCGAACGGGACGAAATGCTCCGCCGCGAGGCCGAATTGCGCAAGAAGATCGAAGAGGCCCTGGCCCAGAAAGCCACGCTCCAGGCCCGGCTCGAGGAGATGCCCGAGCGGAAGGAGGCCAACGTGCCGGCCAAAGTGGTGAACCTGCCCAATCCGCGCCCAGCCCCCAAGGGAATGAAGCCGGCCACCATGCTGTGCCGCGAAGGAAAGCTCTACCCGCTCGACGTCGACGGGCTGCGCGCCATGGCCCAACAACACGCCCAGGAAGTGATCCAGCGATTGCGGCTCGATCGCGATCCGCAGAAAGGGATCGATCGCGAGAAGTTTCTCACGGCGTTCAACGCCCGCAAGCCGCTCAATGAGTACTTCAGCGTGGCGGTGACCGTGAAGAACGAGCGGCAGCCATGGCTGGTGTTCGAGCGGCGCAATCGGCGCAGCGTGCCGACGAAGATCCTGGCCCGGCCTACGTCGGACTTTTCGAAAGGGCTGCAATCGCTCGACGCGTCGAAGTTCTTTGCGCAGTTCCTGGTGTGGCCCGACAGTTTCGAGACGTACCTGGAAGCCCGCCGCGTGGCCGCCGACTTCGGATTTTCGGCCGGTTGGGCGCCGCAAACGACGACGGCCGAATTTGAAGCTCCCTTGGGGGGCGACCTGGTACTAGGTCCGCCGCCGGAGCCGAAGCCGATGCCCAAACCGGCGCCACCGCCGAAGCCCGCTCCCGGGCCACCGCCCCGCCCCATGCCCAGCGACACGATCGACTGACGTCGATCGCGCTGCTTCCAGGACTTGCACCAGGCCGCGAGCGCGCTCGCGTCAACTCGATCGCGCTGCCAAGCAAGCTGAAGCCGTCCGACAATGCAGTTCAAATACTAACCCGAAGCGCGAGCGAGGGGTGAACATCGCACGGCTTTCGCGTTGCAAGCGCCCCTCGCTGGCGCTTCGGGTGAGTGCGAGCAGCCCTGCAATGTCGGATCGTTTCAGGCACGCTAGCAGTGGCACCGGCACCGTGGTGGTTGCGCTCGTTCATTCGCCGATTGTTAGCCACCGGTGAGATTCTCGTTGATCTTGCTGAAACCGCCGAACTGGCGTTCCCGGCTTCGCCGAAGGTGAGCTAGGTTCACAAGTAGAGACGTGGCGGGAAGGAGTACCGTCGACAGGACTCTAACTTCGTGAAAATCTTCTACGGCATCTGCGGCGAAGGCATGGGGCATGGCGGCCGTTCGATCGCGCTGATCGAGCGGCTGGTCGCCCTGGGCCATCGCGTCACCTTATTCACGTTCGCCGACGCCTTTCGCCTGCTGGTCGACTCCGGCTACCAGCCCCACCGTATCGAAGGCCTCCAGTTCCGGCAGAAACCCGACGGCGCGGTCGATAAGCTGCGAACGGTGCGCGGCTTGTGCGGGTATCTTCGTCGTCGCCGCGAATCGCTCGACCTGATCCGGCAACTCGCGCTCGCCGAGCAGCCGGACCTGTTCCTTACCGATTTCGAGCCGCTGACGGCGCTGGCCGCCGCGTCGCTGCGCGTCGAATGCGTCAGCATCGACAACCAGCATCGCTTCTGCCATCCGCTGGGCACCGACTTTCCGCTGTTTCTGCAAGTCTATGGCCGGCTGGCGGGCGAGTTCGTCCGCCGCTGGATCAAGGCGCCTCGGCAGTGCATCGTGGCCGTGTTTCATCAATGTCCGACCAGTCGGCACTACCAGCACGTCGATCCGCTGCTGCGCGAGCGCATCGCCCGGCTCGAACCGACCGATGGCGACCACGTGGTGATTTATGCCCGGGCCGGCCTGGGCCGGCGGATGGCCGAAGTGGCCTCAAGCGTGCCGGCGCGGTTCATCGCCTACGGATGCGACGGCCCGGCGGCGGGCAATATCGAATACAAGCAAACCAGCGGCGAACAGTTTGCCCGCGATCTGGCCTCGTGTCGCGGGGTGATTTGTTCCGGCGGGCAGCAATTGATCGGCGAAGCGGGCTACTTCGGCAAACCGCTGTTGGTGGTTCCCATTCCCGGGCAGCACGAACAGGAAATCAACGCCCACTTCGCCCGGCGGGAAGGGATCGGCGAACATTGTCCGATCGATGAGCTGGGCCGTGCGCGGGTCGAGAGATTTTTACAGCACCGGCACGCCCCACGGCGTCGCGCCAACGGCGTAGACCAGGTCCTCGAACTACTGGGAATCCGTCATGGATGAATCACAAAGGCGACGCGTCCGCAGCATTTTCATTTCCGACGTTCACCTGGGCTGCCGCCACAGCAAGGCCGACTTGCTGCTGTCGTTTCTCAAGGAATACACGTGCGACTACCTGTACCTGGTCGGCGACATTATCGACGGCTGGAAGATGCACCGCGGCTTCCGCTGGAACGACACTTACACGCTGCTGGTGCGGCGCATCTTCGGCATGGTCAAGCGCGGCACCACCGTCCGCTACGTGGCAGGCAACCACGACGAGTTCCTGCGCAACTACATGGAGGAGTTCCAAACGGCCCTCACCGGCCACATCGAGATCGCCGACGAATTCGTGCATCGCGGCGCCGACGGCCGGCGACTGCTGGTGCTGCACGGCGATATCTTCGACGCCGTGGCCATCAACATGCCCTGGCTGGCCGGCCTGGGGGACCGGGCCTATTCCGTGCTGCTGGTGCTCAACACGGCCGGCAACTGGCTGCGCCGCAAGCTGGGACTGAAATACAAGTCGTACAGCCTGTTCATGAAGCAGAACATCAAGCGGGCGGTGAACTACGTCAACAGCTTCGAGGAGATGATGGCCTTACATACTCGTAAGCGCCATTGCGAGGGCGTGATCTGCGGCCACATCCACACGCCCGCCATCAAGACCCAAGCCGGCCTGGCCTACTACAATTGCGGCGACTGGGTCGAAAGCTGCACGGCCCTGATCGAACTCGACGACGGCACGATCGAGCTGGTCTACTACCACGAGCCCGCGCTGGAAATGCAAGTGGCGTGAGGGCCCCGATCGCAGGGGTGGCACGTCGCGGCGTCGACATGGCCGGTCGCGTTGCTTGCGGCTCCGAAGGCGATCGACGGGAAATGTCGCCGTCGTCGATCCTCCTGTCCGTTGTTTGCCGCTCCCAGGCGAACTAAAATGACGGCTTACCCCACCCTTCGGAACCATTCCTTCAAGCTCAGGCGGCGGCGCCGGTGATCTTGGTCCAGGCACGGCAGTACTCCATGCGTCACAAGTCCCTCCCGCTCGCCGTCTATACGGCGCTGGTGCTGGTTCTCGTCGGCAGTTCGCCCCCGGCGAGCGGCGGCGAAGTGTCGCTCCGCGCCATGACGTTTAATACCCGAAATGCCAGCGGCGCGACCAACCTGATCGGCCAGAACGGCTGGTACGATCTGGCCAACCTGAGCAACGGCCGTTACCTCAAAGCGGAGCAAGTGATCACGGACAATGCGCCCGACATCATCGGTACGCAGGAGCTGATCTCCTTGCAGGTCGACGATTTTGCGGGCATGTCCGACTATCCGCAATTCGCGCCGGGCAACGTGGGACTCTCCGGCTATAGCTATTACGGCGTCGGCCGTGACGACGGCGTGGCTGCCGGCGAATATGCCGCGATCTTCTACCGTACCGACCGCTTCACCCAGTTGGACGCCGGCACGTTCTGGCTGAGCCAGACGCCGGACGTCCCCGGCTCCCAATACCCGGGGGCCGGCACGGTGCGCATCGCTTCCTGGGTGATCCTCGAAGACAACCAGAGCCACCAGCAGTTGTTTGTCCTCGATACGCACCTGGACAACGTGAGCAACTCGGCCAACGTCTATTCGGCCAACCTGATTCAAAGTCGACTCCCCAGCTTGTCCCACGGCTTGCCCGTGCTGCTCTTGGGGGATTTCAACTCGACCGAATCGTCAACCGTCGTCCACACCATGCTGGGCCAAAACAATCCCGCCGGCGTGCAGCTCTCGGACGCCTATCGCGTCGTTCATCCCGTGCAACAATCCGACGAGGCGACGTTTCACGATTTCACGGGCAACACGTACGGCCCGCGCATCGATTTCATTTTGAGTTCCGACGCTTTCACGCCCCAAGACGCCGAGATCATCCATACCAGCTACGACGGAAAGTATCCCTCGGATCACTTTCCCGTCGTCGTCGACTTCAGCCTCGCCGTGGTGCCCGAGCCCAGCTCGGTGGTGCTCGCGGCACTGGCCGCGGCCCTGCTGGTCGCCGTCCGTTGCCGCCCGCGCGAATCGACCGATCCTCGCGCCGAGCGCTAATCGCTCAACACCGGGTGAACGTTCGCTAGCGCCGGATTGCCCACCGCTGGCGATTTAGCAGGCCGTCCAGAGTCACCCCGCCGCGTCGCTGGTGCCCTCGCGACACCCCGTGGCATGCGCCCAGCCACGGGTTATGCTGACGGTTTTGCGGGCGCCCGATACTCCGTGGGCGGCCGCTCGAGCCGTGGGGGAGCTTACTTGCCGTGACCACTGATGCCTCCGGGCCCGATTTTTCCAAAGGCGACGGACTGTTGCCGGCGATCGCCCAGGACGCGACGACCGGCGAGGTACTGATGCTGGCCTATATGAACGCCGCCAGCTATGCCGAAACGCTGGCCACCGGCCGGGCCGTCTACTTCAGCCGCGGCCGCAACCGACTGTGGCGCAAGGGGAAGAAAGCGGCCACGTGCAGCACGTCGAGGCCGTCTATTTCGACTGCGACGCCGACACCATCCTGCTCAAGGTGAGGCAAGAGGGCGGAGCCGCCTGCCACGAGGGATATGCCAGTTGCTTTTTTCGGCAAGTAACCCCCGCCGGCGTCAAAGTGGTCGGCCGCCGCGTGTTCGATCCCGATCAGGTCTACAAGCGGAAATGATTTCGCCCAGCGGGCGCTGTCAATCAAAACCTCGACCAGGAACCTAGCATCATGCTTCGACCTTCCATCGTCGTGTCGCTGGCCGCGCTGGCCGCGCTGTTCTTGATTTTGGCTCGAACCGCCACCGCCGAGTTGCCGCTGGTGATCCACGAAGACTTTGAAAGCGGCGCCGACCGCTGGCACCCCATGGACCCGATAGCTGGAAAATCGTGGAAACGCCCCAGGGGCACGTCTACAACCTGTTTCGCGACAGCCAGTACCAGCCGCCGCATCGCAGTCCGGTCAATATTGCCGTGCTGGATGACGTCGCGTGAGCGATTTCGTCCTCACCTGCCGCGTGCAGAGCACGGTCGAGGACTACGGACATCGCAGCATGGTCATCGTCTTCGGCTACCAGGATCCGGCGCATTTCTACTACGTCCACTTCGGCAAACAGACCGACGACCACGCCAACCAGATCTTCATCGTCAACGACTCACCCCGCACGAAGATCTCGACCAAGACGACCAGCGGCACGCCCTGGGACGACGCCTGGCATCGGGTGAAGATCGTGCGGACGGTGGCCGACGGCCGGATCGACGTCTATTTTGACGACTTCGACACGCCGGTGATGACCGCCGTCGACAAGACGTTCGCCTGGGGACGGATCGGCATCGGCGCGTTTGACGACCTGGGCAATTTCGACGACATCGAGTTGCGCGGCACGACCGTTGTTCCCCAAGATCGGCCAACAAGCTGCGGAGAAGCCGCGGAGAGGGACGGTCAATGCCTCGCGACGAAATCTCGGATTCGGATATCCAACCAACCTCTGCCAAGGAGCACAACCGAAATGAGTGCCGACGCCAAAATCGAAGAGCTCAAGCTCGAACTTCCCCCCGTTCCCAAGCCCGCGGGCGTCTACAAGCCGTTGGTGATTGCCGACCCGTGGTGCTATGTCTCGGGTCACGGTCCTCTGAAGAGCGACCGCACCATGTACACCGGCCGCGTGGGAGCCGACGTGGACGTGGCCGCGCGGCGTGGCTTCCGCCCGGCAAACCGGCCTGGCGATCCTGGCCACGTTGCGCGAGTACCTGGGCAGCCTGGACCACGTCATCCGGGTCATCAAAGTGCTGGGCATGGTCAACTGCACGCCCGACTTCAAAGACCATCCGCTGGTGATCAACGGTTGCAGCGAGCTGTTTCGCGACGTGTGGGGCGAAGAAAACGGCGTCGGAGCCCGCAGCGCCGTGGGCATGGGATCGTTGCCCGGCAATATCACGACCGAGATCGAAGCCATCTTCGAGCTCGATCCGACCTGGCTCGACACGCAGCCGACGATGTAGCCGGCTGGCGGCCGACGAAGAAGCCGCTTACAGATCGCCGCCGCCGGAAACGAGGCCGTGCAGATGCGCGGTCTCGTTGAGCGTCAACAGCTTGAAGTCCTTTTCCCACTCCACCGTGCTGATCGAGCCGTTGCGCAGCTCGAACGGGCTGTGTCCGGCGGGAATCTGCAACAAGCACTTGAAGGCGCCGGTCAGCGAGCCGCCGTGCGCCACGATGATCGCGCTGGTGTAGCCGGCTTCGCGCACTGCGCGAAAGGCTTCGCCGGACCGCTCCATCACGTCGCGCCGCGATTCGCCGCCAGGAATCCGGTAATCGGGGTCGCGGCATGCGCCACCGGGCGACCTCCTCGGGAAAGCGCTGCGTCCAGCTCCGGCCATCGATGTCCCTGGAAAACACCGGCGTTGATCTCCTTCAACCGCGGATCGAATTTCACTTCGAGCTGCAGTTTATCGGCGATGTACCGGCGCTTTCCGCCGACCGCTTCAAGGGGCTGGAAATCACCACGTCGAACGCCAGGTCGCACAGCGACGTCGGCCACGGCCTGGCATTGTTGCCGCCCCAGCGGCGAGAGCTCGCTGTCGAACTGGCCCTGGATGCGATGGTCCAGATTGTAGACGGTTTCGCCATGGCGCACGCAGTAGAGTTTCATCGTGTTACCTCGGAGAATCCTGCTGCGCCGCACCGACCTTCTCGTGACGCCTTCCGAATGTCGTCAAAATCAAAGGCCACTTCAACCCCTGCGGATTGAAGTGGCCACCAGACGCGGTCGATCCTGTCGTTTTTTTCAGCTCAATTGCGGCGTGCTCGTACGAACGGCTCGGTCGGCTCGCGGTGCGACGTTAGATGCCGCGACTGCTGGGCCTGTCGGTCGGCGGACAATTGTTCGAGAAACGCCGGGGACGCCCGGTCCAGCACGACCACTTCGCTCTTGGCCCGGGGGTCCGCAAGGGGCCGGATGATACAGATCACTTCCGCACTGTCGCTGAGCTTGCGAAGTTGGGCCAGGGCGGCCGGATCGGCGGCGGCCACTCCCATCGCCACGGGCATCACCCCCTCGGCAATCGCGCCTGCCGCCGACGAAGGACCGGGCATCTGCCCCGCCGCGGCCACGGGCATGGGCGCAGACGCCTGCGGATGTTGATAGATCGCCGTCAGGCCCACCTCGTCCAGTTCTTCGTGGATCACGGCCAACGCCGCGTACAGCCCGCCATGGTCGGTCGGATCGGCCGCGTTGCACACGCCGATCACTTGCCCATCGGAGGTGAACAGGCCGCCGCCGCTACGCCCTTGGACGGGCAATCCGCTGATTTGCAAATTGGCCGGGCCGAGGAACTTGTTGACGGCCATCACCTGGCCATCTTCGGCCGTGGCGGCTCCGCCGTTGTTGCAGCCCACCGTGAGGACCGGATCGCCCGGGCGAGGTTGATACCCCTTGGGCGCGCAGCGGCGCCACCCGCACCGGCATGCCCGGCTTGATGCTTACCAGGCCGACGTCGCTCTTTTCGTCATAGCTCACCAGCCTGCCCGGCACGTTTTGCGAGCCGCCGGGAGCACACAAATCGACGCTGATCTGTCCCTTGCCGTTCGAATCACGAAAGATGTGGCCGCAGGTCAGCACCAGGGCTTCGCCTTCGCGAGCATCGATCAACGTGCCCGATCCGTAGGAGAAGCCCTGGGGATCGGCAATCTTCAGCCGTACGCTGGCGCGGATCAGCTCGTCGGGAGCGATGGCCTGGCCGCGTCCGCTGGTTTCGATCCCGCGCGGCGGAAGCGGTCCAGCGGAATCGCTGCGCGAACGACCCAAGAGCCCGCGCCCGCCGCGACCGGGAAGGGACAACCGCGCCAGCGGACCTTCGGCGCGCGTGCTGACTGCCGGAGGGCGGGAGCTGTTGGGGCCGACTCCCGCGCGGGCGAACATCGCTTCCAGCTCTCGGCGGCTGACGGCGCCGGTCAAGCGGCCGACTTCCCGGCCATCGACCAGCAGCACGAAGCAGGGAATGTTTTGCACGTGATATTGGCCGGCCAGGTGCCGCTCTCGATCGACGTCGACGCGGCGGACCGGATAGCCGGCCTGCTCGAGCTGGGCGACCGTCGGGGCCATCGATCGACAGGGAGCGCACCAGCTGGCATGAAAATCCAAGAGCGCCGTATCGCCGGCAGCGGATAACGCCGTAACGAGGGCTGCAATCTGCACCGAGACCATGTTTCCCTCCATGGAAAGAACCAACTCGACCGGCGTCCTTGCCAGCCTTCGCGCCGTCGCGCGCCGTGACACGGGGTTACACGGCAGCGAAATCCCGCCCCCTGCGGGCGAACACGCCGGCGCGGCTCGTGCGCCGGCAGTGCGATGGGATCGCTGCGAGCAACCTCCCTGTTGAAAGCGCGTCGAACGATCGTGTCGCTTCACGTGCGGCATTCGGCCTCCTGCCAAAGCCGCTCGAAATTGGCGAAGCGACGGCGGAATTCGACGACCACGCAGGGACCGCTGAGGCCCCAGCGTGCAACATCTTGTCCCGCTTTCCCGATTCTTACAATCTCAGTTTGGTGCTCCGCCGCCAGAGATGCCTGCCCAGCGGCGATGCAAAGTTTGCCGGCTACGGCAATTTATCCTGCTAGCGTATCGCTGGGGACCGCGCGTGCGGGCGCGGGGCGCTTCAACCCCGTGCAGCGGGCGTGCCACTTGACAGGGAAATGGCCATGCTGGCGTGATACCGTACAATACGGTTGGCCGCCGGCGACCGCCCGCGAGGACCACGCGACACCATCCGGCAGCCGCGACGCAATCGATCGATCCTTTGCTTGCACCTCAATCCGAGCGATTCCAGCATGCGATTCTCCTACGGATGGCCGATCACGCTAGCGGTCGTGATGATCGTGCTGGTATTGGCCCTGATCGTGGGCTGGGTGCTGCTCACCGTCGAGGTCGAGAACCCCGGGTTGTTCTGGACGGCCCTGGTGCTGGGCACCAGCTTTCTGGGGCTGGTACTGGTGGGGGTCGTGCTGTACTTGTTGATTTCAATCAAGGGGATCCGGCTGTCGCAACGGCAGAGCAATTTCATCGATAGCGTCAGCCACGAGCTGAAAAGTCCCATCGCCTCGCTGAAGCTCTACCTGCAAACCCTTTCGCGGCGCTCGGTCACCGAAGAGCAGCAGGCCGACTTCTACCGCTTCATGCTGGATGACGTGCAGCGGCTCGACACGCTGATCAACCACATGCTCGACGCCGCACGGCTCGACCAACAGCCGGCCCCCGCCGACATGGCCGACGTCGAGCTGGCCAGCGTGCTGCGCAACTGCTCCGAAACGGTTTGCCTGCGATACCATCTGCCGGCCGAATCCGTGCGCGTCTCCGCCAGCGAAGCCATCGTCCATGCCCGGCCGATCGACCTGGAGATCGTGTTTCGCAACCTGGTGGACAACGCCATCAAGTACGGCGGGGCGACGCCGCGCGTGGAAATCGATTCGCAGTTCAAAAGTGACGACCGGATCGTCACGCGGATCGTCGACAACGGACGCGGCATCCCGGCCAAGCTGCGCCGCAAGATCTTCGGCCGCTTCGTCCGGCTGGGGAGCGAACTGGAACGTTCGCAAGCCGGCACGGGGCTCGGCTTGTTCATCGTCCGCACGCTCGTCAAACGCCTGCATGGGAACATCACGGTCCGCGAGCGCCCGGACGTGCCGGGCACGATCTTCGAAGTCGAACTGCCAGCCCGCCGACCGCGGCGCGACCGCACGCCACGGGCCGAAGAGCCCGATGTTTCGCCGCCGATTGAAATCGATAAAATGAATTCGGGCGTCCAATGAAAGCAGTCCTTCCCAGCCCGTATCGTCCTTCAACCATGAAGCACATTCTGGTCGTCGAAGATGAACAGCACCTGGCCTTTGGCATCAAGTACAACCTCGAAGCCGAAGGGTACGAAGTCAGCACCGCCGGCGACGGTCCCGCGGCCCTGCGGCTGATCGAAGAGAGCCCCCATGCGATGGACCTGATAATTCTGGACCTGATGCTCCCCGGCATGAGTGGCTATGCCGTGTGCGAGGCGTTGCGCGAGAAGGGCAACAACGTGCCGATCCTGATCCTCAGCGCCCGCACGCTCGTCGAAGACCGCGTGCGCGGCTACGACGTGGGGGCCGATCAGTACCTGCAAAAACCCTTCGAGCTGGAAGAGCTGTTGAGCATGACTCGCAACCTGCTGGCCCGGCACTCGCAGCAGCCACCCGCCGCGCGCGGCACGGAGATCGACTCGGTCTACGAGTTTGGCCGAGCGCACGTCGATTTCGACACGTTCAACGTCACCGTGGCCGGCGAGCCCGTCCGCTTGACCCACACCGAAATGAAGCTGCTCCGCTACTTCGTTGAAAACGAAGGTTCAGTCGTCACCCGGGCCGAGTTGCTCGAAAACGTGTGGGGCATGTCGCACATGCCGACCACGCGGACGGTCGACAACTTCATCGTCAATCTACGCAAGTATTTTGAAGAAGACCCGGCCAACCCGCGCCACTTTCTCAGCGTGCGCGGCACCGGCTACCGCTTCGTCGCCGACGGCGAAGTCGAGCCAAGGCGCGCGTCGGGCTAAGTCTGGCTCGTCGCGTATTTGGCCGATTCCTACTTCGGCTGCACCAGTTTGAAGTCGTCGACGGTCGTCCCCAGATAAACGTGGTCGAACAGGGCGTAGTCGCCATCCAAGGGCGACAGCGCGATCCCCGTGAGCGTGAACTCGCCAAAGTCGGCGAACAGGTCGCGCGTCACCACGCGAAACTCCTCGGGCAGTGCCGCGTCCAGCACCAGCGACGCACCGAAGCACTGTCCGCCCGGTCCCGAGTGATAACGGAACGAAGCCGGATTGTCGGCTTGCGGCCCCCAACTGCCGTCGTGATTGAGCTGCAGGCAGATGGACTTGCCTCCCTGCTTCTTCCAGGCAAAGCGGATATAGCGATACTCGCCCGGCCCTGGGTTCTCGCGAATCTTCACGCCCAGGCCCGGCAACGCCGCGGCGAACCGCTGGTCGGGGGTCACCTTTGCGCTCGACGTGCCGGAGTACTTGTCGTCGGCGTCGAGGCTCGCCTGGCCGTTGCCCTCGTTCAGGTTGGCGATGAACTCGGGCTGATCCTCGAAGATCGCCAGCGGCTGCTCCGGCGGCTTCTCGCCCGGCACCACCGTCACGGCCAGGGGCAGCTCGGCAAGCCGAAAGACCGACTTGGGATCCTTGGGATCGGTGAGACTGACGGCCGTCAACTTCACGTCTTTCAATTCGCCGGCGGCCGTGCCAAAAGGAAGCGTTAGCGGAAACTGGAACTCGGACTGTTCGGCGGTGAGTGTCACCGTCGGCGCCGAAACTCCCTCGGGCAGTCCGCCCAGCGAAATATTGACCGGCAGCGCGAAGCCGGCGGCTCGCTCGACCTTGCCGCTAACCGTTCCGGTCGGTCCGGCACCGGCGCGGGCTTCGACGCTCTTGGTGGCCAATTCGAGCCGCACCGGCGGCACGGTGGCCAGCCGCCTGGCGGGCGTGACGGCCGCGGCCACCACGGTTTTGTTGTCGTCCGCCAACAGTTCCGCCTGGATGGCCAGATCGTACTCGATGCGGGGCAAGTCTCCGGGCACGAGTAGATTGGCCGCGATCTCGTTTTGATCGGCCGCCACCACCTGCGCGGCTTCGAAGCGCAGCGTGCGCTCGACGTCGTCGACTTCCTTCTCTTGATTGCCTTCTTTGACCTTCTTGCGCGGCGTCGTTTGCGTCGTCAACAGCGTCAATCGCACGGCCCCCGACACCCCCTCGGAGCGCTCGACCCGCAGCTTCGTCGGCAACTTCGCGCCTTGCGCAGCTTGGCATCGCTGGCAAACAGATCCCAGGCGAGCTGGATCGGAGCAGGACTTGCCACGGCGATGGCCAACTCGTCTCCCAGCCACGGCTGATGCTTCGTCACGACATTTTCCGGCAGGCCGGCCAACCGCTTGAGGGCCAGCTTCGGATTGGCGCTGGTTCCGACGACGCGCGTCAACGACTGCGCGGGGCTCAAGCCCGGGCGCTAAGCGTGACGAAGGCCATCGTGGCCCGCGCCGGAATCTCGTTGCCGGTCATCGACATGCCAGCCGGAAGGTGCGGAAAATCAAGTTGGATTGGCCCGGGATAGCCGGCGCGTTTCACTTCCACGCGGACCAAGGCCGCGCCGTCCTTCGGCACCTGAACACGATCCGCGGGGATCGAAAGCGTGAAATCCGGGCTGCCCATGGGCGTCGCCGAAATCCGGTAGATGAAATCGTCGCCCCCTTGCCCGCGCAAGTCGCGTAGCGCCACGATCACGGCGTTCACGCCGTCGGGCACTTTGAAGTCGAGCCCCGGATCGCTCGTCGCCGGGCGATCGTCGTCCGCGGCCAGTTCGGCCCCCTCTTCGTTTTGGATCGACAACACGCCGTCCAGCGGCGAACCGGCGCGGCGGGCCAGCACGTCAAACCGCAACTGCTGGCCCGGCGTGACTGCCAGGCGATAACGATCCTGCTGGCCCGGCTCGGCGAGCCGGCCGTTTACGGCCACCGGCGCGGCCGGAAGGTCTTGCAACTTGTCGCTCGGCGGCGCTTCGACGACCTCGGCATGATCGCTCACGATCACCACCGGTCGCGAGCCGGACAACAGCGGCACGTCGGCCGGCCACGGCACGGGAGCGTAGTCTCGGGACAGCCCGTCGGCCACCGCCAAGGTGCCGGTTGCCCGGGCGTCGGCCGACAGGTTCGTCGACGCAAACTCGAAACTCGTCGCCGCGCCCGCCTGAGCGGCCAGCGGGTAGGCCAGGTCGGCATAGTGGAACTCGCCGACCTTCAGGCGAAAGAAGCCCGGGGTGCCGCCGCGAAAGACGTCGTCGTGCAACTCGATGGAATACTCTCCGTCAGCCGGCAGCGTCACGGCACAACGTGAGTCGCCGGCGATGGCCGCCAGTCCCCTGCTCCAGGCCAGTTGCGCGTGCCGCGCGTCGTACACGTGAACCACTGGGTTCAACTTCGAGCCCAGCCGCTGACTTTCGACCTCGACCAGTAGCCGTTGTCCCGCCTTAGCGGCAAACGACGTCGTCAACACGTTGCTACCGGCCAGTTCGCCGCTGAGAGCCACGTTGAGGGTGGTCAGCTTGTCCGTGAATGGAATCTGCGGCAGGTTGTCGACGCCCAGAGCCGCGGCTTCGGAGATGCCGCTGGCCGAGGCCGCGCGCAGCAGGTAGGTGCCGCTCTCACAGCCGGCGTCGATGGTGAACTCAACCTCCAGGCGTTGGGGCGTGGCGCCGTCCTTGATCGTGTACTGCGCGTGCGGCGCGGAAAACAGCACCCGCGGCTCGGGCAGCAATTCGGCCCCTTCGATCACCAGCGTCGTAATTCCGCCGGCCTGCAAACCCCGCAGCGACAACCGATCGATCCGCGGCGCCGCAACCGCAGCTGCCGTCGCAAGCAAGACCGCCAAGGCGGTTCCCACGGGCCGCACGAAACGAATGAAACGCCGATTCATGGCGACTGGGTCTCCGTCAGGTTGGATGACGTGGGGAACGGGGTTCCCACACGCAAAAGGCGGGAGGGCCGGCGCCGGGCCCACCCCGCGAAGCGAAGGGGCCACGTCACGCCGCGTAGGATCAAGCAATTCTTTTGCCGCAGGGCCTCGGCCGTTAGAAACAAAGCATCAGGTCGATTCGTCAGTAAACGGGTCGGCATCTCCGTCGGCCGGCGGCGCTTCGTCCGCCGGTGCGTCGGTTTTGAACGGGTCGTCACCGGCCGCGGGTTCAGCGGGCGGCGTTTCGGGCATCGTGTCGCCGAACGGATTGTCCGTCGCAGGCGCGTCCGCGGGCGCCTCGGCCGGCGCCGCGTCGAACGGAGTGCCACCGGGCGGCTGCGCCCGGGCGGTTGCGCGATCGGCGGCGGGGGTGTGACACCCGCAGGACCAGGCGCTTCGGCGGCCGGAGTCGGCGCACCCAAGGGCGCCGGCGGCGGCCCGACCGGCACCGATCGCAAGACGCGCGTTTCGTTGCGCCGACGTTCTTCGTATCGCATGGCGTCGCGCCGCATCTGGCGCTGTCGCGCTTGGGCCGCGCACAGCGCCCGGTATCGCTCCAGCGTGCGCCGTTCGGATCCTTGCACGCGCTCCAACGAGCGGGCCACGGGATAGAAGTCAGTGACGTCGGCACTCTCCAGGTCGGCCCCGCGCTGCAAATCGACCTGCGCGCCGACGTGTCGCCCGATCTCAACTTCGACAGCCCGCGATAGTAGTACACCCGGGGATCGCGCGAGCCGCCGTCGATCGCCGTCGACAGGTTGTGCATGGCCTGGAAGTAATCGCGCTCGTAAAAATTGTGCACTCCGGTGCCGTAAAATTCATCGAGCACGCCGTCCTGTGCCCGAAGCGTCGCTCCCGGCAAACACAACAGCGCCAGCAAGCAGCCAAACACATTCAGAGCGGAATTCTTGAGCATGGCGATTCGTCGGATTTGAGCTGCGAGATTCACTGAGGGGGCTGTAACCGTCTTGCGCAAACGGCGGGCCGAACGGCGCCGATGCGCAACCGCTATTATAGCAAGACACTTATGCTACTTACGCGGCCTGCCGTTTTCAAGAAACCTACCGCCGGAAGACGGCAATTCGCCGATGAAACGGCCCCCACCGCGGCCGGCGAAGCAAACCCGGAGCGGCCGGCCAGAGGGATTCCTGCCCGGGACCCGTCCGTTATCGCTCGGCATGGCACATCTGGCAGCTTTGCGCGACGCGCTGCGTGGCGGCACTTGGCACGGTGTCGGAGGCCGCATTATGGCAGCCGGAGCAACAATTCAAGTGACCCAGCTTGGCACCATTGAGGAGTTGATCCTGCCGCATCGTGTAGCGCGGAGCGGGATCGGGCAAATAGCGGTAACAGGCCGCCGGCAGCACGGCCAACTCCATCCGCTGCGACTTTGTCAATCGCGGTTGATGTTCGTCCGCGGCCGGCGACGCCACCAGTGCCGCCTTGACCCCCTGTGGCGACCAGTCGACCCGTTCCAACGCCCCGGAACTGAACAACGCGCCCGCGGTGACGCCCAGCGCCAACATGGCCGCCATGCGCCAGCCATGATGTACGCTCCAGTGCGCCTGCCCCGCCGCGCTGGCCGCTGACAACGGCACCGTGGGACTTGGCTCCGTTTCTCGCGTGTAAGACAATGCCGGCGACTGGCGATCCGTCGCCACGGCGCACCAGTAGCCCGGCAGGTCGCGGCTCTCCTCCGGATCGACGGCCTCTTGAAACAATTCCACGGCAGGCCGCAGTGCCTCGGCCAGGCGGCGGCACTCGGGGCACTCGCCCAGATGCGCCTCGACCGGCACGTCGCAGGAAGCGTTGCCCGTGGGAAAGGGACCGCGCGTCAAAATGTCGAAAACCTGGTCGCAATTCATAACCCTGCTGACTCCTCGTCCGAAATCCCGTTCGACGACGCCTCGGCCGCGGCGTCGATCAATTCGGCCATGCGCGTCAACCCCGCGCGGACGCGGTTCTTGGCCGTGTTCAAACTACATTGCATGGCGTCGGCAATCTCCTGAAACTTCAGTCCGCCGAAGAACCTCAGTCGCAGCGCATCGGCCTGCGCCAGCGTCAACTGCCCCAGCAGTGCCTCGAGCTGGGCCGAGCGTTCGCGGGCGAGCAACCGTGCAAGTGGCGCGCCATCGAGTGAATCATCCTGGGCCACGCTTTCGCGGCATTCGTGCGACAGCGGTTGCACCGGTACGCTCCGTTGGCGCCGCTGAAAGTGTCCATGGCACTGGTGGAGCAGGATCGTCCACAGCCAGGTCCGGAAGCTATAGCGCGGATCAAAACTGGCGCTGCTCTTGAACGCCGCCAGAAACGTCTCTTGCACGACGTCCTCGGCCCACTCCGCCCGTCCCAAGCGGCTGCGGGCCACGCGGCGCAAGGGTGCTTGATAGCGACGCACCAACTCGGCAAAACACTCCGAGTCGCCCGCGTTGACGCGAGCCATCAATGCGGCGTCCGACGATTCGCAAGCAGGCTCGAGCACGGGAGGGAACCATCCTTTGGCCGATTTGACGCCAGAGCGGGTTCTGACACGTTCGCAGTCCATTTTCATCCGCCATCGTCCGAGAAGCAAGTACGGATTCCGCTCGGGGCGCTCCGGGTGTTGCCGATTGCCGGCTGGGTACTGCTGCCGCCCGGTCCAAGCGTGGCCGTTCGGGTGAGAACGCATTTGCTTTCGAGTATTCTTTCGGACCCGACCGGGCGGTCCGCGGCATTTCCGATCCGGACGTACGGCCGAGGATCGCAAGCGGCTCGCTCGGCGTGCCTGGAAACCAACCAAACCGGCCCCGTCTCGGCCCGCCACCCGGCGCTGCCGAAGCGATCACTGCGAACCCGTATCTTCCGTTTAATCGGCACGGCGGCGAATTCCCGGGCGGGCAGGTGGCGGACTTCTTACGCTCCAGACTCTGGAGGCACGCACCGCGGGTGGAATACCGCCCTAGAATACTACGGGAAACAAATCGCGAACTGTTCTACGCCGGCCTGTTCACGGCGGCTCGTGCCGCGGCGGGGGTTTCCTGTCCGGCGAGTTTTGGTAGCGTGAAAGATGTGTTAGGGCCGATCCGTTCTCTTCCCACCTTCCAAGTAGCCCAGAGGAGTGACACTATGGTCGACAACGAGGTTCTCTGGACGATCCTGGGAGAGCTGATTGAAGTCTTGCGTTTGCAGGCCAGGCAGACGGAAAAGCTGGTCATGCACGTCGAGCAAGTAACGACCCGCATGCCCAAGGCGCACCAGTTCGCGGTGATCGTCTCGGAGTTGACGGATCTGGACCAGCGCTTCAAGACCGCGGTGGCTGCGCTCGAGCACGCGAAATAGTGCGCGATTGAACCGCGTGACTTCTTTTCACGGCGCATCGAGGGCTTTCACGGCACACCGAGGGATTTCACGGCACATCGAGGGTCAGTTCATCATGCAAGTTCCACTGCAGATCACGTTTCGCAATCTACCGCACTCCGACGCGGTGACCCAGTCGATCGAAGCCCAGGCGGAACGTCTTGAAAGTTTTTACGATCGGATCATCGCCTGCCGCGTGGTCGTCGACATGCCCCACCGGCATCATGAATGGGGAAACCTCTACCAGGTCCGCATCGACCTGACGATTCCGGGACACGAGATCGTCGTCAACCGCGAGTCGAGCCAGCAAACCCAATTCAAGGATTTGGAGGCGGCCTTGCTGCACGCGTTTGACGCTGCCGAACGACAGCTCGAAGATTATCTTCGCCAGCGGCGCGACAAGGTCAAGCGGAACGGCGCGCTGCCGCACGCCCGCGTGGCCCGGCTGTTCGACGGAGACCATTACGGCTTCATCGAAACCCCGGACGGCCGCGAAGTCTATTTCCACGCCAACAGCCTGGTGAACGGCGACTTTCGCCCACCTGTCGGTCGGCACCGAAGTCACCTTCGTCGAAGAGCTGGGTGAAAAAGGCCCGCAAGCCAGCACCGTGAAGGTGGTGGGAAGGCATGGACACCGGTAGTGGGAGAGGGGTTGGGGGCTAGGGATTAGGGGTTAGCATTTGAACCCATCTGGAGAGTCTGCTTCGGCCGTTTTCTAATCCCTAATCTCCAACCCCTAATCCCTCGCCAAGCGATGCCCAAGTTCACCAGCCACATCTTCATCTGCTGCAAGCGGGGCGGTTGCGACGAGGACGGAAAAGAGAAGCTGCGCGATCGCTTCAAGAAGGAACTGAAGCGTCGCAAGCTCACGCCGCTGGTGCGGGCCAATCAGGCCGGCTGTCTCGATCAGTGCGACTGGGGGCCCACGGTGGTGATCTATCCGCAGGCTATCTGGTACGGCCACGTCACGCTCGACGACGTCGAGCGGATCATCGAAGAAACGATTATCGGCGGCCGGGTGCTGGAAGACCTGCTCATCCCCGACGACCAGCTCAATTGCCAGAAGTGCAAGGGCTAACTGGGACCTATTTCTCCCCCCGCCGGTGGGCGAAAATCCTTGCCAGCGGTCCCCGGCGGTGTGTATATTCGCTCGTTGGGGCATGTGCCGCCCCTCCCGCCTGGAAATCCCCAACCTTCGGCCTGACCCAGGGTGTCTCCTATGACCCGATCGCCTGCGCTTGCGATCTTCGCTCTGTTGGCCGCCGCCGCGGCGAATCCGCTCGCTGCTCGTGCTGAAGATCCGGCGGCTGAAAAGGCGCCGGGCGCAAGATCAGCTACTTTCGCGACGTGCGGCCGCTGCTGCAGGCCAACTGCCAGGGCTGCCATCAACCGGCCAAGCCGATGGGCGGCTACGTGATGACCAACCGGGAGCGGCTGTTCAAAGGGGGCGAAAGCGAGTCGGCCGCGATCGTGCCCGGCAAGCCCGAGGAAAGCTACCTCGTCGAACAGATCACGCCCACCGACGGCGAGGCCGCGATGCCCAAGGACAAGCCTCCCTTGCACGAGCAAGAGATCGTGCACATCTGTCAGTGGATCGCCGAAGGTGCCGAAGACGATACGCCCGCCTCGGTGCGCGACACGATCGACGCCGACCATCCGCCCAAGTACGAAGCCGCCCCGGTCCTGACGGCCCTCGACATTTCGCCAGACGGCAAGCTGATCGCCGTCAGCGGCTACCACGAGACCCTACTGCACAAAGCCGACGGCTCGGGGTTGGTCGCCCGGCTGGTGGGCCAGTCGGAGAGCATTCAAAAAGTCGCCTTTTCGCCGGACGGCAAACTGCTGGCCGTGGCCGCCGGTTCGCCCGGCCGCTTGGGCGAGCTGCAAGTCTGGGACGTCGACTCCCACCAGCTCAAGTATTCCGTGCCCGTCACCTATGACACGATCTTCGGCGTCAGTTGGTCCGCCGACGGCACGAAGATCGCCTTCGGCTGCACCGACAATACCTTGCGGGCGATCGACGCGGCGACCGGCAAACAGGTGCTCTATCAGGGTGCCCACAACGACTGGGTGCTGGATACGGTCTTCTCGAAAGAAGGCAACTACCTGATTTCCGTGAGCCGCGACCGCTCGATGAAGCTCGTGGAAGTCGCCACGCAGCGATTCGTCGACAATATCACCAGCATCACGCCCGGGGCGCTCAAGGGGGGCCTGGACGCGGTCGACCGCCATCCGAAGAAAGACGAATTGCTTATCGGCGGCGTCGACGGCGTGCCCAAGACCTACCAGATGCTCCGCACCAAGGATCGCAAGATCGGCGACGACTTCAACCTGATCAAAGCCTACGAGGCCATGCCGGGCCGGATTTACGACGTCGACTTCAACGCCGACGGCAGCCGCTTCGCCGCCGGCAGCAGCTACGACGGCACCGGCGAAGTGCGCGTTTACGAAACCGACAGCGGCAAGCTGCTGGCGAAACTCGAAGGCCAACACGGCGCCGTGTATGCCGTGAGCTTCAGCCCGGACGGAAAGGTCGTGGCCTCCGCCGGTTTCGACGGGGTGGTGCGGCTGAACGACGCCGAGACAGGCAAACTGATCAAAGAGTTTTCGCCGGTCCCCGTGGGCGCCACAGAGGTGGCGAAGAAGTAGTGATGTGGTGGTTGGTGAATAGTGATTAGTGGTTGGTGACGCGTGGCGCATCGGCGCATTTGATCTGATGGAAACCAGGCGCATATAGACATAGGATGACACTGGGCATGAAACGAAACTGGCTCGCAATCGTTTCGTATTGTTTGACCCTCGCGCTGTTGGTGGCGCCCGCCGCCTGGGCTGCGCCGCAGGAGAATCTGCCCGCCGGCATCGAGATCGTCTCGCTCGAGGCGAATCCGGCCGAGATCAAGCTCGACGGGCGATACGCCTACGCGCAGGTCCTGGTCAGGGCGCAACTGGCCGATGGCGACTCGATGGACGTCACCCGCATGGTCGAGCCGGTGGTGACCGACGATCTGGCCACGGTCTCGCCCACGCTGCTGGTGCGGCCCAAGGCCGACGGCCAGGGACAAATCACGTTGGCCCTCGGCGACAAGACGATCTCCGTGCCGCTGGCAGTCTCGGGCCTGGCCGGCAAGTTCGAGCCCAGTTTCGTCCGCGACGTGATGCCGGTGCTGTCCAAGATGGGCTGCAATGCGGGCACCTGCCACGGGTCGCTAAAGGGTAAGTACGGTTTCAAGCTCTCGCTGCGCGGGTACGACCCGCTGTACGACCACCGGGCCCTGACCGACGACGCGGCCAGCCGGCGGATCAATCGGGCCGCTCCCGACCAGAGTCTGATGCTGCTCAAGCCGGCCGGCGTCATTCCGCACGTCGGCGGCGTGCTGACCGAGCCCGGCCAGCCCTATTACGAAATTATCCGTTCCTGGATTTCCGGCGGCGTGAAGCTCGACCTCGACAGCCCGCGCGTCGCGTCGATCGAGATCTTTCCCAAGAATCCGATCGTGCCCATGCCGGACATGACCCAGCAGATGAAGGTGCTGGCCACGTACACCGACGGCTCGGTGCGCGACGTGACGCTGGAAGCCTTCATCGAAAGCGGCAATACCGACGTGGCCGAGCCGGACAAGCGCGGTCTGGTCACGGTCATCCGCCGCGGCGAAGCCCCCGTGCTGGCCCGCTTCGAAGGATCGTACACGGCCACGACGATCACCGTGATGGGCGATCGCAGCGGCTACGAGTGGAAGGACGTGCCGGCCAACAACTTCATCGACGAGCTGGTCTACAAGAAGCTGCAACGCGTGAAGACCCTGCCGAGCGACCTGTGCACCGACGCCGAGTTCGTGCGCCGCGCATGGCTGGACCTGGTCGGGCTGCCGCCCACGAGCGAAGAAGTGCGCAGCGTTCATGGCCGACGAGCGCGACACGCAGGTCAAGCGCGACGAACTCATCGACCGGCTGATCGGCAGCGGCGACTACGTCGAATTGTGGACCAACAAATGGGCCGATCTCTTGCAGGTGAACCGCAAGTTCCTGGGCGAGGAAGGCGCCTTTGCCCTGCGCAGGTGGATCGAGCAGGCCGTGGCCAGCAACATGCCCTACGACGAGTTCGTGCGCACGATCCTCACGGCCAGCGGCTCGACGCTGGAGAATCCGCCCGCGGCGTACTTCAAGGTCTTGCGTACCCCGCAGGAAGTGATGGAGAACACGACGCAACTGTTCTTGGGTGTGCGATTCAATTGCAACCAGTGCCACGACCATCCGTTCGAACGCTGGACGCAAGGGCAGTACTATCACCTGGCGGCCTACTTCGCCCAGGTCGGTCGCAAGGCCGACCCGGCCGGCGGCGGCCAGCAGATCGGTCAGACCGCCGTCGAAGGGGGCACTCCCTTGATCGAGGACATTTACGATACCGGCGGCGGCGAAGTCGTCCACGCCGGCACCGGCCAGACGGCCGAACCCGACTTCCCCTATGAGCATTCCGATACCGCCAGCCAGGAAGCCTCGCGCCGCGAGCAACTGGCCCACTGGGTCACCTCCAAAGAGAACCAGTACTTCGCCAAGAGCTACGTCAATCGGCTGTGGGGCTACTTGTTCGGCCGCGGCATCATCGAGCCGATCGACGACATCCGGGCCGGCAACCCGGCCACGAATCCCGAGCTGCTCGATCGGCTGACCCAGGAGTTCATCGACAGCGGCTTTGACGTGCAGCACATGCTGCGGCTGATCTGCAAGTCGCGGACGTACCAATTCTCGATTGCCACGAACCATTGGAACGAGGACGATGCGCTCAACTATTCGCACGCCGTGGCCCGCCGGCTGCCGGCTGAAGTGCTGTACGACACGATCCTGCGCGTGACCGGCTCGGTCAGCCACCTGCCGGGCGTGCCGGTGGGCTATCGGGCCGCGCAATTGCCGGACGTCGGGTTGTCGCTCCCCAGCGGGTTCTTCGAGGTCTTCGGCCGCCCGCCGCGCGAAAGCGCCTGCGAATGCGAACGGGTCAACACCATGATGCTCGGACCCGTGATGACGCTGGTCAACGGCCCCACCATTGCCGACGCCATCGCCAATCCGCAGAACGAAATCGCCCGGCTCGTGGCGACCGAAGCAGACGACTCGAAGGTCGTGGGCGAGCTGTTCCTGCGGATCCTGTCGCGGCCGGCCACGCCCGATGAGATTGCCACCGGCATCGCCGCGCTGCATGCCAGCGCCGGCGATCTGATCGATCTCAAGACCGAGCTGGTCGAGTACCAGGCCAAGCTCGACGCCGGGCAGCCGGAGTGGGAAGCCCGGCAGGCGCCGCCCCTGTGGACGACGGTCGAACCAGTCGACCTGCAATCCAGCATGAACGCCACGTTCACCAAGAATGCCGATCACTCCGTGTTGGTCGCCGGCGCCAACGCCCGCGGTACGTACACCGTTACGCTGGATACCTCGGCCAAACCCATTACGGCGATTCGCCTCGAGCTACTGGCCGATCCGAGCCTGCCCGCCGGCGGACCGGGCCGTGCCGGCAATGGCAACCTGGTGCTTTCCGAGCTGAAAGCCACCGTCGCGCCCAGGCCGACCCGTCAAAGGCCGCGCCGGTGGAATTCGCCCGCGCCACGGCGGACTTCGGCCAGGACGGCTATGCCGTGGCAGGCGCCGTCGACGGCAATCCGCAGAGCGGTTGGGCCATGTCTCCGCAGTTTGGCAAAGACCATACGGCCATCTTCGAGTTCAAAGAGCCGATCGTCGTCGACGGCATCGCACGGCTGGTCGTCGTGCTGGATCACCAGTACGACGATGCGCACACGATCGGCAAGTTCCGCCTGTCCGTCACCTCAAATGCCGAACCAACCCGGGCGTCGCGACTGCCGAGCGAGATCGCTCAGATTCTGGCCGTCAAACCGGACGATCGGAGCGACGACCAGCGAGCCCGGCTCGCCGACTACTACCGGGCGAGTGATCCGCAGTGGGTCCGCCTGCGCGACGCCGCACACAGCGCCGCCGAGCAGCAGCACAACGTTCGATTGACCGGTGCGCAGGATCTGGCCTGGGCCCTGATCAACAGCCCGGCGTTCTTGTTCAACCGCTGAGCCAAACGGCCGAAACGCTGCGGCGCCCGTGGGCGTGAACGCAAACGAGCCGCGACGGGCGAGTTTTCGTGCGCCTTTCGTGCCCGATTCTCCCGCGTCGATCGCGATTCGCTTGCCAAGTCGGGCCTGTCCGACCCACAATGGATGCTAGCCCCCGCTCGATCCGACATCTCCAGTCACCGCACCTTCGCCAGCAACGTGTACGTCGAAACACACTCTCTCACGAAGCGGTACGGTGGCTTCACGGCTCTGGCCGACTTTACTTTCGGTGTCCAGCGGGGCGAAGTCGTGGGCCTGCTGGGACCCAACGGCGCCGGCAAGACGACCCTCTTGCGGTTATTGATGGGATATCTGCGTCCCACGACGGGCACCGCCACGATCGACTCACTCGATTGCTACCACCGCTCGTACGAAGTTCATGCCCGGGTGTCGTATCTGCCCGGCGAGGCCCGGCTGTTTCGCACGATGCGGGCCCGGGAAGTGATCGATTTCTTTACGTCGGTGCGGCGCGACGGGAGCCGCCGGCGTGCCGAGCAATTGGCCCGCGACCGCTTTGGCCTCGAATTGAGCCGGCCCGTGGCGTCGATGTCGACCGGCATGCGGCAAAAGCTGGCGTTGGCGGTAACGCTGGCGGTCGACACGCCGCTGGTGATCCTGGACGAACCCACGTCGAACCTCGACCCGACAGTCCGCTCGGACGTGGCGGCGCTGGTTGCCGAAGCGAAAGACGCCGGCCGCACGGTGATCTTTTCATCGCACGTCATCTCCGAGGTGGAGCAGGTCTGCGATCGCGCGGTCATCCTCCGCGCGGGCAAGCTGGTGCACACGCAGGTCCTTGCCGAGTTGAAGCGAAAGCACCGCATCCGCGCCCAGTTGAAGGGCCCTCTGCCGGCCGTCCCCGATCACTTCAACGGCCACGTGAGCCTAATGACCAACCCGGAGGGCGAGCTGCTCATTGAAACGCCGGGCGAACTGTCGGGTTTGCTTGGCTGGCTGGCTACGCTTCCGTTGGCCGAAGTGCGAATCGAGCCGTTGGGACTGAATGCCGTGTACGATCAATACCACGCGGCTTGAGCGGAGAGGGGGTCGGACTGCCGGCCAGTATGCGACGATGAATCTCGCGCTGTGGAAAAAAACGATCCGCGAATCTCAGTGGCTGCTGCTGGGCGGCATGGTGTTCATGTTTGCCGTTCACTGGCTGCGGGTGTGGATCGCCAGCTTCTTTTCCGTCAGTTCGCTGGAAGGAATCTTCAGCTTCATGCCGTCGGTCGTCGAGACCATGCTGCCGGTCTCCTACTCGCAGATGGCCACCACGGCCGGGCGGATCGCCATCGCGTACGACGATCCGATCGTCTTGTTGCTGGTGACGGTTTGGGCCGTGTCGCGCGGATCGGACGCGGTCAGCGGAGAGCTCAACCGGGGCACGATGGAAATGGTGCTGGCCCAGCCGGTCACCCGGCTCGGTGTGCTCGGCTCGCAGGCGGCGGTGACGCTCGGTGGTTCGGCCCTGTTGGCGGCCACGGCCCTGTTGGGAACGTTCATCGGCCTCGCGACGATCACGCTCGATCAGCCCGCCAGCACGCGGGTGTTCGTGCCCGCGGCGCTCAATCTGTTCGCCATCACGGTTTTCCTGGCCGGCCTCAGCACGATGGTCTCGTCAGGCACGAATTATCGCGCGCGTACGATCGGTATCGTGGGCGGGTTCTACGCCGTGTCGATGGTCGTGAAGATCGTGGGCCGCATGGCACCGGGCTGGGGGTGGCTTACGTATTTTTCATTTTTTACGCCTTTCGAGCCGCAACTGCTGGTGGGCGACCGAACCAGGTCCTGGGCGATGTGGGTCCCGGCGGCCGGCAACTCGTTCGAACTGGGAGGATTAGGTTATGACAGCATCCTGATCGGGCTCGGGCTGGCCTTTTACGTGGTGGCGTCGGTGATCTTCTATCGCCGCGATCTGCCGGCCCCGCTGTGAGGCTTGTTTCGGGAGGCTTTTTCGGGAGGCTTCTTCCGGCTCGGGAACCGGACTTGCAATCCATCGAGGCCCAAGGCACGAATGATTATTCCGCGGCCCCCCGCAGAGATCGATCCATCGCGGCGGTCGGCACGGCATGCCCAAAAGCAGCGCAAGACCTGCCTTTGCGGAGGGCTGGGTGCCACGCGGGGGCAAGCCAGCGGCCGAGTGTTTTTTGTCAACAGGTGTGGACGCGGAACTCGCATGGCATCGTTTGGCCCTTGCCGTCATAATGCGGCCGCTTCCGACCCGGATTTCAGAATGTAGCGTTCAGAAAGGAGCAGTCATGCTTCGCCTCGGTATCTGGCAACTCTCAGCCGCCATCGTTCTGCTGGCAGCCGCTGCCGCGCGGGCCGACGACGACGGACAACCACTGCTCCAGGAAGCCATGGAGGTCAAGCTTTCGGCGGAAAGCCTGGCGGACCTCAACCAGGTGATCAAGCTCTGCCAGCAGGCGATCGACAAGGGACTGCCCGACGACGACGTGCGCTTTGCCGAGGAGCTGCTGGCCAGCACCCTCTCGCAGCGCGCCGAATTGGTGTGCCACGAGCTGTTCGAACGTCCCGTCACGCCGGGCCGGGGCCAGGCGCTGCTGCGCATGGCGTTGGCGGATCTGATGAAGACCACCGAGCTCAACCCCGATCAGCCGGAGGCCCAGTTTCTGCTGGGCCGGCTGTACGCTCACCTGGGCGAGGCGGAAAAAGCCCGCGCCGCGCTCGACGAGGCCGTGCGGCTGTCGGCACTCGATGCGGCCGCCAAGAGCCGCGCACTGATGATCCGCGGCAACCTGCAAGAGGATCCGCAGAAGCGGCAGGCCGATTTCGACGCGGCCGTCAAACTCACGCCCAAGGATCCCGAGGTGTTGCGGTTCCGCGGCATGAACTACCTGACGTCGAACAACGTGGAAGCGGCCATCGAGGATTTCAACGCGGCCCTCGAGCTGCAACCCAACAGTGCCGAGACCTACGAAGCCCGCGGCATGGCCCAAGCCTCGATCAACAAGCTCGACGAGGCGCTGGAAAGCTTCAACAAAGCCATCGAGCTGGAGCCGGAGTCCCCCGCCGCACTGACGCATCGGGCCCGCGTCCGGGCGATGAAGGGCGATCTGCCCGGAGGCGCTGGTGGACGTAGAGCAATCGATGAAGCTGCGGCCCGCCTCGCAAAGCCTGTTGTTACACGCCAGCCTGTTGGCCGCCGGCGGCAAGTACGAACAGGCGCTCGGCGAGTTGAACGTGTTGCGGCAAGTCATGCCCGAAAGTCCCGATGTCTTGCTGCAGGTGGCCGCCGTGTACCAGGCCTCGCATCAGCCCGAAAAGGCCATCGAGGCGTATACCCACTTGATCGCGTTGGATCCGCAGAATGCCACGGCGCTGCGGGGCCGCGCCGATGTTTATTTGAACCAGGGCCGCCAGGCCGAGGCCATCACCGACTACGAAGATGCCCTCAAGGCCGACGCCGACAATAGCGGCGTGCTGAACAACCTGGCCTGGGTTTTGGCCACCTCGCCCAATGACGAGCTGCGCAACGGCAAACGAGCCATCGAGCTGGCGACCGAGGCCTGCAAGGCGACCGACTACAAGCAGGCCCATATTCTCAGCACCCTGGCCGCCGGCTATGCCGAGTCGGGAGATTTCGATTCGGCCGTCGACTGGTCCCAAAAAGCCGTGGAACTGGGCGACGAGCACAACAAGGATCAATTGGCCAAAGAGCTGGAAAGCTACCGGGAAATGAAACCCTGGCGCGAGGCCATTCCGCCCCAGGAGCCCGCCAGCGAGGATACGGCCCAGCCGGAGGGAGCCGGTCCGTCGCAGGAAGAAACGGCCCGCGCCAAACAGCGGAGCATCTAGCCGTGGATCGCGGCCAGGCCTGGCAGTTGGTGTGCCAATACACCGCCGGCGACAGTCTGCGCAAGCATATGCTGGCCGTCGAGGCGGCGATGCGGGCTTATGCCCGCCGGTTCGGCGAGGATGAAGAAACCTGGGGCATGGTCGGCCTGCTGCACGACTTTGACTATGAGCGTTGGCCCGATCCTCCCGACCATCCGCTCCAAGGTGCCGCCATTCTGGCCGAGCAAGGCTATCCGGAGCAGGTGATCTATGCCATCAAGTCGCATGCCGATTATCTGACCGATTGCCCGCGCATCTCCCGGCTCGACAAGACATTGTATGCCTGCGACGAGCTGGCCGGCTTCATCACGGCCTGCGCCAAGGTGCGGCCCGAGGGCATCGTGGGCCTGACGGCCAAGAGCGTCAAAAAGAAGTTCAAGCAAAAGAGCTTCGCCGCGGCCGTCCGCCGCGAGGACATCGTGGCCGGAGCGGCCGATCTGGGCGTCGAGCTGGACGAACACATCCAATTCGTCATCGACGCCATGGCCCAGCAGGCCGACGCGCTGGGATTGGACCCGTCCGGCGGTTGAACGGACGCGTGCGGGCCGGTCATTTTCGTGCCGGCAGCCGATTTTCCGTTTGCCCGAACCGCTTCCAGGCGCGATATTGGTCTATCTGTCGTCCGTGTCGTGCGACGCGGAGCTTATTCGCATCACCGGCCGCCGGGAGATACGACCACTACGTGAGCATTCATGTCAATCTGAATACGGAAACGGTGGATCAGTGCCATCTGGCCCAGCCGCTGTGCCTGCCGCCTTCGGCCAGCGTAACCGAGGCCGTGCGGCAGATGACCGCCGACAACCATGGCGCCGTGCTGGTCTGCCAGAGACGAGCGCGTGATCGGCGTCTTCACCGAGCGAGATGCGCTGCGGATGATGGCCACCGGCGCAGAGTTTCGAAGAGCCGCTCGAACGGTTCATGACGGCCAAACCCTTCGTGCTGCATGCCGGCGACATGGTCGGCAAGGCCATCAGCATGATGTCCTCGGGCGGATACCGGCGGCTGCCGATCGTCGACGACGAGGGCCGCCCGACCGGCATGCTCAAGGTCGAAGCGATCCTGCACTACCTGGCCGAGCATTTTCCGGCCGCGATTTACAATCTGCCGCCGGAGCCTCACCACACCACCCAACAGCGCGAAGGCGCCTAGCCGCAGAGCCATGCACGATGACCACGTGCCCCTACTGCCGCAGCGAAAACATCGACGGTACCGACGACTGCGCCGAATGCGGGCAGCCGCTGGTCGACACGCATCTGGCCCCTCCGGCCAACGAAGTCGAGCGCGGCCTGCTGGCGGATCGCATCCAGGTGCTGGCCCCCAAACGGCCGATTACGGTGGCTCCGGCGACGCCCGTCGCGAGGTGCTGAGGCTGATGGCCGATCACGGCATCGGCTGTGTCGTGGTGGTCGACGAGGCTCGGCCGGTGGGCATTTTCAGCGAGCGCGACGCCCTGCGCAAGATCAACGCAGCCGCCGCCGAAGTGGCCGCGCGGCCAATCCGCGATTTCATGACGTCCAATCCGCAGACGCTGGTGGCCGACGCCAAGATCGCGTTTGCCGTCCAGCGCATGGACCTGGGCGGCTACCGGCATTTGCCGATCGTGGGTCCCGGCGGCGAGCTAGTCGGAATCATCTCGGCCCGCGACATCCTGCGGCACCTGGCCAACTGCCTGGCCGGCATGCAAACGCAGTAGCTACGTCCGTCTGCCGGGTGCCATGCTCACGCTTGCGTGAGCATGCCTGAGCACGGCGTTGGGAAGCCGGCCGTTTTCACGTTCTGTCTCCAGCCACCCTCCCGCTGATGGCGAATGTGGTTATTCAGCGGTCCAGACGGCCCATGAACGCCTGCATCAACATGCCCACGACCAGCGTGGGCATGGCACCCGAAAACAGCCGAGCGGCATTCCGCTCGCCGTTGCGTTTACAGCGCCCGTTCGTCGGCGATGCGGTAGATGCGCCGCAGAATCACCCAGAAGAACGGCAGGTAGACGATGTCGGAGAACGCCAGCACGAACAGGAACACCGGCGGCATCTTGCCCAACAGGACGTAGCCGGTGCCCAGCATCGATCCCAGCAGCTTGCTCAAAAAGCCGAGCAACAGCAAGTTGCGGTTTTCCAGCGGCCGGCTGGCCACCATCAGGTAGCCGGCGCCAAACAGCGCCACCAGAATGCCGACCAATTGCACGTACATGATCAGGTTCGGCTTGGGCAACCCAAAGGTCTTGAACATCTCGTGATAAAAGACCGTCAGGTTGATGCCGACCAGCAGATTGTAGCAACCGGCAAATCGCAGCAGATTGCGCATCCAGGGTTTGAGCGGATCCATGAGAGTCCTTTCTCAACGTGCGCCGCGCCGGGGTGCCGTCAGGCCGACGTGGCTTGGGCCGAGTATTTTTCGGTCCAGGCGACCAGTTCGTCGCGGCCCTTGCGATGACAGAAATCGCCCAGCGTCTCGCCCGCCTGCCGATCGTGCTTGAAATAGGCCAACAGCGGCACGATCGACGGCACGACCTCCTCGGCCGGTACCATGTCCTTGTAGTTGAAGTTCAAGCGATCACCCAGCAGCCGGCCGCCGACGAAAATCGTGTAACGTCCGGCCGCCTTGCCCACCAGCCCGATGTCACAGTTGTAGGGGCGAACGCAGCCGTTCGGGCAGCCGGTCATGCGGAGCGTAAAGGTTTCGTCCGACAGTCCCAGCTTCGCCAGCTCGACGTCCAGTTGATCGATCATGCCCGGCAGCGCCCGCTCGCTTTCGGTGATCGCCAGTCCGCAGGTAGGCCAGGCCACGCAGGCCATCGACCAGCGGCGCAGGTTCGAGATTTCGTCGTGCAGCTTGATGCCGTGCTCGCGGAGGATTTGCACGAGCGACTCGCGATCCGCCGGTTGGATGTCCGTAAACAGGATGCTTTGATGCGACGTCAGGCGGATGCCCGGCTTCAGCGTCGAGCAAATCTTCCGCAGGGCGGTCTTCAGGCGAAAATCCCCCTCGTCCTTGATCCGCCCGTTCTCGACGTTCAGGCCATAGAACCAGTTTCCGTCCCCTTGTTCGTGCCAGCCGATGTGATCGTCGAAGCCGTGCACGTCGTCCGGGTGTGGTTCGGCCAGCGGCTGGCCGTAGTATTCCTCGACCTTGGCCTTGAACGCTGCCAGGCCCCAGTTGTGAATCAGATACTTCAGCCGGGCCACTTTACGGTCCGAGCGATTGCCGAAGTCGCGCTGCACCTTGATGATCGCCGTGGCCACGTCGATCGCCTGCTCGGGCCGAATAAACGCCATCCGCCTGGCAACCGCCGGAAAGGTTTTTTCGGCGCTGGGGGTCACGCCCATGCCGCCGCCGACCAGCACGTTGTAACCGGCAATCACGCCCTCCTCGATCACCGCCATGAGCCCCAGGTCGTTGGCATACAAGTCGACGCAATTGTCGCCGGCCAGCCCGACCGCCGTCTTGAACTTCCGCGGCAGATACGTCGGGCCGTAGATCGGCTCGACTTCGTGCCCGTCGCTGCCGCCGCCGGCCAGCGTTTTTTCGCCGGTTTCCAGGTCCGTTAACCACAGTTCGTGATACGCGCGGGTGCGCGGGCATAAGTGCGCGGCGAGCTGATCCGCCAAGTCCTGCAATTGCTGCCGCACCCGGTCGTGCAAGGGCGCCGGGCAGCACATCACGTTGCGCTCCACGTCACCGCAGGCGGCCAGCGTGGAAAGCTGAATCTCGTTGATCCTGCAAATCGTCTTCGCCAGATCGTGCTTCACCACGCCGTGCAATTGCAATCCCTGGCGGCTGGTGATCCGCAGCGTCGTGTTACCAACGTCTTCGCATAAGTCGATTTCCGCCAACAACTGATCGCTGGTGAGTTTGCCGCCGGGAATCTTGGTGCGCACCATGAACGAAAAGATCTTGCTCGACTTGTGGCCGTCCTTGCGACCCGCGGCGCGGGCATCGCGATCGTCCTGCTGGTACGTGCCGTGGTGCTTCAGCAGTTGGATGCTGGCCTTGCCGAAGAATTCGTTGCCGTCGGCCAGTTCCTGGGCGATGTCGCCGCGCAGGTAGTTGCTGTGGATTTTGAAGACTTCAACCGGGCTGAGTTTCACTTCGTTCGACATGGGAGAACAGAACGGGCGAGAAATCGAGGCGAGACAAAAAGGACCCGATAAACCGTGACGATTCTTCAATCGTCATCATGATAAGCATCATTGTAATATTTATGATGGTCCGCGTCAAAAAGTCAACTGACTATAGCCACCGAGGCAGTTTTGAACTATGCCGCTTTGCCCGCTTGGCGAAGGCCCTTGCGAGCCGCTGGCGGTCGCTCCGCAGGTGGCCACAGGGGAATGGCTCGGCGGCATCACGTCGGCTAGAATGCGGACTTTGCTTGCCACTCCCCCCGAGCTCGCAAGGAACGGCGATCGTGACGGCCACAATTCTGGATGGCAAGAAGCTGGCCCGGCAAATCCGCGAGGAACTGCGCGACGACGTGGCCGAATTCATCCAGAACAACGGCGAGGTGCCCACGTTGGCGGCCGTGCTGGTGGGCCAGGATCCGGCCAGCGAAGTCTATGTGCGCAACAAGGTTACAGCCTGCGAGCAGGTGGGCATCCAGAGTCGCCTGCTTCGTCTGCCGGCCGACGCCAGTGAGGACGCTCTGCTTTCACTGATCGCCCGGCTCAATCGGAGCAAAGATGAGCCGATCCACGGCATTCTGGTCCAACTGCCGCTGCCGCCGCAGATACGCGTCGATAGCGTGCTGTACGCCGTGAACCCACTGAAGGACGTCGACGGCTTCCATCCGGAAAACGTGGGGCGACTAGTCCAGGGGAATCCGCGATATCTGCCCTGCACGCCATTCGGGATTCGCGAGCTTCTCGTGCGTAATGGCATCGAGATCGCCGGCCGACACGCGGTGGTCGTGGGTCGCAGCGAGACGGTCGGCAAGCCGATGGCCCTGATGCTCATACAACGCGGCGCCGGGGCCGATGCCACAGTGACCGTGTGTCATAGCAAGACCCGCGACTTGGGCCAACTGACCCGGCAGGCCGACATCCTGATCGTGGCCATCGGACAGCCGAAGTTCATCACGGCCGACATGGTCAAGCCGGGGGCCGCCGTCGTCGACGTGGGAATTCATCGCACGGCGAGCGGCCTGGTTGGAGACGTGGATTTCGCCTCCGTGAGTGAAGTCGCCGGGCACATCACGCCCGTGCCGGGGGGCGTCGGACCGCTGACGGTGACAATGCTGCTGGCAAACACGTTGGCCGCTGCCCGGCAGCAACAATGACGCGAACAATGACGCGCTCACCGGGCCCGTCCCTCTGTGGATCGACGAGTCCTCCTCGCGCGTCAAGAAATCTTTTTCGACAATTGCTAGACAAAGGTCGGTCGCCAAAGTATCTTCATAGCGCACGCGCTGAGCGGGGGTTCAAGAGGCGGTCCATGAGCCCCCGGTCTCTCCGGAACAGTTCTCACGCTGGGCGGCCTCTTTACAGCGTTCTGGCGCAAGCGGGCTTCGATCGATTGTTCCTTGCAAGAACGGCGCACTCATGTCGCGTGATTGCCATTGGCAGTTTCATGACTGGAAGGCTCATGCCGGGCGGCGAAAGGTCCGCCCCAGGGGCACCAGGTCGCCTGTCATCGAAGCTTTGGAAGAACGACGCGTCCTTTCGGTCGCGACAGACGCAACGGACTGGACGCTCCTTTCGGACAGCTACGTCGACGTGCCGCCGGTTGCCGATCCGGCGGTGGTGCCGATCTCCGGCAACGACACGATCGACGCCGCCAGCTTGCTGGCCGCCGGCGGTCCTGGTGATCCGAACCTGCCCGGCTGGAGCAATGTAGGAATTGCCAGCGATCACAATACGACGTGCGTCTATCTGGGCGGCGGCTGGTGCATCACGGCCAACCACGTCGGGACTTCCGGCTCCGTCTACTTCGGTGGGCAAGGCTATGCCGTTGAAGCCGGCTCTGTCCATCAACTTCACAATGCGGACGATAGCCTGGCCGACCTGAAAGTATTCCGGATCATCGATCCGCCCGACCTGCCCAACATCCTGCCTGACTATCTTGCCCCGGCGGAACCGAGCGGTGAAGTCTACATGATTGGCGACGGGCTGACCCTCGGAAACGCCAAATACTGGCACGTCGACACCACCGCCAGCCCGTGGACCTGGACCGAACAGTCGCCGCCCCCTTTCCCGGGACTCAACGACGCTGCGGGATTCACCGTAAGTGGCACACGAACCGTGCGCTGGGGACAGAACGCGGTCCTGGAGACCGGCTTGTTGGTGCAAGTTACTGGCAGCGCGTATGTACAGGGATTCACCACTCGACTCGACACGCTGGCATACACCGGCGTCGCGGCCTATCCGCACGAGGCCCAAGCCAGCAACGGCGACTCGGGCGGAGCCGTGTTTTCATTCGTCGACGGACACTGGGTCCTCTCGGGCATCATGAACGCCATCAGCGCTTCCTTGAGCGGGCAGCCGTCCAGTACGATGCTGTATGGCAACATCACGCTGATTTCGGACCTGTATACCTATCGTGACGAAATCCTCTCGATCACCACGCCCAGCGTCGTCGGGCGTCACCTGTTCTACAACGAGTCGAGCTACGACGGAAACGACGTCGGGATCGGCATGGCCGATGACGCGGCGATCGCGCCGGATAAAGTGGCCTACCTGAGCGGCACCGGCACGTCAACGTTCGCCAATGTCAGCAGCTACATCCGCGGCATCAACGGCATCATGGTCGACGTCGCCGCTCCGGCCGGCACGCTCACGGCCAGCGACTTCACGTTCAAGGTCGGCACTGACAGCAACACCGACAACTGGCTGGACGCTCCGGCGCCCTTGGACGTCGTCGTGCGGCCCGGCGCCGGCCCGGGCGGATCAGACCGCGTCGAGATCACCTGGGCCGACAATATCAAGAACGAGTGGCTGCAGGTCATCGTCGAGGGGAACGACTCCACCGGCGGCTTCAACACGAATACCGGGCTGGCGACGTCCGACGTCTTTTACTTCGGCAGTCGCGTCGGCGACTCGGGCCCCGGATCGCCCGCCGCCGAGCTCACTAACATCAACGACGAAATCGGCGTCCGGCTGCACTACGATTTCGGAGTCTCGATCGAGAACGGCTACGACTTCGACCGCAATGGAGTCGTCAACGTGAACGACGAGATTACCGCCCGGCTCAATTACGGTTATCTGTTCAAGCTCGACCTGACCACCGCCGCTGCCGTCCCCAGCGCCTCGCCCGACGCGGTGAGCTCGGCCGTCGACAGGGAGCGTTCCAAACCGCGCCTGGATGAGCCGGCCAGGCCTGTCACACGAGAACTCCTGACAAGCCGCAGCCGCGGCGGGCTGATCGATGAGACAAGTGATCTGCGGCGAGTCTGGCAGCAACTCGTCGCCGACGGCTCGCTGGATTCACTGTTGAGTGACGACGAGACTTTCTTCTAACCGCACAGTCTGCCGACGGCCCCCCCTCGCCGCTCATCTCCCACGGCTCCGGCTCGCGTAGCCCGCGCACGGCTCACGCGCAATCAGTCGCTCGGCCGCTGCCGGAGCGCCTCGTAGAACAACACGGCGGCCGCTGCCGAAACGTTGAGGCTGTCAGCCCGGCCGTGCATGGGCAACTTGATAGGCGTCACGTCGGCGCTCTGCCAGACGTCGCTCAAACCGACTGCTTCACTCCCTAGCACGACCGCCGCATTCCGCCCGAGCTCGGCGCGCGTGTAGGGCAACGTGGCGTCCGGTCGGGCCGCGTAGAGTCGCAACCCGCGCTCGCGCAACCAACCGAGTGTTTCGGCCGCCGTGGCCGTGCAGACGGGTAGGCTAAAGACCGTACCCAGGCTGGCCCGAATGCAATTGGGATTGAACAGGTCCGTGGCGCGATCAACCACGATCACCGCCGCCACGCCGGCACCATCGGCGCTGCGCAGCACGGCCCCGACGTTGCCGGGTTTCTCGAGCCCTTCGACGACGGCAATCAATCCGTCGCCGGCCGGCCGCAAATCGGCGAGCGACCTTCGCGGCGCCGCGGCCACGGCCAAAGTCCCGTCGTGCCGCTCGCCAAAGGCCAACTTCCGAAACACGGCCTCAGACACATGCCAAACGTCGGCGTCAGTGACTTTCAGCCGGTCCGCGACCTGCCGGCTCTCGGGCGAATTGCAAAGCGGCGGACAGACAAACACTTCCACCAATTCGACACCGGCCTCGATGCCTTGCAACAGCTCCCGGGCCCCGTCGATCAAGAACCGTCCTTGCTTGCCGCGGTGCCGCGCGGAGCGTAAGCGAATGGCGGCCTTGACGCGCGGATTCTGCTGGCTGGTAATGCTGCGAATTCTCATCGAACGCAACCTTCCTCTGGCACGCGACACCACCCGATCAATCTTCCGCGTCCGTCGACGCCCGGCTCCACCGCGCCGCCGCGCCGCCGGGCAAGCGATCGCCGGACGCGGTGCCAAGCTCCATGTCACGATATTCGGCGGGCAATGCCGTCTCCGCCGCCAGGCGCTGCCGCTCGACGAACTCGCGCAACCCGCTCGCCGCGGCTAATGCTCCGCTGTGGCACGTCAAGAGCATGAACCGCTCGCGACCGTGGCACAGTGCGAAACAGCCCGACCACAACTCCGCCAGGTGTTCGTCGAGCTTCCAGGTTTGCCCCCGCGGGCCATGCCCGTAGGCCGGCGGGTCGGCCAGCACCGCGTCGTAGCGGCTGCCCCGTTTCAACTCACGGCGGACGAATTTCAACGCGTCCTCGACGATCCATCGAATGGGCGCCGCGGCCAGATTCGAAGCCTCGGCATTGCGACGGGCCCAAGCCACGACGTTCGCCGCGGCGTCGACGTGCACGACTTCCGCACCCGCCGCTGCCGCCACCAAGGTGCCGGCGCCAGTGTAGCCGAACAGGTTCAACACTTTCATGCCCCCGCCATGGCGCACTTGCGCGTCGATCCACTGCCAGTTGTCGGCTTGTTCAGGAAACAAGCCCAAATGGCCGAACTCGGTCAACTTGAGCTCGAGCACCAGCGGTCCGACGCTGGCCTGCCACGGCTCGATCGCCTTGGCTTTCGACCACTCGCCCGTGCGGTTGTCCCCTCGCACGTAGCGGGCATCGGCCGCCAGCCACAGCCGCGGAAACCGTCGCGATGCCTGCTCCGCGGCAGGAGACGGCCGATCCAGCACGTACGGACCAAAGCGTTCGAGCTTGCGCCCGCCGCCAAAGTCGAGAAGCTGGTACTGATCGCAGGCAAGCATGGCGGGTAGAACGTTTCAGGAGCGAAGGCTTAGCGCTTGCGACGATCGCGCTTGGCGGCCGTCTTCCGCTGCGGTCGATAGCCGCCCCCCGGACCGCCGCGAATGTGATCCCCCGCATACTGCTCGCGGGCTTGCCGGTTGGCCCGGCTCCGCCGCCGATCCAGCGCCTCGCGGGGCGGCTGCTCGGGGATCAAGCAATCGCAGCCGTTGCCGATCAGGTCTTGCCGGCCGGCTTGCTCCAGCGCCCGGCGCACTTCGAAGTAATTCTCCGGCTGGAAAAACTGCATCAGCGCCCGCTGCAGCTTACGATCGCGCAAATGCCGGGCGATGTACACCGGCTTCTTGGTGAACGGATCGAGGCCCGTGTAATACATGCAGGCCGCGATGTCGAACGGGCTGGGAATGAAATCCTGCACCTGGTCGGGCCGGTAATGGTTGCGCTTCAGGAACACGGCCAGGTCGATCATCGAATCGAGCGTACTGCCCGGGTGGCTGGCGATGAAATAGGGAACCAGAAACTGCTGCTTGCCCGCCCGCTTCGAGGCCTCTTTGAACTGGCGGTCGAACTTCTGGAAGTCCTCGACTCCCGGCTTCTTCATCAGCGCCAACACGCTTGTATCGGTGTGCTCGGGCGCCACCTTGAGATGCCCACCCACGTGATGTTCGGCCAGTTCGCGCATGTACTCGGGGCTGCGCCGGGCCAGGTCCATGCGGATGCCCGAGGCCACCAGCACCTTCTTCACGCCCGGCTCCTCGCGGGCCGCGCGCATCAACTCGACGAGCGGCCCGTGATCGGTCCCCAGCAGCTTGCAGATCGTCGGATGCACGCAGCTCAGCCGCCGGCACTTGGCCTCCACCTCAGGGCGCAGGCAGCGCATCTGATACATGTTGGCCGTCGGACCGCCGATGTCGCTCACCACGCCTTTGAAATCCGCGGCCTCGGCCATCTGACGAATCTCGCCCAAGACGGACTCCGGGCTGCGACTCTGGATGATCCGTCCCTCGTGCGCGGTGATCGAGCAAAACGTGCAGCCGCCGAAACAGCCGCGCATGATCTGCACCGAATCCTTGACGACCTCGAACGCCGGAATCGAACTCCGACCGTAGCTGGGGTGCGGCCGGCGCGTAAACGGCAATCCGTAGACGCGGTCCATCTCCCTCTCGGCGAGCGGCAGCGCCGGCGGATTGGCAACCACGCACTCCCGATCGTGATATTGCGCGAGCCGCCGGGCGTTGTGCGGATTCGTTTCGTTGTGGGCGGTCTTGGTCATCTCGGCAAACGCCCACTTGTCGCTCGCCACCTGCTCGTAGCTGGGAAGCACGATTGTGTCTTCCGTCGGCGGCGACTCTTTCGCTCCCAGGCGGTAGGCCACGCCCCGCATGTCGCGCATGTCGCGAATCGTTTCGCCGTCTCGCAGTCGCCGGGCAATCTCGACGATCCCTCGTTCGCCCATGCCGAAGACCAGCAAGTCGGCTTTGCAATCGAGCAAGATCGAGCGGCGGACCTTGTCGCTCCAGTAGTCGTAATGCGCGAGCCGCCGCAAACTGGCCTCAACGCCGCCGGCCACCACCGGCACGCCCCGATACGCCTCGCGCGCCCGCTGGCAGTAGGCCAACGTGGCCCGGTCCGGCCGCCGGCCAATCGCCCCGTCGGGGCTGTACGCGTCGTCGTTGCGCACTTTGCGGTTGGCCGTGTAGTGATTGATCATCGAGTCCATGTTGCCGGCGCTGATGGCAAAGAACAGCCGCGGACGGCCGAACGTGCGCCAGGCATGGCAATCGTGCCAATCGGGCTGGCTCAAGATCGCCACCCGAAAGCCCTCGCTCTCCAACAGCCGCCCCAACAGCGCCATGGCAAAGCTGGGATGATCGACGTACGCGTCGCCGGTGACGAACACCACGTCCACCGCGTCCCAGCCGCGCTCGAGCATCTCGCCGCGGCTCATCGGCAGCGGCGGCGTCGGCCGCGGGCGCACGGCGGCCACGGGGAGCGCAGCCGAGGCCGGCTGTCCCAGCACGGGCAGTGACGCGAGCGAATGGTCGGGCGTGGAGGACATGGTCGCGAAAGGGGCAAACGGAGCGCGCGGAGCCCAAGAGCAAGCGGGTATTCTATCACCCTTACGCCGGCCGCGGCTACGGGCTCGCAACGACGTTCGTCGCGTGACGGCCCACTAAACCGCTAGCGACCCGGACACATCGTCCGTCGCGAATTGTCGTGATTGGCGACTCTACGCCACTTGGTACGCATTCAGCCACCGCCGCCGGCGGCGCCGGCCACGGCTTGCGACGGCAGGTCGGCCGGGAACCGCTTGTCGGTCCGCTCGCTCCAGACGTTGCCGTTTCCCTTGCCGCTCCAGAACAAATCGCCACCGGGGGCGCCCGGGCCTTCAGCCGCTTCGACACGTGGCTGCCGTTTTCCGACAGCATGTTGTCGTGGATGTAATTGCCGTCGGGATTCGGTTCGACGTTCAGCTTGTGGTCCGGCGGAAAGACGTCGGTCAGGGCATACATGGCGATGCCGTACGAATCGTTGCCGCGCACTTCGTTCTTCGTCACTTCGGTGTGATCGGCCGCGTTGATGGCGATGCCGTTGCCCGGCTCGACCAGGTTCACCGTGTTGCCCGGCGGCGAAAGGTTCGGATAGTTGTTCCCCAGCACGCGGTTGTTGATCACCCGGGCATCGCTGGCCACCGTCGTGGGCAGATCGGGCAGCAGCACGACCAGCAGCCCCAGCGAATTGCCGTGGGCCGAGTTGTTGGCCATCAGCACGCCCACGCAATTTTCGGTCTCGATGCCGATCGTGTTGCGATAGGACTCGCAGTTCTGAATCACCACGTTGTTGCACTGGCCGGCATAAACGCCCGCGTCCCACACGTCGGACACGACGCAATTTTCGACCAGCACGCCGTCGCACAGCACCGGATACACGCCATACTTGCCGGTGTTCTGGCAGACCAGGTTGCTGAACGTGGCGTTCCGGGCCTTGTTCACGACGACGCCGTTCCCCTTGTAGTTGCGGATTTCGAAGCCGGAGATCGCGAAGTTATTGCCCGAGACCAGCACGGCGTCGTTCATCGTCCCCTTTCCGTCGAACACCGGCCGCTCCCCTTTTTCCACCAGGCCGACCAGCTCGATGTCGTCGAAGTCGACCGTGACCGATTCGTTGTACGTGCCGGGCATCACCTGAATGCGGTCGCCGGGGCGGGCCCGGTCGACGGCCGCCTGAATCGATTGCCCCGGCGCCACGCTGAACGTGCCCGGATCGTCTGCGGGCCGACGGCCGGCGCCGACGCGTTTCGCTCGGGATACTTGTCTTCTTCGGCCGCCCGCGCGGCGTTCATCGAGACCAGGGCGAGGCCGACACACGCTGTGAGGATGCGCGACGTCATGGGGAACCTCCGTTGGACGAAGTCGTCTGGAAAGAAGGATGATTGGCCGAGGGGCCGAGTAGTTGGGGCGGGAAGGCTTTGAGCTTCGCGTTTTCGCGCCAGGCGTTGCCCGTGCCGCTGCCATCCCAAAACAAATCGCCGCCGGGAGCCGCCCGGCCGGCAAACTGGGCGTGTGGATGGCGACCGTTGTCGACGTAACTGTTGCCGGCGATCGTGGTCTCGTCGGAGTTCGGCTCTACGTCGAGCTTGTGACCGGTGGGCAATTGGGCCGAACCGAGCCCCACTACCGCGACGCCGTACGAGTCGTTTTCGGCGATCCAGTTTTGCGTCACTTCGGTCCGATCGGCGGCCATCACCAGGATGCCGACGCCGCTGGGCAGGTTGGCCACGATCGTGCCGGGCTTGCCGAAGTTCTCGTGATTGTTGGCCCATACGCGATTGTTGATCACCCGGCAATCGCGTCCTACCTTCGACGGATTGTTGGGCAGCACGAACACCAGGATGCCGGTCGTGTTGTGATGGGCGCTGTTGTTGGCCACCACGGCGCCGGTGCAATTTTCGATTTCGATGCCGGCCACGTTGTTGAACACCTCGTTGTTGCGCACCAGAATCTCGCGACTGCTGCCGACGTAGATGGCCGCGTCGCGGCTGCCGCTGACCGTGCAGTTTTCGACCAGCACGCCGCGTGCATTCCACCGGATACAAGCCGTACAGGCCGGTATCGTCGACCACCAAGTCGCGAAGCGCCACGTGCCTGGCCTTGTTGGCCATGATGCCGTTGCCGGTGTAATGTCGGATCGCCAACCCGCGGATCGACAGATCGCTCCCCGAGGCTTGCACGGCGTCGGCCAGCCGGCCGCCGCCGTCGAGCACGGGCCGGGCTCCCTGCCGCTGCATGCCCACGATCGTGACGCCGTCCTTGTCGATCACCAACGACTCGCGATAGACGCCCGGCTCGACTTCCACCCGATCGCCCGCCTGGCAGCGATCGATGGCCGCTTGAATCGATTGACCCGGCCGCACCGAGAACGTGGCCGTGACGCCGCGCGGCTTCGCGCGATCGGACGGATTCCACGGCAGTTCCCCGCCGGCGCCGACATTGGCCGGATCCAATCCGGGAATCCGGTGCATGTTGCCACTCGAATAACCGCTGAGCGGCGCGCTGGGCCGTAGCGCCGCCAGCGGACGCGCCGCAGGCGCCGGTCGCGAAGCCGCTGGCGCCCGGGCGACTGTAGACGGCGCGACGGCTGCCGGCACCGCGGCCAGTTCCAAGGGGGCCACCGGCGGCATGGGCTTTGACTTCACTTCCACCACCGGCAAGCCGCTGGGCACGCTCTGGGGCGGCTCGGGTTGCAGTGACGTGTCGGTCAGCGCTTTCAAGAAGGCCACCAGGTCGGCAATTTCCTGGTCGGTGATGTCGAACTTGCCGATCTTGTCGTCCATGCCCGCCGGCGGGTTTGGTTCGCCCCGTCCGCCTCCCTTGGCGTAGAACTTGATTACGTCCTCCAGGGTGTCGAAGGCCCCGTTGTGCATGTAGGGGGCCGATAGGGCGACGTTGCGCAGCGTCGGCGTCTTGAACGCTCCGTCGGGCCCTTGGCCGGGTACGCCCGCCCGGCCGACGTCGTGCGGGCCGCCGTCCGGCACGCCGATCACCCGAAAGGTATCGTCGGCGAACGTCGGAAAGTTGTGGCACTCGAAACAGCGCGTCTTGAGCGAACGGAACAGCTTCATCCCTTCCCGCTCTTGATGCGTCAGGGCATTGATATTGCCAGCCGCATATTGATCGAAAGGCGAGTTGACGCTCCGCAGCGTCCGCTCGAAGGCGGCAATGGCGCCTGTCGCGTGGGCAAACGTCACGGCCTCCTCGGGCGTGCCGCCATAAACCTTTTGAAACCGCTCGACGTATTCGGGAATCTCGCGGAGCTCTTTTTCCAACCGCTCTGGCTTCTCGCCCATTTCGTGTTCGTTGGTAATTGGTCCGGCGGCCTGGGCTTCGAGGTCATCGGCCCGGCCGTCCCAGAACTGCCACTTTTGATACGCCGCGTTCCACAGGCTGGGGGCGCTGCGCCCAGCACGTCGCCGCCGCTTCGCTCCGGTCCCACGCCCTGGCCGCCAAAGCCCATGCTCAGCTTCCGGCCGTCGGCAAACCCGTGATCGGGATGATGGCAGTGGGCACACGAAGTGAGGTTGTCGCCGCTCACGATGGGGTCGAAGAACAGCAGCTTGCCCAAGGCCACCTTCTCGGCTGACATGGGGTTGGTGTCCAGCGAGCGCATCGCCGGAAACGGCGCCTGCAAACCCGTCGCGCGCGGCTGCCCGGCGACGAACGGTTCCAGGGGAAACCAATCCCCGTTGCGCTCGACCCAGCCGGGAATCCCGCGGGCGTCTCCCTCGTCGGCGCTGCTGCTGGAAGGGAGGCCCGCGACGAACACCAATGCCGCCAGAATACCCACGCGGTTCATCAAAGATTCTCCGGCCGATTCGCAAGCAAGATCAAGCCAACGTCGCCGGAGCGTGGAGCATTTGCCGCGCGTTGGGGGAAGGGAATGGCGGCAATCGCGCCGGGTGCAGCACCGGCGCCCCCAAATCTAGTTCATCGGGCAACGCCTTACAAGCGCGCGTCGAGCAGCAGCTCGCGGATCGGGCTCCCTTCGGCCAGCTTTAGCGGCCTGCCTGCGGGCGAGATGAGCTCCTTGGCCGGGTCGATGCCCAATGCCGCCAGCAGCGTGGCGTGCAGGTCGCCGATCTGTTTCGGACTTTCGACCTGGCGGCTCCCTTCCGGGTCGGTCGCGCCGATCACTTGTCCGCCGCGAATCACCCCGCCGCCCACGGCCATGCTGAACCCTTGCGTCCAATGGTCGCGACCCCCCAAGCCATTGATCCTCGGCGTGCGGCCGAACTCGCCGCCGCAGACGACCAGCGTCTTGTCCCACAGCCCACGCTGCCTGAGGTCCCCCACCAGCGCGGCAAAGGCCGGATCGAGAACGCCCTTTTGCCGCGTATGAATCTCGTGGTTGTTGGCGTGGCTGTCCCAACCGCTGAGCGTCACCTCGACGCACCGCACGCCGACTTCCACCAGCCGCCGCGCCGCCAGGCAGCCGCGTCCAAACGGCGTGTCGCCGTAGGCCGCCAGCAACTCGGCCGGCTCCTGGGAAACGTCGAACGCCCGCAGTTGTTCGCTGGTCATCATCCGCCGGGCTTCGGCGACTTTGTGGCGATGCAGCGTCGTGCGATCCGTTCCTGGTCGCCCGCGGGCAAAGCCTTCTTCGAGCACCTCGAGATCGGCCAGCCGCCGTTTGTAACGGGGCAATGACACGCGGGCCGAAACGTCGGCAATCTTTTCAGCCGGGTCGCCGGTCTTGAAGGCGTCGTAGGCGTCGCCCAAAAAGCCGCCCGCGCAGGCCACTGCCCGGGCAGGATCGAGATGTGTCGTGGGATGTCCGTCCCCTCGGCAGGCAACTCGTGACAACAGATTGCACCGATCGACGGGTGCACGGCCGTGGGATCGGGCCGATAGCCGGTCTTCACCAGGTACGTGCCTCGCTCGTGGTCTCCTTCTTTGCTCACCAGCGAGCGGACGATCGCCAGCGAGTTCATCTGCTCGGCCAATTGTTCCAGTCCCTGGGCCAATTGGATGTCCTTGACGCAGGTGGCAATGGCCCGCGTGTCGCCGGCGATTTTTCGGCCCGGCTGGGGGTCGAACGTTTCCAACTGGCTCGGTCCGCCGGCCATCCACAGCACGATGAGCGCGCCGGCCGTGTGGCGTCCCTCCCTGGCGGCGGAGCTCGATTCGGCAGCCCGGGCCAACAAGCCCGCCACGCCGGTCAACCAGGCGGCTCCGCCCAACCGCAGCGCCGTGCGGCGCGAAAAGCACTCCGGCAAGATCTCCAGCCGACGCGGAGCGATGCCGCGCGACAGATGCGCCGGATGTCCGCCGGGGACGCCAAGGGCACTGCTGGACAAGCCAGCAATGGCACACGCGGCACCCAACTCCGGTCTTCCGTGTGCAATTGCTGGCTTGTCCAGCAGTGCCCTCTCGGTGGCTTCCACGGCATAAGCCCGCGGACCAACGCGACGCGAATGATCGTGCGATTTTGTCATGGCTCTTAATGGTTCCAGGAAAACTCGGTGCTGTTGAGCAGGGTCCAGTAGATGTCGCCCAATCGTTCATTGCGCCGCCGACGATGGGTATCGTCCAATCGCTCGGCAAAGTACGCGGCTTCCCGCCCGGTGGGGCGGCGCGACAGAATGGCCAGCATCGCCGTCTCGACCGCCGTGTCATCGTCGGGCGCCAACACCGCGATTCGCGTGGCCGCGTTGGCGAACAAACTGTCATTGGTCTTGTCCGACACGAGGTCGCCGTTCATCAGCAGCAATTGTTGCGGGATCGTGCCGCCGCGCAGCGCGAACTCGTCGGCTCCGCTGTCGCCGTAACGCTCGATGAAATCGTTTTGGCCGATGGCCCGGGCCGCGCGAATGAGGATGTTCGATTCGTAGTCGATCGTCGCCAACGACGCCGATTGCAATACCGCGCCCACGACCTGCTCGGGCCGCAGCCGCGTGATTGGAAACGCGGCCCATTGGTGTTGCAGTGTTTCGAACGCTTCGTCGTCGAGCGGCGCGTCGGCGTCGAGCTTGCTGTCCAGGCGAAACACGCGCGTGGCGGCGATCACCTGCACGAGCCGCCGAAAGTCAAAGCCGTGTTCTGCGAAATCCTCGGCCAGCACGTCGAGCGCCTCGGGCAGCGGCCCCTCGAGCGGCAAATCGTCGATTGGCTCGACCAGCGGCCGTCCGAACAAGAGTGCCCAGGCCCGGTTCGCCGCCTCGCGGGCAAACGGCCGATTGTCGCGATGCGTCACCCAGCGGGCCAGCCGCTCGCGCTGGTTGGGCACGTCGGGCAGCAATTCGCCGGCAAAGGGAACGGCCGGGGCGACCGCCGACGTTTCGCCGGTTTGCCGGTTCTCTACTTCCAGCGCGCCGGCGACGTCGCGAATGCCACGCAGGCTCTGCCTGGTGCCGCCGAAGAAAGCGGCCAGGCCTTCGAAGTCCGCTTGCTTCCAGCGAGCGAACGGATGGTCGTGGCACTCGGCGCAATCGATCCGTATGCCCAGCATCGCCCGCGACACTCGCGCCGCCAATTGGTTCGGCTCGGGCTTGTTCCCGTCGCCGGGATTGATCGAGGCCGTGATGAAGTTCACGGCCGGCGTATCGGTCCACAGTCCCGAGTCGGCGATCAAGTGTCGCACGGTCTCGTCGTAGGGTCGGTTGGCATCCACCTGATCGGCCAGCCAGGTGACGAACCGCCGCCTCCGAAAGAGGAGCACCGGTCCGTTGTCGACGCCGACGAAAGCTCGGGCCAAGCGCTCGGCCAGGTAGTCGGCACTCCGGCGATCGGCCAATAACTCGGCTGTCCAGGCATCCAGCCGCCCGGCGGCCGGCAGACTCTCGAAGCGGCGAATTTCTTCCAGCGAAGGAATCGTCCCCTGCAGGGCCAGCGACAAGCGCCGCGCCACCAACAGCTCGGGGGCCGCACGAGCCGGCTCGATACCTGCCTGTCGCCACGTCCGCTCGAAGGCCGCGTCAACCCGAGCCGCCGCCGCGTGCACCGACTGAACGACAACGCTCACGGACCTGCGGCGTTCGGTCACAAGTGACGGGAACAGCGTGGCCGCCAGCAGCGACAGCCCCAGCACAGAAACAGCCAGAAAGAGCAGGTTCTTGGGCCACATCGTTCGTCCCTGCTGCGCGCTTTTATCCCCGCCCTAAGATTATACTTCGCCGGCGCGGCCGCCTACTTGGCAATTTGCCAGCGATTGTTTCGTCATCGCGATTGCCGCGCCGCGCGGGCGGAGTTACGTCTCCGCGGTATTCTGGCCGCCGTGCTCGTAAGTGTCGACTTTCGATGCGTCGATCTCGCTGCTGGCCGCGGGGCCCGGCACGATCCAAATCTCGCTGAACAGTTGGTTCTGATCGGCCCGAATCTGGTGATGCCGCACGAGCTCCAGAATGGCCAGGAACATACCGATTTGGGCACTCTTGTGCAGGTCGGGCCGAAACAGCTCGCGGAACGCGATCCGGCCCCGCTCGGCCAGCCGGCTCACGATTTGCGCCATGTAGACGTGGATCGGCGTGTCGTCGTACACGATGTTCGACGGCTTGCCGGCCTCCACGTCGCGCATGATGCGGCCAAACGCGCTGACCAGGTCCCACAGCTCGACCTCTTGGATTGCTTCCTCACCCAGATCACGCTGCTGTGCCGACCGGTCGCTGGCCAGCCGGCCAAACCGCTGCTGCCAATCGCGCGATCGCTCTTCCAGCATGCTGGCGGCGTCCTTGAACTTCTTGTATTCCAACAGCCGACGCACCAGCTCCTGCCGGGGGTCCGCCAGCTCGTCCTCCACTTCGCCGCCGCGGGGCAGCACGCTGCGCGACTTGATCTCGACCAGCGTGCTGGCCATCTCCAGGAAGTCGCCCACGGCGTTGACGTCCAGCTCCTTGAGCACCTCCAGGTACTCGAGAAACTGGTCCGTGATCGGGGCGATCGGAATGTCGACGATCTCCACCTCGTGCTTGCGCACCAGGTACAACAGCAGGTCCAACGGACCGCGGAAGACCTCCAGTTCGACGCGAAAATCCATCCGGTTCTGGTCTCCCCCCACCCACTGCCCCCGAGTACCGGCATTCAAACTTCTCCCGCCGCCAGCAGGCCGCGGGGCACTGCCTTTATATGCGGTCGTGGCACCCCGGGAAAATCGCAAGTCGCCACGACCGCCGCCACGCCGGCTGCGGGGCTCAGGAACGTTAACTCCGCAGAGGGGGGAAACGGGGCCGATTCAAGTACACTTTTGGGAAAATGCTGTAGCCGGGCTGGAGTTTTCTTTTATACTAAGCATTGAGGAATCCAATTCTTGCCTCGAAGAGTTTGCACGTCCCTCTTTTTTTACGCTCCTTAATTTCGATTTCGACAGGCAGTCCTCCGGCATTCGCCGGTTTGTCGTTTCGGACAGAGCAGAGCTTCCGGGAGCCATCGCCCGACACCGGGCGCGGCCCTCCTTGGAACCGTATTGCCTCAAATCGCTCGTGCGTGACCCACGCTGCTGTTGCGTGATTCGCGCGCGAGGCCGTCGCCGCTTTGCCGTTTACACGGCAGGGCCACCGCCGGTCACGAAGCGCTTGACGCAAGGTGGGAGCATGCTCGAAATCAGGCACAAGAAAACGTCCGTCCTGCTGGCAAAAATCGATGCCGATTCGTTGGCCGGCCACAAGTTCTCAGGCGCCCGCTTGCGGGGCGCGAATCTCTCAGCGCCGACCTGTCGGGAGCCGACCTCGTCAATAGCGATCTGCGCGAAGCGGACCTCAACGGGGCGAACCTGTCCGGCGCCACGCTCAACGGGGCGTACCTGACGGCGGCCAACCTGGTGCACGCCAACCTGGCCGGCGCCAATCTGACCGACGCTTTCTTGGAACACACCGAGTTGCAAGAGGCCGTCTTGCGCGGCGCGGTCCTCCGCTACGCGCATCTGCACGAAGCCATCCTGTGCGAAGCCGAGTTAAGCACCGCGGACTTGAGCATGGCCGATTTGAGCGGGGCCGATTTGCACAATGCCCGGCTGATTCGATCCGACTTGCGCGCCGCGGACCTCTCCGGGGCGAACCTACGGGGCGCCGACCTCCAAGAGGCGAACCTCAACGGGGCCAAACTCGCCGCGCGCAGTTGGCCGGCGCCAACGTGTTCGGCATGATCGACGTCCACGGCAACCGGGTGAGCGTCCAGGCGGCTCCGGTCGCATCGGGCCCGGCTCGCCGCCGCCAGCCTCGTCGCCGTCCCAAAGCCCCGCATCCCTGGTGGAAATTCTGGCAGGGGGCCTGACGCCTCGAGCACGTCGAACGATGGCCTTTTCGATCGCGCGCGCCGGATAAGTGGCATTTTCGACACGGTTGGGCCGCGGCGATCCAACCACCGGGCTCTGTTTCGCGTTTCCTAGTGGCGACGCGCCGGCCGGGCTTCTATAATCCGACTTTTGGCCCCCCCGTGGCGCCCCCTTTCCCCTGAAGCCGCACCGATGACGACGCTCCTCGATTGGGTCCAGTATCTGATGGGACTGGCCAAGCCGGAGAATCTCCGCGCGCTGGTCAACCTGGCCGGCCCGTGGTGGGTCAGCTACCTGATCCTGTCCGCCATCATCTTCAGCGAGACCGGCCTCTTGGTCGGGTTCTTTCTGCCCGGCGACTCGCTGCTGTTTGCCGCGGGACTGCTCTCCAGCCAGGGCGTGTTCAACGCCGGCCTGCTGATCGTGCTCTTGTCGATCGCGGCGATCGTCGGCGACGGGGCGAACTACTACCTCGGGCTGCAAATGGGACAGCGCGTTTTCGAACGCGGCTACCTGCGGTTCGTCAAGCACAGCCACCTGATGGCCGCCAAGGAGTTTTACGAGCGGCACGGCGGCAAGGCGATCATCCTGGCCCGCTTCGTCCCACTGGTCCGCACGTTCACGCCCTTCGTGGCCGGCGTCGGGCGGATGAGCTACGGGCGGTTCGTCGTCTACAACATCTGCGGCGGCATCGGCTGGGTCACCTCGATGACCCTGTGCGGCTACTTCCTGGGGCAGATTCCCTGGATCAGCGAGAACTTCGAAATCGTCGTCATCGTCATCGTCCTCGTCAGCGTCATCCCGATCGCCCTGGGCATGTTCCGCCACTGGCGCTCCGGCCGCCACGGCCACGCCCAAGTCGTCGACGGGCAATAGCGGGCCGTTGAAGTATTCAACGGCCCGCGCGATCGCATGGATGCGATCTCAAAATGACGACGCGAGTCCTTATTCTGAGAGCCGTGCGGAGCTTTGCTACGCACCTGGCGAGGTTGAAATAAGCCACGATGGCTTATTTCAACGGGCTGATAGCGGCCGTTTCGTAGGACAGGCACTCCGCGCCTGACGATTCCTTGGCCGATACGTGCTCAACCGAAAGGGCACGCAGGGTCTGTCATGCACGAGGTGCATGACCTGCGGAACCGACTCAGGCGGCCTGCAGTTGCTCGCCGATGCGGTGCATGTGTTTTCGCAAATGGGCGCCGAGGCCGCTTTCAAAGTGGATCACGCTGGCGGCTTCCAGGGGCGAGGGGACAAAATCTGGAATTCGCGCGTGCGGCAGATAGTACTGATGGAACCGGACTCGCGCCCCCTGGCTGTTGGCCAACTGGAAGATGCTGGCGTCCTCCGGCAAATGGAACACAGGACGCTTCAGCAGGGCACTCAGGTCTCGCATCGTCCGTTCGAGCGGCGCATTGACGAGCCGGCCCAGAAAACCCGTTCGCAGAACGTAGCATCCTCCCTGCGTGTACGTCATGCCAAGGGGATGGTGGAAGGGCTGGCCGAACAGGTCGCAATCGGCGCCGGCCAGTTCCGCAAACATGCCATCGCCAAGGAACAGGACGTCCGAATCGATTTTGACAACCCACCTGGATTGCGCGGACGCGGGCAGCGCGGCGATTGTTCGAAACAGATGCAGCTCTCCCAGCAGCGTGTCGACGCCCCAGCCGGTGACGCGCGGGCCGGTGACGATCTCGACCGACGCGTCGGCGACAGCGCCTCCCGCTCGTCGCTGGCGAACGGATCGGACGCGTCCTCGTAAATGAAGACCTTGCGCAGACGCGCGGAAACGGACTTCAACAAGCTCCGGAGCGAAAGCTGCAAGATGCCATAGTCGCGGTGGCAGGAAAAGTAGACCGCGGTGAGCAAGTCCGCGTCTGCCTGGCAGCTTGACGCCGGCGGTGATTCTGCGGAAGTCGCCGCGGCCAGCGAGCGATCGTACTCACGTAGCGCGTGCAACGCCTGCCGCGTTCGCCGCCGGTCGGTGAGGATGCTGTTCAGTTTACGCGAACGCTTCCAGACACGCTGGCCGAGACGCTCGATCAAGAGATTACCGAGTTGGGGCATGCGTCACCGTTTCGACGTTGGTTTTTCTGCAATCGGCGGCGACTGCTGCGCAGCTTGAAACTTCCCTGCCAGAAGTCGTTCGCCGGCCCGGGCTTGCGGAACGAACTGGACGCGGTCGCCGTAGTGTTCGCGCACGAACTGGGCGTAGAGGCCCTGTTCTTCCTGCCGCATGACAGTCAGGACCCGCGGATCGGTGTACATGGCCTTGGCGATGCTGGAGATGCCGAAACGCTTTTTCGTGTCTTCCAGCCAGGGCGTGCCTTGCGTCCACACCAAAGTAAACAGCGGCCGGTTCTTCCAAGCGAGCATGTTGTCCCAGGGGGCGACCAACTCCAAGGGCATGGAAATACGCCAGCAGACGCAGAGCTCGTCCTTCGTGGCCGGCAGGTCTTTCAGAAACAAGGCAAAGTCTCGCCTCTCGCGGGCCACCTTTCGACTTCTCGACGCGTCGTGCACGAGGCCCATGCCGATCGCCACTGCCAGCAGTCCGATCAACGCCCCTCGCCATCGCGCCGCCAACGGGGATAGCCAGGGGCGCGGGTCGTGATGCGCCGTACGCTGAAGCTGGCTTTTCACCCTGTGCTCCTGCGCTGCGCGAAGGCGACCACCACACTAGCGCCAAGCTCAACGGAAACGACAGCAATGGGAAATAGACGCGCTGCGGAGGAAACTTCTTGTTCCAGGCGACCAGCACCACGAGCGCCACCGCGGTGATGGCGGACAATGACATCGCGGCGCGTGCGCGGCGCCTGTTGGACACGATGGCCGTCGCGAACAACGTTCCCAGCAGCACCGACAGGACGGCGCGGTTCTGCGGAATTTTCCGTGCCAATTCCCACCAGAGATCGGCGCCTTGGTGGCTTTGCTTCCAGGGATAGTCGCCCAGCAGCGTGCGCAACTTGTCCTCGTTGTACAAGGCGCGTTCGTCGGAGAACCACGAGGCGATCATGGCGTGGTCGTTTTCGCTCCAGCCGACGCGGGAAAACGCCGGCGCCGTTTCGGCAGAGTAATACGTCCAACAATCGTCGTGGAACCTGCCGCGCAATTGGTTGTATTGGCGGTAGCCAGCCCAGGCCGCGTCTTGTTCGTACGCTCCGCGATCGAATAAAACGGCCGCGGCAATCAACACTCCGGCTACCAACAGTGCCGTTCCGCAGGGAATGAGTGCGCGGCGCGACGCGTCCTTGAGCAACAACAAACCGGCCGGACCCGCGACCAACAGCGCCATCGCGAAGCTTTCCAATCGCACGCAGGCGGCGACCACCAGAAACGATGTCGCCGCGACCAGCGAAACGGCCACGGCGGCGCCGGGTTGCCACGTGCGGCGCTGCCAGGCGAGCAGCAGCAGGAAGAGCCCCGCCTGTGCGGCCAGGAATCCCGTAGTCGTGAATTGCAGCCCGTTGAGCAGCGGGAGCTCGACCAGCGCGTAATACACCGCGTAAAGTCCAAGGCGCGAGCCAGCTCGCGCTGGTCCTCGCGATCGCCTGCTCGATCAAGCCGGTCACCTCCGCGTTGGTCGAGCGAAGTGCGTCCGGCGGTCAGCACGCAGTACAGGAGGGCGACCTGAGCGGCGAAGTGGATCGAGAACAAATAGCAACCGTACCAAGGAACGGTCGGCGCCCAGGTATAGAGACAGCTTAACAAGTGCCCGATGGTGATGTTCGTGAAGACGAGATGTTCGTCCGGCGACGTGCAAATGCCCGTGCCCGAGGCGATCATCGTCATGAACACGTCGTCGTTGGTTTCGTAACAGGGGCGCAGCGCCAGAATGGCGAAGGTCTGGGCCAACAGCACCACGACCACCGCCACGCGCAAGGGGCGGAGGGCCGTCAGCCCCAGGGCGGCCGTGACCGAGGCGTGGGCCCTGTCTCTAAGCGACGCTGCCATGTCTCTCCGCGTCCTGTATCAAATGCATGATGGCGACTTTGCGCATGCCATCCGTCCTATCTCATGACCGGTGAGCGAAAACTCGTTGGCGAACGCCGTTTGCACGTTGTGGCCAAGTCGGGCTTTACTCGATCGAAAGGCGCACAGCGAGAAGTGCGCGACTCTTCCGCATTATCGGTTGGTAGGGATTGGCGGCTCTAGGCAAACCCTTCCGAACAAGAAAATGCCAAGGCGGCCGAACACAGCTAGCAAGTGCCGCCAGCGGCACATCCGTTCTGCTCTTGAACAGTGGGCCTTGGAATCCGCTCGTAGCTCAGGCACTCCATGCCCGACAATGCTGGTACGTGGTTCGTGTCAACATATAGTGGAAGCTGGTACCACGAATGAGCCCGCATGCAGAGGAAGCAACTGGCCGTCCCACTGCCGGACTGTCCCCCCTCTCCGCAGATGTTTTGTCCCCAGGTTCTTATCTTAGCAGCTGATTCAAAACCGCGTCGGAGAGGGGGACAGTCCGACAGTCCCATTTTGCTCCGAAGACTCCGCAAAATCGGGACAGTCCCCGGCGGTTTTGAAACAGCTTCATAGAGATGGAGCGCATGCCCGAATTCGGATCGTCGTCGTTTCACGTTGACCCCCTCGACGCCGTCATCGTTGGCTTCGTGCTGGCCGGGCTCGTCGTGGCCGCTTTCGTCTGGCTACGTGCGCGCCGACCCTGATTTCTCTTGATAACCGGGGCCAGGTTTGCAAATCGGGCACTCCGTGCCTGACAATCTCTGTGCATCGATTCAGCCCGGCATGCACGGAAAGAAGCTGACAAACACTGCGCGTCGATTCAGCCGGGGATGCACCGAAAGAAGTCGTCAGGCACGGAGGTTCCTGATCTACTGCTTTGCTGCTGGAAACCCGCGCGAGCGTACGGTATCCTGCGGCTTGCTCTTGGAGCTTGCCCGCCGTCCGCCCGTGGAGTTTCCCGCCTCGTGAGTCCCCCTCAGGAAGATACGCTGGTTCGCCGTGCCCGCCGCGAGGCTGCCATGGCCCTGGGCATGTGGCTGGTGGCGATGGTCTATACGGTTGCGTATTGCTACACGCAGGGCTACGGGCGCACGGCCGATAGCCTGACGTTCGTGCTCTGGTTTCCGGATTGGGTGTTCTGGGGCATCATCGTGCCGTGGGGCATTTGCGTGCTGGTGTCGACGGTGTTTGCCTTTCGCATCATGGGGGACGAATCGCTCGGCGAGGCGGTGGATGACAACCTGCCGGGCAACATGACCAACAACGGCGACGCCGAGGTGCGCGATGCCTGAAGCGACCGAAGTGCTGTCGGCCGGCTATGGCACCATGGCCATGCTGTTGTGCGTGATGGCCATTTCGGTCTGGCTGGGCACGCAGGCCCAAAAGGCCGTCGAAAGCGGCGGCTTTGTCAAAGGCTATTTTTTGGGGAACCGCGGCCTGGGTGCCTGGGCTTTGGCACTCACCGCCACCGTGCAAAGCGGCGGCACGTTCATGGGCTTTCCGTCGCTGGTCTATACGCACGGCTGGATCGTGGCCTTGTGGATCGCCAGCTACATGGTCGTGCCGCTCACCGGTTTCGCGGTGCTGGGCAAGCGCTTCGCGCAGCTTTCGCGGCGGACCGGCGCGATCACCGTGCCCGACTTGTTCGACGCGCGCTTCGGCGACCAGCGCGTGGGCCTCTTGGCATCGCTGGCCATCATGTCGTTCATGACCTTCTTGATGATCGCCCAGTTCAAGGCCGGGGCGATCGTGATGAAGTTGGCCTGGCCGGCCGGCGGCTTCTTGTCGCTCAGCGAAACGACTGCCGAGAGCGGCATTGACACCGGCTATTACCTGGGCCTGGCCATCTTTTCGCTAACGGTCGTCGGTTACACGCTGATCGGCGGATTTCTGGCGTCGGTGTGGACCGATTTGTTTCAAAGCGTGCTGATGCTGATCGGCGTGGTGCTGTTGTTTTGCCTGGTGGTGCCGGTGGCCAGCCAGGAAGGATTCGACCGGCCCACGCTGGACGCCGTGGCGGCCACCGACAACGACTTTGCCTTCGGCCCGGGGTTGCCGGATCGCGACGGTCTGGCGTTTCTCCCCTTGGGGTTGGCGTTCAGTTTCTTCTTCGTGTGGCCGATCGGCGGCATGGGCAGCCCGGCCAGCATGGTGCGGGTGATGGCCTGCAACAGCACGGACACCTTGCGCCGCTCGATCGTGTTGTTGTCGATCTACAATCTCTTGATCTACATCCCGCTGATCGTGATTTGCATCAGCGGTCGGGCGCTGATGCCCCACGTGGCGCACCAGGACGAAATCATTCCGCGGCTGGCCATCTGGTCGACCAGCGGCTTTACGGGCGGGTCGTTTGCCAGCGGACTGATTCTGGCGGCTCCGTTCGGCGCGGTAATGGCCACGGTCAGCACGTACCTGGTGGTGATCGCCTCGGGCGTGGTGCGCGACGTGTACCAGCGGTTTCTCCGCCCGCGGGCCGGCGACGCCGAGATTCGTCGCGTGTCGTACATCGTGATGGTGCTGTGGGGCGCGATCGGCGTCGTGAGCAACATCTCTCCGGTGGCGTTCTTGCAGATGCTGATCATCTTCAGCACCACGGCCACGGCCAGCACGTTCGTGACGCCGGCCTTGATGCTGGCTTTCTGGCGTCGGGCCACGGCAGCCGGTACGATAGCGGCCATGCTGGTCGGCGCCGGCACGATCCTGGCCTTGTTTATCATCGGCTCGATCCGCTCGGGTACGGCATTTCGGGCGCACGAGTTGGCCGGGCTCCATCCGATCGTGTGGGGACTGGCCGCTTCGGCCGTGGCCGGCGTGGTGGTCAGCTTGATAACATCGCCCCCTTCGGAGGAGCTTGTGTCGCGATTGTTCGACGCTCCGCCGGGCGGAGGCGAAACGGCCGCGTAACACTCAGACGATTGAAGCTGTTGAGAACCACGAAGCGGATCCTCGCTGGGTGCCGTGTGCCACTGCTGGCTTGTCCAGCAGTGAAGAACACTTCGGAAAGCACTGCTGGACGAGCCAGCAGTGGCACCGGGCGCACCGAACCGACCGCCTAACTCCAACGCAACGCATCTCCCAACCACTCGCCGCCATGCACAGCCAAGCGCACCAGCCGCTGGACACCGAGTTGACGTTTTCCCGCGGCGCGCAGTTCATGGCGCTGGCGGCGGCCTTCCTGGGCTGGATGTTCGACGGGCTGGAAATGGGGCTGTTCCCCGTCGTGGCCCGGCCGGCGCTGTTGGAATTGATGGGGGACGAGGCGGCCAAGAACATCGGCACGTGGATGGCCTGGATCACCGCCGGCTTTCTGGTGGGCGCCGCCTGCGGCGGAATCCTGTTTGGCTGGCTGGGTGACAGGGTGGGTCGCGTGCGGGCCATGATCTGGAGCGTGCTGGCGTATGCCATCTTCTCGGGCCTGTGCGGCTTTGCCGAAACGCCGCTGCAACTGGCCATCCTGCGGTTCTTCGCCGCGCTGGGCATGGGGGGCGAGTGGTCGCTGGGCGTGGCACTGGTGATGGAAGTCTGGCCCTCGAAGTCGCGCCCGCTGTTGGCCGGACTGATCGGCGCCGCCTCGAACGTCGGCTTTCTGTTGATCGCGCTGGTGGGACTGGGGCTGGCGCAGTTCATCGAAGGCACGGCCGACCTGTTGCGCACGGCGGATTATCTGAAGCGTGGGTCGACAAGCTTATCGGCGCGGACCAGTCGGGCTGGCGGCTGCTGCTGTTCGTCGGCGCCACGCCGGCGCTGCTGACAGTGTTCATCCGCATTTTTGTTCCCGAATCGAAGCGCTGGCAACACGCCGCCCAAGGCGCCCGCACGCGCGCGTGCGCGACATCTTTCAGCCGGGCATCCGCCACAAGACGATTCTGGGCACTTGCTTGGGCGGGATCGCGCTGGTGGGCACCTGGGCCTCCGTGCAATGGATCACGCCCTGGGCCAACAAGCTGGCCGCGGGCACCGACAACGCGACAAGTGCCTCGTCGGCGGTGCAGATCAGCCTGGCAATCGGGGCCATCATCGGTACGCTGGCCGCCGCGCAGTTTGCCGAATGGTTCAGCCGCCGCAAGTCCTACTTCGTGCTCGCGCTGGGTTCGCTGCTGGTGTGCGCCTTTCTCTACCGCTCGCCGCTCCATTTCCCGCTGACCGCCGGCTGGTTGGAGCGGATCGATCCCGAGCAGCGACTCTTTGGCGGCGTGCAAGCGTTCAACTGGCAGTTCATCTTGCTGGCCGGACTGACCGGCTGCCTGACGTCCAGCTTTTACGGCTGGCTGCCCTTGTACCTGCCCGAGCTGTTTCCCACGCGCATTCGAGCCACGGGACAGGGGTTTGCCTTTAACTTCGGCCGCATGCTGGCGGCGGTCGGCGCGGTGCAGGGCGGGCAGTTGCTCGACTATTTTCACGAGGACTATGCCCGCATGTGCGGGATCATGAGCCTGGTGTACCTGGTGGGGATGGTGCTGATCTGGTTCTGCCCGGAGACGAAGGGGCAGCCGCTGCCGGAGTAGGCATGCGCAAGCGGACCGGGGGGATCCTGGGGCGGTTCGCTGAACGGCCCCGCGGAAGCAGGCGCGGGTTTGCAACGTGGCGCAGCGGTGTAACCCTTTTAAGGAACAACATTTGTTGCGATGGCGAGGGGACTCGATTCCCCTTTACCACCGGGGGGAAGATGGCTAGAATTCCGGCCCTTTGGCTCGCGGCGCATGGATGTTGCCGCCCCACTGATGGCTGGCACTGGATTTCGGCAGGGAGGCGACCGCGTTGTCCCAGGACGGACCCTCGAGTGGCGATCAGCTTTTTCTGGCGCGGCCGTTTGTCCTGCTGACGCGGCTGATCATCGCCTTTCCGGCGACCACGCTGGCCTTGATGCTGGGCCTGGCCGTGGGGGCTTGCTATCTGACGGCGACCCGGTTGGGCTACCAGACCAGCCGCATGGACTTGCTCGATCCCAAGAGCAACTACAACCAGCTCTGGACCGAATACATCGACGAGTTCGGCGACGAAGACGACGCGGTCGTCGTCGTCGAGGGGAACGGTCGCGAGCAGGTTGTGCCAGTGCTCGAAGAGCTATCGGCGGCGCTGGCGCGAAGAGCGCCTGTTTCATGCCGTGCTGCACGAAGTGGACCTGGCGAAAATCCGCTCCAAGGGGCTGCACTATCTCTCGCCCGAGGAACTCGGCGGCATCGAGCACTTTCTGGCCGAACTGGGACCCATCCTCTCGGGCGATTGGTCGTCGCTCAACGTCAGCCACATGGCCGCCGGCCTGCTGCGGCAATTGCAAGCCGCCGATGGCGACCCGCGCGAAGTGGCCGAAACGCGCAAAAAGTGGCCCGCCTGGCCGACAGCCTGGGAGCGGCGCTGGGCAGCGCGGACGCTATCAATCCCCCTGGCCGGAGATGCCCTCGTCGTTCGCCATCGTGAGCGAATTGAATTCCGAGTACCTGCTCACCAAGCAGGGCCAGCTCGGTTTTGTCCTCTTGCGGCTGGCCCGCGGCGACGACGACTTCAATCATTGCACCGAAGCCACCAACGAGCTGCGGGCGCTGATCGCGCAGTCGCAGGCCCGGTATCCGGACGTGAAGATCGGGCTGACGGGACTGCCGATCATGGAAAACGACGAGATGCGGTCCAGCCAGACGTCGATGTTCTGGGCCAGCCTGCTGTCGATGGTGGCCGTGGCCGTGCTGTTTGTGGCTGGTTTCGGCGGCGCGCGGCACGCGTTGTTGGCCAACGCGATCCTGCTGGTCGGCATGGCCCTGGCGTTCGGCTATATCGACGCTGGCCGTGGGGCACTTGAACATCTTGAGCGTAACGTTCACCGTGACGCTGATCGGCATCGGCATCGATTACGGCATCTACTACGTGGCGCTGTACTTGCAGCGGCGCGGCGAGAAAATGGACTGCAAGACGTCGCTCTTGGAAGCGGCCCGCGTCGCCGGCCCGGCCATCACGACCGGCGCGATCACGACGTCGATCGCCTTTTTCGCGGCCGGCCTGACGAGCTTCAAGGGCGTCGCCGAGCTGGGCATCATCGCCGGCGGCGGCATTCTGCTGTGCGCCGTGGCCGAGTTGACGTTGCTGCCGGCCTGCATCTGGCTGGTCGATCGCAGCGGTTGGGGCGTGGTGATGCCCAAGCCGCTGGGCATTCACCGCTGGATCGCTCCGGTGGTCCGTTTTCCCCGCTTCACGCTGGCTGCCGGCGTGGCCGCCACGCTCGCGCTGGCCGTGGGCTTGGGCAACCTGTGGTACGACACCAACCTGCTGAACATGCAGGCCGAGGGGCTCGAAAGCGTCGAGCTGGAACGCAAGCTCCTCTCCGAATGCAACCAAAGCGTGTGGTACGCCCTGTCGATGGCCGACAGCCGCGAAGAGCTGCTCGCCCGCAAGGAAAAGTTTCTGCAGCTTGGCTCGGTCGAGCGGACCGAAGAGATCGTTTCGCTGCTGCCGGTCGACGACGAAGTGAAGCAGCCCGCGATCGGCCGCATCGAGCGGCGACTGGCGACCTTGCCCGAACGGCCGCCGCTGATCACGGTCGACTCGCCCGAAGGCTTGGGGCAAGTGTTGGGCCAGGTGCAAGCCGTGCTGGCCCGGTCTCGGTTCGACGAACGCTGCGCGCGGCAGCTGGAAACGGTGCGCGATCTGCTGCGGCGGATGCCGGCCACGGACTGCTACGCGCTGTTGACGCGCTTTCAACAGGAAATGGCCGGCGACTTGCTCAGCCGGCTGCACATTCTCAAGAGCATTGCCAACCCGATGCCCCCGGCGCTCACCGATCTGCCGTCCAGCCTGGTCGACCGGTTCGTCGGACAGCACGGCAAGCACCTGCTGAAGATCTACGGCCGGGGCGACATCTGGGACACGATGGCCTTGCGCCGCTTCGTCGAAGACGTGCGCAGCGTCGATCCGCACGCCACGGGCAACCCGCTGCAAGCCCACGAAGCCTCGCTGGAAATGAAGCGCAGCTACCAGGAAGCGGCCATCTATGCCCTGCTGGTGATCGTGGGCGTGCTGGTGCTGGATTTCAAAAACCTGCGGCACGCGATGCTGGCCGCGGCCCCGCTGGGAATCGGCATCGTCCAGACGCTGGGGCTGCTGGGCTGGCTCGACATTCCGCTGAATCCAGCCAACCTGATCGCGCTGCCTTTGATCCTGGGAATCGGCGTCGACTATGGCGTGCACATCGTCCACGAATTTCGTGAGTCGCGCGGACCGTATCGCATCTCCTCGGGCACGGCCGTGGCGGTGCTGGTCGATGGGCTGACGACGCTGGTGGGTTTCGGCTCGCTGATGATCGCCAGCCACCAGGGTTTGCAAAGCCTGGGCCGCGTGCTCACCTTGGGCGTCACCTGCTGTCTGTTCACGTCACTGGTGATGTTGCCGGCCGCGCTGACCTGGCTGACGCGCAACCGCAAGCACATTCTGCCGGAGGCCCCCGCCGCGGCGGTCGAAGCCATCGAGACCCCGATCGAGCCCATGCGCCGAGCCGCGTGAAAACGGTTCCAGGAACCGTTTTGGGGCCGCGTTGCTTCCGGCGGTGCCTTTCGGGACAATGAGGCACCACCCCCCGCGCCGTGGTAGGACGTTTTCATTTCATCCATCGAGGGCTCCGGTCATGTTCGAGCGCGAACTTACGCTGTATGAGTTTCAATTGAACTATTTGCGGCTGCTGGCGGCGGATTTGGAGGACGGCCAAATGCAGGCCGCTCCGTTCGAGGGGGCGAACCCGCCGGTGTGGATCCTGGGGCATCTGGCCGTGGCCACCGATTATGCCGCCGGACTGCTGGGTCAACGGCCGGTCTTGCCGCGCGAGTGGCACAAGCAATTTGGTCCCGGCAGCCAGCCGTCGGCGCTCGAGCGCCGCTGCCCAGCAAAAGCGAATTGGTCACCGCCATCGAAAACGGACACCGCCGCGTGGCCGAGGCCCTACCCGCCGCGTCGGCCGAAGCGCTCGACAAACCGCACGCCGTCGAGCTGCTTAAGCCTACGAACCTGAAGACCAACGGCGACGTCCTGGCCCACCTGATGTGCACGCACCCGGCCTTCCACGTGGCCCAACTGTCGGCCTGCCGCCGCGGCTGCGGCAAAGGCCCGATCGTGTGACGCGACGCTGAACGGTCTCGCGTCGGGTGCCATGCCCACGCTCGTCGTCCCGCGTGAACATGGCACCATGGATCGCCTCGCAAGCATGCTCACGCCAGCGTGAGCATGGCACCCGGCCAGCGGGATCGCTCTTGTCGCACCGGCGGCCCTCGCAGTACACTTGCGGCCCCTCGACAGCTTCGGCGGATTGCCGGGCCTATCCTCTAGCCACGGAAAGGATTCCGATCTATGCCGACGACACTTTCGGCATTGGCAAAACTCGTGGCGGCGACCGTCGTGGGCGACGCTACGGTGGAAATCACAGGCGCCGCCACGCTACTGGACGCCACGCCCCAGGACATCACGCTGGTGGACAAAGGCGAAAAGGCCGGCTCGCTGGCGACCAGCGCGGCCCGCGCGGCCGTCGTTCCCAGCGAGTTTCCCCTCGATACACTGACCATGCCGGCGCTGCTGGTCGACGACGTGCACCAAGCGTTCACGGCCATCGTGCTGCACTTTCGCCCGCAGCGGCCGCGGCGCGCACGGGCATCCATCCGGCGGCCGTGATCAGCTCCACGGCCCGGCTGGCCGCCGACGTCGACGTGCACGCCGGGGCGACCGTCGGCGATGACGTCACGATCGGACGCGGCACGACGATTCACTCCGGCGCCCGGGTGATGGCCGGCTGTAAGCTGGCGCAGGCGTCACGTTGCATCCCAATGCCGTGCTCTACGAGCGAACCACCGTGGGCGATCGCAGCACGATCCATGCCGGCGTCGTGCTCGGCTGCCACGGGTTCGGCTATCGGGTGTTCGAAGGCAGCAATCTGCCGGCCGCCCAGTTGGGCTGGGTCGAAGTCGGCTCCGATTGCGAGATCGGCGCCTGCACCACCGTCGACCGCGGCACCTACGGACCCACGCTCATCGGCGACGGCACGAAGATCGACAACCTGGTGATGATCGCCCACAACTGCCGCATCGGCCGCCACAACATGATCTGCTCGCAAGTGGGCGTGGCCGGCAGCACGACCACCGGCGACTACGTCGTGATGGCCGGACAGGTTGGCGTCCGCGACCACGTGCACATCGGCGAACGGGCGATCCTGGCCGCCAAGGCCGGCATCAGCCAGGACGTGCCCGCCGGCGCCCACATGCTGGGCGTCCCGGCCATTCGCGAGCGCGAACAGAAGATCCAGTTCGCCGCCATGTCGAAACTACCCGAGATGCGCCGCCAACTCCGTCGGCTCCAGCGGACAATCGACGAACTCTCGCGGCCGCCGGGCGCTTCGCCCACCAACCACGCCGCTTGAGTGACGCTGGAGTTCTCGCGGAGATCATCGATTCATGGCCACCGTTGCATTGCCCGCCAAAGTCGGACTCATCGCCGGCTGGGGACGTTATCCGATCGTCGTGGCCGAGGCGCTGCGGGCCCAGGGCGCTCGAGTTTATGGCCTGGGCATCAAGGACCATTGCGATCCGGCGCTGGCGGAATTCTGCGAGGCGTTCGATTGGGTCGGGTTGGCCCAGGTCGGCAAGGTCGTGCGGTTCTTCCGCCGCCACGGCGTCAGCCAGGCCACGATGGCCGGCAAGGTGCACAAGGTGCGGCTGTTCCAGGCGCTGGGCCTGGCTGCACCACCTGCCGGATTGGCGCGGCATCTGGACCTTCTATCCCCACCTCGTCAGCCGTCGCCGGACGATGCAAGACGACAGCCTGCTGGGGGCGATCGTCGACAGCTTCCACCGGGCCGGCATCACGATGCGGCCGGCCACCGATTTTGCCCCGGAGCTGCTCGTGAAACACGCCTGCCTCACCCGCCGGCGGCCCACCGCCGCGCAGCAACTCGACATTGAATTCGGCTGGCACCTGGCCCGCGAGATGGGCCGGCTCGACGTCGGCCAGAGCGTGGCCGTGAAGGCCCGCTCGCCGTTGGCGATCGAAGCCATCGAAGGGACCGACGCGTGCATTCGCCGCGCAGGCCTGCTCTGCCAGGCCGGCGGCTTCACGGTCGTCAAAGTGGCCAAGCCGCAACAAGACATGCGGTTCGACGTCCCCACGATCGGCCTGGGCACGCTGGAAACCCTGGCCGACGCCGGCGGAGCCGTGCTGGCCATCGAAGCCGGCCGCACGATCATCATCGACGAGCCAAAAGTGGTCCAGTTCGCCGATGCCCGCAAATTGGTCGTGGTGGCCCTGGACAGCGTCGGTCAGAGCGGCACCGTGGCGCCGAGCCGCCGGGCGGGCTGACAGTGCGCTCCGTCGCACGCCCCCTCCTCTCGCGCGGGCAGTCTGGTAGGATTAAGGGCAGGGTCGCCGGGCGTTCTGTCCGCGGCCCCGCCTGCATGTGTGGGCGGACCTTTCCTTGCCGTTATTCCCGTCGGAGTCGTTTGGTTTTGCGAATCGTTCAATACCCTCATCCCACGCTGCGTCACGTGTCGAAGCCGCTGAAGCGAGTGGATCAGGAGCTGCACGCGATCGTGCGCGAGATGTTCGAGCTGATGTATGCGGCCAACGGCGTCGGCCTGGCGGCCAACCAGGTCGATCTCCCCTACCGGCTGTTCGTGCTGAACTTGAAGTCGGACCCCGAGGCCGTCGACGAGGAATACGTGTTTCTCAATCCCGTGCTCACCAGCCGCAAGGGCATGGCCGAAGCCGAAGAGGGCTGCCTGAGCCTGCCGGGACTGTACGGCCAGGTCAAACGCCCTGAACGCGTCACGCTGAACGCCTTCAATCTGGCCGGCGAGGAATTGAATCTCCAGATCGACGGCCTGTTTGCCCGGGCCGTCCAACACGAGATCGATCACCTGGACGGCATCCTGTTCATCGACCGCTTGAGCCCCACCGGCGAAATGGCGCTGCGCGAAGCGATCGCCGATTTCGAGGCCGAATTCTCCGGCCAGCGCGAGCGGGGCGAGATTCCCAGCGACGCGTCGATCGCCCAACGCCTGCTCGAACTGGAAGAAGCCCGCACGTAGTGCGCGAGCGTAGGCACTCGCGCGAACTCGCCGTTGCCGGTGCACTGACCGGTGCCACTGCTGGCTTGTCCAGAAGTGCCCACCACCGCGACAAGCACTGCTGGACAAGCCAGCAATGGCACACGCGATCGCCCGCCGCCTGGCCGAGCTGGAAGAAGCCCGCACCTGATTCAAAAGTCGAGGAACGGCACGGGCACCAGCAAGGCGTGCTGCTCGTAGAGACTCAGGTGGCCGTACCACGACAGGTACTGCGTGAAGTACACCACCACCACGTAGATCGCCACCACCGGCACCATCGCCAGCCGGCTCAGCCAGCGAAACAGCCACAGCCGCCGCGTGCGCCGCCGCAGCGATCGGGCCAGCGCCAGCCGGTCAACAGCCGGGCCGGAAAGATCGACACCACGAACAACACACTGGGCAGCCAGGCCGCTTCTCGCGGCACCAGCTCGATCTTCAACAGGTACAACGGCAGGGCCAAAGCCAGCGTAAACACCAGCGCGATCCAATAAGCCACCGGCGCCGGGCGAACGAGCGCCGCACGAAGCGCAGCTCGAACATCGCCCCCAGCCGGTTTTGCGCCGCGAACCAGGCCTGCAAAAACGGCAGATACACCAGCACGATCGCCAGCAGCAACCCGCCCGCCAGTCCCATCAGGATGCCGGCCGGCGGCGGCAAGCGCGAGGCCACGGCCAGCATGCTTACCGGCACCACCAGCCACAGCGTCGCCCCGACGAACCCCCGCAAGCCAAGCCAGAAGTAATACGGCAACCGCAGTCCGACGACGAAATCCCACAAGCCGTCGCGGGCCCGGGCGTAGGCATCGGCCCGGCATAGCAGTCGCAAGCTGAGCACAGGGCGCGGAATGAGAAAATGCCGCAGCCTGGCCCCGCGCAAGCATCCACTGACGATCTGAAAGACGACCAACACCCCGGTCGCGACCACGGCCACGGTCCAGCCGACCGTCGCCCGGCTGGCCGGATCGATCAGCTCGGCCGAGAACCGTAGCGACGAAGCAAACCATAGCGGGACCATCAACAGCGTGACCCCCAGCGCGATCCGACCGAGCCGCGCCGCCTGCCGCACGCCGACGAAACCGTCGCCGAGGTGCCCGCTGCGCACCACGCGGCCGCTGGCTTCCAGCAAGTAGCCCAGGCTCGCCAGTTGCACGATGGGAATCGTCGCCAGCACCGACAGCCCGACCACGAGGGCCGCCGCGCCGAACATCCAATCGGCCAGCCGCGCAGGATGACGCAGGACACGCACGGCCCACGAGCGGGCCTCTGCACGCGGCTCGGGGCGTATGGCGCGAAATTCGTCGAGAGCGGTGGCGGCCATCGCGGTTTCCGAAAGCCAGATGGGGAACGGGCGCCCTATCTACTATAGTACTCGCCCGGGGCCGCCCGCCATTGTGCGGCCCGCGGAAATCAAAACTCGTTGCGCTGGGATAGCAACCCCATGAACTACGTCTACCTGGGCATCGCCATCGTGGCCGAAGTGATCGCCACCACCGCGCTCAAAGCCGCCGAGGGCTTTACCCGGCCCTGGCCCACGCTCATCGTGGCGGTGGGCTACTGCGTGTCGTTCTTTCTGTTGAGCCTGATCGTGCAAACGATGAACCTGGGCATCGTCTACGCAATTTGGTCAGGCAGCGGCATCGTGCTGGTGGCCGTGGTGGCCGCCGTCTGGATGAAGCAAATCCCAGACTGGCCGGCCGTCATCGGCATCACGCTGATCATGGCCGGCGTGGTAATCGTGAACCTGTTCTCGAAAACGGTGTCGCACTAGACGCGGGAGGCGTCGCCATGCGCGAAATCCGGAAGGTCGCCAGCGTGCTCCTCGGAGGGCTGGGGCTTGTATTCCTTGTACCGCCCATCTACGTGACGATTGCCGGCTGCGCGCAGGCTCCGAATCGAATTGGTTTCAATTCCAGAGCATGCTTCCCTGTTGCTCGGTGCCGGCCGCATTGTGCTTCATCGCGGCCTGGCGAATTCGCCACCGTCGTCATTCCTGATTTCAGACCTGCCACGCCGTCCACGCGCACGCGCCAGCCAGGCCAACGCCGCGAGCGCCGTCGCCCCCAGCACGACCGCCGACGGCTCGGGCACGCCCGCCAGCATCGCCCCGGGATTGCTCTGGGCGAACATCCAGTCGTACAGGCCGTATTGTTGCAGCGTGGCGTCGTCGTAGATCGGGCCCCAGATGTCGTGGGGGCCATTGGGCAGCTCGGTATACATTGGTGAGCCGCCCGCGGCGGTGATGGCATTGACCATGTCGCGCGAGTACTGCACCGGCACGGTCTGGTCCATCGCCCCGTGAAACACCCACAGCGGAATGTCCTTGATCAGCGAGGCTGTGCCGGGGTCGCCTCCGCCGGACATCGGCACGGCCGCGGCGAACAGGCTCGGATACTCGGCCATGTATTCGAAGGTCCCGATTCCGCCCATCGACAGCCCGGTGATGTAAATCCGCGTGGGATCGACCGGGTAGGTCTGCACGATTTGAGTCAGCAGCTCGATCGTGCGATCGAACGGCGAGGAGCTGGTCCAGCGCCGCGGGCCGCCGGGAAAGTCGGTCAACTGTGGTGCCAGCAAAAACGACTCGTAAGCGCTGCTTTGCGTGGCCTCGATCAGCCCGTCGATGTGGCTGGCCACCTGGTAGTAGTTGTCTTCGCCCCGTTCTCCAGCCCCGTGCAGGAAGAGCACCAGCGGGTAGGTTTGCCCCTGCTGGGCAGCGGGCGGGGTGAACAACCGGTAGGGCATCGGGTACGTGCCGTCGCGATCGTAAACGTCCTCGATCGAATCTTTGACGAGCACCGAGGTGGCCAAGGCTGGCCCGGCGATCATCGCCGCACCCCACGCCGCCAGCAGCCCGACCAGCAGCGTGCGCCGCCGCCGCCAGGCAAACCGCAGCGCCAAAGCCAGCGGGCCGATGATCCACAGCACCGCGGACGACGGCTCGGGCACCGTCGTCGAGAGCGAAACATTGAGCCGGTAGTCACCACCAAAATCGGCCACGGTCGGCCCGCCGGCCGGCGTGAACTGGCTGATGGCCAGGAAGTATTCCCCGGGCTGCGTGAAGTTGTACTCGAGGTAGCTGTCCAACGAGCTGAGGCTGCCCAGTGCGCCGGAGTTGTACGGGGCATCGTCGTTCGTGGCCAGCAGGGCCCCGCCCGCGGCGTAGAGAAACAATCGTGAGTCGAAGTCGGCGCCGTCGACGTCGAAGATTCCCAGCGTGTTGGGATCCGTCACCGTGAAGCTGAAAAACGACAAAGGGTCGGTGAGCGTGCCGTCGATGGTCACGTGCGGCATGCCGGCCGAAGTGTTGACGATTGCGTTTCCCACGTTCGGGTCGAAGCTGACTTGCAGCGAACCGTCCAGCGATTGCGCCGTCTCGCGACTGTTGTGGCTGCCGTCGCTGGCGATGGTCACGGCCGGCGGCAAAGGCGCGCTGTAGCCGACGATTTGCCCCTGGATTTGCAAGTGCACAAAAATGGAGCCGATGCCGTCCACCGAGCCGGCATCGATATCGGCCGCCGTATCGACCGGCACGCGAAGTTGCCAGATGTCGTTACTGAAATGCGATAGTTGGCCCGACCCGGCGGCGTTTTGCGAGCCGTAGGTCTCGTTCAGGTCCAGCCGGCCGCTATCGAAGAGCAGTCCCAAGCCCGACTGGCCTTGCACGTCGACGTTCGTCGAGACGTCGAACCACTCGTTGGCCGGAAACGAAAACTGTTCCCCATTCTCGGGCGTCAAGTCCGTCGTACTGTAGGCGTTGCGATAGTCGACGTAGAAGTCGCGAAACGCGGTCGCGATGCGCGTCCCCGCGGGCGTTGTATCGCCGATAAACAGCCCCACAAAGGCGGGATCAATTCCCGTGTCGCCGCCCACGAGCGGTTCCCAAATGCCGCTGGTGCGCCCGTGCAGCGAGCCACCGCCGAGAACGATCGAGTCGTTCTGCAAATCGATTTTGGCGGTGATCACCCCCTCGAGCTGGCCGCTTGATCCGTCGCTGAAAATTGGAATCCCCAGGCCACCGGTTCCCTGTCCGATGGTGGGAATCGAAAGTCCCAGCCCAGGGATATCCAGCGACGCCGAGATTTGCAGCACGCTCTGTGCCGGATCGAGCGCGAAGTACGTCGGATCGACCGCAGCGGCCGTGCGACAAAATCCAAGAACCGCCAGCGCGCAAAACGCCGCCTTGACGCGAGCAAACATGCGGGAAGACCTCTGCAAGAAGGAATCGTCTTAGCCTGCCAAAACAACCAAGCAACGCGTTGTTCGGGCAGTAGCGACTCCGGGCCAGAGGTTCTAGATTCAGCGCGCTGGAAAGTTAGATTCAGGCGCGTGGGAGAGTTTGACCCGGCGAAATCCACTTGTCAAGCTTTGTCTCGGCATTTGTACGTTTTTATGTGTCCATGCCGGGAATCAGCTTGCCGCGGTCTCCTGATTGGCTTCGCCAGCGGGCTGCGCCGACAAACCAGAAAACTGCGGGAATGCCACCGGCTCGCGTGCCGTTTTGCTTCCGCACGCCCGGAGTGATACGCTTCTAGGTTGGGTTGTTGTTGAAATTCCCTGCCTGGGCGCTCCATGACGATCACCCTCGACGAAGCCGCTCGCGCCGCCGACGGATCGGCACCGGCTGAAACGATCTCGATCCGTGGGGCCCGGGTCCACAACCTGCGGAACGTGGACCTCGATCTGCCCCGCGACCGGCTGATCGTGGTCACCGGACCCAGCGGGTCGGGTAAGAGCTCGCTGGCCTTTGACACCCTGTTTGCCGAGGGGCAGCGGCAGTACATCGAAAGCCTGTCGGTCTATGCCCGGCAGTTTCTGCATCAGCTCGAACGCCCCGACGTCGATCTGATCGAGGGGCTCGAGCCGACCATCTCGATCGACCAGCGGGCCGGCAGCCAGAACCCGCGCAGCACGGTGGCCACGGTCACCGAGGTGTACGACTACCTGCGGCTGCTGTTCGCCCGGCTCGGGACGCCGGCTTGTTACCAGTGCGGCGCCACCATCTTGCAGCAGGCCCCCGAGCAGATCATCGAAGACTTGCTGGCCCTCCCCGCGGGCACGAAGCTGATGGTCATGGCCCCCTTGGTTCGCGGGCGTAAGGGTAAGCACAAGGAAGTGCTCGATGCGGTGCGCAAGGCCGGCTTCGTTCGCGTGCGGGTCGACGGCGAAATTGTTGACCTCGACCAGGTGGGCGAGCTGGCCCCGCGCAAGAATCACACGATCGAGGCGGTTGTCGATCGGATCGTGGTGCGCGAAGGCGTCGACGCTCGGCTGGCCGACTCGACGCGGCTGGCCATCTCGCACGGCGAAGGGGCGGTGCTGGCCGTGTACATCGAACCGACGCCGGGAGGCGGCCGCCCGCCGGCCGACGCGCCCTGGCACGAACGGCTGTATAGCACCCTCTATGCCTGCCCGCATTGCAAGATCAGCTTCGAGGAGCTGGAGCCGCGCACGTTCAGCTTCAACAGCCCGTACGGAGCATGTCCGACGTGCGAAGGGCTCGGCTCGCGCGAGCAGTTTGATCCCGAGCTGGTCGTGCCGGATGACACGTTGCCGCTGGCCGATGGGGTGATCGCCCCCTGGAAAAAGCCGACGCCCGCCCAACTGCGCCGTCAGAAAACGCAGCTCAAGCCGTGGCTCTCGGCCGCGGGGGTGGATTGGAACACGCCGCTGGTGGACGTGAAACCGCGGTTCCGCGAGACGCTGTTGCACGGGGACGATCGCAATTTCGTCGGGCTGCTCAACCTGCTCGAGCAGCAATACGTCACGTCGCTCAAGCCGGCCGAGCGCGGGCGGCTCGAGGCGTTTCGCAACCTGGTGACTTGCAAAGATTGCGGCGGCGCGCGGCTGCGCCCCGAGGCCCGAGCCTGCCGCTTCCACGGCCTGGCGATTCACGAGCTGTCGGCGATGAGCGTCAGCCGTGCCCGGGCCTGGTTCGCCGCGCTTGAGCTGGCAGCCAAGGAACTACCGGTCGCGCGGCCCATCCTGCAAGAAGTCGAAAACCGGCTCGAATTCCTGGAACAGGTCGGCGTCGAATACCTGTCGCTCGACCGCGCCGCCGATACGCTCAGCGGCGGCGAGTTGCAGCGCGTGCGGCTGGCCACCGGCATCGGCTCGGGGCTGGTCGGCGCCTGCTACGTGCTCGACGAGCCGTCGATCGGCCTGCATCAGCGCGACAACCAGCGGCTGATCGACGCGTTGCGCCGCCTGCAACAGCGAGGCAACACGGTGCTGGTGGTCGAACACGACGAGGCGATCATGCGCTCGGCCGATTACCTGGTCGACATGGGACCCGGCGCAGGGCTTGCACGGCGGCCGGATCGTCTCCCAGGGCACGCCCGAGCAAGTGGCCGCTGACCCGGCTTCGGTGACCGGGCGTTACCTTTCCGGCGAACTGGCGATCGAAGTGCCCGCAGCGCGCCGCCGCGTGGCCAAAACGCGATCGCTGTCGATCGAAGGCGTCACGACCAATAATCTCAAGGACGTCGACGCCCGGATTCCGCTCTCGGCCCTGGTGTGCGTCACGGGCGTGAGCGGCTCGGGCAAAAGCTCGCTCATTAACGACACGCTGGCCCGGGCCTTGGCGCGGCGGCTCAACGGCACAGGGCACACGCCCGGACCGCATCGCAGCCTGCGCGGGGCGAGCCAGCTCGACAAGCTGATCGAGATCGACCAATCGCCCATCGGCCGCACGCCGCGGAGCAACCCGGCCACGTATACCGGCGTGTTCGACGCCATCCGCCGGGTGTTTGCCGGCACGCGCGAAGCCCGGCAGCGCGGCTACAAGACCGGCCGCTTCAGCTTCAACGTCAAGGGAGGGCGCTGCGAGGAATGCCAGGGACAGGGCATTCGCCGCATCGAGATGAACTTTCTTCCCGACCTCTCGGTCCCCTGCCCGGCCTGCGACGGCGCCCGGTTCAACCGCCAGACGCTCGAGGTCCGCTACCGCGGGCTGTCGATCGCCGACGTGCTGGAATTGAAGGTCGATGACGCGGCCCAGTTCTTCGAAAACTTTCCGCAGATCGTCCGCGTGCTGGAAAGTTTGCAGGAAGTGGGGCTGGGCTACTTGAGCCTGGGGCAATCGTCGACCACGCTTTCCGGCGGCGAAGCCCAGCGGATCAAGCTGGCCACCGAGCTATCGCGAGTCGACACCGGCAACACGCTGTACATCCTCGACGAGCCGACCACCGGGCTCCACTTCGACGACATTAAAAAGCTCCTGGGCGTGCTCAACCGCCTGGTGAACCTGGGGAACACGGTGCTGGTGATCGAGCACAACCTGGACGTGATCAAAACGGCCGACTGGATCCTCGACCTGGGCCCCGGCGGCGGCGAGTCGGGCGGCCAAATTGTCGCCACCGGCACACCCGAGGAAATCGCCGCAATTCCAGGGAATTCGACGGGGGAATTCCTGGCTCCGCTGCTGCGGCCCCCCGTCGCACCCGCGAAGCGGCTGGGTGACTAGAATAGTAAGGGGAGGTGTTGCCGGCACGTTTCACGTACCGCCGGCGAGCCAGGTTGATCTCCGGGGCAGGAGGACAACTTCACATCCGTTGACGTCATTCCCCCAAAAGGACGATCGATCGTGATACGCATACTCCGCCGGGCGACCTTGGGCACCTGGATGCAACTAATCGCGGCCATTCTGCTCACGGCCTGCGTCGCCATGGCACGCCACAAGGACGACTACCGCGTCGCCGACATCCCCCTGTTCATCACGCTGGCGGCGAGCGGCGTGCTACTGTCGCTGTTTGCCATCGCCGTCGATGTGCGGCGTCAGAAGCCGTCGCTGTTGGTCGTGCTGCTGATCGTCTACAACGCACTGGCCGTGATGTATCTGCCACTGGTGATCGATATCTCGGCGTAGTGACCGGGCGACGAGTTGGCGGGAGGCACAGCTCGATGAGCGCACTCACTAAAGGGCGTTGGCGCCGGTTCTGGCCGTATTTTTTGATGGCCTTGATGGTCATGGCGCTGATCGGCGTCTGGCTAAACGTCGTGGGGTGGATTACGCCCTCGAAACGCGCCCCGCCGACGGTCGACGTGTGGCAAACGTGCTCGAGTTGCCAGTCAACGCGATATGGCTTTGACGGCCACTGGACGATCTACTACCAGGGCCCGACCTTCGCCACGTGCCAACACCTATGGGAAGTCGGCGTCAACAGCGCCATGGACGCGCCTGTTAGCGATGGCGTCGTCGTGTTGGTGCGCAAAGGGAACCAATACGGGGCATTCGTTACCAGCCCGCGGAGTTCTTCGCTCGAAGTGGTGAGCTATAAGTGGTCCTTTCGCTCCGACGGCTGCGGTAGGTTGGACGCGTCCGACCCGCAAGTTCAAAGCGGCGAAGCAACGGACGTCCCCATCCAATTCGGCCCATTCTTGGTCGCCTGGTCGGCACATACGATCACCAGCGGCTGGCTCTACTACGAAAAGACGCCGGGCGATCCCATTGCCCCAGTCGATTTGAGAATCTGCGTGACCGACGAAACGGACATCAGGAACGTTGACGCCTGCGACCGCAAATGGATCTACAAAGCGTCGACGGTAGACGCCGGCATCGCTGGCCGCCCGACGACCGAGGACGTCGACTAACTGACGCGAGCAAGCCGCGTCAGCACCGATCCGTTGACCCGCAGCAAACTTCTACTTCGCGCTCTCCAGCGCCGCCAGCACGTCGGCGGCTTTGGCGCGGCCGCCGTGGGTCTTGCTAATGGTGACGAACTGCACGACGCCGTCGCGGTCGATGACGAACGTCGAAGGGTAGGCCGTTTCGCGCGGGGCGTCCCAGCGAAGTCCGTAGGCGTCGGTGAACTTGTAGTCCGGATCGGTCACGTACGAGAAGCCCTCGGGCAGTGTCTTGCTTTTCATGAATTCGGCGGCGTGCTCGCCCAGCCGTTCGCCCGGGCCGGGATACACGAACACCACCCGGGCTCCCATCTCGGCGATTTGCTTGGCCTGAGCGATCAACCCAGACACCTGGAACGAGCAAATCGGGCACTGGTAGCCCGGCCAGCCGCGGAGCACGACCAGCACCACCGGCGCGTCGGCCGTGAGCTTGGAGAGCGTGACGTCCTGGCCTTCCAAATCCTGGAGCGTGAAATCGGGGGCCTTGTCGCCCACGGCCGGAATCTCCGCCGCCCGCAGGATGCCCGCCGACAGACCCACACACACCAGCGCCCACGCAAGTTGCTTGATCATCGCCCGATCCTCCTGGCCGTATGTCGAAAGAAAACCGCGTGCTTAGACGAACCCACGGCGCGACGTGTTACAAAACGCCCGGGCCCATTGTAGCACCTGACGTGTTCGCGGCGGTTCGCACGCCCAGTCTCTGACAACTAGCGCTGCCGCGCACCCGTAAGTCGCTATTTTGCGAGCCGTGCGGAGCTTTGCTACGCACCTGGTGAGGTTGGAATGAGCCACGATGGCTTATTTCAACGGGCTGCTAGCGGCGGGCGAACTTGCCCAGTGCGTCGGGATTGAGCTCGATACCCAGCCCCGGACCGGTGGGAACCTTTAGCAGCCCCTCGTCGTCCAGCTCAAAGCGGGGCAACAGCAGCTCTTCGATATAGGGCACGCCGGTCTGGTACTCGACCCAGCGGGCCACCGGCATCGCGGCCGACAGGGCCAGATCAGCCGCCACGCCCACGCCGGTGTTCCAGCCGTGCGGCACCACCAGCACGCCCCGGTCGGCCGCCATCCAGGCCAACCGCCGGCCTTCGCTCAATCCGCCGCACTTGGTCAAGTCGGGCTGAATGATGTCCACCGCGCGGCTGTCGATCAACGGCTGAAACGCCTGCCGCCGGGTGAGCACTTCGCCGGTGGCCACCAGCACGGGCGAAGTGGCCCGCAGTTGCTTGTAGCCGTCAACGTCGTCGGGCGGAAGGGCCTCTTCAAACCACACGACTCCGTAGGCGCCAGCATGTGCGCGGTCTCCCGGGCCCAGGTCACTCCGTGCGACCAGAACTGTTCACTGCCGCCGGCATCGACCATCAGCTCGACGTCGTCCCCCACCACGTCGCGCGCGGTCTTGATGAGTTGCTCGTCCAGCTGGTGGCTCACGCGGCCAAATGGTCGCCACCCCATCTTGATCGCTCGAAAGCCTCGGGAGACTTGTTCGTGGAGCCGTTCGGCGAGGATTTGCGGCTCGTCGAACAGGATCGAGGCATAAGGCTTGATCCGATCGCGGTAGTTGCCTCCCAGCAGTTTCGACACCGGCTGCCCCAGTGCCTTGCCCCACAGGTCCCACAGGGCGATGTCCAGTCCACTGATCGCATGCTCGACTGAGCCGCCGCGTCCCAGCCAGAACATGCTTTGGCGCATCGTTTCGCTGACCCGCTCCGGCTCGAGAGCCGGCTGGCCGATCAAGAACGGGCGTAACAAGGTGAGCGCCCCTCGACCAGCGCCCGGGTCGTGTAGCAGCTACCCAGGCCGATCAGCCCTTCGTTGCTCACGACTTCCACCAGCGTGTTGTACTGCACGTTGGGGTCGGTGCCGCCCGGCCAGCCGTGATCTTCGGTGAAACCGGCCAGGGCAATCGTACGTACGTCCGCGATCTTCATCAGTTGAACTCCACCTCTCCAGGGAAGATACTCATGGTAGTCGATCGGCCCCCGCGGCGCAACCAAGCGACGCGCGCGTCCGCATCGGCCCCCCGCAACACGCCTCCCTCGAAAGGTGCCCCGCCGTGAATCCTCGCGTCCGGACCGAATATCGCTACGAGAAGCTCACCTGGCCCGAGATCGAAGACGCCGTGGACGATGGCCAGGTTTGTATCGTCCCCTGCGGGGCCGTCGAACAGCACGGGCCGCATCTGCCGCTGGACGTCGATCTGGTCTGTCCCGGGGGCGTTGCCCGGGGCGCCGGTGAGCAGATTCCCGACAAGCTGTTGGTGCTGCCGATCGTGGCCTATGGCTACACGGGACACGTGATGGATTTTCCCGGCACGATCAACAACGACTTCGAGCACTTCATGCACCACGTGCTCGACATCACCAAGTCGCTGGCCTATCACGGCTTCAAGAAAATCATCCTGCTGAACGGTCACGGCTCGAACATGCCGAACCTCGACCTGGTGGCCCGGCGCACGAACCTGGAAACCGACGCCGAGTGCGTGCTGGTGGCCTGGTGGCACCTGCTGAACGTCGACAAGGAGTTCTTTCCCCGCTGGCGCCAGAGCAAATTTCCCGGCGGCTGCGCCCATGCCTGCGAGTTGGAGACGTCCCTGTACATGTACCTGGACGGCGACAACGTCCGCACCGACAAAATCAAAAACGGCACGATCAGCTTCAACGAAGAGAACAGCCCGTTCAGTTGGGTCGACCTGTTCGCCGCCGGCCCGGCCACGGTGATCTCCTGGACCAGCAGCTATTCGGAAACCGGCGTGCTGGGCGAGCCCGAGCTGGCCACCCCCGAGAAAGGGCGCGAGGTCTACGAAGAGGCGGTCAAGCAGCTCGTCCGCTTCATTACCTGGTGGAAGGATCGCCCCTGCGACGTGCGCCGCGACCGGCACCGCCGCGCGCCGACGATGCCGATGCCCTGGGGCCAGCGTCCGGCCAGGCAATCCGACCAGGCGTAACGAATTCAGGCATACGCATGATACCGCGCTCGTGGAGATCGATCGTCGCAGTCGCCGGCCTGCTGGTGCCAGCGATCGCCTTGGCGGCGCCGCCGAACGGCTCCGCGCCGGATGTCTCAGTGCCGAGCGCGGCGGACGCCGATTTCTTCGAGCGCGACGTCCGGCCGCTCTTGATCCGCCACTGTTACGAGTGTCACGGTGACGTCGCCGAGCCGGGCGGAGGCTTGCGGCTCGACACTCGCGCGAGCGTCCTCACCGGCGGCGACAGCGGTCCGGCGGCCATCGTGGGCCGCCCGGCCGACAGCCTGCTGATCGCGGCGGTGAAACACGACGGACTGGAAATGCCCCCGGAGCGTGAACCGCTCAGCGACGTGGAAATCGCCCGGTTGTCAAGCTGGATCGAGCGCGGACTCCCCTGGCCTGCCGCCGATCCGCAGGCGCTGGCCCGGGCCAAGACGCTGGCCGAGAACGAGGCGATCGCCGAAGTGCGCGCCAGCTTCTGGTCGTTTCAGCCGGTGGATCATCCGCCATTGCCGGAGGTGCGCGACGCGGAGTGGTCGCAGATGCCCTTGGACCGCTTCGTCCTTGCGGAGTTGGAACAGCACGGTCTGGTGCCGTCGCCAGCGGCCGACAAGCGGACCCTCTTGCGTAGGCTTTCCTTCGACTTAACGGGGCTGCCGCCGACGCCCGCGGAAATCGACGCCTTTGTCGCCGACGATTCGCCCGGCGCGTTCGAGCGGGTGGTTGACCGCCTGCTCGCTTCGCCCCACTACGGCGAACGTTGGGGCCGGCACTGGCTCGACGTGGCCCGCTACGCCGACACCAAGGGCTACGTCCAGTTCGAGGGGAGCGACTATCCCTGGGCCTTTACGTATCGCGATTACGTCGTTCGGGCGTTCAACGAGGATCTCCCCTACGACCGGTTCATCGTCGAGCAGATTGCCGCCGATCAGTTGCCGCTGGGCGATGACAAGCGGCCGCTCACCGGACTGGGGTTCTTGACCGTCGGCAGCGGGTTCATGAACAACCAGCAGGACGTGATCGACGACCGCGTGGACGTGATCACCCGGGGGCTGCTGGGCCTGACCGTCACTTGCGCCCGCTGCCACGATCACAAGTTCGACCCGATTCCCACCAGCGACTACTACTCGCTGTACGGCGTCATGGCCAGCTCGGTCGAGCCCTTGGTGCCCCCCTTGTTCGAAGACCCGCCGCAGACCGAAGCCTACGCGGCGTTTGCCAAGGATTTGGCCGAACGGCAGCGAAAGCTCAAGGAGTTTATGGACGCGAAGTTCGCCGCGCTGGTCGCGGCGCCCGCACGCGCGTGGGCGAATACCTGTTGGCAGCGCACGAATTGAAGGACAAACCGCCCACCGAAGACTACATGCTGCTGGCCGACGGCGACGACTTGAACCCGACGATGATCGTCCGCTACCAGGTGATGCTCGCCCGCTCGGCAAACCAACACGACGGCGTGTGGGCGATCTGGCATGCGTTCGACGCACTTTCGGCCAAGGAAATGAACGCCGACGAGTTTTCCGCGCGGGCCGCCGAGACGATTCAACGTCTCGTTGACCAGCAATCAAGCGAACAGCCGCTCAATCCACTGGTGGTCGGGGCGCTGCTGGGCAAACCGCTCAAGGAATTTGCCGACGTGGTGCGCCTCTATGGCGAGCTGCTGGCCGGCGTCGACAATCTGTGGCAGCGGAAGATCGACGAGGCCCACTCCCACGACCAACCGCCGCCGACGTCGCTTGCCGATCCGCAGCTTGAAGCCCTGCGACAAGTTTTCTACGGCCCGGGCGCCCCCGCGCAACTCGAGCCGCACGAAATCACCACGCTGGCCCTGCTGCCCGATCGAGAGGCACAAAAGGAACACGACAAGCTGCTCAAGGCGATCGAAGAATTTCGCGCCGCTGGCCCCGCCGCGCCCCCCCGGGCCATGGTGCTCGAAGATCTGCCTCGCACCGGTCGAGCAGCGGGTCTTTCGCCGGGGGAATCCGAACAACCCGGGAGACGCGGTTCCGCGCCGCTTCTTGCGCGTGCTGTGCGACGGTTCGCCGCCGCGCTTCAGCGACGCGACGAGCGGCCGGCTGGAACTGGCCCGCGCCGTGGCCGATCGGGACAATCCGCTCACGGCCCGGGTGCTGGTCAACCGGGTGTGGCTCGAGCATTTCGGCCAGCCGCTGGTAGCCACGCCCAGCGACTTTGGGCTGCGGAGCGAGCCGCCGTCGCATCCGGCGCTGTTGGATTACCTGGCCTGGCAGTTCATGGAACACGGCTGGAGTATCAAGTGGCTGCACCGCCAGATCGTCCTATCGGCCGCGTACGCGCAGATGAGCCACGATCGGCCGGAATGCTTGCGGGTCGATCCCGAAAATCGCTGGCTGTGGAGAATGAATCGCCGGCGACTCGATTTCGAAACCACGCGCGACGCCTTGCTGGCCGTCTCCGGGCGGCTCGACCCGGCGCTGGGAGGTCCGCCGGTGAAAGACATTGCATCAACCACCGCCGTTCGGCGCACGGTGTACGGCCGCATCGACCGGCTCAACCTGCCGGGCTTGTACCGGACGTTCGATTTTCCGAATCCCGACTCCACCAGCCCCCAGCCGCCGAGACGACCGTGCCGCAACAAGCCCTGTTCTTCTTGAACCATCCGCTGGTGATCGAAGCGGCCAAGCACCTGCTCGCACGAGCGGAAGTGCGGCAGGCTTCGAACCCCGCAGAAAAACTACGCCGGCTCTACCGCCTGGCATTCGGCCGCGAACCGTCGCCCGAGGAGATTCAATGGGCCGAGGAGTTCACGGCCAATGCGGACGCGCGACCGGCGCTGTGGCAAGAATATGCCCAGGGGCTGCTGGCAGCAAACGAATTCGTGTTTGTGGATTGATACTGTTTAGCCGGAGCCAACGGCGACGGCGTGTTCGATGGGTGTTGGAATTCAAATATGAAACGCCGTCGCCGTTGGCTCCGGGCTAAACGGTGCCGGGATATCGGTTAAAATGCACGCACCATGAACCCCGATCCCCACCAACACCGTTTCGATCCGCCGCTCACGCGCCGGGCCATGCTCGCCCGCAGCGGGGCGGGCTTTGGCATGTTGGGATTGACCGGACTGTTGTCGGCCGAGGGCGCGCTGGCCGCGTCCGGCAGCGACGAACGCACCCGGCGGGGCGTTGGCCCCCAAGAGCCCGCACTTTGCGCCCGGGCGCGGCAGGTGGTCCACCTGTTCATGAACGGTGGGCCGTCACAGGTCGACACGTTCGACCCCAAGCCGCTGCTCGACAAGTATCACGGCCAGCCGCTTCCCTCGGCGAACTTGCGCACCGAGCGCAAAACCGGCGCGGCCATGCGCTCGCCGTTCAAGTTCCAGAAATACGGCCAAAGCGGCATCGAAGTCAGCGAGCTGTTTGCCAAGACCGCCCAGCACGTCGACGACATGTGCGTCATCCGCTCGATGGTGGCCGAAGTGCCCAATCACGAACCGTCCCTCTTGTTGATGAACTGCGGCGACGGGCGGCTGTCGCGACCCAGCTTCGGCTCCTGGGTCACCTATGGCCTCGGCTCGGAGAATCAGAACCTGCCGGGCTTCATCGCCATGTGTCCCGGCGGATATCCGATCGTCGCCACGCAGAACTGGCGTTCCGCGTTTCTGCCGGGCGCCTACCAGGGCACCTATATCGACACCAAGCACACCGAGATCGGCAAGCTGATCGAGAACGTCGAGAACGGCGGGATCGACCCGGCCGATCAGCGGCGCCAGCTCGATTTCGTCCAACGGCTGAATGCGCGGCATCTGGCCGCACGCGAGCGCGACGCCGAGCTGGAAGCGCGGATTCAATCGTTCGAGCTGGCTTACCGCATGCAGGCCGAAGCGGCCGACGCCTTCGACATCGCCCGCGAGCCTGCGCACGTTCGCGAGTTGTACGGCGACGGGCTGCACGGCCGGCAACTGCTGATCACCCGGCGGCTGATCGAACGGGGCGTCCGCTTCGTGCAGGTGTGGAGCGGCGCCGGGCAGCCGTGGGACAATCACGACGACCTCGAAAACCAGCACCGCAAACTGGCCGAGGACTGGGACCAGCCGATCGCCGCGTTCCTCGCCGACTTGAAGCAGCGCGGCCTGTTGGAAACGACGCTCGTGATGTGGGGGGGCGAATTCGGCCGCACGCCGGTGGCCGAATTGCCCAAGCTCAGCGGCCGCGATCACAACCACTACGGCTTTTCGATGTGGCTGGCCGGCGGCGGCATCCGCGGCGGCTACGTCCACGGAGCCACCGACGAGTTCGGCTTCGCGGCCGTCGAAAACATCGTGCCGGTGCACGACCTGCACGCCACGCTGTTGCATCTGCTGGGCTTCGACCACACCCGGCTCACGCACCGCTATGCGGGCCGCGACTTCCGCCTGACCGACGTCAGCGGCCGCGTGGTGAAGGAACTGCTGGCGTAGTAAAGCGTTTAGCCCGGAGCCAACGGCGACGGCGTTTTCGCCGTCGGTTCCCAATACGCATGCAACGCGCCGTCGCTGTTGGCTCCGGGCTAAACTTTGGCTGCAAATCGCCGCCGATCGTGTTAGAATGCCGTTCCGCTGTGGCGGCGTGGGGTGATGGCTCCGGGTCGCTCGAACACTGCCGGCCAGAGGGTTGTTCGATGTTGCGCATCCTCGGTTCCCATAAGCGGCTTTGCGACGGGCTTTCGCGGCGCGATTTTCTGCAAGCCGGCACGCTCGGCATGTTGGGGCTGGGCGCCGGCCGGGCGCTGGGCAGCGAAGCAGCGGCCGCACAGCCGGCTGGTTCGTTCGGCCGGGCGAAGCGGTGCATCTTTCTGTATCTCTACGGCGCGGCCAGCCAGTTGGAGACGTTCGATCCCAAGCCGCTGGCGCCGGCCGAGGTGCGCGGCGAGCTGGGGGCGATCGCCACGAGCGTGCCCGGCGTGCACGTCGGCGAGCTGCTGCCGCAAACGGCGCGGATCATCGACCGGGCCACGATCGTCCGCTCGATGACCCATCCTTATCCGCTCCACGCCTCGGCGTTCACGATGACGTCGATCCCCACGATCGACGTGCCGCTGCAAATGAAGCCGCGCGATCCGCGGCACTGGCCGTACATCGGCTCGGTCGTCGATTACCTAGCCGACCAGCGCGGCGAGCCCGAGCCCCCGGTGGCCCGCAACATCGGCTTGCCGTGGCGGCTCAGTTCGCGGCGCCCCTATGCCGCCGGCGACAACGCGGGTCCCTACGGCGCCTGGCTGGGCCGGGCCTACGATCCCTTGTGGACCGACTTTCAGGGGACCGGCACGCGCGTCTCGACGTACACGTTCGGCAATCAGACGATCCGCTGCCGCGATCCGTACGGGCCGCTCGAGCCCGATTGCCGCTTTGGCCTGGCAGCCGACGCCACGCTGGCCGAGGGTCTTACGCTCGATCGCCTCAATCGGCGGCGTTCGCTGCTCGCGCAGTTTGACGACGCGCGGCGAATGGTCGACGCCAGCTCGGCCGCCCGGTCGTTCGACGATTTTCGCCAGCAGGCATTTTCGTATCTCACCAAGAGCACGTTGTCCGACGCGCTCGATGTCGCGCGCGAGCCGGACAAGTTGCGCGAGCGCTACGGCCTGACGCTCTTTGGTCAGGCCAGCCTGGTGGCCCGGCGGCTGTTGGAGGCCGGCAGCCAGTTTGTCACCGTGCTGTGGGACGAATTCGAGCTGGTCAACAGCGCCTGGGACACGCACTTCTATCATTACGAGCTGATGCGCGAGCAACTTTGCCCCGGCCTGGATCGGGCGCTGAGCACGCTGGTGCTCGATCTGGAAGACCGGGGGATGCTCGACGACACGCTCGTCGTCGTCACGACCGAGCACGGCCGCACGCCGCGGCTGGAAAAAGGGGCCGCCGGCGGCGGACGCGGCCACTGGTCGCAAGCTTATTCGACGTTGCTCATCGGCGGCGGGGCCGCGCGGGGCAAGGTGGTGGGCCGTACGGATCGGATCGCCGGCGCGGTGCTCGACACGCCGATTTCTCCCAAGGACATTCTGGCCACGATCTATCACCTCTTGGGCATCGACCCCGAGACCCTCATCCGCGACCGGCTGGGCCGCCCGCTTCCCGTGGCCGGCGAAGGCCGGGTGCGGCACGAATTGTTGGCCTGAGACCCCAGCCATGCGCGCGGCGCGTTCCGTCCTTGCTTCCGGCGACGGCACCTCTTATAAGGTCACGGATGGAAGCTCCCCGCACGTCCGTGTCGATTGTCCGCGTTGTCTTGGCCAGCTTCATCGGCACGACGATCGAGTGGTACGACTTCTTTCTGTACGGCACGGCCGCGGCGCTGGTGTTTCCCCGGTTGTTCTTCCCCGAGTACGACCCGATGACCGGCACGATGGCGGCCTTCGGCACGTACGCGGTCGGCTTCTTCGCGCGGCCGGTGGGGGGCGTAGTGTTCGGCCACTTCGGCGACCGGATGGGCGCAAGAGCATGCTCGTCACCACGCTGATGCTGATGGGCACGGCCACCTTTCTGATCGGCGTGCTGCCGACGTTCAACCAGGTGGGCGTGGCGGCGCCGGTGCTGCTGGTCGTGCTCCGCTTCGTCCAGGGCTTTGGCGTCGGCGGCGAGTGGGGCGGCGCCGTGCTAATGGCCGTCGAGCACGGACACGCGGGACGGCGCGGATTGTACGCCTCGTGGGTGCAGGCGGGCGTGCCGGCCGGGCTGCTGTTGGCCACGGCGGTGTTTCAGGGGTTCTCGCTGCTGGGGGACGAGGCGTTTTTGAGCTGGGGCTGGCGCGTGCCGTTTCTATTGGGCATCGCGCTATTGGGCGTGGGGCTGTTCATCCGGCTGCAAGTGTTCGAAAGCCCCGTGTTTGCCGAGGCTCGCGCCGCCCGGCCGCCGGCCCGCGTTCCCTTGTTCGAGGTGCTGCGCCGGCATCCGCGCAACGTCGTGCTGGCGATGGGCGCGCGGTTTGCCGAGAACGGCAGCTTTTACATCTTCACCGTGTTCGTGCTGACCTACGCCACGGCCAAGTTGGGCATCGGCCGCACGCTGATACTCAACGGCGTCCTGATCGCCTCGGCGCTGCAATTCTTCATCATCCCGATGTACGGCCATCTGAGCGACGTCGTGGGTCGGCGGCCGGTCTACCTGGCCGGCGCGCTGGGGCTGGCCGCGTACTCCTTTCCGTTTTTCTGGCTGGTCGACACCGGCAACGGCGTGCTCATTGTGCTGGCGATCGTCGTCGGACTGCTGGTGCAGTCGGCCATGTATGCCCCGCAGGCCGCGTTCTTCTCCGAGTTGTTCGGCACCGAAGTGCGCTATACCGGCGCGTCGATCGGCTACCAACTGGCTTCGCCGCTGGCCGGCGGCCTGGCGCCGCTCATCTCGACGGCACTAATCGAACAAAGCGGTGGACAGCCGTGGCCGGTGGCCGTCTACATGATCGTCTTGTCGCTCATCACGCTGGTGTCGGTCTGGCTGGCGGCCGAAACGCACCAAAGCCGGCTCGACTCGCCCGCAGCGTCAGGCGAAGCGGATCGTTAGTAGCCGTGGTGGGCCGCGGCGTGCAGCTTCGCCTGTTCGTCGATGTTCAGGCCGACGATCTTCTCGGCGTCGAACGAATGGTCCCGCGTCAGGTGAGTCCAAAACGTCATGCCACTCACGCCGGCCGGCGGCGGATCGATCGTCTGGAGCCAGATCCTCAGCTCGTCGGCCCGCAGGCTCCGCAACCAGCGGCTGGGCGGGCGCCCGTGCCGGGCTCGGCGCATGGGGCTGGGCTGGCCGTGGTCGGCCTCGAAGGCCACTTCGCCGCGGTCATCGCCTGAGGACTTTTCCGCGGTGCGGCCATTGCGCACATCCTCGGGCACGAGGCGGTCGTCCAGGTATCCGGTGCTGCCGGTGTAGCGCTCGCCGGTTTCCTTGTGGATCGGCGTGGTGATTCCGGTGAGCACCCACTGGCCGTCGCGCAGGTTCTCGCGCTCGAACCAGAACCAGGAGTTGTTCTCGGCCGCCGTCCAATGCACGGCCTCGGCGTCGGAATCGGCGTCCGCGTCGGGCGAGGTTTTTTTCTCTTCCGTGAGCCGCATGGCGGCGGCAGCCAGGTCGTCCAGACCGTCGGCGTGCAGTTTTTCGGCCAGGCTGAACAGGCCGAACCCCACCCAAAAAGCAAATCGCCGCCGGGAGAGGGAAAAACCGGATTCGTCGCGTTCCATCGAGGTGCCTCACACAAAGACCCAAAATGCCCGTGGAAGCCTCCCAAGTATAGGACACCAAAGATCACCCGGCGACGAGCCGGCGGAGGGACAGCCGGTTGAAGCGCAGGGGACGGTCGTGGGGCGGAATTGGGGCGTGAGATTCGAGGTTAGCAGCCTGTTTAAGAATTCGACAGGCTGCGTGATCGCATGGGATGCGATCTTAAAACAGCGACGCAAGTCGTTGTTTTGCGAGCCGTGCAATGCTTTGCTTCGCACCTGGCGAGGTCGAAAAATGCCGCGACGGCATCTTTCAACTGACTGTTAGCGATTAGCTTGGGCGGACTTGCGTCTGATTCTCTTGCGAATCGCCAACAACCCCCAGCCGCCGACTCCCCACAAGCCCAACGCCAGGGCGCTCGGCTCGGGCACGGTGGCCGTGGCCACGATTTCGCCGGCGTACAGATCTTGGACGGTGACCCCCTGCACTCTGGCCTCGCCGCCGACGTGGAGAGGAACGCGGAGCGTATAGACGCCCCCGGCGAAGTCGAGCGTGCCGCCGGTCAAATCGTTGGGCGTGGCATTGTTGTTGTCAAAGCTGCCGCTGACCGGCGAGCCGAGCACCGTCAGGTTGTAGGCCGTGTTGCCCGTGACGAGGTTAAGGGTCAATTGGCTGGCATCGAACGTGTTTCCCACCCGCGGAATGGGACCGCTGGTGGCGTCCCCCAGGTAGTTTCGCGCGGCCACCACGCCGCTGGCGATGCCGGTCAAGTCCAGGTTCAGTCCGATTTGTGCCGGCGCGGTGCCGGCCGCGCCGTCCGGCAGGGGTGCTTGCGGAACCGCTTGCAAGGCGAACTGCGTGTCGGCGGTCGGCAAGAATTCGATCGTGGTGCCCGTCAGATCGACGTTGACCGTACCTGACAAGCTCGTCGTGTCGCTCCCCGGGGTTTGGGCCGACGAGATGGGCGCCCCGTCAAGCGTGTACAGGCTGAGGGTCAATGAACTTTGTGAGCTATCGATGGTGAACGTCACCACGTTGGCCGAAGCCGCCGTGGCCATCGAAACGAGAGCCACACAAACCGCTGTGAAAAAGACTCGCATGAGATGACAACTCATTGGTTAAGGCCACGGGAGAAACATGCCGCCGGCGAGAGATGCCAACGCACAGGCACCGCGAGAAAAACAAGCAAGCGCTGAAGAGAATTCGCTTGGCTAGCGGCACCACCAGGGAGAGTGAATCGAACAGTCCCAAACTAAGTGTGCCGCCGGGCAGAGTCAAGCAACCCGCGGTCCTGTCATCAACTGCTGCCCAATCGCCAGCCCCTAATCTCCAGTCGCTAACCCTTCGTTTCACCCCCCGCCACCTCCAATTGACTCCCCGCGGCGCAAGCCCTAGAATTTCACGGCTTTTCGCCCAATTCTTTTCGCCCCAAGCGGTTCGGTTCTGCGGGAGTTTGCGCTGCGATGCCACGTCTGGCGACCGAACCGGCCGACACGCACGCCCGCAGCTTGAGCGCGGCCGCGTTCCCCTGGCTCCTTTCCTCGACGCTCCACTCACTGGCCTTCGTGCTGCTGGCCCTTTCCTGGCGCTCGCTGAACGAGCAGGCTCCGGCGGCCGGCGGCATCTCGTTGGACGCCTCGTTCCTGTCGTCCAGCAGCTCCGCGGACGAGGCCCCTTCGATCCAGCTCGACAAGCCTCCGAGCGACGGTTACTACGAGGACGATGAGCCGGTGCTGTTTGCCGAAGAGCGACCCGAGGCGACCACCGGCGGCAGCCCGGCGCTCGAATCGCTGTTGAACGAACAGCCGGCGGTCAGCCTGGCCGGAGTCCTGCCGGCCGCCAGCGCCGAGCCGGGCAAGGGTGGCTGGGATGCGGGCATTGCTTCGGCTCGCGACGCGACGGGCCAGCCGCCACCACCCAATCGCCTGCGCGGCGGATACGCCCGGACTGGCGTGTTCGGCATCGAGGGGGAAGGACACAAGTTCGTCTACGTGTTCGATCGTTCGGGCAGCATGGACGGTCACGGCGGAGCGCCGCTGGCGTCGGCCAAGCGCGAGTTGATCAATAGCCTCGCGGATCTGGGGCAGACGCACCAGTTTCAAATCATCTTCTACAACGAGCATCCGCGGCTGTTCAATCCGAGCGGCACCGCGGGGCGCCTGGTATTCGGCACGGACCAGAACAAGAACCTGGCGCGCCGTTTCGTGGGCAGCATCACGGCCGCCGGCGCCACGCGTCACGTCGAGGCGCTGGAGCTGGCCCTGCGGATGGGTCCCGACGTGATATTCTTTTTGACCGACGCCGACGAGCCGCAGATGACGCCGCGCGAATTGGCCCACATCGCCCAGATGAACCGGGGCACGTCGATCAACACGATCGAGTTCGGCGCCGACGGTCATCCGGACAGCGACAACTTCATCGCCCGGCTGGCCCGCCAGAACGGCGGACAACACGTGTATATTGACGTGTCGCGGCTCGGATCCCGCCCACGCTAACTGGGGAAACCACAGCATGTCGCCCATCCTGGGCGGCGGCCGGACGGTCGTCGCCGGTGGAATCCTGTTGACGTTCGCCCACCTGGCGGCCATCGCCGCGGCCGATGACGTCGTCTTTCTGAAGCCCAAGGCCGCGGGCGAATCCGGCGCGCGGCTCCCCGGCGAAGTGATCGATTACACCGGCGCGAACTGCGGCTGCGCACCGCCGGCAACCGCCAGCGCGTGATCGGGGCCGCCGACGTCGACCGCGTGGAGACGACCCACTCCACCGAACAGCAAGCCGGCGACGAACTGTTCGCCCGCGGCGACTTTCGCGCCGCGCTTTCGCGCTATCGCTCGGCGCTGGAAGCGTCGCGCGAGCCGCGGCAATGGATGCGCCGGCAGATCCTGGTTCAGATCGTCTGGTGCCAGCGCGACCTGGGCGAATGGGACCAGGCCGGCGAGCACTTCCTGATCCTGCTGGCCAGCGATCCGGCGACCGACGATTTCGATTGCATCCCGCTGGTGTGGACCGACGCGGTGCCCACGGCGGCGGTGGCCCGCAAGGCCGAAGCCTGGCTGGACGCCGACCAGCCGGCCGCCGTGCTGATGGGCGCCAGCCAGTTGCTCACTACCGAGCGGCGGGCGGCGGTGGTCGCAGCCCTCAAGCGACTGCTGTCGCAGCCCGACCGGCGGATCGCGTGGTTCGCTTTCGCGCAGCTATGGCGGGCAGGCAGCACGAATGCCACGCCCCAGCAGTGGGCCAGCTTCACGGCCAAGATCGACACGGCCGACGAGTCGCTGCGCGCCGGAGCCTATTACACGCTGGGCACGGCCCTCGAAACGGAAGACCCCCAGGCGGCCGCTTTGGCGCTGTTGAAGGTGCCGCTGTTGTATCCGCGCGAGTACGACCTGTCAGCCCGGAGCTTGCTGGCCGCCGGCCGTTGTCTGCAAGCCGACGGGCGGCTCGGGCAAGCCGCGGGGCTGTATCGCGAGCTGCTGGACCGATTCGGCGAATCGAACGCGGCCGACGAAGCGCGGCGGCGGCTGGCAAGTCTGGCCTCGGACGGCTCGCCGGGCGACAATTAAACGTTGTCGGCCGTCGACCCCGCACCGGGTCGAGTGAATCGCCCATCCAAGAACAGCCCTGACCCCCCGCGCGACGTTGTGATTCAGACCCGCTTCCGCCGTTTCCTGTTGGCTGGCATGGGCTGGCTGGTGGGCCTGGTTGCGCTTTCCGCGCAGCCGGCCGAAGCCGCCGCGCACGAGGACGCGTTTCTGGCCGGCTTGCGGTCGCGCCGCTTGTACGAGCTGGCCGAAAAGTATTGCACCGATCTGTTGGCTCGCGAGGACCTGGACGCGTCGCGGCGGACCGATCTCACGATCGAGTTGTCGCGCACGCTGGCCGAGCATGCCCTCGACGCGCCGGACGCCGCCGCGCTGTGGCGACAAGCCACCGACGTGGTGGACCGGTTCGCCGCCACGCATCCGCGCTCGCCGCGGCTAAAGCTCGTCCGCTTGCAAGGCGCGCTGGCGCTGGCGGCCCAGGGCCAGGCAGCCCGCCAGCAGGCCGCGGTGGCGACCGACGAACGTGCCGCGGCGGCAGCCCGCGACGTGCTCCGCCGGGCGGTCGCCGAGTTCGGCAAATTGAACCGCGAGGTTGACGCCGAGCTACGCCAGCGAGGACGTGCCGCGCCGGCCCCCGGGCAGCTCACGACCGCCGAGCTGCAATCGTTGCAACTGAACCTCCACTACGAGCTCGGTCGGGCCTTGCTGGACCAGGCGCTGTGTTATCCCGAGGGAAGTCCCGACCGGATCAATTCGCTCACGCAGGCGTCGGACGAATTGGCGGCCGTCACGCGACAAGATTGCAGACTCCGCTGGTCTGCGTCGGCGGCCTTGGAGGAGATCGCCTGCTGGCGGCTAATGGGCGAATTCCCCGCCGCCGGGCGCAAGCTCGCGCAGCTTGCCAAGGCCACGCTCGGCGAGGACCTGGCCCAACGCCTGCGTGCCGAGCGGATCAACCTGGCATTGGCCCGCGGGCGGATCGACGAAGCGCTGTCCGAAGCCGGCGCCTCGGGACAGCAGCCCACGGGCCCGGAAGCGGCGTTTGCGCGGCTGGAAGCGTTGCTGGCCGCCTGGCGGCGAGCCGGCCAGCAGGGCCGCGCCGCGGAGTCGGCCGAATGGCAACGCAGTGCCGTGGAACAGGCCGAACTGGTCGGCCGGTTGTACGGCCCGCATTGGATGCGACGGTCCGAGACCGTGCTGGCGCGGGCCCTGGCGGATTCGACCGACGTGCAGACGGCCGAAACGTTGGCCTATGCCGCGGCCAGCTACTATCGCGGCGGACAGTTTGACAAGGCCCTCTCGACGTACGACGAAGCGGTGCGCCGCGCCCGCGATGACGGGCAAAGTGAACAGGCCCGGCAACTGGCGCTCACGGCGGCCACGATCGAGAAAGAGCGCGGACACTACGGCGAAGCCCTCCAGCGATTTCGCAAATTGGCGCTGGCCGAGCCCGGAGCGACTCAAGCCGCCGAAGCGCACCTGCTGGGGGTGTATTGCGCGGCGCAACTGGCCCAGGCCGAGCAGCCGCCGAAGCTGGACGAGTACGAACGATTGTTGCGCGAGCACGTGGAGACGTGGCCCGACGGACCCACCGCGGGGCAGGCCTGGTGTTGGTTGGGCCGGCTGGCCGAGCATCGCCGCGACTGGCAGCGGGCGATCGAGTTGCTCGCGCGCGTCGAGCCCGGCGATCCGCGATACGGCGAAGCCGTGGAAGCGATGGGGCGCTGTTACGAATCGGGGCTCGACGAGCTCCACGAAAACGGCCAAACGACCCAGCCCTCGGTCGATGACGCCTTGGGCCGCTTGGAGCAAATCGCCGCGGCGGCCGACCGGCCCGGTGCCCGACCGAATGCCGCCACGCGGGCCGCCACGCTGGCCGCCGCCCGCATCTGGCTGAAGGAGATTCCCACCGGGTCCCTGCCGGCCGAACGTTTGTTGCGCGGCATCCTGGATCACGATCCCCTCGCGCCGGAAGAATGCCAGGCCACCGCCCGGATGCTGCTCATCCCGGCGCTGGCGGCGCAGGGCAAAGGTGCGCAAGCCGACGCATTGGTCGACGAGCTTCCGACCGGGGACACCGCCGCCCGGCTGGCGGTGCTCCAGATTCTTGCCGCGATCCGTCGCCGCGCGCCCGGCGACACGGCCGGCAAGTACGCGGCGGCCGAGCTCTCGATCCAGAACGGTCTGTTGGCCCGCGCCGACGAACTGGACGGCGACACGCTGCGGGCCGTGCGGCGCGAGCACGCGATGACGCTGGCCGAATCGGGGCACCGCCGCGAAGGCCTCGCGGAGCTGGCGACCCTGGCACACGACTTTCCGCGCGACGGCCAGACGCACGAGGACCTCGCCACGCTCTTGGCCGAGGGCAACGACGCCGAGCAGCGCACGGCACTGGCCAAGTGGGGCGACGTGGCCCGCCACAGCCGCCCGGCAACAGCCCGCTGGTTTCGCGCCCACTACGCCCTGGCCCGCGTGCAATTCAAGCTGGGCCAGACGTCCGCCGCGCGGCAAACGATCGAGCACGTCGCGAAGCGGTATCCCGATTTCGACGGCGGGGCGCTCAAGCCGAAGTTCGAGCAGTTGCTATCCGAGGTCGACGGCCGGCGCTGAGCCCGCACGGACGTCTACCAGGGTCCTCGAATGTAGTAGTAGCCGAACTGCCGCGTGTCGCTGGGAAAGCCCGGCGTGGGCATGAACCCGTAGGGCGTCCAATATCCGTTGGGCCAGGGGCGCTGGAACTGGTGGTCGTTGCGCGTCATCCGCGAGGCGACCGAGCCCCAGCCGTAATCGGTGGTCAATTCGGCGGTAGGCGGTATGACGATCGCCACGGGCGTGCCCGTCTGCACGTTGTAGTAGCGGCCGTGCCAGGGCGCAAGCTGGCGCGGTAGCGGGCATTGTGGCCGCAATGCGTTTCGTCGAAGGCGTTAGCGCCGCGGCAACCAGCAGCGTCGCCACGGCCACGGCCATGAGCAAGAGTTTACGGACAAGCATCGGCGGGGTTCCTTCTGGGAGGGATGGAAACAAGCGCCCGGCCGCTGTGGGAGGTCTGGCAAGCGGCCGAGCGCAGGAGGAGGGAAGTCGGGAAAACATCCGGCGCGGTGGCCGGCGAAGTGCGAGTGCTGGACGGCGTACGACGCGCCGCGTTTACCACAACGAGCTGTAGCGCACGCAGGACGTGACCCAGCCGCCGTTGCGGTAATACTTGTAGTACTTTCGTTTGTGGTGGTAGAGAAACTCGTGCGGATTGAGCGGCGGATACGTGACCCAGGTGTGGCCGACCATCGGCGGCGTGGGGCGCGGCGAGATGTACAACTGGGCCGGCTGCCCCATGCCGTACACGGTCGGGCCGTTGTAGTAGTTGTAAAAAATGTCAGGGTGTTCGGCCTCGGCCTGCGAACCGCCAAGACCTCCGGCCAGCCAGCCGATGGCCACAGCGGCCACCAGCGCGCACATCATCGGGCGGACCATTGCCGTTGTTCCTCCTTGCAGGGGACGTGTGACGAGTGCCTGCGCCCGGCGACGGCAGCTCGTCCGGCTTGCGAGTCGGGCGAGTGGCCGCGGGCGTTCTTGGATGGGATTGCTTGCAGGGGGGAAGCCGCCGACACTCAACTGGCCGGGGCTCGAAATTCCCCCACAAAGAATCTCGGCCCAGGCGGCTGGAAGCGGTGAGTCTTTGTATTCCGAATGTGGCAATTACGCCTGTTTTGCCGCGGACTTCGGCCGATTGCGGCTGACTGGCCGGCCTATAATCGTTATATTCGGCACAGGCGGAAATCTCCTCCCGCGGCCCACACGGATGTCAGGGTTCCCACGACGCGTCTCGCGCGCCGAACTCCCCGTCCGTTGGTGCTCCGGGTAAGCTTTACCACTTTTGACGATTCAGAAAACTTGATGGCCAAGCGACCCACCAACAGACTTAAGCGTGCCTCGGGTAAGGCGGCGGAATCTCCGGCAGCGCCCGATACCAGCGGCGAGGACGAAGCCGTCGAAACCGCCCAGACGAACGGCCGTGCGCGGCGCGCCGCCGCCGGGCCACGGCCCAGTCGATGGCCGCCAGCCAACGCGACATCTCCGTCAGCGAGTTCTTTGCCAAGAACCGCCACCTGCTCGGTTTCGACAACCCCCGCAAGGCCCTGCTCACGACGATCAAGGAGGCGGTCGACAACTCGCTCGACGCCTGCGAAGAAGCCGGCATCCTGCCGGAAATCTGGGTCCACGTCGAGCAGACCGGAGCGAACCGCTACAAGGTGGGCGTGCAGGACAACGGCCCGGGCATCCTCAAGAAACAAATCCCGCTCATCTTCGGCAAGCTCTTGTACGGCTCGAAGTTTCATCGCCTGCGAATGAGCCGCGGCCAGCAGGGCATCGGCATCAGCGCCGCCGGGATGTACGGCGTGCTCACCACCGGCAAGCCGGTGAAGATCATCTCGAAGATCTCGCCCCGCAAACCGGCCCACTACTACGAGATCAAGATCGACACCAAAAAGAACCTGCCCGAGATTCTCAATGGCCGGGGCGAAGGGGTCGACATTCCGCCGGGCGAAGCGGGGGCCAAGTACATCGAAAAGCACGGCATCGAATGGGTCGAGCTGGACCACGGCACTCGCGTGACCATCGAACTAGAGGGCAAGTTCATTCGCGGCCGCGGCAGCGTCGACGAGTATCTGGAACAGACGGCCATCGCCAACCCCCACGTCAAGATTCACTACCTCGATCCCGAAACCGGCACGGGCGGCTCCGAGGAGCGACTGTACGACCGCTCGGCCGAACAACTGCCGCGCGAACCGAAAGAGATCAAGCCCCACCCCTACGGCATCGAACTGGGAATGCTCGTCACCATGCTGAGCGACGCCAGGTCGATGACCCTCTCGCAGTTTCTCACTTCCAGCTTCAGCCGCGTCAGCTCCAGCGTGGCCAGCCGCGTGTGCCAGGCCGCCGGCCTCGGCACGCGTGCGTCGACGAACAAGATCGGGCGCGGCGAGGCGGACAAGCTGTTTCATGCCCTGATGAACACCAAGATCTCGGCCCCTTCGACCGATTGCATCTCGCCGATCGGCGAAGAGCTGTTGCTCAAAGGACTGCATCACGTCGTGCCCGGCGAGTTTTACGTCGCCAGCACGCGGCCGCCGGCGGTGTACCGGGGCAATCCGTTTCAGATCGAAGTGGCGCTGGCTTACGGCGGCATGTCGAGCGCCAATCGAGTGCCCCGCGACGTGCTGGTCGACCTGCTATCGGAAAGCGATGCCCGCACCGTGCGACAGTTTCTGAGCAACACCTTCTACGGACTGGGGAGCGACGCGGCCGACCAGATCATCAAGCAGACCGATCTCAGCCCGCGCATGTCGCCGGGCAAGATGAAAAACGCGGAGATCACCAAGCTGCACGAGGCGATGAAGAACGTCAACCTCGAAGCCGGCCAAACGATGAACGTGCTGCGGTACGCCAATCGCGTCCCCTTGCAATTCCAGCACGGTGCCTGCGCCATCACGCAGATGGTCACGGGCACCAACTGGCGGGCCTATGGGCTCAACCAGTCGCGCGGGCAATTGCCCAGCGGTCCGGTCACCATCATGGTGCACATGGCCAGCGTGTGGGTCCCCTTTACCAGCGAATCGAAAGAGGCGATCGCCAGTTATCCGGAAATTCAAAAGGAATTGCGGTTGGCCCTGCAGTCGGTGGGCCGCAAGCTGGGGGTCTACATGCGCCGCAGGATGAAGGTGAAACAGGAGGGGGAGCGGCGCAACATCTTTCTGCGCTACCTGGGCGAAGTGGCCACGGCCGTCAGCGGCATCAACCAGTCCGATCGCGACAAGCTCTACGACCAGTTGATGCTGGTGGCCAAGAAGAAGACCGCCACGGCCGACGCCCGGTTGGACGAGCGCGGCCGCGTAATTGAGGAGGGAGTCGACGACTTGTCGTCCGACCCCAGCGTACTCATCGTCGAAAAATCCCACGAGATCGGCATCCGAGGAGCGGAGCAAACGAATGGCCAAAAAGGCTCGTAGATCGTCCGCCAAAGCGGCCGCCCCGGCGGCCACCGGCGGCAACGGCAAGAAACCCGCGCTGCCGGAGCGCGACAAGAAAACGCTGCGCGACCTGGTGGGCCTGGCCGACCGGATCGTGGCCGACGCCCAGAAAAAGCGCGACCCTTATCTCGATATCCCGGCCCGCACTCTGTCGAACATCAAGTACAACAAGACCAAGCGGTTTTTGGAGATGGGCTCCAACCGCAACCGGCGGCAACTGTTTAACCTCTCGCAGGCCAAGGTCTACATGCAGTCGATGCTCGTGGCCAGCGGCTGCAAGCAACTGATCGATCAGCAAAAAACGACCAGTCTGCGGGGACTCTTCTACATGCTCAAGCACACGATCGAGGGCACGCGCGAAGAAACGTTCGACAAGCAGGACGAGTGCGACCCGGTGATCGAGGACATGGAGGTGACGCTCAATTCCCTCCGCGAAGAGCTGCACTTGTACGCCGAGAAAAGAGGCGAAATGGTCGGGCCGATCACGCTCACCGACTCCGGCGACGAAATCGACTGCTCGCGCATGGGATCGGGCGGCTACGGCATTCCCTCGATCGTCGAGCCCGAGCGGATCGAGTTCAAAAAGTGCGATGCCAAATTCGTGCTGCACGTCGAAAAAGGGACCGTCTGGCAGCGCTTCAACGAGGACAAGTTCTGGCGCACCCACAACTGCCTGCTGACGCACGGCGCCGGGCAACCGCCCCGCGGCGTGCGGCGGATGTTGTACCGGCTGCACAACGAGTTGAAGCTGCCGGTCTACTGCCTGTTGGATAACGACCCCTGGGGGTATTACATCTACAGCGTCATCAAGCAGGGCTCGATCAACCTGGCCTACGAATCGAAACGCATGGCCATTCCCGACGCCAAGTTCCTGGGGCTGCGGAGCAAGGATTACGATCGCTGCGAACTGTCGTCGAGCGTCAAAATCAACCTGAGCGACACCGACGTCAAACGTGCCAAGCAGATCGCCAGCTACCCCTGGTTCGTCCACAAGAAGCCGTGGCAGAAGGAAATCGAGCTGATGCTCAAGAACGGGTTCAAGCTCGAGGTGGAGTCGCTCATCTCGAAGGACATCAGCTACGTCACGGAGCAGTACACGCCCCAGCGGCTGGCGGAGCGGGATTGGCTCGACTAGCGCGGGGGAAGGATCGCGGTCGAGCGGTCCGCTAAACCGCCAGCGGTCGGACGCTTTGGCGGCGTTTTATTTCGCTTGCATGTGCAACGCGCACCGTTGCGCTACGGCGTCAGCACGATTTTTCCGGTGAGCGTGCCGGCTTGGCCGATCGTGTTTTCTTCTTGCAGGCGGTGGGCCGCGGCGGCTTCGTGCAAGGGCATCGTGCGATCGATGTTCGGCTTGAGCTGGCCGGCGGCCAGCCAGCGGTTGATGTCGTCGGCCGCGGCTTGCTGCTCTTGCGGCGTGGCGTTGAACATGGCGAAGCCGTGCAGCGAGCAACCCTTGACGTAAAACGGCCCCACGGGAAACGGCGGCCGGGCGTCGCGGCCGGCCATCACGACCATCCGCCCGCGCTGGGCGAGCAAGCCGACGGTGCGATCGAAGTCGGGTTCGCGCAACGTCTCCCACCACAGGTTGACCCCCTGCGGGGCAAACTCCTTCACCCGCGCGTCGACGTCTTCGGTCTTGTAATTGATCGCCAGGTCCGCGCCGAACTCGCGGCACAGGTTCAACTTCTCGGGGCTGCCGGCGGTCGTAATCACCCGCGCTCCGATGGCCTTGGCCATTTGCACCACCGCCGAACCGACGCCGCCGGTGCCGCCGTTGACGAACAGCGTCTCGCCGGACTTCAGCCGCGCGTCGCGCACCAGCCCCAGGTGGCGCGGTGATGCCTACCAGCGCCATGGCCACGGCCGCTTCGCTGCTGACTTCCGGCGGCGTGGCATAGAGCCACTGTTCGTCGACGGCGGCATACTCGGCGAACGTTCCCTGGCGGCCCAACAGCCCCTGGTTCGCTCCCCACACGCGGTCGCCCTGCTTGAAGCGCGTGGCGTGCGGTCCGACCGCCTCGACCATGCCGGCCAGGTCGCAGCCGATGATGTAGGGAATCGGCAGCGGCATGGTCACCAGGCCGCCGCGGACGTAGGTATCGATCGGGTTGACGTCGACCGCTTCGACCCGCACCAGCACCATGCATCTCGCGCTGGATGGCGTCTCGCGCGATCGTCACGCCGTTGACGGCCGACCGGGAGCGGTCGGCCGGCGCGAATTTGTGCATGGACCGAGCAAGACATGGCCGCTACTCCGCCGGCACCGCGCGCGGCCGCGCGACGCGGCGCGGGCGGCCGTCGCTGCGCACCACCTGATAGCCGCGGCGGCCGAGATACAGATTGGGGCGCTCCAGATGTGCACCAGGCGCGTGAACGGGAATACCAGGAAGATGGTCATGCCGAGGAACAAATGCGCCTTGAAGATCGGGTTGACGTCGGCGATCAGCGCCGTAGACTCCAGCCTTCAGCGTGAGGATGCCCTGCGCGCCAGGTCATCAATTTCACCATCTCGTGGCCGTCGAGGTTGTGCAGCGAGACATAGATGGTGCCGAGGCCGAGGATCAGCTGCGCATAGAGCAGGAGCAGGATTGCGATGTCGCCAAAAGACGACGTCCGCCGGATGCGGGCGTCGAATAGGCGGCGGTGCACCAGGAGCGTGATGCCGACGAAGCAGGCGACGCCGGCGATGCCGCCGACCAGGATCGCCATCCACTGCTTGAAGGTGTGCGAGATACCGATGGCGTCGAACACACGGATCGGCGTCAGCAGACCGACGAAATGGCCGAGGAAGATGACCAGGATGCCGACGTGGAACAGGTTGGAGCCCCATGCGAGCTGGCGGCGGCGCAGCAGCTGGCTTGAGCCGCTGCGCCAAGTGTACTGCTCGCGGTCCAGGCTCACGAGGCTGCCGAATAGGAACACGGTGAGGCAGAGATATGGATACCAGCCGTAGACGATGTAGATGATGGTGTCGCGCATGGTTCTGTCCTCAATTGCGCGGATGGGGGCGCGGCATGTCGGGGGCGGGGCGCATGGCGCCGCGCACGCGAGCGATCAGGCCGTCCTTGCAGCCGTCGCCGGCGCCGGGCCCGAACGTGACGGGCTCGTCCTCCCAGGCGGCATCGAGCGCGGCGAGATCGGACGCGTCCGGGTCCGGCAATTGCAGCAACGCGGAGACCTCTTCCTGTTGCGGCTTCGCCGTGGACAAGGCGACCAGCGCGCGGAACACCGCCTCATAGGACGAGCCGCGCTTGCGCAGCCGCTCGGCGAGCGCGGCGAAGATGTGCGCAGACCGTCCCAAGCTCGCCCCGGATTCCGCGACCGACTGGGTGGCGAGATATTCCAGGAACAGCGGCAGGAAATCCGGCAGCTCCGCCGCGGTCATCGCCAGACCGGCCTGCTCGTACTGCATCTTCAGGTCGATCATGGCCTGGCCGCGGTCGCGGCTCTCGCCGTGCACATGCTCAAACAAATGCAGCGACAGCGAGCGCGTGCGGTCGAACAGCAACACATAGCGCTCCTGCAGATCGTAGAGATCGCCGGTCGCGAACTCCTCGACCAGCTTTTGCAGGTCGGAGTACGCATGCGCGCGGGGATGTGCCGGTCCGCCTCGATCGCCGCGCCGATCTCACCTGTTGCCTGCTGCAGTTCCGCGGTCGGATAGGTGAGCAGCGCCGAGAGCGCTTTCAAAGTCTTGCTCATCAGACGACCTCCATCGGGTTCTTGGCGCGCTTGTTGCCGCCTTTGGGCGTGCCGAACAGGTTGACTTCGCTGGTCCCGCCGCACAGCCGTTGCCGAACGAGAAGCCGCACGAGCCGCGCAAGTCGTAGGCGTCCTCGTTGATCTCGCGATGCGCCGTCGGGATAACAAAGCGGTCCTCATAATTGGCGATCGCCATGATGTGGTACATGTCCTCGATCGCGAGCGAGGTGAGCCCGACCCGCTTCGCGATGGCCTCATCGATCACGCCGTCGACGGTCTTGGCGCGCATATAGGCGCGCATCGCCAGCATGCGCTCGAGGCCAAGCGCCACCGGCTCTTCCTTTCCGGCCGTGAGCAGGTTGGCGAGGTACTTGAGCGGGATGCGCAAGCTGCGCACATCCGGCATTTCACCGTCGTGGCCGATCTTGCCGGCCTGCGCCGCCGACTGGATCGGCGAAAGCGGCGGCACGTACCAGACCATCGGTAGCGTCCGATATTCCGGATGCAGCGGGAAGGCGACCTTCCATTCCATCGCCATCTTGTAGACCGGCGAGCGGCGCGCGCCCTCCAGCCAGTTCTCGGCGATGCCGTCGCGGCGCGCTTGTTCGATCACGAAGGGGTCGTGCGGATTGAGGAAAATACCGAGTTGAGCCTCGTATAAGTCCTGTTCGTCGGGACGCTCGCCGCTTCCTCGATGCGGTCAGCGTCATAGAGCACAACGCCGAGATAACGGATACGGCCGACGCAGGTCTCCGAGCACACCGTCGGCTGGCCGGCCTCGATGCGCGGATAGCAGAAGATGCATTTCTCGGATTTGCCGCTTGACCAGTTGGTCGATCTTCTTGTACGGGCAGCCCGACACGCACATGCGCCAGCCGCGGCATTTGTCCTGGTCGATCAGCACGACGCCGTCCTCCTCGCGCTTGTAGATCGCGCCGGAGGGGCAGGCCGCCACGCAGGCCGGGTTGAGGCAGTGCTCGCACAGGCGCGCAGATACATCATGAAGGTCTTTTCGAACTGGCCGTAGATTTCCTTCTCGATCTCTTTTCGGAGTTGGCGTCCTTCGAACGCTTGGCGGACTCAGTGCCGAGGTCTCTTCCCAATTCGTCCCCACTCGATCTTCTCCATGCGCTGGCCGGCGATCAGCGAGCGGGCCGCGCGGTCAGCGAGGCTTGCAGCTCGGGCGCCTTCTGCAGGTGCCGTAGTCGAAGGTGAAGGGCTCATCGTCGTCGTCGATCTCCGGCAGATCGGGTTGGCGAAGATGTTGGCGAGAACGCGCCATTTCGAGCCGATGCGCGGCTCGATCTTGCCGTTCTTCTTGCGCCGCCAACCGCCGTTCCAGCGCTCCTCGTTCTCCCATTCCTTCGGTAGCCAATGCCGGGCTTGGTTTCGACATTGTTGAACCAGGCGTATTCCATGCCTTCACAGTTCGTCCATACGTTCTTCCAGGTGACCGAGCAGGTGTGACACCCGATGCATTTTTCGAGGTTCGGCGCCATCGCGATTTGGCGCCGATTTTCATTCTGCCACCTCCAGTTTGGTCTGGACTCGAACGCGACGCTTAGACTCCGGATGATCGGCGGTCGGCTTATCCACCCAGTCGACCTTCGCATCTTGCGCACGATGAATTCATCACGATTGGTCCCGATCGTGCCTGGTAGGTGAAGCCGTAGGCCTGCTGGGCGTAGCCCCCGATCATGTGCGTCGGCTCGATCACGACACGCGTCACCGAATGTGGATGCCGCCCGCTGGCCGGTGATTTCCGTTCCCGGCACGTTCACGATCTTCTCCTGCGCGTGATACATCAGGCACATGCCGTCCTTCACGCGCTGCGAGCCCACGGCGCGCGCGACCAGCGCGCCGTTTGAGTTGTACGCCTCGATCCAGTCGTTATCGACGATGCCGACTTTCTTCGCGTCGTTCTCGCTGATCCAGACGATCGGCCCGCCGCGCGGAAGCGTGACCATCAAGAGGTTGTCGGTGTAGGTCGAATGGATACCCACTTCTGGTGCGGGGTAATGTAGTTGGCACGATCTGCTTCTCGCCGTTCGGCTTTAATCGATCACCGGCTTGACGGCCTTGAGATCGACCGGCGGCGGTACGCGAGCGCCTCGCCGAAGGCCCGCATCCAGAGATGATCCTGATAGAGTGCTGGCGGCCGCTCAATGTACGCCAGGGGATTAGCTGGTGCACGTTGGTGTAGCCGGCTTTGTCGCAGCCTTTCCGGTTAGAAGCCGGCCAGGTCGGCGCCGAGATGGTCTTCGCCGCTGCGCCACCACGTCACGGAAGCGGATCTTCTCGTCCTCCTTGGCAACGGCGGGATGCTTGTGGTCGAGGCCGGTGGTCTCGACAGCGCGTGCCGGGCCTTGACGGCGACCTCGCCGTTGGCTCGGGCGCGAGCGACAGGATCACTTCGGTGGCGTCGATGTCGGTGTCTATGCGGGCAAGGCCCTGGTGATCCCCTCCTGCATCACCTCGCCGTTGAGGCGCTTCGACAGGTCGACCTCGTGTTCGGTGTTCCAGAGCGATGCCTTTCACGCAGCTGCCAATCTTTGCGTCGACGGCCCGAGCGCGGTGTCGCGCTTGTAGATATCCGGATAGTCACGCTCGATGACGGTGACCGCCGGCATGGTCTTGCCGGGATCGGCTTGATCTCTCCCCTCCTCCAGTCCTTGACGTCGAGCGCCTGCGCGATCTCGCCGGGCGAGTCGTGCTCGATCGGCGTCAGCACCACGTCCTTCTCGACGCCCAGCACTTCCGGTGCCACGCGCGAGAACGCCTTAGCGATCGCCTTGTAAATCTCCCAGTCGCTCTTGCATTCCCACACCGGGTCCACCGCCGAGGTGAGCGGGTGGATGAAGGGATGCATGTCTGAGGTGTTGAGATCGTTCTTCTCGTACCAAGTGGCGGTCGGCAGCACGATGTCCCAATAGACGCAGGTTGTGGACATACGGAAGTCGAGCGTCACCAGGAGGTCGAGCTTTCCTTTCGGGGCCTCGTCGTGCCAGGCGACTTCCTGCGGCTTTTTGCGGCCGTCTTCGCCCAGGTCCTTGCCCTGCACGCCGTGCGTGGTGCCGAGCAGGTGTTTAAGGAAATATTCGTGGCCCTTGCCGGAGGAGCCGAGCAGGTTGGAGCGCCACACGAACATGTTGCGCGGCCAGTTGTCGGGATCGTCCGGGTCCTCGCAGGCCATCTGCAGTTCGCCGGATTTCAGCGCCTTCGCCACGTAGTCCTTCGGCTCGAGGCCGGCGGCCTGCGCTTTCTTGGCAAGCTCGAGCGGATTTTGTCTGAGCTGCGGCGCCGACGGCAGCCAGCCCATGCGTTCCGCGCGCACGTTGTAGTCGATCATCGCGCCATCCCATGGGCCAGGAGGCGCGGTGGGCGACAGGATTTCGTCGACGCCGACGGTTTCGTAGCGCCACTGGTCAGTATGGGCGTAGAAGAACGAAGTCGAATTCATCTGCCGCGGCGGACGGCTCCAATCGAGCGCGAAGGCGAGCGGCAGCCAGCCCGATTGCGGGCGCAGCTTCTCCTGGCCGACATAGTGCGACCAGCCCCCGCCCGACTGGCCGACGCAGCCACACATCACCAGCATGTTGATGACACCGCGATAGTTCATGTCGCAGTGGTACCAGTGGTTCATCGCCGCGCCGATGATTACCATCGAGCGGCCCTTGGTCTTTTCGGCGTTGAGCGCAAATTCGCGCGCGACCGTCACGATCTGGTCGCGCGGGACGCCGGTGATCTTCTCCGCCCAGGCCGGCGTATAGGGCACATTTTCGTCATAGGACTTGGCGACGTGCTCGCCGCCGAAGCCGCGATCGAGTCCGTAGTTGGCGATGAACAGGTCGAATACCGAGGCGACCAGCGCCTCGCCATCCTTCAGTGCCACGCGCCTGGCCGGCACTTTGCGCACCAGCACGCTCGGATGATCGGTGCCGGCGAAGTGGTCGTGCTCGCGGTTGCCGAAATAGGGAAAGCCGACGTCGGCGAGCTCGTCCTTGTCGTTGGCGAAGGTCAGTTGCAGCTTGGTTTCGCTGCCGTCCGACTTCTTCTCCTCCAGGTTCCACTTGCCCTTCTCGCCCCAGCGGAAGCCGACCGAGCCACGCGGTGCGACGATCCCCTTCGAGGCTTCGTCGTAGGCGACGGTCTTCCATTCCGGATTGTTGAATTCGCCGAGATTGTCCGGGAAATCGGAAGCACGGAGCAGGCGGTCGGGAGCCAGACGATCGCCCTGTTTCACCAGCCGCACCAGCATCGGCATGTCGGTGTATTGCCGGACATAGTCCTCGAAATACTCAGTCGGCCGGTCGAGATAGAACTCGCGCAGAATGACGTGGCCCATGGCGATGGCGAGGGCGGCGTCGGTGCCCTGCTTTACCGAAATCCACAGGTCGGCGAACTTGGAGGCTTCCGAATAGTCGGGGCAGATCACCACGCTCTTGGCGCCGCGATAGCGCGCCTCGGTATAGAAGTGCGCGTCGGGCGTGCGCGTCTGCGGGACATTGGAGCCCCACAGGATCAGGAAGCCGGAATTGTACCAGTCGGCGCTTTCGGGAACGTCGGTCTGCTCGCCCCAGGTCTGTGGGCTGGACGGCGGCAGGTCGCAATACCAGTCGTAGAACGACATGCAGACGCCGCCGAGCAGCGAGAGATAACGCGAGCCCGCCGCGTAGGACACCATCGACATGGCCGGGATCGGCGAAAAGCCGATGATGCGGTCGGGCCCATGCCGCTTGATCGTGTAGGCATTGGCCGATGCGATGATCTCGGTGACCTCATCCCAGGTCGCGCGCACGAAGCCGCCGAGCCCGCGCTTCTCGGTATAGGCCGCCCGTTTATTCGGATCCTCGACGATCGAGGCCCAGGCGGCGACCGGAGTGCGCAGCGCCCGCGCTTCTCGCCACAGCTTCAGCAGCCGCGAACGCACCAGCGGGTATTTTACGCGGTTGCCGGAATAGAGATACCAGGAGTAGCTGGCGCCGCGCGAGCAGCCGCGCGGCTCGTGGTTGGGCAATTCGGGCCGCGTGCGCGGATAGTCGGTCTGCTGCGTCTCCCAGGTGACGATGCCCCCCTTGACGTAGATCTTCCACGAGCACGAGCCGGTGCAGTTGGCGCCGTGCGTCGAGCGCACGATCTTGTCGTGCTGCCAACGCTTCCGGTAGCCGTCCTCCCAACGGCGGTCTTCCCGCGTGGTAATGCCGTGGCCGTCCGAGAATTCGT
>CAVQEL010000039.1:0-229672 GCA_963711515.1 uncultured Planctomycetota bacterium | reverse complement strand
AGTCGAGGCGTTTGGCAACGCGTCGCTGGTGGTCGTGGCTGACGACGCCGCGCAAGCCATCAGCATCCTGACGGCCTTGGAAGGCAATCTCACCGGCTGCGTCTACTCGGACGAGGCCGGCAGCGACGACGATCTGTATGACCGGCTGGCGCCCGTGTTGCGCGGCAAAGTGGGCCGGCTGCTCAACGACAAGATGCCTACCGGCGTAGCCGTCAGCCCGGCCATGAATCACGGCGGACCGTATCCCTCGACGGGGCACCCGGGGTTTACGGCCGTGGGCATTCCGGCGGCGCTGGAGCGCTTTACGGCGCTTTTGTGTTACGACAGCGTGCGGCACGATCGTTTGCCGCCCGTGCTGCGCGACCAGAACCCCACCGGCTCGACGTGGCGACTCATCGACGGCATCTGGACGCAAGCCGACGTGCCGAAAAAGACGTGACCGGCAGAGTGGCAGTTCGTTACGGCTGCGCGTTGGCGCGGGCCTGTGCCGCGGCTTGCCGTTGAGCGGCCTCGGCCTTCCGTTTTTCGATCCGCTCCTGGGCCTTGCGTTTCTTTTCGGCCCGGAGTGCTTCGTAGTGCGCCCGCTTGTCGGCAATGGCCTGGGCCGCGTCGGCGTCCTGTCGCGCTTGGAAGACTGCGGTTGCTGTTGGTACGCCGGCATCCCCAGCGTGGTACCGAAGGGAATAAACTGCGGCACGCCGGTGCGCACGCGGTTGCTGCCGGCGTATCCCTGCAACGCCCGGAGCAAAAAGATGCTCTGCATTTGGCTCGGCGTGGCTTGCGAAGCTCCGCCCCCCAGGTTGGACGGCACGGCCACTTGCGGCAGTTGCGGCAATTGCGGAACGCCGATGAACTGTGCCTCGGCGGCCGGCCCTGCGGCCAGAACCAAAATGGCGACTGCCAACAGCATGCGAGCATCAACGGCGTGTCTCATCGTGCGACCTCTCGACGCCAACCAGCAAATTCATCGCAATCGGTCTATTTACCTCACTCTCCCTGCTTTCACTATATCGACTCGGCGATGAGGCCGCAAATAACGCTGTGGGGGGGGCTCCACGTTAATCGCCATCGGGCGGAATGGGCAGTTCGACGACCACCCGAGTGCCGCGGCCGGGCCAGCTTTCGATCGCGGCGGTGCCATCGGAGAGCCGGGCCCGCTCGCGGATTCCTTCCAGCCCATAGTGGCCTTCGCCGACCGTCTCGGGGCTGAACCCGACGCCGAAATCGCGAACTTCGATGCGAATCGTGTGGTTCCGTTCGACCAGGCTCACGTCCCCCCGCTTCGAGCCGCTGTGGCGCTCGATGTTCGAGAGCGCTTCTTGCACGATCCTGAAAATCGTGGTTTCCAACGGTTTGGCGTATCGGTCGGAGGTCAGCCGGGTGGACAATCGCAACTCCATCCCGCGGCCGTTGAACTCGTTGACCAAGTACTCGACGCCCGCTTGGACGCCCTGCTCGTCGATGATCGGCGGTCGCAGCCCGCTGATCATCCGCCGCGCCTTGTTGATGCATTCGCGCAGCAGGCGTTGGGCTTGTGCCAGCGGGATGTTCCGTTCGTTTTCGGCGCCGCCGTTGTTTTCGTACATCGTCTCGACAAACATCAAGGCCCCGATCACGTCCTGCAAGAACGTATCGTGGATTTCGTAGGCCACGAGCGTCCGGTCCTGCTCTTGCACGGCCAGGGTGCGCTCCATGAACCGATTCTTGCGTCGCAGTTCGAGATTCTTGCGCGTCAACTCTTCGGTCCGCAGTTCGACCCGCTCTTCGAGCTCGGCCTTGGCTTGCCGCAGTTCCTGCTCGACCCGGCGCAGTTCGGTCACGTCCTGGGCGATGCCGATTCGATCGCCGCTGGAAAGTTTGATGTTGGCCCAAGACAAGAGCCGGACGCGGCCGTCCTTCATCACCGCCGGATAATCCCTCCATCCGGGGTGCCCCTGTGCGATGTAGGCTTGCACCCGCTGCCGGTCCTGCGGATCGGGATACATGTGGTCGAGCATCTGTCGCAGCGAACACTCCGTGCCCCAGCCGACGACGCGTTTCCACTCGCGGTTGACAACCTTGACTCGCCCCTCGGCGTCGACAATGCCGACCAGCACTGGAATTCGGTCAAAGAACTTCCGCAACAACTCGCGCTGCCGGCGGACGACGCGTTCGACCCGCTTGCGCTCGGTGACGTCGCGGAAAATCACCTGGACACAATTCTGCCCGTTGTAGACGCAGGAAGTGCCGGTCACCTCGACGTAGACGGGGCGGCCGTCCAGCCGGACGTGCCGATGTTCGACCAGCGGAGTCGCCTGACCCGACATGGCGGCGGCCACGCGGCGCACGGCTTCGTCGCGATCACGGGGATGGACGAAGTCCAGGATGTCGCGGCCGACGAATTCGTCGCGCGTCCGGCCGCCCCAAAGCTTGACGCCCGCTTCGTTAATGTACAGGATCGGACCGTTGCGATGCACCACGATCGCGTCCGGCGCGTTGTCCACCAGCCGCCGGTAACGATCTTCGCTCTGCCGCAGCGATTCTTCCACGTGCTGCGGATGGCTGCTGTCAACCACGGTGACCAGCGCCGCGGTGGTCTCGCCAGTTTGGGGATCCACGAGCGGCTCGGCCGTGGCCGTGACCCACTGCACGCCGCCCGGATGTTTCAGACCCACGGTCACGCCGGCCACCGTCTGGCCGCTGCGCAGGCACTGGATGGGCGGATAATCGTCGAACTTGAACGGGCTGCCGTCCGCCGCGATCGTGAACGGCTCAAATTCGCGGAGGAACATACCCAAGGGTTCGCGATCCGGCACGGTAAACAGCCGCCGAGCCTGTGAATTGAGGTATTCGATCCGCTCGTCCCGGGAGACTTTGATCACCCCGGCGGCGATCCGATTGAACAGTTGCCCCACGGCTTCCAGATCGGCGGTCGGCGCCACGGCGCTCGCCGCGGCGGGGCTGGGCGGGGGCGTCGCCGCGCGGCGCTTTCGCCGCTTGCCCGTCGGTTTGCCAGTTGCGTCATCCTTCATCGCTGTGCGCCATCCGCCTTGCCAGACCCCCCAACAGAAAACCACTCAATTATACGCCGATCATACCCCCCCTCGACTTCGACCTTCTCGACCAGGCTCCGTATCGCTTCCGCTTCGAGTCGTGCCGGCAACAGCCTGGACACGTTGAAAGCCGCGGCGGCCACTCCCAGCCGCAGTGCCTCTTCGACCGACAGTCCCCCGACGATGCCCCAGGCAAATCCGGCCGCCAGGCAATCGCCCGAACCGATCGGGTTGACCACTTCGACTCGCGGCGGACGCAACTGAAACTCACGCCCCGGACCCGCCACGTAGACGGGCTCGCCGCCGGTGGTGATGGCCACCCACTGGGCACCCCGGTCGCGCAATTCCCGCACGGCGGCCCGCAGCTCGGCGAGCGTCGACAGCGGCCGTCCGACCGTCCGCGCCAGCTCCTCGCGGTTGGGCTTTACCAGCAGCGGTCCGCAGGCCAGCGCGTGCCACAGCTCCGGACCGCGCACGTCGACCACGGCAGGACAGCTCGTCCGGCTCAATAGATCACGATAGAAGTCAGCCGGCGTGCGCCTCGGGCAACGACCCACTGAGCACGACCAACTCAGACCGCGCCGCAGCGGGCACATAAACGGCTCGAAAGTTTTCCAACTCGCCGCTGGTCATGCCAGGCGTATTCTCGACCAGCTCCGTCACGGCGCCCGAACTGCTCTGGACGATCGAGGTGCAGACGCGCGTGGGCAGCGCCGTGTCGATCCAGTGTCCGGTGACTCCGGCCGCTTCGACCTGTCGGCAAAGAGCGCCGCCGGTGGACCCGCCGGCCGACGAGACCAACTCGACGTCGGCCCCCAGCCGCACGAGCGCCAGCGCAACGTTCACCGCTTTGCCCGAGGCACACCACTGAACTTCCGTCGCCCGATTCACCGCGCCGGCCTGAAACGCGTCGAACCGCATGATCTGCTGCCAGGCCGGCGAAAGTCCGACGGAGAGTATCAAAGTTGTGCCTCGAGGATCTGGGCCAGCTCGTCGTCGGACAACATCCGCGGGTTGCCGTCCATGCTATTGCCGCGCGAATCGCGCACCAAGGCGGGTATCTGATCGGAGGCGCACGCCGACGTCCGATAGTCGCCGCGGAATGCCGATCCGCTCGGCGACGGCAGCGATCCGCCCGATCAGAGCGTCCGCCGCCGCGGCGTCCGACCCCGCCGGGGCCAGCTCCGCCGCCCGGGCCAACTCGGCCAGGGCGCCAGCGAAACCTCGCGATTGGCCACCAGCGCCGCCGGCAGCATCACGGCACACGCCAGCCCGTGCGCCACGCCGGCATGCACGCCCAGGGCCGCCGCCACGCCATGCGCCATGCCTAACCCCGAGTTGGCCAGCGCCATGCCCGAGAGGAGCGCGGCATGCGCCATCGCCTCGCGCGCCGAGCGTGACGTGCCGTCTTCCACGGCTTCGACGATCGCCGGCAGCGCCAGCCGCAATCCCTGTTTGGCCAGGGCCTGGGGGATCGGCCGGGCCCGCCGCGAAATGTAGCTCTCGATCAACTGCGTGATCGCGTCCATGCCGGTGTGAGCCGTGATCGCCGGCGGCAGCGAAACGGCCAGTTCGGGATCGATGACGATGGCCCGGGGAACCAGGTCCTCCGAGCGAAGGCTCTTCTTGACCGCGGGCTCGTCGACCGAAATGACGGCGTTTTTGGTGGCCTCGCTACCGGTGCCGGCCGTGGTGGGCATGGCAATGACGGCCAGCGGCCGCTCGCCGAGCTTCAGCCCCCGGCCGACGCCTTCCAGGTAATCACGCACACTCGAGCCTGCGGTGTTCGTGGCCATGGCCGCCACGGCTTTGCCCAGGTCGATTGCCGAGCCGCCCCCCACGGCCAACACGAAGTCGCCGACCCGCGGCTGTCGCTTGCGAACCTCGGCGGCGGTGCGGTCGACGTCGGCCACGGTCGGCTCGCCGCGCACCATGGGCAGCTCGACGACCGCGATGTTTCGCTCTTCCAAGAGCGTGCACAGCTCCGCGATCACGCCGGCGGCTTGCAACGAGCGCGAACCGGAAACAAGGAATGCCCGATGTCCGAAGTGGGCCGCCAGGGGCATGACCTCGCGCCAACGTCCCCAGCCGAACATGATCCGCTGCGGCGCGAGAAAATCGTAGGCAGGCAAAGAAGTCGAACTCATCGCATCCCCGGGGTCATTGGGGCCGCTTTCGCCGCCGAGAACGGCACCTATCGTAGTGAACTTTTCGTCCCGGTACGAGGGGTGCGGCCGGCATCGCGAGCGGCCGCCCCGGGCACTCGGGCCATACTTTCTCCGCTGCGCGACTTGAGCTAGGATAAAACCATGAATATCGACGGCACCCGGCGCGTGATGGAAACCACGTGCCAAGACACGGCGAACCAGTATCTGCGATTCGGCTGGAGCCTGATCAACCAGTATGTGATCGAGGCCACGCCCGACACGCCGGCCACGGTCAAGTACGTGCTGGCCAGCATTCGCCGGCTGGAAGACACCCGGCAGGTGATCACGCTTACCGATCCGGCGGCGGTGAACGACCACCTGGACCTGGGCTGGAAGCTGATCGACAAGTACGTCACGTCGTTGCCCGAGGCGGACCGTCGCGACGAAATCCTGTATTTCATCCTGGCCTGGCAAACCGACGATCCGCCCCAGCGCCCGGGTAGCGCCGCCTTCCGAGGAGGACTCGGCGCGGCGCTGGCGGAAAACCGCGACAGCGGCGTAGGCATGTCGATCGAGTTGGACGTGCATTTCCGGGCCGACGAGGAACGTTAGGCCCTTAGCCCGCGGCGCATCGCTGCTCGTTCCCCTTTTGTTCTCCCCTCACGGCTACGCCCACGCATGCCTTCACAGCCCACCCGACGCCAGATGCTCAGCCAATCTTTCGCCACGGCCGCGGCCGCGACGCTCCTGTCGCAGACCGCCGCGGCGGACCAGCCCGCTCGCCCGGACGACGAGCCGTTCGGCTACTGTTTGAACACCAGCACGATCCGCGGCCAAAAACTGCCCTTGGTTCGCGAATTGGAGATCGCCGCTCGGGCCGGTTACCAGGGGGTCGAGCCCTGGGTCGCCGAGCTCGACGAATACGTCAAGACGGGCGGATCGCTTTCGGATCTGCGCAAACGGATCGCCGACCTGGGACTATCGGTCGAAAGCGTGATCGGATTTTCCCCCTGGATCGTCGACGACGAGGCGAAGCGCGCCGCCGGCCTGGAAGACGCCCGCCGCGTGATGGACATGACCGCCCAGCTCGGCGGCAAGCGGATCGCGGCCCCGCCGTCTGGCATCACCAACAGCGACCAGCCCGATCTGGCGACGATCGCCCGCCGCTACCGGGCCCTGCTCGAAGTGGGCGATCCATACGGCGTCGTCCCGCAGGTCGAGCTGTGGGGCTTTTCGCGCTTGCTCAACAAGCTGAGCGACGTGACGTTCGTGGCCATCGAAGCGGCGCATCCGCGGGCATGTATCCTGGCCGATTCGTACCATCTGTACAAAGGTGGCAGCGACTACGAAAGTCTGCGGATCGTCAGTGGCACGGCGATGCACGTCTTCCACATCAACGACTACCCGGCCGAGCCCCCGCGGGAGGAGATTACCGACGCCGCGCGGGTCTTTCCCGGCGACGGCGTGGCTCCGCTGGGCGTGCTGTTTCGCACCCTGCGCGACACCGGCTTTCGCGGTATGCTCTCGCTGGAAGTATTCAACCGCGAGTACTGGAATCAGGACGCGTTGTACGTCGCCCGCGCGGGCTTCGAAAAGACTGCGCGATGCCGTGCGCAAGGCCCTGGCGTCGAGCGATGCGTGACGAAGCCAGCTACGTCTGCGAATCCTGCGGCGAGGAAATCGTCATTCCGATCGATCTCTCGGCCGGCACCAGCCAGCAATACGTCGAGGATTGTCCGGTCTGCTGTCATCCCCACGTGCTGTGGGTCGAGCTGAACGAGGAGGGCGAAGTCAGCATCCGCAGCCAGCACGAGTGAAGCGTGGCGCTGACCAGCTGCGCGCTTGCCTATCGTTGTCGGCCCAATTCTAATGGGCCTGCCAATCCGCCGACCTCGAGGAACTTCTCGCCATGCAACGTATGATTCTCTCGCGTTTGATTCTCGGGTGTGCCTTGAGCGGAGGCGTTGTGCCCTTGGCCGTGGCGGCCGATGCTCCCGCCGTGCTGGTCGAAGAATTCATCTACGAGCGGGCCCCGTTCCCTTCGTGCCACGCGTCGACCATCGCCGACACTCCCTCGGGCCTGGTGGCGGCCTGGTTTGGCGGCACCGCGGAAAAGGCTCCCGACGTCGGCATCTGGCTGTCGCGACACGACGGCCGCTCGTGGTCGGCGCCGGTCGAAGTGGCCACCGGCGTGCAATCTCCTGAGACGCGCAATCCGTGCTGGAATCCGGTTCTGTTTCAGATGCCCGACGGCCCGCTGTTGTTGTTCTACAAGGTCGGCCCGGACGAAAGCCGGTGGTGGGGAGAGCTGATCACCTCCGACGACGACGGTCAAAGCTGGTCCTCGCCGAAGCGACTGCCGGACGGGATGCTGGGACCGATCAAGAACAAACCGGTCTTGTATCGCGGCGACTTGCTGTGCCCCTCGAGCACCGAGCACGACGGCTGGAAAGTACACGTCGAGCGCACGCCCGACAGCGGCCAAACCTGGACCAAAACCGAACCGCTGGCCGGTTGGCCGAAGTATGGCGCGATCCAGCCGGCGATCCTCGTCCACGCCGGCGGCAAATTGCAGATGCTCTGCCGCAGCGAGCAGCAAAGAATCGTCGAATCATGGTCCGACGACGCGGGCCGCACGTGGACGCCGCTGGCGGCCACGGAGCTACCAAACCCCGACAGCGGCATCGACGCGGTGAACCTCGCCGACGGCCGCATCTTGCTGGTCTACAACCACACGCCACGGGCTCGCAGCCCGCTGAACGTGGCCATCTCGCCGGACGGCAAGCGCTGGCAGGCGGCCCTCGAGCTGGAAACCCAGCCCGGCGAATACTCCTACCCGGCCGTGATCTGCGCGGCCGACGGCACGGTTCATATCACGTACACCTGGAAGCGCAAGAAGATCAAGCACGTGGCGCTCGACCCGGCGAAGCTCGTGCTTAAGGAAATCGAGTCCGGCCGCTGGCCCGAGTGACGCGCAGCGCGCTCAGCTCAACGCTCCGGTCGGCGTCTGGTGTTCCAACACGCCGTCGCGCATCCGCAGCGTGCGGTGAGCCCGGGCCGCGATGTCCGGCTCGTGCGTGACCATGATGATCGTCTTGCCGGCGGCGTTGAGCGCTTCGAGCATCTGCATGATCTCTTCGCCGGTGGCCGAATCGAGGTTGCCCGTCGGCTCGTCGGCCAGGATCACGCGGGGATTGTTCACCAGCGCCCGGGCGATGGCCACGCGCTGCTGCTGGCCGCCGGAGAGCTGAAACGGACGGTGTTCCAGCCGGTCCTGCAATCCCACCATGGCGGCCATCTCGATGCAGCGCTCGCGGGCCTCGCGCGACACGTCTCCCTGGTAGTACAGCGGCAGCTCGATGTTTTCCACGACGGTCAACTGCGCGATCAGGTTGTACGACTGGAAGATGAAGCCCAGGTACCGGCTGCGAATTTCCGACAGCTCGTCGTCGTCCAACTGCGAGACGTCCTGCCCGGCCAGGACGTATTGCCCGCGGGTCGCCCGGTCCAGGCAACCCAGCAGGTTCAACAGCGTGCTCTTGCCGGAGCCGGAGGTGCCCATGATGGCCACGAAGTCGCCTTCGGGAAAGTCGATCGAGACGCCCCGCAGCGCACGCACGGTGACGCCCCCTTTGAGGACATAATCCTTGTGCACCTCGATCACGCGGGCCGCCATGTTCATCGCCAGCACACCTCAAGCCGCACGAGAAAGTTCTCCCCGCCAGTGTAATTCTATTCGTGTCGCAACGCTTCGATGGGATCCATCTTCGCGGCCCGCTGTGCCGGATACAGCCCGAAAACGACCCCCACGCCCACCGAAATCAAAAACGCGGCCACGATCGACCAGGGAGCGATCCGGGGCTCCAATTGCACGATATTCGGCGGCAGCGAGGAAATCACGTCGGGAAACAACTGGCCCACCAAGGCCCGGGTGCCGATGATGGCCGGCTTGCACAAGAACCCCAGGAAAACGCCCAGAGCCCCCCGTGGCCGAGAGCACGATCGTTTCGCTCAAAAACTGCGTGACGATGTCGCGCTGCTTGGCCCCCAGGGCCCGGCGAATGCCGATCTCGCGCGTCCGCTCGGTCACCGTGGCCAGCATGATGTTCATGATGCCGATGCCGCCCACCAGCAGGGCGATGCCCGCGATCAGCACCAACAGCAGGTTGAACATCATCTGCAGCACCTGCGCCTGTTGCAGCAGCTCCTTGGGCACGACGATCGCGTAGTCGACCACCGGGTGAAATCGCTCCAACAGCGCGCGAATGATGTCGGCCGTCTCGTCCACCTGCTCCAGGTCGCGCACCGTGACAGTGATCTGGCTCAGCTCGACTTGCTCCCCCTCGCGGCTGCCGGCCCGCGAGGTGATCACCATGTCGCCGATCCGCGCCCGCAGCGTCGACAGCGGGATGTAGACGTCGAGGTTGTAATCCTGGGCCGACATGCTGCCGCCGATGCCGGCCGTGGGATTTCTCGATTTCGTCTGGCCGATGACCACGTAGAAGGCGTCCTCGATTTGCAGAAACTCGCCGATCGGATCCTGGTAGGGAAACAGTTGCCGGGCCGTCTGGTCGCCGATCACGCAGACGTTTTCCCCCTCTTCCATGTCCTTGTCGGAAATGAATCGCCCACGGGCCATCTTCAAATTGTTCATTTCCAGGTACTTGGCCGTGCAGCCCACCAGCCGCACGTCGGTGACGTAGTCGAGGTAGCGGCGCTTTGCGCGAGATCTCGCGCATGGGAACGGCCTGGGTTAGCGTGGGGACGTTGGCCGCGATGCGGTCAAAGTCGGCGCGCAAGAGGCCGTAGGCAATGATGAAACCACCGCCGCGCATGGCGTCGGCCGGCGGTTTGGTGCTGCGAATAATGATGTTGTTGGCGCCCAGGTCCTTGATCTGCTGCTGAGCCTGGTAGCTGACGCCTTCGCCCATGGCCACCAGCCAGATGACGGCGGTCACGCCGATCAGAATGCCCAGGATCGCCAATCCCGAGCGGAGCTTGTGGAGCAGCAAGCTCTTGAGCCCCAAGCGAAGAGTCTGCCAGACTTTCGAGCCCAAGGGCCTGACCTTTCAAAACGTGGGAGGGAAGACGAGCCCGCGTCGCGGAATTCATGCCCCCCGGGCAAAGCCGCCGCGCAGGCTTACGGCCTGGGCGGACCGCCGGCACCGCCGGGCCCTCCGCCCTGGCTCTGCATTTCTTGCATTTTGCGGCGCATGGCGGCAAGTTCCTTGGCGTCGATAAAGCCGTCGCCGTCGGTGTCGATGGTGCTGAAGAAGTCTTTCATCCGCCCGGGCGCTTCGTCCTGGCTGATCTTGCCGTCGCCGTCGGTGTCCAGGCTCTTCAGATCGAGGCCGCCGCGAGCAGCCCCTGGCTTGGCGTTTGCGTCGCCGCCGGTCGCCCCGGACCGGCTGCAGGAAGCACGGCGGGCTTGTCGTCGCCGAAGCGTTCCTTGACGTTCACCGCCTCTTCGCTGCGGTCTTCTTCCCGGGCTTCGGCAATGCTGTTGCGCGGGTTGAGCATTACCAGGTCGCCGTCGGTCAGTCCGGTCTTCACCTGGATGCGGGTGTTGTTACCCAATCCCAGCTCGACCCGCCGCCGCTCGATGCCGCCGGGCCCGCTGACCCAGCAAAAGAACTGCCCCTTCTGCTCGACCACGGCCTGCACGGGTACGCTCAGCACGTTGCTCAGATTGGCAACCAGGATTTCCACGGCCGACGTCATGCCCGGCCGCAATCCGGTCGGATCGCCCTCGATGGCCACGATGGCCGCGTATTCCTTGACGTTGCCGGAAAACCAATTGCTCGGCTCCGGCTGGTTGGCCACCGTCGTGACGATGCCCTGGAACTCGCGATCCTGCACTTTGATCCGGGCCCGCTGGCCGCGTGCCAGGCTGTCGATTTTCGATTCGTGGACCGTGCACTTGACCTGCATGTGCGACAGATCGGGCAATTGGACCAGCGTCTGTCGTTCACGCACCAAGGCGCCCTCTTCGATCGCGGCCTGCTCGCCGCCGCGGCGACCCTGGTCCTGGTTGGCGTAGACCACCATGCCCTCGGCCGGCGCCGCGATGACGCACTTTTCCAGCTCCACTTCCAGCTTGTGCAGCCGGTCTTCTTCCAGCTTGAAGGCCGCCTTCTCCGAGGCCATTTTGGCTTCCGCGGCGTCGCGGGCACTTTCCAGACCCACCACGGTCTTGGGCTTGGTGAACTTCTCCAGCACCTCGATCGCCTTTTCGGCCACTTCCAGATCGAGCTGCGCCCGTTGCACGGCAAACGCCTGGGCATCGCGCTGCAGCGTGGTGACGTAGCCTTTGCGATGCATGCGATTCGTGAATTGGAGGTTGTTCCGCGCGCTCTCCAGGTTCTCCTTGGCCACGGTGGAGTTGGCCTGCAGGGTTTGCAGGGTCTGCACGAAGATGCCCTCGGTATATTCCTGCACGGAGATCTTGGCCGCTTCCCAATTCTTGTCGGCCTCGATCATCACGGCCTTGGCCTTTTCGTACGTAATGCGCTGCAAGTCGATCTTTTCTTCGATCCCCGACGAATCGAGCCGCACGAGCTCGTCCCCCTTCTTCACGTTGGTGCCGTCGGGGATGATCCACAGGATCGTGCTGCCGCCTTGCACTTCGCACTTGATGTCCATGTTGTGCGCGCTTTCCAGCGTGCCGTCCTCGGTGATCGAGACGATCAGATCGCTGTGGTGCACCTTTTCGGTCAGCACCGGCCCGGTCACCGTCGCGGTGGAAACCACGCTCGAACCGAAGGTGAACGCCAACAGCACGGCCACCACGCCCACCACTCCACCAATCAACAGCCACCGAGGGACTGCGCCGCCGGCGACGCGGCGGACGCGCCGTCGAGCTCGCCTCGTCCCGCAAGACCGAGGCGAATTTCGACGAGTGCTGCTGGTCTTCCCGAGTGCTGATGCTCATCAATCGAGCCCTAAGAGGCCTGGTTCGTGCCGACGGAGGGGGGGACCGTGTCAGCAAGGTGTGCACGTGCGCGGGGCGTGACGACGTACTGTCATTCTCACCTGTTTCGAGGCCGAATTCAAGCCAGATTGCCCACTTCCGGCGACGGGCCACGGCTCCGCACCCCGCTTGATCACGGGCTCGCTTACCGCCGCAGCAACAGTGGACGGCTCTCGTCGGCCGACGCCGGTTCGGCAAAAGAGGGCGCTTCGTCCGTTCCCTCGGGCAAGTCCAGCGTGGGCAGCTCGGGTGACGAATGTTTCGAAATACCCCGCTGCACCGCGGGGGTGGGCCCGCTGCGAGGTTTCGTCAACAGCGACAGCAGCGGCACTCCCGCCGGCGCATCCGACACGGGCTCTGTCGACATCGGCTGTGCCTGCTCCCGCACGCCCGCATCCTCGACTTCGCCGGCCGATCTCTGGCCGACCGGCACAATCTCGACCGGCCGAATCAAATCGCCAAACTGACGATGCGCGGCACTTTGGGGCACAGGCACCCGCGCCTGGTACACCTGTTGCGGATCGACGTCCGCCTCTTCCATCCATTCGACCGGCACGCTGGGGGGCAGCGGACACTCGTCTTCGGTCAGCCACTCGGCATCCTCCAGCGGCTTGTCGATCCACATCCCACAATCGTCCAACTCCATGATCCCCAGGTTGCGATACAGCAACATGCGGGTCGAATAATAGTTCAACACCACGCTCATCAAATTGTTCTGGGCGTTGGTCAAGTCGTTGAGCGCAAAAATCAGGTTTTGCCCGACCGTCGGTCCCAGCGCCTCGATCGGCTCGCCCGGCAGCACCGGCGCGGGGGGCTTGTTCAAGTCTTCGCGCGTCTTGTCCACGCGTCGAACGGCGATCACCACGGCCCGCCGCTGAATCTCGAGGTTGGCCTCCAACTGCGCCAACTGCCGCAGCAGGGCACGCAGCGTGAGATTCACGCCGTCCTGGTACTGATACAACGCTCGCCGCTGCTGCTGATAGAAAATCAACGCCGAACGATAGTCGTTTCGCTGCAGTCGCCGCGTGAACGGCGCGTCGAATGCCAGACCCACGCGCATGTTGCCGTTCTTGCCGTTGAACGCCACGCCGTTGTTGCCGACGGTTCCCACGTTGCCGTCGAACGTCAAATCGAGTCCCGCCTTGAGCTGGTTCGCGTTGTAGGTGATCAGCCGCCACTGGTCGACCAGGCTGGCCCGGTTGTTCATCCAGTCCAGGCGGTTCGCCCGGGCGATACACAGCGCCTTGTCCGATTTGAGTTCGATATGGGGAACCGTCACGGCCTCCAGCCTGGCTCGTGCCTTCACCAGGGCCAGCTCCTGCGACAGTCCCGACAGCCCGACGCCCAGCGCCACGATCTGATCGAGCACTTTGCTTCCGCCGCCGGTTTGCAGTTGGTTCTCGACGTTCTGCAACACGCCCTCGGTGTCGGTGAAGCGCGTCTCCACGTCCTTGAGGCTCTCGCCCAGCCGCTGCAGTTCCTGCGCAAAGCTCTGCCGTTGCGCGTCGTTCATCGACTTCTCGCGATCGGGCACGGCCGCGTCGAGCTTCTGCATGTCGTCGTGCGCCGTTTCGAATTGCGCCGCCAGTTGGTTTCGCAGACCCGAGAGCGTATCGGCCGCTTTGAGCAACGCTGGTCGGCTAGGCTCTTCGGGAAGGTCGCCCACGAGGCGGACAAACTGGTCGATCCGCCGCTGCACGCTGACCGTATTGGGGTCGAGGTATTGAAACTGCTCGAGCATCGTGTCGTCCAGGGCAATGTTGGTATCGGGCGGCAGGCCGATCGTGCCCGACTTGAACGAATCGAGCGAATTCTGGTAGCTGATCTCGGCCGAGAGCAGGTTGGCGCGGGTGCTTTCGATGTTCTGCCGGAACTGATCGACCTGCACGATGTCGATCAAGCCGGCGTCGAGACTGGCCTCCAACAGGCCCAGTGTGCTCAGCAGCGAAGTGAGATTCAGCTCCAGATTCGCGATTTGCTGTCTCTGCTGCAAAAGTCCGACGAACCCGCCGACCGTGCCGGCGCCGCCGGTCACGAAGCCGGCACCGGCCTGGGCGCCGCCGCCGCCGCCGCCGCCCGTGCCCTGAATGCCGAACGTGTTGCTGCCGACGCCGCCGAAACCGCTGGCCCCCTGGCCGCTAAAGCCGGTCAGACCCGTGCCGCCGAAGAAACCGCCCTGGCGCTGGGGACCCGAGCCGCTGCTGCCGCCGACGGTAACATTCGTGTAGAAGCCCTGGCGGTAGAACTGCATGGCCCGCAGGTTGGCCAACAGGGCCCGCTCGACGATCGTGAGCTGCTCCATCACGTACGCCCGTCCGCCGTTGCGCAACAGCGGCTGCACGAAGCTGAAGTTCAACAGCGACGAACTGAGGTTCGAGTCAGGCCCGGCAAACTGCCAGACGATCGAGTTGGCCAGTCCGACGACCAACTCGCCGCCCGTCGTAAACTCGCGCTGTAGTCTGGTACCCGTGGTCTGCGTGAGCGTGTTTTGTTCGCCCAGCACCGGGTTCTTCAGCGGACCCTCGTGATCGAAGACCGTGTCCGAATTGCCGAAGAACTGCACGTCGAAACGAAATCGCTCCGTGCTCACGTCCAGCGCCGAGAGGTAAATCGTTTCGATCTGCGTACGGTAGCTCGACGAGTGAACCTGCGCCAGGCAGACTGCCCCGTTCATCGTCAGCTTGACGGCTCCCTCCTCCGTCACTTCGTTGTACTGCGTGAGCAGGTCCTTCCACCGCGGGTTCTCCAGGTAGTACCAGTCGCCGTTCATGTGCCAGCACGGCCACGCCTGGTGCCCGGCGACGCAATGCATGTAGCGGTGCGAAGCCGGATCGTCGTACGGCATCGCCGGACAGTCGGGGTTGGTCGGATCGAAGTACCGCGCCCGCGGGTCCATGCCGATGGTGAAGCTGGGGAACGCCCACCGCGGGTCGTTCGACTTCTGCGTCACCAGGTACTTCACTTCCTTGTCCGCGCAGGCGGAAGAATTGCCGGCTGCAGCCGCACAGCGACGACACCAGGCAGGCCATCGCGCCGCATGCCAGAATTGCTCGTCGACTTACCGTCCGCTTCGACTGCAAGCTACGCTACCTGAGAGAGTTTCGGATAAGGAGCGGACCCTTTGCGTGTCAGCTCCAGCAGCGCACGCCAACAGAGCCCGCGCTCGGTGCCTAGCTTCGGCTGGTCAAATGGGCTGACTTTAACGATTGCACGAACCTTGCCGATAACGGCATCTCGTGCCCCCGCTAGCTGCCGCGGAAGTTTTCCACCCTCTCCCAGCTTGCGCGGAACGAGGTCCACGGCGCGACTTGCCACCGCGGTTTGGCCCACGAATTTGCCGCCTCCAAGGGCCTGCGTCGACCGGGCGCAGGCGGGAATTTGCTTGCCACCAAAATCCGCCTGGATTATCCTATTTATCAGGCAGCACGCACCTTAGAGCATTCTTCTTGCGGCTGGTCAGGCCTCGCGTATCTCAATCGAGTTGGCCCTTCGACGAGCTTCGTCGGTTGTGCAGGTTGAGTCGTGTCCGGAGAATACCGAGGGAGGCATTCATGTCGATCCATCGCGTCCAAACGCCATGGTGCCGGCTGCTGCTGGCAGCCGCTCTGGCACCGGTCTGCGCCTGCTGAGCGTCCCAGCGGCGCAGGCTCAGTTCTTCACCCAGCAGGTCGGTGGCGTGTCGATCGACGCCAACGGGCTGGTCTCCACCATCCAGACCGATCGGGTCAACGACCTGCGCCGCCAGCGGGCCGACGCTTTCCGAGCCGCGCCGGCAGACTTGCAAGCCAAGGGGCTCCGCAAGATCTCGCTCCGCCGGCTCGAAGAAGCCATCGCCGCGCATCCTGACGACGGCACTCCGCTGCCCGACGACATCCGTTACCTGGGCGGCTTGCAGCAACTCCAATTCATCTTCGTCTATCCCGAAGCGCGCGACATCGTGATCGCCGGTCCCGCCGAAGGCTGGAAACTCAACGCCCTGGGCGAAGTCGTCGGCGTCACGACCAATCGGCCCGTGCTCTTGCTGGACGACTTGCTCGTGGCGCTGCGATCGATCGACGCCGCGCGAGCCAGCGGCATCCTCTGCTCGATCGATCCGACCAACGAGGGGCTGGCCCGTTCGGCTGCCCTGATGAAGCAGCTCACCGACCCGGGCGACGACATCAAGGGGGTGTTGAACCAATTGGAGCAGGCCGTCGGACCGCAAACGATCACCGTCAAGGGCGTGCCCGACACCAGCCACTTCGCCGCCGTGCTGGTGGCCGCCGACTACGGCATGAAGCGGATCGCCATGGGTTTTGAACCCTCGCCGGTTCGCGGCCTGCCCAGCTACCTGCAAATGATCAAATCATCGGGCAAGCGGACCGCCGGCATGCTGCCCCGCTGGTGGCTCGAGCCGCGTTACGAGGCGATTCTCTCGGACGCCGACGGACTGGCTTACGAGCTGCGCGGTTCGAGCGTCAAGTGCATGACCGAAGACCAGGCACTCGACGCCGGCGGCCAGCGCCGGGCCTCGGGCAAGACCGATCCTTTGGCGAAGAAGTGGTCCGACCTGATGACGGCGCACTATGACGAGTTGTGCGCCAAGGACGCCGTGTTCGGCCAACTGCGCAATTGCGTGGACATGGCCGTATTGGCTGCCTTGGTGATGAAAGAGAACCTCACGGCCAAAGCGGGCTGGAGCATGCCGGTGCTCTTGAATGCCCAGCAAGCACCGGCGATGCGATACTACGCCGCTCATCAGGTCGATTCGCAAGCGAGCGCCGTGCAAGCCCGGGGCCGCTGGATCGTGAGCGTCTCGGGCGGCGTATTGATCAACCCCTGGCAGCGGGTGGCGGAAACCAAGCCCGGCGCCGAACTGGACACCGGCGCCGCGCGGCCGAGGAGCCTCCGCAAGGCTGGCACTGGGATTGAGCCGAACACTTGACCGAGCCGAGTATTGACTCGAAGAATCACCCCGGATGACCCCCAATTTAATCAGACTCCAAGCCACACGAGAGCCATAGCTCTTGCCGCCACGCGGCGCTCGTTTCGTCAGGGGCAAGTGCGTTGGACAGCCCGTCGGGTGTGCGGTTGAACCATGTTCGGGAATACCCGAGAGAGGCATTTATGTCCGTCCACCCCATCACTTCGCTCTTTCGCCGGTGGTTGCCGGCGGTCGCCCTGCTGGCGATTTTCAGTCTGGTCGCCGTGCCCGTGGCTCAGGCCATCTTCCGGACGCAGCAGGTCGGCGGTGTGTGGATCGACGCCGATGGCATGGTGACCACGATCGAGGTCGACCGCCTGAACGATTTGGCACGCCAGCGAGCCCACGGATTCAATGCCGCTCCGGCCGACCTGGCCGCCAAAGGGCTGCGGAAGATCTCGTTGCGGCGGCTCGAAGAAGCCATTGCCGCGCACCCCGACGACAACACGCCGATGCCGGAAGACATCCGCTTCCTGGGCGGCTTGCAGCAGATTCAGTACGTGTTTGTCTATCCTGAACAGCGCGACATCGTCATCGCGGGTCCGGCCGAGGGCTGGAAGCTGAACGCCCTGGGCGAAGTCGTGGGCGTGACGACCAACCGGCCCGTGCTGCTTGCTGGATGACTTGCTGGTCGCGCTGCGCTCGATCCAAGGCGCACAGTCCACCGGCATTCTCTGCTCGATCGATCCGACCAACGAAGGACTGATCCGCGCCACGGCCTTGACGAAGCGGCTTACCAACCCCGGCAACAACATCAAGGGGGTGCTGGCCGAGCTGGAAAAGGCCGTCGGCCCCCAGACGATCACCGTCAAGGGCGTGCCCGACACCAGCCACTTCGCCGCCGTGCTGGTGGCCGCCGACTACGGCATGAAGCGGATCGCCATGGGTTTTGAGCCCTCGCCGGTCCGCGGCCTGCCCAGCTACCTGCAAATGATCAAATCCTCGGGCAAGAGCAACGCCGGCATGTTGCCCCGCTGGTGGCTCGAGCCGCGCTACGAGGCGATTCTCTCGGACGCCGATGGCCTGGCCTACGAGCTGCGTGGTTCGAGCGTCAAGTGCATGACCGAAGACCAGGCGCTCGGCGCGGGCGGACAGCGCCGGGCCTCGGGCAAGACCGATCCTTTGGCCAAGAAGTGGTCCGACCTGATGACGGACCACTACGAGGAGCTCTCGACGAAGGACGCGATCTTCGGCCAATTGCGCAATTGCGTGGACATGGCCGTGGTGGCTGCTTTGATCATGAAGGAAAATCTTACCGCCAAGGCCGGCTGGAGCATGCCGGTCTTGCTCGATGCGCAACAAGCCCCCGTGTTGAAGTACTACGCTCCGCACCAGGTCGACTCGCAAGCCAGCGCCGTCGAGGCCCGGGGCCGCTGGATTCTGAGCGTCTCGGGGGGCGTGTTGATCAACCCCTGGCAGCCCGTGGCCGAAACCAAGACTAGCGCCGAACTAGGCGCCGCGCGAGCGAAGCCGCCGAGCCCGTCGGCGACTGGCATTGGGATTGACCCGACGCGCCAGGCTGTGTCCGCCAAGGGCCGCCGCCCCACAGACAACGAGCGCGCTCGACGCTGGCTCGGGTACGGTAAAGGCGTAGTAGTACAGCGGCTGCGGTCCCTGATCGTTCCACTCGCTGGCCGTGTAAAAGCCGCTTCCGTCGGCCGCCCAGCCGATCGCTTCGCCCTGAGCTTCGGCGGCCAGCGTCACCGCGATCGCCGGGCCTTGGAGCGCCTGCCACACCGTCTCGCCGGGCGAGCGGTCGAACAGATAGGCGGTGGTCGAGCGGTCGCGGATGAGGATGTGCAACCCGTCGGGCGAGATGTCGGCCGCGCTCGGTTTGTTGAGCGGCACGGTGAGCGTCCCCAGCGAGGTGAGGGTCGTTACTTGCGAAGGATCGTCAAAAATGCTGGCCGGCGCCTCGTACACCTGATTGCCGGGACTCTTGGTCACGATAATCACGTCGCCGGTGAGCGGGTCGACCATCAACGACTCCGCGTTGCGCGGGCCGCCGGGATATTGCAGCCGGGCCGTGTCGTATTCGCCCGGCTGGAAAATGCCGCCCGCCACCGAGTCCGGTTCGGTGACCCGGTAAATCTGGATCTCCGGCCGGATCGAGTCGTTGTCGCCGATGTCTCCCAGGTACAGGTAGCTGCCCCCGCCCGGCTTGGGTCCGATGGCGATATCCTCCCAGTCCGTGGCCGTCGCGCCGTACAGCGAGTACTGCGCCAGCAGCGTGCCGGCGGTATTGATCGCCAGAAAGCGGGCCGAATCGCCCGAGTCATTGTGCACCCACAGAATGCCGGCCATCGAGTGGCTGCTCACGATTCCCGACGTCTCCTTCAGGCTGTTGGAGCTCATCAGGCCGACCTGAACCGGCGGCCCGACGCTGCTCGCCTGCGCCCTGTTTTGTCCCATTCCCCCAACCACGACGGCAATCGCCAACACGGCGCCACGAAAATAGCTCACAGAGTAGTTCCCTCTCGCACGAATTCTGATACGGCCCGGTCCGACCGCCGCAGCCGTCCCTGCAGCGCCGCGGCTCGAAGGCGTAGAAGCTAATGCCGCAAGTGCGAGGAATCAATTCGATTTAACATTAGCTTCGCGTTAAAGAATTGTGAGGTCCGGCGGGCGGCCTGTTGCCTCGTGGCAACAGCACCGAGAGAGATGACTTTGCCAGCCTACTTCAAGCTCTCGATCAATTCTTGAGCTTCCTTGGCCAGCGACGAGTCGGGCGCCGTGTCGATCACTTTCTGGGCGTACTCTTGCGCCTTCTCGGGCGCGACTCGGCGAAGACCCGGGCGGCGTTCAGATACGAAGCGGCCCGCTTCAGTGGATCGACGTTCCGCGGGGCGGGTGGTTTGCGCTTCACCGGCGGCTTTTTCTCTTTCACCGGCTTGGCGTCGTCGGCTTGCGTCGCGTCGTCCGCCGGGTCTTTGTCCGCTGCGTCCTTGTCCGCGGGCTTCTTGGCGGCGCGCTTCTTGGCTGCCCGCGATTCTCCTTGCGGACCAGTCCGGCCGCCTGGTGAATTTGTTCAGCCGCGGTGAGTCCCTCCTTCAACATCGCCGGCAGGGCTTCGCCCCGCTGGGGGCCCGAGGCCGACTTGATCCCCTGGCCGGTGGCCGCCACCACGTAAATCAGAGGCAGCGTGTTGCCCGGGCTGGGAAACCGCGCTTGCCATTGTGCGGCCAGCGGGCTATCCACGTCCATGTCGACCACCACGTAGCCGGCGAGCACGTCACGCAACCCTTCGTCGGCAGTCAGGCGGCCCTTCAGATGGTTGCAGTTGCCGCAGGTCGCGCGCGTCAGCATCACGAACAGCGGCGTCGCCGTGGATTGGGCCTGCGCGATGCCTTCGACCAGGTCCACCGGCACGATTGCCGCCGGCTCCCCTTCGCCACCGGCGGCTTGACCGCCGGGCGCGGTTTGACCACTCGCCCCAGGGCTGACGCACAACGTGCCGGCCAGCAGCAGCGCCACCAGCAGGCCCCAGCGTCGCGCTTGATGCGTTCGATCCATTGCAGAATCCCCCTGAGGAATCGATACCCGCGGCCGGTCCGAACGACCCAACAGCCCCCCGAGCGGCCTCATTCTAACCGGTCGTTGGCAGCGGTCGACGGAGATTCTCGAAATTTTTCCCGGCCCACTGACGCAACGGGTCAGCGACTGCAACGGCCCGACGCCTTCGCGACAATCAAGGGTTCGACACGAGCTCTTTCCGACGCGATAATCACCCCGTTCGGTTGGCAAAATGCCACGACGGCATTTTTCAAAGGGCCGTTGGACCGACGCGTCCTTGTCGGATTGGCTGTCCATCCGGCCCCGGCGTGAACGATGACAGAGGTAAAACGATGCAATGCGGCGATTTGAAAAGTCCACGGCAGACCATCACTTTCCTCCTCATAGTCGGCGCAAGCCTGCCAATGTTCGTGGGCAGCCCAGAGAGCCGTGGGGGCGAAAACGATTTGCCAATTGAACCCGCCGCGCGGCAGTTGTTGGAACGGTGGGCGAATTCCATCGCGGTACAGACGGACCTGAAAGTCACGATTGCCAGCGAGCTCACCGTAAGTGGCGAGGGATTTCGCCATGTTCTTACCTTGCAATACGATGTCTTGCTGAAAAGGCCAAAGCATTTCGCGCTGCGGTCAAGCAAACCGCGCGACGGCATCGACATCGTGGTCGACGGCAAGCAACTCTTCAAGGCCGCACATCGGGAACGGACCTATTCACTGAGCGCAGCGCCCGCGGCGCTAAGGGACGTTTTCCCTAGCGGGCACGACGAGCAAGCGTTTGATGCGCTCTCCGAGTGGCTACTCCCATCGATTTGCAGTCGCGAAGTAGGAAAGCGAGCTTTTTCGGCAATTACCGATCTGCACGACCTGGGAGCAGTGACCATCGATGAGCGAGAATGCCGCAGGCTGCGCGCCGTCGGTCCCCGTGGCGAATGGTCGATCGTGATAGAAGACGGCAATCCACCAATAATGCGCAAAGTTGTCTTGGCGGCCACCTGAAGAGGGAGGCGTTTCGGTCGCCGTCCAGACGCAGTTTCAACAATGGAACCCTCATCCCGAATTTGCCGCCGACGACTTTTTGATCGCCGTACGCAATGGCTTCAAACGGGTGAAGGACGCACTGACGCCCAGCGAATAGCGATCGCTCCGCTAGAATCATCGGATACGCGGAACCCACGTCGCAATCGGCGGTAACGTTAGTGTTGCGACACTGCGTTTAGCGACTAAAGGAACGCACCATGTCCACTTCGCAAAAAATGCGACAAGACGTCGTCGCCAGCATCCGGAAATTCGTCGAGCGCGAGGTGATCCCCGTCGCCAGCCGGCTGGAACACGCCGACGAATACCCGGCGCAAATCGTCGAGGGGCTCAAGGACCTGGGCCTGTTCGGCGCCGAACATTCCGCCCGAGTACGGCGGGCTGGGGCTCGACGCCACGACGTTTGCCATGGTCATCGAGGAACTGGCCCGGGGCTGGATGAGCATCGTCGGACCGCTGGGCACGCATTCGGTCATTTGCGACATCATCCACCGCTACGGCACCGCCGAGCAAAAGCAGAAGTTTCTGCCCGGCCTGGCCAGCGGCGAGCGGCGCGGGGGGCTGGCGCTGTCTGAAGTCGACGCCGGCACCGACGTCCAGCGGCTGCGCACCACGGCCACTCGCGATGGCGACGGCTACCGGATCAACGGCTCGAAGATGTGGATCACCAACGCCCGTTACGGCAACACCTTCGTGCTGGCCGCCAAGACCGACCCGCGGGCCGACCCGCCCTACGCGGGCATTTCGGCGTTCATCATCGAAAAAGGAGGCGACGGCTTTCGCGTGGGCCGCGACATCGACAAGCTCGGCTACAAGGGAGTCGAAACCTGCGAGCTGTTCTTCGATGATTTCTTCGTGCCGGCGGCGAACCTCGTGGGCGGGCAGGAAGGCGCGGGCTTCAAGCAGATCATGACCGGCCTGGAAAGCGAGCGGCTCAACGTGGCCGCCCGCGGCGTCGGCCTGGCCCGGGCGGCGTTCGAGGACGCCTTGCGCTACGCCCAGCAGCGGCACACCTTCGGCAAGCCGATCTGCGAGCACCAGACCATCCAGATCAAGCTGGCCGACATGGCCACCAAGATCGAGGCCGCGCGGCTGCTGGTCTATTCGGCCGCCGAAAAGAAAGACCGGGGCGAGCGCTGCGACCTGGAAGCCGGCATGGCCAAGCTGTTCGCCACCGAAACGGCCCAGGAAGTGACGCTCGAAGCGCTGCGCGTCCACGGCGGCGCGGGCTACTCGAAAGATCTCGCCGTCGAGCGTTACTATCGCGACGCGCCCCTGTTGATCGTCGGCGGCGGCACCAACGAGCTGCAACGACTGATTATCGCCAAGGCCCTAGTCGCCAAGTATCCGCTCTGAAGCGCACCCGGCCGCGCCCATCCCAACCCGAAGCGTGAGCGATGGAGTCCGACATGCCCTTAGCCGCTGAAAAACTCGCGATAGAAGTAATACGCCGCCAGGCCGAAGCCGATCATCACGATCAGCCCGCGCACCAGGCTCTTGTTCACGCGTTTGATCGTCCTGGCCGCGGTGTAGCCGCCGATGATCGACGAGACAGCCATCGCGATGGCAAACGGCCAGTAGACCGTCCCGCTGGCGGTAAACACGGCCACGCTCGTGCCGTTGATCGCAAGGTTCAACAGCGTCTTGACCGCGTTCATCCGGTGAATGTGTTCCATCCCCATGATGGCCAGCGCGTAAGCATCAAGATGCCGATGCCCGCGCCAAAATAGCCGCCGTAGACGGCCACGAAGAATTGAAACACGACGACCGCCGCCAGCAGGCCGAATCGCCGCGGCGGAGGCCGCGCGTCGTGGTCCGTCGCCGAGGCTTCGCCGGTGGCCTGTTCGGACGGCGGGCGAACTGCGCCTGTTGCGTCCGCGCCGGACCGCCGGCCGATCCCCACCCAGCGGGCGATGGGCTGCTGCAGGGCAAACAACAGTGCCGCGACCAGGATCAACCAGGGTACCAGGTCCTTGAACGTTTCCGACGGCAGCTTGATCAGCAGCAGCGAGCCGAGCACGCCGCCCAGCAGGCTGGGAACCAGCAGCACGACGACCCAGCGCCGTTCGCGGCGGATTTCGTCGGCATAGCCGGCCAGCGCCGCCACGGCCCCCGGCACCAGCGCCACGGTGCTGGTCGCATTGGCAATGACGGCCGCTTCGCCCGATGAGCCCAAAGCCGCGTAGAGCGCCGGAAACGTCAACAGCGTGCCGCCGCCGGCGACCGCGTTGATCGCTCCGGCCAGCATCGCCACGGCGCACAACAACACATAATCGGCGAGCAACGTCGTCCTCTCATCCAGCGAAACGAACGGCAACAGAGTCGCCCGAGTATAGCGAACTACGCGCCGGACTTCCTACGGCACCGACCCGGAGCGGCGGGCGCAACGGCCCGCATCGTTTGACCCCTGCCAAGGGGCGGCCTACCATTCCTCACGGCTCGCAGCACCGCGCCATCCAGCCGAGGGAGCTGCATGACCATGAACCAACCCTCGGACAAACCGCGCGACGACGACGCTCGCCCCGACCCGTCAAAAACTCCTCCGGTCGATCCGGTCGAAGAGGCTTCCGAAGAGTCGTTTCCGGCCAGCGATCCCCCGTCGTGGACGGAAACCGCCGCCAGCAAGGACGCTGCCAAAAAGCAGTAAGCGTCGCACGCGCACAAGCGTATTGACGTCGTGCTCACTCGGCGGCGGGCAAGGCCAGCACCCACTCTTGGAACCGGCGATCGAGCTCGTCGGTCGGCACGCCGGCAAACACCTGGCCCAGCGATTCGAGTCCGCTGGCGTCCGCCTCCTGCCGGCGGCGAACCGCGCGATAGAAGTCGGCCAGCACGCCCTGCTGTTGCATGTACAGGCAGAAGTAGCGGGCCTGCGCGTAGTTGGTGCCTTCGCCCGGTCCGCGAAAGCGCGGATTCTCGATCAGCGTGGCCAGCGAAGCCAGCCGGCCGGCCCGGGCCACTTCCTGCAGTCCGGCCAGCCGCCAATTGACCAGCCCCTCGATCCATGGCCCGCCGGCACTTGTGCGAAAGCGCGATTGCTCGTGCAGGCTGGCCAGCCCTTCGTTGAGCCAGTCGGGCACGCCCGGAAAATCGAAATCCACCAGCGCGTGCGTCAGCTCGTGCAACAGGGTGCCGCTTCCGGTGCCAATGTTGAGCACCAGCGTGCGCTGTTTCGGCTTGTAGTAGCCGTAAATCGAGATGCCGTGGTCTCCGAATAGGCGCTCGCAATAGCGGTCATAGCTTTCTTCGCCGCGAAACACCAGCACGGTGACCGGCCGATGCGGCCGCGCGTCGAAGTACGAGTGATACATCGCGCGCACGGCCGGCGCGATCGTGTGCTCATACAACCCGGCCAGCTCTTCGTCGGACAGGTCGCCCCCCAACACAAACGGCGAACGGGCAATCACCCGGCATTCGGGCCCCAGCGTCGAGGCCAATCGCTTGGCCAACTGCCCACATTCGGCCGCCAAGCGGCTCGATTCGGGACTCGAGCGCGTCACGGCCGGCGCGCTTGTCCGCTCGCCCAAGTGTCCGGCCAGCACGGTATTGCGCATCACGGCCGGCCGCTCGGTGCGGAACCAGGCGCTCACCGCCCACGACGAGCCGACGATCGGCAGCGGTCCGAGAATCAGGATCAGCCAGCGGATGCGATTCAAGTGGGCGGTTCCCGTGCAAGGTTGACGCGTGGCGCAGATCTAGTGTTTCAGGCTAGTCGACCGTTTTCACTCTCACAAGCGGGCGGCGCCCCCGTCCACCGGCAAACTTCATTCGCTCCCTGCCACCGCCTGGCACAACCGTTTCAACCCGGGGAGCTTGCCAGCATTTCCCTATCCAGTGTAGCCCACGGCTGCTCGCGGCGCACGGTTTGCAACCTATTCGATTACTGCGCCTGCTGCGCGGTTTTTGACCGCGCGGGCCGGCGCTGCTACATTTGCGCAACTTTGGCCCGGGGTCTGTTCCCGCGAAAGCCAGTTTGGCTTCTCCGCGGTTCAGGTCGGGTCAGGTTGTATGAGAATTCGTCCATCGAAAATAAGGAACGAGGCCATGCCCACGAATCGAAACTCCATCGGCCACCATGCTCGAAACGCGGTCAGCGAGATGCAACTGGAAGCGAAGGCCATTCGCGACACGGCGCAGCAGCGCGCCAGCGAACTGACCGGCACGGCGCGCCAGCGGGCGGCCGGCATGAAAAACCAGGTGGAAGACCGGATCACCCAAAACCCGCTCAAGTCGGTGCTGATCGCCGTCGGCCTGGGCATGGTGCTCGGATTCCTCTGGCGCCGCTAGCACGTTGTGGTTTCAACGCCGCGCGTCCCACGGTCGCCGGCCGCCGAAAACGTTTAGCCCGGAGCCAACGGCGACGGCGAGGAAATAATGGCGCCCCATGGCGAACCGATTTGACCGAACCGCCCAGCGGCCCGACGACGATCCCGAGCCCGCGCCCGACGACGCGCCGGCCGGCGGCCCCGAGGCCCTGGGCCGCCTGCAAGCGCAACTCGAAGAAATGGCCGAGTACGCCCGGCTCTACGCGTCGGCCCGGAAAGACGCGATCGTCGCCGCGCTGCGCAAGGTGGCGCTGCTGGCCGCGGCCGGCATCGTCGCCCTGCTGATCGTCACGGCCACGCTGGTCACGGCCGCGGTGATCGCCTTGCTCGGCCTGGCCCAACTCATCGGAGCGGCACTTGGCGATCGGCTGTGGGCCGGCTACCTGATCACCGGGTTTGGACTGTTGGCGCTGGTCGCGCTGGGCCTGGCGGTCTCGATCTTTGCCATGCAGCGCAGGTTCCATAAGCAGACATTGGAAAAGTATGCCAGACGACACCAGGCACAACGGGCCCGCTTCGGACACGACGTCGGCCAGCAAGCCGCCGGCGAAGCTCGGCGAAACTGAGTTCCTCGAGCGCGAAGCCGACGACGCCCGGCAGGCCATCAGCAACACGCTCGGGCAAATGCGCGACTCGCTGGGCGAAGCGGCCGACGTCGGCGCCTGGACGCGGCGCTATCCCTGGGCCACGCTGGGAGCGTCGGTGGCCGCGGGGTTCGTCGTGGCCGCGGCCCTGTTGCCCGGCCGCCGCCGCGGACAAGCCGACCAGCACGAGCCGGCGCTGTTGGAGCGTATCCTGGCCGACGAAAAAATCGCCCAGCGGCTGAAAGAGCTGGCCGCCGAAGACCAAAGCCCACTCGCCGAAGCGGGCCTGCTCCAATCCGTGGCCGGCACGCTCTGGAAAACGTTCGGCCCGGCCGTGCAATCGGCCGTCGCCGCGGCCCTGGCCGCCCGAGTCACGCCGGAACAGGACCAACCGGCCGAATCACCCGACGGCCAACCCGAAGCACATTCCCCCACCGACCCACCCGGCGGCGAGTCGCCGAACGCCGACTCGCACTGACCGGCCCTTCATCCGCCGCCGATGGCCGGTAGGATATGAATTTCGCTGTCGGCCTTCACGGGCGAGCGCAAGCCGCGCGAGGCAATCGCCCCGTCGACCGACACGGCCAGCCCGGCGGCAATCCCGTGCTCGTCGCACAGCCGCGCCCGAATGCCGGGGAACCGCGACTCGAGTCCCGCCGCAATTTCGGCGAGCGTCGTGCCGGCCAGCGACAGGTGCTGCACGTCCCCGGAGAGATCGCGCCATTGAGCCGGAATGTAGACGGTGGCCATCGTCACTTCCACCAGGCAATTTCGAGCCGGTGCGCGTGCCGACTCGTTGCGTCGGCGATTATTTGCCCGCGCGTTTCTCTTCCATGGCCCGCCACAGCCGCGGCGGCGACATCGGCAATTCGTTCATCCGCACGCCCGTGGCCGCGTAGATCGCATTGGCCACGGCGGCCGGCGGAGCGACGATAGGCGTCTCGCCCACGCCGCGCACGCCGTAAGGATGCGCGGGGTTGGGCACCTCGACGATGATCGTCTCGATCCGCGGCACGTCGAGCGACGTCGGCATGCGATAATCGAGGTAGCTGGCGTTTTCCATCTTTCCCTGGGCGTCGTAGACGTATTCCTCGTTGAGCGCCCAGCCGATGCCCTGCACGACGCCCCCTTGCATCTGCCCTTCGACGTAGCTGGGATGAATGGCCTTGCCGGCGTCCTGCACGACCGTGTACCGCAGGATCGTGACCTTGGCCGTGTCGGGGTCCACCTCGACGTCGACCACGTGCGTGCCAAAACCGTTGGTGGGCCCCTCGGGATTCACGGTGGCCCGGCCCACCACCGGCCCGCCGGTTTGTCCCAGCTTGCCGGCCAGTTCGGCGAAGGTCATCGATTTGTCGTCGTGATAAAACGACCCGTCGGCGCACTCGACCTGCGAAGCGTCGCACTCCCACAGAATGGCGGCCCGCTCTCGCATCTGCCGCTGGAGATCCAGCCCGACTTCGTACGCCGCCAGCCCCGTGGCAAACGTGACGCGGCTGCCGCCGGTGACGTCGGTGTAGCCTACGCCGTCGGTGTCGGCCACGCGGGGCTGCACGGCTTCGGCCGCGATGCCCAGCGTCTCGGCCAGTTGCATGGCGACGCTGGTGCGCGTACCGCCGATGTCGGTCGAGCCTTCGATCAGGCTCACCGTGCCATCGGGGTTGACGTTGGCCGCGGCGCTCGACTTCAGGCCGATGTTGAACCAGTAGCCGCTGGCGATGCCCCGGCCGCGATGCTTACCCACCAGCGGCGTCTGCCAGTGCTCGCTAGCGCGGGCGGCCTCGAGCGTCTCGACGAAACCGACGCGGGGATACACCGGTCCATCGACGCGCCGCGTCCCTTCCTTGGCCGCGTTCTTCAAGCGGAACTCGATCGGATCGATCGAGAGCTTCTCGGCCAGCTCGTCGACCACCGATTCGCAGGCAAACGCCGCCTGCGTGGCCCCCGGGGCCCGATAGGCCTGCGTCTTGGGCTTGTTATCCACCACGTCGTAGCCGTCCACCCGCGCGTTGGGAATCTCGTAGCAGCTGAACACGCACATGCAGCCCGGGCCGATCATACCGCCGGGAAACGCGCCGGCATCGTACGCCAGCCAGGCCTCGCCGGCCACGAGCTTGCCGTCCTTGGTGGCGCCGAGCTTCACCCGCATGAACGAACCCGGCGTGGGCCCGGTGGCCTCGAACACTTCGTCGCGGTTCATGGTCATCTTCACCGGTCGGCCGCATTTGCGGCTCAGCAGCGCCGCCACGGGCTCCAGATACACGGCGATCTTGCCGCCGAAGCCGCCGCCAATCTCACACGGCACCACCGTGACCTGCGACACCGGAAGCTGCAACAGCTCGGCCGTCTGCTGCCGGGCAGTGAACGCGCCTTGCGTGGCCGTCCAGATGGTGAGGTGCCCATCCTCGTTCCACAGCGCCGTCGATACGTGCGGCTCGATGTAGCCTTGGTGCACGCTGGCCGTCTTGAACTCGCGCTCGACCACCGCGTCGGCCCGCTTGAATGCCGCGTCGACGTCCCCGCTCTCAAAGTGGACGTGGGCCGAAACGTTGCTCGGCTTGTCGGCCTTCTTGCCCATCGAACGGGTGAACACGTCGGGGTGGAGCAGGGGAGCGTCGTCGCGCATCGCGTCCAGCACCCAGGTCACAACGGGCAGCGGCTCGTACTGGACCTTGATCAGTGTCAACGCCTCGTCGGCCACGTGCCGGTTGACGGCCGCGACGGCCGCCACGGCGTGCCCCTTGTACAGCACCTTGCCGTGGGCCAGGATGTTGGCCCCCAGGTGCGCGAGGTTCACGGCCCCTTCGCCCAGGTCCGCGATCTTGTCCTTCAAGTCGGGCATGTCGGCCGCGGTGCACACCGCCAGCACCCCGGCGAGCTTTTCGGCCGCCGAGGTGTCGATCGACTTGATCCGCGCGTGAGCGTGCGGGCTGCGCAGAACGCGTCCGTGCACCAGTCCCGACAACTTGACGTCGGCGCCATAAACGGCCCGGCCGGTCACCTTGTCGGCGCCGTCGTGACGCACCGGCGCGTGCCGATGACTTTGTAGTGCGGACCGTCGGTCTTGGATTTGGCTTCCGTTTCGATCGCCATGGGGGCCAACTCCCTCGATTGTGCAGGTTGCGGGTGGATAAAAGTCCCGGGCCGTTTTTGGTTCGGTTACGTCGCTTGCGTTTGTCCCTGCCGCGCGGGGCTGCCGTTGGCCTGCGACGCCCGCGGGCGCGACGTGCCGGCCAGCCGCGCGGCCGCGTCCTCGACGGCGCGGACGATCTTGTCATAACCGGTGCAGCGGCACAGGTTGCCGGCCAGTTGAAAACGAATTTCGTGCTCGCTCGGGTTGGGGTTGCGCTCCAGCAGTGCCGCGGCCGACATGATGAAGCCCGGCGTGCACACGCCGCATTGCAGCGCCGCGTCTTCCAGGAAACACTGCTGGATCGGATGCAGGTGCGATTCCCGGGCCAGCCCCTCGATGGTCGTGATCGCGGCCCCTTCGACCTCGACGGCCAGCACCAGGCAGCTATCGACCGGCTGGCCGTCCAGCAGCACGGTGCACGCGCCGCAGTTGCCGTTGTTGCAGCCTTCTTTCGAGCCGGTCAGCCCCAGCGTGTCGCGCAGCACTTCCAGCAGGCTTTGCCGCGCCTCGCAGAGGAACTCGAACGGTTCGCCGTTGATCGTGGTGGTGACGTGGATTTTCTTGGCCACGGGATTTCCTCGGTTGAAGTGTCAACGCGTCGCAGGGGATCGGGTTGGTTGGGTCATGCGCCGCGGCCGGCTAAACCGCCAGCGGTTGGACGCTTCTTGGATTTCTTCTAATTCGCCTTGCCGCCGCGGGCTCGTTCGACGGCGATGGCCAGCGTTCTGGCGGTCAACACGCCGGCTAAGTGTTTGCGATACTCGGTGGTCCCGCGCTTGTCGCTGATGGGGCGGGCCGCGGCGGCCGCCATTTCGGCCGCTTTGGCGAACGTTTCGCCGCTGGCCGGTTTGCCCGAGAGCCACTGCGACGCTTCGTCGAGCGAAAGGGGCGTCGGCGCCACGGCCGCCAGCGCCACGCGGGCTGCTTCGATCACTTCGCCACCGGCGTCCAATTGCACCCACGAGGCGGCGCCGACCACGGCGATGTCCATTTCGTTGCGCGGAATGAACCGCTGGTAGGCCGACGAGCTCCAGGGCGCCGCGGGCGGAAACTCGAGCGTCGTCACGAGCTCGCCCCGCTGGAGCACGTTCTTGCCCGGCGCGGTGCAAAACTCGGCGGCCTTCACGGTGCGCCGCCCGCCGGGTCCGGCCAGGTGGCACACGACGTCATGCGCGATCAACGGGGGGATCGAATCGGCCGCCGGCGACGAGTTGCACAAGTTTCCGCCGATGCTGGCCCGGCTCTGAATCTGCCAGCCGCCGATGATCCGCGCCGCGTCCACCAGCGCCGGATACGCCGCCGCAATGTCGGCGTCGCCATAGATCCGGTAGCAAGGCACCGCCGCCCCCAGCCACAGGCCCTTGCCCGGGCTAAACGACAGCGCCATCAGCTCGGGGATCTTCTTGATGTCGACCACCAGGTCGGCCTCGCGCAGGCCCTCGCGCAATTGCACGATCAGGTCGGTCCCGCCGGTAAGCACGCGGGCCCGATCCCCCTTGGCCGCCAGCAGGCTCACGGCCTCGTCGACGGTGGTGGCCGTTTGAAACTCAAAGTCCTTCACATCGGTCTCCCACAACGGGCACGTTTCCTTCGTCAATAATAGCGCCGTCACAACCGGGTTCAATATGGAGCCTTGCGCGCGGCGCTGTCAATGGCCGGTGGCCCTTTAGCGCCACCGCGCCGCGACAGCCGGCGCCCGTGGCACTCACTTCTGCCGTGCTTCGGCCAGCGGGCTGGGTTTTCGCACGTGGATCATCACCGGCGGCGAGCATTGTCCGCCCGCTTGCTGTTCGACGGCGAAACACAGCCGCGACGTTTCCGGCACCCAGGGATCGGCCGTGATGAAAATCTGGCGTTCGTTTTCCCCCTTGGGCAGCAGCACGCCGCTCAAGCCGATGTTGTCGACGATCACGCCGTGCGGCAAGTTCTGCACCTCGAATCTCACGAGACCGTCATAACCGTTGCGCCTCCACTTTCAACTGTGCCGTAATGGTCGAGCCCGGCGCGATGACCAGCTCCGCCGGCTCCAGCCGCACCAGCAGTTTGGGCTTCTCCTCGAGCTTGATCTGGCCAAACGCGGCCACCGGCTTCACCACTTCCTCGCCGGCCACCGTGGCCTTGGCCTGCACGTGGATTCCTTGCAACTGCTCGGCGGTGAGTTGTTTTGCCTCCGTCTCGGCAAACAGCACGCCCTGGGCATCGCGATGGCCGGCCTGGATCACGATGGGACTCGACGCGCACCAACCCTCGGGCAAGCCGGTGATTTCGACGCGCACTTCGTCGTCGAAGCCGTCGAAGCGATCGACGGTGAGCGTAAACTCGTCGCCGCTGCCGGCCGCAACCTTATCGCCTCCGCCCAGCGTGACGTTGAAGTCGGGCTTGGGCGGACGCACGGTCAGCCGATAGGCATAACGATCGCCGCCGTGGCCCCGCGCGTCGCGCACGCGGACCAGGTAGGCCCCGTCGGCCGGCGCGGTGAACGAGAGCCGCGAGTCGCTGCCCAAGCGGCGCTGGCTGTCGTCGTCGTTCGCGTAGTGGATCGGAAACACCGGCAGTCCAGTCGAAATCAGTTTCGAGCCCGGCGCATGCGCCTCGACGATGTAACACGGTTCGTCCACGGCGTGCACCATGGCGCTGGTGTCGAAGTACAACAGTCGCTTGCCACCAGCGGCCCCATAGAACGCGAATCCCGAGTCGGGCCCCCGCGGTGCCCGGAACAACTGCACGACTTCGCCGTTGATGTACAGCAATTGGTTCAGCTGCATCTCTTCCCAGTTCGTGAGTCGGCATTCGAGCGCGTTGCTGTCGATGCCGCGGAAGGTGACGGTCGAGTCGCGCACGGCCTGCAACAGCACGCGCTGGATCGGCCGGCCGGCGGCGTCGAGCACCTCGATCACCGTGTCGGTCGGCGCGCCGCGGCGGTCGGCCTCCGTTTCGACGATCCAGGTCTGGCCGGCCTTGGACTGGAAGCGAAGGTAATCGTCGTCGGCCGCGCCGCCGTCGGCCCCCCGTATCCGCCCGTTCGCCGTACCGGGCACGGCCAGCGGCGTGGCCTGCTCGGGCGTGTTGTTCGGCTCGACCTCGACGGTCTCGGGCCACTGGCCCACGGCGACCTTCAGCGGCTCGCGCAGGCGATAGGCCGCCGCATCCAGCGGCACGCCGACTTCGCCACTGGCGGCGGCCGGCACTTTCGCCTTCAAGCCGGGCGGCAGGTTGTAACCGGTCACTTCGACTTCCGTCTCCTGATTGGCCGGCACGCTGAGCGGAAACACGGCCGTCGGCATCGCCAGCTCGCCCAGCGACAGGCGATAGAAGAACTTGTCGTCGCCGCCCAGCACCAGATCGCGAATTTCGATCACGTAGCGGCCGTCCGTCTCGATCGTGTGGGCCAACAGCGGGTCGCTCGAGCCGCCGAAGTCGTTGTTGTCGGCCAGCACCCGCCCGGTGGCATCCGAAAGCGTCAGTACGAAGTTGGCCTTCGCGCCGATGCTGCTGCCGGCCACGTCGAACACCAGGTGCTGCCCGGCCTTGGCATCGAACGCAAAGCGGTCGACGTCTCCCTTGGCGGCCAGCACACCCCACACGTCCGTTTCGAGCGACGTGCTGTTGGCCTGGGCCAGTTCATCATTAGGTTCGGTCTCAGCGGCTTGCGCCAGGTCGTCGACATAGACGCGCAGCTTGCGGCTCTCGCCGGCCGGCGAAGCGACCCACAGCTCGTAGCGCCCGCGGGGCACGTCGGCCGCCGGTGTGACGTCGACTTCCAGCTCCGTGCCGCCGGGCGTTCCCACAATCTGGCTGGCAATTTTTTCATGGCTGGCCTTGATCGCGTTCACGTCGGCCAGGTGCTTGCCCGAGAGTCGAATGCGATTCGTCGCGCCGCTTTGAATCCCGCGCGTCGAGAGGGACGCCAAATCGGGCTTCGGCGGCGGCGGCACGGGCACCAGGTCGCCCGTGGCCGTGTCATAAATCGCCAGGCTACCGTCGAGCCGCCCCACGGCCACGGTCTTGCCGTCCGGCGCGATCGCCAGGGCCGGCGCCCAGTCGCTCTGCGGTTCGAGCATGAGCCGCTCGTTCATCGGCTCGGCGTCCCAGACTTTCACCGTGCGGTCTTCGCCGGCCGACACCAGCGTTTTGCTGTCGGCCGAATAGACCAGTTTCACGACTGCCCCCTCGTGGGCAAACCGGGCGTAGGCGAGGGGATTCGTGTTCTCCTTGCCCTCCTCGCTGATCTGCCACACGCGAATCCGGTTGTCGACGCCGCCAGCGGCCACCCGCTTTCCGTCCGGGCTGAAGGCCACGCAATACTGCTCCTTGGTCGGCTGGCCGAAAGTATCGAGCCGTTCGCCGCTGGCCACGTCCCACAGCTTCACCGTCCGATCGCCGCTGGCGCTGGCCAGAATCTTTCCGTCGGGCCGGAAGGCCAGGTCGAACACCGCGTCGTTATGCCCGCTGAGCGTGCGCAGCTCCTTGCCCGTGGCCGCGTCCCAGAGCTTGATTTGCTGATCGTAGCTGCTGGTGGCCAGCAACTTGCCGTCGGGACTGAGCACGGCCGCGTACAGGCTATCGGCATGTCCTTTGAACTCGCCCGCCGGCTGGCCATCGGCCACATGCCACAGCCGCACTTCGCCGAACACGCCCGGCTCGCCGGCGGCCGCCAGCAACCGCGTGCCGTCGTTTGAAAAGCTGACCGCGTTGATCCGCCCGCGATGCGGGCCCAACTTCCGGACCAGCGTCCGCTCGGGGATCGCCAGCAGTTCGACCGTGTCATACCGGGCCACGGCCAGCAGCTTGCCATCAGGCGAGTACGCCACCGATGAAATGGCTTCGCGCACGTCGACCGTCGGCTTGATTTTCGGCACGCGGACCACGGTGGGATCCGGCTCGCCGGCAGCCGGCGGCTTCGCGCCGGCATTGATCCAGGCCACCAGCCGGGCGATCTCCTCGTCCGTCGGCTTGTCGTTATCCTCCGGCGGCATCGCCGGCTCGTCGCACCGGTGAGCAAGTCAACGAGGCGGCTCTCGTCGGCCTTGCCCGGCACGACGACCGCTCCGCTGGCCCCGCCGGCCAGCACGTCGGCGTGGCGCTCGAGCACCAGTTCGCCTTCCTTGTCGGTCGGGTTGTGGCAGCCGACGCAATATTTCTTGAACAGCGGCGCCGCGGCGCGGTTATAGTCCACTTCCGCCGCCGGCTCCTCGGCCCAAAGCGTCGAGCAGCCGGCCCATACGATCGCGATTGCCACCGCCGTGCGCATCATGTCAGTTCGACCCGCCTAGTGATTGAACAGAAATTCCTTGCTGCTGAGGATGCTCCAATAGAGATCCTCGACCAGCAGACGCCGCTCGGCCGATTCGTCGGCCAGGGCCGCGGCGAGCTTCGCCTTTTCTTCGTCGGTGGGAAACCGGGACAGGGCCGCCAGGTACGCCTCTTCGATGATCGCCTCGTTCGACAAGCCCGCGGACAGCATCTCCTCCAGCCGGTTTCCCTTGGCCTGGAGTTTCTTGTTGATCGTGTCGCCGTTCGAGATGTGCAGCACCTGCACCATGCTGGGCTGCGCCGTCCGCTCGCATTCGCAAGTGATCTCGCGCAGCGGCCGGCCGAACGACTGCAGGAAGTACGACTTGACGTTGACGTCGGGCAGCTCGAGCGACCGCGTGCCGGCGGCGTAGCCGGGAAACTCCGCTACCGCCCCGGTCACCTGCGACAGCGCCGTCCAACATCACCTCGGCCATCAGCCGCCGCGGATAATAGCGCGAGTAGAACCGCTCGTCGGCCGTGTTCTCGGGCAAGGGCCTGCTGCTCTTGGCATACGTGGCCGATTGCAGGATGACGCGCATCAGGGCCTTCAAGTCGTAGTCGTGCTCGACCAGGAAGCCGGCCGCCGCCTCGAACAGCTCGGCATTGCTCGGCGGGTTGGTGAGCCGCAGGTCGTCGACGTTCTCGACCAGACCCACGCCCAGGAAATTGGCCCACACGCGGTTGGTGATCGCGCGGCTGAAATACGGATTTTCAGGCGCCGTGAGCCACTCGGCCAGATGCACGCGCCGATCGGCTTCCGCGTCGAACGGCACGGCTTCGCCATCCAGCGGCTGCGGCGGCTGCGGCTTGCCCGTTCGCGGCTGCATCCATTCGCCCGAGGTGACCGGATACACGATCTGATTTCCCGCCCCCGGCCCTTCCTTCGAGCGCACCCGGGCAAACAGGCTGGCCATGCCGTAATACTGGTCGTTGGTCCATTTCTCCAGCGGATGGTTGTGGCATTTCGCGCAGTTGATCGACATGCCCAGGAAGGCCACCGAGACGGTTTCGGCCAGCTCGGGCGGATCCTGGTGCAAGACGAAGAAATTCGCCGCGCCGTTTTCCAGCGTGCTGCCGGTGGCCGTGACCAGCTCGCGGGCAAACTGATCCCACGGCGTGTTGGCGGCCACGCGATTGCGAATCCACTCGTAGTACGACCACATGGCCTGGGGCTTCAGCTTCTCGCTGTTGACCAGCAACAGGTCGCTCCACTTGTAGGCCCAGTAGTCGACGAACTCCGGCCGCGCGAGCAAGCTGTCGATGAGCTTGTCGCGCTTGTCGGGCGACTCGTCGGCCAGAAAGGCCCGCGTCTCGGCGACGGTAGGCAAGACGCCGATCGTGTCGATAAACGCCCGGCGGAGGAACTCGGCGTCGCCGGCCGGCGGCGAAGGGGGGAGGTTCAGGTTCTCGAGCTTCGCCAGCACCAGCTCGTCGATGAAATTACGCCGCGGTGCGTCGGCAAACAGGGCCGGATCGACCTGTTGCTCGTAGGCGACGCTTACGGTTCCGATCACGTTGCGGCTCAAGTACCAGGCCTTGATCGCGGCCTCTCCCTGCCCGACCACCTGCACGCCCCCCGCTTCGTCAACCGTAGCGACCGATTCGTTGGTCGACTCATACCGGGCCCAGCGCGTGACGTCTTCGGTGTGCCCGTCCGTGAAATGGGCTCGCACGATGAGCTGCTGCTGGCTCCCTTGCCGGAGCACGGACGCCTTGGGCAGCAGGTCCAGGCGATCGATCCGCGGATCGTCGTCGGCCGGGGTGGGCGCACCGGCGGCCAGCCACTCGGCCAGCACGGCATACTCCGGCGAATTGACCGCGAATCGAATGCCCCCTTTGTGCGGCACCGCTCCGGTCGGCTTCATCAACACCAGGCTGCGCCCCGGATCGCTGAGCACGACGCGGCGCGAGCGGGCCTGCCGGGTGATGTAAAAGTAGTCGGCCACCGGATCGAAGGCCCGCAGCGTGAGCTTAAAACCCTTCTTGCCGGCCAGCGCCCCGTGGCACGCGCCGCTATTGCAGCCGGCCTTTGATAGGACCGATTCGACGTGGTTGCGAAAGCTCCATTGAAACGGCTTGTCCATGTCCGTCACGGTCACCTCGACCGTGGTCGCCTGTTCGCCCGAGCCGGCCGCGAGCGTGGCCTTGCCGTTGGCCACCGGCAGCGCCACGCCGTCGACGACCCGGACCACTCCGGGATCGCTCGAGGCCAGCGTCAAATCCGCCCCCGCGGCAACCTGGCCCGTGGCGACGTCGCCGGCGTAGTTTTCCAGCACCAGTGCCTGCCGCGCGGCCGGACCGGCGAGCGTGAAGTCGCCGGGAATCAAGCGCACGTCATCCGCCAGCGCGGTCTGCGCAAACACGGCGCAGGCCAGCGCCAAGAAACCAATCCGCTGCATGCGATCCAGCCGCCCAGGCATGCTCACAAACCTCTGGGGAAAGGGGTGTGCTAATGTTGGCAGGACGAACGCGTCTCTCCCTGTGGGGAGAGATCCTCTCAGCAGCCGAACGTGCGGGCATTCCAACCCAGGCGTGACGGTTCACGCTCGGCCCGCGGTCTGCCTCGGCTCTGGTCGAGCGAGACATTGCCGCGACTAAAACAACTCGTGTATCTCGTGCTTGCCCGAGTCGACCAGCGGGAACGGTCGGCCTTGCGGACCGGGCAGCTTGGTTTCCAGGTCGAGCCCCAGGCTGTGGTAAATCGTGGCCACGACTTCGGCCGGCTCGACGGGTCGCTCGGCCGGCACTCCGCCGATGCGATCGCTCATGCCCACCACGCGGCCCCCTTGGACGCCGCCGCCGGCGAAATAGATCGTCCAGCACTGGGGCCAGTGATCGCGTCCGCCGGCCGGGTTCACCCGCGGCGTGCGGCCGAACTCGGCCAGGTTGCAAACCAGCGTGTTCTCCAGCATGCCCCGCTCGACCAGGTCCTCGAGCAGGGCCGTGTAGGCCTGGTCGTACATCGGGGCCACGATGTCGCGCATCCCCTCGATCGACGTAAACGGGCTCGAGCCGTGGATATCCCACGTGATCTCGTTGAATACCGTCAGGAACGTATTCACCGTGACGAACCGCACGCCGGCCTCGATCAACCGCCGGGCCAGCAAGCAGCATTGGCCGAAACGGTTCATACCGTAACGTTCGCGCACCTTCTCGGGCTCTTTCGTCAGGTCAAACGCGTCGCGGGCCTGCGGGCTGGTCATCATCCGGAAGGCCGCCTCGAAGTTGCTGTCCAACAGCTTGGCGTTGTCGCTGGCTTCGAAGTTGGCCACCGTTTCGTCGACGATCGCCCGCAGCTTGCGGCGCCGGGCCAGCCGCACTTCGCCGATCTCTTCGGGGGGCAGCAGGTCGGGAACTTTGAAGTTCGGTTTCGACGGATCGGTCATCAGGGCGAACGGATCGTACGCCTTGCCCAAAAAGCCGGCGTCCTGGCCGTGCGGCAGGTTGCCGCCGGTGGGGCCCATCGGCTCGGGCAGAATCACGTGTGCCGGCAAGTCCGTACGGCGGCCGCGCAGATACGCCAGCGCACAGCCGGCGTGGGGCGTGTTGATGCCGCCGGTAAACAACCGGCCGGTCTGCATCATTTGATGCCCCGTGTCGTGCACCGCGGCGGCCGTGTGATAGCAGCTTCGCACCAGCGAAAACTTGTCGGCATGCTCGGCGTGCTTGGGCAGGATTTCAGAAATCTCGAGCCCCGGCGCCTTGGTCTTGATCGGTTTGAACGGCCCGCGGATTTCCTCCGGGGCCTCGGGCTTCATGTCGAACAGGTCGACCTGGCTGGGCGCGCCCAGGTTGAAAATCAGGATCACGTTCCGCTCGTCGTGATCTTTGCTGACGGCCCCCTGTGCCTTGGCCGCCAGGAGCTGCGGCAACGACAGGCCGATCGCCCCCAGCGTGCCGACCTGCAGAAAGTCGCGCCGCGAAATGCCATCGCACGTCTGGGCTCGTCCTCGGCCGGTCACGTTGAGCATGGCAGTCTCACTCAAAGCCTTGGTGGTGAAGTCATCCCACGATAGCGCAACAGCGCATCGAAAGCAGACTAACACAGCCAAAGCGCAAGATCAACTACCGGTGGCAGTTAAGGAAGAGGGCAGAACCGCGAGAGGGAAGCGGCCGTTTACCGCCACAGCTCAAGCTTTGCGGTCGTCCTGAGCGTAAGTGTGCCACTGCTGGCTTGTCCAGCAGTGGCACCCGAGGGGGAGAACTCAACGGGCCGGCCGCGTCGCAGCTCCGGCCGTTTCGATGGTCTTGCGACCTAAGAGGAGCACGCTGCCGTGCTGGCCCAGCCGGCGGCGGCGTTCGAGCACCGTCACGCTGGCCGGCAATAGGCCGCGCAAATGGTCGAATTGCCCGTCGTTGGTGATCACAAACGCGCCTTGGGGGTGCGCGTCAAAGAATTGCCGCACGTCCCGGGGCGAAGCGATCTCTTCGACAACCGCGTCGGTATAGAAAACGTAGCTCGGCCGGAAGTGCCGAAACACGCCGACGGCCGGCGCTTCGCCGCCGCGCGCGTCGGCCGCGATCCGCTCGGCGAACGCGGGGCTCTCCTGATACTGATCGACATACACCGCCGCAAACCCCAAGACGGCCACCGGCAGCGCCACGCCCAACGTCGCCAGCGCCGCCGCGGCCCGCCGCGAGTCGTCTCGCTCGCTGAACACCCAACCGGCCACACCCGCCGCCAGCGGAACCAGGCCGATCGCCCCCAGGAACCACTGATCGTCCAAGAGCAAGTGGGCCACGATCGGCAACGCCACCATCAGCCCCACGCCGGTGAGCGCGACGCAACCCCAGGCCAGCCGCGTCGAGATTCGCGGCAAAGTGGCCGGGTCGCGAATCCAGCGGGCCACCAGGCAGGCGGTTGCCAGCGCCAGGGCCGGATAGGCCGGCACGACGTAACTGGGCAGCTTCGTGCCGGCCAGCGAAAAGAACCCGACCCACACCACGACCCACGATCCCACCAGCACGTATCCCGGCCGCCAGGGGTGCCGCTCGCGCACCAGCTTCCGCATTTCGACCACCGTCGGCCAAGCCAGCACCGACCAGGGAAAGAATCCGGCAGCGATCGCAACGATGTAATAGAAGATCGGGCCGCGGTGGTTGTCCATCGCGTTGAGAAATCGCCCGAAGTTGTGCACGCCAAAGAACGCGGCCGGCCATTGGCCGCCCGTTTCGACGCCGACCCACACGTACCACGGCCCGGCCACCGCCAGCATCGTGGCCACTGCCGACAGCGGCCGCATGCTCCAGATCGTCCGCAGCACGTGCGGGAGTGCCAGTACCACGCGGCACCAACTGCGCCGCCGACCCGAGAGCGCCGCGCCAGCCCGGCTCGGCGGCCGGCACTGCCGGAGCGCGGATGACCAACAGGAACAATCCAATCGTCGCCGTGGGGAGCACGACGCCTATGGGCCCCTTGGTCAGTACGCCGCCGGCCATCGCGGCATACACCAATAGCCACGAGCCCCAACTCGGCTCGAAGGTGGTTTGCCCGGCCCAGGGCGTGTTGCGTTCGTTCGGCTCGCCGGAGAGGGGCCGCGCTTTGGCCGTGCCGGCGACGAACACGAGCACCGCCAGCGTCGAAAAGAACACCAAGAACGCATCGGGTGTGGCGGCCCGGGCGATGACGCAATAGTTGAGGCTGGTGGCCAGAACGAGCCCGCCCCAAAAGGCCACGGCCGGCGAAAACATCAGCCGCCCCAGTCGATACGTCAGCAGCACGCTGCCGATGCCGAACACGGCCGAGAAGAAGCGGGCGGCAAACTCGTTGGTGCCAAACAGCTCGAAGGCACCCATCATCAGCCAGTACATCAGGGCCGGCTTGTGGGAAAACACCTCGCCGTTGAAGTAGGGGACCACGGCGTCGCCGCGCTGGTGCATTTCCCGGGCGGTCTGGGCGAAGATCGCCTCGTCGACGTCCCACAGATGCGTGGCACCCAGATTGACGAAGTACACCGCCGCGGCAATGGCCGCTAGCAAGAACTGCTGGCGCAGAGGGCTCTTCATCCGTACTCCTTCGCGAAGGAACTTGGGAGCGGAAGTGTACGAGAGCCCCGCCCGTCGGGCCAACGCCAGTTCCAGGGCGCGCGGAGTCCGCATGGCGCGCCTTCGGCGCTCGCGCGCCTGCCGGGTTGCAGCGGTCGTAAGGCCATCGCTGGACCTGGAACTTTGGGCGCTTCACGCAGACCGCCGCCGGCGCGCTCACCCGCCGGTTGAATTCCATCCGCCACTTGGCTCGATCACTACATAGTCGCGGTCAATGCCAAGGAAGGTGAGTTGCTCGCGCGCGATCTGGCGAGGAAGGGATTCATACGTAGGCAAAAAGGAGTTTGCCCATGGGCATCTGGAATTTCATTTCAAGGCGGCGGTCGGCCCGCAAAGCGGCTCTGATCAGTAGCGAAGTGGCCCAGCGCGCCGTCGGACCCGTGCTGGGTCGCGTGCGCCGGCGGGCCGCGTCGATGCGCGTCTCCGAAGCCCGGGGTTATGTCCGAGCCCGGGCACTGGAGCTGGTGCACCGCGAGCTGGCCGCCGTGCAAAAGGGTCGCGAAAAACTCGATCCGGCCCTGCAGACCGAGATCGTCAGCCGGGCCACCGAGGCGGTCATGTCGCGCGTGCTGGCCGAGCTGCGCAGCGCCGCCTCCACGCCGCGTCCCGAAGGACGCCGGGCTGCCTGACGGCAGACGTGAAATTCTCTTGTCAACGCGGGCCGGGCGCGGTTTAGTGAACGTGCGATTGCCGCATCGCACGGCCATTCCACCGCCCCGGCCCCGGAAACTAGCCCCGATGTCCCCCGAGCTTCGTTCGTCCCGCCCGCTGGCCGGCGTGTTGTGCGTCTTCCAGACGCCCTATCACGAAGACGAGTCGATCGACTTCGCCACGCTGGAAAAGGAGATCGACTGGCTCTACCGCCGCGGCGCCGACGGCATCGTCCTGGCCATGGTCTCCGAAGTGCTGCGCCTCAGCGGCGAAGAACGCCGGAAGCTGGCCGAGAGGGCCTGCGCCTGCGGCGGCAGCCGGGGAGGAGTCGTCATTAGCGTGGGGGCCGAGAGCAGCCACACGGCCGAAGCCTTTGCCCGCCACGCCGAGCACTCCGGCGCCGACGCCGTGATGGCCGTCCCACCGGTGGCGGTGGCGCTCGACGAGCTGCAACTGCTGGAATACTACCGGCGGATTCTGGCCGCCGTCGAGATTCCGGTCATCGTGCAGGATGCCAGCGGCTACGTGGGCCGGCCGATGCCAATCTCGCTGTACGCCCGGCTGCTCGACGAATTTGGCGACCGCGTGCTGTTCAAGCCCGAGGCCGTGCCCATTGGTCCGCGTCTCACGGCGCTACAGGACGCCACCAGTGGCCGGGCTCGCGTGTTCGAAGGGACCGGCGGCATCGCCTTGATCGACAGCTATCGCCGCGGCATCGCCGGCACCATGCCCGGCGCCGACCTGGTCGACGGCATCGTCGCCCTGTGGCGGGCCTTGCAAGCCGGCGACGACGAGCGGGCCTATCGCATCTGGCTGCCGCTGGCGGCGCTGGTGTCGTTGCAACACAGTCTCGACGCGTTCCTGGCGATCGAAAAATACCTGCTCAAAAAGCAAGGCGTGTTCACAGGCACGATCGTCCGCGGTCCGGTCGGCTACGAGCTCGACGAGCCCACGCGCCGCGAAGTCGATCGGCTGTTCGACTTGCTGTGCGAGGCCGTGGGGCCAGCGCCCCGAGCGTACGCGCTCCTACAGGTAGCCCTGCTGCGCTGCCAAGAGCAGCACCAGCGGATACACCGGCAAAGAGTCTACCTCCGGCACCGAGTTGTTCGGCGCGAGCCGCCACGAGCGCCGCGCCCACCAGCAACAACACGACGGACGACGGCTCGGGCACGGTGTAGTTGATCGTCAGCAGCGGATACTGGTCGAAGTTGAGATTATCGATCCCGAACCAGTTGATATAGCTGGGGGAGGTAATTGCCAGCGTCAGCAGATTGTCCGCCAGATCGATTTGCGGATCAAAGTCGCCGACGTCGAGGTCCCAGCTGTAATAACTGAATTGGTTCGGAGTGGCCTGGCTCGCGCCCAGCAATTCGTTGGTGCCGGGATACGCGTCGTCCGTCGTGCTGGACCAACTGTCGTCGCTCGAGCGGTAGATTTCGGCGGTCGCCGGCGGCGGAGTGACCAGCAGCTCCGTGAACATCCTGAGCGACATGCTGTCGATCGTCGAGCCGTCGGGAATCGACGTCAGATCGAACTTCATGAACGCCACGGTTTTGTCCGTCGCGGTGTCCTCGTAATACGAATACAAGTAGTACGACGAATTGTAGTTGTCGTCCATATAGGGCTTGATCGAGTCGGCGTCGATCGGATGCATCGCGTACATGTCGGCGGCGGCGGGAGCCACGAATACGGCAAACAGCGCGCACGCGATCCAGAGCACATCACAGAAACGTAGCATTGGCATGTCCTCTCAAGACTTGGTGGCAGCCCGCGCAACGGGGCCGGCCGCGGCCGGGCCGCCCGATCGCATCGGGACCAAAAGGTTGCGAAACCACAGGTGCGAACCACTGGCCGAGCTCGGTGCGCGCCGCGACGGTCGGTGCGGTTGGCGACGACTCCGCCGGGAGTGGCGCAGCAGTTCGACAACCTGGACGCAGAATCCGCTTCGCGTTGCGCGTCAGAGGACGGCCAGAATCGTGTTCAAAGGGTCAGAATGCGTTGAACGCCCGCTCGGTGCGGCCGCAACGCCTGCGGCTCCCTTCAGATAATCACGCGAAGCGCGTCTCGAATTAACTCTCCCAAGACCGCCATGAAGATAGCCGCCTGCGTCCGGTCGATCAACTGTTTTGGTCGCCCGGCGGCTCGTCCGCGAAGGGAACAACGGCTCCAACACGTGGCCGTGTCAGATTTTCCGCGCGTTCGCAGAATCCTGTCACCCGCGTCCCAGGCCAGCGCCGGCGGCGCAAAAACATCGCCGGGCCGACGACCCTTCGGCGGCCGCCGGCCCGGCGGGTAGATTACTTCGCGCGGGTTCTCGTCCGCTTACTTCGCCGCCGTGGCGGTCTTCGTCTCGGCCATGCCGATCACGCCGATGCCCACGCGCGGGCCGGCGTTCCCAGCCGGATCCGATTTCAGGTCGTCGACGCCGCCGTGCACGACGATCGAACGGCCCAGGATCTGGCGCAGCTTGAGGCCTTCACCCTTGACGTCGATCTTGGCCACTCCCTCGCTGTCGGCCACGATGTTCCCCAGGTCGCCGGAGTGGTGCTCCTTCGATGCCGGTCCGCCGTGGTGGGCGCCATCAGGATTGTAGTGCCCACCGGCGCTCGTGCCGTCGGCAGCCCGCACGTCGCCGTACATGTGAATATGAAAGCCGTGCTCGCCGGGCGACAGGCCGCTCACTTCGCCGGTCAACTGCACGTAGCCCTTGTGTTGGGTGAGCGTCACCGTGCCGGTGGTTTTGCCGTCGCTCTTCTTGGTGGGCATGATTACGGCCACGGCCTCTTTGACCGGCGCCGCCTTGGGTTTGTCCGCTGCTCCCGCGCCCGCGGCCAGTCCCGCCACGAGCACGGCGCACAAGCTCAACTGGGTCGTCTTCATCGCTCGATCCTTTCTGGCATAAGTCAGAATGTGTCGTTGTTGCACAAGCGCCCCGATACCGCACGCCTCGGAGCGGGTCGCTATCTTAACCGATTTCGTCGATTCTGCCCAATTTGGCGCGCTTTCGCATGAGCGCAGCGTGTGCTAGCCTTACGCAACTCTAGCACCGCCCCTGGGCCGCCCCGGCGATGGACCCGATCAATCTCGCACAATACGAAGATCTGGCCCGGCAGCGGCTGCCGCAAATGGTGTTCGACTATTACTTCGGCGGGGCCGAAGACGAGCTCACCGTCCGCGACAACCGGCTCGCCTGGCAGCGCTGGCGGCTGCGGCCCCGCGTGCTGGTGGACGTCGCCACCCGCGATCTGTCGACCACGGTGCTGGGCCAGCCGTTGTCGTTCCCGGTGCTGACCGCCCCTTGCGCGTTCAACGCCCTGGCGCACGAAGAGGGGGAACTGGCCGTAGCCCGAGCGGCCGCCACGGCCGGTATCATTCAGGTGGTCAGTACGGCCGGCACGTACAGCCTCGAAGAGGTGGCCGCTACTGCTCCGGACGCGGCGCGCTGGTTCCAGCTTTACTGTTACCGCAATCGGGACGTGACCCGCTGGCTCGTCGAGCGCGCCGTGGCGGCCGGTTATCGGGCGCTGTGCCTGACGGTCGATGCCCCGCTGGTCGGGCGCCGCGAGCGGGACGTGCGCAATCGTTTCGGTCTGCCGCCGGGCATGTCCTGGAAGAACCTCGAAGGCGTGGGGCTCGACCAGATGCAACGCTGCGACGACGATTCTGCCTTGGTCCGATACATCGCCGACATTTGGGACGCTTCGCTCACCTGGGAAGCCGTCGCGTGGCTGAAAGAATTGTCCCCCTTGCCGCTGGCGATCAAGGGCATCCTCACCGCCGAAGACGCCCGGCTGGCCGTCGAGCACGGCGCAGCGGCCATCGTCGTGTCGAATCACGGCGGACGCCAGCTCGACGGCACGCTGGCCACCGGCGACGCCCTGGCCGAAGTCGTGGCGGCCGTTGACCATCGGGCCGAAGTGCTCGTCGACGGAGGCGTTCGTCGCGGCAGCGATATCCTCAAGGCCCTGGCCCTCGGTGCCCGGGCCGTGCTGATCGGCCGCCCCTATCTCTGGGCGCTGGCCTCCGGTGGACAGCCGGCGGTCGAACAGATGCTGGCCATTCTTCGGGCCGAATTGGATCTGGACATGGCCCTGGCCGGCCGCCCCACGGTCGCCAGCATCGACCGCACCGCCGTCTGCCGCGGCGAGTAAGCCGCGGTGCGCACCGAAACGCCGTGCGTCCCCGTTTTGCACTCCCCGTGCCGGCCAACTAAAATGAACGTTTCGCCCCGCGCCCAGTGGGGCTCGCACCGCCGCCGGCGACGCCTTGGTGTCCGCTTGCGGTTTTGCAAACCACCGATTCTAATCCAACCGCTCCGTGGGGCTCACCCGCCCGCCTCCACCGCCATCATCCCCAAGGATTCCGTACGATGAGCCGCCAAAATCGCCGCGAGTTTCTCCGCCGCACTTCCGCCGCCGCCGCCGTCACGACCGTTCCCTACTGGTTCACTGCCCGGGCCCGGGCCGACGAAAGCAAGAACGATCGTCCGCTGGTCGGTTGCATCGGCACCGGCGATCGCTGGCGGGGCGGACTCGTGGGCGGCATTCGCGAGCATGGTGACATCGTGGCCGTGTGCGACGTCGATCGCAAGCATGCTGAAGAAGGTCGCGAAAAGGCCGGCGGCAAGGCCGACATCTACGGCGACTATCGCAAGCTGCTCGATCGCGACGACATCGAAGTCGTGTCGATCGTCACGCCCGACCACTGGCACTCGAAAATCGCCATCGAGGCGATGAAGGCCGGCAAGGACATCTACTGCGAAAAACCGCTCACGCTCACCATCGACGAAGGCAAGCTCATCCGCCAGGTCCTCCAGGAGACCAACCGCGTCTTCCAGGTCGGCACCCAGCAGCGCACCGAAATGCACCAGCGGTTTCTCACCGCGGTCGCCATGATTCGCGACGGGCGGATCGGCAAGGTGAAGAAAGTCACCTGCGCCATCGGCGGCGCCCCGACCGGCGGGCCGTTCGAGCCGATGCCCGTGCCGCCGGAACTCGACTGGGAGACGTGGCTCGGCCAGGCACCGCTTGTGGACTACACCGAGAAGCGCTGCCACTACGAGTTCCGCTGGTGGTACGAATACTCCGGCGGCAAGATGACCGACTGGGGCGCCCATCACGTCGACATCGCCACCTGGGGCATCGGCGCCGAGGAAACCGGCCCGCTCACGGTCGAAGGGACGGCCGTGCACCCGAACATTCCCAACGGCTACAACACGGCCACCGAATTTCACGTCACCTGCAAGTACGCCGACGACACCGAGCTGGTAATCCGCCACGACACCGAAAACGGCATCACGTTCGAGGGCGAGGACGGCACGTTCTTCGTCAGCCGCGGCGACCTCAGCGGCGAGCCGGTCGACGCGCTGAAGGACAAGCCGCTCCCCGAGGGCGCTATCGAAACCCTGTACCGCGGCAAGCCCACCAGCCATATGGCCAACTTCTTCGACTGCGTCAAGTCGCGCCAGCTGCCGATCTCCGACGTCTTCACCCACCACCGCGCGATGACCACCTGCCACCTGGCCAACATCGCCATCCGCCTGGGCCGCAAGATCAACTGGAACCCCGAAACCGAGCAAATCACTGGCGACAGCGAAGCCCAAGCGATGCAATCCCGCCCGCAACGAAAGGGCTACGAAGTCGTGGCGTGAGCAAATCGTCGCTGAATCGCATTCGCGTTAACGGGGGCGTTCCGATGAGCGCTACAAAAGAATCCCGGGTCAATGAGATTCGTTCACTCAATGGTAAGGGGTTCCAAATCACTGATGAGAATCTCTCGATGAAGTCGCCGAAGTTCGCATTCAAACGCTGGTGGATCTGCGCGGAGCACCAAAAAGATTTCAGGAGTGTCGTCATCCAGCGGGTGGATGGCGCTGACGCTCCTCCACCATCTCCCCGCGTCATGAAATGTCCACCGAGTGATCGAAAAAAGGGATGGCTCTATCGCGCAAAACTTTCACCAAGCGAATTGTGCGACTTCCTTTCAGGCTTTCCCACGTGAGTTGAGTGGATAGATTAGGCTCAACGTACCCCTTACCCCGCAAAGGCGCTGGCTACCAGGGCTACGTTTTGGCCGCCGAAGCCGAAGCTGTTGGTGAGGGCGTGACGGCAGGTCTGCTCGCGGGACTGGTTGGGGATGTAGTCCAGGTCGCAGTCGGGGTCGGGGGTGTGGTAGTTGATCGTCGGCGGCAATACGCCTTCGCGGATGGCCATCAGGCAGACGATCAACTCGGTCACGCCGGCGGCCGCGATCAGGTGGCCCATCATGCTTTTGGTGCTCGACACCGGCACGCGATAGGCGGCGTTTTCGCCTAAGGCTTTTTTGATCGCTAGCGTTTCCACCCGATCGTTCACGCTGGTGCTCGTGCCGTGGGCGTTGATGTAGCCGATGTCCTCGGGATTGACGTGGGCGTCGGTTAATGCCAACTGGATGCACTTCGCCGCGCCGCGGCCTTCGGGGTGCGCGTCGGTGATGCGGTAGGCGTCGGCCGTCGAGCCGTAGCCGGTGATCTCGCCGTAAATCTGCGCGCCGCGACGCCTCGCGTGCTCGAGTTCCTCCAGTACGACCATCGACGCTCCTTCGCCCAGCACAAAACCGTCCCGGTCGCGGTCGAAGGGACGCGACGCCTCGCGCGGATGCTCGTTGTTGGTGCTCAAGGCCGTCAGCAGATTAAAACCCGTCACGCCGAACGGATGGATCATGCTGTGCGTGCCGCCCGAGAGCATCACGTCGACGTCGCCGCGGCGGATCAACTCCAGGGCTTCGCCGATCGCCTGGCTGCTGGCGGCGCAGGCCGTCAGGCAGTTGGCGTTCGGGCCCTGCGCGTTGAACATCGCGGCCAGGTGCCCGGCCGGCATGTTCGGTTCTTGTTCCAGTTCGACGGTGGGATGCAGCCATTCCAGGCCGGCCTTGGTGAACAGGGCCAGGTCGAACGCTTCGCCGCGCAACGCACTGGCCATCATCCGCGCGAAACACTGGAAGTCTTGCTGCCCTTCGCCGCTTCCCAGGTACACGCCGAAACGGGTCGGGTCGAGCTTCGTGTCCAGGATGCCCGAGTCGGCCACGGCTATTTTCGCGGCCCCGGCGGCAAACTTGGTGTGCCGGCCGCGCAGCTTCCAGACGTCCGGGTCTTCGCCCACCTGGCTGATGTCCCAGTCGCGCACTTCGGCCGAGATCTTGGTCGGAAAGCGGCTGGCGTCAAAAATCGACGTGTAGCCCACGCCGGAAGCCCCCTGCTTGAGCCCTTCCCAGAGCCTGGCGACGTCGGTCCCCATCGGCGTGATGCAGCCCACGCCGGTCACGACCACGCGTCGCCGGTGGTCGTGTTTGGTAGCGCTGTCGATCATCGTCCGTTCCCCAACGTTTAACAGCCCGTTGAAAAATGCCCTCGTGGCATTTTCCAACCTCGCCAAGTGCGAAGCAAAGCTCCGCACGGCTCGCAAAGCAACGACTTACGTCGCTGTTTTGAGATCGCATCCCTGCGATCACGCAGCCTGTCGAATTCTCCAACAGACTGCTAACCGGCCGCCGGCAATAGCGCCGGCGGAATCACCAGCGGCCGACCCTGCGCGTCGCGTCCCACCTGGTACACGCCCAGCAGCTTGAGCATCGCCAGCAGGCTCACCGGGTCGAACAGCGACGGGCCCCCCGCGGTGGTCTCGTCCAAATGGGCGAAGAACAACTGCACCTCGGCCTGCAGCCGCGAGCCCACGTGGCTGGTGCCGCTGACGATCGCTCCATCCTTGTGGATATCGTCAATCGCGACCTGGTACACCAGCGTGTCCCCCGGCCGGGCCGGCACATGAAAGCGAGCCCGGGCTACCTTAGCCAGTACAACCCGTTCCACAAACGCCCGCTGCTCGGCCACCAGCAGGCCGCCGGTCTGGGCCAGCCCCTCGATCACCAGCGCATTGGGCATCAGCGGCGCGCCGGGAAAGTGGTCGTGCAGGTGCTCCTCGGCCAGCGAGACGTTCTTCACCGCCGTAGCCGAGCGCCCACTTTCGAACTGCGTAAAACGATCGATCCAAAACCAGCGCATCGGTGCCCCTTTGCAAGCGCCCCGGTTTCGAGCACGCGAGCGTCGCGGACTTATCCGCCCACGCCCACCTTGCTCTCCACGTAGCGACACATATCCTGCACGGTCAGCAGATTGCCAAAATCCTGCACGACCGGATTGGCATTAAAAGCCGAAAGATCGGCAAACGGCATCCGGCTCTCGAGCTGCTTGAGCCCCTCGGGCGTGACCTTGCCGTTTTGCACGTACTGGGCGTTGGTCAAAATATCCTCGGGAAACAGCTCCCCGCGCGGAATCTTGATGTCAAACGCCTTCTCCAGCCGAAACACAATGTCCAGAAAATCAATCGATTCGGCCCCCAAATCCCCCACCAACCGAGCCTCCGGCGTCACCTCCTCCTCGTCCACCCCCAAAGCATCCACCAACGCCCCCTGTACCTTCGAAAACACTTCGTCTTTGGTCACCACCATCACGGGATACCTCCGCGGACTTGGGAAAAAACTCCGTTTTAGACCGACGCCCAGACTGAGCACTAGCGGCGAGCAGCGGGAGAGGCGGTCTCCTTGGCCAATTGAGCGCCCCTCTCGGGGCGGTTTTAGACTTTGCCCCGACTGGTTTGGCGAGCCGCCGCATCGGTCGCCATCGGCTGCGACGGCACGGCCGCGTCAAACGCCTCGGCCGGTCGATAGAGCAGCTTCAGTCGCGACTGCAGGTACTGCCGCAGGTAAGCGTCGGTATCGGCCATGTGCGGATCGGTTTCCGCCAGGTTGTAGCGTTCCAACACCAGCCGTCCGTTGACCGCCATCCGCTCGTCCAGGTTGCCTTGCGTCTTAAACTCGACGTCGCGCGGTCCGAGCTTGTGCAGCTCGGCAGTGACGGTCAACACCCGGCCCGGTTGCACGAAGTCCGCAAAGCGGACGTTTCTGGCTTCCTTCAGCGTGACGATGCTGTAGGCAAAACCCTCGCTGGCGCCGATCAACAGCGCGGCCGCGTCGGTCATGGCCTGTAACATCAGCACGCCGGGCATCACCGGAAAACGGGGAAAGTGGTCGGCCAGGTACTCTTCACCCAGCGACAAGCATTTGACCGTCGTGATTTTCACGCCCGGCTCCAGCTCGAGCACGCGATCGACGAACGTGAAGTGCATGGGAGGGCAGGGGGGAATCCGCAAGGTCTGGAAAACGGTATAGTATATCGGTCGACGAAATCGATCACAACCGCGATATCGGCTCGTCAAACGGCGCCGTGCGCACTAGCATTTCGAGTTCGAGTGCCACCACCAACCTTCCCCTCCGGAACGTTCGATGGATGGCGGCGCGGGGTTCGACAAATTTGCCCGCGACGACGGGCCGCCAATGGCTTAAGGGACGCGACGTTGACCATGCGACGAGGGATCGGTGTTTCGCCAGGAGTCGCTATCGGCACGGCGTACTGCATCCACGAGATTTACGTCAATCCGCAGACGCGTCGACTGGAGAAGACCGAGGCTTTAGCGGAGCTGGAGCGTTACGACCAGGCCCGTGAAAAGACGGCCAACGATCTGCATGCCCTGCATCAGAAAGTAGCCAGCCAGGTGGGGCCGGACGAGGCGGCCATCTTTCGCACGCACGAGTCGATTCTGCACGATCCGGCGTTTACGGCCAAAATCCGCGGCTGGATCGTCGATGAGCGTCAAGAGCGCGCCCAGCGCCCTGCACCGGCTGCTGGAGGACTATTCGGCCCTGTTTGCCAGCACGCAGGACGAGTACATCAAAGAGCGGCTGGCCGACGTTCGCGACGTCATCATTCGCTTAAGCGGCCATTTGACCGACGTCCTGCAGCCGCAACTGGCATCTCTGTCCGGGCCGCTGATTCTGGTGGCCGGCGAGCTGTTGCCCTCGCAGGTCGTGACCCTCGGCGAGCGGGAAGTGGCCGGCATCGTCACCGAATCCGGTGGCCGCACCAGCCACGCGGCCATTCTCGCCCGCAGCCGCGGCATTCCGGCCGTCTCGGGCGTGAAAAACATCCTGCGGCACGTCAAGACGGGCGACACGCTCGTGGTCGACGGCCGTGAAGGCCACGTCATCCTCCAACCCGATCCGGAAACCGCCAGCGCCTATCTCAAGCTGCAACGCGAGTTCTTCGATCTGAAAGACGCGCTGGCCGTGAATCGCGATCAGCCGGCCACGACCGCCGACGGCGAGTCCGTCGAGCTGTTGGCGAATATCAACAACCTGAGCGATGCGCGGGCCGCCGTGGCCATGGGCGCCTCGGGCATTGGGCTGTTTCGCACCGAGTACCTGTTTCTGACGCATCGCGACGTGCCCGACGAGGACGAACAACTCGCCGCCTATCGCGAGATCATCGCCGCCAGCCCAAACCACACGGTCACCATCCGCACGCTCGACCTGGGGGGCGACAAAACGATTCCCTACCTCGGCCACGCCCGCGAGGCGAATCCCTTTCTGGGCTGGCGCTCGATTCGATTGTCGTTCGAGCATCCCGAGTTTTTCGCCACCCAGATCCGCGCGATCCTGCGGGCGGCGGCCGCCGACGCCGGCCGCACCAGCCGCGTGCGGATGATGTTTCCGATGATCACGGCCATCGAGGAAATTCGCCGCGTGCACAAGATCGTTCGCAAGGCGCGCGAGGCGCTCGAGGCCGAGGGCAAGCCGTACGGCGACGTGCCCATCGGCGTCATGATCGAGGTGCCCGCGGCGGCCATTTCCATCGACGTGCTGCTGGAAGAAGTCGACTTCGTGTCGATCGGCTCGAACGATCTGGTGCAGTACCTGATGGCCGCCGATCGGGACAATCCGAAAGTGAATCACCTCTGCCAGCCGTTGAGCCCGCCGGTGTTGCGCGTGTTGGCCAACATCATCGCGGCCAGCAACGCGGCCGGCCGTCCGGTGACGTTGTGCGGCGAAATGGCCGGTGCGCCGCGGGCCTTCCTGTTGCTGTACGGCATGGGACTGCGCAGCTTCAGCATGAGCCCGGCCTTCATCCCCACGATCAAAGACCTGGTGCAACATTTGACACGCCGCGACGCCGAGCGGATTCTCAAGCGAGCCTTGCGAATCAAAACCATGGGGGGCATCCAGCGATTCATGACCGCCCAGATCGCCGAGATCGCCCCCAACCTGCGCTTGCTCGATACGGTCTGAGTCGTGGACCGACTACGCACAACTGTCCTGCGGGTGCCACGGCTGGCTTGTCCAGCAGTGCAGAATCCACGGGGGGACAAGCCACACGTGGCACCCGACAAATTACGACAGTCAATCCAGTAGGTCGGGCACTGGAGTGCCTGACGCGGGCCTTGGAAAGTCTCCCGAGCTCATTCGAGCCGATCCACTATTCGTCATCCCTGCAGCTGTTGACGATACCGCACCAAACGTCGCAGCTCGCGGATCGCCTCCGGCGCCAGCCACACCGGCGGTAAATGGCCGACGCGTTCCAGATCCGCCAGTAGCCGCGAATCGCTGTAGTCGCTCTTGTCCGGGCTTTGCTTGAGCCGTGACACGTAGCCCGGATGAGCCAGGTGCATCGGCCGGCCGGCGTGTGTGGCCAGCTCGTCTGCCAGATGCGCCGCTCCACTGCAGGCCTCGCTCGCCACGCGAATCGGCATCCCCTGGCGACGCACCACGCGCTCGATCGCTTGCCAATCATTCACACACCTGCGATTGGCCAACGGCTTGCCCGAGCCATCCAAAACACACACCTGAACCGCGTCCTGGTGATCGTCCAGTCCCACGAAAACCGGTATCCTACCCATGTCCGCTGCTCCTACGGGTGGCAACGGTGCGCCGCTCGGGCTAGAATGGAAGATACCCGGGCCGGCTGTGGGCAAGCTGCGATTCGTGGGGCGCGATCCCTTCTTCCCGTACGGCATGGCCATGCATCCTTCCATCCCCGCCCGCCAGGGGCAGCCACTTCGTTTGTCCATGAAGTCCTCTTCGTTTGCCTGTCGTCGTGACCGGCGGCGTGCGTTTACGCTGATCGAGATGCTGGTGGCGCTGGCCATCACGCTGATCATGATGGGGGCGGTCGTCACGCTGTTCGGCGTGGTCGGCGAGAGCGTGGGCCATAGCCGCACGGCCATCGAAATGTCCGACCGCCTGCGCTCCGCCCGAAACACGATCCAATCCGATCTGCTCGGCGTCACGGCCACGATGAAGCCGCCGCTACGGCCGGAGAACGGCGAGGGGTATTTTGAGATCATCGAAGGGCCGAATTTCGACGGCTCGTTTTCGGCCGCGTTCAGTATCTTCGGCGACACCGACGACAAACTGATGTTCACCACCCGCCAGACGATTCCGTTTGTGGGCTGGTTCAACGGGTCGCGCGTCGAATCGGCGGTGGCCGAGGTGGCCTACTTCCTGGTTCTAGACGGGCCGATCGTCAACGCGACCACAACGCCGGTGACGCGGCTCGGCACGCTCCATCGCCGCGTGCTGCTGGTGATGCCGTCGATGCCCTCGCTCACGACCCAGCCGCAAAACTGGCTCGTGACGAACGACATTTCCGTAAGGTACGAAACGCCCGGAGGCACACCGACTCTCATTGCCAACACGTTGGGCGACTTGACGAAACGCGAAAATCGGTTTTCGCATTACAACACCAACACGACGTACAATCCGGCGTTTCCGTTCTTCGCGGTTGTCGCTCCAATCAATTCGATGAATTCTCCACCCACGTTGCAAACGTCAATGAATTTGAGTTGGCCCACAAACCGCCCGCTTCTCTATGCGTTTATCGGCCCGTCGCTCGATGCAGCGGGCAACCAATACAATCCCAATCTGGATACAAATGGCAATCCGATTCGGTTGGGCGACGATGTCTTGCTGACCAACGTGTTGGCGTTCGACGTGCAGGTGTGGGACCCGGGCGCGCCGATCTTCATCGAGACCAATAGCAACACGCCGCTGGAACCCTCCGATCCCGGCTGGGCGAATGCGGCAACGACTTGGGCCAACCCATCGAATAATTACACGTACACCGCGCCGCCGGCCGCCCCCACCAACACCACGCAGCCGATGGCGTTTGGCGCATACGTCGATCTCGGCTATGGCGGTACGACTTATGCTCCGCCGGCCGGCAGGCCCCAGCCGTTGTTCGCGAATATCAACGGCAATGCCTATCCGACGGGAAACTTTGCGACGGCGGTGACCGGCACGCGTGTTTACGACACCTGGTCGACGCACTATGAGAGCAACGGGTTGAACGAGCCGGCTGGCGTCGCCGCCACGGCGACGTCCGGCGATCTTGGGATGAACGGCCTGGACGATGGCGGAATTGCGGGCGTCGTTGATGATCAAGGCGAATATGACACCCTGCCCCCCTACGCCGCTCCGCTGCGGGGCATTCGCATCAGGCTGCGAGTGTATGAGCCAAATAGCAAGCAGGTGCGCGAGGCGGTGATCGTGCAGGACTTTCGCACGGATTGATCCTCGCGACGCGGACGGGCTGGGAGGGAGCGGGTGGCCGAGTCTCGCCGGTTTGTTTTCCAAACGGTCGGGCGTGTCGCACATGACGCATGTGATTCGTTTGCGCGGGCCGTGGGAATTGGAGCCCGTCGCGCGGTTCGACGACGCGCGGGCGCTGCCGGCCGGCGGGCGGACGCGCGTGCCGGGGGATTGGAGCGAGCTGTTGGGGCGCGACTTCGTCGGCCGCGCCCGCTACCGGCGGCGTTTCAACCTGCCCACGAACCTGGAGCCGGACGAGCGGGTGTGGCTGGTCGTCGAGGCGGTCGATCACCAGGCCCGGCTGGATCTGAACGGCCGGCCGCTGGCCGAAATGTCCACCGGCGCGAAGGCCCAGCGGCACGACATCACCCCCTTGCTCCGCCTGCACAACGTGCTGGAAATCGAAGTGACGCTGCCGGCCGAAGCCTACCACGACCGCCAGGCCCGGGGCCCACGCGCCGGACAAAGCGGCGGCCTGGTAGGCGAAGTCCGCCTGGAGATCGAGTAGCCATAGGTCAGCCCACGCGTAGGTCAGTCACCCCCGTGCCATGTGATGGCACGGGAGTGCCTGGCCGACAAAATCTCGACCCACCACCGCGAGAGTTGATCATGCAAAATTTGCCCGTGCCGGGAATGTATATGGGTGCCGTCTTTTTCGCGGTCGCGCTGCTTCTGACGGCCAGCGTCGCGCGGGCCGAAGATAGTCGCGAAACGGACGAGCAGCGACTGATCGTCTCGATCGAGCGCATCTGGGACCGGCCGGCGCACGCCGCGTTCACCGACATCGTGGCGCACGGCGACGACTTGTATTGCACGTTTCGCGAGGGGACCGGACACATTCCCGGCGTCAACGGCGTCGTTCGCGTGATCCGCTCGCGCGATCGAATGAATTGGCAGTCGGTCGCCCTGTTGGCCGAGCGGCACGTCGACTTGCGCGACCCCAAGCTGTCGGTCACTCCCGACGGCCGGCTGATGGTCAACATGGGAGCTTCCTACTATCACGGCTCCAAGCGGCTGAAGATCGAGTCGCGGGTGGCCTTTGCCAACAGCGACGGCACTACGTTCGGCCCGCCCAAGAAGGTCATTTTCCCGCCCGAGATGATCACCGGCATGGACTGGATGTGGCGCGTCACCTGGCACGACGGCGTGGCTTGGGCCTGCGTCCAGCAAGTCCCGCAAGAGTCGCGCGAGCAGCGGGCCTTGCAGCTCGTGCGGAGCCGAGACGGCATGCATTTCGACCACGTCGCGCGGCTGGACGTCGCGGAACCGTCGGAAACGACGCTGCGGTTTCAGCCCGACGGGACGATGGTCGCGATGTGCCGCTGCGAAGGAAAAAAGCCGCTCGGCCGCGTCGGCACCGCCCGGGCCCCTTACCAGGAATGGACATTCGTCGACTCGAATCGCCGGCTCGGCGGGCCTAACTTCGTCCGGCTGCCCCAGGGGGTCTGGCTGGCCGGCAGCCGCCTGTACGAGAAGCAAGGAGCCCGCACGGCACTGTGGTGGCTCGACGTCGATACCGGCCAGTTCGCCGATTTGCTGGTGCTTCCCTCGGGCGGCGACAACAGTTACCCGGGCTTCGTGATCGACGAGGAGCAGGGACTGGTCTACGGCTCGTATTATTCGAGCCACGAAGGAAAAGCGGCCATTTACCTGGTCACGCTGCGGCTCGAGGCGCTGGCCGCAGCGCGGCCCAAGTAAGCGGGTCTCAGACGGGCGGCCTCGCACGACGCACCTGGCAAGCTCTCGATCGCAGCGCGGCCGGGGGCCCCAATCTGTGGGCGAACTCGCGCCCGGGGTCCTGCGTAACGAGAGTAGCCCGGTATTTCGCGCGGCGTGCGATCGCGATTCGCGCATGAGGCCGTATAAGGTATGGTTCCCTGGCGGGACCCAGTCCGTATAATCGGTCACCCGGGGCCCGCTGGGACCGGGGCGCATTGGCTCCTTTCATTCGGACAGAAACCACCGTAATCCACGCGTCCACCAACGAGGGAACGACGATCATGGTTCGCACTCGATTTGCTTCGCCCGCCCTGGCGTTCCTCCTGGCGGCAATGGTCCTGGGTACGATGCCCGGCACCGCTCAGGCGGAAACCGCCAAGGTTCTCTCTTTGGAGGGAATTACCGAGTATTGCCTGGACAACGGGCTGCAAGTCTTGCTCTATCCCGATCCCTCCAAACCCACCGTCACGGTGAACCTCACCGTCTTCGTCGGCTCGCGCCACGAAGGCTACGGCGAAACGGGCATGGCCCACCTGCTCGAGCACATGGTCTTCAAGGGGACGCCCACGCATCCGCACATTCCCAAGGCCCTGCAAGAGCGCGGCGCCCGCTTCAACGGCACCACCTGGGTCGACCGGACCAACTATTTCGAGACGCTGCCGGCCAGCGAAGACAATCTCAACTTCGCGCTGGAGCTGGAGGCCGATCGGCTGGTCAACAGTTTCATCAAGCAGGAAGACTTGTTCTCCGAGATGACCGTCGTGCGGAGCGAATTCGAGCGGGGCGAAAACTCGCCCAGCAATCTGCTCAACCAGCGGATCATGTCGGCCGCCTTCGATTGGCACAATTATGGCAAAAGCACGATCGGCAACCGCAGCGACATCGAGCGCGTGCCGATTAAGAACCTGCACGCCTTCTACAAGAAGCATTATCAGCCCGACAACTGCATGCTCGTGATCGCCGGCAAGTTCGACGAAGCCAAGGCCATGCAGCTTGTGGAGAAACACTTCGGCGCGCTGCCGAAGCCCGACCGCAAGCTCGACAAGACCTACACCGAGGAGCCCTCGCAAGACGGCGAGCGGACGGTGACCCTGCGCCGTGTAGGGGACGTGGGGCTGGTCTCCGCGGTGTACCACATTCCCTCGGGCGGGCACGAGGACGTCGCCGCCCTGGACGTGCTGGGAGATATTCTCAGCACCGCTCCTTCCGGCCGGCTGTACAAGGCCCTGGTCGAAACCAAGAAGGCCACCGACGTCTCGGCCGGGGCCACCAGTTGGCATGATCCGGGCGTGTTCGAGGTCGACGCCGAAGTGCGCAAGAGCGATTCGCTGGAAGACGCCAAGAACATCCTGCTCGACGTCGTCGAAAAGGCCGGCGACACCACGTTCACCGAGGCCGAAGTGGAGCGGGCCAAGCAGCATTTGCTCAAACAGCGCGAGCTGGCCGCGGCCGACACCGGTCGCATTGCCGTGGATCTGAGCGATTGGGCGGCCCAAGGCGACTGGCGGCTGTATCTGTTGCATCGCGACCGGCTGGAAAAGGTCACGCCCGAGCAAGTGCAGGACGTGGCCAAGCGTTACCTGCGGCGCGAGAACCGCACGCTGGGCCTGTTCATTCCCTCGGAGAAGTCCGAGAAAGTCGAGATCCCCGAGACGCCCGACCTGGCGGCCGTGTTTCGCGATTACAAGGGACGCGAGGACATCGCCGGCGGCGAAAGCTTCGATCCCTCGCCGGCCAACATCGACGCCCGCAGCCAGCGGATCACGCTGGCCGAAGGCGTCAAGGGCGTGCTCTTGCCCAAGAAGACGCGCGGCGAATCGGTCAACCTGCGGCTCGTGCTCCGCTACGGCGACTTGGATTCGCTCAAAGGCTACGAAGCCGCGGCCGAGCTGATGCCCGCGCTCATGACGCGCGGCACCAAGAATCTCTCCCGGCAAGAGATTCAGGACGAGCTGGACAAGAACCGCGCCACGCTGTCGGCCTACGGCAGCCTGGGCGAAGCCGTGTTTTCCATCCGGACGAAGCGCGACAACCTGCCCGCCGTGTTGGCCCTGCTGAAGCAAATCCTCCGCGAGCCGATCGTACCGGCCGACGAATTCGACGTGCTCCGCCGCCAGCAGCTCTCGAGCCTGGAAGAGCAGCTCGCCGATCCGGCGGCGCTAGCGATCACCCGCGTGCGGCGGCTGGTCTCGCCCTATCCGGTGGGCGACGTTCGCTACGTGCCGACGATCGAGGAAGAAATCCAGCGCTATCAGGACGTCACTCGCGACCAGGTGCACAAGCTGTACACCGAGTTCCTCAGCTCGCAGGCGGGCGAATTGGCCATCGTCGGTGACTTCGACCCCGACGAAAACACCAAGGTGCTCGAAGACGCGCTCGCCGACTGGACCACGGCCAAGGCCTATGCCCGGATTCCCAAGCAATACTTCCCCGACGTGCCGGGCGTGACGCAGCAGATCAACACGCCCGACAAGGCCAACGCCGTGTACATCGCCGGCGAGGCCTTTCCGCTGAAGGAGTCGGACGCCGATTACGCGGCGCTGTTGATCGGCAACTACGTGTTCGGCGGCGGCGCGCTTTCCTCGCGGCTGGGCGACCGGGTCCGCCAGAAGGAAGGACTCTCGTACGGCGTCGGCTCGTTCCTCTCGTCCGATGCGCTCGACGCGCGATCCAGCCTGACGATCAACGCCATCTGCAATCCGCAGAACATCGAAAAGGTGAACGCGGCCATCGCCGAGGAGCTCGCCAAATTGCTGGCCGACGGCGTCACCGCCGCCGAATTGGCCCGGGCCAAGCAGGGCTACTTGCAGCAGCAGCACGTCGCCCGCACCAACGACGGCGTGCTCACCGCGATGTTGACCGAGAACCTGTTCGTCGACCGGACGATGACGTTCTACGGCGAACTGGAAAAACGGATCACGGCCCTCTCGCCCGACGAAGTGCTCGCCGCCCTGCGCAAGTATATCGATCCCAAGCGGCTGGTGATCATTGACGCGGGCGACTTCGCCCGCCAGGCTTCGGCCCAGCCGGCTGAACCCGACAACGTGACGAAGTAGCCGGGTACTGCACTTGATCCCCGCCGAATAGGTCGCCTCAGTCGTGCGGCGCCGCGGCGCCGCCGGCGCGCCATTGTCTGAGGGCCTCGAACGTGGCGATGCCCACGGCGTTCGACAGGTTCAAACTGCGGGCCTGCGGCCGCACGGGAATCCGCAGCAGCCGCTCGCGGTTGGATTCCAGCAGGCTCTCGGGCAAACCTTGCGACTCGCTGCCAAACACGAGCACGTCCTGCGGAGCGTAGCGGACGTGGGCGTAGCTCTGCTGGGCGGTCTTGGTAAAGTACCAGAACCCGTGGCCGCCGAGCCGCTGGGCCAGAGCCTGCCAGTCGTCGACCGCTTCCCATTCCAGGTACTGCCAGTAGTCGAGCCCGGCTCGTCGCAGATAATAGTCGTCCAGCCGAAAGCCCAACGGACGGACCAGCCACAGCTTGGCCCCGGCGGCCACGCAGGTCCGCCCCACGCTGCCGGTATTGTGCGGAATCTCGGGATGCACGAGCACGATGTGCAACAATGGCTCGTACTGAGGTGACTCGGGCATCAGTCCACTCGCGGCCCGCTTGCCAGCCGCGGAAACAACGTCGGGGAAACCATGACGTGACGGTCAGTTTAGCAGCGAATTGTAGTACGGCCGACCCGCCGCCGGCGAGTCCCGCAACTCGCCAATTTCTACTCAACACGCCCTGTATGTGACCAAGGCCTTTCATGGAAACCAACTACCATCATCAAGATTTGACGCGCGACCAGGTTGACGCCTGGACCGGTCCGGCCCTGTTGGAATTCGGCATCGACGGATGCCCGCATTGCCGGGCGGCTCAGGCCCCGCTGGCCGCAGCCCTGCGAGACCTTCCGGATTTGAAGCACGTGAAGGTCGAGGACGGCCCGGGCCGGCCCTTGGGGCGCTCGTTTCGCGTGAAGCTGTGGCCGACGTTCATTTTCTGGAAGGATGGCCGGGAACAAGCGCGCCTCGTTCGCCCGTTGGCGGCCGAGGAGTTTCACCAGCCGCTGGGGACGCTCGACTGAGGCGAGTTCGGCCTGCCCGTCAGAAGTCTTTCCGTGGAAAAGACTACTGAGGGCGTGCCCTGATGCGCTGGCCCGCTGGAGTGCGCATCGCCGCAGCACGACGAATGGGTGGATTTTGCGGCTCTCACCGCCCCGCGGGGCTAATCGTGGGCTACGTTTGAGGAGCCGGCCCACGGGGCGTCGAGCTAGCTGTCGGCCGGGATTCTTTCGGGGGAGCCTGTGGGGGCTGTCGCGTCACCGGCGGGGCCCTGGTATGCTCATGGAGTTCAGGCGTGCCCCCAGCCCCTGAAAAACGCGTGTAACTCGTCGTTGGATCTACCAGGAAATGCACAAAGGGTGACTGCTATGAAAAAGTTGTCGGCTTGGCGGGGTTCGAACATCGCAATGATGCTGGGGGTGGCGCTGGTGGCCCTAATGGCCAGCACCGCGCCGGCCCAGACCGTCGATGAGATCGTCAAAAAGAGTCTCGATGCGCAGGGCGGCCGCGCGGCGCTGACCGGGCTGAAAGCCCTCGAGCGCAAGGGTGACGTCGACGTCGACGGCGCCTTTGGTCAGATGGAAGGAACCGTCGAGGAAGTGATCATCCCCGGCAAAAAAGCGCTGCGGGCGCTCGACCTGGCCGTGTTCGTGCAGAAAGACGCCTTCAACGGCGAAATCGCCTGGCGCGACGGCATGAACGGCATCCAGGAGCTCGAAGAGGATGAAGCCCTGCAGATCAAGCAGTCGGTCATTCTGAACCCGCTGTTGATGATCGGCGAGGACGGCGTCAAGGCCGAAAAGATCGACGACGAAACGATCGACGACGTCGATTACTACGTCATCGAGGTCAGCGGCGAGGACCGCCCGACCGTCAAGCTGTACGTCAACAAGGAGACGGACCTGTTCAGCCGCATGACGCTGACCCAGAACAATCCGCAGTTCGGCGAAGTCGAGATCGTCACCGAATCGTCCGACTACGAGCAGTTCGGCCCGGTCAAGCTGGCCACCAAGCAAAAGATCGCCCTGGGCGAGATTCTGCAAATCGAACAGACCTACACCGAGACCAAGGTCAACGGCGAGGTCGACGAGTCGATCTTCGATAAGCCCGAAGAAGCCGCGGCTGCTGCCGACGACAAGAAGGACGACGACAAGAAGGGTGACGACAAGGACGACGATGATGATGACGACGACGACGACGACGACGACGACGACAAGGACGACAAGTAATCTCGCTCGTCACCAAGCGTGATACGAACCAGGGGCCGGGAGCTGCAAAACTCCCGGCCCTTGTGTTTGCGCGCTTCAGGGAAGCGTCTATTGCTGCCGGCCCAGGATTTCCTCGACCAGCTTCCGCGGGGCGCCGATGTCCAGCACGTGCACCATGCCGGTGTGATCGCGGGCGTCAGGGGTGTCGAAGCCCGTCTTGTTGGCGACGAACGTGGCGGTGTGTGCCGCGCGGATCGTGTGCCGAGCCGCGGCGCCACTTTCGCAGTCCAGTCCGCTGGGAACGTCGACGGCCAGAATCGCCCGGCCGCTGGCATTGATCGTCTCGATGACCCGATCGTACGGCGGTCGCGGTTCCCCCTTGGCCCCCGTACCCAGCAGAGCGTCGACCACCCACGCCGCCGCGGAAAGCTCTGGCGGCAAATCGTCGGGCTCCAATCGCCACATCGGCACGTCGCTGTGCGCTAGCACGTGGTAGTTCAGCGCGGCGTCGCCGGCCAGAGTCACCGGATCGTCGAACGCCAGCACGCGCACGTCGTATCCGCGCAAATCGAGATGCCGGGCCACCACGAATCCATCGCCGCCGTTGTTTCCCCGGCCGCAGCAAATCACGACCCGCCCGGCGATTCCCAGCCGGCACAACAAATCGGCCGTGCCGCGACCGGCATTCTCCATCAACATCACGCTGGCCATGCCGTACTCGTCGACGGCCCGGCGGTCCAGCTCCCGCGCCTGTTCACGTGAAATGGATTGGGGCATGGCGAGTCGTGGTTGGCGGTTGGTGGGACGCGCCGTCGCCGTTGGCTCCGGGCTAAACGCGCAATCCATAATCCACTGATCACTATACCACTACACACAAATTTGCGGGCTTGTCGGCCGGGTGCGATTCGAACGATTCTGCGGGAATCCCGCCACACGCGTCACTTGCAATTCTGGCACTTTCGCTACCTGCGGCGAGCGATTTTTGCCGTGCCGACCCGAATGTACGAAACCGCCCAACTAGCCTCGCCGATAGTTTCTACGGGACGGGCGACCGCGCCGGTGTCGAAAGACGGCCGCGCGGCTTGCCGAACGTTGTGCGGGAGGGACACCGACGTCAACACTTCGTGAACCTGGTGTGGAGGCTTGATTGCCCATGATTCGCAACCTGACAATCCTGGCGCTGGTGGCCACCGCCTGCGCGACTACGTCGACGGCCTTGGCTCGCGGAAACGCAAATCTGTCGCGGCGTGACATTCGGCAGATGCCGATTCTCGAGCGTCCCTCGCGGCCGGGACACTTCTACGGCAACGCCGTGCGGCGCAGAAATTCCCGGCCGGCGGGCCCGGTGATGCAGGGCAACTCCCGGCCCGTGTACTCGCAATCGCCGCAGACGCGTCCGGTCGTCCAACAGGGCGGCACGCCGTCGACAAGCACCGAGTTTTAACCAGCGCTCGCTCCGCTCGGCGTGACGCCGAACGCTCCGGCGGCGCTTCCCACGGCCGGCTTCGAACGACAAAAAAACCGCCAGGTGGCACCTACGTCCACCTGGCGGTTTGCTTTTCTTCAGCACGTCGCCGCGCTACCGCGGCGGCCAGAACCAGAAAGCGAAGGCTGCGGCCCCGAAGCCTTCGAACACCGCGGCTCGCAGGCTGAGCGGGATCGGGTCAAACATGTACGGCGCACAACTGCCCGGCCGGTAGTAGCCCAGCGAGTAGACGCATTCGTTGTACGGCCGCAATCCCATCTTGTAGGGCAACAGCGGCACGGATACGAAGAAGTGCGCACCGGACATGAAGGGCTGGAGCACCGGATTCCACGAGTGGCCGTAGCGCTCCAACTGCACGTCCTCGAAGTACAGCGGCTTGTGGCACGTGCCGGCCGCCTTCCAGGTGAACAGCGTGGGGGCAAAATTGCGGCCCGCGAACTTGGGCGAGTCAAAGTCGCGTCCGAGCCGGCAGTCGCAGGGAAAATCGGTGCCTTCGGCCCCCTCGATCAACAGTCCGATGGTGATCTTCGTGATGTCGCGCTGTTGCAATTTGCGCAGAGCCTTTTGGCACTCATCGCGCTGGTTGACACAGCCCGGCTCGCCCGGCGGCGTGCCGATGCCCTCGAGCAACTGATCTTCTTCGCCCGGCGACAGGTTGTAATCGTCCAGCCGCGGAGTTTGACTCCCCGGCGCGTCCGGAGAAATCGGCTCGTCTTTAAACAGATCGTCAGCGGGGGTGACCGGCTCATCGTCGGGCATTGCTGGCAGCCGGTCGCCGGGCGCGGCATCACGCGGACCCGGTTGGGCAGCCGCGGCGGGCGGCGCCGGAGCTTGTTTGGCGTCCTCCGGCGGCACCGGCGCCGGGCTCTTCTCCAACGGCGGCTGGCTGGCGGCCGCTTTGTCGTCGAGTTCGAACGGATCGCGCACCGCGTCGCTATCGCCGGCGGCCGGCGGGTCTGCCCGCTTGGCGTCCGACGATTGATAACTGTTGACTTGCATCACCGCGTCGCGCATCCGAGCCCGCGTCTGCTTCGAGGAAATGCGATTGGCCGAATAGATCGTCTCGATGGGCTCGGCGGCCGGCTCGGGCGGCGATTCGGCCGGCAGTGCCGCCGGCAGCTCGACCGGCGTTTGAGCCACGGCCGGCACGACCTTGCCAGACTGTCCGGCAGGCACGAACCCGCTGGCCGTGGTGACCGCGGCCGAGGGTTTGCTGCTCGGGCGGTTCCGCCACTTGAGCCCCGAGTCCATTTGCGTCGTCGCCGCCAGCGGACGGAAAGCCTCTTCGCTGGCCATGGTCGGAGAGGCGGCGGTGGTGGCCGCCAACCAGGCGGCCAGCGCCAGGTGACGCCGCGAGTGCAGCTCGCCCTAGTAATTGTCACCCGACGTGTAGCTGTAATTGGACGCTTCCTGCGTGATGGCGATGTCATGCGGATGACTCTCCCGTACTCCTGCCGCGGAGATTTGAATAAATCGCGTGGCGGTTCGCAGCTCGTCGATCGACTGCGTGCCGCAGTAGCCCATGCCGGCTCGCAACCCGCCGACAAGCTGGTAAACGAAACTGCTCAACGGCCCCTTGAACGGAACCCGACCTTCGACTCCCTCGGGCACGAGCTTGCCGCTCTTGCGCTCGGCTCCGCGTTGGCGGTAGCGTTCGCTGGAGCCTTGCATCATGGCGCCCAGCGATCCCATGCCGCGATAAACCTTGAAACTTCGTCCTTGGTACAAGATCTGTTCGCCGGGACTCTCACTCAATCCGGCCAACAGCCCGCCCAGCATCACCGCGTGGGCACCGGCCGCCAGGGCCTTGGTCACGTCGCCCGAGTAGCGAATCCCACCGTCGGCAATGATCGGAATGTTGGCCTCCGTAGCCGCCTGGGCCGCCTCGAAGATGGCCGTGATTTGCGGCACGCCCACTCCCGAAATCACCCGCGTCGTACAAATCGATCCCGGGCCGATGCCCACTTTCACCGCGTCGGCCCCCGCGTCGATCAGGTCGCGGCAGCCGTCTCGCGTGGCCACGTTGCCGGCCACCACGTCGATGTCCCATTGATTCTTCAGGTTTCTGACCGTCTCGATCACGTTGTTCGAATGCCCGTGGGCGCTGTCGACCACCAGCACGTCGACGTCCTTTGCTAGCAAGCTGGCGGCGCGCTCGTAATCGTGCACGCCCACGGCGGCACCGACGCGTAACCTCCCTTGCGCATCTTTACATGCGGTGGGAAATCGCTTCATCATGTCGATGTCTTTGATCGTGATCAGTCCGGTCAGTGTGTAATTTTCGTCAACCAGTAGAAGTTTCTCGACCTTTTTTGCCATCAAAATCTTCTCAGCTTCCTCAAGCGTTACGGTCCCCGTAGCCGTCACGAGGTGCTCGCGCGTCATCACCTCGGCGATCTTCAGGTCCGAGTTCTCGAGAAACCGCAGGTCGCGGCGCGTGAGAATGCCCACCAGCCGACGGGCCGAGGTCGTGATCGGCACGCCCGAGACGTTGTGCTGGTCCATCACTTCGCGGGCCCGGCCGACGCTGGCATCCGGCGGTAGCGTCACGGGGTCGGTGATGATCCCGTTGGCGCTGCGCTTGACCTTGTCCACCTCCTCGGTCTGGCGTTCGATCGACATGTTCTTGTGAATCACGCCCAGCCCTCCCTCCTGGGCCAGGGCAATGGCCATGTCGTTTTCCGTAACCGTATCCATCGGCGAGCTGATCAGCGGAATGTTCAGCCCGATGCGCTGCGTCAGCCGGGTGGTGACGTCCACCTCGGACGGGACGACGGCGCTATAGCGGGGTTCGAGCAGTACGTCGTCGAAGGTGATGCCGGTCGAGGTGATCTTGTCTCGCATGGCTGAGGGCTCCGCGAAGAGTGTCGAGAATCTCCGATTATGCGGCCCAGGCGCGAAATTGGCAATGAGCGGCTGCTGTCGCGGCTCGCAATCCGGCCGGCGCACGTCGCATCGATTTGGACGCGCACAGCCACGTCCGCACGGGGGACGCGCCGGCAGGAGCGGCGCGGCAGCGATCGGTCCGCCGCTGGGGCCGGAGAAGTCGTTTCAACCGTTCGGTTGTTCGGCGGCGGAACTTGCGCCAGGCGTGGGGGGCGGCGGGGCCTGCGGCTTTTTCGTCCCCTCGGACGGCTCGACGAGCTCCTCGACCGCCTCCTCGGGCATCGAAAACCAATCCCGCCAATTGACGCCCCCCGCCATGCGTCGCACCATCGTGAACAGAACCATGATCACGACCACAGACGCCACGGCCACAAACGTGTACGTCAACATTCGCTGTAACGAGGCGTCGGTATCGACGCCTCGACGCACGCTGCGCCGGACCTTGATCGTGGGGCCGGCACTGATCAGGTCCCCGGACGGTGCGTACGACTCGCCGTCGTCAGCCGGCGCCGCGGCCAGACGCTCCAGGTCGACTTCTTCCACGTCGTAGGCCTCGTCGTCTTCGACCGGTTCGACCGGATTGGCTGTTGGCAGAACGGGCTTGCCCGCCGGCAGGACGGGCCTGGCTTGCGGAGCGTCACGCGGCGACACAACAGGCGTCACAGGCACGGCCTTGCCCACCGGCACGGCCAATTGTGGTGCGGTGGCCAGCTTGGCCCGCAACGATTCGTCGTACTCGGCCTTCCGCTCCGGATGCAACAGGCAGACTCTGGCCGCGGCCAGTTCGTTGAGGATCTGTTGCGAAAGGCCGCCGTGGCGACCGGACTGGAAGGTCCGCACGTGCGCCATCTGCCGGTCTGCGGCGTGATCGATCACGTCCAGATCGGTCTCGAAGATCGTAATCCCGAGCAGTCGGTAGTGGTTCGGGGGCTGCTCGCTTGGCGGAATCCCCAGCCAAACGTGGTAGCCGTTGAACGAATCGGGCATTTTTATTGGAAGAGACTCGTGCGAGACTAGCGAATCCCCCCAGAGTCAGGGAGCTTTATTATACCCCCTGCGACAAGCCGCGTTCAAGCTCGACACGCAGCATCGCATCTCTAGCGACCACGACGCTGCTGCCGACGAGACCGGCGGCTGGGCTCGCCAAATTTGCCCTGTGTCTCGACTTCGTCGACTTCGGACCGGCCGTAACCCACCAATTCCAGGGTCGTGCGACGCACCAGGCGCCCCGCCTCGTCGATTTTTTTGGAGCACTGGTCTACGACTTCGCCGGGCACGTCCGGCACGTGCCACGACCAGGTAATCGTCGTCCCGCGATCGTTCTTTTGCTCCAGCCGCACCAGATAGGCCGTCCGCGGCTCGCGCTCACCCAGCACGCGGCGAGCCATGTCAAGTGATTTTACTTCGCTCGTGACTTCCTGCATCATTTTGGTGCCGGCCGCGTCGCTCATCGTACTCTTGCGGCGCAGCACGGCCGGCTGCCGGTTCGCCGCGAAGCTGATCACGCTCGCCTCGCGCGTCACGCCGCCGACGATCTCGATCTGTTGCGACTCGCAGCGAATCTCCTGGCCGTCGATCGTGATCGTTTCAGGATCGAGCGCCTTGGCCGAGGTCATCTCTCCCAGCGTCTCGCCGGCGTAGCCCTGCTTGATGATCTGCGGCTGCGAGGGGAACCGCTGGCCGGCCACTTCCACGGTCACTTCGACCTCGAGCGTGACGCGGTCGGGCGTCACTTCGACGACCGTCGTCTTGTTGTCCGTGACGCTCGTGTCCGAAAGTTGGCCCCCTTCGTCGTAGCTCTGCGTGACAATCCGCACCTGCCGCCAGGCGCCTTGGCCGAAGCGGGCCCAGGGGTGCGATTGCTGCAACAGCGCGTTCAGTTCAGCCGCCGGCGCGCGGGCCGACGCGGCGAGCAACCCGACCAACACGACGAGTCCCAACAGAATCAACTTCGATGCCCGCAACATTTCCCCTCGCTGGGCGATGGTGGAGTTGCCGGCGTCCCGCTCGACGTCCGGCTTGTCGCCACATCTTAGCCGCCGGAGACCGAGTTTGCACTCCCTCTCGGGCGCCGGCAGAGGCGGGGCTTGGCTCCCGTTCAGTCGGCGTCCGCCGGGCCAACGCCGGGCTTCGCCGGCGCGACGTGCGGCCAGATGAGCAGCACCGCCCCGGCCATGATGGCCATGTCGGCCACGTTGAAGATGCCGGTGCGCACCGGGCCAACCCCCACGTTCATGAAGTCGATCACCAGCCCGTCAAATCGGACCCGGTCGATCAGATTGCCGATCGCCCCGCCCAACAGCAGCGCACAGGCCACGGCCCGCACGGCGGGCATCTTCGAGTGCCATACTAGCAGGGCGGCGATGCCCGTGGCCATCAGCGAATTCACCACGACCAGCAGCGCCCAGCGGATGCTGGGAGGCAACTGGCCGCCCAGGCCCAGAAAGGCTCCCTGGTTCTCGGCATACACCAGCCGCACCGTGTCGGCCAGAAAGCTGCGCGGCGGGTGGCCGTCGAGCCGCTGGCGGGCGATCTGCTTGGTCACCTGATCGCAACCGACGCACAGCGAAAGAATCGCCACCAACGCGCCCCAGCGAATCCAGCGACTGGCTTCCAGCATGGCACTCAGCCTCCCCATCTGCCCGCCAAGCGCCGCACAGGGGGCGCCCCTTCTGGTTCACGTGCTCCAACGTCATCGTACCCGGCTGCGGCGATTGAGGAAACCTCAGCCCGGCGCCGTGTTGCCCCCTGAATGCTCCCGCGCGACTAGTGCAAGTGCCGGTCGCTCGAGAAGACGATCCACTTGCCGTCCGGAGACCAATGCGGGTCTTTGTTCTTCCCCTTTTGCCCCGACACCAGGCGGGGCGTCCCGCCGTCAAGCGTTAGGGTATAGATTTTCCACTTGTCGTCGAAGACCAGTTGTTTCCCATCGGGCGAGAACGAAATGGATCCCCCCTGCCAACTTTCCCGCAATAGCTTCAGACCCTGTTGCTCACCCTCGCTGCTGACCAGCATCATCTTCCACTTGGCATTTTGGCCCGGGTTTGCCGATAGCGCCAGCCAGCGGCCGTCGGGCGACCAGTTGTAACCGGCAAACAAGTATTCAAACGGCTTGTCGAACAGCTCGATCTCTTCACCGGTAACCAGGTCGACCACGCGGAGCATCTTATGGTCGGTGACCGCCAGTTTGCTCCCATCGGGCGAGAACCGCGGACAGACGCCGCTGGCAAACCGCGTGCGACCCGTGCCGTCGAGATTCTGTACGTGGACCTCCAGGTTGCCGGCATACACGTCGTAGGCGATCTGCTTGTCGTCGGGCGACCAGTCGGGCCGCGCGTCGTGCCCCAATTCCTTCAGTCCCGTGCCGTCCGCGTTGACCACGAAAAACGAGCGCTTTCCCTGTGGACCCTGGGAGGCGTCGAAGGCGATCATCCGCCCGTCGTGCGACCAGCGCGGAACCGTGTGCTCGTCGTACCCCGGCACGTCGGCCACCTTGCGCACCTGGGTGCCGTCGGTCTTCATCACAAAGATGGCCATCGGCGGGTTGTCGGCCCGCGCCACCGCGGCGAGCAGCAGTGTCGCCACCGCGCACACGAAGCGCAAGCCGCCGCGGGCCGGTCGGCTCGTCGCGCCACGCACGGTTCTGTAATGCACGTCATCTTTCGCCTCGCTGGGTTTAACTTGGGTCGCGACTGCTGGTGAATACGATCCACTCGCCGTCGGGCGACCAGTCCGGGTCGCGATTCGCCCCTTTCTGGCCTGGCAGTGGCACCGGCTTGCTGGTCCCTTCGACTTCCAGCAGCTGCACTTTGTACGAAGAGTCGATCGCCAGCGTCTTGCCATCGGGAGAGAACGACACGAACCCGGCCATTTCGCCCGTCAGGCGGACGTGCAATCCGTGTTCCTCCCCCGCGGCGCTTACGTACACCAGCTCGCGCGACTTGCGCGGCGCGGGCCGGGCGACGACCGCCAATCGCTTGCCGTCGGGAAACCAGGAAAAGCCGTAGTAGATGGTTTCCTTGGGATTTGCGAACAGCGTCTTCGATTCGCCGGTCACCAGGTTCGTCACCACAATGTTGTCGCGGTACGAAACGGCCAACTGGCTCCCGTCGGGGCTCAGGCACGGGCTGCCCCCCAGGGCGATTTGCGTGCGGCCGCCACCGTCGAGGTTTTGAATGCTGGTCGTCCCGGACGATTGAAAGACCAGTTGCTTGTGGTCGGGGGACCAACGGGCGTAGCTGAATTCGCCGATCCGATGCAATGCCGTACCGTCCGCTTTCATCAGGTAGGTCGCGACTTGTCCGGTCGACGCCGAGCGGGCATCGAACACGATCTGTTTACCGTCGGGGGACCATCGGGGACGAGCGTGTTCGTTACAGCCGTCGGCTTGGGCCAGCAGGTGGGCCTGCGTGCCGTCGGGCTTCATCACGAAGATGCCCCACCGGGCATTTTGGGCCGCCGCCCGCGGCGGCCAGGCGACCGAGCTTGCCAACACGGCCAGCGCCAGCCAGGCACACGCCATCCGCGGTCGCGTTCTCGCCATTGCGTGATACATCAACGAGCACCTTTGCAAATCGTCGATGGGTCGGCTCCTTTCAATTGCCCTTTCGCGTGCTGGCGAACGCCAGCCAGTGGCCGTCGGGCGAAAAGGCCGGATCGACGTTGTCGCCTGCTTGCCCTGGGATCAACTGCGGCGCTTCGTCGCCCGCTGCCGCGAGCAGATACAAGCGACACAAGTCGAGCGCCGGATCGCGAATCGCGAGCGCCAGCCGCTGGCCGTCGGGCGACCAGCTCGGTGCACCCTCGATGTCGGCCGCCAAACGGACGGTGACCTGCGGCGCGTCTCCGGCAACGTCGAACAAAACCAATTCCCGTTTGTCGTTCCGATACACGACCAGGGCCAGTTGCTTGCCATCCGGCGACCAGTCGTAGCTCACCACCGTGCCGAAGTCGTCGCTCATCTCGACAAGCGGACGCTGCTCGCCGGTGACGACATCGAGAATCCGCGGCGGCATCCACACCGCGATCTGGCTCCCGTCGGGACTCCACCGCGGGAAGGCCCCGTTGGCCAGCCAACTGCTCCCCTTGCCGTCGGCGTTTTGCACCCAGATGCTCCGCGCTCCGCGGGTGGCAGGCACCTCGAACACGATCTGCTTATCGTCGGGCGACCAGTCGGGCCGCGCGCCCGCTCCCAGGTCCGACAGGTTGTGGCCGTCGGTGTCGATCAATAGCGCCCGGCTGGGCCGATTCCCACTGGCCTGGAAGGCCAGCCGCCGGCCGTCGTGCGAGAGCGCGGCGACCCCAGTTGCGGATAGCTTTCGATGTACACCACGCGGCGCACCTGGGTGCCGTCGGGGTGCATGACGAAGATCGCGCGCTGGCGTGGTTGCGCTTCGCCATCCGCCGCGCCGGCCGTGGCGGCCATCAGGCAAAGCGACAACAGCCAGGTCAGCCCGCGAAGCATCGCGATAAAAACGCGGCGCGAGCGGGGGCTCTCCGTGCCACAAAGCGGAGACGACGTCGCTTCACGGCTCATGGCAAATCCTCGCGCGTGCCGGCGAAGGCGATCCACTTGCCGTCGGGCGACCACTCCGGATGGCGACTCAAACCTTTTTGTCCCGGCAGCAGCCGCGGCTTGCCGCTGCCATCGGCGGCGATGATGCGAATCTTCCAGTCGTCGCTGTAGACGATCTGTTTATCGTCGGGAGAGAACGAAACAAAGCCTCCCATTTCGCCCTGAGCGAGTGATTTCAGACGCTTGTCTTGGCCGCTGGCGTCCACCACGCACAACTCACGCCGGCCGCCGGCCACCCGCCGCGTGACCACGGCCAGGCGATTTCCGTCGTGCGACCAGTCGAAACCGTCGAACACCTCGGCATGCGGCTGATCGAAAAGCTCGCTCTCTTCGCCGTCGAGCAAATTCAGCACGCGGAGCTGCCGGCGGTCCGACAGCGCCAGCAATTCTCCCGCCGGACTCCAGCGGGGGCTGTAGCCGGAGGCGATCTGCGTGCGGCCCGAGTTGTCCAGATTCTGCACGTAAATCGGCGGCACGGCGTTCGCCTGATACACGATCTGATTGTCGTCGGGCGACCAGTCGGGCACGCGCCCTGGCCGAGCTCCCGCAGGTTCGTGCCGTCCACGTTGACGATGTAGCACGACCGGGGTTGCTGGCCGGCTTGGGCGTAGAACGCCAGCCGCTGGCCGTCGTGCGACCAGCGCACACATCCATGATCGGTGCAGCCTTCGACCGAAATCACCTTGCGCACGCCGCTCCCGTCGGCCCGCATCACGAACACGCCGGTCATCTCTTCAGCCGCCGAGCGCACCGCGCCGACCGCCCCGAACACGACCGCCAGCACCGCGCCAAGCCGCGCTCCGCGGCCGGCCCATCGCAACCTGCCACAAGTCTGGTCGTATTCCATCCGGGGCCTCTCGTCGTGCTGCCTGGTGTGCCGATTCTACTTCGCATCCGGCGTCGTGCCGACAAACGCGATCCACTCTCCGTCGGGCGACCAGTCCGGATGGCGGTTGTGGCCTCTTTGGCCGGCCACGATCCGCGGCCGCGCCGCTCCCTCGACGTCGACGATGCGGATTCTCAACGCGTCGCTGAACACGATCTGCTTGTCGTCGGGCGAAAACGAGATAAAGCCTCCCATTTCTCCCTTGGCCCGCGAATTGATTTGTGCGTCTTGGCCCGAGGCGTCGACCAGAAACAGCTCGCGACGTGCCCCCGCCACGCTTCGCGTGACCACCGCCAGGCGATTTCCGTCGCGCGACCAGGTGAAGCCTTCGAAGATCTTCTCCTGAGGCTGGGGCAACAGCGACTTCTCTTCGCCCGAGAGCAAATCGATCACCCGCAGCAGCCCGGCGTCCGACACCACCAGGCGGCTACCGTCGGGCGACCACCGCGGACTGGCGCGCCGCGGCAATCTGCGTGCGGCCGCTGCCGTCCGGGTTTTGCACGTAAACGGGCGGCGCCGAGTTGGGCTTGAACAACAGTTGCTTGTCGTCGGGCGACCAATCGGCCACGCGTCCCTGCGCCACCTCACGCAGACCACTGCCGTCAGCGTTAACGATGAAGAACGAGCGCGGCCCCTGAGTGCCACGCTGCGAACTGAACAACAGTTGTTTGCCGTCGTGCGACCACCGCGGTGACATCAAGTCCGAATGGCCCTCCACTTCGACGACCTTGGCACCTCCGTACCATCGGGCCGCATGACAAACAGCCCGCCAAATTCATCCGCCCCGGCGTGGGCCGCCACGATGGCTACCAGCCCAACGGCGAACAGGGCGCGCGGCTGACACAACGGTCGAGCCAGGCGGGCTACCCGCGCTAACGTACGGCGATTCATAGAGAAAATGCCTCGTGGTTTGCAAGACGGACGCGGCGCAGCGATTCGCACGATCGATTCTAATGGGAGCGCGGCCGCCGTGCCATCATTTTGGCCGCTTGTGCTGCGCGACTTGCGCTAGAAATGCGCTATTTCTCGTCGCTCGCGACGGCGCGGCCGCCGGGTCGCGGCCGATGTGACCGACGCTACGCCGGCTTCGGACGCCGACGGAAAAGAATCGTCGGCCGCCGCCGACTCGATGGCCCGATCCGTTTGGAAATCGGCCCAGCCCGAAGCGAGCGGACCCGTGCAGCCGGCCGTCGCCAGGGACGCCACCGACGCAAGCGCCGCCGACGCTCGGAACAGCGACGTCAGAGTTGGCCGGGGGCTGTTGGGCAAGGAATCGTGCATCTTAGGGACGAACTGGATCGAGCTCCATCCACTCGCCGACCGTGCGCGGCGGCTGGGCGGCGCTCGTGCAGCCCAGTTGGCCCAGGCACAGGCACGCCAACAACGCCGCCAGCAGTGAGTAGGACAAAGTGCTCAACAATCGAAGTGCCTGTCGTGAGAATCGTTCGCGCCGTCTTGCCGACGGCTGGAGTCACAACCGCGATCTATCGGACGACCTGCCGCCCCGTTACGGGCGAGGCTGGTCCAGAGCCATCCACTCCCCCATCGTACGCGGCGGAGGAGGAGGCCCGGGATGGAACAGTTGCTCGAAAAAGCCTCGCTGCGGCTTGGTCTTGGCGTGCCGTCGCACGTTGGTGACGGTAGCCTTCTTGGCCGGCGGCTTCTTGTCGGGCACCAGCAAGTTCTTGGTTGACGCGAGCAACCGCCGCGGGCCGGATGTCATTTTGGTTAGGAAGTTGGGCGATTTGGTTTTTTTGGACGCCTTGGTCGTGGTGCGCTGGCCGCCCCAGCCCCGTAAGGCAGTTGCCGGTCCGTCAGCGCGGGCCGTGGAGACTCCCCAAACCAGGCAGCCGACGAGCAACAGGGCAATCAACCGCATCGGAAGAACTCCTCACAAGACCGGACGCGGGCAACGGGCGGCCGCAGCCACCTCCGCCGCGATCGACACGGGGGGCGAAGAATCGCAGAATTCCTCCTGCCTGTCCAGACAGCTTGCTGCGGGAATCTACGGCTTGCATTGCGGTACGGCGCACGTCGCCGACGCGGCCTTCCTTGCAGGCATCTAGCCGCGATCTTAGATTATCGTCTGGCCGCCCGCGCAAGCCGGGCCGGCCCTCGCGCGAAACGCTAAGTTGGCTAACGATTTCGGTCTTCAGCATGCAACAACCTTCGATCGGCTTCATCGGGGCCGGACAGATGGCCCGGGCTTTGGCCGCCGGGTTCGTCCAAGCCGGGCTGGTTTCGGCCGAGCGAATCGTGGCCTCGGATCCGGTGCCCCCCGCGGCGCAGGCGTTCCAGACCGCCGTGGCTGGCGCGCGTGCTGGCAGACAACAAGAGCGTCGCCCAGGCGGCCGATCTGGTCGTGCTGGCCACCAAGCCGCAGCAGATTGCAGCGGCGCTCGAATCGTTGGGGTCCGCCGCGGCGGACAAGCTCGTCGTTTCGATCGCCGCCGGCACCACGCTGGACACGCTCGCCGCTGCGCTCTCCAAGAGCCGGCTGATCCGCGTCATGCCCAATACGCCCTGCCTGATCGGCCAGAGTGCCAGTGGATACTGCCTCGGTCCCCGGGCCACCCCCGAGGACGGCCAATACGTCGGCACGCTGCTGTCGGCGGTGGGGCTGGCCTTCGAGGTGGAAGAGTCGCTGTTGGATGCCGTCACGGGTCTGTCGGGCTCGGGCCCGGCGTTCGTTTACGTCATCATCGAGGCACTGGCCGATGGCGGCGTGCGCATGGGATTGAAACGTGAAGTGGCCTTGAAGCTGGCGGCCCAGACCGTCCGCGGCGCGGCTCAGATGGTGCTCGAAACGGGCGAACATCCGGCCGTGCTCAAAGATCGCGTGGCCAGCCCCGGCGGCACCACGATCGCGGGGCTCGAGGCGTTGGAATCCGGCGGATTGCGCGGCACGTTGATGGCCGCGGTCGAGGCCGCCACGCGGTGCTCGATCGAGCTGGGGAAAGTATAATTCGGTGACGATTTTTGCGCCGGCAAGGCTGCGGTGCTAGGGTGCGTGAGAGGAATGAAAGATGTCGATTTTTTGCGTGGTTGATGACAAGCACGTTCCCCTGTACCGCGTGATGTGGGTCTCGGCGACGCCCCATTTCTGCGGCGCCGAGGACTGCGAACGCGAGGGGCAATACGAGGTCCGCCTCGAACAAGGCGAAAGCGTGTGGGCCAAACAACAAGAGCGTGACGACATGCTCGTGGTGCTGGAGAGCTGGCAAGGCGGCCTCGGCCCGCCCGAAGAAGATTGGGAACACTAGTGCTTGTTGCAATCCATAACTCGGGTACGGCGGCTGGCTCGTCCGGCCTTGGCGCGATGGCCGGCGTGAGGCGGCCCGGGCCCCGTACGTGACTTTCCGCCGCCACGCGCGCGGCGAGACTTTCGACGAACCGCCAGGCAATACGACGATGTCCACTTTCGAACGCGAGGAATTCAAGTGGCGCGAAACCTATTTCGTGCTGTTCGATTCCTGCCACCGTCCGTCGCTCCAGAAAGTGGAACAAACGCTCCGCGAACTGAGCGATCGTTTTCAACTGTCCAACGGCCTGGCGGACGACGACGGCCGGTTTGAATCGATCACGGTCATGTCGCCCGACGACTACGCGGCCCTGGACATCAGCTACGAGTCGGGCGACGAGGTGATCGAGCAGGTCGCCGGCCTCGAGGAAGAGCTCAAAGCATCGGTCGCCGACGCCGACGAACGGGCCAAGCTCGCCCGGCTGGCCAAATTCGACGCCCGCCTGGACCTGTTGCACTTCGAACAAGTCTCCGACGACGAGCCGGACGACGAACTCGACGAAATGCTCGATCCCAGCCTGCTGTTGATCGTGCTGGACGCCGTGGTTGAACTCACCGGCGGCGTGGGGGTCGACCCGCAGTCGGGTACGATCCTCTGACGTCGCCCGCCGGGGCCGGAAGCCGGGACCGAACCGCTGATGGACGCTGATCCCACCGTCGTTAGTACAGGACGAAAGCGTGCATGATTGCCAAAGACATCAAAAACGGCATGGTCGTGGTTTACAACCAGGCCCCCTGCATCATCGAGTCGACGACCGTGCAAAGCCCGTCGGCGCAGGCGCGGCCACGTTCTATAAATACCGGGCCCGCAACCTGCTCACCCGGCAGAAGGTCGACATCGTGCTCCGCGGCGGCGAGTCGCTCGACGAGGCCGATTTCCAGCGCCGCGGCGTGAAGTTCATGTACGCCGACGCCGCGCACATGCACTTTCTCGATCAGGAGGACTACAACCAGTACGCCCTGCCGCTGGACGACCTGGCGGCCGAGGCGCCCTACCTGACCGAAGCACTCGAGGGCGTGCAGGCCCTGATCTACAACGACGAGTGCGTGGGGCTGCAATTGCCCACGGCCGTGGAGCTAACGGTCGTCGAGTGCGATCCCGGCGTGCGCGGCAATTCGGCCACCAGCCGCACCAAGCCCGCCAAGCTGGAAACGGGGCTCATGATCCAGGTGCCCGAGTACCTGGCGCAGGGTGAGCGGGTCAAGGTCGACACCCGCACCGGCGCGTTCCTTTCCCGGGCGTAAGAACCCGGGGACAAGGCGTCGGGGACAGTCCGGAGTTTCTTCGGTGCCCTGGGAGAAAGATGGGACTGTCCCCGCCATGCAGCCGAACCGCTGTCGGGCTACTTCTTTTTCTTGGCGGGCTTCTTCTTGGCGGGCTTCTTCTTGGGGGAGGCTTTCGAGGCCTTTTTGGCGGCCGCTTTCTTGGGCTTGGCGGCCGTGGCCTTCTTCTTGCCCCTGGTGAACGCGGTTTCCCAACCGTCGGAGTATTTCTTCGTGGCACCCACTCGCACGATCGTCACGGCAGTCACCTCATCGGTTTGCAAGGTTCGCCCCCCCGTCCGACCCCCGCGGCCGACCCGGCGCTACGCGAACCTTGATATATAGAATCGAACCGCGCACAACGTCAAGGGGAGCCAGCGTCCACACTCTGTGCGTCATGACCGAGCCGGACCACCAACTCGGGCGTTCCACGGCCGGAGTGCGTCGAAAACCGCACTCCGCCGGGCTAGACTGGGAATGGCGGCGCAGCTTGAAACTGAATTGAACCCGCCACAATCGAACAGGGCGATGTGATGCTGTGCAAAGTGCGCCTGCGTACGCTGCTGGTTCTGGCCGTTTTCCTCGTCTTGGCGGCGCCTGCCCGGAGTCAATCTCCCTGGGACGAGCCGCCCAACTACGCCAAGCTCACCAGCGCCCAACGGCAGCGTTTGCGCAAGCGCGAGCGCGAACAGGCCGACATCGAGAACCTGCTTGGCCGCGACCGGGCCGCCGCGGATAACCGCACCCGGCAAATGCTCGCCGCCGACCTGCAGGCCTTTGGCGACCCTCACGAAGAGCTGGCCCGTTCGGCCCATTTCGCCTCGGACATCTTCTATCGCTTGGGAGAGTACGAGCTGTCCGCCGATTTGGAACAAGAGACCTTGAGGCTCTACACCGCCCTGTTCGGCCCCGACAACTGGCGCGTGGCCACTGCCCGCATGCGTGCGATCATCACCGGACGGCTGTGCGCCGCGGGAAGCCAAGAGGCTCGCGAGCAGCACGGAAAGGCGATCACCAATTACGCCGCGGCCCAGACTTTGGACGGCCAGGACAACGAAAAGGCCATCGCCCACGCTACGGCGGCCATCAAGGGCTTCGCCGAGGTGCTGGACAAGCTCGGCATTCCGCCGAGCGTGAATCCCGATTTGGAGTCCGCCTACCGCTTACGAGGCGAGATCTATCTGCATGACAACCAGTTCGACCCGGCGGTCGATGACCTGCGAACCGCCCTCCGCATCGTTTTCGCCCGGGTGCCCGTCGACGACGGCACGACCTTCGGCTACGGCAAAAATCATCCCGAGCACGCAAAAGTGTTGCGCCTGCTGGCCGCCGTGAAGCTGTGGCAAGCCAAGAATTTCGAATCGGAAAACCTTCTGCGGCAGTCGCTCGAGATTCTCAACCTTTGCTATCCCGGGCCCCATCGCGAGAAAGTCCGCGTCCTGGCCGAATTGGGCAACCAATACCTCCATCTCGGCCAGTCGGCCCAGGCGGTTGAAGTCCTGCAAGAAGCACTTCAGATTGACGGCCAGTGCGATGATCCCTACCCGGAACAAGCGGCCTATGCGCTGAACGGTCTGAGCACCGCCTACACGTACCTGGGTCGGTACGAAGAGGCCTTGGCGACGCTGAAACGAGCGGTCGATTTCGCCAAAAAGCGTCAGATCTCCGAGACGGTGACGTACGGTCGCACAAAACTCTTCGAGGGCATGACGCTGATCCATCTGAAGCGATTCGACGATGCCATCCAAAGCATCACCGCGGCCACCGCGGTGATGTACAAGAACCTCGGAAAGGACAATCCCGACTACGCGTTCGCGGCCGCCCACTTGGGTGAAGCCTACATCGAGGCCGGCCGGCTCGGGGACGCCGAACCTTATGTCACCGGCGGCTTCCAATCACTGTTGCGCACCGTGGGCCCGCAGGGCAGCTACACCACCGACGCACTGGTCATCTACGAATATCTGCTCATCGAGAAATCGTACCAAGCCTGCCGCGAGGGGAAATTCGACGCCGCCCGAGCGGCCATTCGCACGGCCGTGGACTTGCGGGTCAAGATGAGCGGCGCAGGGTCGTTTCACACCAAGTTCATGCGCCGTCGTCTGGACATCATCGATCTGGTCGAGAAGCTCGCCCCCCAGGATCGCCTGGCGGTCGTCCAAGCCCAAGTGGATCTGGTCGAAGCGGATCATTTGTACGGCGAGGACCGTTATGCAGAGTCGCTCAAGCTTTCCGAGCCGGCGCTGGCCGTCATGCAACGGCACATTCCCGGCGTCAAGGGTTTCGTGGCCCACGCCCAATGCATTGTCGGGCTGGCTCTGGGGGCCCAAGGCGAGCATCGCCGCGCCGTCGAGTACCTCGAGCCTGCCGTTTCGCAATTGTCCGAGGAACTGGGCGACGACCTGGCCCCCGAAGTTGGTTTGGCCTGCGTGGAGCTGGGCACCGCGGCGCTGGTGAGCGGCGACTTTGACCGGGCCGATGCCTGGCTCACGAGCGGCGAATCGCTGACCCGTCGATATTTCGGCGTGCGCAGCGACGTCTATGCCGAAACCATAGCCGCCCGCGCCCGCCTTATGCTACGCTCGGGGCGCAACGCCGAAGCCGAGATCGCCGCCCGCGAAGCCGCTGAAACCTTCAAATCCACTGTCGGCAAATCGTCGCCGCGCTACATCGACGCCAAGTGCGACCTGGCCTGGGTGCTCACCCAAGCCGGCGAGTTCGACGAAGCCGACGCCTGCTTCACCGACCTCGACTACGTGCTCTCCGCCAGAGGGGCATCCTCCGCGGACGATCCGACCGGTGCAAAACTGCGAGAATTCCGAGTCGCGGTCCGCCGCGCCGCTTTGGCCGGTTACAACGGAAAAGCCCAGGAGGCGGTCGACCGCTTGCAGAAGCTGGTCGCGTCGGCCGATAAGTCGCCGGCTTGGGCGGCCGAGCGGGTGTTCGCCCTGGTGCAGCTCGGAGCGATCAAGCTGCAATCACACCTGGCCCACGAGGCGGCCGGACATTTGCAACAGGCCGTGCAGCTGGCCCACGAAAACGGCCTGGACACCGACGCCGCGATCGACAAGTGGCTCGCCGCCGCCCAGCAGTGGCACACCGCGCCGATGCTCACCGACGATCTGACCGCGGGCGCCGAAGCCTTCACCGACATCGTCGACACGCTCAAACGCCTGCGGCCCGACGGCGATTATCAAACGCGACAGGCCCGCCTGATCGCCGATGAGCTGACGGCCCTCGCCTATCTTTCCGAGGAGAAGCGATCCGTGGCCCTGGGCGCGGTGCTCGATACGCAACAGGCGAAGGGCGAGCGATCCGGCGACAAGTTCGCCGACGCACTCGGGCAACTGGACCACGCGCTGGCAACCTGGAAATCGCTCGACATCGACGGGTGGTTCGCCGACGCCGCCAGGGTCCGCCGGGCCGAGCTGCTGGAAGCCACGGGCGAATATCAGCGCGCCGGCCAGGCCTGGCAGGAGATCATCGCGGCGCGCGACAAGGCGCTGCCGGGCGATCCCTGGCCTGCCGCGGCGATGATCCAGGCGGCCCAGTACGCGCTGCGCGGCGCGAACGTCGAGGCCGCCTCCGGCTGGCTCAAGCAGGCTGCCCCGGCGTTCAAGGCCCCCGGCCTTAGCACGTCAGCGGCCTGCGGCGACTTGCAGATCACCTGGGCTCGCTGCCACTTGCAAGCCGGCAATCTCGGTGAAGCCGAAAGCACTATCCGCCAGGCCGAAACTTGTTTGCTGGCCCGACAAGCCGAGCGGCCCGAAGCCTATGGCGGCCTGCTGGCGCGGAAGGCTGAGCTGCTCGTGGCGCTGGGCGACCGGGACCGGATGACCGCCTACGCCCGCCGGGCCCACAACTTTGCCAAACACCGCTGCGGTGAGCACTCGCCCCTGTTTGCCGAAACGTCGCTCCTCTTGGGACGGGTCCAAATGATTTCCGGCTCGTCGAGCGACCACGGCGTGGCGGTTCTTCAAGTCGCGGTCGATTCGCTTAAGAATCAATTCGGCGAGCGGAGCCCCATTCACGTCGACGCCCTGCAGTCGCGGGCGCTGTGCCTGGCGCGGGCCAACCGGCCGGCCGAAGCCAAACCGCTGCTCGCGCAGGCGGCCGAAATCTCCCGCGCCGTGTTGGGCGAAAAGAACCCGCTCGTGGCCGAGCGATTGCGGGTCGAAGCGACCGCGGCCCGGGCTCGCGGCGAGAACGCCCAGGCGGCCACCCTGCTCGATGAGTCGCTGGCCATGTGGCGCGATCTCGACGACACCGGTCAACTGGGCTACATCGACGCCTTGCTTGAAGCGGGCGATCTGGCCTCCCAAACGTCGAACAGCGACCGAGCGCTCGAAGCCTACGAACAAGCCATGGAGCGCAGCCTCGACTTTCTCAGACGCGCCACGCGCGCCCAAACCGAGCAACAGCAACTGCTCCTCACCGCTCGGCTGAGGGCCTCCTTGGATCGCTATCTGTCGCTGGCCGTCGGCAACGTTCCGGCCGAAAAGATCTACGATCACCTGCTCCAGTGGAAGGGCCTGCAACTGGTCCACGAGCTGCAAGTGCAGCGGGCGCGTCGCGATCCTAAGACCGCCGAGGTCGTCGCGCAATGGGAGCAAGCCACCGGACGCCTGGCCACCGTCGCCACGCGCCTCCCGTATCCCGAGGAAGAGGAATTCTGGAAGCGGCAGGTCGACTTCCTCACCGAGCGGCGCGATCGGCTGGAATTGGACTTCCTGGGGGCATCGGCCGAAAGCCCCTCGGCGTGTCCCACCACGGCCGAATTGCTGGCGTCGATGTCCGAGACGACGGCCCTGGTGGACTACTTGTGCTACCGCCGCCGGCAGCCGTCGAAAAACGACGCGGCCGATTGGACCGAGCAGTCGCGCTATCTGGTCGTGCTGCTCCGCCCCGGACAGGCCGTCGAAATCTCGGACATCGGCCCGGCCGAGAGCGTCGAGGCCGACGTGGAAACCTGGCGTTCCCTGTCCGAAGAAGTCAACCGGGCCTTCACGAAAGCCAGGCAAAGCCCGAACGAGGAGGATTTCGAATACTTCAAGAAGGTCAACGCCTCCTACCAGGAGGTTTCCGTGCGGTTGCGCGAGCAGGTGTGGGTGCCGGTCGAACAAGCCGTCGGCGACTCCCTGACCGTGCTGTTCTCGCCTGACGGCTCGCTGGCGGCGCTGCCGCTGGCCGCGATGCCGCAGCAGGAGCTCGACCATTACCTGGTCGAGCGGCACACGTTCGTCGTCGTACCCGCCGCACGGCTGCTGTTGCAAACGCTGAAATCGCCCCAGGCACTCGGCGTGCCGGACGATCTGTCGGTGCTGCTGTTCGGCGGCATCGACTTCTACGCCAGCCCGCAGCAACGCGTGGAACCGCTAGCCAAGCTGCCGGCGCAGTCACCGCAGCCGGGCCAGGCCCCCACGGTCGGCTCGGCTCTGTTCGGTCCGGACGCGGCCAGTGAACTGATCGGCACCAAAGTCGAGGTCGACGCGCTCGGCGACGAAATCGCGCGGCAACGCCCACGCGCCGTGGTCGACAAGTTCACCGGCGACGCCGGCACCGAAAACGCCTTTCGCCGCCAGGTCGGCCGCCATCGTTGGCTGCATCTGGCCACGCACGGCTTCTTTCTGAACGAATTGCAGGCCGATGCCCACGAAGCGCGCGAAGTGCGCGGCCCGCTGTTGGCCGGGCAGGAAGCGCCGATGGATCGCGAGTTGTTGCCCGAGGCCCTGTTCAGCCCCGACTTGACCATCGGGCTGACCTTCGCCGGCGCCAATCAGCCCAACGATCGGGACGAGGACGACGGAATTCTCTGGGGCCTGGAAGTCACGGCCAACGATCTTACGGACGTGGACCTGGTGGTGCTTTCCTGTTGCCAGACGGCCAGCGGCCGCGTCGCCCCCGGCGAAGGCACGCTCAGCCTGCGGCGAGCTTTCCAGTTGGCCGGGGCGCACACGATCGTCTCGACCCTCTGGTCCGTGGACGACATGGGCACCAACCTGTTCATGCGCCGCTTCTATCACAACATGCTGGCGCAGGGAATGTCCAAAGCAGAGGCGCTGCGCGAAACGCAACTGTGGTTCATCGAGTCAGCCCGCCGGTCAATCGAACAAATGGCCGAGGTCGATCCGGCCAATCTCACAATCGAAGCCGACGCGCTGCCCATGCAATATCTGCTTCCCATGTACTGGGCCCCCTTCGTCATGAACGGCGACTGGCGTTAGCCGCGGCGGTCGGCAAACCGTCGACGGATGAGAAATCAACGCTGGGCGCCGAACAGGCGCTAGCCCCCCGTCGGTCGACCGCTTCCGCCGCCGCGTCTGCCGGGCGAATCTCAGGAAGTCACGCCGCCCAGAGTCGCCGCCACGTAATACGCGTTCTTCGCAGCCATCAGTTCGAATCCGAACCCCACGAAAGACGGCTGCCGTCGTAGGCGATCGTCTCCACCGTGGGACGCAGGACGATTCCCTCGCTGCAAACCGTGCGGCACGCCGGCGGGACGGGCGAAAGCGCGGGCGGCCACGGTATACTGGAGGTGGCGACAGCCCTGTTCTAACGTCGTCCACCCCCAATGCCTCATGCCCGGCGACGTTGCGGAAATGGGCGTCGGTACCCGCGTCGTTTTCCAGAGGTGATCCGTCTCGTGCAACGACCACCTGGCATTGAGCTTTCTGCCGCGAACGGGGTCCTGACGATCGTACTGCCGCCCATCGAGGGCAAACGACTCGCCCGTCTGGTGGCGCCGTATGTGGGATGTGCCGTCGTCGCCGCCGGCATGTTCGTCTTCGGCGTCGTGTTCTTCGGTGCCCACTGGGCCCAGGTGCAGGCGGAGATTCCCGCGTGCCCTCGTTGTTTTTGTTGTTCATGGCGGCGATGTTCGTGTTGACGAGCCTCACCGTGGCGGGATCCTTTTTTGCCAATCGGCGCGTGACGATCCGGGCCGACGACGACGAGTTGCTCGTCATGCTGGAGGGGACGCTGGGAAAGCGCCGGCTTCGCATTCGCCGCGACGCGATTGCCGCGATATACGCCGACAGGTACTGGGTCTGGATATACGGACCGCGGCGGCCCAAGCACCTTCTTTGGCAGCGCCTTCCGGACGAACGGTTTTGGGTGGCCGGAACACTCGCTCGACTTCTCGACGTGTGGAATGCGGCGCCTCTGGCGGCCGGCGAGGTACAAGTCCGCGCCGTCGTTCTCGATGACGACACGATCCGGCGCCCACCCTGTCCCGTGGACGCGTGGACGATCGACATGAACGAGTGGGAGGCCTACCTGCGGATCGAGCACGACGGTGCCATCCTGCGATTGTTCAGCGACTACCCCTCCCGCATCCGGTTTCACCGCTTCCTGGGCCTGGCACCTCGCGAGTGGCTCGCCTGGTTGCCGTTGGTCTTCAAACAATCGTCGGAAGTCATGCCGCAATGCGTTCAATGGGTGCAACGCCACGGCGTCCGCTGCCTTCACCTTTCCTTCGTTACGTATGTCGGCGAAAAACGCGAACGAATGACCCTGATTTTGTGGCACCCGAATCCAGGCGTGCTGGAACCTCTGCACCAGTTGCTCGCACAGCGCGAGCCGATCGAGGCGTAAATCGCTGGCTTTCAACAGCCGCGCAGCCCACATGCACTCCGCGCGGCACGGAGTGCATGACCCACAGGACATCTCACCGCCGCGTGGGGCGGCCGTGGGGGCCGCCGTCGGCGCGGCCGTCGATGGGGCCGTAGAAGCCGAAGAGCTGGTTCGACCCGGGGGCCACGGCCGGCGGGCGTTTGCCTTTGGTGGCCTCGCGCATCAGCTTCACGAACCGTTCGGCGGCCGGCGACAGGAACTTTCCCTTGCGAATCACCAGCCCGTAGGTCCGCTTGGGAAAGTAGCGCGACAGGGGAATCGCCACCAGGTCTTCCTCGCCGCTCAAACAGATGCTGGTCACGATCGAGATGCCCAGCCCCAGCGAGACGTACTTCTTGATCACCTCCCAGCCGCCGGCTTCCATCTTCACCTCGTACTTCAGCTTGTGCTTGCCGAAGGCATAATCCACCACGCCCCAGGTCGTCAAATGGCTGGGCGGCAGGATCAACGGATACGGCGAGACGTCCTTGAGCGTCACCCGTTTCCGCTTGGCCAGCGGATGCCCCAGTGGCACGATCAGCATCGGGTCGTAGGTGAACATCGGCTGATACTCGATGTCCTCGCGCACTTCGAGCATCGAGCCGACGGCGAAATCGGCCTCGTCGGCCCGCACCATCGCCAGCCCGTCGCGGCCGGTGACGTTGTGCAGCTTCAGCTCGATGCCCGGGTACAGCTCGGCGTATTGCTGGACGAATCGCGGCAAGAGATAGAGTGTCGTCGATTCGCCGGCCGCGATATCGAGTCGGCCGGTTTCAATGCCGCCGCGGCGGGCCGCGAACGTATCTTCCAAGGCGTCGATCTCTTCGACCAACGGCGCCGCCAGTTCGTACAGCGTCTTGCCGTCGGGCGTGAGATTGATCTTCGGCCCGCGCCGCTCGAACAAAGTGGTCTTCAGCTCGCGCTCGAGCGCCTGGATTTGCAGCGACACGCTGGGCTGGCTGAGGAACAGCTTTTCGGCGGCCTTGGAAATGCTGCCCGCCTGCGCGGCGCAGCAGAAGCCGCGGAGCTGTTGCAGCCGGTTTTGCTTGTAGTACTGGGGACTCTGCGCGGTGGCCATACGGGGCGACTCCGGGACGAGGAGGCGAGGGGGACGCGAGTGGTATAGCGCTCACCAATATAAAGCATTTGATTGATAGTTTCAATGGTCGGTATTGAAAGGATTAGCGTGTTCAATCCTTGGTCGCCTGATTACATTACCGTCAGTTAAGCGCATGACGCGTGCGACCCAAGCAACCAGGAAACCGCCGGAGGCCCGTCTTCCGGCCACTGTTCGAGAGGAAACTCCCCATGCCAGCCACCGCCAGTCAAGTCCAGGGCATCGAGCTATTGGCTCCCGTGCCCGCCGACGCCGAAGACATCCTCAGCCCCGAAGCCCTGCAGTTCGTCGCCGATCTGGAGCGCTTGACCCGCAACACCCGCCGTCAGTTGCTCAGCGCCCGGGTCGAGCGGCAGGCCCGGCTCGACGCCGGCGAAATGCCCGACTTCCTGCCGGAGACGGCCGAAATCCGCCGTAGCGAATGGACCATCGCCCCCGTTCCGGCCGACTTGCAGGATCGCCGCGTCGAGATCACCGGCCCGGTCGACCGCAAGATGGTCATCAACGCGCTCAATTCCGGCGCCAAGATGTACATGGCCGACTTCGAGGACTCGCATTCGCCCACCTGGGAGGCCACCATCGCCGGCCAGGTGAACCTGCGCGACGCCGTCAACGGCACGATCGAATACGTCAACGAAAAGGGGAAGCACTACACGCTCGACAAAGAAACGGCCACGCTGTTGGTCCGCCCCCGTGGCTGGCACCTGGACGAAAAGCACGTGCTGGTCGACGGCCAGCCCATCTCGGCCGGCGTCTTCGACTTCGGGCTGTACTTCTTTCACAACGCCCAGGCCCTGCTCGACAAAGGCACGGGCCCCTACTTTTACCTGCCGAAGCTGGAAAGCCACCTGGAAGCCCGGCTGTGGAACGAAGTGTTTCGCCTGGCCCAGATGGCCCTCGGCCTGCCGCAGGGGACGATCAAGGCCACGGTGCTGATCGAAACGATCCTGGCCGCGTTCGAAATGGACGAGATCCTCTACGAGCTGCGCAACCACTCCGCGGGCCTGAATTGCGGCCGCTGGGACTACATCTTCAGCTTCATCAAGAAGTTCCGCAATCGTGCGGACTGCCTGCTCCCGGATCGGGCCCAGGTGACGATGACCACGCATTTTCTCCGCTCGTACTCGCGGCTGCTGATCGAGACGTGTCACCGCCGCGGCGCGCACGCGATGGGGGGCATGGCCGCGCAGATTCCGATCAAAAACGATCCGGTCGCCAACACCGAGGCGTTTGCCAAGGTCCGCGCCGACAAGGAACGCGAAGCCGGCGACGGGCACGATGGTACCTGGGTGGCCCACCCGGGCCTGGTAGGCGTGGCGATGGAGGTGTTCGATGCTCATATGTTCGGTCCCAATCAAATCAGCCGCCGCAATCCCCGTTTGCACGTCACGGCGGCCGATCTGCTCGCGGTTCCTCGTGGAGATATTACTCCCCAAGGCTTGCACACCAACGTCGCGGTCGGCCTGCGGTACCTCGAAAGCTGGCTCCGCGGCAACGGCTGCGTGCCGATCTTCAACCTGATGGAAGACGCCGCCACGGCCGAGATCTCCCGCGCCCAGATCTGGCAGTGGATCCAGCACCCCGGCGGCCGCTTTGCCGACGGCACCAAGATCACCGCCGAGCTGGTCGAGCGCGTCATGCGGGCCGAGTTGGATGCCATCCGCCAGTCGCTCGGCGAAGACCGCTACCAAAAAACCAAATTCGACGCCGCCGGCGAGCTGTTCCTGTCGATCAGCACCGCGCCCGAGTTCGTCGAGTTCCTGACGCTGCCGGCTTACGAACAGTTGCCCTGAAGCGTCGCCAACAAAACAACACCCCAGAGAACCCTTCCGCGTAGCACCGTCCCAACAACCATTTGTCGCTTCTCGTAGAAAGGCTCGTTCCGATCATGTCTGAACCACGAACCGCCGCTGACATCCATGCTGACTGGAAGGACCATCCGCGCTGGGAAGGGATCCGCCGCGACTATTCGGCCGCCGACGTCGTCCGCCTGCGCGGGAGCATGCACATCGAGCACACGTTGGCTCGCCGCGGCGCGGAAAAACTCTGGAAGTTGCTCACGTTCGAACCCTACATCAACGCCCTGGGCGCGCTCACCGGCAACCAGGCCGTGCAAATGGCCGAAGCCGGCTTGAAGGCCATCTACATGAGCGGCTGGCAGGTGGCCGCCGACGCCAACAACGCCGGCCAGATGTACCCGGACCAAAGCCTCTACCCGGCCGACAGCGTGCCCAATCTCGTCCGCCGGCTCAACAACGCCCTGCGCCGCGCCGACCAGGTGCAACACCTCGAAGGTCGCGCCGACAACGACTACTTTCTGCCCATCGTGGCCGACGCCGAGGCCGGTTTCGGCGGCCCGCTCAATGCCTTCGAGCTGATGAAGGGGATGATCGAGGCCGGCGCCGCGGGCGTCCACTACGAAGATCAGCTCGCCAGCGAAAAGAAGTGCGGTCACATGGGGGGCAAGGTGCTGGTGCCCACCGCGCAGTTCCTGCGCACGCTATCGGCCGCGCGGCTGGCGGCCGACGTGCTCGACGTCCCCACCGTGCTAGTGGCCCGCACCGACGCCAACAGCGCCCAACTGCTCACCAGCAACATCGACCCGCGCGACGTCCGCTTCACGACCGGCGAGCGCACGCCCGAGGGCTTTTTCCGCATCACCGGCGGATTGGATATCGCCATCGATCGCGGTCTGTCGTACGCCCCCTATGCCGACTTGTTGTGGTGCGAGACCTCGACGCCCGACCTGGACGAAGCCCGGCGGTTCGCCGAGGCGATCCACGCCGAGTTCCCCGGCAAGCTGTTGGCGTACAACTGCTCGCCGTCGTTCAACTGGAAGAAGAAGCTCGACGACACCACGATCGCCCGTTTCCAGCGCGAGCTGGGCGCGATGGGCTACAAGTTCCAGTTCATCACGCTGGCCGGCTTCCATGCCTTGAACCTGTCGATGTTCGAGCTGGCAAGCGGCTATCGGGACGCCGGCATGACCGCCTACGCAGCCCTGCAAGAGCGCGAGTTCGCCCGCGAAGCCGACGCAGGCTATCGGGCCACCAAGCACCAGCGATTCGTCGGCACCGGCTACTTCGACGAAGTCACGCAGACGATCGCCGGCGGCAGCTCGTCGACCACCGCGTTGTGCGGCTCGACCGAAGAAGCCCAATTCGCCAGCCAACCGGCGGCGTAACAGGAGAACCCGGACGGCGCGAACTTACCCAAGTGCAGCGCGGTCCGACCAAACCTACCAGGGAATGGGGGCTCTGGGGAGTTGCCCCTTCAGGCCGTGCCCGAGCGACCCAGCCCGGCGCGGCCCATTCTCTTTTTGTAGGGGTTGGGGATTAGGGATTGGGGATTCGATTGCGAGACCACGCTCAGCGGCGTACCTTGCTAGGGTTTGACCCCGACGCTCGTGTTCGCTCAAGTTCCAACGCCTAATCCCCAACCCCTAACCCCCTCTCCTGATGCTTTTCACCCGCCGCACGGCCCTGGTCATCCTCGCGCCTGTTTCTACTCTGCGGCGTCACGCTCTACTTCGAGGGGCGCGTTGGCTGGTGCAAGTATGGCTTCAGCGTTTGGAGCGCGGCCTGGAGTCATTGCACTTCGCAGAACCTGCTCGATCCGTACACGTTTTCGCACATTTTGCACGGGGTGATCTTCTTCTGGGCGTTGCGGCTTCTCGTGCCCCGCTGGCCGCTGGCCTGGCGGCTGGTGGCGGCCCTGTCAGTGGAAGTGTTTTGGGAGCTGTTGGAAAACTCCCCCTGGATCATCGACCGCTACCGCCAGCAAACCGCCAGCCTCGACTACACCGGGGACAGCATTCTCAATTCGCTGTCCGACGTCGCCGCGGCCCTGGCCGGCTTCGCCCTGGCAGTCGGCTGTCGTGGAAAGCCGCCATCGCCATCTTCGCGGCCCTGGAACTGCTGGCCCTCGTGATCGCCCGCGACAACCTGACGCTCAACGTCCTGATGCTCCTATGGCCGATCGACGCGATCAAAGTCTGGCAGTCGGGGTAGGGAGACCAGTGATGACCCTCACTCGTAAGCGCCGCCGGCTGCAGTTCTCGCTGCGGGGATTGCTCCTCGCCACCACCGTGCTGGACTGTTGGCTGGGATGGAACGAGCGCGCGATTCGAACCCGCGCGGCGACCATTCGGGACATCGACCCGACGCCTCTCACGTCAGCGTCCTGCCGCGCGGCCTCGGTCAACGAAACGTGCGTTGAACGCCTTTGTGACAGCATGCGCTGGTTGCCCCTCGCCGTGAACACGGCCCAGTAACGGCGAACGCATTGTCGGCTTGCATTGGGAAAATCACGTCGGTTAGCATAAGGCACGGCCGGGTTGCGGAATTCGGCCCGTATGGTGGACCTTTGCCGAAGCCACCCGCTGCTCAAGCGGATTGCAGCGAGATCGCAGATTGAAATGGCGCACAGCTCCGATCGTTCTCGTACTCCAGGGCGCTCCCCTTGGCCGAATATGCGATCTCGCCGGATCGCACTCGCGGTACGCAGTCCTGAGTTTCTCGAGTCGCGGCTAGTTTTGTCGAGTGTCAGTGTGACCGATTTGCTCGCCGATGCGCAGGTACGCGCCGTCGACCTGCGAGATCACGCTGGCGCGACCCCAGCCAACCGCGGAAGATGACCTTATGGCGGTTCCGGTCGACCGGACGGTCGTGCTCGACTCCGCAACACCGAGCGCAGCCAGCACGCCATCGCTGGACGCTTCATTCAATGCGGTCAACTTCAACCAGGACGGGAACAATTCCGGCTACTACCATATTCCGCCCGATCCGATCGGCGCGGCCGGTCCGACACAGGTGGTATCGCTCGTCAACACAACGATCGAGTGGTATACCAAGACCGGCGTGAAGCAGCACGCGCAAGGCTTGGCCAGTTTCTTTGCGGCATTGAGTCCGGCGGCGGCGAAGATCTTCGATCCCAAGGTGGTCTACGATCCGCACGCGGACCGGTTTGTGGTCGTGGCTCTCGAACACGAAGCGACTTCCTTGGGAGACGCCTCCAACGCCTCGCGCATCCTGGTGGCGGTTTCCAACACGAGCGATCCGAATGCCGGCTGGCACGTGCAGGCCATCAATTCCAAGCTCTCGATTTCCGGCAACGACACTTGGGCCGACTACCCGGGGCTGGCCGTCGACGGGCAGGCCGTCTACGTCACGACCAATCAGTTCGCCTTCAGCAATGGCGCCTTCCTGGGGGAGCGGCTGTGGATTGTCAACAAGAATCCGCTGTATAGCGGCGGAACCATCGCGGCCACGGCATACAACGCCTTCGCCGGCGCGGGCCTGGCACAGTACTCCGTCGCGATGCCAACCCAGATCTACGGGGCCGGCGTCGGCGGTTCGGTGGGCACGTTTGTCGTCAGCGCGGGTTGGTCCGGCGGCAGCACCGACTACTTGAGCGTGATCCGCGTCGACAACCCGCTGACAGGCCCCTCCTTTACCAACCAGTTCATCAACTTGGGAGACGTCGACAATACGAGCGTGGCGGTTCCCGCGGCTCCCCAGAATGGTACCTCGCAGTCCATCGACGCTGGAGACTCGCGGATACAGAACGTCGTCTGGCGGAACAACCAACTATTGGCGGTCAATACGGTTGTCCCTCCCAGCGGCCCGGATGCCGGCCAGGCAACGGCCCACTGGTACGAGATCGACACCTCCGCACTGGCGAGCTTGACGCTGGACGACCAAGGGAACATTGGCGGCGAGGACATCGCATCCGGAACTTACACGTTCTACCCGTCCATTGCGGTGGATGCGGCGGGCGATTTTGCGGTTGGCTTTGCCGCTTCGGCCCCCGGCATCTACCCGGCGCCTACTACACGGTGCACGAGACCACCGACGCCCCCGGCACCGTCGAGTCCAGCGGCACGCTGGCCGCCGGACAAGACTACTACTACCGCGCTTTCGGCGGCGACAACCGCTGGGGCGACTACAGTGGCATCTCGATTGACCCGGCGAACAATCTGACGTTCTGGATGTACAACGAGTACGCCTTGACGCGAGGAACCGTCCTATCGCAATTCCCCGGCGAAGATGGTCGCTGGGGAACGCGCTGGGGCAGCATCCGGGTGGCCGACAACCCGCCCACCGCCGATGCCGGTGGTCCCTACCAGCTCGATGAAGGCGCTTCCCTCTCGCTGGACGCATCCCTTTCCTCGGATCCGGATTCCGATCCGCTGACCTACTCTTGGGACGTCAATGGCGACAATGTGTTTGGAGACGCCACGGGTGTTTCCCCGACGCTTAGTTGGGCGCAGTTGAGTGCGCTGGGAATTACCGACGGTCCGAGCACGTTCAACGTCCGCGTCCAGGTCGACGACGGCTTCGCGAGCGCGGTCGTTTCGTCCCCTGTAGCGCTGAATGTTCAAAACGTCGCGCCGACGGCCGGCGTGGCCGGTCCCACGGACGTGCTGCGCAGCGCGCAGCAGACCTTTACGCTGTCGGCCACCGACCCCTCGGCGAACGATCAAGCCGCCGCGTTCACCTTCACCATCGACTGGGGAGACGGCTCGCCGGTAGAGATCGTGACTGACATGTCGGGGACGCAGGTTACGCACGCCTTCGATGCCGCCAGCACGTTCAACGTGAGCGTCACGGCGACCGATCAGGACGGCGCGACCGGCGCCGCCGCGACGCAGCCGGTGCAGGTCGATGCCGTGCAACTTCTTCCCAACGTTCAGAATCCGGCGCTGGTGGACCTGGTATGGGGAGGCACCAGCGGCATCGACCACGTGCAGTTCACACAGGTGACCGGCACGACGATTCGCGTCCAGGAAACGATCCTCAATGGTCTGGCCGTGAGTCACGTGCAGGACTTCACCGGCGTGACCGGCCGCGTCATTGCCACTTCCGATGCCGGTAACGATCAGCTCGACGGCAGCGGCCTCGCCACGACCCAGGCCACGCTCGACGGCGGCGTCGGCGACGACACGATCTTTGGCGGCAGCGCCGGCGACGTCCTGATCGGCGGTACCGACGGCGGCGAAGGGAAGCAAGGCAGCAACGTGATCATCGCCGGCAACGGCGACAACACGATCTACGGTAATGGACTGACCGCTCGCAAGGGAGCCACAGGCGGCAATAATCTGATCGTCGGCGGCACGGGCCACGACACCATCTACGGCAACTTCGGCACGAACCTGAGCGTCGATGGTGGCGAAGGAGGCCAGAACTTGATCATCGGCGGCGGAGGTTCCGACACGATCTACGCCGCGCAGATCGTCGACGGCGCCGAAGGCGGACACGGCAGCATCCTGGTCTCGGGCAGCACCACGCTCAATCAAGCGGCCCTGTTGTCCGTGCTCAGCGAATGGACGTCGACGCACTCGGTGGTCAGCAAGATCGCCAATATCAGTGGCACCGGCACCGGCCCGCGCAACAACGGCAACAACTTCCTCGAAGTCGGCGTCACCATCTTCGCCGACACCGACGCGGACACGCTGTACAGCGATTCAAAAGGGTCCGCGAACTGGTTGCTGCTGACACTCTCGCAGGACACGGCGAATCGCGTCAAACCGACCGACGTGGAAACCGACCTGTCGTGAGTCGTACCGGATTGCGTGCGACGTGACTCGCGTTCGTTTCAACGTTTCGACTGAAAGTGTCGCTCCTCGCGGCGTGCCGGTCGTGGGAACACGCGGACGTTCCGGGATGTCCCGGGCCTTATTCACGTAAGAATCCGAACCCCAGCAACGGGGTGATCCAACCGAACACTGCCAAGAACCCAACGGCGGCGACGATCGTGCCTTTGTGCGGCCGGGCCCAGCAATCGACGACCCACAGCACGCCCCACAGCAACATGCAGCTCAAAAAGACGCGCTTCGGCGGCCACGCGAAACCACCAAAATGCTCATCGTGTGCCTGCCTGGCAACGGTCAGGCCGTAGTAAACACATACGATGGATACGCCCAACACGAGCAGCAGTCGTCCGGCAGGGGTTCGTAGCGACGTCATTACCGATCGATACGTTGGAAAATAGATCACGTCTCGCCGCACGGACGGCTGCCGCATGAAATCCAGCAAGACAAAAAAGACGCTCGTGACACCCAGCAAACAACCCGAGCGTAGTGCCTCGTCGGCCGCATGACGGAGCCGGTAGCTTTCGAGATGTCGCAGATACGGTTGGTCAGCCAGTTCGCCGAAGACGCTGAACAGCATGCACGCCGTGCCCAGCACGAACGGGGCCAGGACGCATGCCTTCCAGGGCGTCAGTCGCAGCAAGAGAGCCTTCAACGGACTGATCGCCCACACGCCGACCGCCACCGCCAGGCAAGCGAACAAAAAGCCGGCAAAGCGGGCGATGTCTCGAAGTTCGGCGTACCGCCACAACTGTAGCGCCGTGACAGACACGACCGCGAGCAACGCGATAATGACCACCGAAATGCGCACCGGCCTGGGAAAGGTCCGTCGCGCGAGCCAGCTTAAACGAGCGACAGCCACGCTGCGTGCACTCGACATGATTCATGCTTCGTTATTCTTTGTCCCGTGACGTTCGCCACCCGAACGCCGATAGCTCGAAGATCGCGATGAAGCCGAAATAGATCGCGACGAAGGCCGGAAGTGGATCGCGCATACCGCCATTATAGACGGACCCAGCCGGAGCGAGGGGCGGCATGAGGGGGCCGGTGATTGGGGATTGGGGATTGGAGGTTAGCCGACCGCGCCTTCTGCCAATTCCCAGTCCCTAATTCCCAGCCCCTACCTCCCCCCTCACGCCGCCACGTCGATCGGGCCGCTCGGCGAGCGGAGCTTGAACAGGCCGAAGATTTCCTGCTGCGAGAGGCCCCCTTTGCTGGCCGGCTCGACGTCGTCGAAGATGGCGTCGAAGATGGCCCGCTTCTCGCGCAGGATCTGATCGATCCGCTCTTCGATGGTCGCCAGCGCGATGAACCGCGTGACGGTCACCGGACCGGCGGCGCCGATGCGATGGGCCCGGTTGACGGCCTGGTCCTCCACCGCCGGATTCCACCAGCGGTCGAACAAAAAGACGTACTCGGCAAACTGCAGGTTCAGCCCCACGCCGCCGGCCCCGTAGCTCAACAGCATCAGCGGGCGGCGGCGATCTTCGCGGAACTCGTCCAGCACCGCGTCGCGATCGCGCGGGGCCACGCGCCCGTGGTAGACCAGCGGCCGCAGATGCGGCAGCCGCGCGGCCAGCAGGTCGAGCGTGGTGACCCATTGGCTGAAGATGATCGCCTTGCGGCCGCTGGCGGCCACTTCGTCCAGGTCGGCGGCGAGCCGCTCGAACTTGGCGCTCTCGCCGGTGGCCGGGTCGAAGTTGCAGATCTGCTTGAGCCTGAGCACCAGCTCGAAGACGTGCTGGATCGTGGCCTCCTGGCCCATTTCCGTCAGCCGCACGACCCCCTCCTTTTCGGCCAACTCGTAGCTGTCCCGCTGGGCAGGGCTCAGCTCCACTTCGGCGTCGCGAAACATCTTGGGGGGCAGGTCCGACAGGACGGCGTCTTTCGTCCTGCGAAGCACGAAGTCGGCGGCGGCCCGGCCCATTTTGCGCGGCTTCATGGCGTCGGTGAGGTAGCCCGGCGCGAGGAACTCAAAAATCCCCACCAGGTCCTGCGGGCTGTTTTCCACAGGCGTCCCGGTCAGGGCCCAACTCCGGCGGCGCGCGATCTCGCGCACGCACTGGCTGGTGGCACTCGCGCGATTCTTGATCCGCTGGGCCTCGTCCAGCACGACCAGGTCGAACTGCAACCGGCCGTCGGCCACGACGTCCCGATTGCGCTGCAACAGCTCGTAGTTAGCGATCTTGATCGGCGTGTCCGTCTCTTCCCATTGCCAGCGCCGTCGCGCCGGATCCCCCTCGATGGCCACGGTCGGCAGCTCGGGAGCCCAAAACGCAAACTCCCGCTGCCAGTTCGTCACCAGCGGCTTGGGACACACAAGCAGCACCCGCTCCAGCTCGCCGGCATGCAACAACAGCCGCATGGCCGTAATGGCCTGCATCGTTTTGCCCAGCCCCATTTCGTCGGCCAGGATTGCCGAGTAGCGCGGATACAAGAAGGCGACCCCTTCGAACTGGTACGCGAACGGATGGGCTGGAAAGGCCAGCGAATTGTCGCCGAGCAAGGCCTCGAGCGACGGCTGCAAGAGATAGAACAACCGGTCTTCCAGCTTGATCACGTCGGTGGGCGGCTGAATGCGCGTCCGCCGCGTCGGCGTGGCAGTCGGCCGGCTTGACGGCGGCGCGGCCGGCTCGTTCGTGCGCGGCACCTGGTTCCGCCAGGTTCCCGGCGGCGCGAACTGGTAGCTCGACGTCTTCAGCTTCGGCGGCACGATCGGCAACGAAACCGCCGCGGCAATCCGCCCATCGAACGTGAGGCTGGAAACCCCGACCGACACCAGAGTGCCGTCGACGGCAAAGGGGGTCTCGACCCGCGGCGGCGGCGACTCGACTCCGACGCCGCAGGTGGCCAGCTCGATGCCCGGCCGGTAGCTTCGCACTTCGAGCATGCCGGATCCTTGCGGGTGAACGGTTCCTTGTCACTCGACGCTTTCGCGCTGGCGCGGTTTCTCGACTCCTCAAGCGCGGTTTGCCTTGTGGGCTTCTTCGACGGCTTCGCGGATGCGTTCAAAGGGTTCGGCCAGGTCGAACGCGGCCAGCCGTTCCAAGCGACCCTCGATGGTTTGCCGGTCCGCCTCGCGGCCGGCGGCCACGGCCAGGCGGTTCGGGCCGACGGCGAACGAAGTCAACTGCCCGCCCGCGCGATGCGCCGCGTCCACGCGCCACGCGCGCGACTCGGCGCTGACGGTCGGCGCCGCCCGGTGAAGCTCCTTCGTCCGCGTCACCGCGGGGCAGCACCAGCGCCACCGGCGGCGTGACAAAGTCGCGTACCGCCAGCACGCGCTCGACGTCGGTACAAACGGCCAAAGGCTCGGCCGTCCCCTTGCCGACAAGCGTCTGGCCGATTTGCTCGCCGTACAGGTAGGCGTCCAGCGTCGGTCCGAACAGAATCTGCTGGGCGCGGTTCGCCTTGACCGGCGCGGTGCAATGAAACTCCAGCGGCCGACCGGCCGTGTTGAGGATCAGGTATCCGCCCACCAGTCCCAGCTGCTCGTGCTCCAGCACGGTCAAAAAACCCAGCGCCTCTTCCGTCGTCCCAGCGGCACGTGTCATTCGGCGTTCCCTGACAGCTTCCCGGGTGCAATCACTGCGCGCATGCGGCAGGTGAACCGAACGCATCGGTTGCCATTTGGAATCGGGTCGCCGCGGCAGCGACTTTAGCTGCGAACGGTCGGCCGGTCCGGCCATGAAACTGCCGTGCACCGGCATGCCGGCCGAAATCTTGCCGCCGGGTGCCCAGTGTTCGCGACTTGCCGGCTCACGAGGCTGCCGGGGTTTGCCAGGCCGACCCGTGTGCTCTGGGACGCGCCTCTTGTCTGATACGCGGATTTCTTGACCAGGCTGACGCCGTGGCTTGCCTATTCCGCGTAATTGGACGGGCGCCGCACGTCCGGAGGTGGTAACTCTACCCCGCTTGGATTAGAATCGAATCTGACGGGAGCAACCTTTCTCGAGGAGCGGCTAAATGGGTCAAGATTCGCGTTCCACGCCCGCTTTGTTCACGCAGGTCGACATCACTGCCGGCACGCAGGTCAACAAGGACTCCGATAGCACGGACGACCAGGTCGGCCTGCTGCGGAGTCTGCTGGCAGCCCAAGACCGGCAGAACGAGCTGCTCGAAGAGCTGGTCAATCAGCTCGGCGCCGCGCAGCGGCAGCGGAACCACGAGCTGGGGCAGTGGAAACAAGCGAATCCCGAGTTGACCCGCAGTTGTCAGCAGGCGGCCGAGACGTTGAGCCGCGTGCAGGTCGAATTCCTGGCCGGCATGACGCGCGAAATCGGTGAAAACTCCGAAGCGCTGCTGGACGGCGAGTTCATGCTCAACGAGTTCGTCGACCGCTACGGTCCGCGCCTGGCGCATTTGAACGGCGTATTGCAGATCCTGGCCCAACTCGGCAGCCCCGCCAACCCGGCCGGCCACTAAGAACCTGGGGACAAAACATCTGCGGAGAGGGGGACAGTCCCGGGACAGTCCCATTTTTCTCCCAGGGCACCGAAAAATCGGGACAGTCCCCGACGTTTTGTCCCCAAGTTCTAAGCTAAGCCGAATCTCCGTCGTCGCTCGCCCGCAGCCCATCCCATGCCCCCGGTCGACCTGGTACAAGTCACGACCACCGACGGCCACCGCCTGCACGGCGCGATCGAAACGCCGGCTGCGGCCAACGCCGGCACCCGCTCGACGCCTGGCTCTTGATTCACGGCACGGGCAGCAACTTCTACGCGGCCTCCACCCTGGCCGGGCTCGCCCCCAAGCTGCTGGCCGCCGGCGCCGCCGTGTTGCGGGCCAACACTCGCGGCCACGACATCGTCTCCACCGGACCCTCGGCCGGCGGACGCTGGTTGCAGGGGGCCGCCTTCGAACGGGTCGACGAGTCGCCGCTCGACCTGCGGGCCTGGATCGATCTGCTCAGTGAGCGCGGCTACCGGCGCGTCGGGCTGCTGGGACACAGCATGGGCGCGATCAAGTCCATCTTCACGCTCGCCGCCGACGATGCTCCACGGGTCGCGGCGCTGGTGGCCGCTTCGCCGCCGCGGCTCTCGTATGAGCACTTCTGCACATCAAAACATGGCGACGACTTTCGCCAGGCGTTCGCCCGGGCCGAATCGCTCGTCGCCGTAGGACGGGGGGACGAACTGTTGCTGGTCAACTTTCCGCTGGCCTACTACATCACGGCCGCCGGATACGTCGATCGCTACGGGCCGGCCGAACGCTACAACGTCCTGCGGCTCATCGATCGGCTGCGCGTGCCCACGCTCGTCACTTACGGCTCGGCCGAGGTGCCCACCCACGTCTCGTTCGCCGGCATGCCCGAGGCCGTCCAGCGGCTGGCCACATCGAACAACCACCTGCAAGTGGCCGTCATCGCCGGAGCCGACCATCTCTACACCGGCTGCCACGACTCGCTGGCCGCGATGATCGACAAGTGGCTCCAGCGAGTTGCTTAAGCCGAAGGCAAGTGCGCCCCGGTGTGTCCCCTTTGCGTTGGGGGATTGTCCCAGTTTTTCGGTGCCCCGGGAGAAAAATGGGACAGTCCCCGACAGCGTCGACGCAACGCGGGTCCTGTTCACCGCGGCGGCAGTTCGCCGAGCTGGATGTCGCGGAACGACAGGTCGGTCTTGGGGTCGTGACCCTGGATGGCGATCGTGCCCGCCGCCAGCCGCTTCCCCTCGCGGGCGTTCTCGTGTGGCTCGCGGGTGTCGGTCCAATCGGTCACCTGGTAACCGTTCACCCAGGTGGCCATGTGATCGCCCGCCACGATGAGCGTCTTGTGAAACCACTTGAAGTCGTCAGACACGACCTTGCGGGCCTTTTGCCGCCGATAGAACGCCCCTGTGCCGTAGTCGATCGGCTTGGTGCGGTCGCCGAAATAGGCGTTCTGAATCTGGCTTTCGTAACCCTGCCAGAATTCACCGGGGATGTTGCGAAAGAAAATGCCCGAGTTCAAAAACACGCCGTTGGAGATGATTTCGAGCTGCATCACGAAATCGGCCACAGGGCGCTCGGTACTCGAGCTGGCCGTTGCCGTTCTTGACGTTCAGGTAACCCTCGGGCGTGACGGTGAACTTGCTTTGCTTGTCGGGAAACTCGCGCCAGCCGGTCAGGTCCTTGCCGTTGAAGATCGTTTCCAGCGAGAGCGGCTTGAGCTTCACGTTGCGAAACTCGACGCGCCCCTCGTTGAACTGCAGGCCGATCAATCCGCGGGCCAGCGGCTTGGGGTCGGAATAGTCGAGCACCTGCTCGCCGTCGATGGCCACGGTGAAGTGGCCCCCCTGGGCCACGACGTGGAATGTGCGCCAATCGGTCGTGTCGTGCGTGCCGGTGGCCTTCAACCGATTGACGAAGCTGCCGGTGGGAAAGGGGCTCACCGCTTCGTCGGCGATGTTCAGCTCGTAGCAGTCGGCCGCCGGATCGGTCGGCACGGCCGGCGTGCGCAGAAAGATGCCGCTGTTGGTGCCGTGCGGCGCACGAAAGTCGCAGCGGAGCTCGAAATCGGCAAACGGCGTGGTCGTGTTCAGCAGCCCCTTCTGCCCGGCGTCGACCGAGATCACCCCGTCGCTCACCTGCCAGTTGGCATCGCTAGCGGCCTGCCAGCCGAAGGTGGTCTCGCCGTCGAACAGCAGAATCCAGCCGTCGTCGAGCTCCTTTTCGGTGAGCGTGTTGGGAGCCTCGACTCCCTGAGCCACGGCAGCCCACAGCAAGACGATCGCCAGCGAAACAACGTAACGCACCATAACGGCTCGCTCTCGAAAACCCCAAAAGCCCCAAATGCCGCAGCGATTCTAACACGCCGAATCGCCCGCCGCCACGAACGGCTCGAAACCGGCATTATCACCCAGAAAGGGGTAACGAACCTTCATCCCCATCTACAAAGCTGTGGCACCCTATTTCCCAACGTCGTGTCGTCGTGGTTGGATAAAAGGGAAGAAAAAAGACCACGACGACACCACGGCACGACGACGAGGAGAAGCTGGCAAGCGCACTCAAACGTCCTCCAAAACCATGCGACCCGACGCCGTACTCATGCCTGGGAACTGGGAACCGTCACGCACCCCGTGCCTTACAAGCAGTGTGCCTCGATGATTCAGCTGTCAGGCACCCTCGTGCAGCACGGAGTGCCTGACCTACCGGCTACCGCTGCTGGCGGGCCCGGGTGGCTTCGATCACTTCGCGGATCGTCGCTTCCAGGTCGTACTGCGGCCGGTAGTTGATCGTCCGCCGCAGCCGCGACAGGTCGGGAATGCGCGAGCGGACGTCCTCGAAATCGGCGTCGTACGCCTCGGCGTAGCTTTGAAACTGCACTTGCAGCTTCGGATCGACCGCCGCGATCACGCTTTTGGCCAGTTGCAGGATGCTCACCGGCTGGTCGCTGCCGATGTTGAACACGCCGGCCACGGCCGCGTCGGTCTCCATCAGCTCGATCACCGACTGCACGACGTCGGCCACGTGGGCAAAGCAGCGCACCTGCCGGCCGTCGTCGTGCACCACCGGCGAGCGGCCCGTCAGCACCGCCTCGACAAATCGTGGCAGGACCATGCCATAGCGGCCCGTCTGCCGCGGGCCGACGACGTTGAAGAACCGCCCGATCACCACCGGCAGCCGATGCTGCCGCCAGTAGGCCAGGGCCAGAAACTCGTCGATGGCCTTCGACGCCCCGTACGACCAGCGCGAACGGGTGGTGGGCCCCAGCACGATGTCGTCGTCCTCGCTCCACAGGGGCTTGGGGTTCTTGCCGTACACTTCGCTGGAGCTGGCCAGGAAGAGCTTCACGGCGTAGCCTTCGCGCTTGCGGCGCAACAGCTCGCTGAGCACCAGTTCCGTGGGATAGATATTGGTCTCGATCGTGTGGATCGGCGCGGTCGAGATCAACTGCACGCCCACGGCGGCGGCCAGGTGATACACTTCGTCGACGTCGGCCACGAGCTGCCGCACCAGCGACTTGTCGGCGGCGGTCCCCTGCACGAAGCTGAAATTGAAATGGTCGCGCACGGCCGACAGGTTATCGGCCGTGCCGGTCGATTCGTCGTCGACGACGGTAACGCGATAGTCGCGGGCCAGCAGGGCTTCGGCCAGGTGGCTGCCGATAAAGCCCGCGCCGCCGGTGATCAAGGCATGTTTCACGTGAGTCGTTCTTCGCTGGTGGGGCCGAGGACGGCCGGTTCAACAAATGGTCCCGGGCTGGAAGCAAGCCCCCCGTTTCAAAGTGTACGCCACCGCAGGAGTCGTCAAGGCTTGGCGGCCGGCGAGTCATCGGCGGCCGCGCTGGAGCGCAAAAACGGCGGATTTCAGCGGGTTCGCGGCCCGGCCTCGTCGACCGGCTCTCCCGGGCGATCGACGGGCGCCGCGTCCGGCCCGTCCCGCGCGGCCTGGGCCGCTTCGCGGCGATTGGCCACGATCGAGGCGGCAATCGATGCGGCCAACAGCGACAGGATCACCGCCAGCGACACGGCCGGCGAAAACAAGTGGTGCGCGAACCACCATTCGCCGACCATCTTGACGCCGACGAAGGCCAGCACGGCGGCCAGACCGTAGTTCAAATATCGGAACATGTCCATCACGCCGGCCAACAGAAAATAGAGCGCCCGCAGACCCAGGATGGCAAAGATGTTCGACGTAAACACGGTGAAGGCGTCCTGCGTGATGCCGAAGATGGCCGGCACGCTGTCGACGGCGAACAACACGTCTGTGCTTTCGATCACCAGCAACACGAGAAACAAGGGGGTAATCGAGCGGCGGCCGTTTTCGACGACGAAGAACTTCTTGCCGTGCGACTCGCGAGCCACGGGGAACAGCCGCCGCGCGCCGCGCATCAGCAGGTTTTTCTCGGGGTTGACGTCCGCGTCCCCTTGCGTGGCCAGCTTGAAGGCGGTGTAGACCAGAAAGACGCCAAAAATCGGCATCACCCAGGCAAAACTTTCCAACAACGCCTTGCCGGCCAGGATAAACGCCAGCCGCATCACGATCGCGCCGAGGATGCCCCAGAACAGCACCCGATATTGATATTTCAGCGGCACGCCGAAGAAGCTGAACACCACGGCAAACACGAAGACGTTGTCCATCGACAACGACCATTCGACCAGGTAGCCGGTGAGAAACTGGACGCCCAGGTCGCTGCCGCGCCAGACCCACACCAAGGCGTTGAACGCCATCGCCAGCGAGCACCAGACGAGGGTCCAGACGGCCGCTTCGCGCAGCGACGGCTCGTGCGATTCGCGATGGAAGACGAACAGGTCCAAGACCAACAGGACGACGACGAACACACCAAAGGCGAACCAGTGCCAAAGGTGGATGTCGCCCCCCGCGGCCTGCGCGGCACCGGCAGGAGCGGCGACCTCGGCCAACAGGCCCATCGCAACCCAGTATGCGGAGGAGAGTTCTGACAACGCCGGTCGTGTCCAGAAAAAAATCCGTGTTGCTGCGAGCCGTCGGGTCGCTCAATCATAGGGGGCTCGGCGCGGGTGAGCAACGCCACCTTATCCACAAGCGCCCCAAGGGTTTTCTTGTTTTCCCCGTGGGCACGTAAATCTACAATGTGGGCATGGCTCGGGAATCCTGTGTGCAACTGGGCGCGAGCAAAGAGACTGGCCGGATGAGGAGTGGCAATTCAATCCTGCGATCGGTTTGCGCCGCGGCACTGGTGCTGCTCGTGGCATTGGTTCCCCTCGCGGCTCAGGACAGCGCCAAACCCGCGGCGAAATCGCCCGCGGCCGCCGTGCGCCAGTTTCGCGACGCGGTCGCCTTTCAGAATCGGGCCGTTTACGACCTGGCCGCCGACGAGTGGCAAAAATTTCTCGAACGATTTCCCGATGATCCGCTGGCTGCCAAAGCCCGGCATTACCTGGGCGTGTGCCAACTGCTCGAAAAACAATACGACGCGGCGGCCAAAAACCTTCAGCAGGTCTTGCGCGAACATCCCGACAGCGAGCTGGCCGATTCGACCTATTTGAATCTGGGACTCACCCAGTACAGCCAGGCCCAGGCCGGGCGGCCGGAAGCCTACGACCAGGCGGCCACGACATTGCAAACGCTGGTCGACAGATTCCCCAAGTCGCCCGAGCGACCGCAGGCGCTCTACTACCTGGGCGAATCGCTCTACGCTCGCGGCAAGAAAGACGCATCGGCGGCGGCTTACGCCGAGCTGGTCGAAAAGTATCCCCAGGCTCCCCGCCACGGCGACGCGTTGTACGCGCTGGGCGTCGCCCGCCAGGAGCTGGACCAGACCGACGACGCCGCTCGCGCCTTCGAGCAGTTTCTCAAGGAAGTGCCCAAGAGCCCGCTGCGGGCTGAAGTCATCATGCGCCGGGCCGAAGCGTTCTTTACGCCGGCCGCTTCGACGATGCCGCCCGGTGGTTTGCCTCCGCGGCCGCCGCCCAGGATTTCGCCCATGCCGATCTGTCGGCCATGCGGCAAGCCGCCAGCCTGGTCGAGCAGAAAAAGCTGGCCGAGGCGGCCGAGGTGTATGCCGCGATCCCCGAGCGATTCCCCAAATCGGAGCAGCGTGCCGCGGCGCTGTTGGCCGCCGGCAACTGCTACGATCAGTCGGGCGACTTGGACGCCGCGATTCGCGTGTTTCGCCAGGCGGCCGCCGGCGACGACCCCGCGGCGCTGGACGCCGTGCATTGGCTGGCCCGCACGTATCTGAAGAAGAACGAAGCCGCTGGCGCGCTGGCCGCCGTCGACGGAGCGCTCGCCAAGGCCAAGGATACCGATCAAGCCCCCCGCCTGCTGCTCGATCGTGCCGACGCGTTGTACGCGCTGCCGGATCGCCGTGGCGACTCGATCGCCGCGTATGCTCTGGTGGCGGAGAAGTACCCCGAGCATGAACTGGCGCCGCAAGCCGGTTACCTGGCGGCCTACGCGTCGCTCGAACAAGGCGATTACGCGGCCGCCGCCCGGCATGCCGACGCCTTCTTGCAGGCCTATGCCGGTGAAAAACTGGCCGCCGACGTGCGCTACATCGCCGCCGAGGCCGCGCTGCAACGCCAGCAATACGCAGCCGCGGCGCGGCAGTATCGCGAGCTGTTGGACGGGCATCCCGATCACGCCGATCGGGCACGGTGGAACGTGCGGCTCGCGCTGGCCCAGTTTCTCGACGGCAAGCCGGACGCCGTCGTGGCCAACTTGTCGCCGCTGGTGGTCGACATCAAATCGCCCGACCTGGCGGCCGAAGCTCAGTATCTGTTAGGAAGCGCCCAGGCGGATCTCGGCCAGACCGCCGCAGCGATCGCGTCGCTCAAAGCCTCGCTGGCCGCCGAGCCCCAGGGTCCGCGGCCGACGAAGCCGCCCTGGTGCTGGCGGCGGCTTACCAGAAGAGCGGCCAGACCGACCAGGCGATCGCGACCCTGCGGAAGCTTGTCACCGATCTCGCCGACAGCAAGCGACTCGATCGGGCCTACTTCCAACTCGGCGAGTACGCCGTCGAGGCCGGCGACTACGCGCAGGCAGCTAAGGATTACCAATATCTGCTGGCCACGTGGCCCGCTAGCGCGCTGGCGCCCCATGCCCTGTTCGGCCTGGCCGGCGCCAGTTGGCCGGGGGCGATTTCGCCGCCGCCGACGCTTCGCTGACCAAATTCCTCCAGGGGTACGCGCAACACGAGCTCGCCGCGCAGCGCATTACCTGCGCGGCGTAGCCCGGCAGCGCCAGGGGGCCTATGCCGAGGCGGTCAAGGATCTGAAAGCCTACCTGGCCAGCAATCCGCCGCCGGCCGACCGGTTGGACGCGCTCTATGTCGAGGGGCTTTCGTTGGCGGGCTTGCAACAATTCGACCAGGCGACCGCATCCTTCCGCGCGGTGCTCGCCGCCGATAAGAACTACGCCGCTGCGGACAAGGCGCTGTACGAGCTGGCCTGGGCCTTGAAATCGTCCGGCAAAGCCGACGAGGCACTGGCGGCCTTCCAGCGATTGGCGCGGGAGCACGCCGACAGCCCGCTGGCCGCCGAAAGCTTCTATCATCTCGGCGAAGCCGCCTACGAGCGCAAAGACTACCCGCAAGCGGCCACCAACTATGAAGCCGCCCGAACGAAAGCCGGCCAGAACGACCTGGGCGAAAAAGCCGCCCACAAGCTCGCCTGGTCTCGCTATCAACAAGGCGATCTGGCGGCCGCAACCCAGGCGTTCCAGCAGCAACTGGCCGACTTTTCCACCGGGCCCTTGGCCGCCGACGCCCAGTTCATGATCGCCGAGGCGCTGTTCGGCCAGCAGAAGTATGAAGCGGCGGTGGACGCCTATCAGCGGTCGTTCGCTCGGCCCAGCGACAATCCGCAGTTTCAGGCCCTGGCCCACCTGCACGCCGCCCAGACGCTGGCGCAGCAGGAAAAATGGGACGCCAGCCTGGAGCTGCTCGGGCGGGCCATCGAGAAGTTCCCCAATTCGGTGTACCTCCCCGAGCTGCGGTACGAGTCAGCCTGGGCCTTGCAGAACTTGGGACGCGCCGACGAGGCGCTGGCGCGGTACAAACAAGTCGTCGCCGAGACGGACCGCGAAGTCTCGGCCCGGGCCCGATTCATGATCGGCGAGATTCTGTTCGAAAAACGGGAGTACAAGGAAGCGATCCGCAACTTCTTCAAAGTGGCCTACGGCTACGGCTATCCCGATTCGCCCGACAGCCTACACACCTGGCAGGCGAACGCGTCGTACGAGGCGGGGCGCTGCTTCGAAGTGCTGCGGATGGTCGATCAAGCTAAGAAGTCCTACCAGGAGGTCCTCGACAAATATCCCGCCAGCGACAAAGCTTCGCTGGCCAAAGGTCGGCTCGAAGCGTTAGGCTCCTGACAAGTTCTGCTCCAAACCGTTTTTCGTCCGCCGCGGGCGAAAGGAATGAACGTTGATGGTCCACCACCGAATACCGCGAGCGGTTGCCTGGCTGGCATGCTTGGCACTGGGAGCCGCAGTCGCCGGGGTCCGCGCTGGCGTAGCACGGGCCCAGGACGCGGCCGCCCCGGCCACCGCAGACGGCGAGCAGAACCTGGCCGACGAGCGCTTCGACGCCGCCATGTCGGACAGGCCGCAGCCAACTCGTGCCGGCACCGCCGGAACCGAACGAGGGAATCAACCTGCTACACATGGCATCGCCGCAGGTGGGGGGCGTGTTCCTCTATCCGATTTACGCGTTCTCGTTCGTAGTCGCCTTGTTCGGCATCGAGCGGGCGATCGCCCTGCGCCGCCGCAAAGTCCTGCCCCGCAAGCTCGTCCGCGGCACTCGGGAGATGATCTCGGGCAACGTCACTTTCGACCCGCGCGGCCTGTGGCGTCTGTGCCAACGCTATCCATCGGCCGCCGCCAAGGTGCTGCAAGCGGCCCTGTTGCGAACCGGCCGGCCGCTGGCGGATCTGGAAGACGCGGTCACCAAGGCCGAGGAGCGCGAAGCGGCCCGGCTGTACGCCAACATCCGCCCGTTGAACCTGTCGGCCACCGTGGCCCCCTTGCTGGGGCTGGTAGGGACCGTGCAGGGGATGATCCTGGCGTTTTACCAGACAGCCCACTTGCCCGACGGCGCGAACAAGGCGCAGGCCCTGGCCTCCGGCGTCTACATCGCGCTGGTCACGACGTTTGCCGGGCTGTGCGTGGCGATTCCCGCCGTATGTCTGGCGCACTACTTCGAGGGCAAGATTCAGCGGCTCTTCGGGCAGCTCGAAGAGCTCACCGGCAACCTGCTGCCGGTGCTCGAACGCTACGAAGGCAAGCTGCGGATCACCCGCGGGACCGGCACGGCGCATGCCGGCAGCGATCCGTCGCTGGTGGATCCGGAAGCGTCCCAAAAAACCGCAGCCACTAGCGAGTAGCGCGATGACGGTCAAGATCAACAAAGGACATTCGGCCGGGCTGGTGAATCTCACGCCGATGATCGACGTGGTGTTCCAGTTGCTGCTGTTCTTCCTCGTGGCCAGCAAATTTGCCGAGGACGAGCGCGAGCTGCGGATCGTGCTGCCGCACGCCAGCGAAGCGCGGCCCCTGACGACCAAGCCCGACCTGCTGTTCGTCAACGTCGACCGGCAAGGCCGCTACTTCGTCGATCGCCAGGAGCTGAATCCCGAGGGGCTGGAAGCCAGGCTCAAGCAAGTCTCGGCCAACAATCCCGGACGGCAAACCGTCGAGATTCGGGCCGACCGCGAGTGCCTGTGGGAATATGTCGTCGCGGTGATGAACCTCTGCAACAAGGCCGGCATTCGCGACTATCGCGTCACGACCACGGCGCTTGACAAGCCCGGATGACCGGTCCCATGAGCGCACCCACCGACCCGCGCGACGACTCGCCCGCTGCCCGTCCCGCCGTCGCGTTCGACGAGCGACTGTGGCCGGTGGCGGCTGCGCTGGTGATCCTGGCGGCGTTAGGGGGCGCGGCGATCTGGCGGGTGTCCGATTTCCACGACCCGCGCTGGTGGGCCAACGGCTGGACGTATCTGGGCTCGCTCACCGGCGTCACGCTGTTGCTGATCCTGGCCATGAGCCTGGTGGGTCGCGCGCGGCGGGCGTTGCAATTGGCGGCCATTCTCAGCGTGCTGTTGCACCTGGGCATCTTCTTGTCGCTCCATCAATACCGGCTGCGGGCCGACGCCGACGATCAATTGGCCAGCCGCCACCTGCCCGACCCGGTCGAGGAGTTTCTGCGCCAGACTATCACCTCCGTGCCCCCAACGATCCGGCCGAAGACTTTGAAAAGCCCCTGGAGACGACGCTTCCCGTCGAACAGCCTGAAGAAATCGAGCGCCGCGAACAGCCGCAGGAACAAAAGCTTCCCGACGAGAGCCAGCCGACCCCGGTGCCCGGCGAAACGCCCGACGTCGAGGCCACGGTCCTGCCGCTGGAAAAGCCCGAACAAGCGGCGCCGCGGCTGGCGCCGGCCCCCTCGGAGCTCAGCCGCGTAGAACCGACCGAAGTCGAGCTGCCGGAGCCGACACCGGTGCCGGTGCCGGCCCAGGAAATGGCCGCCGAGCCCGATGCGCCCGTGCCGGCCGCTACCGAAACGTCGCCCACGGAAGTCATCGCCGACACCCCGCCCGTCGCGCCGCCAGCCAATCCGATCGCGAAGCTGGACGCCACGGCAGACGATGCGACGCCGGCGCTTCCCGAACGCGCGGACGAACCGTCGCCCGCGCCGCCGCAGCCGGCCTTGCCCTCGGCCCTGGCCAGCCGCTCGGCCGACATGCCGCAAATCAGCGCTCCGCAAGTGGCCGACACGCCGCGCGCTCAAAGCGGCACGGACGAACCGCTCGACGACCCCCAGCCCCTGGTGGCCGCGCCGATCCGCTCGGGCACCGGCAACCAACTCGAGCGTGACCTGGGCGCGCTGCGCGACGATCGCGGCCGCGTCGCCGCCCGCCCCGCGGCGCCCGCTGCGCGACCCGCGCTGGCCCCGCGCCCCACCACCGCCCGTACTTCCCCGGGCGCTCTGGAGGTGGCGCAGTCGCTCGCGCCCGGCAGCGCGGCCACGCGGCTGGGCAAATCGACCACCGCGGACGTGCCTGCTCCGTCGGTTCGCTCGCCGGCCACCGAGGGCCTCGCCACGAACGACGCCCCGGCAACTCAACGCCTGGCGGCCGCTGGGACAACACCGGGTCCGGCGCTTGAGCCGTCGCGGCAAGCGACCGCGGCGAACCTGCCGGTGAAGATCGCGGCCCCCTTGGACGTCGGCGGACTGGCCCGCAACGTGACGCCCGACTTGGGAACCCCCCATCCGCGCGAGCCAGCAGAGCCGCATCGTGCATCCTGCTCCGGCGCGACTCCTGGCGCGCACCTCCGGCGGGCCGCTGGCGATCGACGGCCGCTCGCGCGAGCCGGCCGAAGCGTTCGCCCATCGCGGCGACTTGCGCAACGACCCCGCGGGCCCCAGCGGTGAAATCGCCGCGCAGACCGAGGCCGCCATCGAGCTGGGCCTGGCGTTCTTGGCCGCCCAGCAGCGCGCCGACGGCAGTTGGAGCCTGCGCTTCGCGGCCGACAGCGAGGTGCCCGATCCGCCCCCCATGTTTCGCGCCGAGACGGCCGCCACGGGCCTGTCGCTATTGGCCTTTCTCGGGGCCGGCTACGATCACTATGGCGGCGGCTACGCCGAGGTCGTGCAGCGGCCTTGAACTACCTGGTCGCAGCACCAGCGCGCCGGCGGCGATCTTTATCAGCCCGAGGACGCCGAATCGAATCGCAGCGCATGGCTCTACAGCCACGGGATGGCCACGATCGCGCTGTGCGAGGCTTACGGCATGACCGGCGACCGCAACCTGGCCGGGCCGGCCCAGAAGGCCGTCGACTTCATTGTCGCTTCCCAGGATCCGCAGCTCGGCGCCTGGCGCTACGTGCCGCGCGACGGGGCGGACACGTCGGTCGCCGGCTGGCAACTGATGGCGCTGAAGAGCGGGGAGCTGGCCGGTCTGCGCGTGCCGGCGGCCACCTATGAGCGCGTCAGTCGATGGCTCGATCGGGCCCAGGTGTCCGGCTCGCAATACGTCGTACAATCCCGGCGCGGCCGACACGCCCCAGCAGCGACACGGCCGGCTGGCCAGCCCTTCGATGACGGCCGTCGGCCTTTTGATGCGGTTGTACACCGGGCTGAACCGCGACGACGTGCACATGGTCGAAGGGGCCGAGTATCTCTTGGGCCGCTTGCCCGAGGAAGGGACCACGCGCCAGCCGGCCCGCGACACGTATTACTGGTACTACGCCACGCAGGTCATGTTTCACATGCGCGGCAAGTACTGCGCGCGCGTGGAACGGGCGGCTGCATCCGCTGCTGGTCGACACGCAGCTGCCAACGGGCCCCTTGGCCGGCAGTTGGGATCCGCGCCATCCCGTGCCCGATCGGTGGGGACCGCAAGCCGGCAGGATCTACGTCACGACGCTGAACCTGCTATCGCTGGAGGTCTACTATCGCCACCTGCCGCTGTACGAGTCGACGGCGCAGTGACAGCAACCTCGCTTCCCGACAATGCTCGTCGCTCGCGTCGCGGCCGCGTGCCTACGACCGCAGAACGACGACCTTCTTGCGGGCTTCTTCTTCGATCCCCACTTTGTCTTCGCGGGCCAGCCAGCCGATGGCCTGCATAATCACGTCGCGGGGGGCGTCAATATCCTTGGCTAGCTGTGTGAGGGACCGCGGGCCATTCTCGCGCAAATAGTGCCAAACCAACCCGGCGGTATCTCCGATCTGCTCCAAGCAAGAGTGTTGAGCCGTTGCCATTGCTCGTTTGCTCCTAAACGAATCGCGTCGTACGAATCCAGCCCCGTGCCGCCCATGCTCGCGGAAGTATATCCCCCGAGCCGCCGCAGGCTCAAGTGCCCGGGGGTTTCGCCCTCCGCTGGGGCAATCCGGGGCCTGTCATCGTGCCGCATGAGCCACGCTGGCCCGCGGCGTTCAAGCAAAGATAGGCCACGCTCAATCGCCCGGAGGGCTCATTCCCGCCCGCGGTGTGTACCAAAGATGCGGCCTGGAGCGAGGTTAACGGCCCAGGGCCGACAGCGCCACCGCCGCAGCGTCGCCGCGGGCGAATCGCGGCGGGCGCGCAAAAAAAGGGCTCGGCTGGCACCCATCCTGCCAGCCGGGCCCTCCAACCGTGAAAAACTGTTGCGTCCCGTGGTGGGAAAGGTTCGTCGCCATACCCTGGCGAACTGCAGTCTAAGATTCACGGCGTCATGTCGGGTGGAACATGCTTTTGGCCCCCGGGGTGCGTTTTAGGGCGGACGACAGCCCCCAGGGCCAAACTGGGTCGAACATGACTGGCACCGACGAAGTGCACGCCCCGTGCCGAACTGCCCTCGGCCGACGTCCAGCTCGACTAGAAAGCCAAGAACACTCGCGAATTCGCGCACCTGTCGGCCGAAAAAATTAAAGAATCCACGCCCCGCCGCCGAAGCCGGGCTTGTAAGAATTGCAATGCCCCGGCAGTAGCTTTTGCTAGCGATGAGGCTCGTCGGTCGACAGCAAACTGGTCGTGATCGCGCGAAACACGGGCTCGAGCTGCTCGAACTCCCGGTCCTCGGCCTGACACAAAATCAGGCAACTGGCGTCCCCCATGCGAAACGCGCGAATCAGGGCAGTGTTGGTAAGATCCAGGTAAAAGAAGGCGAGATCGTAACCCGCCAGCGTCCGCTCGCCAAACTGCTCTGACACCGGCTCGGCTTCGGTCCCTTCGTACTCGCCTTTGAGCGTCGCCACCGCGGTCGCCGCCAGCTCGCGCGGGTCCGAGCTGGCCGGATGCAGCGTGATCGACCAGAACGATCCGCCCGGACTATAGACCGACACCGACCGATTGCCGGCGATCGCTTCCTGATCGTCGAGCGTCCAGTTGTCGGGGTACAGAAATCGAACCCCCAGGTTGTCATACACGGCAGGCATCGACAGGTGTCCCTTGGTCTCGATCGGCAAGCTAGCGGAATTGTACGGAAGCACGCTCGGCCGAGCCAGCCAGCAGCACAGCGACCACGCGCGGTGCTGCGACTCCGGCACCCGTCGCCTTGTGGCACGGTCCCCGTTTTGCTACCGTCTCGCTTCTGCGCAAAAACGTCTGACATCGTTCGGGGGAAAATGTACCGTTAACCCCCCGACAATTCCCTGCGCGACGGATGTCATGTCTGAGTCGGTTCGCAACGCGACGCTGGCCCTCGCCTTGGCCTGGTGTGCCGCTGCGCCGTCGGGCTGCCGCTCGCTGGGCAGCCAGGGGCCGGTCGCCCAATCGGTCGTCGAAGGACGTCAACTGACGCAGCAAGGGGTGAACGCCATGGAGCGGGGCGACTGGAACCGCGCCGAGTCGCTGCTGGAACGGGCCGTGGCCACCAGCGATTCCAACGCCGACGCGCACCGCAACTATGCCGAAGCGCTGTCCCACCGCGGCGCCAAGGCCGAAGCCCTGGCGCAGTTGGAAGCCGCCCGGCAACTCCCCGGCTGCGATCCGGGGCTGACCGTGCGCACCGGCGAGATGTATCTGGAAACCGGCCAGATCGCGCGGGCCGGCGAAATGGTCGATGAAGCCCTGAAGCTCGACCCCAAGTTCGCCCCGGCCTGGGCCCTGCGCGGACGCATCGCCACGGCCACCGGTCGCCCGCGCAACGCGCTGGCCGACTTTCAACGCTCGCTCGGCTACGCGCCGGATAATTACGACGCGGCCATCTTGATTGCCGAGGCCTACCGGCAGTTGAACGAACCGGAACGAGCGTTGGTCGCCTTGCAGTCGCTGTCCGATCGCTATCCGCCGGGAGACGAGCCGCAGGAAGTCCTGCACCTGGAAGGATTGGCCCTGTCGGCACTGGCCCGCTACGACGACGCGGCGCGCGTCCTCTCGCAGGCCACGCAGCGTGAGCGGCCCACGGCCGATCTGTTGTGCCATCTGGCCCAGGCCGAGCTGCTGGCCGGTCGCGCGCTCCGCACGCCCAATACGTGCTGGAGCAGGCCCTGGCGCTCGATCCGCACCACGCTGCCAGCCGCGCCCTTTCGGCGCGAATCGCGACGGCCGGCAAGCCCATCGTGCGCTCAGCAGCCGTTGAAATAAGCCATCGTGGCTTATTTCAACCTCGCCAGGTGCGTAGCAAAGCTCCGCACGAACGCGCAAAATAGCGACTCACGTCGTCATTTTGAGATCGCATCCATGCGATCGCGCAGACCGTTGAATATTTCAACGGCCCGGTCGGGCGTCGCGGCAGGCGGCGCAGGCGTCACACGCGTCACAACCGGACCCATCCCGCGGCGTGCCTTCGCGGCCGCAAGGGCGCGCTCCTTTTCGATCATTTGCCCGGTCCCCGTTCGCGACCTACATTTGCTTTGTCCGCGGGCGGGGCGGCGAGCTGCGCTGCTGCGCGGACACCTACCATCGGGCGGCCTTCCAAAGCCTGCTCTGACGGCCGTCCGAGCCCCCCCACACAAGGAGTCTTGCATGACGACGCTAAGTCAGCCCGAAGCTCCGTTCGTCGACCGTCGCAGTTACGATCCCGGCGTCGGACGCCCGGACCGCGAGCGGCGGCAGTTCACCAACAGCCACGAAGAGCTGTCGCTCGAAGCCCGCGAGTTGGCCCTGGCCATCGACCAGTACAAGCTGTCGCACCGCCGCCGCTACATCACCTACGAAGAGATGCTCAGCGTGGTGAAGTCGCTGGGCTACCGGAAGTAGTCCGGTAGCCCCGCCGGCTCGGCGACGGCCCTTTACTCGTCTTCTCCGCCGGCGGTGCGGGCCTTGGCCACGTCGAACTCCGAGATGGCCGGCACCAGCATGGCGGCCGTGGCGAAGCCGTACGTGAAGACGGTCACCAGGAACACGCCCAGCGTGTACTGCAACAGAAAGCTGGTGATCGCCCAGAACGTGGCGATCGGCGCCAGCACCGACGCTACGCCGATGGCCACCGAAGGATTGCGGCGCCCAGGGCCGCGTACAGCCCGACGCCGCCGCCGAGCATGAACGCCAGAAACGGCTGAATCTGCACGTGGAACGAGCCGCTGAAGGCGATCATCATCCGCATGCACGTGGCCACGCCGACGAACAGAAAAAACACCGTGCCCAGGCTCACCCCGATGGCGCTGCGCGAATTGCCGTAGTTCATGCCGGAGTGGATTCCCAGCATGGCGGCGAAAGCGTCCATCACGGCCAGCCCGCCGAGCAGGTAGAACAGATTCTCGCCGGTCACCGTTCCCTCGAACCACAAATAGACGCACAGGACCGCCGGCAGCAGGATCATTTCCTTGGTGTTGTAGACGACGCCCCCCAGCTTGCCGAACACGAATTCCTTGGCCGACAGATCGGTGACCAGCAACAGATCGAGCGCCCGAATGTCGCGCTCGGTGGTCACGGCCGTCACGGCCTGGGCGTTGATCAACACCAGGCTCAACACGAACAGCGGCACCAGCAACAGCGCCGCGGTGGCCACGCTCAATCCCTCTTCGCCGTGCAGCGACAGGTAAAGACCGCCGGCCGCCAAGGCCACCAGCAGCAGATAGCCGACGCGAATCGCCAGCACCTTGCGACCGTAGGCCCAGGTGGCGATCTCGCGCCACAGGATCGGGTTGTCCCAGACTTGTCGCGTCTTGCCGCCGGCCGAGTGCACGTTGCGAGCGACGGCCCGCCGGGCCGCGGCGGCCGATTCTTCGGTCATGCCCCAGATGCTTTCCGGCTCTTCGGCCTCGGCCGTGCGCGGGCCGCACTTCGCGCGAAGGATTCCACACGCGAACCATCGCCACGGCCACGAAGTTGATCAACACGGTCACGCCCGCCGGCGAACAGCAGAAAGGCATTGATGGCGTCGCCCACGTAGGGCAGCGTCTTCTGGGCCGCCACCAGCGGCCGGGTCGCCAACAGCATCGACTGCCAGGGGCTCAGCGCCGCCGCCCAGACTTCGGTCGAAATGCCAAACCACTCGGCCCCCAGCGCACCGCGGGCCAACGCCTCTCCGGCAGCCAGCCAGAAGACCAGCACCAGCACCGTCAGCGCCAGCGTTTGAAACGTCTTTTCGCGCCACAGCGCCAGGATCGAGCCGATGCTGCCGGCCACCAGCGCCGCGGCCAGCGTCACGGCAAACACGCGGCCGATCTGCTCGAACGACACCCCGCCGAACAACGCCGACAAGCATGAACAGCGGCAACGCCGCCGCCAACAACACCAACACGCTCAAGCATGCTGGCCAGCAGCTTGCCCAACACCAGCTCGCTGTTGGTCAGGTTCGTCAGCAATAGCAACACGAGCGTGCGACGATCCTTTTCCTGCGTCACGCCGCTGGCGGCCAACAGGGCCGAGAAGAAGATCCCCAACGCCAACTGCAACGGAGCCAGAATCTGAAACAGCATGGCGCCGAACCGCGCCATGTCGCTCAGATTGCGCACGACCTGCGTGCCGGCCAACAGCAGCCAGGCCGTACACATCAACAGCAGCAGCGCCGAGACGTACGCCGCGCGCGACGCGTACCACCGCGGCCGCCGCGGCGCCGTGACCGCTTCGCGCACAAACACCGGACCAATGAACAACTCGGCACTCTCCTGGCCAGCTCGGAAATCAGCGCGGCAGCCACCGCGCCAAGCGTTAGGGGCCATTATACTGCCGGGCGACGCTCGGGCCGAGCCCCGCGGAACCAACCCGCCCGCGGTCGGATCGTCACTCGGCCCCGCTACTGTTGGCCTTCTTCTTCTTGGTCTTCGTTTTGGCGTTACCGAGCCGTGGAGCCATCGCCGTTGTCGCGGCGCTTGGCGGCTGCCTCGTCGCGCAGCTTCTGGACCTCCTTGCGCTGCGCGGCCGTCAACACCTTGTCGATCGCCGCGTCGCGCTCTTCGATCATCGACTGCAACTCGTCGCGCAGCTTCTGGATCTTCGAGGCATATTCCGACCTGAATCGCGGTGATCTGGGTCCGCTGTTCGTCGTTCACCACCCGGGCCACGTAATTGGGCAGCCGCGGTGCACGAGCCTTGGTGTCCTGGGCGGTTTTCGGGGCCGCATCCGACGTCGCGTAACCGGCCGTCAATGACCGACAGAGCCAATGCCGCCACACCCGCCGGTCGCAGAATCCACGCACGTTTCATGACACGTCTCCTCAAAGAAATGGCAATCTGGAATCGCTACGTGATCCCCACTTGCAAGTGGGGAGTTGCCATCATATCGAGGTGGCTTTGCTGGCAAAAGAAAAATCCGGGGAGATTCGCCAATTCCGGCTGGAGCCAATTCCGCAGCAAGTCAATCTGACGAACGGCGGTCCGCCCCTTTCCGTCGGCTTGCAGAAAGGGCCAAAAACGCAGGGCCTCGATGGCGCCTGCGCAAAAAAAGGTCATGGCAAGTCGATCCGTCGTCTTGCCATGACCTTTATCCTGAAGCGGGGCCTACGCGCTGGCCCCGCCCTCCCGACGGGCTTCTTGCGGTTCTATCGGCCGCCGCGGGTAGACCTCTTGAATCGGTTTTCGCACGATTGCCGCCTGCCGAAACTCTGCCGCCGCGGTCTAACTATGCAGCCGCAACGACAAAGGGCGGACCAAAAACTGGCCCGCCCTTGGCGACGTCCGACCGCGGTTTGCTCCATCACTTCTCCCGAGTTGCCACGGAACAGCCGCGCTGCCGACGTGATCGCACGTGATTTGAAATCCTGGTTATCTAATAGCGGCACGGCGAGCAACACCGACCACAGCGGCCGCATTGGCCGCACGCTCCGCACCCGTTGCCGTGGTGACCGCCAAAATGGCTGTACCAGCCGATCACCTTCCAGTCCATGCAGGGGCCGCTCCAGGAAGGATCGCAAGGGGTTCCTGGAACTCCAAAGCCGCAATTCGGGCAACCCCCGCCCATGTAGCCCATCGGCACGCCCTCGACGGACGCCATGTGGCCGATGTCGCCAAACCGCATGCCCGAGGGGCCGGGTCCAAAATAAGAGTTGGGCGCGGCTCCGTCCAAGGCGTTGGCTGCCGCTGGTCTTGACCGTGTCGTCCGCCGCCAGGCACGCGCCGGCCAGACACAACACTGCTCCGCAAACGGCAATCGCCATCATTAGCCTGCTCATCGTGAGCTCTCCATGAAAAAAGCCTCGTTGCTTTTATGCCACCATCAGAAAACATTCCCCACGATCAAACCGTTGGCAAATCCGCACGTGGCATTTTTTCAACATCGGCCCTGTCGCGCTCCAGCGTCCGACGATGCTATCCTGTCGCCGGCCAAAGGCTTAGCACGTAGAATGGAAGCCTTCGAGAAACGTTGATTTTTTTCGCCGCGGTGCCAGTCCGGTCGCGGCGATCGAATCGCCTGTAGCGATGGAGACGCTCGTGACGGCGCCGGTCGAGATCACCAGCGGCACCCAGCGGCGTGCTGCATCACGGCGGCGCTGGTCTCCTGGGGGCTCGTGGCATTGCTTTGGCGCCGACGGGCGGTGCGCGACACCACGCTCGTGGCTCCCTGGCGCTGGTCGCTGGTGGCGCTGGCGGCGCTGGCGACCGTCGAGCTGGCGATTGCCTGCTGGCGGCAAGCCCGATCCGAGCTGGGCCGCCCCGGCCCGCTACATCGCGGCCATGAGCACGTTCTCGCCGATCATGGCGCTGTTGGGAGCCAAACGCCCGCAAGATCGCGGCTGGCAATTCATTGTCGCCACGCTCTGGGCCATTCTCAGCCTGCCCGCCTGCGAATGGCTGTTGTTCGGCGGCGTGGCCGAGATTCATCCCGCGCGGTTCTGGTTCTCTGGTCATCCTGATTTCTGTCGGCGCGACCAACCACCTCGGCACGCGTTGCTGGCTGGCGAGCCTGCTCTACTGCGCCGGACAAATTGCGCTGCTATTGCCGTACTTCTCCGCCACGCCGCCGGCTGGCCGGCCGCCAGGCCGCGCTGTTGGGGATGCTCGCCATGGTCGTGTCCTGGTCGCTGATGGCCGCCCGGCTTGGCCCCGCTCGCGCACGGCACGCGTGGCATGGGATCGCGTGTGGCTCGACTTTCGCGATGCGTTTGGCGTCGTCTGGGCCCTGCGCATCGCGGAGCGTGTCAACGCCTCGGCCGCCATGTACGACTGGCCCGTCGTCCTCTCCTGGTCCGGCTTCCAGCCGCGCGACCCAAACGGAACCACCCGCCGCTCGAAGCTCACATTCTAACCCCCAACCCCTAACCCCTAACCCCTCATTCCGACTCTCCCGCCCGCCGTCGAAGACAGCCTGCGCACGCTCTTGCGGCGGTTCGTCTCGCCCGCCTGGATCGAGGCGCGGCTGGAACGTTCCGCGGACGAACAACGCGATCCAGGCGCCGGCTACAGCTTCAGCTCGGTGAATTCGCGGACGCGGTTCTCGATGGCCGGTTCGACCGGCAATCGCTCCATCGAGCTGGCGCCGTAGAAGCCGACGATCCCTTCGGTGTGATCGAGGATGTACTGGGCGTCGGCCGGCTCGGCGATTGGTCCGCCGTGGCACAGCACGAGAATGTCCTTGTTGATCCGCCGCGCCGCGTCGTGCATGTCCTGAATCAAGCGGGCCGACTCCTCGAGCGAGCGGGCCGTCGTCGCGCCGATCGTCCCCTTGGTCGTCAACCCCATGTGAGGAATCAAGATGTCGGCCCCGGCCCGCGTCAGGGCCTCGGCCTCGTCGATATTGAAGGCGTAGGGCGTGGTCAGCAGGTTCATTTCCCGGGCCTGCCGGATCATGTCGACTTCCAGGCCGAAGCCCATGCCAGTCTCCTCCAGTGCCCGGCGAAACTCCCCGTCGATCAGCCCCACGGTCGGAAAGTTCTGCACGCCCGAAAAGCCCGCCGCCGCCACGTCGCGCAAGAACAGCTTCATCACCCGAAACGGATCGGTGCCGCACACGCCGGCCAGCACCGGCGTCCGCTCGACCACCGGAATCACCTCCCGGGCCATGTCCATCACGATGGCATTGGCGTCGCCATACGGCATCATGCCCGAGAGCGATCCGCGGCCGGCCATGCGAAAGCGGCCGGAGTTGTAAATCACGAGCAGATCGATGCCGCCGGCCTCGGACATCTTGGCGCTGAGCCCCGTGCCGGCGCCGCCGCCGACAATCGGCTGTCCGGCGGCAACTTTGGCCCGCAGCCGGCCGAGAATCTCATCACGCGAAAAAGAGGGACATTCTTATTTTCCGTCACGGGTGTTCGCGGATCGGCGAGGGGGACAGCCCCATTTTTCTCCCAAGGCACCGAAAAATCGGGACAGTCCCCACCGGTTTGTCCCAGGTTTTTAGTACTTGACCATTTCCTTGCGGTCGCCGTCCTGTCCGATGGCCTTGAGCGTTTCGGTGGCCGTCTGGGTCATCATCCGCAGCTCGCTGCCGATGGCGATAAACTGCATCCCCTCTTCGGCCCGTCGCAGGGCCGTCTTCGGATCCATCACGTGCATGCCCGTGGGCGTGCCGACCTTCTTGCCGGCGGCGATCACGCGCTGGATCATCGCCTCGAACTCCTCGTCGCGTGGCTTCGGTGCCGTCGGGCTTGCGCATCTGGGCTCGCAGATCGACCGGGCCGACGAAGATCGCGTCCACGCCCGGCAGGCTGTAGATTTCCTCGGCATTGGCGACGCCGGTGGGGCTTTCGGTTTGCAGCACGACCAGGATCTCGTCGTTGGCCTGTTTGAAATACTCGCGCGCCGGTGGCCGCGAAGTTGAGCGAGTGCATGCCGCCCCCCAGGCTGCGATTGCCGACGGGCGGGTACTTGGCCGCGCGAATCGCGATTCTGCGCCTGCTCGACCGTGTCGACCATCGGCACCACGATGCCCCAGTGCCGGCGTCGAGCACGCGCTTGATGTAGTCGTGATTTCCCTTGGGCACCCGCGCCAGCGGCACTCCGCCGGCATCGGCGATGGCCGCGAAGATCATGGCCGCCTGCGACCAGTCGATCGCGCTGTGTTCGATATCGAGCGTCAGCCAGGCGAAGTTCATCCGGGCCAGGATGCGGGTGGCAAACAGATCGCCCAGCGACAGCCAGGTGCCGAACGTCGGCTGGCCGGCTCGTAAGGCACGTTTCACGGGATTCGTTTTCATGGGACGCGATGATCCTCGACGTGTTGGATTGCAGTCAGATACCCCACAAGCAGTGTTCCAGACGGGCGGCAGCGTCGCAAGTCCTCCAAAGTACCTGGCTGATTTTTTCCGAGGAAATCCGACCGCGCGTTGCCGATGTCGGGCGAATGGACGAAAATCAAACAGGAGTGGCCGCGCGACCCATCGTCGGACGCTACCGGCCGACGAATCACAACGCTAGAAGCTACGCCGGCGTGGCCACAGTTCATGGTTCAAAGTGGCAAGCTCGCCGCGGCCGAAGATACGAGAACCTCGCATGAACAGGACGGGCGGACACCGACTAGCCTTAGCGGTGGCCCTGGCGTGCTCTGCGCAGCCGGCTGCAGCCGCGCCGGCGGTGCGACCGAGGGTCCGCGACCGTGCGGGCCGTCGTCGAGCCAGTGGCCGCCAGCGACGCACCCTCGCCCAGCGAGACCGCTCGATGCCGCCGGCCGCTTGGAGGCGTTGCGACTCGGCGGCCAGTTCGACGAGTTCGTTGACGAAGCCTTGCGCAGTCGCCGATCGAGCGCCCGGGCGACGTGGCCGTGCAATTGGAAAAATGCGAAGCCCTGTTGGCCGTCGGCCGCAACGCCGACGCCGAGCTCGCGGCCGCGCAGGCCGCCGCGCTGGCCGACGACGCCGACGACGGGCATGGCCGCACAGGCACTCAAGCTCTGGACAACCGCCCGCTTCCGCCAGGGACGCTCGCTCGATGACCTGGCCGTGGGCAACGTGCTGGCCGCTTTGCCCGCGGACGAGCCGGCCGGCGAGATGGCGCCGCTTCTGGCGTGACGCGCTCGGCACCCGGTCGCCGTATCGGATCGCTTCGGCCCGGCGCCGAGCCGGCGGAACTGCCGCTGGCCGACGCCCCGCCCAGCTCGCTCCCGTTCGAATTGGCGGCCATCCAAGTGCGCACCAACGGCGTCGATCAGCCGCTGGCGTTTCTCGACACCGGCGGGCAGCACACGCTGATGACGCTCGACGCGGCCCGTGCGGCCGGCGTTCGCTTGGGTTCGGCCGGCACGCACCTGACCGGTTTCGTGGGACTGCAGGCGCAGCCCGCGGTGATCGAAACGCTCGAACTGGGCAGCCTCACGCTGCACAACGTGCCGGTGTTGGTCGGCGACTCGCCGCCGCTGGTGGCCGCTGGCGGACAGATGTCGCTGGGCACCGACCTGATGCACCACGTGCGGTTCACCATCGATTATCCGGCCCGCCGCGTTACGGCCGTCCCGGCCGGCGCGCCCGGTGCGCGGGCACGTACAACCGCCGCTGTGGGAGATTCCCGTGTGGACGTTCTCGCAGGTGTGCCTGGCCCGCGGACAAACCACCGACGCGGCGCTGGCCCGGGTGCTTGTCGACACGGGCGATCGTGCCGGGACGTTCGTTTCGTACCGGTGGGGACGGCGCCACCTGCCGCAATTGGCCGGCCCGAGCTCGGCGATGGTGTTCCGCTACAAGAAACGCAACCTGGCTCTTGGATGCTGAAGATCGGGTCGCAATCGCTGGTCGACTGGCCGGTGCTCGACACGATTCCCAACGAACTCGACCGACTGAACCTGGTTGACGTCATGCTGGGACACGACCTGTTGTGGCCCTACCGGCTGATGATCGATCTGGGCCAGCGGACCTTGCAATTGCACCCCGGGACCGAGTCCCGCCGGCGAACCGGCCGGCACCGAGACCTCGGCCGCGGCGAACGGAGAAACGTGATGAAGAGCAACGTGACTGTATCCGCCAACCGCAGCCTCTGCCCGCTATGGCCAGACTCTGCGGTGATCGATCCTGTTCGCCTGCTCGTGCCGGCCGCCTGGCGGCCGGCAGCGACTTCGAGCAATTGCGCAACCGCATGGTCGACGAGGACATCGTCGCCGCCGGCGTTACCGATCCCCGCGTGATCCAGTCGATGCGCGACACGCCGCGGCACGAGTTCGTGCCTGATCAATGCCGCGGGCCGACGCCTACTACGACATGGCGATCGCCATCGGCCACGGGCAAACCATCTCACCACCGTTCGTCGTGGCCTACATGACCGAACAGCTCGAGCCGAAACCGACCGACACGGTGCTGGAGGTCGGCACCGGCAGCGGCTACCAGGCCGCCGTGCTCAGCCCGCTGGTGAAGGACGTCTACACGATCGAAATCGTCAAGCCGCTGGGCCAGCGGGCGGCCCGCACGCTCAAACGGCTCGACTACGAGAACGTGCACACCAAGATCGGCGACGGCTACCAGGGCTGGCCCGAGCACGCGCCGTTCGACAAGATCATCGTCACCTGCTCGCCCGAAAAAGTGCCGCCGGACGCTGGTCCAACAATTGCGCGAAGGCGGGCGGATGATCGTGCCCGTGGGCCAGCGCTATCAGCAGATGCTCTACCTGTTCGAAAAGAAAGACGGCCAGCTCGACAAGCTGGCGCTGCTGCCGACGCTGTTCGTGCCGATGACCGGCGCGGCCGAAGATGGGCGACTGATCAAGCCCGACCCGGCGCATCCGTCGATCCATAACGGCGGCTTCGAGGAGTTCACCACGCGTCGGCGCCGAGCCGACAAGGCATGCCGGACCAGACCTCGCCAGCGTCCCCGCAACCGCGGACAATCACGACGACTCAAAGCTGCGAGCGTCCGGTTGGCACTACCAGCGGCTGATGAAGTTCGAAGAAGTCGACCGACGCCCCCGAGGGTCGCACTTTGTCACGTTCTCAAACACCGTGCCCGGCCACAGTGCCCAGGCGCTTGCAGGGCATGGCCGTCGACGGCCGCGAGGTTCACGAGCTGGAAGTCTCGGTGTGGGTCAAAGGGACCAACATCCAGCCGGGCCCTCCGACTACCAACAGGCCACCGTGGGCATCATCTTCTACGACGAAAACCGCTCCGAAACCGGCTACCGCTATTTGCGTCCCTGGACCGGGACGTTTCCCTGGCGGCTGGTCGACGAGAAGGTGCGCGTGCCGCTGTCGGGCCCGCGAAGCCGTGGTGCGCGTCGGTCTGAACGGCGGCGTCGGCGAATTGTCGGTCGATGCCGTGCGGATTCAAAAGGCCGACTGACGCTATCGGCCGCGGCCTTATTCGGCGAAGCGAAACGGCTCGTTCGTCACTTCATAGCCCGGCCGCAGGCCGATGTTGAGCACCAGTCCCAGCGCCAGGCGTTGGCCAGCAGGCTCGATCCGCCGTAGCTCACCAGCGGCAGGGCCAACCCGGTGATCGGCAGCAGGCCCACGAGCATGGCCGTGTTGATGACCACTTGCGTGGCCACGAGCGCTGCAATGCCGATGGCCACCAGCCGGCCGAACGGTTCGCGCGTCTGCGTGGCCGATCGCCAGCGTCCGCCAGGCCAACAGCAGAAACAGCCCCATCAACACGCACCAGCCCAGCGAGCCCGAATCGTTCGCCCAGCACCACGGCGATCGAATCGGTATGCGGCTCGGGCACGAAGTAGACGCTATCGTCGGCTGGTCACCCGGCCGCCGGTGAAGCTGCCCGTCCAGCCGCCCAGGGCCAAGAGTTGTTTGGCCTGGTGCAGGTGATAGCCGTCGTCGGTCGGCCGCTCGCCGGCGTGGCTTTGCTCGGCGAGCGCCGTGATCCGCGACTTTTGCTCGCGGCTCATCTGCGACCACAAGGCGGGCGTGCAGGCCAGCGCGATCGCCGTCAGCAAGGCTCAGGTGCCGCAGACGGGCTCCGGCGGCGTACAGCATCACGAACAACACGGGCAGGAACACGAGCGCCGTGCCCAGGTCGGGTTCCCGGAGCACCAGCACCAGCGGCACCATCACCAGCGCCAGCGGCACGAGCAGTCCCCACAGCCGCCGGTAACTGTCGCGATACATCAGGTACCGCGCCAGTCCCAGCACGACGGCCACCTTGGCGAATTCCGACGGCTGCACGCCCACCGGACCAAACCGAATCCAGCGGTGCGCGCCGTTGACCGGCGGAAACCAGAACACGGCCACCAGCAAGGCCAGCGACACGAAGAACGCCGGATAGCTCCACCGCACGAGCACGCGATAATTCGGCACGCTCGCCGACGAGCATCGCCACGGCGCACAGCAGCGCCCAAAACAACTGGCGATAGAAATTTCGCCCGCTGCCGCCGGAGAGCGACTCGCTGCGCGCAATGCCGACCAGTCCCAGCGCCACCAGCGCGGCCGCCACGAGCACAATCTCCCAGGGCAATCGTCGCGTCCAAGCTCCCAGCCGCATCGAGACAGGGTTCCTCCTTGCCGGCGGATTATAGGGGCCGGCTGGTCACCGCGTCCGAGGCCGAAAACCTCGCGCAGGCAGAATCGTCAAGACGCGTAGATCCGCGCGCCGTCGACCGCTTGCAAAGTGCCCGCGCACGGTGCTCGCATAGCGTTCGTCATTCAACCCATTTTCGCCACTTATCTTATGGAATGTAACCGAAAAAATCTGCCTAGCTTTCTTGTATTCCATGCTACGCTTGGTATGTTTTTGAAGGCTTGAACCGTGTTAGCCCTCGCTTGGAGGGTAGGGCAAGCCGGTAAGACCCAGTAATTGAGGGGAGCCAGAACATTATGTTGCGCACAGGATTGAAGACGCTGGCGGTCATCGCGGCCGTGGGCCTGCTCGCCCAATGCCGCGATGCCGGATGGCGCCATCACCGTGGCTGGGGTAGCAGCGGCGGTTCGTGGGGATCCAGCGGTGGAAGTTGGGGTTCCAGCGGTGGTAGCTGGGGTTCCAGCGGCGGTAGCTGGGGTTCCAGCGGCGGTTACTACTACGGTGAGCTGCGGCTCCAGCGGTGGCTATTACTACGGTTCGAGTGGTGGCTCGAGCGGCGGTTCCAGCGGTGGCTCTACGGTGGCCACCATGCTGCCGTCGCCGGCGACTCCTCCGTCGACCGAAACCCCGCCGACGCCTCCGTCGCCTTCGGACGGTGACGCCGCCTACCATCCGACGTACGGCCCGCTGCGCACCAGCGCCTGCTGAACGTCAAGGTGCCGGCCGACGCCAAGGTGTTCGTCAACGACCGGCCCACCACCAGCACCGGCGAAGATCGCGAATTCATTTCGCACAATCTGCAGTCGGGCGCCAGCTACAGCTACAAGGTGCGTGCCGAGTTCGTCCGCGACGGCAAGCCGGTGACCGAAGAGAAGACGGTCCGTCTGACCGCCGGTCAGAGCGGCGCGGTCAACTTCCTGGACGATCAGCAGCAAGTCGAGACCGCCAACACGGGCGATACTCGCACGACGCTGATCATTCGTTTGCCCGCCGACGCCAAGCTTTTCCTGGCCGGCAAGGAAACGAAGTCGACCGGTCCGGTCCGCGAGTTCTCGACGAGCAAGCTGCCGTACGGATCCGAGTGGGAAACCTACACGATCCGCGCGGTTGTCGATCACGACGGCCACGAGGAAGTTCGCGAAAAGACGGTCGCCCTGAAGGCCGGCCAAACGCGCGAGCTGTCGATCGACTTTGACGTGCCGCAAGTGGCCGACGCCAGCACCCGGTAAACGCAAAGTCGATCGGAACGGTCGAAGGTCTCACATGACCATCCAGGCCTTCTTGCCGCACATGCGGCAAGAAGGCTTTTTTGCGCCCGCGAGAGCGTGGCACGCGTGCCAAATCCGGCTCGCCCGTGCGTGCCGTGGGGCACACGGATCGGGTCACTCCGTCCCACCTTCCGTCGCGTTATTCCCGTCGTGACGGCTGATGCGGCCGACTGGCGTCAGGCTTTCGCCAACAGCTACAATCAGCCGATAATTCATCCATGGCCACCGCTCGCCCCGAACATCGTGACAACTCCCGCGCCGCGGCCGGCCGTGCGCGCCGTGGTCAGCCTGCTGGTCACGCTCCACGTGGCGGCGGTGTTCGTCGGCCCCTGGGCGATGCCCCCCAACTCGCGATTGTCGGTCGGCCGTCGGGAGCGTGTTTCAGCCGTACCTGGATGCGCTGTCGCTGGGCAACGGCTATCGCTTCTTCGCCCCCGAGCCCGGCCCCAGCCACCTGATACGGTACGAAGTCACGCTCGACGACGGCACGCTGGTCGAAGGCAGTCTTCCCCAACCACGCCGATCAATGGCCGCGGCTGCTTGTATCACCGCTACTTCATGCTCAGCGAATTCGCCAATACGCTCGAGAGCGGGCCGTCGAAAGAGCGGGCCGAAGCCTACGCCCGCGGCTATGCCCGGCACCTGGCCGAACAATACCACGCCCGCAGCGTGAAGCTCTACCTGCAGGCGCCACTACGTGCCCCGCGCCGAAGAAGTGCGAAACGGGCGTCGCCTGACCGAGAAGATTCTGTACGAGGAGCAGCCGCTTGTCACCTACGAGCGAGACTAACGCTGATCGCTTCGACCACCGCCGCCGTGCGCGACTGGGCCGGCGACCTGGCGGCCGGCTGGAACCGCTTCTGGTTCGAGCCCACCGATCCGGCGACGCTGGGACTGATCCGCATCTTCGCCGGGGCGATGATGTTCTACACGCACCTGGTGTGGTCGCTCCAACTGACCGACTTCGTCGGCCCCCACAGTTGGCTACCGCCCGAGTCCGTCCACCTGCTGCAGGAAGGAACCTACTCCTGGAGCTACCTGTGGTGGATCGAAGACTCGCCCGCGCTGCTGTGGACGGCGCACGTGGCAGGCCTGGTCGTGTTTGCCATGCTCACGGTCGGCTTGTTCACCCGGGCAGCGGCCGTCGCTGTCGGCCTTCGTGGCGCTGGCCTACGTATTGCGTCTGCCGGGCGCGCTGTTTGGCCTCGACCAGATCAACGTGATGCTGGCGTTGTACCTGGCCGTGGGACCGTCGGGCGACGCGTTCTCCGCTCGATCGCTGGCTCAAGCGGCGCAAGACCGGCGCCGTGCCGCCCATTCGCCATTCGTGGACGGCGAACCTCGCCATCCGGCTGATCCAGATCCACATGTGCGTCATCTATCTCTTCGCCGGCATGGCCAAGCTCACCGGCACGGCCTGGTGGGATGGCACGGCGCTGTGGATGGCGTTTGGCAACCTGGAATACCAGTCGATGGACATGACCTGGATGGCCAACCATCCCTGGCTGATCGACGTGATGACCCACGTGACGGTCTTCTGGGAACTGTCGTACTGTGCTCTCGTCTGGCCCCGGCTCACGCGGCCGATTGTCATCCTGCTGGCGATTCCGCTGCACATGGGAATCGCCATTTGCCTGGGCATGATCACCTTTGGCCTGGCCATGCTGATCGGCAACCTGGCGTTTGTTTCGCCGGCGCTGGTACGAGCACTGATGCCGAAGCTGGGACACCGCCGGGACGGCACGGTCGCGGCGCCTGTCGCCTTCGGTGCCACGGCCGCGCAAGCCCAGCCGCGCGTCGCTCCGCTCGACCGGATCGCACCGCTAGCCGGCCGACGCCCCCGCGCCGCAATTCTTTGCGGACGGCTTGTGCCGTCGAACCGTCCGGCTCTTTGTCTCGTTTTCTTTGGCCGCCCGTGACGGCGGGCAACGGCCGATCTTGCGATGTATTTAGTACCCACTAGGGGTGTGACACCTTGTTGACACAACCGCGCGCAAGGGATTGTCGCCGCGCCGCGGCAGTGTCGATAACGTTGCACGCAGGCGGGTACGGCATGTTGTATCCTTGAACATACACGCATTGCCATGTACTCCATGCCCGGAACTTGGCGAGAACAGATTCCAGCGGCTGGCAAGGCCGGCCGGTCGAACCGCCGCTGTCGACCACGCAGCGGCACGTGGCGTGGGAAAACGGCCTGTTGCGAGTCGAGTGCAACCTGGTCCGCAACCGCGCACGCTGGAAGACCGTTTGGCCGTGCGCATCGTGCCGGCCGTCGAGCCGTCGTACTACGGCCGTAGTGGTGCCGCTGGCGCCCGACGGGCGGCTGCACGTCATCGGGCGCTACCGCTACCCGCTGGGGCGTTGGTCGATCGAGTTTCCCGCGCTTCGAGTTCGAAAGCGGCGACGACGGCTGGAAGGGATCGGCCGAAGCCGACCTGTTGCAGATGACCGGCCTCGAGGCCGAGGGCATGTCGCTGTTGGGCGCCGTGGAAATCGATCCGGCGCTGTTGGCCACCTGCACGATCGTGATCCTGGCCTAGGGCTGCCGCCTGCCGGCGTCTTCCAAAGAGAAAAACGCCGCTGCCAGCCGCGACGCCGACGACGCGAGACCGATTCGCTGGTGGCCGGCTGCGTGGCATTGCCGCTGGCGGAGCTGGAGATTCTGGTCGCGCGGGGAGAAATCACCTGTGGCGTCACGCTGGCCGCGCTTTCGCTCTATCGCTCCCGTCTGCGATAAGCCGCCCGGCTCGCCGGCGGCGAACCTCTTCACGCGTTGAATTGTCCCCCTCCCGGCGTATACTAGCCTGTTGGTCCCCAACCGCCGGAGCGGAAGCGGGGGCCATCTTTTTCGAAGCGGGAGACCCATCGCGTGTTTGAGACAGTGGCCGTCGTCGGCGCAACCGGTGCCGTGGGCACGATCATCTGCCAGTTGCTGGCCGAGCGCCAGTTTCCGTTCAAGCGGATCAAGTTCCTGGCCTCCGGCCGCTCGGCGGGCAAGACGCTGCGATTCGCCGGCGCCGACCACACGGTCGAAGAACTCACGCCCGAGTCGTTCGCCGGCGTCGACCTGGCCATCGGCAGCACGCCCGACGAAGTGGCCCGAGACTTTGCCCCCTGGGCCGTCGAGCGGGGCTGCGTCGTCGTCGACGAAAGCGGTTACTGGCGGATGGATCCCCAAGGTGCCGCTGGTCGTGCCGGAAGTGAATCCCGACGCGCGTCGACGCCCACCAGGGGCATCATCGCCAGCCCCAACTGTTCGACCACCCAGATGGTCGTGGCCATGAAGCCGCTGCACGACGCGGCCCGCATTCGCCGCGTGATCGTCAGCACCTATCAGGCCACCAGCGGCATGGGGCTGGCCGGCAGCCGCGAGCTGGACGCCGCCACCCGCGCGGCCGTGGCCAAGGAGCCGTTTCAGCCGGCGGCGTTCGCCCACAACATCGCCTTCAACCTGATCCCGCAAATCGGCTCGCAGAAAGAGCAGGGCTACACGTCCGAAGAAATGAAGATGGTCTACGAGACCCGCAAGATCTTCGGCGACGATTCGATCCAGGTCTGTCCCACCTGCGTGCGGGTGCCGGTCGAAAACTGCCACAGCGAGAGCATCCTGGTCGAGACCGAAAAGAAGCTTTCGGTCGACGAAGCCCGGCGGCTGTTGGCCGCCACGCCGGGGATCATCGTCGTCGACGATCTGTCGGCCAAGAGCTATCCCGATGCCCGAAACCTGCGACGGCCGCGACGAAGTCTTCGTGGGCCGCATTCGCGAAGATCTGTCGAGCCCCCACGGGCTGGCCTTCTGGTGCGTGAGCGACAACCTTCGCAAGGGCGCCGCCACCAACGCCGTGCAGATCGCCGAGCTGTTGGTCCGCAAGGGAAAGAAGCGCAGGCCAGCCGGCCACGGTCGCCAGCCGATAGGGCCATTTGCCGCGGTGCCGCGTGCGAATCTTTGTCTACGAATTCGTCACCGGCGGCGGATGGTACCACGTCGCGGACCAGGCCCCTCCCGCGTCGCTCGCCCGCGAAGGCCGCGCCATGCTGGCGGCCATCGCGGCCGATCTGGCGGCCATCGCAGGCGCCGAAGTCGATGTCTTGCGCGATGTGCGCCACGGGGCGCTGGAAGTGCAGGGAAGCGTCAACGTCACGACCGATCCGCACCGCCGCCGAAGAGCAGCGCGCTTGCGCCGCCTGGCGGCCCGTGCCGATTGGACGCTGCTGGTCGCGCCGGAATTCGACGGACAGTTGCTCGCGCGCGTGCGGCTGGTCGAGCAGGGCGGAGGCCGGTTGCTGGGCCCGTCCTCGCAGCTCGTGGCGCTGGCGACCGACAAGCACGCCACGGCCGAGTATCTGGCCGCTCGCGGAGTGCCGGCGCCCTGCGGCGTGGCTGCTCGAGCCCGGCGACCCGTTGCCGGCGGATTTCCCGTATCCGGCCGTGCTCAAGCCGCGCGACGGCGCCGGCTCGCTGGACATCCAGTGGCTGCCCCACCGGCCACGCGAGCGAACTGCGCCGCAGCACGCCGCCCGCTTGGAGCGCTTCCAGCCGGGCGTGCCGGCCAGCGTGGCCGTCTTGTGTGGGCCGGGCGACGTCGTGCCGCTGGTGCCGTGCGGTCAGCGGCTGGCCGGCGAGGGAGATTTTTCTTACCAGGGGGGCTGGCTGCCGCTGGAATCGCCCCTGGCGGCCCGGGCGCGGCGGTTGGCTCTACGGGCGGTCCAGCCGCTGCCCACGCCGCTGGGTTACCTGGGGATCGACATGGTCCTGGGTTCCGATCCGGCCGGCAGCGGCGACGTGGTCGTGGAAATCAACCCTCGGCTGACGACTTCGTACGTTGGATTGCGGGCCTTTTCGCAAGCAAACCTGGCGGCGGCGATGATTGCGGTAGCCCAAGGCGGCGAGGCGCGGTTATGCTGGAAATCAGAAGCAATTCAATTCACGTCTGATGGCACGTGCGTGCCTTTAACCGCGCCCGACTAATTCATGAAGTGGCTGGCTCTGGACATCGGAGGCGCAAATCTCAAGGCGGCCGATGGCGACGGATTTGCCGTGTCGCAGCCGTTTCCCATGTGGGAGAAATCGCGCCATCTGGTCGACTCACTGCGAGGATTGATCGCCCTGGCACCCGCGTCACGCACGTGGCGGCCACGATGACCGGCGAGCTGGCCGACTGCTTCAGCACCAAGACCGAGGGCGTGCAGTTCATCCTCAACGCGCTGTCGGTCGCGGCCGACGGCAAGCACACCCGGGTCTATCTGACCAACGGCCGCCTGGTGTCGCTGCAAGCGGCGCTCAAGCAGCCGATGCTGGCCGCGGCGTCGAACTGGCACGCGCTGGCCAGCTTTGCCGGCCGCTACGTGACTGACGGCGTGGGACTGTTGATGGACGCCGGCACGACGACGTGCGACTTGATCCCCATGGTCGACGGCCAGCCGGTGACGATCGGCAAGACCGACACCAATCGGATGATCAACGGCGAGCTGATCTACACCGGCGTGCAGCGGACGCCCGTTTGTGCCGTGGCTCAGCTCATTCCCTGGCGGGGCCGCAAATGCCCGCTTGCGCTACGAGGTGTTCGCCACGATGTGGGACGTCTACCTGACGCTGGGCGATCTGCCCGAAGAGCCCAGCCGCAAGGACACGGCCGATCGCCGCCCGGCCACCAAAGCCGCCGCCCGCGACCGGCTGGCCCGCTCGATCTGCGCCGACCGCGAAGTCTTTACCGAAGCCGACGCCGCCGCCATGGCCGCGGCCCTGGCCGACGCGCAGGTCAAAAAGATCGCCGCGATCATCACCCAGCTCGTGGCCCGGCTGCAACAGCCGCCCCATACGATCGTCGTCTCCGGTCGAGGGCGACTTCATGGCTCGCCGCGTGCTCGAAAAGGCCAAGATTAAATCCAGCATCGTGTCGCTGGCCCGGGAGCTGGGGCCCGAGCTGTCGCAATGTGCGCCGGCGCACGCTTTGGCCGTGCTGGCCCGCGAGGGGCCGAAATGACCGGCGGCCCGCTGCGCGTGATCAAGCTGGGCGGCAGCCTGCTGGAGTGGCCCGAGTGGCCCGCGCGGCTGCCAACTGGCTGGCCGCACAAACGCCGGCTGCCAACGTGCTGGTCGTGGGGGGCGGTACGCTGGTGGACGTCGTACGTGAGTGGGATCACGCCTACGAGTTGTCCGCTTCCGGGGCCCATTGGCTGGCCATCCGGGGGATGAGCCTCACGGCGGAGCTCGCCGCGTCGCTGTTGCCGGACGCCCGACGGGTCGACGACGTGAGTCAGATTCAGCGCGACGTCGGCGGCCCGCTGCAAGTCTTCGCTTGCGAGCGATTTTTGCGCGAGGAGCACGACGGCGCATTGCCGCACGGCTGGCACGTCACCAGCGATTCGATCGCCGCACGCGTGGCCCAGGCCCTCGCGGCCGGCGAGCTGGTGTTATTAAAGTCTGCATTGCCCGCTGAGGCCGGGTCGAGTGACGTCGCTACAGCCCGAGCGAAGCAAGCGGGCTTTGTCGACGACTACTTCGACGTGGCAGCCCAAGGGCTGGCGGTTCGCATCGTGAACTTGCGAGACGCCGACTTCGCCGAATCCGCCTGGTAGTCGGCGAACGCCCGCGCCGCCGGCCGCCCTACCGCAGCTCCAATTGCGAAGGGGGCACTTCGAGCCCTGCTTCGTGCTCGGCCACGAGCTGGCGAATCTGGGAGATGACTTCCGGATGCTTCTTCGCGAGGTCGAATTGTTCCGACGGATCGCTCTCCAGGTGGAACAACAGGGGCGGGTCGTGCTGCTCGGGCTCGGGCTGTCCGTAGCCGGCCTGCGTCATGAAGTGCGCCTTCCACGGGCCCAGCCTCGCGGCCATCAGCTTCCGGCCGCGATAATACAGGAGCGACTTGCGGGGGCTCTCGCCGGTCGCAAACAGCACGGGCCGCAGATCGTACGAGTCGAGGGTGCGATCGGTCGGTAGCGGGATGTCGAGCAATCCGTGAATCGTGGCCAACAGGTCGGTCGTCGAGCCCAGCTCGGCCGAAGTCGTGCCGGCGGGAATCTTGCCCGGCCAACGGGCGATGGTCGGTTCGCGCATGCCCCCTTCCCAGGTGCTCCCCTTGCCGCCGCGCAACAGGCCGGCCGAACCACCGTTCTGCTTCTTGATCAGCCAGGGCCCGTTGTCGCTGGTGAAGAACACGAGCGTCCGCTCGTCGAGCTTCAGCTCGGCCAGCGTTTGGAGCACCTGGCCGACGCTCCAGTCGAGCTCTTCGACGGCGTCGCCGAACAGTCCGCGGCGGCTCTTCCCCTTGAACTTCTCCGAAGCATAGAGCGGCACGTGCGGAAACGTGTGGGGCATGTACAGAAAGAACGGCCGGTCCCGGTTCTTGCGAATGAAGCTCACCGCTTCGGCCGTGTAGCGGGCCGTGAGGGTCGTCTGGTCGACCGGCTCTTCGATCACGGTGGCATCCCGCAGCAACAAGCTCGGCCGCATGTCGTTGCTATACGGAATGCCGTAATAGGAATCAAAACCTTGCCGCATCGGCAGAAACTGCGGCAGGTGCCCCAGGTGCCACTTGCCGACGCAGCCGGTGGCATAGTCCTTGGTCTTGAGCGAATCGGCGATGGTAATTTCTTCCACCGGCAGCCCGCCGGTCGAGTCGGCAAACAGCACTCGCCGCGTGTCGCTGCACATGCCGTTGCGAATCGGCAGCCGCCCGGTCAGCAGCCCCGCGCGGCTGGGCGTGCAGACGCATTCGGCCACGTAAAACTGCGTGAGCCGCATCCCCTCGCGGGCCATGCGATCCAGGTTCGGCGTGGCGATCGTCGGATTCCCAAAACAGCCCAGGTCGCCGTAGCCCAGGTCGTCGGCGAAGATGATGACGATATTGGGCGGTCGCTCGGCGTCGGCCGGTTCATCGGCCGCGATCGCCGCGGCGGCAAACGAACCGATGGTCACAGCACATCCGACGGCGAACACGACAAAGGCGCGAAGCATGGCAAACTCCAGGCAAGCGACGAGTGGAAGCCAACCGCATCGGCGGGCACAAGCTGGCCGGCGTCGGCAGAAGTTTGCCGGCGACGGTGTCTGCCTATGATAACACCGGACAGGTGTCAAACCACTGCCGCCCTTGCCGCGCCATCCAATCGCTGGAGCTGGCCGGTCCCCACATGCCCCGCTCGTAGATTTCCAGCGGCGGTTGATGCTTCTCGCGCCAGGCCGCCAGAATCGGATCGACGATGCCCCAGGCCAGCTCCACTTCGTCGCTGCGGGCGAACAGGCTGGCGTCCCCTTGAAAGGCGTCCAACAGCAGCCGCTCGTAGGCCTCGGGCATGGCGGCCGAAAACTCCCGGTTGAAGTCGAACTCCAGGTCCGTCATCCGCAACTTCATCCCCTGGTCGGGCACCTTGGTTTGAAAGTGCAACTGGATGCCTTCGGCCGGCTGGATTTGGACCACCAGCTGATTGGCGTCGCAATGCGCGCCGAGCCGTTGTTGCCAAACACCATCGTCGGCGGGCTGCGAAACTGGATCACGATCTGCGTCGTGCGGCAGGACATCGCCTTGCCGCTGCGAAGGTAAAACGGCACGCCCTGCCACCGCCAGTTGTCGACGTCCAGCCGCAGGGCCGCGAACGTGGCCGTCTGGCTGTCGGCCGCCACGCCCGGTTCCTGGCGATAGCCGTCGTACTGGCCGCGAAGCGTGTCGATCGCCACGCGGTCCCGCGACGGCGGCGTGATGGCCCTCAGCACCTTGACTTTTTCGTCGCGCACGGCGTCGGCCTCGTAATGCACGGGGGCTTCCATCGCCGTGATCGAGAGCAGTTGCAGCAGGTGGTTTTGAAAGATGTCGCGCAGCACGCCGGTTTCTTCGTAAAAGCTGCCCCGCCGCCCCACCGCCACTTCCTCGGCCACGGTAATCTGCACGTGGTCCACGTAGTTGCGGTTCCAGACCGGCTCGAAGATCGTGTTGGCAAACCGCAGCACGAGCAGGTTCTGCACCGTCTCCTTGCCCAGGTAGTGATCGATGCGATACACCTGCGGCTCGCGAAACACCTGGTGCACGGCGCGGTTCAGTTGCCGCGCGCTGGCCAGATCGGTGCCGAACGGCTTTTCGATCACGATCCGCCGCGGGCCGTTCACCTCGTCGGCCAGATTCGATCCGCCCAGCCGCCCGATGATCTCCTCGTAGAATTGCGGCGCGGTGGCCAGGTAATAGACCCGCGTCACCTCGCTGGCTCGCTCCAGGGCGTGCAGCCGCGCGTGCAGGGCCTCGAAATCGTCGGGCTGATTGATGTCTCCCGGCTGGTAGTGCACGCAGGGGGCGAAAGCGCTGCCACGATTCAGCGTCAAACGCGCGTTCCCAGGAATCCCTCGGCCGCCTCGCCCAGCTTCTTTTGCCACTCCTGGTCGCTGTACCGGGTCCGCGAGAAGCCGATGATCTGCGTCCCCTCGGGGAGCCTCCCTTTGACGAACAGGCGGTACAGCGACGGAATGAGCTTGCGGCTCGTCAGGTCCCCGGAGGCACCAAAGATCACCAGCGTGGCAGCCATGCTCGGGGGCCCCAGGGTTTCGGCGGGCGGTTCCAGTCGATGTCTTCCATGCGATCCTCGTCAAACCGAGACGCACCTACGCCGCCAGCCCCTCCTTGATCCACGCTTCGGCGTCGGCCGTCTGGCTGGCGTCGAAGTACTTGATCTTGGCCGTGGTAAACGGCTTGCAAAAGGCCGCCATCCCTTTTTCCCACTTGCTCTCGCCCACCATGGCCAGCCGTTCGATGTCGCGAAAGTGCTTGATGTCGAACTTGATGTCTTCCCACAGCGCGCCCACCTCCCAACCGTGGAATTCGTGCATCTCGAGCAGAATGCGAATCTTGCCGAACTGCTTGATCAAGTCCTCCACCTTGGGCACGAAATGTTCGTAGTCCTCTTTGGCCAGTTTGCCGCTGATCTTCACCGTCAGCAACTTGCCGCCGTCGTTCTCGTCGAGCTCAAGCATGGTCGTTCCCCTCAAGGCTGAACTTTTTTGATCCCTGCAATGCTAGTGCATTGTCAACATTAACAACTCGGGTGCCACTGCTGGCTTGTCCAGCAGTGCTTTGGCTCTATGGCAAGCCTGCCCCGAAGATCAAGCTATGACAATGCACTCGTGTCCGGTGCGTACCACGGCGGCCCTCGCGATCGGCGGATCCGCCCCGCGACGTTGGCCGTGCCAGCGTCGTTACCGCAAACGGAGTGCCGCTCAAAATAACACTTGCCGACGCAAGCGGCAACCGGATGGCTCGCTCGCCATGCGGCCGCGTTGCTTGGGCCCCACGGGTAGTTCATAGTAGGGGACAGCCAACGTCGCGAACCGTTTCGACGGGCCGTCGAGCGCTTGACGCGCCGTGGGTCGCGACCCTTCGACTGGACGAGCAACGATGATTTACCAGGAGACACTTTGATGCGACTCGGGGCCCTCGGTTTGGCTTGTGCGGCGGTTGCAGCGACGCTTAGCTTGGGGCGCACGGGCGCGTGCGCCACGGAAACGGACGAACGGAATCCGCCAGCGGCCAAGGAGAATTCCATGGAAATCGCCCCCAAGGATGCCACGCCACTGACCAAGGACCGCCACGCGGCGGCCCTGAAAGCACTACCCCTGGCCGACCGGCAGGACTTCGCCGACGCCGAGCGCGGCTTCGTCGGCAGTCTGCCCGACGCCGCGATCACCGGTGCCGACGGCCGCTCCGTGTGGAACCTCGCCCCGTACGATTTTCTCGCCTCCGACACGCCACCCCCCACGGTCCATCCCAGCCTGTGGCGGCAAGCGCAACTCAACATGCGCCACGGGCTGTTCCAGATCGCCGAGCGCATCTATCAGGTGCGTGGGCTGGACCTGTCGAACATGGACATCATCGAAGGAGACACCGGCCTGATCGTGATCGACCCGTTGATTTCGGCCGAGTGCGCCAAAGCGGCCCTCGAGCTGTACTTCGCGCATCGGCCCCGGAAGCCGGTCGTAGCCGTGCTGTACACGCACAGCCACGTCGATCACTTCGGCGGCGTCAAGGGCGTGATCTCCGAAGAAGACGCCGCCAGCGGCAAGGTCAAGGTCATCGCCCCCGAGGGATTCCTCGAGCACGCCGTCAGCGAAAACGTGCTGGCCGGCAACGCCATGATTCGCCGGGCCACGTACATGTACGGCCCGCTTCTGCAGCGCGGCGCTCGGGGCCAGGTCGACGCCGGGTTGGGCAAGAACATCTCGACTGGCACCGTGACGCTCATCCCGCCCAACGACATCGTCAAGGAAACCGGCGAAACGCGGACCATCGACGGCGTGAAAATGGAATTTCAGATGGCCCAAGGGACCGAGGCCCCCGCCGAGATGATCATCTACTTCCCGCAGTTTCGCGCCCTGTGCATCGCCGAGGTGGCCACGCATACGCTGCACAATCTGTATACGCTGCGCGGCGCCGAAGTGCGCAGCGCCCAGGCGTGGTGGAAGGCGTCGACGCGGCGATCGACCTGTTCGGCGACAAGTCGGACGTCGTGTTTGCCCAGCATCATTGGCCCCGCTGGGGCGGCGACCGGGTCGTCGATTTTCTCAAGCACCAGCGCAACGTCTACAAGTTCGTGCAGGACCAGAGCCTGCGGCTGCTGAATCAGGGCTACACGATGAACGAAGTGGCCGAAATGATCGAGCTGCCCGAGAGCCTGGCCGCTCCTTGGGATGGCGCGGCTACTACGGTTCGCTCAGTCACAACGCCAAGGCCGTCTATCAGAAGTACCTGGGCTGGTACGACTCGAACCCGGCGCATCTCGATCCCTTGCCGCCGGTCGAGGCCGCAGGGAAATACGTCGAGTTCATGGGCGGAGCCGACGCCGTGGTGGCCCGGGCCCGAAAGTCGTTCGAAGCGGGCGAATACCGCTGGGTGGCCGAGGTGCTCAACCACGTCGTGTTCGCCGATCCCGACAACCGCGAAGCCAGGGAGCTCGCAGCCGACGCGCTCGAGCAGCTCGGCTACCAGACCGAAAACGCCACCTGGCGCAACGAATACCTGGTCGGCGCCTACGAGCTTCGCAACGGACTGCCGCGCACCGACCAAAGGCCCAACAGCCGCGACATCGTCAAGGCCATGACGCTCGACATGTTCTTCGACTACCTCGGCGTGCGGTTGAACGTCGACAAGGCGAAGGGCAAAACGCTGGCCATCAACTTTCAGTTCACCGACACGAATCAGAAGTACGCCGTGTCGGTCGAAGACTGCACGCTCTTGTACGCGGCCGACAAACAGGCGCCGGCCGCCGATGCCACGCTGATCCTCAAGCGCACCACGCTGGACGCGATCGCCGCCCGCGACACGACCTTTCAGCAGCAAATTGCCGGCGGGGCGATTCGCATCGAGGGGAACCCGCTCAAGCTGATCGAAATGTTTGCGCTGTTCGACAACTTCGAGCCGACGTTCAACATCGTCACGCCGTGACGCGACGCGCGCGGCTCGCTCGCCGATTTAGAACCTGGCGACAAAACGTCGGGGACTGTCCCCCTCGCGCCGGGGACTGGCCCTTGCCGCAGTCGTCTCGTCCCCAGGCTCTTAATGCTCGGCCGCGGTTTCCACGACCAGCGGCTTGGCCGCGGCGTTGCCGGCCAGCGGCAACGTTTCCAGTTGCAGCGCAAACTGCTGGGTATGCTCGATCTGCTCCTTGGCCGTCGCGGCCTCGCGCTGGAGCACCTGGGCAAAGTCTTGCGATGCCTGGTCGGCGAAAACCTCGAGCGTGGCCAGCATCTGCATCTGGTTCAACAGGTCGCATTGCAGGTAGTGGCGGTCGAAGTCGTCGCCGCTGGCCGGCTTCAGCTCTCCGCACACCATGCGGCTGTACTTTTGCAGCACCTCCATCCGGATCCGAACCAACAGCGCCGTGGCGTTCCGCCGCAGATCCAACAGCCGGAGCCGCCGCGAGCCGTTTCCGTCTTGATCGTCCTTGATCTCGCGCCGCGCTTGATCGAGCGCCTTGCCGGCGCGGCCGGCGGTCAGCGTCTCCAACTGCGCCACGAATGCCCGCTGTTCGTCGAGCCGCGCGCTCAACATCCCGCGCAAGGCCTCGTTGTGGATCGACGTTAGCGCCAGCTCGCCCATCTCGATTTGCATTTGCGTATCGACCGCCAGGCTGAGCGCCAACTTCTGATCAACGATGTTCAGATGAACGTCCGCCAGGGGCCCACCCGCGTTCGTCCGATCGTCCAGCGGCCGGGCGGCATTGGACGAGTGGTCGGCCGTTTCGTCGTCAAGCTCGGGTGTTTGAGCGTGGCCCAGAGATACCGGGACCAATGCGGTCATTAACAGGACGGCAGATGTGACATAGCTGCGGCGCATGGGGAGTGCCTCCTCTCGATTTCTCAAGATAGGAATCGGCCGCCGCCATCGCGCCAAAGGCGCATCGGCCGGATTGGGAGGGTTGCACTTCCAATGCCAATGCCACGCTTTTGCTGAGATGTGATGGGTTCGCGTGGGCGAGCGGCTTAATTCGATTCTACCAGATTTGATGCCGTGCGTGCCAAGCTGGTCACGCGACGCGCAGCATTTGCTGGCCGTGAAGCCCGTGGGCAAGGTCGTGACAAATTTCACAAAGCTTGCTCGTTCGACCGAGCAAAATGCCGCTAAGCATTCGTACTCGTCCGCCAGGTACGCAGACTGCGACGCGTCAGGACGCTGCCGCTCGCGGCCACCAATTTCGCGGCGGCCGATTCAACCGCCGGCTACCGCCCGGACGTCTTGTCCGCGGGCCGGCGCGAGCTTGGAAAACTGGACGCGGTCGATCGCCTTTTCGATGCTGCGGCGAATCTTGTCGTTCTTGTCCTCGAGGTAGTCGTTCAGCGCGTCCTTGACCAGATCTTCGAAGGCGTGTGCCGCGTCCTTGTTGAATCGCAAATCCTTCAGCCCGCCCCGAAACGTCGCGATGTGGCTGTCGTCCAGCCCTCCGCCGCCGATAGCCGTCGAACCGGCGATCTCAAAGTCGGCGTGCACCGTGCCCCCCACGGCGGCCTTGGCCAGCTTGGGAATCCGTCCCCAGGCCTTGAATCGGGCCCGGGTGGCCACGGCACGCAGGGCGAACTCGAGTCGCCCTTCGCTGACCGCCAGCCGCGTCAGTTGGACCGAAAGGGTCGATTTCGGATCCTCGAACCAGAGCCAGGTCTTGGCCTGCTCGGTCCAGGAGGCCAGCCGGATTTTGCGCCCCAGCAGCTTGCCGGAAGTCCACTTCTGGCGGTCGACGCTCTTTTCGTTGTACCAGGCCGTCTGCTCTGAATCGTGGCTGGCAAGCTCCTCGACGAGCTTTTGCTCGAGGAGTTTTCGCATCAGCGGCATGTCCTGCCCGAGCGCCGGCGACGCCAGCCCGGCCACCACGATTCCGATCGCCAACATGAGGCGCAGCCGCCCACCGCCGCGCGGCGGCGCGCGAAATCCTGTCCGGCGTGCTTCCAGATTGCTCGGTGTGTTTCATGGCGGCTTCCAAATATTCAGATCGTCCAGCATGGCTCCACCAGACGAGTTTGGAGCCAAGGCGTCCGGGCCGTCGTCGAAACCCTCTTAACCCTACGCTGCTAGCGGGCCGGCCGGCCACGCGGCCGCCCGATTCTTGTATGCGTCGCGCGACGTTTAGTGCCCGCTGCCGTGAAGGCCCACACCCGCCAATAGTTTGGGCGTATTTCACGGGAATCTCAAACGTGTCGAGCGGCAGGGCCGTTCCGATTGTGTGATTAATCTTGCGATTTTCATGGCGCGGTATTCTAATGGGGCCGGTGCCCCCCCCGGCAGCAAACGAGGCCGGACCGGTGATGGAAACCGGCCGGTTTTGCGCGGCTGACAGGCACCCGGGAACGGAGACTTGCGGCATGTTCGTGCGCTGGCGATCAGAATCATGCTCGGCGGTTCGTTTCCGGTGCTCCGGTGGTCGGCAGTCGACGCGGTTCGCCCTGTTGCATTTGGAATCGCTCGAAGAGCGGCACCTGCTCTACGCCGCCCTGGCCGACCAGCCGCTGCTGCTCTCGTCGCCCCTGCCGGCCCCGACCGCGCCGCTCCCGCCGGCGGCCGCGCCGCTGGCGGCTGATCCGGCCGAGGCGCTTCACCCGCTGTCGAGCGTTCCGGCGCTCGACAGTCTGCCGGGGGCGAAGGCCAAGCTGTACCTCGATTTCAACGGCTTTGTCGAAGCCAACTGGGGCGGCTACCTGAACATCACCACGCCGGCCATGGACTTCGACGGCGACCCGACCACCTTCAGCGACAGCGAAATCCAGATGATGCAGCAAATCTGGCGCAGGTGTCGGAGGATTATGCGCCGTTCGACATCGACGTCACAACCGTCGAGCCGGCGAGCTTCGCCGACGGCGTGGCGGTGCGGGTGGCTATCGGCGGCGACGGCGCTTGGTACGGGACTCCGGCCGGCGGCGTCGCCTACGTCAACAGTTTCACGAACCCCTCGCTGCCGAACACGGTGTACGTCTTCTCGTCGGTGCTCTACAGCGCCAAGAACGTGGGCGAGGCGTCGTCGCACGAGGCGGGACACAGCTTCGGCCTGCAGCATCAAAGCCAGTACGACGCCAATGGCGGAAAGATCGCCGAGTACTACTCCGGCCCCGGCGACGGCCGCGCGCCGATCATGGGCAACAGCTATTCCGCCACCCGCGGATTGTGGTGGTACGGCACGTCGACGTCCTCGACGACCTATCAAGACGACCTGGCCGTGATTTCCCGCCCGACGAACGGCTTTGGTTACCGGCCCGACGATTACGGAGATTCGCCGGACACGGCGGCCCCCCTGACGACGGAAAATGGCCAGCTCGACGCCCACGGCATCATCACCTCGACCGCCGACCGCGACTACTTCGAGTTCGAAACCGGCAGCGGCACGATCACGCTCTCCGTTACCGTCCCCAACGGCATCAACAATCTCGACAGCACGATCGAGCTGCGCGACATGTCCAACGGCTTGATCGCTTCGTCCGACCCGAGCACGGGCTTCGGCGCCACGATCACGGCCAATGTCCCCGCCGGCACGTACTGTGTCGTGGTCGGCTCGCACGGCGGATACGACGATATCGGCCAATACACGGTCACCGTCACGGCGGCTTCGCCCACGATCGCCGGCACGGTGTTCGTCGACGCCAACCGCGACGGTTTGTTGGACGCGCTGGACTGGGGCCTGGCCGGCGCCACCGTGTACGAAGATCTGAACGGCAACGGCCAGTTCGACGCGACGCCCGAGTCCGTCATGCATGCGACGGACACGCCGCTGAACGTTCCCGACTTGGGCAGCCAAACGTCGTCGCTGGTCGTGGCGAACATGACCGGCGTGATCCTGGACATCAACGTCAGCCTCTCGATCCACCATCCCACGACCTCCCAACTGACCGCGATCCTCCTCGCGCCGGACGGCACCAGCATCAGCCTGCTGTCGCACAACGGCGGCTCGGGCGACAACTTCCTGGGCACGACGTTCGATGCCCAGGCAGCCACGTCGATCGCCGCCGGTGCGGCTCCGTTTTCGGGCAGTTACCGACCGCTGGGCGATCTTTCCCGTTTGACCTTGTTGAATCCCAACGGAACTTGGACGCTGTACGTCAGCGACGGCACCGCGGGGGACACCGGCGTGCTCGACGACTGGTCGTTGGACATCACCACGAGCGCGACGGAGCCCTACGCGACGTCGGACTCAAGCGGCCAGTACCAACTGCCGTTGGCCCTCTCGGGCCTGCACAACCTCCGGCAAGTGCCGTTTCCCGACGTGCTCCCCAATACGCCCGTCGGCGGCGTGCATAGCGCGCTGGCGGTTCCCGGCAGCACAACGCAGCACGTGGACTTCGGCAACCTGGGTTCCAACATCGCCGGGCTGGTCTTTCGAGATACCAACCTGAACGGCCTTCCCGACCCGGGCGAATCCGGCGTGCCGGGCGTCACCGTGTACGACGACCTCAACGGCGACGGCACGTTCAACCAGTCGTCCACCGTCAGCACGTTTACGTCGGCGAACGTCCCGCTGCCGATCACGGACCACAACACCACCGTCTCGCAGCTCACGATCGGCGAGCTATCGTCCCCAATCGTGGACGCCAACGTGCACTTGACCCTCACGCACACCTACGATGCCGATCTGCTGATTACGCTGGTCGCCCCCGATGGCACCACCGTGACGCTGGCGCAGAACAACGGCGGATCCGGCGACAACTATACCAGCACGGTGTTCGACGACCAGGCGGCCACCGCTATTGCCAGCGGAACGCCGCCGTTTACCGGTTCGTTTCGACCGACCACGCCCCTCTCGGTGCTGGTGGGTAAGAGTGCCGGCGGCGTGTGGGAGCTCGACGTCGCGGATCAGGCCGGCGGCGACGTCGGCACGCTCGTCAACTGGTCGCTCGAGCTGCTGCTCGACGCGGTGGAGCCCAGCACCGTGACGGGTCCCGACGGCTCGTATCGCTTTCCGTACGTTACGGCAGGACTGCATTCCATTCGGATCGAAACACCCGGGGACAGCTCTGAAACGTCCCCCGCGTCCGGTCATCACGACGTTACCGTCGCCGGGTATACCGAAGCCACGGAGCAGAACTTCGGGCTGGCGTTTCCCAGTCCTGTGCTGGGCCGCTTCGTGTTCTACAACAATTCGCACTACGACGGCGACCCCGGAGCCAACGCTCTGGACGATGCCGCGATCGCCACGGATAAGCAACCGTATCGCGCCGGCGACGGCCCCTCGGGCCCCCAGAATGTCACCAGCTACGCGGGCGGAATCAACGGCCTGATGATCGACCTGGCAGGTGGCGCCAGTTCGATCACGGCCGCCGACTTCAGCTTCAAACTCGGCAGCAACAACAGCCCCAGCACCTGGACCACCGCGCCGGCCCCCAGCACGGTCGTCGTTCGCCCCAACCAAGGGCTCGTCGGCGGCGACCGCGTGGAGATTCTCTGGTCGGACGGCGCCATCGAGAACACCTGGCTGCAAGTCACGCTGAAGGGCAATGACGCGGTGGGCGGGTTCGACACGAACACCGGGCTGGCCGACAGCGACGTGTTCTACTTCGGCAATCTCATCGGCGATGACTTCTATGGTACGCCGGCCAACGTTTTTCTGACCAACGTCGCCGACGAAATCGGCGTCCGCGGCCACTACGAAGCGGGCGTCGACGTCACCAGCGTCTACGATTTCAACAAGGACAACCTGGTCAACGTCGCCGACGAGATTCTGGCCCGCACCCACGTGAACTATTTGGCGCGGATCAATCTCGGTAGTCCCCCGGCTGCTCCGCCTTCCGCGCCGCTGGCGGCCCGCAACGAGGGGACTTCCGCGGCACTGTTGTCGGCCCTGGCCACGCGCCGGGCTGTCGCATCGTTGTCCGTCGCTGCGACCTCGCCCGTGGCGCCGGAAGTTCGCTGGACCGGCTCTTCCTCGCCGGTGGCATCGCGGCCGGCAATGGGCCATAATACCCCGCTCGGCGCAGCAGCGACCGCGGCGGACAGCGCCGCCAGCACCGATCTGGCTCTCGACGACGAGTTGCTCGACCGTCTGCTCGGCGATCTGCTGGCGGTGTGATCGGGCTGCCGGCGGTCCGCGGCGGCTGCCGGCGCGAGACGCCCGTCCCTGATTTTGCGAACCAACCGGCGGTGAAATATCGCGATGACACAGCCAACGGCCGAAACGGAACAAGCTCCCGTCGATCCCAGCGTGCTGGCCGACCGACAGTACTTGCAGCAGGCCGAATCGCGGGGCACGGCCGCCACGCTGGCCGCCTTCGTCCGGCTGTCCGGGCCCGGCTGGCTGCAATCGGCCATCACGCTGGGAGGCGGGTCGCTGGCCGGCTCACTCTACCTGGGCGTCATCGGCGGTTACCAATTCCTCTGGCTGCAGCCGCTGATGATGATCCTGGGCATCGTCATGCTCTCGGCGATCGCTTATGTGACGCTGTCGAGCGGCGAGCGACCGTTTCGGGCCATCAACCAACACGTCAATCCGGTGCTGGGCTGGGGCTGGTTGATCGCGGCCATGATGGCCAACCTGGTGTGGGCCATACCCCAGTTTTCGCTCGGCACCGCGGCCCTCCAGCAGAACCTGTTCCCCGGCTCGTTCGACGGCCCCCGCGGCGACTGGACCTGCGCCGGCATCCTGTTCGCCGTGGCGCTGGTGGTCACCTGGTTCTACGATTCCGGCGGGTGGGGCATGCGCCTGTTCGACTGGTTGATCAAGGCCATGGTGGCCGGCGTGGTCGTGAGCTTTTTCGGCGTCGTCGGCGCGATGGCGGCCAAGGGAGGATTGCCCTGGGACAGCATCTTTGCCGGCTTCGTACCCGACTTCTCGCTGTTGACGCGCGCGGCCGACGGGTTGCAAACCTTCATCGACGCCTCGGGCGATCCGGCGTACTGGAACGGCGTCGTCGTGGCCGCCCAACGCGAGCGGATGATCGCCGCCGCGGCCACGGCCGTGGGAATCAACATGACGTTTCTCTTGCCTTACTCGATGCTTCGCAAGGGCTGGGACCGCGCGTTTCGCGGTCTGGCCGTGTTCGACCTGTCGACCGGGCTGTTCATTCCCTTCGTGCTGGCCACGAGTTGCGTCGTGATCGCCGCGGCCAGCCAGTTTCACGGCCAATACAACGCCGCCGAAACGACCGAGCGGGCCAGCGAGGCGTCGGGACAATATCGCCAGAACCTCGCCAACCGCGTTGCGGCCGAAATCGGAGCCGAAGCGTTCGCCCAGATGTCCGTCGACGAGCAAAACGAAGCCCTCGACCGGCTGCCGGCCGCCGACCGGCAATTGGCTTCGATGCTGGTTCCGCGCGACGCGTTCGACCTGGCCGGCTCGCTCGAGCATCTGTTTGGGCAGGGAGGGCTCACGCAAAAGGTGTTCGGCGTCGGAGTGCTGGGGATGGCCATCTCGACCATCATCACGCTCATGCTCATCAATGGCTTCTGCATCACCGAAATGTTTGCCGCGCCCGACGGCGGCCTGCTGCATCGGGCCGGCGCGTTGCTGCCGGGCATTACCGGCGCGCTGGGTTTTCTCTTTCTGTGGTCCAACGCCGAGGCCAAATTCTGGCTGGCCGTGCCGACCAGCAATTTCGGCATGGTGCTGTTGCCGATCGCCTACGTCACCTTCTTTCTGATGCTCAACAGTCGTTCGCTGTTGGGCGACGCGATGCCCACCGGCGCTCGGCGGCTGGCGATCAACCTGGCGATGCTCGTGGCGATCATCGTGTCGAGCATCGGCGCCGGCATGTCGATTTGGACCAACATCCGCTGGATCGGCGTAGCCCTGGTGGCGCTGTTTGCCCTGCTGGTCGTGGTGGTCCAATTGCTGCGGCCGCGGCGCGCCTCGAAAGCGTAGCAGTCGCCCCGCCTTTGGCCGCTGTTTTTGTTTGCGACACCGCCGCCCGCAGTGTACAGTAACCAGATCATCTGGCGGCTGCGGAACAGCACGAAAGAGGTGAATCATGGCTTCGGACCCGTCGCTGCATTCCCCGCACATCCCGCCCGAAACGGAGCAGTTCGTCCGCGCCATCCGCGATCGCATCGCCGAGGTGGTGGTCGGCCAGGATGTGGTCGTCGAGCGGCACGCTGATCGCCCTGTTGACCAGCGGCCACATTCTGTTGCAGGGCGTCCCCGGGCTGGCCAAGACGCTCTTGGTTTCGGCGCTGGCCAGCACGATCGATCTGGCGTTCAAGCGGATTCAGTTCACGGTCGATTTGCTCCCTTCCGACATCGTCGGATCGGAAATCCTCGATCAGCGCACCAACGAGTTTCACACGCATCGCGGCCCGATCTTCACCAACCTGCTGTTGGCCGACGAGATCAACCGCGCCGCTCCCAAGGTGCAAAGCGCGCTCTTGGAAGCCATGCAGGAGCGCAAAGTCACGATCGGCAATGAAACGCACACGCTGCCGGCGCCGTTTCTGGTCATCGCCACGCAAAACCCGATCGAGCAAGGCGGCACGTTCGAGTTGCCCGAGGCGCAGCTCGATCGTTTCATGCTGTGCCATCGCCTGGGCTATCCCATGGCACACGACGAGCGCGAAATCCTGCGCCGCAGCGCCAAGCTGGGCATTCGCCGCGAAGACCGCGGCGCCGTGGCCCGCACCGAGTTCGACGCCGTGGCCGGCGGCCCGGTGGCAAGCGTCGAAGACCTCGTCGCCACGATGGAAGCCGTCCACAACGTCCACGTCAGCGAGACCTTCATCGATTACGTCGTCGAGCTCGTCGAGCGCACCCGCCGCCATCCGCTGGTCGAGCTGGGCGCCAGTCCCCGGGCCGGCATCGCACTGGTCAAGGCGTCGCGAGCCCGGGCCCTGATCCACGGTCGGCATTACGTGATCCCCGAGGACCTGTTCGCCCTGGCCGAAGACGCGCTGTTGCATCGCATGCGTCTGAGCTACGAGGCGCTGGCCGAGGGACAAACCGGGGCCGAAGTGCTGCGGTCGCTGCTGAACGATTTCGGCGCCGCGTCGGCCACCAACGGCCGCGCCGTCCACGCCTGAAGGGCCGACGCATGGAAGGATTCATCCACGACCACGACGTCCTCAATTCCCGGCAGTTCTACATCGCCGTGAAACGGCTGGCCAACAGCCTCACCTACGGCACCGACCGCTCGCCGCTGGTAGGCACGGGCGTCGAGTATCTGCAATCGCGCCCCTACCAGCCGGGCGATCCGATTCGTTCGATCGACTGGCGCGTCACGGCCCGCACGCGGCGGTTCCACGTCAAGGAATACGAAGCCGCCAAGCGGCTCCCCGTGTACCTGCTGGTGGACACGTCGGCCTCGATGACCGTCCGTTCCAGCCGGCATAGCAAGTACGAGACGGCCGTGTTCCTCGCCGGCGGCCTGGCCTTGGCTTGTTTGGATCGCATCAGCCCGGTGGGCGTGCTGGGCGTGGGCGAAACGTCGCTGCACGTGCAGCCCAGCCTGTCGAAGCCGCAGGTCATGCAGTGGCTACACCGCCTGCGCAGCTACGACTATCACCAAGAGACCCATCTCTCCACGCGGCTGGCGGAGCTGACGCCCAGCCTCGCTCAGCGCACGCTGCTCATCGTGCTCAGCGATCTGCACGATCCGCAGGCCCTCACGCTGCTGAAGCGCGTCGGCCAGCAGCACGATTGCGTCGTCCTGCAATTGCGCGACCCGGCCGAGCGCTCGGTGCGCGGGGCCGGCCTGCTCCGCGCCCGCGAGGCGGAAACGGCCCGCGGGTTCGTCACGCACGGCCGCGCCCGCTGGCTCGATCAGGACGCCATCAGCCAGGATCTGAAGCGCGCGGCCATCGACCATTTGCTCATCGACGTCGACCAGCGCTACGTCCATCGCCTGCGCCACTTTTTCAAGGCCCGGGGTTTAACGGCCAAGGGAGGACGGTAGCCATGTCCCCAGGCACGATGCTGTGGTTGGCTCTGGTGGTCTCCCTGGCGGCAGACGCTGCCCAGCCGGTGCGCAAGACGACCGTCGGCAAGCCGGGCCGCATCGAGCAGGTGATTCTGCCGGGGAGCGAACTGGAAGCCGTGCCGATCGAAAGCCGCGAGGTGCCCGTGGTGCTCCGCGTCGTGGCCACCTATCCACACGGCACCGCCTTTCGCTACGACCTGGAATACTACGCCCTGGAACCGGGCCAGTACGATCTGCGAAATTATCTAAAGCGCAAGGACGGCTCGCCGAGCGACGACCTGCCGCCGCTGCCCGTTGAAGTCGCGTCGCTGTTGCCGCCCGGGCAGATTCTGCCCAATGATCTCGCAGCGCGTTGCGCGCCGCGGCTGGGCGGCTATCGCCTGCTGCTGGCCGTAGCCGCGGTGGCCTGGATCGCCGGACTGGTGGCCATTTTGTTCGTCGGCCGCCGGGCTCGCCTGGCCAAACGGCAGCTAGCTCCGCGGCCCGTTACGCTCGCCGAGCGGCTCAAGCCTTTGGTGACGCGCGCCGTTGCAGGCCAGCTCGACAGCGCCGGCCAGGCCGAAATGGAACGCCTGCTGTTGACCTATTGGCGCCGCCGCTTGCATCTGGAAGAGACCGATCCGGTGGCCGCCGTGGCGCGATTGCGCGAACACGAAGAAGCCGGCCTGTTGCTGCGGCAGGTCGAAGCCTGGTTGCACAAGCCCGACGGGGCAGGGGAGGTCGACATCCAGGCCCTGCTCGCGCCGTATCGCGACTTGCCCGTCGAGCCGATCGCAGCCGGCCCAGAGGCCGCTGATCTCGAAGCGACGCACGGCGGAGGCCGATCATGACGTTCGCCCATCCCGGCGCGTTGGCGTTGCTCGTGTTGCCGCTGGGCATCCTGTTTTGGATCTGGCGTCACGAAGGCCGCCCGCTCGTGCTGCCGCTGGACCATGCCACGGTCGGCCGCGGCCGTTGGCTCGGCGCGGCGGTGGCCACGGCCGAATCGCTGGCCCCGTTGCTGCTGGCGGTGGTGATCGTCATCCTGGCCGGACCGCAGCGGTTCGGCGAGCCGCGCAGCCAGCGGGTGATGACGAACATCGAGTTTTGCGTCGACATCTCCTCCAGCATGACGGCCTCGCTGGGCAGTGGCACGCGCTACGACGCTTCGATGGCGGCGATCAACGACTTTCTCGACTATCGCGAGGGGGACGCGTTCGGCCTCACCTTCTTCGGCAACTCGGTGCTCCATTGGGTCCCCTTGACGCAAGACCCCTCGGCCGTCCGCTGCAGCCCGCCCTTCATGCGCCCCGAAAACGTCCCCTACTGGTTCGGCGGCACCGAGATCGGCAAGGCGCTGCGGGCCTGCCAGACGGTCCTCACCAGCCGGCAGGAAGGGGACCGGATGATCCTCCTGGTGAGCGACGGCATGAGCTCCGACCTGATGAATGGCCAGGACGTGCAACTGGCCAAAGAGCTGTCGGCCAACGGCATCGTCGTCTATGCCGTGCACGTCGCCGAGGGTGACCCGCCCGGCGAGATCGTCAACGTCACGAACCTGACCGGCGGCGAAGCCTTTCCCGGCGGCGACATCGAAGGCGTCAAAACGATCTTCCACCGCATCGACCAGATGCAACAGACCCGCCTCGAGCGGACGATGCCCGAGCCGCAGGACGATTTCTTTCCCTATTGCGTCGCGGGGCTGTCGGTCGTGGGCCTGTCGGTGGCCGGCCTGTTTGGCATGAGGTACACGCCATGGTAGCCGAGCTGGCCGCACTTGTGGTCGGGTTGCTGGTGGCCGCTGCCGAGGCGGTGCACGCCCGCCGCACGGCGCACGTTGCGCAGTTGGCTTTCGGTCCCCGCGGCAAGCCGCGGCTGTGGGCCCGGCTGCGCCCCTGTGGCGGGTGGCAGCTCTGTCGGCGGTGACCTGGGGATTGGTGACACTCATCCTCGTCGAGCCCCGCGTCCACCGGGCCGAAACGCTCGACAAGAAAGACCTCCGGCACCTGGTCCTGCTGTTGGACGTCTCGCCCAGCATGCGGCTGGAAGACGCCGGGCCGACGAAAAAGGAATCGCGCCGCTCGCGCGTGGCGGCGCTGGTCGAGTCGTTTTTCGACCGCGCGCCCGAGCCGTTTCGCACCAGCGTCGTGGCCGTCTACAACGGCGCAAAGCCGGTCGTCGTCGACACGACCGACTTGGAAGTCCTGCGCAACATCATGAACGATCTGCCGATGAACTACGCCTTCGAAGTCGGCCAGACGAAGCTCTTCGACGGGCTGGAAGAAGTCGCGCGGGTGGCCCATCCCTGGGAACCCAACAGCGCCACGCTGCTGATCCTGACCGACGGCGACACCGTGCCCGCCAGTGGCATGCCGAAGATGCCGGCTTCGATTTCGCACACGCTGGTGGTGGGCGTCGGCGATCCGCGCACCGGCAGCTTCATCGACGGGCGGCAATCTCGCCAGGATGCCTCGACCTTGCGCCAGATGGCCGTCCGCCTGGGCGGCATCTATCACAACGGCAATGAGAAACAGATTCCCACCGACGTGCTCAACACGGTGGTGCAGCGGCTCGAAGACAGCCCGTTCGAAAAGTTGACGCGGCGCGAATATGCACTGCTGAGCTGCACGATCGGCGCTCGTATACGCCTTGCTGCCGCTGGCTTTGCACCTGCTGGGCACGGCCTGGCGGCCCGGGGTGCACCGTCGTCGCCCGCGGCGCGGCCAGCGCCGTCTCCCCGCCGGGGAACGAGAAATTGACACCCAACTGTCGGGCTCGCTAGGATGACTAGCCGGGCCCCAGAATCCCTCGTCTAAGGAGAGAAGCCATGCGCGGCGCCTTGGTGTGTTTGTGGTTGCTCGTGCCGGCGGTCGTGGCCGCCTATCACTACGGTCCGGGGCAGCAGCGGATGCTCCTGGACGACGCGGCCCGCTATCTGAAACAGGCCGACGCGCAAGCCGCCGCCGAGCACTGGGGCGAAGCCTGCGAGTCGTACGACGCCGCGCTGGCCGCGCTTCCCGGCGACAACATCGACGCCGGCAATATCGACGCCGCCCGTCGCGTGCGGCTCGAACGGGCCAAGGCCCAGATGCTCTCCTCGCAGCTGCCCGAGGCCTACGACGGCCTGGTCGCCCTCAGCGACGAGCTGACCGCCGACAAGCAGGCGCCCGCCGAACTGGTCACCGGAACGCGCACCGCCATGGCAAACGCCCAATACTACATGACCTGGCTGATGCGGCTCGAAGGCCGCCCCCGCGACGAATGGGAGCCGGTGATCGAAGCCTCGCGGCAGAACTACCGCCTGCTGGCCGAAGACGCCCAGCAGCGCGGCGACACCGCCTCGGGCACGAAGCACAGCGAAGACCTGGAAGCCGCCATCCGCCTGGCCCGCATGGACCTGGCCGACTTGCAGGCCCTGCCGCTGCCCAGCCAGTGCAAGAAGTGCAAAAGTGGCAACTGCCACTGCTTGTGCAAGAAGAAGTCCAACAAAGTGAAGACCGGCAAGTCCGACGCCCGCGGCGCGAGCAGCGGTCCGCCGCCGGACGATGCCGGGTCCTAGAAGTTTATTTCGAGACCGAGTCGGGGTGCCACTGCTGGCTCGTCCGAGGGCATCCGGGAATTGAGGCCGTCGTTTTGCGAGTGTGCCATGCCACGCTCGCGTGAGCATGCCGTCTGGTGCGCGATAGGGCGAGCGAGTTTGCGGAAATCGCGCGGTCCAGCTCGTCGGTTACAGGGAGCTGCGAGTGGTTTTCCGAGCATGCTCACGGTGAGCGTGAGCATGGCACCCAGCGCACGGCGTGTTGAACGCCGCGCGTGCCGTCGGCGGATGACTGAACAGGGAGCATGGCAATGCGAGCGTCGATCTTGGCGTGGTTGTTTGTCGCGACGTTATCGAGCGCGGCATTTGGTCAGATTCGGCTGGTCCCTCGCCTCGTCACGCCCGCGGCGGCGCCCGCGGCCACACCCACGGCGACCGTCGCCACGGCCAGCACGGCCACTTCACAGTCGGCCGCTGCCGAAGCGGCCAGCGCCAATCTCAAGCAGCAGCGGCTGCAAAAGATCAACCAGTTGCAGTTCGATCGCCGCCCGTCGTCGATTCTCAAGGCCTGGCTTGAGTTCTCCAAGGAGCAAGAAAAGAAAGCCGACGAAAAGGAAGCGGCGGCCGCGCCTGCAGTCGCCCGGCGCCGCTCAGGAGAAGCCGGCCACCGAGCCGCAGCCGAACGCCGTGCCGCCAAAGAAGGACGAGCCCGCCGAGAATAAAGAGACGTCGGAAGATGCCAATAAAGCAGCGGCGACCGCCGATGAGCCCTCCGACGCGCAAGAGGAATCAGACGACGCGAAAAAAGCCAAGGCCGAGGCCGACGCCAAGAAAGCCGAAGAGGAAAAGAAGCAGGCCGAGCAAGCCCGGATCAAGGCCGAGCAGGAAAAGAATCTCAAGGAGCTCGACGCCCAGCTCAAGGACTTTCAGCGCGACGTTACGCTCGGTCGCTGGACGGAAGTGCGCACCACTCTGGCCGGCCTCGATGAGGAAGAGGCCAAGGCCCTCTACGTCCGGCTGCTTGACGGCCTGCGAGCCGGTCCGGTCGGCAACGCCGCCGCGGCCAACCCGGCCCTGATGCAGCAGATGATGCTCAATGCGGCCAACCAGGCCACGGTGCAGTCCTTCATGTCCGCCAGCGGCCAGGGCCCGGGGGCCGCGTTCGTCGAAAGGAATCAGTTCTCGATGGCCGACATCGCCGGACTGGTCAAAGCGGCGCCGCACCCGCTGGATGAAGAGTCCTTCAACCGCCTGGGAACGATCCTGCGGTTGACGCTGGCCGCCGGCCACGACCTGCAAGAGCTGCTCGGCGAGTTGGCGACGGACGACGACAAGGGCGGTCAGGCCGACGCCGGCCGGCAACCCAGCCGCCGCGACATCGCGCGGCTGTTGTGCGCCGGCGGAGAAGAGGAGCGCGCCGACGCGTTCCTGCCGAGCCTCGACGAAGCTCGCCAGGCCGCCGACGCCCAGGCCCTCAACCTGCTCGCGCGGCACTCCCTGGCCAAGCATGGTAAGGAGTCCAAATCCACGCACCTGGAAAGCGCCTGGCAGGCGACCCAGGCCGTCTTGGCGCTCGACCCGCCCCCCGACGAGCCCGAAGAGGACGCGGCGGCGACCGAGGACAAGAAGCCGTCGAGCTCCGATCCCGCGGCCGAAGCGAAACCGGACGCACAGCCCCCCGAAAAAACGCCCGAGCAAAAAGCCGCCGAAAAGGCCACCCAAGAAGCCAAACAGAAACGCGCCGAGCTGCGCGGCGACATCAAAGCCGCGCTCACCCGGGCCGTCGAGCTGGCCCCGCGTTTAGACAAAGAGCTGGGACAGCAGTGGCTCGACGAGAGCTTTAGCGATCGGATCGAGCGCGGCCGCGAAATCCTGGTGACGCTGGGCGCGCAAGTGTCCACGAATCTGCAATCCCGCCCGACCGATGCGGAGGCGCGCCTCAAAAGTCTCGAGCTGCAGCGCACGGCCGTGGAATCGCTGCTGCGGGCCGCGCCCGAGCGGGCCGCCGATTGGCAAGACACCCTGACGCTGCTGGCGGCCAACTGGCTCAAGGAGGCCGACGCGTCGTATCGCCTCGACAATCGGCAGCAATACGGCCAGCAGTGGCGCCGCGATCGCTACGGCAACTACTACTACATCGACGACGAACAGGGCCTGTCGCCTTACCGCATGCAGAACGGCAACCAGGCCCAGCCCATCGCGATCGAAGACCTGCTCGACGCCCGCCCGCGAGCCGACTGGCTGGCGCTGGTCGACGCCGACCTGAAGCCCCAGTTTGCCACCATCCTCTCGCAACTTCACCTCAAAGCCGGCGAAGACGCCGAGGCCTTCCCCTACATCGAGCAACTCGCGGCCACGCACGCCGACAAGGCCCACGACCTGGCCGAAGAATTCCTCCGCGTCTGGACCCGCAATCACAATCCGAACGAAAATCGGAATACCAGTCCTTACATGTACTACTGGGGCTACGAGCAGCGGGCCGATCGCATCCCGCTGACGCGATCCAAGCAAGAGCGGAATCTCGAAGAGCTGGGCGGCTGGATCCGCCGGCTGCGGGCCCTGCCCATCGACGAGCTCGACGAAGAACTGCTGGCCAAGGCCTTCACGACCAGCCACAGCCAGGCCGAAGTCTACCGCCTCGAAGCGATCGACGAAGTGTTCGGCTCGCTGGACCATCTCAAGCCGCGCACGCTGGCCGAGCTGATCCAGCAGATGCGGGGCAACCTGGCCGGCGTCTGGCGGCTGCCCGACGTGCAGAAGAAAAACAGCACCAACCGCAAGCAACGCGACATCCAGGCCGAGGTCGAGCGCGGTTACGCACTCTCGCTGAAGGTCGTGCGGCAAGCACTCGAAAAACATCCCGACCACTGGGCCCTGGTGATGGCCGAGGCGGCCGTGCTCCACGATCAAAACGACTTTCGCCAGGAGATCGAGAAGTTTTCCGAGTTCTCCGAGCGGCGACAAGACGCGCTGGCCCTCTACCGCCGCGCGGCCGAGCTCTATGCCGCGGCTGTCGGCGACATGACCGAGGAGGAACAAACGCCGCAAGTCTACGAGCAATGGTTCTACGCGGGCCTGGGCGCCGTCGACCTGGAACGCGTCACGGCCGACAAGGTGCCCGACGACCGCCAGCCGGGCTACATTCGCGAGGCCATCGCCTCGCTGCCGGGTGAAATCCGCGAGCGGCACCTGGCCGAGTTCGCCAATCACATGTTCATCCGCGCCCGCAACGCCAAGCCGGAGCTCAAGTACCGCTACCTCAAGAGCGGCTTCGAGATCGTCGGCGATCACAAGATGGCCCGCGAAGCCCGCAAGCTATTGGACTACTACGCCGACCTGGTCCACGAGATCAAGCTGCAGGCCGTGGTCGACGGCCCGGACGTGGTGGGCCAGCAGCCCTTCGGCGTGTTCGTCAACATCCAGCACACCAAGGAAATCGAGCGCGAAAGCGGCGGCTTCGGCCGCTACCTGCAGAACCAGAACAGCAACCAGTACTATTACTACAACTTCGGCCGGCCCACACAGAACTATCGAGACAAGTTCAGCGAAACCGTCACCCAGGCCATCGGCGAACAATTCGAAGTCCTGTCGGTCACGTTCCAGGAGCCAGACGTCAACTCCAAGGCCGACAAACTATACGGCTGGCGAATCACGCCCTACGCCTACCTGCTGCTCAAGGCCCGCGGACCGGAAGTCGACAAGATCGGCCCCTTGCGGCTCGATCTCGATTTTCTCGATACCTCGGGCTACGCCATGCTGCCGGTCGAAACGCCGGCCGTGCCGATCGACGCGGCGGCGAAAAAAGTGCCGGCCCGACCTTCGTCCGAGGTGACGCTCACCCAAACGCTCGACGAGCGCCAGGCGGCCGACGGCAAGCTGATTCTCGAGCTGCGCGAGCGGACGCGGCCTGATGCCCACGCTCGACGAGCTGGTCGATCTGAAGGTTCCCGGCTTCAAGCAGACGGGCGTCGAAGGGGGCGAGGTGTCGGTGACCGAGTTTGACAAGGACGCGCTGGCGACCGTCGTCCGCTCGGAACGGACCTGGCTCGTTACGCTGGTGGCTGAAAACGGAGAGGCCCCGCCCGAAGTGTTTCATTTCCCGCAGGCGTCGTTGCCGCTCAAGGAGTCCGTCTATCAACGCTACGACGACGCCGACCTGGTGAGCGTCGAGCCGGAAATCTCGCTCGTGGCCCGCTACGGCGAGCGCAGCCTGGCATGGCTCTGGCTGCCGCTGGTGGGGCTGGCCCTGGTGGCTGCCGGCGGAGTTGCCGCCTTCCGCGCCGCGCGTGGCCGCCACGGCGAAGCGGCGCCACGGTTCCAATTGCCTGACGAGCTCACCCCGTTCACCGTGCTGGGCCTGCTCCGCGACATTCAGCATAACGACGGCCTCGGCCCGGCGGATCGAGAAGAACTCGGCGCGTCGATCGATCGGCTGGAAAGGCACTATTTTGCCGACGCCAAAGAGCACGAACCCGATCTGCGGCAGATCGCCGCCGACTGGCTCGCCAGGTCGTCGCAGGCCCGCTGAATGCGAGCACCGCGGGGTTACGCCGATGGCCGCCATTCGCCCCGCTGGCCGGGGTGGGAGAAGAGGAGTGCCGCGCCTGCCGCCCGCGGGGGTACCAATGCCAAACGACAGGACACGGCAGCTTCCTCTTGCTCTCCCCGAGCCTCTCTATAACCAGTAGTCCTCCTCGGCCAGCGCCAGATCCACCAGCGGCGTCGCCGAGCCGGAGGTGTCTTTCGACGCCGTCAGACTATCGTCGATCGTATTGCCGGCCGCGTCGGTCACCGTGATCGAAAACGTGAGCGTGCCGTCGGCCAGGCTGCTGACGTCGATATTCGTGAGCGCCCAGTTGCCGTCGCTGTCGACCGTGGCGGTATAGGTCGTCGTCGAATTCGTGCCGTCGCTCACCACCAGCGCCACCGAGGCGCCCACTTCGCCGGTGCCGTTGGCCGTGACGGCCGAGGCGTGGTCGGCGTCGATCGGGTCGGTCACGCTCGTGATCGCGCCGGTCACCACGGTGTCCTTGGTCACCGTCAGTTCGGCAACGGTCTGGTTGCTGGCCGCGTCGGTGGCAGTGACCGTGAACGTAATCGTGCCGTCGGCCAGTGCCGAGGCGTCGATGCCCTCGATCGACCAGGTGCCCCCCGCGCCGACCGTCGTTCCATATTCAATGGTCGAAGTGGTGCCGTCGCCGGCCACGACCTGGATCGAAGCGCCCACCTCACCAGTGCCGCTGATCTGCACCGCGGCCTGGTTGGCCGCGTTGATCGGATCCGTCGCGGTGTCGGCCGACACGGCGGGCAACAGCGTGTCCTTCAGCGCCGTGGCCGTCGCCTGGGCCATGTGCTGGTTTCCGTCGTCGGCGGTGACCGTGAAGGTGATCGTGCCGTCGGCCAGGCTGCTGGTGTCAACGCCGTCGATCGACCAATCGCCGTTGGAGTCGGCGGTGGTCGTGTACTGGTCGGTGGTGTTCGTGCCGTCGCCAGCCACCAGCGTGATGAACGCTCCCGCTTGCGACGTGCCGCTGACGGTCACCGAGGTGGAGTTCAGCGACGAGATCGGATCCGTGACCGACGTGATGGCCACGGTCTGTTTGGTCGTGGTCAACGTGTCTTCGGCGATATTGCCGGCCGTGTCGGTGGCCGTGGCCGTATAGGTGACCGTGCCGTCGGCCAGCGCCGTGACGTCGATGCCGTCGATCGACCAGGTGCCGTCCTCGGCCACCGTCGCGGTGTAGACGTCGGTCGAGTTCGTGCCGTCGCTGGCCACCACCTGAATCAGGTCGCCCGCGTCCCCCGTGCCGCTCACTTGCGTACTGTCCTGATTGTCGAGCGTAATCAACGTGGTGACCGACGTGAGGGCCACGTTCGGCGGCACCGTGTCCTTGGTGGCCGTGAGACTGGTGTCGGCCGCGTTGCCGGCCGCGTCGGTGGCCGTCACCTGGAAGGTGAGCGTGCCGTCGTCCAGCGCGCTGGTGTCGATGCCCGTGATGCTCCAGTTGCCAGCCTCGTCGATGGTCGTCGCGTAGGCCTGCGTCGTATGCGTCGTGTCGGTGACGACCAGCGTGACCGTGGCGCCGGCCTCGCCGGTGCCGCTGGCGCTGACGTTGTCGGCGTTGGCCGCGTTGATCGGATCGGTGACGGTCGCGAGAACGATCTCGGGGGCAACGGTGTCCTTGGTGGCCAGGGCCGTCGTGTCGGCGGTATTCTGCTCGCCGTCGGTGGCCGTGGCCGAGAACGTCAGGCTGCCGTCGGCGAGGCCCGATAGATCGATGCCCGTGATCGTCCAGGTGCCGTCTTCGCCGACGGTGGCTTGGTATTCGCTTGTCGAGTTGGTGCCGTCGCTCACCACGAGCGTGATCGTGGCACCGATTTCGCCCGTGCCGCTGACTGTGAAATCCGTGTCATTGTCGGCGTTGATGCCACCGATGGCGCCGATGGCGACGGTAACCTTGTTCGAGGTGACGCTGCTCGTGGCCGCGTTGCCGGCGGCGTCGGTGGCGGTCACTTGGAAAGTAATCTCGCCGTCGGTGAGCCCGCTGGTATCGACGCCGGAAATCGCCCACGTGCCGTCTTCGCCGACCGTGGTTTGATAAGCAGTGGTCGAATGGGTGCCGTCGGTGACCACCAGTGAGATCGTGGCGCCCGCCTCGCCGGTGCCGCCCACGTCCAACGACTTGTGGTTGGCGATCGTCACCGGATCGGCGACCTGGTTGACCTCCACGGCCGGCGCGACCGTATCCTTGTTCGCGGTGGTGCTGACCGTGGCCGTGTTTCCCGCGGCGTCGGCGATCGTGGCGTTGAACGTCAGCGTGCCGTCGGCCAGCGCGCTGACGTCGATGCCCGTGATGCTCCAGGTGCCGTCCGTGCCGATCGTGGCCTGGTATTGCGACGTCGTGTCGGTGCCGTCGGTCACCACCAACGTCACGGTTGCGCCGACTTCGCCCGTTCCGTTGGCCGTCACGGCCGCGGCGTTGTCGAGATTGATCGGATCGGTGACGCCGCTGATCGCTCCCTCGGGCGCGACGGTGTCTTTGGTCGCCGAGCGCGTGGCGACGGCCGAGTTCTCGTTACCGTCGGTCGCCGTGGCGGTAAAGGTGATCGTGCCGTCAGCCAGCGCGCTGGTGTCGATGCCCGAGATGCTCCACGTGCCGTCTTCGGCGATCGTGGTTGTGTAGGCGGTGGTCGTGTTCGAGCCATCCGTGGCGACCACCGAAACCGTAGCACCCGCCTCCCCGGTACCGCCGATCGTTACGCTTGTGGCGTTCTCGGCATTGATCGGATCGGTAACCGAGGAGACGGCTATAGTCGTCTTGGTGGCGGTTCGGCTGCTTTGGCTGGTATTGCCGGCTGTGTCGCTGGCCGTGGCGGTGAACGTAAGCGTACCGTCAACCAGTCCGCTGGTGTCGATGCCCGTGATGCTCCACGTGCCGTCGCTGCCAACCGTGGCGCTGTAACTGGCACTCGACGTGGTGCCGTCCGTCACCACCAGCGTGATCGTGGCGCCGACTTCACCGGTGCCGCTGGCCGCGGCCGACTGGTAGTTGGCGATCGTGATCGGGTCCGTGACCTGCGCCAGATCGACCGCCGGCGCCGTGGTGTCCTTGGTCGCGGTTTGGCTGGCCGTCGCCGTGTTGCCGGCCGCGTCGCTGGCGGTGGCCGTGAAGGTGAGGGTGCCGTCGGCCAGGCCGCTGGTGTCGATGCCCGTGATGCTCCAGGTGCCGTCCGTGCCGATCGTGGCATTGTAGGTTTGCGAGGTGGTCGTGCCGTCGTCGACGACGAGGCTGATCGTGGCCCCCGCTTCGCCCGTGCCGGAGGCGGAAACGCTGGCCGCGTTGGCGGCGTTGATCGGATCGGTGACGCTGGACACGCCGACCGCCGGCGCCACGGTGTCTTTCGTGGCGGTCAACGTCGCCTGGTTGGTGTTGCCGGCGGTGTTGCTGGCCGTGACCGTGAAGGTCAGCGTGCCGTCGGCCAGCGCGCTGGTGTCGATGCCCGTGATGCTCCAGGCGCCGCTCGAGTCGGCCGTGGTGGTGTAGGCTTGCGTCGAGTTGGTGCCGTCGCTCACCACCAGCGAAATAGTGTCGCCGGCGTCGGCGGTGCCGCTGGCAGTGACGTTGCTCTCGTTCTCGGCGTTGACTGGATCGGTCACCGAGCCGAGCGTGACCGTGACGCTGCTGCTTCCCAGCGTGTAGGCCGGGCCGACGAAGTCGCCGTTGCCCGTGCCCGTGCCGCCCAGCGGCGTGCCCGAGGTGCTCGCGATCGTGTCGTTGTCGACCAGCTTCAGCATGATCGATCCGGTGCTGCTGCCGACGTTGACCGCCACGACGTACGTGTCGCCGCTGCCAGTGACGCTCGTGATCGACGCGCCCGAGCCGCCCAGGATCGTAAACGAGCTGGTATCAACGCCCGTCACGCTTTCGTTGAACGTGACCGTATAGTTCACGGTCGTGGCCGTCGTGGGATCGGCATCGTTCTTTGACATCGACTTCACCGCCGGCGCCATGACGCCAAACTGGGTGACGAGGTCGCTGAACAACTTGTCGGCCGGCGGGGTCGAGGCCAAAAACAGCCGGATCGAGATCATCGACGGGTCCAGGCCACTCTCGTAAAAGTTGTAACTCGTGCCGTCGCCGCCACTCGACAGCGCGATGCCCGTGATGCTGTTCGTGGCCGCCGTGCCCCCCAGCGTGCCCGCGGTGCTGCTGCCGCTGGTGAGCTTGGCGGGCTGCAACTTCGTGATCGAGTACGTGCCCGGCGCCAGGTTGCTGAAAGAATACGAGCCGTCGCTGGCGGTGACCGTGGTTTGCGAGGGCAGGGGATTGCCCTGGGTGTCGACGCCCGAGAGAGTCAGCATAACGCCGGCCAGGCCCGGCTCGTTGGCGTCCTGCGCGCCGCTGCCGTTTAAGTCGACGTACACGATGCCCGACAGGCTGCCGTTGCTCACGGTGCTCTTGGTGGCGGTACGGGTGGCTTGCGACGTATTGCCGGCCGCGTCCTCGGCGGTGGCCGTGTACGTCAGGGTGCCGTCGGCCAGCGCACTAACGTCGATGCCCGAGATCGACCAGGTGCCGTCGCTGGCCACGGTGGCCGTGTAACTGGTCGTGGTGTTGGTGCCGTCGCCGACGACCAGCGTAATCGTGGCCCCCCCTTCGCCCGTGCCGCTGGCGGTCGTGCTCGAGGCGTTGGACGCGTCGATCGAACTGGTGACCGAGCCGATCGTGACCGACGGGGCCGTGGCGTCCTTGGTCGTGGTCTTGCTGCTTTGGGCCGAACTGCTGGTGCCGTCGCTAGCCGTGGCCGTGATGGTGATCGTGCCATCGGCCAGCGCGCTGACGTCGACGTTGCTCACGCTCCAGGTGCCATCGCTGGCCACGGTGGCGGTGTACGTGGTAGTGCTATTCGTGCCATCGCTGGCCACCACGGTCACGGTGGCTCCCACCTGGCCGGTGCCGCTGACGGTCACCTGGCTTTCGTTCGCCGCGTTGATCGGATCGGTGACCACTGTCACGAAGATCGTGGCCTTGCTGGCCGTTTGCGAAGTGTTGGTCGCGTTGCCGGCCGTGTCGGTGGCGGTGACCTGGTAGGTGATCGTCCCGTCGGCCAGGGTGCTGACGTCGATGCCCGAGATCGACCAGGTGCCCTCCGCGCCACGGTCGTCGTCACGGCCGCCGTGCTGCTCGCGCCGTCGGTGACCACGACCGAAATCGTGGCCCCGACTTCACCGGTGCCGCTGATGCTCACCTGGTTGGCGTTCGAAAGTTGCACCGGATCGGTGACGCTCGAAATGGCCACGTCCGGAGCGACCGTGTCCTTCGTGGCGTCCAGGCTGGCCTGCGACGCGTTGCCGGCCGTGTCGGTGGCCGTGACCTGGTAGGTGATCGTGCCATCGGCCAGACTGCTGAGGTTGATCCCGCTGATCGTCCACGTGCCGTCGCCGGCGACGGTCACCTGGACGGCCGCCGTGCTGTTCGTGCCGTCGCTCACGACCACCGAGATCGTCGCTCCCGCCTCGCTCGTGCCGCTGATCGAGGCGCCTGTGGAGTTCGACGCGTTGACCGGATCGGTCGTCTGCGTGATCTGGACTTCCGGCGGGGTGGTGTCCTTCGTCACGGTGCGCGTGCTCTGGGCGGAATGCTCCTGGGTATCGGTGGCGGTCACCGTGTAGGTGATCGGCCCGTCCGCCAGCGAGCTGACGTCGATGTTCTCGATCGACCAGGTGCCGTTGTCGTCGATGGTGGTGGTGTACGCCGTCGTCGAGTTCGTGCCGTCGCTGACGACCAGCGTGACCGTGGCCCCCGCCTGGCCGGTGCCGCTGGCCGACGTATTGGCGGCGTTGGCGGCGTTCACCGGATCGGTGACCATCGTGATCGCGATGGCGCTCTTGGTGGCCGTCGCCGTATCCGACGTCTCGTTGCCGGCCGTGTCGTTGGCCGTCACCTGGTAGGTGAGCGTGCCGTCGGCCAGACTACTGACGTCGATATCGGCGATTGACCAGGTGCCGTCCCCGCCAACCGTGGTGGTGTACGCCGTCGTCGAGTTCGTGCCGTCGGTGACGACCACCGAGATCGTGGCTCCCACTTCGCCGGTGCCGCTGGCCGACGTGCTGGTGACGTTGGCCAGCGTAATCGGATCCGTGACGCCCGAGATCGCCAATTGAGGCGCCACAGTGTCCTTGGTGGCCGACGCCGTCTGCTCGGTCGTATTGCCGGCGTCATCGGCGGCAATGGCTGTGAACTCGATCGATCCGTCCGCCAACCCGCTGGTGTCGATGCCGGAGATCGTCCACGTGCCGTTCTGCGACACCGTGACCTGGTACTGGGTCGTGGTGTTCGTGCCGTCGCTGGCGGTCACGGTGATCGTCGCTCCGATCTCGCCGGTGCCGCTGATCGTGACGGTCGAGGCGCTGCCGCCGTTGATCGGATCGGTGACCTGGGTAATCGCCAGGGCCGGCGGTTGTGTGTCCTTCGTCACTGTGGAGGACGCCACGGCCGTCTCGTTCGCGCTGTTGGTGGCCGTCGCCGTATAGGTCAGCGAACCGTCGTTCAACCCCGTGACGTCGATGCCGGAGATCGTCCAGCTTCCGCTATCGTCCACGGTCGTCGTATAGGCGGAGGTCGAGTTCGTGCCGTCGCTGACCAGGACCGTGATGCTGTCGCCGGCGTTGCCCGTGCCGCTGATCGACGTATCGGCTGCGTTGTCGGAGTTGATCACGCTGGGCACGTCGGAAATCGCCACCTGGGTCGCCGCTTGCACGGTCAACGAGAAGGGCTGCGCGTCGTGCACGTCGTACGTGTTGTTGTCGGCCAACGTCAGCAGGTTGATCGTCCCGCTGAACCCGGCGGCCGGCGTCAGCGTGATCGTGGCCGTGTTCGTGCCCGTGCTCGTGACCTGCACGGTCACGTTGGCGGGCGTCCCATTGAAGGTGGCCGCGTCGGTGACGCTGAAGGCCACGTCGCCGCTGATGCCGGAGCTCTCTTGCACCGTCACGGTGAAGCTGATCGCGGCGCCTTCGGTGGTCGTTAGATCCTGGACCGGCGCCAGGATCAGCGGTTGCTTGTCCGAGGTCGTGTTGGCGGGGGCCATGTCCACTTCGAAGCTCTGCGTCGAGGTGGTGCCGTCGGTCGACACGGCCGTGACGGTGATCGTGGTGGTGCCGACGTAGTCGCTCGGACCCGTGATCTGCACGACGCCGTTTTGCGTGTCGTCGATGATCTGGGCCGACTGGATCGTCACCGGGACCGTGGGCGTGCTGTTGGACGCCGTGATGCCCTCGGCGTTCATGATCTTTTGATAAATGTCGAAGCCGCTGGTCAACTGTCCGAAGATCGAATGCCGGAAGTTGAGGTACTGCGGCATGTCCGCCAGCTGCTGGCCGACGTCGGTGACGAAAAACTCGGACGTGTTCGTGTCCGGCGTGCCCGGGTTGGCCATCGCCAGCAGGCCGGGGCTGTTGAACGTTAGCGCGGCGTTGAACTCGTCATTGAAGGTGTCGGCCGTCTTGGTCCCGTTGCGCGCCCCCCTGGATGACGAAACCGGGCACGATCCGGTAGAACGACAAGCCGTCGTAAAAGCCGGAGTTCACCAGGTCCGAAATCGTCTGCACGGTATCGGGCGCCAGATCCTGGAACAACTCGATCGTCATCGTGCCGGAAAACGTCTGGCCGCTGCTGTCCAGTCCGGTCACCGTGAGCTCGAGCGTGGGATTGCCCGTCAGCACCGTGGTCGTGACGTTCGAGTTGCTGCTGGTGACGGTATAGGAAATCGTCTGGCCCGGGTCGCTGGCCGTCAGCGGCACGTACAAGTCCTTGCCCGAGGGGAGCTCGAATGCCGAGTTGGTCTCGGGTCCTACGATCGGGCTGAGGGTGACGGTCAACAACTGCCGTGACTCCAGGGCTTCCAACATCAGGCCCCGCTGCCCGAGCGGCAGCCGATGCCGGGGTTTTGCCCGCCGTTTGTGGTTCACTCGCTTGGGATACCGCCTGTTCAATAACTCCACGCCTCTGCTCCACAATCAAAAGATGCTTGAACCAAGGTGTGCCGACCGGTCCGTATGGCGGCCCGATACCGCCTCCAATGCCGTGCCTCTGAATGCAGAACGGAGCGGCCGGCAATAAGCGCGCACAAAAAGTCCGAATTCCTTCCCAGGCGGGAGTTTGGGCGTCCGCGACGGCCGCCGGCCAAAGCCCGGCGAGCCGGCGGCGCCGCACGCGCACAACCGGCGCGACCGGCGCGACCATCCGGCGCCAGTCGCACAGCGGGCGAAAGATGTTAAGGAACTTTAAGGCAGATTGACACTCTGCGCCCAAGCAGACTAAACTGAGCGATAGGCCACCACTTCCGTCAAGGCAGCCGCTCCTTTCGTACGGGTGGTGTCTATGGCCCGGCCCCTTTCGATTGGAACGGAGAGCACCCATGCGGCGAACGTGGGTTAGCGACTCACGCGAAAAGCCCCGGCGAAGGCGCACGTCGCTGAATGTACTGGGGCTCGAGCAACTCGAAGACAAGCTGACGCTCAGCGCCACGGCGGCCACCGTCTTCGGCGAGGTGGAGTTGTTGTCGCCGGCCGCCATCGCGCCGGCCACCGTTGCAGAGCAAGTCATTGCTCCCATCACCTTGCAAGCGGCCAACGATCACGGGACGCTGCCTGACGCGTTCACCCATTTCAACGGCGTCGAAAGCGGTCCGTTCGCCGCGTCATTGACTTCTTTAAGTGGCAATGCGGCAACCGACAACTTCACCGGCGGGGACTTGGGCACGCTCCCCGATGCGTTCACGCACTTCGATCTCGAAACGCTGCCCCTCGGCGGGACGCTCTCGAACGCCGACTCCTTCGGCGGGTTGTCCACGATTGGCATCGTGGCGGCGCCCGCCGGTGACAGGGCGTTCGGTGACAGGGCGTTCGGTGACAGGGCGTTCGGTGACAGGGCTTTCGGCACACTTCCCACGATCGGCATTGACACCGCTTCGGAACTCAGCATCGCCGGACTTTCGCGGGACATCGATATCATCCGCGTGGGCAATTCCTTCAGGTTTCAACCGCTGGAGTTCGACATCGGGGGGCATCCCGAGCTCGTCGTGCTGAACGGGTTCGACCACTCGTCGTTCCAATTCGACGTCGAGGTGCTTTCCAACCACGTCATGGACGTCATCGCCACACACGCTCCCGACGCCGACCAGCAAATGCCCGGACTGGCAAAACCGCGCGACACCAGTTTCCAGGTCGTCTTCGGCGTGCGCGATCAATGGCTGAATCAAGCCCGTCCGGACGGCTCGACCCGCTTGCAGCCGATGACGAATTTTGCCGCCGATGCGTCCGTTGCGTCCGCCGGACTGGCCGGCCAACGGGCGCCCCTCGGGCCGTGGGTCGCCAACGGTCCGTCGACCGTGCACGTCGTGTCTTCCGAGCGCGATGGCGCCGCCGGCACCACCGATTTGCTATTGGGACCGCACGATGATGCCGATCAGGGCGCAGACTCCGCACTGGCGGCCAGGCCGACCGGTTCGTCCGGCCGCCAGGGTGGCCGCTACGATTCGGGCGCTTTGGACGTCTGGCACAAGCTGCCGCTGCTCGCTTCGCTCGCCGCCGACTATTTCACCACCGACGAGGCGGGCTCGTTCGGAGCCCAGGGCGTGCAAACGGCCCTGTTGAGCACCCTCTCGTTGAACACGGCCGCACTCGATCAAGCGCTCGAGAACGTCACCGGTGAAATCGAGAAGCTCAGCGGCGATATCGTCGGCTGGCTCGACCGCATGCGCGTTCCGCCCTGGACCGTGACGACCGTCGTCGTGGCGGCGCTGGGCGGCGGCGTGCTGACGCGGTGCTGGCGCAACCGCCGGTCGGACGGCACCATGGACGACGAAGAATCGTCCACCTGGCTGTTCACCCGGCTGCACAGCTCCCTGGGGTAGCACATGAGCGGCGACTCGCTCGACGACCTGCTGGCAAAGCTCAATGCCGGGGACACTGCTGCCGCCGAGCGGGCCTTTCTGGAATACGAACCGTACCTGCGCATGGTCGTTCGCCGGCGACTGTCCACCGCCGTCCGTTCCAAGTTCGACTCGATGGACATCGTGCAATCGGTCTGGGCCGACGCGTTGGACGGCCTGCGCAACGGCCGCTGGCATTTCGCCAGCAAGGCCGAGCTGCGGGCGTTTCTCGTCAAGATGACGCGCAACCGCTTTATCGACCGCTTTCGCCAGCATCGTCGCGCCCTGGAACGCGAAAAGCCGGGGGCCCGCGAAAACATGGACGAATTGCCCGCCCACCGCTCGGCCCGCGTCAGCGAGGAGTTTTACGCGGGCGAATTGTGGGAGCAAATGCTTGCCGTTTGCCCGCCGGCGCACTACGAATTGCTTAAGCTGAAACGGCAGGGAGCCTCGCTGGCGGAAATCGCCCAGCAGACCGGATTGCACCCCAGCAGCGTGCGGCGGATTCTGTACGAAGTCGCCCGCCGCGTGGTCCAATCGACTCCCGACGCACGTCCCTAAACGACCAGGCCGGCACCCTCGCATGACGAGTTCGAGCCACGCCCCCGATCCATCGGTCCCCTCGACCGTGGGCTTCACCGACGAATTCTCGTTGCCGCCCGAGGTGGCCGCCGCCCGCGACGAAGTGTTGCACGCGATGGCCGACGAGTGGCAGGCCGGCAAGCGCACGCCGGCCGAGGAATGGTTGCGCCGCTATCCGCAGGTCGCCTCGCAAACGACCGCCGCCGTGCAGGTCGTCTACGAGGAGATTTGCCTCCGCGAGGAACAGGGGGAGGACGTTGCCTCGAGCGAGGTCTACGGCCGATTCCCGCAATGGAAGGACGCCCTGCGGCGGCTGCTCGACTGTCATTACCTGATCCAAGTCGACGACCAGCCTCCCGTGTTTCCCGAGGCCGGCGAGCGGCTGGGCGAGCTGCAATTGCTCCGCCAACTGGGGCAGGGGGCCGTGGGACGCGTCTTTCTGGCCACGCAGCCGTCCCTCTCCGACCGGCCACTGGTGGTGAAGATCACGCCCCAGAGCGGCGACGAACACCTCTCGCTGGCGCGCCTGCAACACACGCACATCGCGCCGTTGTACTCCGTGCAGGATTTTCCCGGCCGCCGGCTGCGCGCCATCTGCATGCCTTACCTGGGCGGAACCAGTTGGGCCGCAATTCTGCACGCCCTCAAGGATCGCTCCGGCGGTCCGCGCACCGGCCGCCGTGTCGTCGAGCTGTTGGAGCGGGCCGAGCGCGGCAAGCCGGTCGAATGGAACCGCTCGGGCCCGGCCCTGCATTTCTTGTCACGCGCCAGCTACGTGCAAGCCGTCTCGTGGATCGGCGCCTGCCTGGCCGATGCGCTGCAATATGCCCACGCCCGCGGTTTGTTGCACCTCGACGTGAAGCCTTCCAACGTCCTCTTGGGTGGCGACGGGCAGCCGATGCTGCTCGACTTTCACCTGGCCCGCGAAGTTGTCCCCGCGCACAGCAAGACGCTGGACCGCCTGGGGGGCAGGCGCGGCTACATGTCGCCCGAACAGGAACAAGCCGCCGCCGCCCTGCGCGAGGGCAAAAGCAATCCCAGTCCGCTGGACGGCCGCTCCGACATTTACTCGCTGGGTGTGCTCCTGTACGAGTCGCTGGCCGGACGCTTGCCGCCGGCCGACGAGGCCGAGTCGCGACGCGTGTTGCGGGCCAGCGACCCGGAGATCGGGCGCGGGCTGGAAGACGTCATTCACAAGTGCCTCGCGCGGCGGCCGGCCGCCCGTTATCAGGACGCCGGCCTGTTGGCCACCGACCTGCGCTGTTCGCTGGCCCACCTGCCGCTGCAAGGCGTGCCGAATCGCAGCCTGCTGGAACGTTGGCACAAATGGCGCCGCCGCAAACCGCACGCCCTGCCGCTGGTGGCCGCCGCGGCCGCCGTGCTGGCCGTCACCACCGTCTTCCTGTGGGCGTTTCGCTACGAGCGGCTCAACACGGCCCGCACGGCGCTGGCGCAAGGACAGCAGAGTATGGCCGCCGGCGATTTTTCCTTGGCGGCCGAACAACTGGAAAACGGCTGGCAGGCCGTGCGCTGGCTCCCCGGGCAATACGACCTGAAAGACGCGCTGGAAACCCAGCTCGGCGCGACCAGGCAGGGTCGACTGGCCGCCGTGGTCCACGCGCTGGCCGAGCAACTGCGCTTTCTCGACAGCATTGACGTCCCTCCGGAGAGTCTGCTGCGGCGACTGGACGCCGGGTGCAGGGAGTTATGGGCCGCGCGTGACAAAATCGCCGCCGGTGCCGCCCGGTCGAGCGACGCCGAGCGTCGTCAGTTGTTCGACGATCTTACAGACGTGGCCATTTCGTGGGCCGCGCTGGGCATTCGTCTGGCGCCGCCGGCCGATTTGGAAGCGCGACGCCGCGACGCTGTGCGACTGATGGACGAGGCGGAAACCTTGTGCGGCGCGAGCTTCCCCCTGGAGCTGGCTCGCCGCAAATTCGCTTCGCCATCGTCCGCGACCGCCGCGCTCGGGTCGGGCCGGCCCAGCTCGGCCCGCGATTACCTGGCGCTTGGTCGCTATGATTTCGCCGCCCACAAATTTGACAAGGCCGCCCAAGAGTTTGACCGGGCGAAGCACCTCGAGCCCGACCAGTTCTGGGCCTATTTCTATCTGACGCTGTGCGCGTACCAGCTCGAAGACTTTTACCAGGCGCTGGCGGCCACCGACGTGTGCATCGCTTTGTCGCCCCGGGCGGCTCCCTGTTATTACAACCGCGCATTGTGCCACGAAAAGCTCGGCCATCGGGAACAAGCACTCGAGGACTTGACGAGCGCCCTCAAGCTCGACGAGACGCTCACCGCGGCTTATCTCCGCCGCGGCACGCTCGAAATCGAGCTCGGCCATTTCGCCGAAGCGGCCGCCGACCTCGAGCAAGCGCTCGGCCACGGGGCCGATCCGGAGGAAGTCTCGTTTCAATTGGCCCGGCTCGCGCTGGCCCAACACGACCTGGCCACCGCCCGCCGCCAGTTGTCGCGCGTGCTCGAACACAATCCGGCTCACGCTGCCGCGCTGCAACTGCGGGCCGACATCGAAGCGGCCGATCGTCGACCGGAGTGAACCGCGGCTCTTCACGCGGTTGGACTGAGCGGCTCGCGAGATTGCAATCGATCCAGACGCCCCACGCGCCGTGCGCGCCGCGTGATAACCGCACATCCCGTGCACGCCGCCCCCCGGGGGTGTCGATGCCGAGCAGATCAGAATCCGCGGATGCGGCGTCGTATAGGGGTTCCAGCGGGCAACCGGCCGCGCAAAGAGCTGCCACAGATCCGCCACGCCGCCGGCGATCGCCCCGCCAACGTAGTTCGGGTTGTAGCGCTCGAAATCCGCCGGCGCGGTCACGTGGCGGGCCAGAATGCGCGACCGGAACCCCGGCGCGAACCGCTCCACCTGGCGCTCGATCGCTTCGGTCATATCGACCGTCGATCCGGCCGGCACGTGGCAATAGGCCCAACCCGTGTGCTGGCCGGCCGGCGCGCGGCTGGCATCGAACTCGCTTTGCTGGCAGAGCAACACGAACGGTTTCTCGGGATGCTCGCCGCGCCACACGGCCGCCTCGGCCGAGGCGATCTCCTCCATTGCGCCGCCCAGGTGCACGGTCGACGCTTGCAGGCAGCGCGGATCCTGCCAGGGGATTGATCCCTCCAGGGCCCAATCCAATTTGAACACCCCGGGACCGTAGCGAAAGCGTCCAAGCCTGCGCACGTAACGCGAAGGCAGCACCGCCCCGGCAATCGCCGCCAATTGCGCCGGACTGGTATCGAACAGGTAGATCCGCGCCGGCGGCAGATCGGCGAGCGTGCGCACGCCAACGCCGGTCTCCACGCGGCCGCCGAGCGACTTGAGCAAACCGGCCAGCGCCGCGGAGATGGCCCGCGATCCGCCGGCCGCCACCGGCCACGGCTCGACGTGACCGGCGATGAGGAACACGAGGGCGACCGCCGCGGTAAACGCTCGGTCGAGCGGCAGGATCGCGTGTCCGGCACACCCGGCCAACAATGCCGAAGCGCGCACGCCGCGAAACCGCTGCGCCAGCCCCGTGGCCGACCGCATGGCGCGCAGCCCAAAGCGAGCCATCAACGCCGAATGTCGCGGAATGCCCAGCGGCGCCAGCGCGTCTTGCAACAACCCATGCGGATCGCCGAGGAACGGCTCCAGCAACCGTCGATAAGCCCGCTCGTCGACGTCCAGTCCGGCGGCCGTTTCGTCGACCGACTGCCGCAGCAGCACGGCCGGCTGGCGATCCAAGGGATGCGCGACCGACGCCGGCGGACGAATCCAGCGCAAGCCGTGTGCCTCGAGCGGCAGCGTGCGAAAGAACGGCGACAGAATGCCCAGCGGGTGCACGGCCGAACAAACGTCGTGCCAAAAGCCGGGTAGCGTGAGCTCGGCGGTGCGCGTGCCGCCTCCGATTTGCGCATGCGCTTCGAGCACCACGACCGACGCTCCGCGCTGGGCGAGAAAGACCGCCGCGGCCAGTCCGTTGGGACCCGAGCCGACGATCACGACATCGGCCTCGCTCATGGGGGCCCCCAAGGCTGCCAATCGCGCAGGGTGCGCACGTCGAGCTGCCCATGTTCGATGAGCCCCGTCTTGGCGTCGAGAATCCGGTAGTCGAGCGTCGCGCGTCCCAGCGGCTGCGACTCGACGAAGATGCAGCGCAGCTCGCCTTCCTCGAAGCCGCATTGTTGCTGCACGCTTTCGAGCAAGGGTTCAATGTGCAAGTGTCCCTCGCCGAAGTTCCACCCCAGCACCAACCCGGCCACGATCTCGCCGTCGAGGTACTCGTAATCTTGCAGTCGCTCGACGGCTTTGGGAATCAACACCGCCAGCGCGCGACCGTGCAAGTGCATGAGCCTGAAACCCATCACCTTGCCGACCAGCCCCACGGTCGTGGCCCGGTCGTAGAAGCGGTCGAGTTGATCGTACACCCAAGGCGATGATTTGGTGAGTCGCTCGAGCTTGCGGTAGCTTTCGCCGCGAAACAGCCACACGCCATACGGCCAGTTGCCGGCGTAATAGCGCATCGCCAGCAGAAACGACACCCAGCGCGGAAACAAATTGCCCACCAGCGGTACGGCAACGAGCATCACCACCAGAAACATCGCCAGCCACGCGGAGCCAGGCGCAGGAACGAAACGTCCGGATGGGCCCAAAACAGGGCGAAGCCGCCATAGACCATCATGAAGTTCCACTCGATCGGCACGCCCATCGGCACGTTGCTGGTGATGAATCCGTGCAGCAACAGCATCAGCGCCATGCCCAGGTAGAGCGACCAGCCGCCGCCCGACAGCGCCAGCACCAGCGGAACCGAGAATTCCAGTGCCGTGCCGGCGTGGCTCATGGTGGTGGCCAGGCGCGAGGGCGCAAGTCGTGCGGATAGTCGCGATACATCCGCAGCCGCAGCCAGCGAAAGTTCGTCAACGGACTATTGCTCGTCATCACGCACACGACCGAGGCGAAATGGTGATTGAGCTTCGAGACACCGGCCCAAAACCAGAGTGCCAGCTGCACGTCCTTGCGCCGGCGATCCAATCGCCTGCCAGCACGAAGCACACGGTCGTGGTCCAGTAGTGTTCGGACCTTAGTGCAAGAAAGATCGTCCGGTCGGCCACTCCCACCAGCGGCACCAGCACGGCAATGGGCACCAGCAGCCAGCGGTCAATCTCCGCCGCCATCAGCGCTCGGAGCAACGATACGACCAGCGCCAGGTACAGCGCCACGTCGAACACCGTTCGCCGCGAACCACCCACCAGCGGCAGCCGCCGAAACATCGGCAGCTTTGTCGTGCCGGGCCGCAAGAAGTACAGGAACCCGCCGATCGGCGGAAAGTACCGTCCGGTGAGCGGCCCGCTGCCGCAACCCAGCCCGAGCCCCTCGAACAACATGCTCCACAGGATGGCCTTCTGAAATGCCAGCGGCGAAAGCCACCACTGGCCCATCGTCGCCACGCCTCCCAGTTCAGAGCCGAACCCGCAAAAGAAGATCCAACCGCCGATGTAAAACGCCACCTTGACCGCGTACACCGTGTAAACCCACAGCGGCGTCCCATAGCCGTCCATGGCCCAAGCCTCGCAAACCATTCGCCCGCGCTCGCCAAACGGCTTGCTGAGCCATTCCAACGGGGCATAAGGCGGCGGCGTCGGTCGCAGGAAGCTCATGGTTGGCTCGTCATGCAAAGCGTTTCGCGCGCTGAACGGAAGCAACCGCCATAGATTCGCCTGGTGCCGCCTGTCAACGTGGTGACGGCGAATGCCCGAGCAAAACGGGGCACAACCTCGAAGTGCGCACTGGCGCAGGACCGGCCGCGAGTTGCTCGACCGCTCGGCGTGGCAATCTCGGCTGAGGGAGCAATCCGCGTAGCGGACGAATCAAAGTCGTGCCGGTGGCGACGATTCATCGACATTTCCGGACAATTCCCTCGTTTCAAAATGAAGAATCGTCGCGAAGGTCCCGAAGCATATGACACTTTCTTAAGGTGATCGAGGCAACCTGGACAGGGTAATCATTGCAGGACTAGAATGTCACAGGTAGTGAGTTGAATTGCCAGTGAAAATCGAGCCAACCTTCGCACTTCTGATGCCCGAGTGTGGGTGTCCGCCGTGTGCCTTCCACCATCCCGCTTGGTCTATTCGAGTTCTCCATTGAGGCGCCGCCGAGGCGAAATGCACCTTGCCAAGTCGCGATCGTGACCTGCTAGAGAATCTACCAGGTGATGCCCGTGCGTTTGTCGAGGCAGCGATTCTCACAGAGTGGGCTAATACGGGCTCTATTCAACTGTGAAAGAAACCGCAACGCTTGCGCGCTCCTTGTTGCAGCCGGGTGACATCCCGCAGCGACTGGAGTCTGTCTCGCATACGATCGAGCACGCCGCCCATTTGCTGCCCAACCAGGCACCGATCCGGGTCTTTGTCCATCACAACACGCTGCACGCGTTTGAAGATTTGACGTTCGACGCCGCCATCCGGCATGGGGCGACGACCTTCGGATGTCATGCCTACCTGTCCGAGACGCAGTTCCGCCAGAAGCTGGCGGCCGGACGCATTCTGCCGCAAGACCTGGCGGCCGAGCTGATCGACGATCTCGACGACCAGGCGGACCACCTGATCGGTTTCTTGGGAACGCGCTATCATCTGCGGCTGGCGATGCTTCAGTACCCGCTGCGGTTCGGCCCCGACGCCGAGCTGCGTTGGCTCATCGCCGAGACCGACGCTCTGCGGCACTTCCGCCCCGAAGCACCGCTGGAAGTGCGCGAGCGGATGATCGACGACACGCGCCGCTGGGTCATGCGCGATCTGCGCGCAGAACGGCACGACGGGCGATCCCAGCATGCGCGCCTTGATGGATACCCTGTTCAAGCGATTTCACGCCTCTCAGATCGAACAATGGACCATGGCCACCTGGGAGGCGCTGACGCTGAATCTGCTGTGGCACATCTGCCATGCCGGCGTGCACGGCGTGCGTCGCTTCGCCCCGCCCGTGCCGCAGCCCGTGCGGCCGCGCGACCTGCTGGTCGAAGCCACGGGCGTCGACACCGATCAACTGGTCAACGAACAGCTCATTCGGTTTTGCGCGGCCTTTCTCGATCAGGGCATCGCCCACTGGGCGCTGCCCGACCGCGCGTTGGGATTCTTCCGATCCTGGTCCAAGCTGTATCGCGACAGTCGTCCGCTGGATCACTGGCTGCGCGGGCTACCCGACGAGCTGGCCCGCATCGAACAACTGGGCTGGGGTCCGCTGGAAATCATTGACGACTCGCTCACCAGGCTGGGCGTCGCCGATTCGCAACGGGAAGAATACTTGACCCAAACCCTGCTGGCGCTGCGGGGTTGGGCCGGCATGATCTGGCAATTGGAAACCAACGCGGAGTGGACCGTCCATCCCGCCCCTCCCGGCACCCTGGTCGAATATGTCGCCGTACGGCTGTTGTTGGAATGCCTGGCCCTGGCCAGCGTCGCCCGCGACACCTTGGGAGACACCGGCGAACTGAGCACGCTGGCCGGCCGCTTGCGCTCCAAAGTCAATCGCGCACCCCGCGTGAGTGTCGACCAACGGGCCTTCCTCGTCTTTCAACTGGCGCAGGTCCTGGGTGGAAGCCCGAAGAGATGCATCGCCAGACGAAAAACGAATGGGCCAGCCTGGTGCACGAGATCGAGTCCTTCACAGTTCGCGAGCGGCAGCGGATCTACCATCTGGCCTTCGAACGTCGCTTCCGGACGCAGGTGCTCGATGCCGTGATCGCTCATGCGCCCATCACGACCGCCGAGATTGACCTGCCGCAGTTCCAGGTGCTGTGTTGCATTGACGAGCGGGAGGAATCGTTCCGGCGACATCTGGAGGAGATCGCTCCGGAGTGCGAGACCCTGGGCATCGCCGGCTTCTTCGGCGTCGCGATGTATTACAAGGGCGTGGCGGATGCGCACTACGTTCCCCTCTGCCCGGTCGTCGTCAAGCCTCAACATTACGTGCAGGAAGAAGTCGTTTACTCGTTCGCCCAGTCACACCGCCGCCGCACGGAGACGCGCCGCGTGATCGGCCGCTTCTGGCACTGGCTGCACACGGTCAGCCGCTCGGTCGTGGGCGGAGCCGCCACGGCCATCCTGGGCGTGCTCACTTCGATCCCGCTGGTGGCCTCGGTCTTGTTCCCGCGGCTCACGGCGCAGGTGCGTCGCCTGTTCGCCAGTTTCGTGCAGCCGCCGCCGATTACACGGCAATTGATCGAGCGGTCCGAAGCGACCCCCGGTCCGGAAAACGGCCATCTGGGATATTCGATCGACGAGATGGTCGACATCGGCCTGCGCGGGCTGCAAGACATGGGCATGACCGACCGCTTCGCCCGGCTGGTCATCGTCATGGGCCACGGATCATCGAGCCTTAACAACCCGCACGAGTCGGCCCACGATTGTGGCGCGTGTGGCGGAGGACGCGGCGGACCGAATGCCCGGGCGCTGGCCGGCATGCTCAGCGACCCGCGCGTGCGCGAGCGGCTGGCTCAGCGTGGGCTGGTGATCCCCCGCACCACGGTTTTCGTCGGGAGCCTACCACAATACCTGCGACGACAGCGTCGTTTACTACGACTTGGACCGCCTGCCGTCCTCGCACCACGAAGAATTCGAGGCCGCGCGGCACGTGATCGACCTGGCCCGCTGCCGCAACGCCCACGAGCGCTGCCGACGCTTCGAGTCCGCCGAGTTGGCGCTCTCCGAAGAAGCCGCGCTACGACACGTAGAAGCCCGCGCCGAAGACCTCTCCCAGGTGCGGCCCGAGTACGGCCACGCCACCAACGCGAGCTGCTTCGTCGGGCGCCGCTCGCGCACCAAGGGCCTGTTTCTCGACCGCCGGGCATTTCTGACCTCGTACGATCCGACCCAGGACGATGACAATCACTCGATCCTCGAGCGAATCCTGCAGGCCGTGATCCCCGTCTGCGCCGGCATCAACCTGGAATACTACTTCTCGTTCGTCGATCCGACCGGCTATGGCTGCGGCACGAAGCTGCCGCACAACATCTCGTGCCTGGTGGGCGTCATGGACGGCGCGGCCAGCGACCTCCGCCCGGGGCTTCCCTGGCAGATGGTCGAAATCCACGAGCCGATCCGCATCCTGTTCGTGATCGAGGCGCACGCCGGCGGCCGTGCTTTCCATCCTGGTCCGCAACCCGAAGCGATGAGCCAGCTCGTGCACAACGAGTGGGTTCAATTGGCGACGCTCGATCCTGACAGTTCGCCGCATCCATCTCTTCCGACACGGCCGGTTCGAGCCCTACCATCCGGAGACGTCCACGCTGCCGGTCGTGAAGTCGTCTCTCGATTGGTACCGAGGCTGGCGCGATCATCTGGGCTGTGCTTCGGTGGTCGAGGACGGTCCGGCGCCCGCGTTGGAGCCCGGGGGGAATGGCCGATGAGTTACGACGCGCTGCTTACGGTGCTGGGGGTCGGTACGATTCTGGCCCCGCTGGTGCTGTTTCTGCTGATCGGCATCAGCATGCTTACGTCCTTGACGATGAGCGAGCGCGCGGTGGCCCGCTGCACGCAAGCGGCGGTCGTCGCCGGACTGGTGATGTCGGTGTGCATTCTGGTGGTGATGCTCGTGACCGGCAAGCGGAACGTGTCGGTCGAGATTGGTGACTTCGTGGTCTTGCACGAAGCCCACTTCCATTTCCATCTGCGGTTTATGTTCGACCGGCTGTCGGTGCCGTTTGCGATTCTGTCGTTCGTGCTGGTGGGCACGATCGGCGCGTTTGCCAACCGCTACTTGCACCGCGAGCCGGGCTTTCGGCGATTCTTCTTGCTGTACGCCATGTTCCTGCTGGGCATGATCGTGGCTTCGCTGGCCGGCACGATCGAAACGCTGTTTTTCGGTTGGGAACTGGTCGGACTCTCATCCGCCTTGCTGGTCGCCTATTTTCACGAACGGCCCGCGCCGGTGCTCAACGGTCAGCGCGTGTGGTCGGTGTACCGGGTGGCGGACGCCGCGTTCCTGATGGCCGCCGTGGCCTTGCATCATCTGACGGGGGCAGGTGATTTCGCCGGCTTGATGGGACAGGGATCCTGGCCCGCCGGTGAAGCCGCCCTCACGTCGAACGAGGCCCTGATGATCGGGCTGTTGCTGCTGTTCGCCGCGGCAGGCAAGTCGGCCCTGATTCCATTTTCCGGTTGGCTGCCCCGCGCCATGGAAGGTCCCACGCCGTCCAGCGCCATTTTTTACGGGGCGCTGTCGGTCCACTTGGGAACGTTCCTGCTGCTGCGCGTCAGCCCGCTGTTGGACTTGTCGCTGCTGCTGTGCATCGCGGTCGTGACGCTCGGACTGGCCTCGGCCGTTCTGGCGGCGCTGGCCGCGCGCGTGCAAACCGACGTGAAAAGCGCCTTGGCCTACGCCTCGTTGACGCAAGTCGGCATCATCACCGCCGAAATCGGCCTCGGGTTGCGGTACGTCGCGCTGGTGCACATCATCGGTCACGCCTGCTTGCGGACGCTCCAGTTGGTGCGGGCTCCCACGCTCCTGCACGACTATCACAACCTGGAAAACGCCATCGGCACGCACTTGCCCGCGCGAGCCGGCCTGGCCGCCAATTGGATTTCCGAGCGCACGCGGCGGCGGATCTACCGGCTGTCGCTCGAACGCGGCTATCTGGATTCCTTGATCGACGCCTATTTCGTACGCCCTTTCGTGCTCCTGTTCCGCGCCTGTGACGCCATCGAACGCCGCTGGACCCGGTTTCTCGGCGGAACGAAATCCGCGGGCACGGATCAACCACCGACCCCCATGCCGCTGGGCGAGGAACTGCTGTGACGACTCTTTCCTTGCCCTGGACCGAGGCGGCCATGCTGCTACCGCTGGTGGCCGCCGTGTGGGTTCGCTGGCTGAATGATCCAGACCAGGCGCGTCGCATCAGCTTGCTTTCGTGCGGCCTGACGCTGGCCTGCGCGGCGGCTGCCTGGATCGATCTGGCCCTCTCCGGCAGCGCCCTGGCGGCTCACGATCGTTGGAGCCTGCTGGGCGAATCGATGTTTACGATCGACGGCCTGAGCGCGCCCTTGTTTCCGCTGGTTTCGCTGTTGTACCTGCTGACCGTGCTGGCCACGCTGGGCTACAAGGTGCGGCGGTTTTCCTTCTCGTCGATGCTCGTCTCCGAGGCGATCTTGCTGGCCACGTTGAGCGCCCAGCAGCCCTGGATCATTATCGCCTTGCTGGCGGCCGGCACGATTCCGCCGTTTGTCGAGCTTTATCAAGCCCGCCGGCCCAAGCGGGTCTATGCGCTGCACATGCTGCTGTTCATCGCCCTGCTGGTGGCCGGTCAGGCCCTGGTCGTCTCGGACCCGGCCGGCGGCGCAGCGTCGATTTTCGGCGTGACGCTGTTGATGGCCGCCGTCCTGGTGCGCAGTGGCATCCTGCCGGCCCATTGTTGGATGCCCGACCTGTTCGACCATGCCTCCTTCGGAACGGCCCTGCTGTTCGTCACGCCGATGGTCGGAGCCTACGCGGCGATGCGGCTGGTGTTTCCCATCGCGCCCGACTGGGTGCTCCGCGGCATCGCCAGCCTGTCGTTGGTCACCGCCCTGTACGCGGCCGGCATGGCGCTGGTGCAACACGATGCCCGGAGGATGTTTTGTTATCTGTTTCTCAGCCACTCGTCGTTGGTGTTCGTGGGCCTGGAAATGGCCACGCCCGTGGGCGTCACGGCGGCCCTGTGCATGTGGCTCTCGGTGACGTTGTCGATGGCCGGCTTCGGGCTGACCCTGCGGGCCATCGAGGCGCGCACCGGGCGACTTTCGCTGGACACCTTTCACGGCCTGTTTTCCCACACTCCGCGCGTGGCCGCATTGTTTCTCATCACCGGGCTGGCCAGCATCGGTTTTCCGGGCACGGTGGGTTTCATCGGCAGCGAACTGTTGGTCGACGGCGCCGTGCAGATGCATCCCGTCGTGGGAATCGCCATCGTGGCGACCGCCGCGCTGAACGGCCTGGCTGTGGTGTACGTCTTTTTCCGCGTCTTCACCGGCACGCGTCACTTCGCCTCGATCGACTTGCGCAGCCGCCTGCCGGAGCGAATCGCGGTGCTGGTTCTCAGCGCCTTGATCCTCGGCGGGGGGTTTTATCCGCAACCGGGCGTCGTTTCGCGCTACAATGTCGCGACGCAGCTCATCGAGCATCGAGCGCAGTACGCCGCCGGAGAAACTGCGGCCGCAGACTCCCAAATTGCCGTTCGCAACGCCGGCGGCCGCCGGCCCTAGCGCTAAGACAACGTGCCGTCGTTACGTCGCTGCCGGGGCACTCTCGCGATAAATTCGCTGGACCGGCGTCATGAATTGGCGCATGATTAAATAACGTTCAGGTTCGCGGCATGCCCGTCCAGTGGGGGGGCACTGCAATCCCAGTGCCGCAGTTCGCTTTGGGGGATAGGCTGAAAGGTGTCTGAAGTCATGAACACGATCGACTACATCTATCGCTTTGACCCCAAGAATCCGTCCGCCAAGCCGTTGCCGAGCGACGCTGAGCACGCCCGCCGCATCCTGGAAGACGGCAATCGCATGTTTTCGCGCTGGATGGAAAGCTGTCGCACGGGCACGCCCAGCGAAGGCGAGCCGCGCTATGTCGTGGCATGCAACGGACTGGAAGTGGGCATGCTCCGTTCCGAGGGGGAAATGCCCCACCAGACGCCGTTCGCTGTCGTCGTGGGCTGCTCGGATGCCCGAGTTCCGACAGAGATGCTCTTCGGCCAGGGGTTTAACGACTTGTTCGTGATCCGCGTGGCCGGAAACGTGTTGGGCGACGTCTGCATGGGCAGCGTGGACTTCGCGCTCAACGCGCTGAGCGACAGCATTCGGGTAGTCGTCATGCTCGGCCACAGCGGCTGCGGCGCCGTAACCGGAGCGGTCGACGCGTATTTGCGTCCGCAGAAATTCTGGTCACGGTCCCTCTCGCCCATGCTGCGCCTCGGTCATCCAGCGGTTGTTCGTGGCGGTGCGCGAGGCCGCCAACGGCATCAAAGACGTCTGGGGACCGGACGCCCGCGACATGGTCGGATATCGCGAAGCGCTGATCGAGGTGGCCGTGTGTCTGAACTCGGCACAAGCCGCTTTCGACTTGCGTCAAGAGGTCGAGCGCAATGGCAAGTGGGAGATCGAGGTGCTCTACGGCGTGCACAACATCCGCAACCACCAGGTGTGCATGCCCGTCGATCCGACAGCCGCGCGCAGCGACGAAAACGTGCGCTGGCGCCGGCGCCCACGAATCCGATGGAGTTTCGCACGCTGGCGCACAATATGGCGGAGCTCCTCATGGCCGCCTATCACAAGCGCGACGCGGCATCGCCCGCAATGCCCATCACGAACAACCGCGCCACGTCGATCCCACCGTCGCGTTTGCCCGAGCCGAACCCCGAGCCATCATAACTCCGACAAATTCGGACGGATCGATGCCCGAGAGTGCCATGCGTGCCATGCTCACGCTCGCGTGAGCATGCTTGCCAGAGTCAAGCACGACACGAAACGCCGAAGCCGAGTCGTTTCCAAGCTCAAATCATCGGTCCGCCTCGCACGAGCCGGCAGCGGCACGCAGATTCGGTCTTGAAACGGCTGTTCGCTAGTCCAGTCGGTGCGCTCGCAGCAGCAGGCTGTTGGCCACCACCGAAACGCTCGACAGCGCCATGGCTGCCGCGGCCGCCACGCTCGGCAACCGGAATCCGCCCAGCGGCACCAGCACGCCGGCAGCCAGCGGAATCAAGAGCACGTTGTACAGGAAGGCCCACATCAGATTCTGCCGGATCGTGCGCAGCGTGGCCCGGGACAGCCGCAGCGCTCGGCCCACGGCCCGCAGATCGTCGCCGGCCACGACGACGTCAGCCGCCTCGATGGCGACATCCGAACCGGTGCCAATGGCGATGCCCAAATCAGCCGCCGCCAGTGCCGGGGCATCATTGATGCCGTCGCCCACCATGGCCACGATCGCCCCGGCAGACCGCAGCTGCCTGCACCATGGCTTGCTTGTCCGCCGGCAGCACCTCGGCCTTGACGCGCTCGATGCCTACTTCCCGCGCCACGCGCTCGGCAATCGCGCGGTGATCGCCCGAGAGGAGCACCACGTCAACGCCCAGCGCCTTGAGCTGTTCGACCGCCTCGCGGCTGTGGGGCGCCACGACGTCGGCCAGCACGATCAATCCCAAATAGCGATGGCCTTCGGCCACGGCCAACGGCGTCTGTCCGGCCGCGCGCAGCGATTTGATTTGCGCCAAGTACGCACTGAGGTCGACCCCCGCGGCCGCCATCAACTGCTCGTTGCCCACGTACACGGCTTCGCGCCCGCCTTGCACGCGAATGCCCTGGCCGGGGACGACCTCCAAATCGTGGGCCGGCGGCAGCTTCAATCCTTCCCGCCGGGCGGCCGCCACGATCGGTTCGGCCAGCGGATGCTGACTGAGTTGTTCGGCGGCAGCGGCTGTCGAGAGCAACGTGTCGGGCGAAACGCCGCTGGCCGCCAGCACGCGCGTCACCTGCGGCTTGCCGGCGGTGACAGTGCCGGTCTTGTCCAGCACCACGGTGGTGACCCGGCCGGCCAGTTCCAGCGCGTGGGCTTCCTTGATCAGGATGCCCGATTCGGCTCCCCGGCCGCTGGCCACCAGGATGGCCGTCGGCGTGGCCAGGCCCAGCGCACAGGGGCAGGCCACCACCAACACGGCGACCATCGACCCCAGGCCGCCCGTCCAATTGTTCGCGGCCAGGCCCCAGGTCACGAGCGTCACCAGCGCCACGGCCAGCACCAACGGCACAAACCACCCCACCACGCGATCGGCCAGCCGTTGAATCTCGGTCTTCGATTCCTGCGCCCGCCGCACCAGCTCGACCACCTGCGCCAGTGCCGTCCTGCCGGCCGGCCGGGTGACCCGGGCCGTGAGCGATCCCTGGCCGTTGATCGTGCCGGCCAGAATTTCGCTCCCCGGCCGCTTGTCGACCGGCAGCGACTCGCCGGTGAGCCACGACTCGTCGACGCTGGAATTACCGGTGATCACCTCGGCATCGAGCGGCACCTTTTCTCCGGGGCGCACGACCAACGTTTCGCCGGTGCGAACCTCGCCGGCCGGCACGCTGGCCACTTGCCCGCCACGCGCCACGTTGGCCACCGGCGGCGCCAGATCGAGCAGTTTGCGAATCGCGGCCGAGGCGCGCCCCTTGGCCCGCGCTTCCAGATACTTGCCCAGCGTGATGAACACCAGGATCATGCCCGCGTCCATCAAGTACATCGGCCGCTCGTGCGTGGGGTGTTCCGCGGCGAACATGATGTAGACGCCCGAGCCGTAAGCCGCCAGCGTGCCGATCGTGACCAGCGTGTCCATGTTGGCCGACAGATGCAGGACCCGCCGCCACGCCCCGACGTAATACGGCCAGCCGATCACCGCCTGCAGCACGGTGGCGCACGCCAGTTGCAGCCACATCGTGGCCGACGATGGCACGGTCCAAAAATGGAGCGCCACCAGCGGCGCCAACAACAGGGCTCCGCCCCACAACCGCCAGCGCCACGCGCGCAGCTCGCGCTCGTTCCGCTCGGCCAGGTCGGTGCCGGCTCGTTCGGCCGCGCCGGCCGGAGCCGCCCGGTAGCCGGCCCGCTCGACGGCCTCGACCAGGCTCGACAATTCGCCCGGCGCGTCGCCCCAATCGATCGACGCCTGGTTCGTGGCCAAGTTGACCGCCGCGCGGCGGACGCCCGGCACGGCGGCCAGAGCCTTTTCGACCCGGGCCACGCAGCTTGCGCAGGTCATACCGTCGACGTTCAACAAGACGTCACGACGCTCGTCCGCCCATGGTTGGTCGTCTTTTTTGTCGGCGGACGCCGCCGGGGCCTTTGGCCGGGCCGGAGCCAGATCAATGGTCGCGCGGTCCGCTGATAGCGTCTTCTCCGGCGAGAGCTGCACCGTGGCCGGCATCGCGGGCCCCGTGCCGACCCGATAACCGGCGCGGGCCACGGCGGCCGCCAGATCGCGGGACTTCACGTGGCCGTTTTCCACCTCGACCACGGCCCGCTGGTCCGCCAGGCTGACCGAAGCGGAACGGACCCCCGGCACGTTTTGCAGCGCATCGACCACCGCGCGCACGCAACGGCTGCACGTCATGCCTTGAATCGGTAAGATGACACGCCCCATGTTTGAGCCCCTCGTCCCGTCAGTATACCGGGACGCCCGGGGCGTTTGTAAAGCGTGCCGAGGATCGTTCGTACCTGTCGCAATTTCGAAGCGCCGGCTAAAGCCGATTGGCCGCGAAACGCCGGCTTGTCACAATGGTGGTGTCCGCCAGCCCGTTCCCATGCACCCTGAGGCGCCGTCCGACCAGGGCGCGGAGCGATCCGCCGCGCCCAATCCATCAGAACCCCAGGAAGCACGATGATTGCTGAAGTGATTTCGATCGGCGACGAGCTCACCAGCGGGCAGCGGCTGGACACCAACAGCCAGTGGCTCAGCGAGCGGCTCGGCGAGCTGGGCGTGCGCGTCATGTACCACACCACCGTGGCCGACGATCTGGCGGCCAACGTGGCAGTGTTTCGCGCGGCGGCCGAGCGCAACGACATCGTCGTCGCCACCGGCGGGCTGGGGCCCACGGCCGACGATCTGACGCGCGAGGCATTGGCCGAAGTCGCCGGCCGGCCGCTCGTGCTCGACGAGCCCACGCTCGATTACATCCGCGGACTATTCGCCCGCTTCAAGCGCGACATGCCCGAGCGAAATCGCGTGCAGGCGATGTTTCCCGAGGGAAGCCGCATCATCCCCAACGCCAACGGCACCGCCCCGGGCATCTGGCTGGACGTGCCTCGCTCCACGGGCGGTGTGTGCCACGTGTTCGCCTTGCCCGGCGTGCCGGCCGAAATGTTCGAGATGTTTCACCAGACCGTCGCCCCGGCCGTCCTCTCCTATAGCGAGGTGCCGCGCGTGATTCGCCACCGGCGGATCAAATGTTTCGGGGCCGGCGAAAGCCACGTCGAGCAAATGCTTCCCGATCTGATTCGCCGCGGACGCAAGCCCACCGTGGGCATCACCGTCTCGTCGGCCACGATCACGCTCCGCATCACGTCCGACGGCGCTACGCCCGAGGAGTGCCTGGCGGCGATCGAACCCACGGCGGCCACCATCCGCGAGTGCCTGGGCTCGCTGGTCTTCGGCGAGGAAGACGACGAGCTGGAAGACGCCGTTTTGCGCCTGCTCGCGGAGAAGAACCAGACGCTCGCGACGATGGAATATGCCACGGCCGGCAAGCTGGCAGGTTGGCTCAGCCGCGCCGCCGGCAGCGACGCGCATTACCTGGGAGGCCACGTGCTCTCGAGCACGCGCGATGCTCGAGCGCGAGCTGGCCGACGCCGGCCACCTGGTAGGCGAGCACGGACCCGCCTCGCGCGAAGTGGCCGAGGCGATGGCCGCGGAGTGTCGCCAGCGCAGCGGGGCCGACTATGCCCTGGCGGTCGGGCCGTTTCCGCCCGAGGAGGACGACCCAAGCTACCGTATTACTTCAGCCTGGCCACGCCGGACGGGGTCATCGTCAAGGCCTCGACGCTGGCCGGTCACGGGCCAATCTGGATTCCTCGCGCGGCCAAGGCCGCACTCAACCTGCTGCGGCTACGGCTGCTGGGTGACGTATGAATCAGATTGGCGCACGGCGCTACTTGCCGGCCGTCTGGCTGTTGGCCGCATCGGCCGCCGGCTGCGGCGCGGCGAACGACTTCAGCAGTTGCCCACCGTCGACCAGCCAGATGAACAGCGTGCTGTCCTGGCCGCCCGAGACGGCCAGCCGCCCGTCGGCGCTGGCGGCGGTCGAGTACATGAAGTCCTGCGAGCCGGAGTAGGTCCGTTCCATGTTGCCGTTGTCGGTATTCACCAGCCGCACGGTCTTGTCACCCGAGCTGGCCAGCACCTTGGGTTGCGTGCCGACGAACGCCACGCTGGTGACTTCCTTGTCGAACGGCTTGCTGGTCCGCTGCTGATCGCCGGTGAGGAAATCCCACACCTTGATCACGTTGTCGGCCCCGCCGCTGGCCAGCACCTTGCCGTCGGAGCGCCAGGCCACGTCCAGCACGTGATGCGTGTGCCCCTCGAACGATCGGGCCAGCGTCCCGTCGGCCACCTTGAAGACCTTGACGAACCGGTCGGCCGCCGACGACGCCAGGTACTCGCCGCCGGGCGAAAACTCCAGCCCGAACACCGTGTCGCTGTGCGCGTCGTCGATCGCGCACGAGAGTACCGTCGGCCACGCTAAACAGCTTCAGCTCGCCGGACCGCGAAGGTTCGCCGCCGCCGGTGGCCAGCAGCTTGCCGTCGGGGCTGAACGCCAACGCGGTGACGCGATCGCCAAAAATGCTCGGATCGTTTGTGTTGCCGATCGTCCGCTCGAGCTTCCACGCCGGCGACGGGTTCCACAAGACCGTGGCGCCAGCGACCGCCGAAGACAGGATGCCCGCGCTGCTGAACGCCACCGCCGAGACGGGCCCGGCGTGTCCGGCATACGTATCGACCGGCGCGCCGGTGTCGCTCATCCAGGTTCGCACCAGGCCGTTGTCGCCGGCGCTGGCCAGCTCGCTGCCGTCGGCCGAGTAGGCCAACGACCGCACGGGCTTCTCTGCCGCGGCGGCGGCTTGCTTGGCCGCCTCGTTGTCGGACTGCGTTTTCGCGAGTACGGCTTCCGAGGCCTTCAGCTTCTCCTCGGCCACGGGCACGCTGTTGACCGCGCTTTTCACCGCGGCGATCGCGGCCGTCGCGGCTTGCATGGCGGCCATGTTTGCCGCCTCGGCCGAAGTGACTTCTTGCGTTGCTTTGTCGAGCGCGGCCTTGGCCTCTTGGGCCTTCTTCTCCAGCTCCTTCGACTTGGCGTCGGCTTCGGCGGCGGCCTTCTGCGCGGCTTCGTTGGCCTTGGCCAATTCGGCGTTCGCGGCGTCCTTCTCCGCGGCGGCTTTGGCTTCGGCGGCCTTTTGGGCCTCGGCCTTAGCGGCTTCGGTGGCCGCGGCCAGTTCCTTGTCGGCGGCGGCCTTGGCGTCGGTCGGCGCTTTGACCGCGTCCTGCTTTTCCTTCAGTGTCTTGGCGGCCGCTTCTTTGCCCGTTTGCGTTGACGCTACGGCCTGCGACGTGCTGACGATCTTGGCCTCGGCGTCTTCGACGCCCTTCTTGTTGTCCGCCACGCGGGCCTGCACGGCCGCCAGCTCCCGGTCCGATTGGGCGACGCGAAACTGGGCGAAAATCCCCCTTCAGCTCGGCGATCGGCTGCTTGTCCGGCGAGGCCCAGGGCTGGCCGTCGGCCGCGTTCCACAGTTTGATCTGGTTGTCTTCGCCGGCCGAAGCGATCTGTTTTCCATCGGGCCGAACCGCCACGGCCGTCACCGCCGCGCCATGTTTGATCTCGCGAATCTGCTGGTTGTTTTCCAGGTTCCACTGGCGCACCGTGCCATCGGCGCTGGACGAGACGAGTTGCCCTTTGTCGGCCGGCGAAACGGCCAAGGCCGTGATCGGCCCGCCGTGTCCGGTGATTTCACCGGCCGGCGCGATCTCGGCGCTGGCATCGGCCGGAATCGTCCAGCGGCGAATCACGTTGTCGGCATGACCGGTGGCCGACTTGTGCGCCGTCGGCCAGAATGGCCACAGCCTGAATCGGCGCCGGAGTTTCCAGCATGGTCTCCAGCGAGCCCTCGGCCACGTGCCACACGCGCAGCGTCTTATCGGCGGCCGAGACCAGCCGCGCGCCGTCGGGCAAAAACGCGATCGCCGTCACCGGCGCCGTGTGGCCGGCCAGCGTCTTGGGATCTTTCATCGTCGCCAGGTCCCACAACTTGATCTCGCCGGAATCGCGTGCCCGTGGCCGCCCACTTTCCGTCGGGACTGGTGGCCAGCGAGCGTACCGCTGTGCCGGCCAGCTCGCCCAACCGCGCGTTGCTCGGGCGGCGCCACAGCTTCACTTCGCGAAAGCCCCCCGAGGCCAGCAACTGGCCGTCGGGGCTGAAGGCCAACGATTGCACCAGGTCCAAGTGGGCCACGCCCTGACTCTTGTACAAACCGCTACTGATCAATTCCGGATCCGTCAGCCGCGTGACAAGCTGGCCGGAGGCGACATTGTAAATAAAGATCTGGTTGGCCCGGCCGCAGGCGACGTATTGTCCGTCGGGCGTCAGCGCCACGGCGTAAATCGGATTCACGCCCGGCGGCAGCGATTGCCACTCGATCGGCGCGGCCTTGGCCGTCACTTCCCCTTGGCCCCTTCGTCGATCCACCGCTTGATGAGCCCCAACTGCTGGCTCGACAGCGCGACCGCGTCGACGCCGTTATCGGCCGGCGGCATCGTCGGCTCGTCGGCGTGCGAGGCCAGCTTCAATAGCAAGCTCTCGCCGCTCTTGCCCGCCACCACCGCCGGCCCGGAAGTACCCCCCTTGAGAATCGTCTGCGGGGTTTCGAGCACCAGCTCGCCCTCGGCCTCCTTGACGTTGTGACAGGCCACACAATTCTTGGTGAGCGCGGGCAGGATCTCCTTTTCGAAGTCCACCGGCGTGTCGCGCTGGATGTCGGCGATCTCGATCGGACCTTCGGCACCGGCCCGAGAGCCGGCAGCGATCAGCAAGCAGAACGTGCACACGAAAAGCAGGCGAAGGACGTTCACGATTGGTTACCTGGGCAGGAAGGATTGCTTTGGCGTGACTCGGTCGATCCATCCGGCATCAACCGCGATCGCGTCGGCAGCTCAAGACGCCATGGGCACGCGACCGTGCCCATGGCCCTATGGTAATTGCCGCAACTTCAGGAGGGAACGCATTGCAGGTGTCAATCCTAACCTCGAAGCATAACGCTTCGGGTTGCTATGTGTGGCGAGTTTAGTGGTTGAACAAAAACTCCTTCGTGTTCACCAGCGCCCACAGGATGTCTTCGAAGGCGGCCTTTTCGTCCGGAGATTTCTCCAGGTGCGCAAGCGCCACGGCCATCTCCTCGCTCACCGGCTCGCGCGAATAGACGCGGAGATAAATCTCGCGAATCTTCTCCTCCCGCGAACGCTCCTTCTGGCCGGCCAGTTGGGCCGCGCGGCCGTCGCCCGCCGCCAGCTTCCCCTGCACCTCGGAGCTGTTGAGCAGATGCAAGCTCTGCGCCAGATTTGCCTCGCTCGAACGCTCGCACTCGCAGGCGCTGGAGTTCTCGGGCTTGCCGAACACGGTCAAAAAGTACGAGTTGAAACCCGTGTCGGGCAGTTGCACCGCCCGCACGCTCTGCGGCACGCCGCCAAAGTTGGTCTTCGACGCAGTGACCGCGTCGATCGAGTCCAACAGGACTTCGGCCGGCAGCCGCTTGGGATAGTAGCGCGAGTAATTCTGCTTGTCGCCGGCGTTGTATTCGTTGGGCAACGACGAAAGCTGGTAGGTCGCCGAATCGCAGATCGTGCGCACCAGCTCCTTGATGTCAAACCCGCTGTCGATGAAGTGCTGCGCCAGCGCGTCGAGCAGCTCGGGATTCGTGGCCGGGTTGGTCACCCGCATGTCATCTTCCGGATCGACCAGGCCGCGGCTGAAAAAGTGCTTCCAGTAGCGGTTCACCAGCGCCTTGGCGAAAAACGGATTGTCCTTTTCGACCATCCAGTCCACCAGCGCCTGCCGCGGATCGTCTTCGGTCGACACCCCGGCCGGCTGGGCACCCAAGCCCGCCGGCGGCACCGCCGCGCCGGTCTTGGGATTCGTGGCCGAGGCCGCGCCGCGGTTGTAGAACACGCGGTCTTCGCCGAACTGGGCCCCCGGCTTGCGGCCGATCCGCGAGAAGAACGCCGCGAAACCGTAATAGTCCTGCTGGCTCCACTTCTCGAACGGATGGTGATGGCAGCGGGCACATTGAATTCGCAGACCCAGGAACAATTGGGCCGAGTCTTCGACCTGCTCGTTCATGTCGTCCACTTCGCGATACCAGGCCACGGGCGGATTGTGGCCGATCTCGCCGCTGGCCGTGAGCAACTGCCGCACGAACTGGTCGTACGGCAGATTGGCGTGCAGGCTGTCCCGAATCCAATCGTGAAAGATTCGCGTCCCCCGGGCATACGTCTGGTCGCGCCGCTTGTTGCGCAGGATGGCGCTCCACTTGTTCGCAAAGAAGTCGGCGTAGTCGGTGCTCGAAAGCAGCGTGTCGACCCACCGTTCGCGCTTGTCGGGGCTCGTATCGGCCAGAAACTGCTCGGTCTCCTCGGGCGTGGGCAGCCGCCCGGCAATATCGATCGCCGCGCGGCGCACGAACGTCGCGTCGTCGCACAAGGGCGACGGGGGCACGCCCAGCGTCTTCAGTTTGTTGAACACCAGTTCGTCGACAAAACTCTTCGGCTGGGGCGTCGTCTCCACCGGCACGCCCAACGGCACGCGTGGCGCGAAACACGCCGACTTGCCCCTGGTAGCGGGCCATTACCGCCACGTCCCCGGTCAGGTCGAGCGTTTTGACCAAACCGCTCACGCTCACCTCGGCCATCTCCGGGTTGTTGGCCTCGAACTTCACGGTGCTCGTGACGTCCTCGGTCGAGCCGTCCGTGTAGTGAGCGATCACCAGCAATTGCTGCTCGCCCGCCTGCGGCATCGTGCGTTCTTTGGGAAACACCTCGATGCGGGCCACGGTCGGATCGCTGTCGCTGCCATAGGGCATGCCCTGCAGAATCCAGCGACGCATCAACCGGTAAGAATGCGTGTCGACTTCCATCCGAGTGCCGCCGCCGTGGGGCGCCACGCCGATCGGTTTGAGCAACAACAGGCTTTTGTCGGGCGAAGCCGGGAACAGCCGCCGCCCGCGGCCCTCTTTCACCAGGTGCTCGTAGTCTTCCGTCGGTTCAAAGCCCAGCAGCGACAGCTTAAAACCGTTCTGCCCGCTCGCCTTGCCGTGGCAACCACCGCTGTTACAGCCCAGCTTGGTAAAGATCGGTACGATTTGATTCGGAAAATTCACCAGCGGATCGTTGCCAAAGTGCGTCACCGTCACCTGGATCGAACCGGCCGGCCCCTCGGCACTGCGGGCCGTGATCGTGGCCGTGCCGTCGCTCGCCGGAATGACGTAGCCCGAGGGTTTCACGGTCACCACGCCCTCGGGCGCCACTTCATAGCTGACCTTGGACGTCAGATCGCGTAGCTGGCTGCTGGCATACTTGCCGGTCACCACCAGTTGCTGCCGGGCGTCCTGGCCGTCGAGCGTAAAGCCGCCATCGACGTTGCGGCCGCTTTCGATTGAAACCTCGGCCAACTGCCCCGGATCGCCCAAGCCGGGCGTGGGCAGCTTAGCTGCCGGATCGGGCGTGTTCGCCAGACTATGGGGAGCCGAAATCCACAGGACGGCTAGAATGATGGCAGCAAGCCGAGTAATCCGACTCGTCATGATGCATCTCCTCAGGTTGGTGCAAAGGAGGGCAGGGGAGGATTGTGGGGTGGGGCGGCAGGGTCCATCGCCGCTATCGCGCGATTATCCCAGGCATGGAGCCAACTTGCAAGCAGAAATACCAAGGTTTGTACATATGTTGATCGGTTTCCATCCGGCCAAATCCGCACTGCCCGACCGACTCCGGCCGCTGACCGCCCGCCGCTTGCAGGCGCCGATAGAAGCTTCTGCCACTTTCCGGTATGCTCAGCGACCATGAGTAACGAACCCACTTATCCCGCAGCCCCGAGTTGATGAGCTCCCCAGGACACCGCCCTGGTGGTCGTTGACGTGCAAGTCAAGCTGATGCCGCTGATCTCCGGCCACCGCGGATCGCTCTGGAACCTGCGCCGCCTGCTCGACGGGGCCGAAGCCACCGGCGTGCCGGCGCTCGCCACCGAGCAATACCCGCAAGGGCTCGGCCCCACCGTGCCGGAGTTGGCCGGCCGGCTGGGCGAAATCCCCAGCAAGTCGGCCTTTAGCTGCGTCGGCTGCGAGCCGTTCGTCGAGCCGGCTTCGCACACTCGGCGCCAGCAAGGTGCTGGTCTCCGGCATCGAGGCCCACGTCTGCGTGCAGCAAACCGTGCTCGACCTGTTGGCTGGCGGATATCGGGTGTACGTGGCAGTCGACGCGGTCGGCTCGCGCTATGCGATCGACTACGAAACCGGGCTGCGGCGGATGGAATCTTCCGGCGCCACGCTCACCACCACCGAGTCGGCCCTGTTCGAGTGGTGCCAGGTGTCGGGCACGCCCACGTTCAAAAACATCAGCGTCTTGATCCGCGAGCAGCCGCCGGCCGGCTGACGGCCGGCACCCAAACGTTTCCACTATCCCGCCCAGGTATCGCCGATGAACAGCCCCGTCGCCCCTGCTTTAAATCCGCCCGTCCGCATCTTGCTCGGCCCCGGCCCCAGCGATGTTCATCCCCGCGTGCTCGAGGCGCTCGGTAAACCGACGGTCGGACATCTCGATCCGTACTACCTGGAGCTGATGAACGGGATGCAGCGGATGCTGCAAGCCGTGTTTCGCACCGACAACCACATGACGCTGGCGGTAAGCGGCACCGGATCGGCCGGCATGGAAACAGCCGTGGTCAACGTGATCGAGCCGGGCGACTCGATGGTCGTCTGCGTCAACGGCGTGTTCGGCGGCCGGATGGTCGACGTGGCCGAGCGGGCCGGCGCGAACGGTCACCAAAGTCGAAAAACCCTGGGGCGAAGTCTTTTCGCCCGCCGACCTGAAAGACGCGCCTGGCCAAAGCCAAGCCCAAGGTCGTGGGCATCGTGATGGCCGAAACCTCGACCGGCGCCTGGCAGCCGATCGAAGAAATCTCAAAACTCGTGCACGACGCCGGCGCCCTGCTGCTGGTCGACGCGGTCACCGCCGCTGGGCGGCGTGCCCGTGGAAGTCGACGCGCTGGAACATCGACATCATCTACTCCGGCACGCAGAAATGCCTGAGCTGTCCGCCGGGGCTGGCGCCGGCGTCGTTCAACCAGCGGGCCATGGACGTCGTGCTCGGTCGCAAGACGCAAGGTGCAAAGCTGGTATCTCGACCTGACGATGCTGGCCAAGTACTGGGGCGCCGAGCGGGTCTATCATCACACCGCGCCGATTAACATGACCTACGGGCTGTACGAGGCCCTGCAGCTCGTCCACGGAAGAAGGTCTCGAAGCGTGCTTCGCCCGGCACAAGCTCAACCACGAGGCGCTCAAGGCCGGACTGGCCGCCCTGGGCATCGAATACACCGCCGCCGCGGGGCACCAATTGCCGATGCTCAACGCCGTGCGGATTCCCGCAGGGTGTCGACGACGCCGCGGTCCGCAGCGGGCTGCTCAAGCGCTTCGGCATCGAAATCGGCGGCGGACTCGGCGACTTCAAAGGCAAGGTGTGGCGCATCGGCCTGATGGGCTACGGCTCGCGGGCCAACAACGTGCTCTTGCTGTTGGCGGCCCTGGAACAACTGCTCGCCGAACAGAAACATCGCTTCGACCACGGCGCGTCGATCGCCGCCGCCACGGCCGTTTATGCCAGTCAACGTGGCTGAATTACCGTTCAAGACCGATCCTGTCTGCCGCTGCTGGCGTGCCCGGCGGTGCAGACTCCGCCTGGAGAGACCGATGCCTTACTTGCGCGTCGTTTGCATGTGTGTCGCCTGGCTCTTGGCGCTTGCGACTGCGGTTTGCGCGGAGGAATTCGCCGGAATCCAGCCGTACGCTGCCAACCCGTACTACTGGCAATACCGCGGTCAACCGGTGCTCCTGTTGGGCGGCAGCGACGACGACAACCTGTTCCAACTGCCAGACCTCCGCAAGCATCTGGGCGCCATGCAGTCGGCCGGCGGCAACTACATTCGCAACACGATGAGCGATCGCCCGGACCGCGGATTCGAAGTCTACGCCTACGCCCAGCGCGGCGACGGCAAGTACGACCTGGAGCACTGGAATCAGGAGTATTGGCAGCGCTTCGAGAACATGCTGCATTGGACGCACGAGCGGCAGATCTTCGTGCAGATCGAAATCTGGGATCGCTTCGATTATTTCGCGGACAACTGGAAGAAGCATCCGTACAATCCCGCCAACAACGTCAACTACACGTTCGACGAGTCGCAGCTTGCCGCCGAGTATCCGGACCACCCGGGCCGCAACCGCCAGCCGTTCTTTTTCACCACGCCCAAGCAGCGCGACAACAAGCTGCTGCTCGCCGTCCAGCAGCGGTTCGTCGACAAAATGCTCGACCACTGCGCTCCGGTACGATCACGTGCTGTATTGCATGGACAACGAAACCATCGCCGACGAGGCCTGGGGCGCCTATTGGGCCGACTATCTGCGCCGCCGCGCAGCCAAAGCCCTCAAGCCGATCTACGTCACTGAAATGTGGGACGACTGGAACCTGCGCGGACCGCATCATCGCCGCACGCTCGACCATCCCGAGCGTTACAACTTCGCCGACGTCTCGCAAAACAATCACCAGAAAGGCCAGGCCCATTGGGACAACTTTCAATGGGTCCGCGACTATGTCGCCAACCGCCCGCGGCCGCTCAACACGGTCAAGACCTACGGCGCCGACGGCGGCCGCTTCGGCAACAGCACCGACGGCATCGAGTGCTTCTGGCGGCACGTAATCGGCGGCGCCGCGGCGGCGCGGTTCCATCGGCCGGATTCGGGCTTGGGACTCTCGCCGCCGGCCGAAGCATCACTCCAGGCCGCCCGCAAGTTGGAATCGCTGGTCAAACCGTGGGATATGAAGCCGGCCAACGCCTTGTTGTCCGATCGCGAGCCGAACGAAGCCTACCTGGCGTCCGCGCCGCCGGGCGCTATGCGCTCTACTTTCCCAAGGGGGGCCAGGTGCGACTCGATCTCAGCGAAGCGTCCGGCCCGCTGCGACTTCGCTGGATCAGCATCGCCCGAGGCGAGTGGGGGACCGAACAGACGCTCGCCGGCGGCGAGCAAACCCCGATCACCGCCCCCGGCAGAGGCGGTTGGGTCGCCGCGATCGTCAAACCGTGACGATCCGCCTTGCGCGGCTCATCGGCACTGCACTCAGTGCGCCGGCGATTCGTCGACGGCCGGCAGCGGCGTGATGACCGGCCGGGCTCGGCGCAACAGGGCTCCGCGGCTGTCGATTTCGATTTGCTGCGGGCCGTCCGCTCCGTCGAGCGTGCCGTTGTTCTGAGCGGCGTAGCGACGAAGCTGCGCGACCTTTTCCGATGCCGGCACTTCGCCCGGCAGATCGGTGCCGGGGGCCCGGCCCCAGAACACCGTCGTCCCCGACCGGGTGATCACGGCGTACGTGTATTCGATTCCCGTCTTGGCCGGCTTGCGTTCCACCGGCACGATGCGCACCAAATCCAGCGCGTGCCAATCGCCGGCCAGTGCCGCGGCAATCTGCGCGCCGAACACGGCCGCGTCACCCCACCGTGTGCCGACTGCTCCGGCCGGCATCGTATAGATGTCGCCGATGCGCGGATAGCGCTCGGCTTCCTTGGCGGTGAAATCCTGCGTCGGCAGCACGACCCCCTCGTTGTCGACCGGCAATACGCCGGAGCCATCGTGCACGTCGACCATCGCCACCGGCACCCGGTAGGCCAGCGACACGTCCACACCCGAGGGATAATGTTTGCTTACGCGATCCACCCGGGCCACCCAGGGATGGGCGAGAAAGGCCGTGGCCATCCGCACCGTCAGGTCGTCGTCCAACAGCGACAAGGGTCCCGAGCGGTTCACGTCGCGCAGCACTTCGCTTTTGATCCGCTCGGCCGCGTCGTGCGATCCCTCGGCCGGCAGGATCCACTCCGGCGGCGGCGTGATGCGGATCTGCTCGGGATGCACCTGGTATTGTCCCCCGCCGAGCACGTGCCCGCTGACGTGCCGCCACACGGCCAGGCACGCCCCGCCGGAGATCGCCAGCAGAACGACCGCCGAAACGAGCCATCGCATGCCGTGGCGCGAACGCCCGGGGCTCAATAGGGCCACGCTCCCCTCGTCCGTATTGCGTTTCTTGGCACTCACACGGCACCGGTCGAAATCAGAGAGCGGCGGACGAGTAATTCACACAAGTCAGGCATGTCGATTCCGGACCGCGCCGCGGCCAACGGGGCCAGGCTTCGCACGGTCATCCCGGGGATCGTGTTCACCTCCAACACCCAGGCGTCGCCGTCGCCATCGAGCATCAGGTCGACCCGGGCCAACCCCTGCGTCCCCACGGCCGCCGCCGCGCCGACGGCCGCCCGCTCGATGCGTTGGCGCTGCGAGGTCGGCAAGTCGAAATCCAGCCGGTACTCGGTGAGCGAGCTGTGATACTTGGCGTCGTAGGAAAACACGCACTCCGGCGAAACGATTTCGATCACCGGCAGCGGACGATCGTCGAGCATCGCCACGGTGAATTCGCGCCCCGCGACGAAGGGCTCCGCGATACAGGCGCCGCCAAACGTCCGCGCTTCGGCCAGCGCTTGCGGCAACTCGGTGCTTTCGCCGGCCACGGCCACGCCGACGCTCGAACCCTGCTCGTCCGGCTTGATCACCAGCGGGTAGCCCAGCACGGCGGCGCGCCGGGCCACGTCGGCCAACGTGTCCCATTCGTCGATCCATTCAAACGGCGGCGTGGGAACGCCGTGCGCCAGAAACCGCAGCTTGCTGGCCCGCTTGCTCATGGCCAGTCGACAGGCCACCGGCCCGCTGCCGGTGTAGGGCACGCCCAGCGCCTCGAGTTCGGCTTGCACGCGGCCGTCTTCGCCGGCGCCGCCGTGCAGAGCGATCAAACAGGCGTCGAACCGCGACCAATCGACCGCCGCGAGCGCGACCTTGGCCGGATCGATGATCGTGGCCCGATGTCCGGCCGACGCCAGCGCGGCTGCCACTCCGGCGCCGCTGCTTAGGCTCACCGCCCGTTCGGCCGACTCGCCGCCGGCCAACACCGCCACGCGCAACGTCGAGCTATCCTCGTGCAATCCCATCGCTCGGTCCTCCCTGACCGTGCCCCAACGCCCCGCGTGACCCGTTCCCGTGCGGGTTAGCCATCACCAGATTTCGATTTCCGTTTCCAACTCTACGCCCAGCCGTTCCAGCACGCGCTCTTGCACCAGGTCGATCAGCTTCAGCACGTCCTGGCTGGTGGCTCCCTCGTCGGCGATGATGAAGTTGGCATGCCGCTGGCTCACCTCGGCGCCCCCACGCGCGTGTTCTTGAGTCCGGCCTGTTCGATCAGCATGCCGGCGCTCATGCCGCGCGGATTCTTGAAGATGCAACCGGCGCTCTGGTGGCCCAGCGGTTGCCCGGCCTTCTTGATGATCCACTGCTTCTGCATCCGCTTGGTCAATTCTTCGGGATCTTCCTGCTCCAGCTCGAAGCGCGCCCGCAGGATCACCAGCTCGTCGAGCGAGCTTTCGCGATAGGCGAAGACCAGCTCTTCGCGCGGCCGGGAGACGATCTCGCCCGCGCGGGTCATCACCGTCGCTTCGCAGGTCCACTGGCCGACGTCGCCGCCGCGGCTGCCGGCGTTGGAGTGCAAGGCGCCGCCGATCGTGCCGGGAATTCCCACCAGGGGTTCCAGGCCGGCCAGCCCTTCGCGCACCGACGTGGAAATCGCGTGTCCCAGCTTGGCGCCGCCGCCGGCGGTAACCGTTTGCTGGCCGACGGAAATCTCGCTGAACGCTGCGGCCGACAGCCGCACGACCACTCCCGGCACGCCTTCGTCGCGCACCAGGATGTTCGAGCCGCCTCCCAGCAGCCGAACCGGCGTGCCTTCGGCGTGCGCGCGCCGCACCAGCGCTTGCAGGTCGTCCACCGTCTCGGGCTCGGCGAAGTACTCGGCCGGGCCACCCAGGTGAAACCACGTGTGCGGCGCCAGCGGTTCAGACCGCCTTACGAAATGCTCGAAGCCCTTTGCCAAGCTCATGCGCGACCGTCCCGATGTTTCCTGCTCCCATCGTCAGCAGCACGTCTCCCCCCCGGAGCACATGCTGCAAGTAGTCCTTGATCTCATTGGCCGAAGCCAAATGCACCGCGTCGGCGCCGCACGAGGCCAGCCGCTGGGCCAGATCCGCGGCGCCCACGGCGGCCTCCTCCCCGGCTTCTTCGCGGGCCTGGTACACGTCGGCCACGACAACTTTATCGGCATTGTGCAGGCTGCCGGCGAATTCGTCCAGCAAGCGTGCCAACCGCGAAGCCTGGTGCGGCTGAAAGACGCACACTAGCCGCCTTTCGGGATACATCTGTCGCAACGTGGCCAGCGCCGCGGTGACTTCGGTCGGATGATGGGCGTAATCGTCCACCAGCATGACGTCACTGCACGACGCCCAGCAACTGCAGCCGCCGGCGCAACCCGACGTAGCGTTCCAGGCCTTCGCGAATGGCGCCGCGGTCGGCCCCGCAATGGCTGGCCACGGCCGCGGCGGCGACGGCATTCAACAGGTTGTGCCGGCCCGGCACGGGGAGTTTCACGTCGCACACCCGCTCGCCGCGCGAGCGCAGCTCGAATGAATAATAGCCCAGCCGCTCGCTCAACCGGCAGGCTTGCCAGGTGGCCGCCGGCGATTCGCCAAACGTCTCGACGCGGGCATCGACACCCGCCACCGCCCGGCCGCTCGCCGCGCAGTCGTGGTTTACCAGCACCAATCCCTCGGGCGGCACCCGGCGGGCGAACTCGGCAAACGCCTGTTCCAGCTCGGCCTGCGAATCGAAGCAGTCGAAATGGTCCGGCTCGATATTCAGAATGGTCGCGATCTGCGGCCGCAGGTGGTGAAAGTTCGCCCGGTACTCGCAGGCTTCGACCAGCATCCAGCGCCCGCGGCCAAAGCGTCCGCCGGACCAGCCGCCGATCGGCGCCGCGCCGACCACCAGCGCCGGATCCAAGCCGGCCGTCGTCAGGATTTCTCCGGCCATGGCCGTGGTCGTGCTCTTGCCATGCGTACCGGCGATGGCCACGCCCGCCCGCGATTGCATCATTTCGCCCAGCATCTGCGGGTAGCTGAGCGTGCGAATGCCGAGCTGCCGGGCCCGGCTGAGTTCGGGATTCTCCGGCGGCACGGCGTCGCTGTGGATCACCAGGTCGATCGAGTCGTCGACCCACTCGGCATCGTGTCCGTGTCGCACCTCGAACGCGCGCAGTCCGCCGCCGGCCAGTCCGCCGCCGGCCAGTCCGCCGCCGGCCAGGTCCGAACCGCTCACGTGCCAGCCGGCCAGATCGAGCACGTCAGCCAACGAGCGCATGCCCGCGCCGGCGATGCCCACCAGGTGCGCGCGTTTCAGCCCCTCGTGAGGCCGCGCCGCGCCGGACTCTCGCTCCAAACAAGCCGCGTCGAAGGAAATCATGCCGTCCCTGGAAAAAACAGATCGTGCTGGACCGGGCCGGGATGATACGTGCCGCGGCCGAACCCTGTCAATGCAAGGACCGCTAGCATCGCGCCGCCATCAAACCAGCCGTTGGCCCTTGTCCGCTCGAATTCGTCGAACGAATCCGCGCGGCCCGCGGCCCGTCAAGCCACGGCCGCGCGCGATTCGAGCAAGCGGGCAATCGACCGGGCCACGTCGCTCGTGGCATGCGGCCGGGCCAGCCCCAGCATCGCCTGAGCCATGCGAACCCGCCGCCGATGATCGGCAGCCAGCTCAATGGTCACCTGCGCCAACCGGTCGTCCAAGCGGCCGCGCACTTCGCGCTGGTCGATCGTGCAACAGGCGCCGGCGGCGGCAAACACGTCGGCGTTTTTCCGCTGGTGATCGTCGGTGGCGGCAGGGTAGGGGAGCACGATGGCCGGCAGGGCGCTGGCGGCCAGTTCGGCCAGGGTGGTGCCGCCGGCGGCGAAATCGCCAACTGGCTCTCACCCAACAGCCGCGGCAGCTCGTCGATGAACGGCGCCACCGTCGCGGCGATGCCCAGCTTGCGATACAACTCCGCGGTGCGCGCGACGTCGCGCTCGCCCGTCTGATGCACCACCCGCCAGCCGTGCAGGACCGCGCCGACCTTATACAGCGCGCGGGGCACCTGTTCGTTCAGCGTCTGCGCACCGCCGCTGCCGCCCAACACGATCAGCGTCCGCACTCCGGCCAGGCGATCGGGCAGATTGCGCGCCGGCGCCGCGCGTTCGGTGAACGCGCGCCGCAGCGGATTGCCCGTGACGCGCACGTGCGCGCCGTGCTTCAAGAACGGACGGATCCCCTCGAACGCCGAGCACACCACGGCCGCGCCCGGCGCCAGCCACCGCGTGGCGCGGCCCGGCACGGCGTTTTGTTCCAGCAGTACGTACGGAATCCCTTCGGCCGCGGCGGCCCGGGCCGCCGGCACGCTGGCGTAACCGCCCAGCCCCACGACCAGCGCCACGTTCTCCTCGCGCAGGTAGCGCCGGGCGGCGTAGTAACCGGCCACGTTGTCGGTCAGAAAGCGCAGCGCCTCGCGCGCCTTGCGCGGAAACGGTCGACTGGCCAGCGGTCGATATTCAAAACCCGCCCGCAGGACGAGTTGCGACTCCAACGGCTTGCCCGTGCCGGCAAACGAAATGCGCAGCTTCGGCCCGGCTTGCCGCAGGTGTTCGGCCACGGCAAACCCGGGGAATAAATGACCGGCGGTGCCGCCACCGGCAAACAGAACGTGACCGATCAAGTTTCTCATAATCCACCGTCTCACTTGCAACCGACGCATCCACGCGCCGGCTCGGCGATCGCCTGATAGGACACGGGCCTCATCAAAATAGTTCGGCGATGGCCGGCGGTTCTTGGCTCGGCGGTTCGCCAGCCGGAAGGGGCCGCTCGGCTGCCGTCTGTGAAGCTGGAGAAACGTCTGGGGCGTGCATCTTCAGCCCGGCCAGCCCCAGAATGGCGCACAGTCCGCCGGCGATCCAAAACCGGACGACGATCTTGTCCTCCGGCCAGCCGCGCAATTGAAAATGATGGTGCAACGGCGCCACAGAAAAACGCGTCGCCCCGTCCAGCGAAACCACGTCACTTGCGTCATCACGCTGGCGGCCTCGACCACGAACACGCCGCCGATCACCAGCAGCAAGATCTCTTGTCGGCAAACGACCGCCACCAGGCCCAACAATCCGCCCAGCGGCAGCGAGCCGACGTCTCCCATGAACAGCGAAGCCGGATGACAATTGAACCACAAGAACGCCAGCAACCCACCCACCAGCGCGGCCGCCACCACCGCCATTTCGCCGGCGCCGGCGATATGGGGCACGCCCAGATACGCCGCCCACTCGGCGTGCCCCGCGGCATAGGCCACCACGGCCAACGCGCCGCACGCCGCACACCAAACAGCCACCAGCCAGCCCGTCGAGCCCGTCGGCCAGGTTCACGGCGTTCGAAGAAGCCACGATGACGAGCGTCGCCAGCGGGACGAACGCCCATCCCATTTCGAACCTGCCGGCGATCGGCAGTACAAGCGTCAGCCCACCGTCGACGCTGGCGTGCCAGCGATATACAAGCACGGCCGCGGCCAGCGCGATAGCGCACTGCGCGACGAACTTGCCGCGCGCCGACAGACCGCGGCGTTCGGTGGTCAGCTTCACCAGATCGTCGTAGGCCCCCACGCCGCCCAGCGCCAGCGCCAGCGAGACGGCGATCGGCAGAAAAGGATTCGACCAGTCGCCGCACACGGCCACCGCGGCCACGAGCCCGCCCAGGATGAACACTCCGCCCATCGTCGGCGTGTCGCGCTTCGTCTGATGCAGCCGGGCCAGCTCGGCCGAGGCGGTCTTGACCGGTTCGCGAAAGTGCCGGCGCAGCCAGCCGATCACCCTTGGCCCCAGCACGAGCGCCACGAGAAACGTCGCCACGGCCGCCAGCGCCGTGCGCGTCGTGATCCGTTCGAGTCCTTGGCCGCCAGCAAGTCCCGGCCAAACGGCATTCAAACGTTCGGCCAGCAACAATAACATGGCTCAGGCATCGTCCGGACAGGATTTGCCGTCAGTCGCCCGTTTAGCCCGGAGCCAACGGCGACGGCGCGTCGACCGCCATCGACAAACATCGTCCAAAAGTTTTTGCGGCAAGCGGTGGATCGACCGCCGCACGCGGCGGGCAAGTGCGCCGGCCGCGTACGACCGGCGTCGAAAATGCCGCGTGAGGTGCCATCGTTCCGGCCGGCGGCCGCGTGTTCCCTGAGGCGCCGGAGCGGCGTTTGCACGCCGCCCCGACGCTCAGTACTTGAGCCCCATCGCGAAGCACTCACCAGAGCGGTCGACCCAGTAACCGCTGTTTCCGGTAAGTTGTTGCTCCAACCCAGGAGGGAGGGTAGTGTTGAGTTCCCGCAAACCCTACACCTTCGATGGGGCCCACAAATGGTTCCTTGAAATTGTGTTTTGTTTCGCTCGATGCCCGCGGATGTCTTGTCCCGGTAGCTTCCTCTTTCAACGTCATACCGCGTAACTCGGCTCGCGTGCCGCGAGCGCTTCGACCAGCCGTTCCATGGCCAGCGCCGCGCGATCCCTTGACCAGCACCACGTCGCCGGGCTGCAACAGTCGCTCGCACCGCAGGCGCAGCTCGTCGACGTCGTCGGCCACGACGGCCCGCGATCGCGGCATGCCGGCCGCCCGCGCACCGGCCACGACCTCGGCGGCATGCTCGCCGCAGGCCAGCACGATGTCGGCGCCGCACAGGGTCACGATCTGGTCGCCCAGGTGCTCGTGCAAGCGTCTCGCGGCGTCGCCCAGCTCGCGCATGTCGCCGCACACCACGATCCGCCGACCCGGCGCGTCGAAGTCGCGCAACAGTTCCAGCGCCGCGCGCATCGAGACCGGGCTGGCGTTGTACGTGTCGTTGATGATCGTTGCCTCGCCCAGGTGCGTGATCTGGCAGCGCATCGGGGGCGGCTCGAACTCGCACAGTCCGCGGCTGATCTCGGCGTCGCGCATGCCGAACAAGCGGCCCACGGCCACGGCCGCCAGCGCGCTTTGCAAATGATGGCGTCCCCACACGGCGACCGACATGTGCGTGCCGTCGACTTCGAATCGCAACTTACCCTCGCGGCATTCGACGTGCGTGGCCACCAGGTCGTTGTCCAGCGATCGGCCGTACCAGAGAACGTTGGCCCGGCAGTGTCCGGCCAGTCTGCGCAGCCGCGCGTCGTCGCCGGCCAACACGGCCCAGCCGCCGGCCGGCAGTTGATCGAACAATTCCGCCTTCGCCGCGGCCACCGCGTCCAGCGATCCGAAACCGCCCAGGTGCGCGTCGCCCAGCCGCGTGATCACGCCCACGTGCGGCTGACACAGCGCCGCCAGCGCGCCGATCTCACCCGCGGCGCTGGCCGCCAGCTCCAACACGGCAAACTGATCTCGCGGGTCCATGGCCAGCATCGACAGCGGCACTCCCACGTGATTGTTGTAATTGCGCGGGCTGGCCGTTCCGCAGAATTGACGTTCCAGCACGGCGCGGATCATCTGCCGCGTGGTCGTCTTGCCGACGCTGCCGGTGACCGCCACGATCCGCCCCGCGTGACGCTGCCGGTTCCAACGGGCCAGCTCCTCCAGCGCCCGCTGGCCGTCGTCCACTTCCAGGCTCCAACAGCCGGGCCAGGGCTGCACGTAGCGCTGGCCGACGACGGCTCCCTCGGCACCCCGCGCGTAGGCGTCGCTGGCAAATTGCGAGCCGTGGAACCGCGTGCCCGGCAAGCCCCAGAAGACGTCTCCGCGGCGGACTTGGCGGCTGTCGTTCACCACGTTGCCCACGCGAGCCAGCTCGCCGTGGCGCGGCGGCAGCGTGGCCAGCCGCAGCCGGCCGCCGACGATCTCGTGCAATTGTTTAACTTTCAGGTCGTACATCGTTTCACAAGGCGATTCAAGAGTTCGATACGCTGGCCAGCGCCCCGTAGGGACTGGCCGGCTCCAGGTTGTACAAATAGCGCCGGGCCACCTCGCGATCGTCGAGCCGCAGCCGCTCGCTGCCCACGGTCTGAAACGGCTCGTGCCCGCGGCCCGCCACCAGCACGCAGTCGTCCGGGCCAGCCAGCGACAACGCGTAATGAATCGCCTCGCTCCGGTCCGGCACGTAACGCGCCTCGCCCGGACGCTCGAAGCCGGCGATGATCTCGGCCGCGATCGCCCGCGGATCTTCGTGCCGCGGGTTGTCGGTCGTGACGATCGACACCTGGGCCCGGCTTTCCACGGCCCGGCCCATCAGGGGCCGCTTTTGTTCGTCCCGATTGCCGCCGGCGCCGAACACGCAAATCAACCGTCCGGCCGTCACCGCGGCGAGCGTATCCAGGGCCACGGCCAGCGCGTTCGGGCGTGTGGGCATAGTCGACGTACACGCCGAACGGCTGCCCGCACTCGATTCGCTCCAGTCGGCCCGGCACGCGGGTCACGTTTTCCAGTCCGCGCACGATCACCGGCAGGTCGATACCCTCGGCCAGCCCCACGGCCGTGGCCACGAGGCAGTTGTGCACGTGGTGGTCGCCGATCATCGCCGTGCGCACGGCCACGGTCATGTCGCCGGCGGTGAGCAGAAACGTTTGCTCGCTCTTGGCCCGCTCGAGCACCTGGGCCGTGATGTTGGCCGCCTTGTGAATGCCGACCGTCAGCACGCCGTTGGGCACCAGCGGCGCATGCTCCAGGCTGGCCGGATCGTCGGCGTTGATCACCGCGATGCCCGCGGGCGTCAGGGCCTGAAAGATGCGGCTTTTGGTTCGATGGTAGTCGCCCATTGAGCGGTGATAATCGAGATGATCTCGGCGCATGTTCGTCACACAGGCCGCCGCCAGGCCGATGCCCGCCATCCGCCGCTGGCTGATCGCGTGGCTCGACACTTCGACCACCGCGTGCGAGCAGCCATTGCCGACCATCCGCGCCAGCCAACTTGCCACGGTCGGCGCCGAGGGGGTCGTCAGCTCGGCCGGCGAAGATTCGATGCCGTCGAAGTACGACAGCGTGCCCAGCAAGCCCGCGCGATAGCCGGCCGCTTCCAGCACGCTGGCAATCAAGTGGGTCGTCGTCGTCTTGCCGTTGGTGCCCGTCACGCCGATCACCCGCAGCTTCTCACTGGGCCGGCCGGCCAGCGCCTGGCAAACCAGCCCCAGTGCTTCGCGCGAGTCGGGCACGATGCATTGCGGAATGTCGATCGCCAAGGGGCGCTCGCAGACAACCGCCACGGCGCCCGCGCCACCGCTTCGGCCGCAAAGTCGTGACCATCGGCCCGCTCGCCCACGAGCGCGACAAACACGTCGCCGAGCCGGCAATCGCGCGAATCGCACGAACAGCCTTTGGCACGCACGTCCCCGGCCGCCGAAAACTCGGCCTCGGGCAGCACCTGGCGCAGGCTTACCGGATCACTCGAAAATGACGAAAACCGCGACATGAGCGCTTGTGGGCCTCCGTGCCTCGTGTGCGCTGAGCGTGACGACGCGAACCAGTTGAGGTGCTGCGAACCGCGGGGCCGATTTGTTGACAGGCCAGACCCCGGATATTCCCGCACGGGTCGCGGAAACGACCGCCCCCCGAACCCCCTCATGAAATAGCGTGGCGGGATTTTGGCGATTTCCCCAACCCTGTCAAGACAGGTTTAAGCCGCGGCGACACGCGGGGCCTACGGATTCCGCGTCGCAACGCGCCTCGCTAGCTTCCCGCTGGGAGAGTACAACGCACTCACAACGCGCCGAGTCGGGAATAATTGTCCGCGCTCGCCCTCAACCCAAAGCATCCAACGGCATCGCCAATCGCCGCCTGGGCCGATCCGCAGCCACGCGACTGGACAATCGCCCATCGTGCGTAAATGATGAGTGCTGTCACGTCCTGCCAGATGCTCCAACGGACCGCCTGGCCGTTGTCGGGCTCCGCGGGGCGGCGAACTTGGAGATGACCCGCATGGCAGAAGATGATTTTGGCGTCGAGAGCCTGGCGGCTTACTTGCACTTGGATCCGGCGCAGGTGTTGCGCTTGGCGGAGCGCGACAAGTTGCCCGGGCGGAAGGTGGGCGGCGAGTGGCGATTCTCGCAGGCCGAGATTCATCACTGGCTCGAAGCGCGGATCGGGCTGTCGAGCGACGCCGAGCTGGTCGAGATGGAAAGCGTGCTGGATCGCGCCGCCGGCCGCGCCGGCGAAGCGGCCATTGCCATCGCCGAGCTGATGCCGCCGGAGGCCATCGCCGTCCCCCTGCCGGCTCGCACTCGCACCAGCGTGATTGCCTCGATGGTCGATCTGGCCGCCCGCACCGGACACGTCTGGGACACGGCCAAGATGGCCGAAGCCGTCCGCAGCCGCGAGGATCTGTTTCCCACGGCCCTGGAAAACGGGGTGGCCCTGCTACACCCCCGCCGACCGCTGGCCAGCATCCTGGGGCAGGAGCTGGTGGCCTTCGGGCGAACCGATACGGGCATCCCCTTCGGCGCTCCCAAGGGCGCGCTGACCGACCTGTTCTTCCTTATTCTTGTCGCTGGATGATCGGGGCCATTTGCGCGTTTTGGCACGCCTCAGCCGCCTGCTATCGGATCCGGCGCTGGTCCAGGCACTGCGCGACTCGCCAGATGCCTCCGCGGTCCACGAGGTGCTCGCGTCGCGCGAGGCTCGGCTGACCACTTAGAAGCTGTTTCAGAACCGCCGGGGACTGTCCCAATTTTGCGGAGTTCTCGGAGCAAAATGGGACTGTCCCCCTCGCTGCCGGGGACGATCCCAATTTTGCGCAGCCCTCGGAACAAAATGGGACCGTCCCCCTCACCAACGCGGTTTTGAAACCGCTTCCTAAATGCCGGGCGAAGGGCGAGCACCGCTGGGACACCACATGCCCAGCGGGAGGGGCTTGCGCTGATTACCCTGAGATTTGCTTTGACAGAGAAAGAAAAACTACGGATACTAAGGAGCGAGCATGAAGTCTTGGTGCTCGCGAACTCATTTTAGGTGTCCGCCCAGCGACCGCCTTCCCAACGGTCGCGGCGATCAAGTCTTTCGACAAGGGGGTGGTGTATGACGGGCCGGAAGCGTGGCTTCACTTTGGTTGAGTTGTTGGTGGTGATCGCCATCATCGGCGTGTTGGTCGCCCTGTTGCTGCCGGCCATCCAGGCTGCCCGCGAAGCGGCTCGCCGCGCCAATTGCGTCAGCAACCTCAAGCAGCTCGGCATCGCCTTGTCGAACTATTCCGACGGGCTCAAGACCTTTCCCCCAGGCGCGGTCATGCCCAGGTTCAATACGGACGGCACCACGGTCGGTTTCTCTGACAACCATGTCTACGCCGGCTTTCACACGTTGATCTTGCCCTACCTGGAAGAGGAAGGCCTTAAGAACCTCTACAGCCCGACGACCGATTGGCAGCACCAGAAGTACCCGCTAGACACGACGACCGGCTACTCCTTGATCCCGCAAACCGTCATCCCCGTGTTTAACTGCCCCAGCGCCAGCGGCGAAAACCCGCGCACTGACGCGAATCTCCTCGGTGCTCTCGTCGTCGGAGTTGGAGCACGGCAATTACCCGACAGCGGTCAGCTCTTTGGTACTAACAACTACATCCTCTGCAAGGGAATTACGGACGCCTGGACTCTTCGTCCCGAGCTGGTACCGAATGATTATCGGGGGATGTTCGATGTCAATTTCGCCGTGCCCGTCCGCAAGATCACCGACGGCACGTCCAAGACCATCGCCATTGGCGAAGGGGCCGATGGCGACAACTGGGGAATCACTGGCGTCACGAACTCTAGCATGCTGTCGCTACCAGGGTCAAATTGGCAAACCAGCAAGGGGAGCGCCCGCTACCAGGGAACCTCGGCCCTCAATGGGAGTCTTCCCTTCCGCCCCTGGTCGGCCTGGATCGTCGGGCAAGTGGCTTGGGATGGGATCTCGAATCTATCTCTCTTCGAGGCCGGATCCTATGCCTGCACGATCGAGCCCATCAATAAGAACCCCGTCACTCAAACGTCCGCGCCGAATAATAAGGACACGAACGGCTCCAACGCCAAGCTCCTGAGCATGCAGCCGGCCATCGGCATCAAGTACAACTCGAGTAACGTGGCCGCGGGTGGCGGCGTGACGTCAAATTTCCGCAGCGATCATCCCGGCGGAGCAAACTTCCTGTATGCCGACGGCTCGGTCCACTTCCTCAACGAAGACGTCGACATGCTCCTCTACCAGCGCATGTCGACCATCAAAGGGGACGAGGTGGTCGAAGTGCCCGAGTAACGGGCCGCTGCGGAAGCTCGCCTTCCGCCGGCCGCCCCCGCTGGCATACAATACTGCTGGCATACAATTCCGACACGCAAGTGCCCTGTGCTTCGGCACGGGGCATTTTTTGTCCTTCGCCGCTCCTTTTTCCCGCGCGGTGGATCGATGGTCTCGCTGCTCGTGATCGGCGACTCGCACGACGCCCCCCTCGAGCCCATCGGCCGGCTGGCCGCCGTTCGGGCCCGCTTCGTCCCCGACCTGACGGCGGCCGTGGCTCTCGTCGCGTCACCTGGTGCCGACTTCGTGCCCGATCTCGTCCTGCTCGCCGAATCGCGTCCCGGAGAAATTCGCCGCAGTACGATGCACGCCCTGCGCCGCCAGGCGCCGCTCGTGCGGGTGTGGCGCGTGGTCGGAAGCTGGTGCGACGGCGAGGCTCGCAGCGGGCACCCGCCGGCCGCTGGCCTCACCGTCGCAGAGCACGACCTGTTGCCGCGGCTCGCGCGCGAGCTCGCGCGGCTCGCCCGTGGAGAACAGCCGCTCTGGGCGTTGCCTCTGACGGCGACGCCCGAGGAGCAGTTGCTGGCAACCATCGACGCCGATTTTCGCCGGCCGGCGAGCGCCGCCATCGCCATCCACGGCACGAGTGCCGCGGGCGTCTCGTCGCTCGTGGACCTCTGTCGCCGGGCCGGCCATACGCCCGTTGACTGGCCTGCGAAGGTCGGCGGCATCGCCAGCCCCCCGGCGGCGATCCTGTGGGACACGACCGCCCCGCGCTAGCCGAACCGGCCGCCGTTGCCCGCTTGCGCACGGCCGCGCGCGACGCGCCGATTGTCGCGATCGCCGGCTTTCCGCGCCCCGACGACGTCGCGGCCGCGCGCCGTGCGGGCATCGCCGAGGTGGTGTCCAAGCCGTTTCTGGCGGCCGACGTGTTGGACGCCATCGACCGCGTCACGAAAGTCGCCGGTTAGCAAGGCGGGCCGGCCGCCGCAGAACGTCTCTGCTGCGAAAAACGCCCGGCCACCCGGCTGCTTCCCAGCGCGCTGCGCTGGTACACTTTGCTATTCTCGCAAGCGCCGCTCCGGCGCGACGATCGACCCAACCCATCGAAGGCACGTTTCCATGCACCCCACCAGGTACGCCGTAATCACGGGAGCCGGCAGCGGCCTGGGCCGCGCGCTGAGTGTCGAGCTGGCCAAGCGCGGTTGGAACATCGCCATCACGGATCTCGACGACCAGGGAAGCAACGAGACGCTCGAACAAGTGAGGGCAGCCGGCGGCGACGGCCGGGTCGAGCATCTCGACGTGACCCGGCCCGAGGATTGGCAGCAGCTGCGCGAGAAGCTGGCCGCCGATTGGCCGGCCCTGGATCTGTTGGTCAACAACGCCGGAGTGGGAGTCGCCGGCGAGGTGGGCCAATTGCCGCTGGACGACTGGCGGTGGATCGTCAACATCAACCTGTGGGGCGCGATCTATGGCTGCCACACGATGATCGACTGGCTGAAGGCCAATCCGCGCGGTGCGCATATCGTCAACGTCGCCTCGATGGCGGCGGTGGTTTCCGCCCCCGGAATGGCGGCCTACAACGTCACCAAGGCCGGCATGGTCTCGTTTTCCGAGACGCTATTCGGCGAACTGCGCCCTTACCACGTCGGCGTCACGGCCGTTTGCCCGTCGTTCTTCCAGACGAACATCATCAAAACCGGCCGCTTTCAAACCGAAGCCCAGCGCGACGCCGCCGCCAAACTAATGGCCGGCTCGAAATGCACGGCCCAGCACGTCGCCGAGCGCATCGTGCGCGCCATCGATCGTAAGCAGCTCTACGTGTTCGTGCCCGGCATCGCCACCTTCTTCTGGCGGCTCAAGCGGCTGATGCCCGTGTCGGTGTTGAAGCTCGTAGCCCGCCGCAACGAGCGCGTGTCCGGCGCAACGTCCACGCGCTGATCCGCCGGCGGTTTATTTGGCCCCCAGCAAGCGGCAATTGCTGAGCACGAGCTCCTTCGTGCTGGCCCCGCCCTTGTGGGCGTCCACCTCGACGATCCGCTGCGGCAGGTCAAACTGGCCGACGCGCTGCCAGGAATTCCAGTAGCCCAGGCTCTCCCGCAGCTCGTCGGTCTTCGAGTCGAAGAAGTTCATCGTGAACGCGCGGGGCAGATACTTGTTCTCGGCGTTGCGCTGGATTTCCAGCACGCTGATCGTAAACCGCATGGCTCCCATCGAGCGGTTCACTTCCATGATCACGTCGTCCTTGATGCGATAGGCGCTTTGCAGGCTGGGATCGCCCAGATCGATCTTGCGGCCCAGCGGATGATGCGTGTCCCCGTCGGCAAACTTCACGTCCCCCTGCGACACTTCGCCGTCGGGCATCCGGTGTTGCACGAGCGAATTGAGCTGCTCCTCGACCCAATCGGCCGCGGGCGAGGCGGGCATATCGAGCGAAACGATTCCATCGGCGTCGATTTCCACCTGGCCGGCGATCTCCTCGCCGCCGGCATGCACCACCAGGTCGGCGGTGAAACCCGGGAAATCATGCCAGATGGCCCGGCCGTCGCGGGCTCGCTGGAGCGTGTCGAGTGCCGAGAGGGTCTGCGCGTCGGCGGCGGTCTCGGTGGGCACGTTGAGCATGACGGTCGAATAATGCCAGGCCTGGGCGTACTTCTTGCCGTCGCGCTCGCCGGAGCGGTTCGGCTCGATGTAACCGGCCCGCACGGCCCAGTGGCCGGCTTGGGCATCGACGCCGGCGCGCCCCTCGGCGTCCGTCTTCAGATCCCAATGTTCGCCCGCCGGGTCGATGAACACCACTTCGCTGTCGGCCGCCGGCTTTCCGCCATACAGCACCTGCACGGCCAGCTTGCCGTCGGCCAGGCTGGGCACGACGTCCAGCGCCAGCGCCGCGGAGCGTGCCAGCGCGGGCCGCTTGTTCCACCCGTCGGACAATGCCTTGGCATAATACTGCAGCAACAATCCGCCGGACGGTCCCCGCTGGAAGACGCCGTAGTCCCAGGTGCCTTCCAGGCTGGACGCGGCCGTCGCCGGGCAATCGGCCACCAGCGCCGGATCCGCTTCGTCGGCCGCGGTGAGCTTGATCGGCTGCGTCGATCCGTCGGCCGCGCGCAGCCAGACTTTGGCGGCCGCCGCCTTGCCGATCAAATGCGCTTCGCCCGGCTCGGGCTCCTCGGAAAAGTAGAGCCTCGCTTGCTCACCGCCGCTGCGCGGCTGCAAGTCGAGCCAGATGAAATGCGCTTGGGCCTGCGAGAGACCCACCAGCGCCGAACCAACCACCGCGAACAATGCTTTGCGAAGCATGGGATTGTTTTCCTCGATCATTGAAGAGAATGGCTTGCTGCCAAGATTCTAACACGCGTCCCCCGCCCGACCCGACCTGTCATCCCTGTTGCTAGCTTACTGAATCACGTCAATCGTCTCGCCGCCGTTCCTGGTGGCCAGCGCCTTATAGATGGTACCGTCGATCTCGTCGCTGACGAATCGCACGCTCCCGTCGACGAAAGCGAAGTTGACGCCGCCGGAGTGGTCGCTGCGAAACGCTTCGAATCCGGCCGGGTAAAACGTGTACAGCTTAGGACCTTCGTACTCGCTGTTGATCGCCCCGGCGGTCGAGCCCCACGTCACGCCGGCATAGCCCACGGCCCAGCGCGTGGCGCCCCCGCGCACCGTCGCCGTACCGTGGCACGTCTCCCAGTAATAGTCCAACAGCCCGTAGTCCATCTCGCCGACCAGGAACGTCCGGGACGAACCATCGGCGTTGGAAATCTTGCCGATCGTGGTGATGCCGAACTTGGGATGGATAATCGCCCCGTCATGCTCGGGCACGCCAATCTGGATGAAGCACGTCGTCGAGCTCGTCGACACGGCGTAACTGCCCGGCGCCGCCGGCCTCGTTGCAGGCCGGGTCCGGATCGGGCACGTCACGCGGCAGATTCATCGTCGGGCACAAATAGACCGGGATCATCTTGCTCGACACGTTGATGTTTTGCGGCGACGAGTAACTGGCGTTCTTGTCGTATTGGTCCGCCAGCGCGCTTTCTTCGAGAAACGGCAGGATGATGTAGAACGTGCTCGTGCCGGCGCCGACGGTACCCAGATCGAGCCGGGCCGGCGGCAGCCGCTTGCTGACGTCGTGATACAGGTGGATCGCCGTGCTGATCTGCCGCAGGTTATTGCGGCACGAAGCACAACGGGCTGCCTCCCGCGCCGCCTGAATGGCCGGCAGCAAAATGGCCACCAGCACACCGATTATGGCAATCACCACCAACAGCTCGACCAGCGAAAAGCCAGCCGGCCGCTGCCGTGCCTTGCTCCGTCCCTTGCTCATCGCGAGATCCTGCGGCGATTGAAATACCAGCGACGGGCCGGCCCAAGGGGGAGCCAACCCGCCGCCCGTAAGGAGTTCCTGTCGATCCGTTGAGTCCTTGCAGTTTTCTGCCGTTGCGGCTTATCGCAGTCTGCCGCGCCGGCGTCCCAGCCAGAACAACGCCGGCAAGGCACTCAGCGCCAACGCCACGCCGGCCGGCTCCGGCACCACCGACAGCGTCGGCACGACCGAGCCTTCCTTCGAGCTGAACACCGGAATCACCCAATTGGGCGACGAACCGACCGGCGCGTCGCCTGCCAGCAGCAGCCCGTTGTTCGCCACGGCGCCGCTAAGCCAATCCTGCACCAGCGCGGTCACGTCAAACGTCACCGTCACGCCCGTGGCGTCGACGACTTGCGCGTTATACTGCGCCAGCGGCGCGGGAATCGAATCCCAGGTCAGCGTCGCTTCGTCCCACGCGCCGGGGCCCAGGGCCGACAAGTCGACCGTCACCGGACTTCCCGCGCTGGGGCTGACGCCAAAGCCCGTAGCCTCGGTGGACAATACGTACAAGCTCAGCGTGGCCGACGTCACGTCCGCCGCGGTCAGCCCCAACGACGCCACGTCGAACTTCAGCACCGACATGTTACTGTGCCCGGTGGACGTCTGTCCGGCCGGCAAGTAAGCGCCAAACGGCGGCGAGCCCAGCGGCATGTCGTGCAAAAACTGGTAACCGAACGAATCATCGGTCGGCGCGAGAGTCGCGCCCGGTGCGCGATCGATAGCAGCCAAACCGATGACCAAAGTAAACAATACGACCATCACACGGCGATTCATGTCGATTCAATCCTCAGTTGTGAATTGGCAAAGTCACAGACAAAGGGTCCCGCGAGACCCACGCTCGATTGCAGTAGCTTGCTCCTTTCTGTTGGCAGTGAACGCTGGCCTGCGACGGCGAGTCTTCTCGCATTGGGGAGATAGCCGTACGCAGGGCCGCTCGAGCGTGGCGGGCGAATCGGCACGAAGTGCCAGTGGCGGGCTAGCTCAGAAATTGAGACTACGTCTCAAGTGGAATCATCCTAACAGATTGTTCCAAAACGTCAATCAACGCACCAGGAAAAACAGACTATTCTCCCAAGTCAAAGGCCAGCAATCGCTTAAGCAACCGATTTGGCCAACTACACCGTTGCGGACCGACACGAACGACGCCTTATTGACATCGAGTCTCAATACCGATAGAACTGTATCCCGTCGGCACTTTCCCCTGTTTCGCTACTCCTGAGGCCCATCGGTGTGACCGAAAACTCGGACCCTGATCGAGATGACACCCCCGAGCAGCAGCCGCCGGTCCCGGCGATGCGCGTGGTCGATTCCCACGATCTGATGCGGGGGGATCGCGAGATCGTCATTCGGCACGGCACCGAGGCCTACCGACTCAGCGTGACGCGCAGCGGCAAGCTCATCTTGCGCAAATAAAGACGCGCCGATCGGATTCCGCGTCCCTGCTTAGGTCGCGCCGCGCCGTTGGCGATGCGCCGCTGCCGATGCGTCAGAACGTCTTGGCCAGCGAGCCGCCGTCCACGACCAGCACCGTGCCCGAAACGTAGCTCCCCGCTTCGCTGGCCAACAACAACGCCGGCCCGGCCAGTTCGCGCGGATCGCCCCAGCGTCCCAGGGCGGTTCGATCGGCCAGCGCTTTTTTCTGCTCCGGCGACAACAACGTGCCCGGCAGATCGGTAAGAAACGGACCCGGTGCAATACAGTTGACCGTAATGTTGTACGGCCCCAGGTCCAGGGCGCTGGCCCGCGCCAAACCGAGCAGCGCGCTCTTGGTGGCCGAATACGAGTTGCGGGCGTCCTTCGACGCCAGACCCATGATCGACGAGATGTGAATCACGCGCCCCCATTTGCGCTCCTTCATCTGCGGCACCAGATCTCGCGTGAGCGCCATGCACGAGGTGAGATTCAACTCGACGATCCGGTCCCAGGCTTCGTCGGTGATTTCATCGATCGGCTGCGGCACGTTGCTGCCGGCATTGTTGACCAGGATGTCCACCCGGCCCTTCGCGGCCAGCGCCTCCTCGGCCAGCTTCTTGACGTCCGCGCGCTGGGTCATGTCGGCCACCAGGTACGTGACCTTGGCCTGGGTGCCTTCGGCGATCTCGGCCGCCGCCCGCTTGAGCTCGTCTTCGTGACGGCTGGAAATCACGACGTCGGCCCCGGCCTCGGCAAACACGCGGGCCATGGCCTTGCCCAGTCCCTTGCTGCCGCCGGTCACCAGCGCCACTCGTCCCGAAAGATCAAATAGAGGATGCATCTGGGGGGCCTCCGTCTGCGGGTTTCGAACGATTGCGTTTAGGCGAGCGCTTCGACGACCAGGTCGCCGATCTGACCGGTGGTGTAGCCCATTTTGCCTGCCGCCTGGCTCTTCATCTTCGTGCCGGTCACGGTCTGGATCGCCTGCTGAATGCGCGCGGCACTTTTTTCCTGCCCGGAGTGCTCCAGCAGCATGCTCATGGCATTGATCGCCGCCACCGGATTGATCTTGCCGGTGCCGGTGTATTTGGGGGCGCTGCCCCCCATCGGCTCGTACATGCTGGTGCCGCCCGGCTCGGGATTGATGTTTCCGCCGGCGGCCACGCCCATGCCTCCCTGCAGGATGCCAGCCAGGTCGGTGATGATGTCGCCGAACATGTTGGTGGTGACGATCACGTCGTAATATTCGGGATTCTTGACCATCCACATGCAGCAGGCGTCGACGTGGTTGTAGTCGGCCTTGATGTCCGAATACTCCTGGGCCACGTCCTGGAATGTGCGCCACCACAGGTCGTGACCGTAGGTGAGCACGTTGGTCTTGGCCACCAGCGTGAGCATCTTCTTGGGGTTGTTCCGCTTGCGGGTAAACTCGAAGGCCCAGCGGATGACCCGTTCGCAGCCCTTGCGCGTGTAGAGAGCCGTCTGGCTGGCGACTTCATCCGGCGTGTTCTTTTTGAGGAAGCCGCCGACGCCGCAATACAGGTCCTCGGTGTTCTCGCGGACGACGACGAAATCGATGTCATCGGGCCCTTTGTCCTTCAGCGGCGTATCCACTCCCGGAAACAACTTGACCGGCCGCAGGTTGATGTACTGATCGAGCTGAAAGCGCAGCTCCAAGAGCAAGCCCTTTTCCAGGATGCCCGGCTTGACGTCGGGATGCCCCACCGCACCCAGGTAGATGGCGTCAAACGCCCGCAGTTGGTCGACGGCCCCCGCGGGCAGGATTTCGCCGGTGCGCAAATACCGCTCGCCGCCGAAGTCGAAGTCGACCGTTTCGTATTGAAAACCGTCCAGCGCGGCGACGGCCTTAAGGACCTTGATCCCCTCGGCGGCCACTTCCGGTCCGGTGCCATCGCCGCCGATCACGGCAATCTTTAGTGGTTTACTGGGGTTCAAAGGTAAGCCTCGAGGCGTGGTTGGCGCGGTGAAAAGGCCCGATTCTACCAGTGCGCCGCCGGGCTCTCAAGCTCCGGCGCAACGAGAGGCACGGGTACAACTGGCGCAGCCCAAGCCGCTGACACACTGGCAGAGCCAGTGGCACTCGGTGCCGCGCGCACTCGATGGCACGCTAGCCCCCGGACATCGCCGCGGCGGCCCGCTTCTGCATTTCTTCGGGCGAGACGTCTTCGACGTGCGTCGACACGTGCCAGATGTGTCCGAAGGGATCTTCGAACGAGCCCGAGCGATCGCCGTAGAATTTGTTCTCGACTGCTCGCAGCTCCTTCGCGCCGGCGGCCGTGGCCCGCCGGGCCACGGCGTCGACGTCGTCGACGTAGAGCATGATGCTCACCGGCGTGCCGCCGATCGACTTGGGCCCGTGATAATGCATCTCGGGATGTTCATCGGCCAGCATGATCACCGAATCGCCGATTTTGATTTCTGCGTGGCCGATGCGCGAATCGCCCCCTCCGATGCGCATCAATTCGGTCGCGCCAAACGCCTTTATATAGAACTCGATGGCGTCGCTGGCGCCTTTCATCAGCAGGTACGGGGTGACCGTGTGGTATCCCTCGGGAATCGGTTTGACAGGGGCCATCGCATTTCCTCCCTGGTCGGTTGAAGAATCTGGTATTTCGACGTACGTCACCGCTCGTGATCGTTGAGAATCCCGACGCTACTGGTCTGCAGACGGCTCGACTGGCTGCTCGACTGACTCCTCGACAATGCCCCGCAAGGGCGACTTGCGAAGCTGCCCGAGTTTGCGATTGATGCGCTCGGACTCCTCCTGCGTATTGGTCCGCTCCGGGAACTTGAAGGCTCCCGGTGCGAGCATAATGGTGATTTCCGTGTCGTCATCGAGGCGTCCCACCAGGCGCTGGGGATTCAACGGGTCCAGACCTTTGTTCTCCGCGGACAGATGGTACGGCCAGGGAAAGACCGAGTCGTCCGTCCCCCTCTTGAAAGCCAGCGCGCTGACGTTCAACAGCTCCCGGGGGAGGTGGTCGATTTCAAACGTGCCGTCGGCCGCAACCGGAGCCATCGTCCGATCGTATGCCGCGTCTCGCCAAACGACCACGCGCATGTTGACCGGCAGGGGATCGTCGGTCGACAACGTCACGCGTCCCGCCAGTCGATGTCCCGCGGTAATCTCCAGGTCTCCCAGATCGAATTCGTCGCCGTCGGCGCCGGTCAGTAAAATCGACGGCGGGGCACTCGTCGGCACCGATTTCATCGCTACGTAAACACACAGTTCCTCATCGGGCGTTAGATGGTGCAAGGTGAATCGCCCATCGTCGCCGGTGATCGTCTGCCAAGGACCCCACCAGGAGCCACTGTGCCGGCTGCTCCAACACGCCCCCACGGTGATGCCGACCTGCGGCCGGCCGTCATGCACGACGCGGCCATGCACGCTAAAGCCGTCTCGCAAGCGAACGATTTGCTCGAAGGCCCCCGCGGCGACGTCCGAAAAAAACTCCGGCACGAAGCCCCGGGCGTGCACGGTCAGGTGGAGCGCCGTGACCCGCGTTGTGCTGGGAATCGAAAACCGGCCCTGCTGGTCAGTCACCGTGACCTGGGCCAGTTCCTCCATCGGCCCTTCCAGGCCGGTGTTTCCCTGCATGTATCCGCGCGGCGTGACGATGGCCCCGGCGATGTAGTCCCCCTTGGGCGTGACGACGCGCCCCCACACCAGGTTCGCCGGGTTTGCAATCGCCTTCAACTTCGCCGGCCGCAGCGTTACCGTCGGCTCGTTGCCGCGCGGATCGACGTCGGCGACAAACTGGTGGCCAAAATCAGGATGCTTCACCAGCAGTCGGAACAGCAGATCGCCGCTCACTCCTTCGATCGAGAAGCATCCCGCCGCGTCGGTAAAGGCGTACTTCAGGCAATCGTCGTAGTTGAAGCCCAGGATGCGCGACTGGCCTTGGCGAGGCCGGGCCGATTGAATCGCCACGGCTGCGCCTGCCACGGGCTCCCCCGCGGCCGTGCGCATGCGCCCCGACAATCGGAGCACCCCGTCGGTCCGCTCGCCGGCGTGAGCTGCGAACGAGTACGCCCAGAAGCCAATCGCGATGCCAGTCGCCGCGGCGCCTATGAGCGGACGCCATCCCTGCGACCGCAGCACGTCCGACGCGCACACAGTACGAACTAGCAACCCCATCGGTCACCTCATCGTTCCGTAAATTGTGCGACCAAACCCTACGCGCCGGGCAGTATAACGCGCCCTGGTAGCGGTGCGCGAAGTCATTGACTGTGGCGCCCTTCGCCGCCGGTTGACCAGGCGGGGCTATTTGGCCACCGCACGCGCACCCCGCAGCGGCGAATCTTGCAACTCCTCGACCTCGCGGTTGATGGCGCTCGGTCTCCCCCGCCGTGAACGTCCGCACCGGAAACTCAAATCGACCAGGATCGAGCATGATGGTGATCTCGGTGTCGTTGTCCAGCCGTCCAACCAGGCGGAACGGGTTTGCCGGGTCGAGGCCTGCGTTCTCCTCGGACAAATGATACGGCCAGGGATAGACAATCTCGTCCGTCCCCGGCTTGACGGCCTTGACGCGAACCTCCAGCAACTCGCGGGGAAGGTGATCAACCTCGAACGAACCATCGGCCGCAACCGGAGTCATGATCTCGTCGTATGCCTTGGCTCGGTCCACCAGCACACGCATGTTCCGGGGCAGGGGATCGTCGGTTGACAACATCACGCGCCCTCGCAAACGGCGTCCCTCGGTAACCTCCAAGTCCCCTACGTCGAATTCGTCACCGTCGGCGCCTGCCAGCACCACCAACGGCGGCGCTCGCGCGGGAGGCTCTTCATCGCCACGTAGACGCACAGCTCCTCATCGGGAGTCAGATGCTGCAGGGCAAATCGCCCCTGTTCGTCAGTGATCGCCTGCCAGGGACCCCACCAGGATGCAGCGTGCCGGCTCGTCCAGCAGGCACCGACCAGGACACCCGACTGCGGCTGGCCGCCGTGCATGACGCGGCCGCGCACTCTGAAGCCATCGCGGACGTGGATGATCGCTTCGAACGCTCCCGAGGCGACGTCGGAGAAGTATTCCGGCAAGTAGCCCCGGGCGTGCACGATCAGATGCAGCGCCGTGACGTGCTTGGTGCTGGGGATCGAAAAGCGGCCGTCCTGGTCGGTCACCGTGACCTCGGCGATTTCCTCCATGGGTCCGAACAGGCCCGAGTCCCCCTGCTGATATCCGTCGGGTGTGACAATGGCCCCGGGCACGGGCTGGCCGTCCAGACGGACGACGCGTCCCCAGACCAGGCTTGCCCCGTCGGCGATTGTCTTGAGCTTCGGCGGCCCGAGCTTCACCGTCGGCACGTTGTCGCGGGGATCGACATCGTCGACGAACTGGTGGCCAAACTCCGGATGCTTCACCAACAGTTGAAACAGCAGCTCGGGGTTCAGCTCGTCGATCGTGAAACGCCCCGCCGCGTCGGTAAAGGCATACTTCAAGCAGTCATCGTAGTTGAAGCCCTGGATGGGCGACTTCCCTTCCCGCGGCCGGGCCGACTGAATCACCACGGCCGCCCCGGCCACTGGCGCGCCGGCCGCCGAGCGCACCTGCCCCGCCAGCGCGACCGATTTGTCGGTTTGCTGCTCGGCGTCGCCTTCCGCTGCTTGCAGCGACAAACAAGCTACGCCAGCGACGATAAGCAGCGTGCCGCCAACACGCAGGAGCCAGCCCGGCTTCCGCATCACGCCGGGTGTGAACGAACCTCCAGCGAGCGATTCCATGGATTGCCTCCTCGTTCCGGAAGAGAATTCAACCACGAGACGTCGGCCCTCAGTATATCGCATCGCGAAACTCGTGCACGAAGCAGCCGGCATTGACGGCGTTCGTTTTCCGCCGACCAGATGCCGCGGCCCGCCTCGCGCGCTTCCTGCTGGGCGGCGCGAAAGCGGCGCTTGATCTCGCCCGAGTAGTTGTAGTTTGGCTCCCAGCGGGCCAGGCCCGCGCGAACAGTTCCTCGTTGAGCATTTGCTCGCCAACCCACACGTAGGCCAGAAAACGGCCGAAGCGGTCCGTCCGTTCGCGATCCAGCGTCAGCCGGGCCGTGCCGCCTGCCAGAAACCGCCGAGTGAACGCCGACGCCTCGGGGCCGAACGGCTCGACCGGATAGTCGGGCCGCACCGTCTCGGGCGTGTTGACGCCGATCAGCCGCACGACGCTGTGGGGCGCGAAGATGATCGTGTCACCGTCGACCACGCGCACCACGCGGTACGTGCCCTCGGAAATCGGCTCAGCGGGTGTCGGACGCGGCGCTTCGCCCCACCAATAGCGCGCCGCCATGACGACCGCCAAGAGCACCACGATCAGGATCGCGCGCTGGGGGCGACGACGAAACCGCCGTCGCGAACGACCCGTTCGTCGCTCGGCTCGATCGCGCGTCACACCAGGCTCGGCGAGTGAGGACGTTCTGAAAAACCGGCCGGCACCCTCAGGCGCCGCGAACTCTCGCGTCGGCGCCCGCACTCCGACACGGCGGGCCGTCATGCCCGCGGGCGGCTTCAGTTCTTGCTGAAGAAAAACTGCTTGGAGAGCTCTCGGCCCAGCGGATTCTTGAGAAACTTTTTGCGGCATTCGGGGCAGAGGTCGAACCGCAATTGTTCGTAGACGTCGTCGCCAATTTGCGGATCGACGACGTCGGCGGAGCGTTGCAGGATTTCTTGAATCTCTTGCAAGTGGTCCCGGTCGTCGTCCATTTCGTCCATCGCGGCCGGATCAAGCGCCGCGTAGACTTCCATCTTCACGACGTAACGCAGATCCTCCGGTTCGAGGGCCCGCTTGCAGCAGTCACACGAGTAGTGAATCATCGACACCTTCCCCGCGGCAAAGTAATTTGGCTTCCCATCCTGGACACTCGGATTTGATTCCTAACAGAAAACGAATGTTTGCCCCCGACGACGAACCCCCTTGTCCCCGCGAATCGTTTGCCTCCGCTTCGCTGGGCCGCGTGGTTCGAAGTCTCTCGTTCCGTTTGCTGCCTAGGTTTCAACGCAAGTATCATCCGCCGAGGTCCATCCTAATGTGCCCGCGCGCAGCGGAGCAAGGGATGTCTCGCGTTTTTTGTAATCTTTCCGCAACAGTGAAAATCACGTGCCAAGGAGCTTGACAGCGACGCATTTGCGTGCCGCCAGGAGTCGGGCGCAAGCGGGGTCTTGGCCGGTCCGTCGGCCACCGATCTCAGCCATGCGCCCGTCGGCGCGCTTGCCTGGCGACGTGCACTAGTCGGCCTCCAGAGGGGCGATTACAATAAGGGAAGCAGGCCGACCAGAGCCATGTCCGCCTGCGGAAACGTTTGCTGGCCGCGCGTCGACTGGCCGGTTTTGACGGAAGATTCGGCAAACGCGCGGCCGCTGGGGAGAATCCCTATTCTCGGAGAACACGCGCATGACGAGCTCGGCGGCCGCGGCCAATCCGCTTAGTGCCAGCGTCCTGGTTCTCAATCGCTTCTACATGGCCGTGCACGTGGTCAACGTGCGGCGCGCCTTCGCTCTGCTGTTTCGCGAGCTGGCCGAGGTGATTCACATCGAGGAAGGACAGTTCGCCAATTACACGTTCGATTCGTGGCGCGAAATCAGCGAGCTGCGGGCCTCGTTCAAGGAACCGCACGAGGACTGGATTTCGTCGGTCAACTTCGAGATCCAGGTGCCCCGCGTGATTCGCCTGCTCTCGTTCGACCGGGTTCCCAAGCAGACGATTCGCTTCAATCGTCGCAATATCTTCGCCCGCGACGGCAACCGTTGCCAGTATTGCGGTCGCAGCTTTCCGACCAGCGAGTTGAGTCTCGACCACGTCGTGCCCAAGAGCCGCTCCGGCACCACGTGCTGGGAAAACATCGTGTGCAGTTGCGTCTCGTGCAACGTCCGCAAAGGGGGCCGCACGCCGCAAGAAGCCCACATGAAGCTCATCCGGCAGCCGACCAAGCCGAAGCGCAGCCCGCTGTTGGCCGTCAAGCTCGGCAATCCGAAATACGAAAGCTGGAAGACGTTCCTCGACAGCGCCTACTGGTCGGTCGACCTGAAGTGAGCGCCGGCGCGAGGACCGCGGGTAGAAGGTGTTTAGCGGGCCGTTGAAATATTTAACGGCCTGCGCGACCGCATGGACGCGATCTCAAAATGACGACGTAGGTCGTTATTTTGCGCTTTCGTGCGGAGCTTTGCTACGCACCTGGCGAGGTTGAAATAAGCCCCGATGGCTTATTTCAACGGGCTATTTAGCCGTTGCCAAACTGGATCGCGGTGCCACTGCTGATTTGTCCAGCAGTGCAAACCTTTTCGATAACACTGCTGGACAAGCCAGCAGTGGCACCAGACACGCGCGACCTAAAAAGAATAGCGCAGCACGTCACGCCCACCCCGGACGAGCAAAACCCGCGGCCGGGGCGCGAAGCACGGCGGAAGGGGCGTCAGTGCCGGCCAGCGGTTCTTTCTTCTCGGTAATCACCGGGCACTGCGGCGCCATTTCGGCGTTCAGCGCGGTGAACTCCTTCCACTCCTCCGGAAGGTTGTCTTCGTGGAAGATCGCTTCGACCGGGCATTCCGGAACACAAGCTTCGCAATCGATGCATTCATCCGGATGGATGTAAAGCATCTTTTCGCCCTCGTAGAAACACTCGACGGGGCAGACCACCACGCAGTCGGTGTATTTGCAGGCGAAGCACGGTTCGGCAACAACGTGAGTCATCGAGACAGCTCTCCTTACTGGCGTCTACGGCATTTGGCAGACGAAAACCCCTTGAAACAAAAGCACTTGAAGGACATTCTCGGTGCCCGTCGCGCGAATTCTAGTGCTGGCGATATACACTGTCAAGCGAGGGACCACAGCCATCATCGGCCGCCGACCAACTCCGACTTGCTTGGATTGCTCGCTCTACTTAAAATCAAAGGTGTTAACGCTTTCGGAATGGCACGTCTGGCTCTCGAGCATCCAGCGGCACCCGCTGCCGGTCCCGGCGCGCGGCACCACGAAGGGTTGCGAGTGTGGCACTGTCTGAGATCGACCGCAATCTTCTCCAACGCTGCCTGGCCCGTAAAGGTCGGGCCTGGGAGGATTTCGTCGATCGGTTCATGGGGCTGGTCGTCCACGTCGTGAACCACTCCGCCCAAAGCCGCTCCTTGCGGCTGAGTCCCGAAGATCGCGAAGACCTGGTCTCGCACGTCTTTTTGACCATCGTCAAAGACGACCTGGCCGTACTGCGCCACTTCCGCGGCGAAAGCAGCCTGGCGACGTATCTGACGGTCATCGCCCGCCGCGTCGTGGTGGCCGAGTTGCTCAACCACAAAGCCGCCTTGCCACTCGATCACAACAGCCACGCCGAGCCGTATCCCCACGCGGACGGTGCCGATTCCGAACAGCGCGTCAACGATCGCGACGAAGTCGAACGCATGATGGCCGACTTGGACGCCGCCGAAGCCAACGTCATCCGCATGTACCATCTGGAAGGCAAGAGCTATCAGGAAATCAGCACCGCCGTGGGCATGCCCGAGAACAGCGTGGGCCCCACGCTCAGTCGAGCCCGCCGCAAGATGCGCCAGCGGGCCGAAGAAAAAGCCTGACGGCGATGCTCGTCCGCGCGCCATGGCGCGCGGCAGTTCTGACGCGGCGTCGCACCGAACCGTAGCGACCCCTTGCGAGTGTGTGTCATGGAAGACGCCTCGACCATCGCCGACCTCGATCCGGTCTATCGTTGCCCGGGCGAATCGCATGCGATCGACCGCTCCGTCCACGTGGCTCGGCTGGCGGCGTTTTATCCGCCGTGTGTGGACTGCCTGCATCGCCACGACACCGCCGGCTTGACGCCGCGGCAATTGCGCCAGCGGGCCGAAGTCGAACGTCGCTCCTCGCGCGGATTGCAATGGACCGCCGAAGGGCTGTTCGGCACCCGCACCCACGACGTCACGCCGGCCGCGGTCGAGCGCTTCGCAGCCGCCCTGGCAGCCGCCGCGTGGCAGACTCTTGCCCGCGCGGCACAGCCGACCGTGCTGGTCGGCAACGACGGAAGCTGGACCACCGCCGACTTCGTTCCCGCGGCTTGCCGGTCGTTCGCACTGGCCGGTTGCCGTGCGTTGGAAACCGGCGCCGTCACGTTCGCTGCTTTGGCCTTCGCGGCGGCTCACAGCCAGGCAACCGCGGCCATGTGGATCGGCAACGCCAGCGGCCGGCCGCATGGGCATGGCGATGCAAGCCTGGCATGCCGGCGGTACCCCGTCGTCTTCCCCGGCGGTGCTCGACGCCGTGCGGCACGTTCTACGAGTCTCGACCGCCGCGCAGCAAGCGCCGCGGCGGAACGCTGGGCCGGTTGGCCGCCGACGCACCTTACCTTCCCACGCTGACCCGCGCGTACCACGGGCTGCGGCCGCTGGTGTTCGTGCTCGATACGACCTGCGACGTGTTTTCCCGCTATTGGCAGGCGTTGGCCGCCCAAGCTGCCTGCCGCCTGGTCCCCGCCGCCCGCGCCTCGGCGCCGGCTGCTAGCGACGGCGCCACGCAAGCGTTTGTCGACGGGCGGCTCGAGGCCATCGGCGAACAAGTCGTGCGCGAGCGAGCGCATTTCGGTCTCTGGATCGACGGCGCCGGCGAAACGCTCCGGCTGGTCGACGAGCGCGGTCGGGCCGTGCCTGCCGCACGGCTGTTTGCCGCGCTGGCCGCTAGCCTGCTCGGCAACCGCAGCGATGGTGCCATCGTGCTGGAAGCCGGCGCCAGCGACGACTTGAAGCGTTTTCTTGAGCGATTGGGCGCGCACGCCTGCTCGGCGGCGGCAACGCGCCAGGCCGTTTCGGAACAAATGCAGGCGACCGCTGCCATTTTGGGCGGCGGCGCGAGTGGCCGCTGCTGGTTTCCCGGCCCGGCGGCCGTGCCCGACGCGTTAGCGACCCTTACGCTTCTGTTATCGCAGTTGAGCGAAACGGATCGGCCCTTGTCGGAAGTTCTCGACGCGAGCGTGCCTACGGAGTAAAAAGAGAGGCGGCCAGGCGCGTCCGCCAAACTGGCCGCGGCCGCAATTCTCCGGAAACGAGCACGATGACGTCACCCTTGGATCGCCGAGCGAATGGAGCACTTCGACAGCTCGGGCATCCGCAAGGTGTTCGATCTGGCCGCGGCCATGCCCGATCCGATCAACCTCTCGATCGGGCAGCCCGACTTCGCCGTGCCCGAGCCGGTGCAGGAAGCCGCCATCGCCGCCATTCGCGAGGGCAAGAACGGCTATTCTCCCACGCAGGGCATCGGCCCGCTTGCGCGACGAGCTGCAGCGGCGCATCAGCAGCCAATACAAGCACTCCCTGCGGCAGGTGTTCGTCACCAGCGGCACCAGCGGCGGGCTGGTGCTGGCCATGTTGGCACTGGTCAACCCGGGCGACGAAGTGATCGTCTTCGACCCCTACTTCGTGATGTACAAATCGCTGGTGGGTCTGGTGGGCGGCCAGTGCGTGCTCATCGACACCTATCCCGACTTTCGCATCGACCTGGACAAAGTCGCCGCGGCGATCACGCGAGCGGACCAAGGTCGTGCTGTTCAACTCGCCCGGCCAACCCGACCGGCGTCGTGGCCAGCGAAGAGGAAATCCGCGGCCTGGCCCAATTGACCGCCGAGCGCAACATCGCTCTGGTGAGCGACGAGATCTACAGCCACTATTGCTACGACACGCCGTTTCTGTCCCCCGCCGCGTTCAACCCACAGACGATCGTCATCGACGGCTTTTCCAAGAGCCATGCCGTCACCGGCTGGCGGCTGGGATTCGCGCACGGCCCCAGCGAGATCATCCAGCAGATGATCAAGCTGCAGCAGTACACGTTCGTCTGCGCGCCGCAACCGGCGCAATGGGCCGGCCTGGCGGCCCTCGACGTCGACACCAGCGACTTAATCGCCGGCTATCGCCGCAAGCGCGACATGGTCGTCTCGGCGCTGGCGGAAGATTACGAATTAGTAACGCCCGGCGGAGCCTTCTACGTGTTTCCCAAAGTGCCCTGGGGCACCGGCGAACAGTTCGTCCACAAGGCCATCGAAAACAAGCTGCTGGTGATCCCGGGCAATATCTTCAGCACGGCCGACACGCACTTTCGCATTTCGTATGCCGCCGCCGACGAGACGATCGCCCGCGGCCTGGGAGTGCTCAAAAAGATCGCCCGGCAAAAGCCCTGAAGCATCCGCCGCGGCGTGTCTTTCCGGCGACTATCTTCGTCTTCCCCAGGGCCCGCGACCCGTTCGTTCCGCGACACGCGGGGCATCGCGAGCCAGTTCGTTGATCGTCGAGGGCAGTAGTGCTAGATTTGTGGGAGGTCGAGCCAACCGTCGCCGAGGAGAGAAACCGATGCGAACCCTTACCCCCCACCGAGTCCTCGCTGCCATTCTGTCTTTGTTGGTCGTTTGCAGCCTGGCCGCGCCCTTGGTGGCCCGCGAGTGGTCCGACGCGACGGGCAAGTTCAAGATCGAGGCGGAAGTCCTCTCCTACGACGGCAAGATCGTCAAGCTGAAGATGACCGACGGCAACAGTTTTGCCGTGCCCGTCGCGAAGCTGAGCGACGCCGACGTCGCCTTCCTGAAAAAGACCTATCCCGACGGCCTGGCCGACAAGCCGAAGAAGAGCAAGGGGGGCAAAGCCGGTGAAATGAATGTCGAGGTCGTGAGCCTCTCGATCGTCAAACCAAGCACCGTGCAAACCGGCGACGAGCGCCCCCGGGTACGCATTTGCGTCTGGTCATCACCGACCCGGTCCGCAGCGTCGTGGGCTTGGAGCCCGAACAGAGCAAGATCGCCAGCTGCAAGGACGACAAGGGAACGGACCTGGCCGGCGAAGCCGCCGCCGCGACTCCGCTGGTGCTGCAAGTGGCCGGCGACGGCAAGAGCGGCGTCATCGACCTCCACGAGCCGGAAGTCCCGGGAGCCAAGGCAACTAAGATTCAACTCAAAGGCGAGTTGCACGTCGTCTGCGGCATCGGAGACGATGCAGAAACCATCAAACTGCCGCTCAATCTCACCATCGGGCTGGGGCTGTAACCGCGCAAGAAACAACACGCCCGAAGCAGCCGTACCGACGCCGCAAGAAAGTCCGACTATCGCGAGTCGCCCCGTGGAACCACGGGGACCGGCGCGACCTCTTCGCGCTGGCGAGAGTCCTCGCCCGACGGACCCAAACAAGCGGGGCAGGCGATCGCCCGACCGCCGTACAGCACGACGTCGCCGGCATACCACGAGCGACTTGCCAGTGCCGAATCGGAGCACGACGTGGCCTGGAGCAGCGCCGTGCAATAGTCGACGTCCACCGTGCAGCCACCGGCCGGCGTGTAATACCAGCAGGGCGGACCCTGCGATGATCGCCGGAAGAATCCGCCGCTGGAATTAAAATAACCGCGCGGAATCGCCAGCTCGTTGGCGTTCACTACGCCGGCGGCCAGGCACAACGCGGCCGCCGCCCAACATCCCGTCGCCCACCGTCGTCTGCGATTCATCGCGGCCTCGCGGCTTGAAATGCCCTGTCCCCCGGACCGAAACCAAAGAAATAGCCGATGCCCCAGCTATAGTCCACGCCGGCCTGGCGCGGGTTGTCAACGTAGTCGTCCAACTCGTACCGCGCGCGAATCGGGCCCACCAGAGGACGGTAGGGGCGATAGCCGTACACACTCCGCGGCGTGTAGTAGCCCGGGTGCGGATGCAGCGGCAGGTCCTCGCCGTAGGCCGATCCAGCGGCGAGCGCCAAGGCGGCCACCAGCGCCCGGTACGCTCCGATTCGCCAGGGCATCGTGCTGCCTCCCCGTGTTGCCAGGATCGTTTGCGCCGGTGCGTTCCGTCGCCTGCGGCTTTCATCGACCGTTCGACGCCGACGGTCAGCAATAACCGGTTTTGCTGCTAGCAATTTCCCAATACTCAACGTCCTGCCGACCGGCGCAGCCGCTTTCTTTGGACAAGTCGAACGCCCCCGGCCGATAGCAGAAAGGGGAGGACAGAATCGCCGTCCCCCGCCCATCTGCCCGCCGACACGCTTCTCGCCGCTTCTCCTCTCGGTTCGGAAATCTCTCCGTGTTTCCCAGCTCGCGAACTCTGCTGGCATGCGCCGCGGCAATCGCCGCTTGCTGCGCCACGCGCCTGCCGATCGCCATGCCCGCCAACGGCGCCGAGCCATCCGCGGACCAAGGGCGCCGCACGTCCCGCCGGCTGCCTCCCACGCACCAACAGCAGGCCACCGCCATGGAACAACACGCCGGTGCCATGGCCGGGCAACCGATGCACGGCCAAGACCCTTATTCGCCGCCGCTGTTGCCACCGGTGGGCAATCGGTTTGTTCCGCCGCCGGCAGTGCCGGCCGAGCCAGCGGATTTCCACGCCCTGGCGGCCGCCGAACCGCTCCACGCGCCGACGTTGGACCTGACCACGCTCGAATCGTTCGCCTGCGCCAACAACCCCACACTGGTGCAAGCCCGGGCCCACACGCAGGCGGCCCTGGGCATGGCCATTCAAGCCGGCCTGTGGCCCAATCCGCGGGTGGCGATGGTCGGCGACGAGATGGGCCAAGACGGCACGGCCGGCGAGTTCATCGGCGGCACGATGCGGCAGGAAATCGTCACGGCCCACAAACAGCAGCTCAGCCGTGCCAAGTACCTGGCCCGCACGCGCGTGGCCGAATGGGTGGCCATCGAGCAGCAGTTTCGCGTGCTGAACGACGTGCGGGCCCATTACTTTCACACGCTCGGCCAACAGCAGATCGTGCAAATCCAGCGGGAGCTCGTGCGCACGGCCGAGGACGAGCTGCTCACGCGGCGCGAACAGTACAACGTGGGTCAGGCCAACGCGGCCGAAGTGCACCGCGCCAACGTGGCCCTGCAACGCCAACGTCTGGAACTGCTGATGGCCGAAAACCAGTGGCGCGCCTGGTGGCAGAGCATGACCGCCTTGGCCGGCGTCGAGTTGCCGTTCGGCACGTTGACCGGCAATCTCGACCAGGACTTGCCCACGATCGAGTGGAGCCACGCACTCCAGCGCCTGCTGGTCGAGAGCCCGCAGATGCAGGCCGCGCAGGCCAAGCTGGAAGCCGACCACGTGCAGCTCCAGCGCGAGCTGGTGCAGAGCGTGCCGAACATCGCGGTGACCACCGGCGCGGGACGGGATTATACCAGCCGGCCGGGGCGAGCCGTCGGTTTTGCCCAACTCGCCATGGACTTGCCGGTCTGGAACCGCAACGAGGGGACCGTTCGCGAGGCACGCAGCGACCTGGCCCGGCAGCAGGCGGAGCTGCGACGCGTGGCGCTGCATTTGCGCCAACAATTGGCCGAAACCTATGCCCACTACCTTACGTCCCTGCAGTACGTGCAAAACTATCGCGAAGTGATGCTGCCCGAGGCGCAGAAAGCCTACGCCCTCGAGCTCGACAGCTACGGGCAGGATCGCATTCGCTGGCCCGACGTCCTCCGGTCGCAGCGGGAGTATTTCCAACTGCGGCTGGAATACGTCGAGCACCTGGTCAAGCTGCGCGACGCGGAAGTGCAGATCGTGGGCTACCTGCTCCGCGACGGGCTCGACGCTCCGCCCAACCCCGTGCCGCCGGGCCACATCAACGTCAATCCTCAGCCACGGTAGCCATCGACATCATCATCACGCCAGCATCAACGACCCTTTGGAGCACTCGTGCCATGACCCCACCTGACGGCCGTCGCGACTTTCTGAAAACCGGCGCTTTGGCCGCCTTCGGCACGCTGGCGGCCGGCAGCCAGGCGTCCGGCGCGTTGCCGGTGTACGAAACCGCCGAAAGCGTCGAAGTCGTCCGGCAGCGCAGAAGCCGCGATGCGGCCCTTCAGCACGTTCTCGCGCTATTACCCCAGCTACGGCTGGCCCCCGTCGAGCGACGACTACCTGGGAAAGCTCGTGCCTGGATTGCGCGAGCCCGGCCTGCCGCCGGTGCCGTTCGAAGGCCCCGACCTGGCCAAGGTGCCCTGGAAGTTGGTCGACGGCCGGAAAGAATTCCACCTGTTTTGCGAGCCGGTCACCCGCGAGCTGTTGCCCGGCTACACGATGAACTTCTTCGGCTACAACGGCAGCCTGCCCGGCCCCACCATCGAAGCCACGCAGGGCGACCGCGTGCGCGTGGTCGTGCACAACAAGCTGCCCGAGGCCACTAGTGTTCACTGGCACGGTTTTGAACTACCGAACAACATGGACGGCGTCCCCTTTCTGGTGCAAGAGCCGATCATGCCCGGCAAATCTTTCACCTACGAATTCGACCTGCACCAGGCCGGCACGTTCTTTTATCACTCGCACATGGCGATGCAGGAAGCGTTCGGCATGGCGGGCTTCTTCATCATCCACCCGGCGGCCACCTGGGAGCCGCGCGTCGATCGCGACTTCGGCCTCTTGTTCCAGAATTTCCAGATCGCTCCCAACACCACCGTGCCCAACGCGATGGCCATGGACTGGAACTGGCAGGCGGTCAACGGCCGCTCCGGCCCGTTCACCACGCCGATGGTCGTCAAGCACGGCGAGCGCGTGCGGATCCGCATCCTCGACTTCAGCCCGCAGCAACACCATCCCATACACTTTCACGGCCACACGTTCTGGATCACCGGATTCGAAGGGGCGCGCATTCCAGAGTCCGGTTGGGTTCCGCGCAACAACGCTCTGATCGGCGTCGCGCAATCGACCGATTTTGAGTTCGTCGCCAACAATCCCGGCGATTGGCTGCTGCATTGCCACATGGTGCATCACATGATGAACCACATGACCGAGCAGGTGGGGCCCCGCATTCGCCGGCAAACGCCGCTGGCCGCGTTCAAGGCCGATTTGCAAGCCCGGCCGCCGGTCAGCTTCGCGCACGCCAACCCCGCGTTCGACGTCGTCGGCTACCCGGAGATGATGCACATGCACGCCCTGCCGCCCGAGGCCGTGCAAAGAATCAACGATCGCCGCGAAGCCCGCGGCATGCGGGCCGACTGGCACAAGGGGATCAAAGGCCTGATGACCGTCGTCCGCGTACTGCCCGACGATCTGTACGACCTGGTAATGAACAGCGACCAGCCGGTGCCCGCCGGCTCCGTGTTCGAGGAAGTCGTGCGGCGGGTCACGGCCCAACGGCGTGAACAGGGCCGGTAAACCGTACCGGGCGACGCCGCAGCAGCGATGTCAAAACCGAATTTCGGTGCCACTGCCGGCTTGTCCAGCAGTGCTATCGAGAGCGTTCTCCACTGCTGGACGAGCCCGTAGCGGCACCCGGCGACGCTCGCGAGACCTGCCGCCGGCCAGCGCCGCCCGTGGATGATTCTTCAGCCGGACCGTTGAACGACGCCTGCCGC
>CAVQEL010000038.1:0-23708 GCA_963711515.1 uncultured Planctomycetota bacterium | reverse complement strand
CGCGCAGAATCACTTGCCGAAACGTCTCCGAGTCGTCACGCGGCGGCGCCTTGTCGACTTGGGCCAGCCGCGTAAGCACTTCCTGGGCGGCAGCCCCCTCGACGATCGACAGCGAACGGACCAGGTATTCCCAGTTCTCACCGTCGGGGCGTTGCGCCAGACTCATGGCGATCGGCACGCGGCGGTCGGGCTCGGTCTCGTAAAGCTCGCGCAGATAGGCCATGGCCTCCGGATCCTGGCTGGCGCCCAGCACGGCGCAAATGCCGATCCGCAGCCGCTCGGCCGCCTCGGTGTCGAGCTTCTTCACCTGCCGGTCCAGTCGTTCGATTTCTCGCAACGTCTCGGGGCTGGGGTTGTTGGGCAACTTGGCCAGCACGCTCAAGGCGCTGGTGGGCCACTTCACGCCGTCGGACAGCACCAGCCGCCGCTCGTTCTCGTTGAACGTGGCGAAGAAATCGCGCGATACGTTCTCGACGTAGCCGGCAAAGCTGTGCCCCCCCTCGATCTGGCGAGCGGCTTCGAAGGCCTCGAGCACGTCCAACTTCAAGGGCAACGTCCAGCCCGTGGTCAGGAACCGGGCATGCGTGAGGATTTGCATCTTTTCGACGCTGGGCTGGTCGCTCTTGAGCTGCTCGACCATCCGCTCGGCCAGCGACGGATCCTGCAAGTAGACCAACAGCCGCACCAGCTCGCGGTTCATGCGATAATCCTGGGCCGGATACTCGGCCGCCAGCTTGACCCGCAGCTTCGTGGCGTCGTCGGGCGGGACGTCTCCCTTGATCAGCGCCAGTTGCGTAACGCGCAACAGCCCCAGGAAATCGTCGTCCGTCAAATACCCGTCCAGCAGCGACTCGCAGCGGGCCAGCACGCGGTCGATCGCGACGCGATCGGGCGATTGCCACAAGCAGCGCCATGGCGCCGGTGAGAAACGCGTGTGGGTTATCCTGGTCGATGATCGCCGCTTGCCAACCCTCGGGCGGCGTTTGTTGAAGCAGCCGGGCCGCCGACCAGCCCAGGTGCCGGTCGGGCGAAGCGAGCAAGGGCACCAGTTTGTCGACCGGCGCCGTGCCGCCGCTGCGGGCCAGCGCTTCGGCCGCCGCCCGCTGGACGGCCAGGTCCTCGTCGGCGAGCATCTCGACGAGCCGCTCGTTGGTCGCTTTGTCGGCGTTGACGCCCATCAGATAGGCCGCCTTGACGCGCAGGCCGGCCGCGCGATCGCCTGAGGCCGCGACCAGCAGCGACGGCTCCGGATAGGGACCGAACAGTTGCAGCAGTTCGAGGGCCCGAGTCCGCTGCTGCGGCCGGTTTTTCGTATTGCGCACGAATGCGGACAATTGCGGTCCCCAGTCGTCGCCCAACTGCTGTTTCACCAGCGCGATGCGCTGCCGCGGCCCAGGCGCTGCTGAGTTGCGGCTGCTCGATGGCGGCCATCAGACCGCGCGCGGCGCTTCAGTCACGCTCGGGCGGGACCTTGCCTTCCCACACGACGCGATAGATGCCGCCCTCGGTTTCGCGTCCGCCGGTGCAGAAATAGAGCCAACCGTCCGGCCCGACGGCGATGTCCGTGGCATTGAGCGGCTGGCCTTCCAGAAACACCTCGGCCGTGGCCTTGTAGGTCGAGCCGTGCGGACGCGTGCGGATCGCCAGGATGCGGCCCCGCGACCAGTCGCACATGAACAGCACGTTGTGGTAGCGGACCGGGTACATGTAGTGATCGTACACCTCGGTGCCGGCCGGCGAGCCGCGCCCCATTTCCATCGCCGGCGGCAGGCTGTCGATGAAGTAGTTGGGCCATTTCGACCAGCCGCTCCGCCAGCCGAATTCGCCGCCGGCGGCCACGTGGTTCAACCGCGTGGGCCGGTACCAGGGCATGCCCGAGTCCCATTCCATGTCCGAATCGCAGGTAAACAGCTCGCCGTCGGGATTGAACGCCAGGTCGTAGGGGTTCTGCAGTCCGCCGGCGAAGGCCTCGACGGCCGTGCCCGCGGTGTCGGTGCGAATGATCGTGCCGCCGGGCGCCTTGATGCCCACGGCGTGGCCGCCGGCGTCTTCGTAGCGGGGCGTGATCAGGTCGCCTTCGTAAAAGTCGCGATAGGGGCTCGTCGGCTCGAACTTCTCCTTGATCTCGGTGAAGTTGCCCAACAGCATGTACAGCAGGCCGTCGGGGCCCAGCGTCAGCGCATGCGGGACCGTGCTCGCCCATTTCGCCGCCGAACTTGCAGCACCGCTTCGACGTTGTCGGCTCGGCCGTCCTGGTCTTCGTCGCTGAAGTCGATACAGGGCCGCTCCCTGCGGGCCCGTCGCCCACGGCGTAACACCTTGCCGCTGACGGCCAGCAGTCCCTGGCAGTTCTTCAGTTCGTCGCAGTACGGTGGACACGGTGTCGACCAGCCCGTCGCGGTCGGTGTCGCGGATGATGATCAGCGGGCCATTTTCGCGGGCGGCGATGATCTGGCCGAATTCGTCGAACGTCATGCAAATCAGCGAGCCGGTTTCCTTGGGATCGACGACCCACTCGACGTGAAACTCGGGCGTGATGCGGTAGCGGCCCGTTTCGCCGGCCACGAGCACTTCGTTGCCCCAGGGCAGCGTGGCGTTCAGGGCGCCGAAGCTGCGGGCGGCCAGCCACTTGCCGTCGTCGAGCCGCGGCTTTTGCCACTGCGGGAACTCCTTTGAGCGCGGTCTTCCAGGTGTCGTCGGTCGAGTGTTCGACGTGCGTATTGCCCCGCTCTTTGACGACGACCCGGGCCACCAGTCCCGCCGATCCGCCCTCGGTATTGACGCACTTGACGGCCACGGTGTTCGCGCCTTCGACCAGATAGCGCGTGACGTCGTAGACGTCGAGCACCTTCCAGTTCTTGCCGCTGCCCACCTGGCGGCCGTTGACGAACAGCTCGTACTGGTCGTCGCAGGCGATCTGGATGACGCCGCTTTCGGGGTTCCCCAGCTCGAACGTCTTGCGGAAGTAGCATTCGCCCTGGGGCGCAAGCTCCTTCTCGTAGGCGGGCGACCAGATCCACTCGGCTTCTTTCGCGAGGGCCGACGCCGACAACGTCGCGGCGCGCCCCCCGCGGCAAAAGCGACCGCGCCAAGAGGCACGTCAGGGAACAGCCACGCGACTGATAGAGGTTTCGCATGCTCCGTCGACCCTCAAATCAAAACTGAAGTGAGTAACCCCGGTGAGTCCGTCGCTCGCGGGCAGGAAGCGCAATGGGTCGCGCATCGATCACCCAGCAAGGGGCCATAGAGTACAGAGAAGGGGCAAACCCGGCAACAGAAGTTCACCGGCCGCATAGCCTGGGCGCTAGCATGCCAGCATCGCGGCAAATTCGCTTGGCCGGTTCGGAAAACGCCCGTCGCGTCTTGTGGCGCGGTGGGCTACTGAATTCTCCGCCCGCGTCGCGCGTCACTGCCCGACGCCGATGCCACCCGCTCGCTCGCCAGCAAATCGTTGATCAGTCCCTGGGCATCGGTGGCGTCGGCCGCCAGCCGCATCATCCACAGCGACTTCAACACCCCGGTCGAATCGAAAAGCTCACCGGGAAAGCACCCCAGCACGGCGGCGGTGACCCGGGCATTGGCGTCCGGATTGGCCGCCTGCGGCGACAGCCCGCCGAGAAACGCCCCGCGCAGCGAGACCAGCGTCAGCCGCCAGGCTTGCCGTCCGCCGGCCAGGGCCCGACGCTGGGCCAGCTCGTCGGCAAAGTCGGCGGCCCGCTCGGCGTCGAAAGCAAACTCGCGAGCCGTCGGTTCGGCGAACAAACCGCCCACGAGCAAATCGCTCCAACGCTCGGCGCGGCGGCGCAGCCGGTTGATCGCCACCGCTTGCGGCGTGCTCACGGCCTGGGAATGCAACAACAGCGCGAGTGCCCGGCCGCGGGCCTCCAAATGCGACTCGAATACGCTACGGGCCAGCGGCTCGTCGACTTCGCCCTGGTGCCGCCTGTCGCGGGCCACGAGCACGGCCGTCCAGACGCGCGTCAGGATTTCGCTCACGAAGATCTCGTCGAGCGTGGCACGCAGATCGAGCCAGTGATCCGGCTCCAGATGGGATGGGTTGGCGACCCGGTCGGCATACCGCTTTAGCGCCCGGTGCCAACTCTCGAAGCGGCATTTGGAAGTCGCCCAGTATTGCTCGCAGCTGACGCGGCTGCCAGCGGCTGCGTGCCGCGCACGCATCGCGCCGGCCCGTTGTAGGCCACCACTCCAGCCACTTCAACCAGATCGCGAACGTGCATCACACCCAGAGGGGAAAATCGGGAATCGAACCGGAACCAATTGCGAGGCAAACGTGCGGCGAGCGCGGACGCAGCCCGTGAAGAAAAGGAGCCGCCAGAGCCCGAGGGGACCAAGGCTCTGGCGGCCGGAGGAGGGCTAGGTCGTTGCAACTGGCTAATGGCAAAGCCGATGCCAAGCCACTGCCGCAATTCGCCCCCAGCGGTGCAAAGAACGCCCGCGGCGTCACTTAGCTCTTCCGGGCAGCGTCCGGCGGACGCCCCGGGCCACGGTGCGTCGTGTCGCGATTTGGAAACGTTCCGCGGGGCGCGTTGCGGGAACGAAACAGGCCGCGATCATCCGAATGATCGGTCTTCGGGGGTGCCATGCTCACACTTGCGTGAGCATGCTGTCGAAACGCGCACGCGGCGGCCGGCAAGCGACGTGCTCCGATTTCGCTTGTCCTGCAGCGTTCTCGAGGATGTGTGCACTGCTCGACGAGCCGGAAAAGCCAGCAGTGGCACCGGACTCGCGCTTCCTGGCGGTTTTGAAACAGCCACTTACGTTTAACTTAGCGGCCGGGCACGAGAATCGTCGGACGATTGCCGCGCGGCGGCACGGGCATCGCGTCGCTGGTGCCGATGACCGTGTCGTCCGGGTGAAGGCCGGCGTGCATCTGGCCTTCGTCGTTCTCGAAGATGTGATCGTTGCAGTGCCGCGAGCGGCAGGTCGTGAGATACTTTACGTGCATGTCCTCGAACAGCACGTTCTGCCCGCAGCAGCCGTGATTCATGGAGAATCGATCATCGGCGTCCAGGCTGGGCGCGTCGGCCATCAGGGCGTGCGTCGAGCGGCCCAGGTCGGTGGGCGACTGGTAGCGGCTCTTGACGTAAAAGCCGAGGCTGAAGCCGTAGGTGCCCCCCATCTCGCGCACCATGTCGGCCACTTCCTTTTCCGGCGCCTGCATCAGTTCCTCTTGGGTGGGAACGTAAAAATCCGCGACCCGATCGGCCATGGGTGACGCGGGGCACAGCAGCACGTAGTTGCCCGGCAGCAGCCGATGCTCGCGCAAGATGACGCTGTAAATGCCACCGCGATTGAGCCGTCCGTTGTTGATCGAGACGGCGGGAAACTGGCCGTTAAAACTGTCGCTATAGGTCGACAGGGCCACGCCGATCTGCCGCAGGTTGTTCTGGCAACCGCGGACCCGCGCGGCAAAGCGGCTTTGATTCATGGCCGGCCAGAAGAGCATGGTGGCCGCCAGGAAGACGCCGGCCGCCACGAGCATGTCGGCCATCGACCAGCGGCCCGGCACGCTCATTACCGGCGGTGGCGGCTGGACCTTGGTCTCGACGGCCACGTATTCGAGCGTCCGCGTGGCCAGCCCCACCGGGGGCAGATAACCCGACTTGTCGGCAGACAACACTTCCAAGCTGCGCGATAAGACGTCCAACTCGTGTTTCAATTGGGAGTCGCGGACCAGATGGGCCTCGACGGCGGCTCGTTCGGCCGGCTCCAGCGCATCGAGCAGGTATCCGATCAGGTTCTCTCGCATGGCAGTCTTCACTAGTCGTGGGCGTGGGGGTGGGCGTCCATCCAGGCTTCGTTGAGCTTCAGGATTGCCGAGTGCAGTCGACTCTTCACCGTTCCCACGGGGATGTCGAGAATATCGGCCGCTTCTCGATACTTAAGTCCTTGGTAATACACCAGGTTCACGGCCTCGCGCAGTCCGTCGGGAAGCTCGGCCACGGCATTGCGAATCCAGTCGCGCTGTTGCGTGGCCTCCAGGCGACGTTCCGGGGCGGGCTCCTTGCTGGCCAACAGGTCCATCAGGGTGCCGACTTCGTCGTTGCCGTCCGGCTTGGTATTGCGATCCAGGCTGACGTTGCGATGCCGCTTGTTGCGTCGCTGCGCGTCGATGGCCTGGTTGGTAGCGATCGTATAGAGCCATGGTCGGAACTTACGGCCTTCCTCGAACTGGTCGCATTTCAGGTGCACCTGCAGAAAAGTCGTCTGAAAGGCGTCCTCCGCCATCGAGGCGTCGCCCAAGTACCGCCGCAGATAACTGTACAGCTCCCGCTCATATCGGTGCACCAACTGGCCGAAGGCCTCGCGGTCACCGTCGTCGCGGTAAGCCAACAGCAGCCTCTCGTCGGACCTTTCAGCCCGCGGCGAAGCCTCCGTCGTTGGCGGATTTCCTATGACCTTATCCATTTGTCACTACGGGTCGGCCCGGCGCAGTGTTCAGGCCGGAAGAGTAGAAAATATTCAAAGCATCGCCCCAGCCCCCCCATGGCAGGCACCAGCGGCGAGCCGGTGGACGGACGGCCGGACGATAAGCCGAATTTGGCCCGAACCGCATTCTAGCAAACAAATTGCCGCACTGTCGGACGGGTGTATTGAACGCCTTTGGTCCCGAAATTGTAGCATCTGGACCCTGCCCGCACAGCCGACTCCCCAAGAGTGGCGCATTCGTTATAATCGCCGCGTCCGTCGCGATATTTACCGCCGGGGAGGGCGCAAGCGACGCACCGGGTACCCGCCGAGAGCCGAACAGGGAGCTGCCACGGGAGCAGCAGGCCCGCCCCGCCGCTTCGCCGGCGGTGTGGCGATCGTAGGGCTGGGGTTTTCTTCCCCCTCGGGGGGTCCTATCGGACGCATGCACTACAGGAGGGACTTGTCATGCCAACTTGCACCAGGACCGCCGCCGTGGGATGCGCGGCCATGACGTTCGCCGCGGCGCTGGCCGCCAGCGGTGCCGCGGCCGCCGAGCCGGAAACCTACGGCGACGACTTTAACTTCCTGGTGGCCCACACCAAGGTCGTGCAACTGATCGGCGAACAGGGGGAGCGCGTGGCCATCTGCCCCGAGTACCAGGGGCGCGTGATGACCTCCAGCACCAACGACGCGGCCGGCCTCAGCCACGGCTGGATCAATCGCGATTTCATCCAGCGCGGCGCGCCCGACCGGCACTTCAACAACTACGGCGGCGAAGACCGCCTGTGGCTCGGGCCCGAAGGCGGACCCTACAGCCTGTGGTTCGCCCCGGGCGCGACCCAGTCGCTGGAAAACTGGTACACCCCGCCGGGACTGAACGACGGCGCGTTTCAAATCACCTCGGCCGACACCGAGCCCTATTACCGGCTGGCCCGGCGCATTCGCCTGCAGAACGCCGCCCGCGCGGTGTTCGACGTCGAGATTCAACGCGAGATCCACCTGCAGAAGCTCCACCACTTCGGCAAGCTGTTCGGCGCCGAGGCCCAAAGCGCCGTCACTGCCGGACGGCTGCGGCTGGTCGGCTTCCAGACGATCAACACGATCACGAATCGCGGGGCGGCCATGAGCCGCGACAAGGGGCTGTTGGCCATCTGGAGCCTGGGCCAGTTTCCGGCCGGTCCGCGTACCTCGATCATCGTCCCGTACAAAGGGGGCGAAGACGACGAGAAGCTGGGGCCGATCGTCAACTCGGACTACTTCGGCGTGATTCCCAAGGAGCGGCTGCGCGTCAATTCGCAGGCCATCTGGTTTGCCGGCGACGGCAAGTTCCGCTCGAAGATCGGCGTCTCGCAAGCCCGGGCCAGGCCGATCGCCGGTTCGATCGACCTGGAACACGGCGTGCTGACGCTGGTCCATTTCTCAATGCCCGCGGATCCGACCAACTACGGCTACGTGAACAACAACTGGGGCAAGCAGACCGAGCCGTATCAGGGAGACGTGTTCAACAGCTACAACGACGGCCCGCCCGCGCCGGGCAAGCCGGCCCTGGGGGGTTTTTACGAGCTGGAGTCCCTCTCGCCGGCGGCCCAACTCCCCACGGGCAAATCGATCACCCACGAGCAGGCCACCTTTCACCTGGAAGGCGACCCGGCCGCACTCGCTCGCGTGGCCAAAGCCGCGCTGGGCGTCGACATCAAAGTCGACGAAGTGGCCAGCGACCGGCGATAGCGCTACTGGCGTGGTCAAGATCGCTCAACGATGAATCATCCCGCTGCCAATCTCGCGCCTGAGCACTCCCAGTTGCCGCGCGTGCTCGAGCCGGAAGTGATGGAGACGGCCGACGACGCCCGCGACTACGACGCGATGGACCACGCCGAAGTGAACCGCCGCTTCGCCGCGGACTTTCTGGCGGCACTGGCGTCGCTTGGCGTCTCCGGCGACCTCGAAGTGCTGGACCTGGGAACCGGCACGGCCCAAATCCCCATCGAACTGTGCCGGCAAAGCCCCCGGCTGCGCGTGCTGGCCGTGGACCTGTCGGCCGAAATGCTGCGGCTGGCCGCCCAGAACGTTCGCACAGCAGGCCTGGCGTCGCGCGTCTCCCTGCAACAGCTCGACGCCAAGCGGCTGCCGTTCGCCGACGGAGCGCTGGCGGCCGTCGTCTCCAACAGCATCGTCCACCACGTCGCCGAGCCTCGGGCCGCTGTTGGCCGCCGCGATCCGCGTGCTGCGAAAACCGGGCGGCGTGATCTTCGTCCGCGATCTGGCCCGGCCCCGGGACGACGCCCGCGTGGGCGAACTGGTGGCTACGTACGCCGCCGGCTGCAACGACCATCAAAGACAACTTTTCGACGACTCGCTGCGGGCCGCCCTCTCGGTCGGCGAAATCCGCGCTCGTCGCCGAACTCGGCTTCGACCCGCAATCGGTTAGAGCCACGACCGACCGGCACTGGACGTGGAGCGCGCGGTATGAATAAGTCGATCACTTGGCGGCTTTGCCCAACATGCCGTCCAGGATCGCTCGCACCCGCTCGGGCAAGTCGGCCGCGTAGCCGGAGTGTGTTTCGTGGACGGCCCCGGAGGCATCCAGAATCACGAGCGCCGGATAGCCGAGGCCAAATTCTCGCAGTCGATACTCCTTGGCGATCTCGGTGCCATCCAGGTGCGCGATCCCCTGGTAGACGCTTTTGATCAAGGACCGTGCCTTTTGGTCTTCCTTGTCCGGGTCGACATCTTGCCGGCGGTCGAACATCCCGAGAAAGATCACCCCCTTGTCTCGATACTCGGCCGCCAACTGCGAGACCTGCGGCGCTACCAGCACGCAGTATTCACAATTCGTTCCCCAAAAATCGAGCACGACGATCTGGCCGCGGTGGTCAGCCAGGCGGAACGTGCCGCCGTCGAACCGCGCGGCCTGCCAATCCGTTGCAAAGCCGGCCGCTTGGCGAAAGAACTTGTCTCGCCTTGCCGCGTCGCCCTTCGTCCAGCGAACGTGCTCATCGTGCTCGTGGAGGTTGTCGTCGTACATATCGCGCAGGATACTCAAGTGCGCTTTCGCACGACCCGCCACGAGCAATTGGCGCGCGTCGCGCAAAGCAGTCTCGCAGGCGGCGGCCTCGTGCAGCCAGAGTGAATCATTCACCCGCCGCGCCCACGCGCTGTATGTGGCGAGGTAATCGTTTGTCTCGGCCTGAAACTGAGCGCCCCAATCGGGGTCCCGCTCGCGCACGGAATCCAGCTCAAACGTCAACCGATTCCTCACGGGCTCGCCAACGTTGCGATGTTCCTGCACGATGCGTGTGACGAGTCCGCGCTGCAGATCGAATTTGTAGCGACGGGTCGTCTCCCAGCCATGCATCTGTTCGTAAGGGGTCTGCCGGCGGCCGAGGATTTCGGCCGTCTCGGCGTCGCGCGACGCCACGCTCAGATCATAAGCGAGCCGTTGTTCCACCGGTGGTTCGTAGCGCCAGCCTGTACTCAGTTCAGAGGGTCGATCCGGCAAACGGCAAAACAGCTCGTAGGGACAAAGCCGCTTCAGCACCGCTGTCGTCTCATCGACCGCGTACGATCCGTCCGACATTAGATCGCAATACCCGAGCGAATTGCGGTGCGCCCGCACTTGGCCCTCGTGGTTGAGAAACGCAATGCTGGTGCGGATGAAGAGCCGCCACGATCCATCGTCGTTTTTCCCGACCACGAAAACTCGCCACTCCATCTGGTCCAGCGGCTGTTGGGCGTCCGCCCCCTGCTTCCGCGGATCTTCGCGAGAAACGAGCCGATAGACCATTTCCTGGCCCACTTCCAGGCGGTACCGCGGAAGCGCGTCCGCCGGACGATCACCGACGTCGTCGGCCAGCACGTCTCCGCACACCAGCCAGAAGACGGTACCGATCGCTACCGCGATGGTTTTGCACACGCTTGTGCTCCTGAGACGAGATGCAATGAGCGATTCGTCCCTTCGAGTATCCTAAACCGCTGCCAGCGGTGCAAGGAAACGGTGCGCCGCCGCCGAGCGGAGCCCCGCCCTTGGCAGCTTCGCCCGGTGCGATCATGATGTTCGTGCTGGCGGGCGAATCAGGATTTTCGAGGAATGCCCGGCAAACCAACTCGCGGGGGCCGCGTGGAGATCGACTCGACGCTGATCGATGATACCTTCGCCGAAGCGTTTCGCATGCGCTACGTGCGACTGGTCGTCACTGCGCACGACGAGCACTGGCTCGACGCCGCCGTGCGCGAGTTTGCCGGCTACAGCTCGTCGATCATCTCCTGCGACAGTGAATCGGGGCGCGAGCGGCCGCTTGCCCCCGACGAAACGCCCGACGGCCGGCCCGGCGTGTCGCTGCTGGTGTTTGGCTTTGCGGCCGAGGGACTCTCGACGGTCGTCCCCAACCGCGTGGGACAATGCCTGATGACCTGCCCCACGACCGCCGTGTACGACGGACTCTCCGGCGGCGAAGCCCGCATCCCGCTCGGCAAGACCATCCGCTATTTCGGCGACGGCTTTCAAAAGAGCAAGCTCATTGCCGGACGCCGCTACTGGCGGGTGCCGGTGATGGACGGCGAGTTCCTAATCGAACACGAAGTGCACGTCGACAAAGGGGTCGGCGGCGGCAACTTCATCGTCCAAGCGGCCGATCTGCCGCAGGCGCTGGCGGCCGTCCGCCGGGCGATCGCGGCCATCGATCCGCTCCCGGGCGTGATCACCCCCTTTCCCGGCGGCGTGGCCCGCAGCGGCAGCAAGGTGGGCTCGCGGTACAAGGCCCTCAAGGCCTCGACGGCCGACGCCTATTGCCCCACGCTACGCGGCCGGGTCGACACGAAGCTGGCTCCCGGAGCCAATGCCGCCTACGAGATCGTGATCGACGGGGTCGACGAAGCCGCGGTCTCGGCCGCCATGGCCGCCGGCATCCGCGCCGCCGCCGGAGCAGGCGTCATCGCCATCACCGCCGGCAACTACGGCGGCAAACTCGGCAAATTCCACTTCCCGCTATGCGACGTACTGGCCTGAAAAGCCGCGCAGCGGTCGCTGAGTTAAGGATCGGCCGGCGAAAAGGGATAGATTTCAATCACCGTCCCCTCGGGAAAAAGTCGGTTCGCCGTCCGCACTTCCTCGTAGCTGTCGGGCGGCAGCGACTCATCGAATCGCTCGGCTTCAATCGGAACGATGAGTGCTCCAATCCCCTGCTCACCAAACAGCCACAACAAACCGGGTGCCGCAGGGGGCAGAGGCCAATAGGGCGGCGACGTTTGGTGAAGCAGCAATTGAGGATCCACGTGCTGCACGCCGGGTCTCTGCAGGAATGCCCGTCGCTGACGCACCCAATTCCACTCATAACCCAACCATACCGCCACCGCCGTCGTAACGATGAACGTCGTTCGCAGGCTGAAACGGAGCCAGCGCCGGCGGGTTTTTGAGGTCTCGCCCATTCCCGTCATTGTAGTGCGGATCACCGCGGCATCGGCGACGCGCGGCTCCGCTCGGGCGGCACTGCCTATGCCGAAACGCCGAACGGCTGCCATGGCAAGCCCTTGCAATGGCATGCGACGCCAAAACCATCGGTAACAGCAGAAAGGACATCAGGGACGGCGATCGTTGGGCCCAAAACAGGCGGCCCAAGCCCTCTTCCGCTGCGGCCGGCAGGCCCTATAATGGTGGATTCTGACTTGTTACCGATTTCCGCGGCCTTTTGACCCGGTTTAGCCAGATCATGCCAAAGCAGAAGACACACAAGGGCGTCAAGAAACGATTTCGCGTCACGGCCACCGGCAAGGTGAAGCATCGCCAGGCCGGCACCAGCCACTTGGCGGCGCGGATGGAACACAAGCGGAAGCGAAACCTGCGCGGCACCAAGGTGCTCGACGAGCAGTTCACCACGCAAATCAAATCGGCCCTGGCCGGCAACAGCTACTAGGGGGCGATTTCCAAAGCAGCGTCTCAGGGGTACGAAAAGTCGCTGCCAGATGGGTGGCGGCACACGATACGCACGCGGGCGGTACAACGCCCGGAGCGGACTTCCCGCCCGGGGGCCTTGTTTCGTGCGACAAGATGTAGGAATCTCGAGCGATGAGAACGCTTAAAGGTGCCGCGCGCAACAAGGCCAAGCGGCGGCTGTTCAAAAAGGTCAAGGGTTTTCGCGGCGGCCGCGGCAACATGCTCCGCACGGCCAAAGAGTCGCTGGTGCGGGCCGGCGCGTTCGCCTTCCGCGATCGGCGCGTCCGCAAGCGCGAGTTTCGCAAGCTGTGGATCATTCGCATCAACGCCGCCTGCCGCGAGCGCGGCCTGCGCTACAGCGAGTTCATCCACGGACTGGACCAGGCCCACATCGAGCTGGACCGCAAGTCCCTCTCGGAAATGGCCATCCACGACCCGACCGGTTTCGACGCCGTCGTGGAAAAGGTCAAAGCCGCGCTGGTGGCCTGACGCCGCGGGCCGGTTTCAGCGGACGACCAGCGCGAGACCGCAGCGAACGCTTTGCACAAGCGTTCCAAAAGCGGCTCTGCTTGCGGTCGGTCGCACGAAGCCTTAGAACCTGGGGACAAAACATCTGAGAGAAGGGGACAGTCCGGACAGTCCCATTTTTCTCCCAGGGCACCGAAAAATCGGGACAGTCCCCGACGTTTTGTCTCCACGTTCTTGATTTCATTCTGCGCCCATGGCCACCAGCGATTTCCTGGCTGAGCTCGAAAGCTTCGCGGCGGCTGCCCGAGGGGCCTTTGCCGAGGCCGCCGATGCCGACGCGCTGGAAGCGGCCCGCGTCGAATACCTGGGGGCCAAAAGCGGGCAGCTCAAGGCCGTGCAAAAGCGGCTCGGCAGCGTGCCGGCGGCCGACAAGCCCGCGGCCGGCAAGCAATTCAATCAGACCAAAACGGCCGTCGAAGCCGCCTTCGCCGAAGCGGGCGAGCGGTTGGCCACGGGCAAACGGCAGGGCGGCCCACGGGAGCCCTTCGATCGCACGTTGCCCGGAGTGCGCCCCACGCTGGGGCACTTGCATCCGCTCACCCAGACGATCGACGAACTGAAAGACCTCATGGGACGGCTCGGGTTCGCCGTGGCCGAGGGACCCGAAATCGAGGACGAGTGGCACAACTTCGAGGCGCTCAACATCCCGCCAGCCCATCCGGCCCGCGACCCGCTGGAGAATTTTTACCTCTCGACGGCCGCTGCGACGTCGGGCGCTACGGAGCCTCTCTTGCTGCGGAGCCAGACCAGCACCGTGCAAATCCGCGTGATGGAGAGCACGCCGCCGCCGGTGCGCATCATCTCGCTGGGGCGCGTTTATCGGCCCGACACGGCCGACGCCACGCACTACCCCATGTTCCACCAGATCGAAGGGCTGCTGGTCGACAAGCACGTCACGATGGCCGACCTCAAGAGCGTGCTGCGGCTGTTCGCCAGCAGCTTCCTGGGGGGCGACGTCCACATTCGCTTCCGCCCCTCGTTCTTTCCGTTCACCGAGCCCAGCGTCGAGGTGGACATGAGCTGGCACGACGACCGCGGCGGGCTGCGATGGATTGAGATGGGGGGCGCCGGCATGGTCGACCCCAACGTGCTGGCCGCCGTCGGCTACGACCCCGAAAAAGTAACCGGCTTTGCCTTCGGGCTGGGGGTGGAGCGGGTCTGCGGCGGCGGCACCACGTGACCGACATTCGCGAGTTCTACCGCAACGACGTCCGGTTCCTGCACCAATTTTAAAGTTCGCTCGACATGCTCGTTTCCTGGGACTGGCTGAAACAATACGTGCGGCTCGACATGACGCCGGCCGAAGCGGCCGAGCGGCTGATGATGGCCGGCCTGAACCACGAGGACACGCACGCGGTCGGCAACGACCTGGCCATCAACCTGGAAGTCACCAGCAACCGGCCCGACTGCCTGGGCCACCTGGGCGTTGCCCGCGAGATTTCAGTCCTGTGGGACTTACCGCTTGAGCTGCCGCCGGCCAATCCACCGGCCGCGGCCGGCCCGGTGACCGAAATGGCCAGCGTGCTGGTCGGCAGCCCCACGGCCTGCCCCCGTTACACGGCCCGGGCGATTCGCGGCGTGAAGATCGGCCCCAGCCCGGCCTGGCTGGTCAACCGACTGGCCACCGTGGGCATCGGCGCGATCAACAACGTGGTGGACATCACCAATTACGTGCTGTTGGAATGCGGTCAGCCGCTGCATGCCTTCGACCTGGGGCGGCTCGCGGGCCGCGAGATCATCGTGCGGCAGGCCAGGCCCGGCGAAGAGTTTCTGGCCATCAATCACAAGACCTACACGCTCGACGACATGGTGTGCGTCATCGCCGACGCCGAGCGGGCCGTCGGCCTGGGCGGCGTGATGGGAGGCGCCGACACCGAAGTTTCCAATCGCACGACCGAGCTGTTGATCGAAGCCGCGCGGTTCGATCCGGTGTCGATTCGCAATACGGCCCGCAAGCTCGAACCTGCACAGCGATTCGTCGTACCGCTTCGAGCGGGGCGTCGATCCCGAGGGGGTCGATTGGGCCAGCCGGCGGTGCTGCCAGTTGATTCTCGACCTGGCCGGCGGCGAGCTGGCGGCCGGCTCGATCGACGTCGGCGAGCCGCCGCAGCCGCGCGAGCCGATCACGCTCCGCTTCGCCCAGCTCAAACGGGTGTTGGGCATCGACGTCGACGCGGCCGTGGCCCGGCGGATTCTCACGGCCCTGGGCAACCGCGAGATGGCCCACGACGCCCGGCACGTGAAGGTCATTCCTCCCTCCTGGCGGCGCGATCTTTCGCGCGAGATCGACCTGGTCGAGGAAGTGGCCCGCATTCACGGCTACGATCGGATTCCCGAGGACGTGAGCGTGCCGATGGCCCCCAGCCACCGGACGCGCGACGATCGGGTGCTCGAGAAAATTCGCCAGGCACTGTGCGCAGCCGGCTACGACGAGGCGATGACCTTGAGCGCCGTCGACGAAGCCTGGTCCGAGGCGTTCAGCCCCTGGACCGCCGCGGCGCCGCTCCGCTCGTCGACGCCCGTGCTGCGGCGGGCCGATCGTTTGCGGCGGAGCCTGGTGCCGAGCCTGCTCGACGCCCGGCACACCAACGAATCGCTGGCCAACCCGCGCATCGAACTGTTCGAAATCGCGCACGTCTATCTGCCGCGGGGCCGGGGCGAGTTGCCGGCCGAGCAGTTGATGGTGGCCCTCACCAGCGGCGGCGATTTCCTGGCGGTCAAAGGGGCCCTCGAAGGCCTGCTCGAAGCCCTGCATCCCGGGGCGGAATTGGAAGCCCGGCCCACGCGGCAACCGCTGCTGGACGAGGCCCGTTCGGCCGAGCTGCACGTGCGGGTCCCGGCGAGCGAACCGCGGCTGTTGGGTTACCTGGGCGAAGTCGCGCCCGCGGGCGCGAACGTTTCGAACTGCGCGGTCCGACGACCGTCGCCGAACTGCGTGCCAGCACGCTCATCGAGCTGGCCGAACTGGTGCCGCAGTATCGCCAGCCGCCGGTCTTTCCGGCCGTGTCGCGCGATTTGAACCTGGTCGTCGACGAGCGCGTGTTGTGGGGCGACGTGGCCCAGACGGTTCGCCAGGCCGCGGCTCCACTGGCCGAAAGCCTGGCCTTTCAGGGCGTGTGGCGCGACGAGCAAAAACTGGGCACCGGCAAGAAGAGCCTGCTGTTCTCGCTGGTGCTGCGATCCGCCGAAGGCACGCTCACCGGCGAAACGGTCGACGGCGTGGCGGCCCGGGTCGTGGCCGCCTGTCAGCAGGCCCACGCCGCGCAATTGCGAATGTAGCTTGGGCACCGAGCTTGCGCTAGCGGGGAGCGTAGCGGCTCGTCGAGCCCAGGTACTTGGGGCGATCGGCCGCTTTGGCGGCGGCCCATTTCCCGCCCTGATCGAGCCGGTGGACCTGGCTGGCCGCCTCGCTCTGGCGATGTTCTTCGAAGGCCTGTCGGGAGACGAACTGGAATCCGTGGCGGGCCGAGTTCGCCGGCCGCCAGCTCAAGAGCTTGGCCATCCAGGGCTGATCGGCCGGCAGCGACTCTTGCCGGCTGAGCCGCCATTGCACGTCACGCAATTGCCACAGCGTGCGCAGATCGTCCGGATCGAGACGATAGTCCTCGTCCCCGACCAGGATCACGTCTCCCTGCGTGTGATCCAGGTAGGTTTGAATCGCCTCGCCCAGTCCCAACCGCACCGGGTGCCGGACGATCCGAATCTGCGGATAGCGCATCGACAGTTCGCGGCGCGACTTCGGCCGTGTCGTCGGTCGAGCCGTCGTCCAGCAGGGTCAACTCGAACGGCCCGGCGGCCTCGGCCAGGACTTCCAGAATCTCGGTGACGTCGGCCTCCAGGGTTTCCTGGGCGTTATAGACCGGCAATAGCGCGCTCAATGTGTTCAATGGACTGCTCCCGATTCTCGCCTACAGAATGGATGCCCCGGCACGAGCGCTCGCAAGCTGCTTTCCGGCCGCCCACTATTGATCGGACCATCGCCCGAGCGAACTCTAGGAGGGCGAACTGAATTGCGGGCTGTGCGCGCTGTAACGACGACGGCACCGCGCGCGTCGAGCGGCCAAAGAAGCCAACGAGCGAACCGATCGTGGGACGACTCGTCCGATCGGCACAGCCCGCACAAGCGGAGGGGCCACGGCTCAATCGTCTGTGATCGCGACCGCGTAATCGCGGCCTTCCCAGCGATTGTCGGCCGCCCAGCGGAACGTGAAGCGAATGGGAGACCGCTGACCGCGCTCGATCGGGATGTCGACGAACGAAATGCCCAGCGATGTGGTCCGCGCCGGCGTGTCGTGCACGCGTGCGCCACTCGTCGGCCGTCCAATGCAGGAAAAACTCCGCCGGCGCCTGCACCCGCAGCGTGCAGCCGCGGGGAACGGTGCGAGCATGGCGGTTGGGCTTCCAGAATTCGATGATCGGCCGCCGCTGGCCCGACAGGTAACGCTCGGCCACGTGCGGCAGTAAGTCGTACACCCGCCCGTCGGCCACGCTCCGCAAGAGCGTCAGGTACTCGGCATGAGCCCACACCAGCGGCATGGCGGCGCCGGTCGGCCGGCCGAACCACAGCCGCGCCTCGGGCCGATCCGGGGCGTCCCACACCTGTTCGGCCAGCATGCCGCCGTCGGCGAACCCTTCGATCGCCCGGATGTAGGGGGTCACGTCCCGTCCGGCGGCCAGCTCGTAATGGGCCCGTTCGCCGGCGAGCAACGGCCAGCCGCGTCCGCGTCCCCAGCCGTCGAACGGTCCGCCGTCGTCCTTCTGGCCATAGCCGTCGTGGTTGTAGCGCCTCCAGCAAGGTCCGTAGGGGGTGTCGACCTTCAGCAGCGCGTCGACGACGCGGAGCGAATCCTCCAGCAGCGGATCGCCGGCCCGGCGAATCCCATAGCGCACCAGCTCGAGAAAGCCGGCATCGACGACGTCCTTGGCCGGAAACTGACACTGCGAGCCGGGCGCCTGGTTTTTCACCGTGATCACGGCCCGGTTCGGATCTTCCAAAGGCTCGGGATCGCCGACGTCGACCGGCAGGATACGGATGTAATGCCGCAAGATGCCCGGCACCAGCGTGCTTTCGGTGGTCACGGTCCAGCGGTCGAGATTGGCTTCCAGGAAGTCGCAGTATTCCCACAGATAGTTGGCCGCGTCGTGGTCGCCGCGCTCGCGGGCCATCTCGGCGGCGCAGGCCACGGCCGCGATGTTGGCCGCCAGCGACGAGGGGGAATAACCGCTGTTCTCTTCCCAGCGTTCCTGAGCCGTGGCCGGACCCCGCCGCACCAGGTAGGCCGCGGCGCGGAGGACCATCGGGTAAGGATCGAAGCGGTCCAGCGCGCCGGCCTGCTTCACCCGCCAGGCCAACAGCACGGTGAACGACACTTCGTCCAGTTGCACACCGTCCCAGTAGGGATCGCCGTTGATCCAGAAGTTCTGGTGAAAGCCGCCGCCGGGCTCCTGCGAGCAGGCCAGGTAGATGAGCGACCGGTACGGCGTAATCGTGTTGCCCGTGGCCAGTAGCGCCGTGGCGCTGTGGACCATGTCGCGCGGCCAGACCAGGTGGTAGCCCCCCAGGTCTTCGTCCCCTTTGGAGTCTCCCCAGGGAATGCTGAGCGAGGCGATCAGCGCGCCGGGGTAGCTTTTGTCTTCGTGGGCCAAGAGCAGGCTGTGGCTGCGGCGGTAGAGCGATCCGCCGTCGCCGCAAGCGCCCTTGATGGGCTTGACGTGTCCGCAGGTGCGCTGCCACTGTTCGATGAATCGCTCGCGCTGTTTGGCAAACGGCGTGGCGATGGACTGCACCAGCGTAGTTTGCGCGTGATGCTGGCTCTCGCCCAGCGCCACGGCCAGCGTGAACTCGAACGATTGGCTGAGGTCCACCTGGGCAGTCAGAGCGATGTTGCCATTTTCGGCCACGTCGAACTGCCAGTCCATCTGGTAGTTGTCGGCCAGGTCGGTCCAGCCGTCGCTTGTGCCGACGTAGCCGCAGGAGCGGCGCAAGAACGGCACCGAGGCGCCCAGGGCCAGCCAGGTGTTTCCCTTGTGGGCCATCACCAGATCGTGCCCGGCGATCGTGTCGAGAAAGCCGGTGTTGCCGCGCCCGCCCCCTTCCAGGTGCGGAGCCAGCAGGGCGTACAGCTTGAGCCGCTGGAGCAGACTTTCGTCCCCTTCGAGCCGGGTGTGCACGAGCAGGCACGGGTAGTGCGGGTCGGCGATGATCTCTTTGACGATCCGGTAGCCGAACTGGTCGTTGGTGTTCGTCATCCGAAAACCCAGCGAATGATCGGAGAGCTGTTCCAGCTCGAAGCGAGTGTCGCGCCGCTCGTCGTGGAAAAAGTTCTCGCCGTCGGTCACCAGGTACTGCAAGTCGCGCGTCTGGGGCGAATCGATGGTGGGAAAGTAGATTTCGCTGAGCACGCCGGCGGCCAGCGTGAACCAGACGCGGCTGCTGGCCGAATAGGCGGTGCCCACGGCCGACTTGTCGCTGCGCGTCCAGCGCGGATCGATGCCGGGAGCTCCAAAGGCGTGGCTGGGGGACATGGCCGGATTGCGCCTGTAGGTGCCGCATCGCCTCGTGGGCACGCGGTCGAAACGGGGGGATCGCTGGGGGGAACCAATCGCGGCTCAGCCCGCCCGCGCCGGCCGGATTTGGCGCCGGCCAGCCAGACGGACGAATGGCCGTGGAAGTGTAGCTTTCCCCCGGCCGTCGGGCAAAAAAACTGGCCCGATTGCCCAATGCATCCGAATCGCTCGACCTCGCCGGGCGTATACTACAGGAACGGAACCCGTCGGGAAGAAGCATGCCCTCTCGGCCGCCATTGCCATGTCTACCGATTCGGACCTGCTGTCGACCGGCATCGAATTCCACCAGGCCGGCCGGGTGGAAGAGGCACACGACATCTACCGGCAGTTACTGTCGGCCGATCCGGCCAACCCCGCGGTGCTCAGCCTGCTAGGGGCGGCCTGCATCAATCTGAAGCGCTTCGACGACGCCGCCCATTACCTGTCCGAAGCGCTGCGGTGCGACCCGACGCTTGCGGCCGCGCACGACAACCTGGGCGTGCTGCTGGCCAAGCAAGGCCACATGCCCGAAGCCGTGGCCAGCTTTCGCCGCGCGGCCCAGTTGAACCCGCACCATGCCCAGACGCATCTGAACCTCGCGGCGGCGCTCGAGCGCATCGCGGCCGGAGACGAGGCGATCGACGCCTATCGCCGCGCCGCCCACCTGGCGCCCAAGTCGATCAAAGCCCATGCCGAAGCCGGCAATTGCTGCGCACCGCCGGCCGGGTGACCGAGGCCGTGCCTTACCTTCGCCAGCTTGCGCGGCTGAAGAGCGACGATGCGCAAACGCATTTCGAGCTGGCGGCCGCGCTGGCTCAGGCCGGGCAAACCAGCGAGGCGATCGCCGCCTACCGCGAAACCCTGCGCCGCAAGCCCAACTCGGCCGAGGCCTACGTCAACCTGGCCCAGCTCTACACCGATAAGCGCGACTTCGACGAGGCGGTCGATTCCGCCCGAGCGGCACTCGTGATGCGGCCCCGACTTTGCCGAGGCGCATCTGAACCTGGCCGCGGCGCTGGCGAAGCTGGGTCAGGCCGACGAAGCCAAACGGCGCTGGCCGAGTGCATCCGCTCGAAGCCCGAGCTGGCGCAGGCCTACAATAACCTGGGGAACCTGCTGGCCGACGAAGGGGACCTGGCCGCAGCCGAAGAAAACTACCGCCGCGCGATCGAACTGAATCCGCGCGGCGCCGACGCCTGGTACAACCTGGGCATCGTCGTGCTCCGCGGCAGCGAACTCGAGTCGGCCATCCAACATTTCGATCGGGCCCTGGCGCTGAACCCCGAGTGGGCCGAGGCCCATCACAACCGCGCCAGCGCCCTGTTGCAGCTCGGCCGATTCGCCGAGGGCCTGGCCGAATACGAGTGGCGGTTCGCCTCGCGCGACTTCCCCCCTTCCGACCGCGCTGGAAACCGTGGGACGGCTCGTCGCCCGCGGGCCAGACGATCGTGCTGGTGGCCGAACAGGGGCTGGGCGACACGTTGCAATTCGTCCGCTACGCGCGCTTGCTCGCCGGGCAAGGCGTACGGGTCATCGTCGAATGCGCGCCGGCCTTGCATCCGATTCTCGCCCGCACGCCGGGCGTGGCCGAGTGGATCGGGCCGGCCGATCCGGCGCCGGCGGCCGATGGTTGCGTGCCGATGATGAGCCTCCCCTGGCGACTGGGCACGACGCTCGACACCATTCCGGCCGACGTGCCGTATCTCTTCGCGGATCCCCAGCGCGCGGCCGCCTGGCGCGGCGAGCTGGCCGGCGACGCGGCGTTCAAAGTCGGCATCGCCTGGCAGGGCAATCCGCAGGCACCCTATGACGGCGAGCGCTCGATTCCGCTGACCGAATTCGAGCCCTTGGCGCACGTGCCGGGCGTGCGGCTGTACAGTCTGCAAAAAGGGCCCGGCGTCGAGCAGCTCGCCGCGGCGGCCGCTTGGAACGTCGCCGACTTCGGCGACCGGCTCGATGCCGCCGGCGGGGCGTTCATGGACACCGCCGCCATCGTCGAAAATCTCGACCTGGTGATCACCTCCGACACGGCGCTGGCACACCTGGCCGGCGCGCTGGCGCGGCCGGTCTGGGTGGCGCTGCAAAACGTGCCCGACTGGCGCTGGCTCGTCGACCGGGAGGACAGCCCCTGGTATCCCACGATGCGGCTGTTCCGGCAACGCCGGCGCGGCGATTGGCCGGGGGTGTTTCAGCGGATGGGGACCGAGCTGCGAACGATTGTTGGCCGCAGCGGTTGAACCGTCATCGGATTGAAACGTCCGCCGTCGCCGTTGGGTCCGGGCTAAACTGGGCTACGGGGCGATGCGCTCGCCGGTGATCGGATCGGTGCGGGGGGCGGGCGGTTCGACGCCCGAATAGACCGCTTGCGACCCAACTCTACCCGGCGGGCCGGGGAGCGGGCGGTTGGGCTTCGCGGCCAGGCCCGATTTGCGCGCGGCGCAACCCGGCGCCGCCAACAGGGCCACACACAACAGGATGGTCGGAATCGCGCGCATCACAGACTCCTCGGAAATGCGGGGCGGAGCTTAACGGGCCCGAGCGCGGCGGGGAAGATCAACTTCGCGCCGCGCCGGCCAAACGCATGCAGCCAGCGTTCGCGCGCGGACGTTTTCTTGCACTTCGAGTCGCTAGCGGCTACCTTGTAGGCGTCCCCGCCCGAGAGTTAATCCCCGCCCGATTCCTGCCCGAAGAGGGTGTCGCCCGAAATGCACACACCCCAGCCCATTCTGCCCCAGCATTTGCGGCTGCCGCGCCGGCAGGCGTTGCAAGCCGGTGCCGTGGGACTCTTGGGGTTGGGCATGAATCACGTGGCCGGTTTGCGGGCCCTGGCGGCCCCGGCCGATCGGGCCGCGGCCGCTCCCAAGGCCAAGGCCGTGATCTACATCTTCCTGTCCGGCGGGCTCGCGCAGCACGACAGCTTCGACATGAAGCCCGATGCCCCCGAAGGCATCCGCGGCGAGTTCAACCCGATCGCCACGCGTACGCCGGGCATCCAGATTTGCGAGCATCTGCCAATGCTGGCCGAGCGGAGCGAGCGGTGGTCGCTGGTGCCGCTCGATGCATCACGGCGAGCCGGAACATTCGGCTGGCCACCTGTTGATGCTCACCGGCCGGAACAAGCTGCCGATCGGTTTCAATGGGTCGAAGCCGATGCCCACCGACTGGCCGTCGATGGCGGCCGTGGCCAACGCCGTCTGCCGGCCGCGCAATAACGTGCCGCCGGCCGTGGTGCTGCCCGAGGTGCTCATTCATCGCGAGGGACGCGTCATTCCCGGCCAGTTTGCCGGCGAAATGGGGGAGCAGCGCAACCCGATGTTCGTCAGCTACGCCCGCTTCAGCGCCACCGCCTACGGCGCCTGGCCCGAGTACGGGTTTCATCATGCCCGGGGGCGCGAGAACCCCAAGGACATGACGTTCGAGGCCCCCAACCTGACGCTGGCGGCCGACATGGACCCGCGCCGCTTCAACCGCCGGCTGGACTTGCTCGACTCGATCGGCCGGCAGACCGCCGAGTTGGAGCGAGTGGCCGAAGGTTCGGCCTTCGACCTCGATCGCGAAAAGGCCATCTCGCTGTTGTCCGATCGCCGCACGCAGGCGGCGTTTCGCATCGACGACGCCGGCGACAAACTGCTCGATCGCTACGGCCGCAACACGTTCGGCTGGTCGCTGTTGATCGCCCGGCAACTGGTCGAAGCCGGCGTGAACCTGGTGCAGGTGAACCTCGGCAACGACGAGACCTGGGACACGCACGGCAACGCCTTCCCCCACCTGAAGAACTTTCTGTTCCCGCCCACGGATCGGGCCGTGTCGGCGCTGCTGGACGACCTGGCCGACCGCGGTCTGCTCGATTCGACCCTGATCGTGATGGCCGGCGAGTTCGGGCGCACGCCCAAGATCTCGCACCTGGCGGCGCACTACGACGCCCCGGGCCGCGACCACTGGGGCACGCAAACCGTCTTCTTCGCCGGCGGCGGCATCCAAGGTGGCCGCGTCATCGGCTCGACCGACAAGCACGGGGCCTTTCCCAAGGCCGATCCGCAGACGCCCGAAAACATGGCGGCCACGATCTACCGCGCCCTGGGCATTCCCCGCGAGCTGGCCTGGCACGACCATACCGGCCGCCCCCACTTCGTCTACCACGCCGATCCGATTTCGGGGTTGGGGTAAGCGGCCCAAGCAAGCACGTACGTTGACACCGTCGACGGACCGGGCGATCATCGCTTGCAGGCCGTTCCTCTCTGTCCGTACTCAGGCGGTTTTACAAGACGACGGG
>CAVQEL010000037.1:0-89393 GCA_963711515.1 uncultured Planctomycetota bacterium | reverse complement strand
TTCTAAGTGTATATTTTTCACCAGCAACTATCGGAACTCTTTTATCGGAAGCCAAAGAAATATAATTAGATGTTGTATCGCCAGCAGCTGTTGAAATCATCCTACCGCTTGCAGAACCCGCATATTTATATGTAGTAGTTCTCGCAATAGAATGATTGCCGTTATTAGCCCATCCCAAAGTAGAATCAATCTCAAACTCTCTGTCCCACGATTTCTTTATTCTTTCATAACAATTTAAATCCATCGAACCTTCGCCATACTGGAAGCGAAGATTATTTATCTTGTCGTTTGATGTCATGTCAACTAAACAGAAATTTGAATTGTATATGTTGTGTTTGTTGACGTTCCAACACTCGAACCATTCACATAAAGCGTAAACGCACCGTTTGTATTCCTTGTCAAATAAACGGAGTGAAGTGTATTATAAGCATACGTTGAACTTGATGTTATCCTTACCGTTGGAGTGCCGGAAGCAACTGAATACAAATAAAACTTTTCATCTGAACCGTATCTGATAAAATACCCGCTTGGAGATTGGGCTAAACTTTTATCAGCAATTATGTAAACATCAATTACATCCGCATCGCCGTCCTTGAGAATAGAAAAAGACCATTTACCATAGACTATATTTGATTGATATTGTAGTATCGCTTCTGACATAACTTATTAACGTTGTATCGCTTAACAATCTTAACGCCGGAATAACACTGCAATATTCCGATGTGCCATTAAAATCCATATACTATTAATGCCATCATTCAACTTGACCAATTACGTTTTTTATATAATCGGATAATTTTGAAATCGTTACATTTGCATTTCTCAATTTTGCAGTAGTTACAGAGCTATCTTCCATCCCCGCAGTTTGTATTTGATAAGATGAATTAAACCGTGAATTACGCTCATTACTCGGTAAGCCGAAACCGCCATTACTGAATCAAGCCATGCTTTATAACTTGCAGTTGGTAATTTTAATGCAAATTGATCGTAAACTAACTTTGCACTCGGATATTGTGTGTTAGTAGAGCTTCCGTTAATTGAAGTCACTTTATTAGATATATTTTCTTTTGAATTAGAAAGGTTATTAATCTCCGAAAGTCTGTGAATTATTAGTATCTACAATTGCCGTCATTTGTTCCCTATAAACACCAGCCGAATCATTCAGAGCATTTATATTAATCGTCTGCACATCGTTTGTATCTCTTAAAGCTATAATGTCAGTTCTTTGTACTGTGTTTGTATCTTGGATTGCATTGATTTGTGAATGAATACTTAATAATGAATCAGCAATTTGTGCCGCGGTCCGTGTTGGAGTCATTACATAAGTAAGTGTATCGGTTTTTAATATCCTTCCAGATTCAAGAGAGGCAATTCTATTTTTATGGTTTGCAATGGAATCTGTCAATGCATTCAATCGCGCTCGTGACGTTGAACGAATCGTTGAATTCAACACTTCTTACAAGACCTCCTTGCGCATAAATTGATGAGGCAAAAGAAAATAAAAAAATAACTTTTTCATACAAAATCTCCTCCATCCCAAAAGAATGGCGATTTTTGATCTGTATTTAGAAATAAGAAGCTACCGGCTATAGCTTCATCAGATATGAGCTGAATCTTCATCGCTGCCATTTGAGCATCAGTTCCGCCAGCGAAAGAAATCTTTACAACTGCAATCGCGTCAACTTCCGATTTGTTATAAAAATTTTCATTCATTAATTCACCCGGAGCGATTCCTTCAAATTCTTGAGTACCTTCATTGAATTGTAATACTTCATTATCATTAAAGTTATCCGGAGTATATGGTATATCTTCCAGCTGTTCCCGGTAAATCGGTTCCATCATAAGGTGTTCTTACATCTTTAATCAAATATATTTTACCATAAAATGGAGTATCGATAACTTCATTATTATATAATTCATCGAGATCATAAAAATATTTTTCTAATGTAAAATCCTGTGTATCGGTTGATAAAAGAGGCACGACAATTAATGTAATATTTGTTTCTTCAACAAAAACTTTCGTTATCTCGTTAAATTTTAGTATCAGCTCATAATCGTTAACAATGAATGAACTTTTAACAGCAAATTTGAAATCATATCCGCTATGATCTCCATCCAATTGAAAAGTTAAGGTAGTAGGACGGCCGCGATAAACTTGTTCGTTTTGATTTTCCATATAGTTACTCTATTATTTGTTCTTTTGTTCAATTTCAAATTTGAGAAACGACAATATTTTAATAGCGCCCTTTATTTCCCTGCCGGTTGAATCGCTTTCTAGAAGTTGATTAGCACGGGCATTTATACTAGTCTGAAGCAAATTGATTTTCATATCATAATATTTCACCAATGCTGAATCGCTTGATGTTAATTCAACTTTTATTTCTGTTTTTTTTGTTTCTGCTTTTTGTTTATTCTGTGCAGATATAAATCCAGCCGATAAAAACAAAAAACAAATAATTAACTTTCTCATATTTCCTCCTATCGATACCATAATTTATATGCAACTCCGTTAATTGTTAAAGTAACATAACCTGTGGGTGATGTTACACTACCTGTACTTCCCCAAATAGGTCTATTAGTATAGGCTGTATTCCAGTTAGATGAGTTGTCTGTAATTGCTGAAAACGTACCGTACCATTGGATTTTGATCCCTGTGAGTCCACCCAAAGTATTGTTTTAGTATAAGCATCAGTCCAGTTACTCGAATTATTTGTGATACTTGTCCCCCATGCACTACCTGTTGATAAAGGGATTCCAGCACCTGGATAAGTTGCTTTGCCATTCCATGTGGATTTTTCCGTATCGGTAACAAAACGATATGATGCCGTTTGAGAAACTTTGGATGCATCGAGAGAACTTGTACTCGTTAAATAACCCGCCGAAGCATGATTGCCCCAACCATAAGCCGTAACACCATCTTCAATATCTGAGCCGCTGTAACTTGTACCTATAAGTGACCATGTACCCAAATCATTGTACGCCGCTACAAAATGCCCGGATGAAAGTAGATACACTTGGTCCTGGTGAAATCTGGATCAGATTCACTCGTTAAATAACCCGCCGAAGCATGATTGCCCCAACCATAAGCCGTAACACCATCTTCAATATCTGAGCCGCTGTAACTTGTACCTATAAGTGACCATGTACCCAAATCATTGTACGCCGCTACAAAATGCCCGGATGAAAGAGTAGATAACATGGTTGTGAAATCTGGATCAGATTCACTCGTTAAATAACCCGCCGAAGCATGATTGCCCCAACCATAAGCCGTGACATCATCTTCAATATCTGAGCCGCTGTACTCTGTACCTATAAGTGACCATGTACCCAAATCATTGTACGCCGCTACAAAATGCCCGGATGAAAGAGTAGATAACATGGTTGTGAAATCTGGATCAGATTCACTCGTTAAATAACCCGCCGAAGCATGATTGCCCCAACCATAAGCCGTAACACCATCTTCAATATCTGAGCCGCTGTAACTTGTACCTATAAGTGACCATGTACCCAAATCATTGTACGCCGCTACAAAATGCCCGGATGAAAGAGTAGATAACATGGTTGTAAATACTGGATCATGTTCGGTAGTGTCCATTGCGCCCGGCGCAACAACCCATTGCCCTCTGCGTCGATGAATTCGCCGTCGGCCGTCCAGCACGCGGCGACCGCTTGGGCATCGCCGCGGGCCAAGGCCGACAAGTATTCCTTCGCCACGGCGCGAATGGCCTGTTCGTCTTCAGCCCGGGAGGCCTCGTCCGCGAATGCCGGCAGGCTGGCCAGCAAGCTTGCCACGGCGACCAGGGCGAGCGGCGGGACGCATCTGCGAATCATCGAATCGACGCGGCGATTCATGGTCGTCTCGGTTTCTGTTGTTCCACCAGCGGCGAAGCAGCAGATCGGCACGTGCCGGCTCGGGAGCTGCCGCCCGAATGGCGGGAAGCGAATGGTCTCAACATGGCGACGCGAATCGTCCGCATGGGACCCGGCGTCCGTGGGTCCGAAGGGCGACTGAATTGTAGCACACCGGCCGGTGGTGCCAACGAAAACGCCGGCCAGCCGGTCCGGGGGAGTGTTTTTTCGGCGTGCGGCGGCAAGCGCCTTCCGGCTCGCCTTGCGTGTCACGCTGGCCGAGACGTCCGACGAGTTACCAACGCTATTGCGAGAGGTGGTGGGCGCCGACGATGGTTACGGCTTCAGCACGGCTTTGACGATCTGGCCGGAGTGCATTTTCTCGAAGGCTTCGTGCCAGTCTGCCAGGGGCCAGACGCCGCCGATGATCTTTTGGACGTCGAGCGCGCCGGTGGTCAGCAGATGGATGACGCGTTCCCAGATCGGCCAGTTGTGGCTGAAGCTGCCTCGCAGCGTGATGTTTTTCTGCACGAGTGGGTCGAGCGAATGGCCGTAGGGGAGCTTGCCCCAGCCGACTTTGGTCACCCAGCCGGCGGGACGGACGACGTCGAGCGCCGTTTTGAGCGTGGCGGAAATGCCCGCGGCGTCGATGGCGCCGTCCACGCCCAACCCGTCGCCTTGCCGGACCCACTCGTCCAGGTGGTCAACGACGGCCGTGCAACCGAACTGTTCGGCGACGTTCAGCCGGTCGCGGTCGCGCTCCAGCCCGACCACGGCCACTTCGGCCCCCTGCAAGCGGGCGATCGCCGCGCACAGCAAACCGATCGGCCCGGGGCCCAGCACCACCACGCGGTCGCCGGGCTTGATGTCCGAGTTGACGGCCACGGCGTTGTAGGCCACGCAGCAGGGTTCGGTGAGACCGGCCTTTTCGATCGGCAGCGCGTCGGGCAGGTGGTGCAGGCAGCGGACCGGCACGCGGACGTAGCGGGTCATCGCGCCGTTGACGCCGTAGCCGAAACCCTTGCGGGTCGGATCGAGGTTGTACAGACCCTGCTTGTTGAGCGGGCTGTCCAGGTCGATCACGGCGGCGGTTTCGCTCACGCAGCGATCGCCTTCGCGCCAGCCGCGGACGTTCCCACCCAGTTCGGCCACGACGCCGGCAAATTCGTGCCCCAGCACCACCGGGTAGTTGACCGGCCAGCCGTGGTCGGCGGTCCATTGGTGCAGGTCGCTGCCGCATACGCCGACGGCGCCGACTTCCATCAGCACGTCGTCGGGCCCGATCGTGGGCCGCTCGATGTCGCGCATCTCGACGTTGAACTTCTCGGGTCCGTAGTTGACGACGCCTGGTGATGTCATGATTTCTTTCCTACTGGAATGTCGCCGTAGCCGTGTACTTTTTCACAAATGAGTCGCAGTGAGCCTTCCAGATCGCCGCTGGCAGTCTTGAACGCGTCGGCATCGATCGTCAGCGGAGCGCCGAGCACCACCAGCGGGGCGCCGTACTCGGGCGTTCGCACGGCCTGCTCCAGCGTCAGCCCGCCGACGGCCTGCACCGGCACGCTGACCGCTTCGACCACGGCCCGCAACTGGTCCAGCGGGCTGGGCATCCGCTGGCCGCGGGCGGCGATGCCGCGCCGCTCGTCGTAGCCGATGTGATGGATCACGAAGTCGCAGCCCAGGTCTTCCAGGCGCCGGGCGCCGGCCACCATGTCGGCTGACACCATGTTATCACCCATCACCTGCACGCCGAAATCTTTGCCGGCCTTCACGACGCAGCGGATGGTCTCTTCGTGGGCTTGGGCCATCACCACGACGTGCGTGGCGCCGGCCTTGGCCATCATCTCGGCTTCGAGGTAGCCGCCGTCCATGGTCTTCAGGTCGGCCACGATGGGCGTGTCGGGAAAGCGCTGGCGGAGGGCACGCACGCCGTGCATGCCTTCGGCGATGATCAGCGGCGTGCCGGCTTCCAGCCAGTCGACGCCGGCCCGCATGGCCAGCGCGGCCGTTTCGAGGGCTTCTTCCTTGGTGGTGATGTCGAGTGAAATCTGGACGATGGGCTTCATCGGCTCGCTTTGTGGAAGCTGGTTCGTGGTGCTGGCATAGGGCGGCTGGGGAGCGGGGCGGTTGGGGCTCGCGAGCCAGCACGAGGCGCGAAAACTCGCGCTTTCGGGGTCGGTGGGCTGTGGTCTTACGCACCGGTTTGCGGTCTCTATAATGACGATTAGTGAAAAGATTCACAAGCGCCCGCGTTTGCCTGGGTTGCGAGTCCTGGCTCGCTTTGGGCGGACGGCGGCGCTGCCGGGGAGGATGTTCGAGCCATGAAACGCCCACAGAAACTGCGCGTCGGCGCGGTCAATTACCTTAATACCAAGCCGCTGGTCTACGATTTCGAGCGGTTCGCCCCGCAGGCCGAGCTGGTGTTTGACTATCCCAGCCGGCTGGCCGACGACCTGGCCGCCGGGCGGCTCGACGTGGCGTTGATCCCCTCGATCGAGTTTTTTCACGACCCGACCTACACGATCGTCTCGAACGCCTGCATTGCCTGCCGCGGGCCGGTGCTGTCGGTCAAGCTGTTCAGCCGGGGGCCGATCGAGAAGATTCGCACGCTGGCACTCGACGAGGGCTCGCGGACCAGCGTCGCGCTGGTGCGGATCCTGCTGGGGGAGCGGTTCGGTATTTCGCCTGAGCTCGAAAAGTTGCCGCTCGAGGCCACGCTGGCCGACACGTCGACCGACGCGGTGCTGTTGATCGGCGATCGGGCCATTCATTCGTCCGGCGGACGGTTCGAAGTCGTGTGGGACCTGGGGGACGAATGGTGCCGCTGGTCGGAGCTGCCGTTTGTGTTTGCGATGTGGGTCGCCCGGGCCGGCGCCGATCTGGAAGGGCTCGAAGCCGCGCTGGCGCAGGCTCGCGACGCGGGCGTGGCGCACCTGGATGAGATCGCGGCCCGGGAAGCCGCGCCGCTGGGGCTTACCCGGCCGCAGTGCCTGTCGTACCTGCGCGATAACTTGTACTTTTATCTCGGTCCGCGCGAGCAGCGCGGGCTGGAGTTGTTCTATCACAAAGCCGCACAACTGGGCCTGGCGCCCGCGGGAGTCGAATTTGGACTCAATGATTGCCAAGCTTCTGGATAAAGCCGTCGCCGGCGAGCGCCTTTCGGCTGACGAGGGCTTGCGCTCGCTCGAGTGCCACGACCTGGCGGCGTTGGGCGCGCGGCCGACGCGGTGACCCGGCGGCTGCATCCCGAGTCGTATCGGACGTACAACATCGACCGGAACATCAATTACACGAACGTCTGCGCCGCGGTCTGCGATTTCTGCGCGTTCTTCCGCAAGCCGAAGGACGACGAAGGCTACGTGCTGGAGCGTGACGTGCTGCTCCAGAAAATCCAGGAGACGGTGGACCTGGGGGGCGACCAGATTCTGATGCAAGGGGGCCTGCACCCCGAGCTGCCGCTCGAGTGGTACGAAGACTTGCTGCGCGACATCAAGGGGCACTTTCCGCAGGTGAACGTGCATGGGTTCAGCCCGCCGGAGATTCATTTTTTCACCAAGGTCTCGAAGCTGCCGCTGCGCACCGTGCTCGAACGGCTCAAAGCGGCCGGGCTGGGGAGCATCCCGGGGGGCGGGGCCGAGATTCTCGTCGACCGGGTGCGCAAGGACATTACGCGCGGCAAGGTGCTCACAGACGACTGGCTGAACGTCAATCGCGTGTGGCACGAGATGGGAGGGCGCAGCACGGCCACGATGATGTTCGGCCACGTCGAGACGCTCGCCGAGCGGATCGAGCACCTGGAGCGATTGCGGCAATTGCAAGACGAAACCGGCGGGTTCACGGCCTTCATCTGCTGGACGTTCCAGCCCGGCTACGAAATGGCCGATCTGCCGGCGGCCGGCTCGTTCGAGTATCTCAAGACGCAGGCCGTGAGCCGGCTGTACCTCGACAACTTTGCCAACATCCAATCGAGCTGGGTCACGCAGGGCTTGAAAGTTGGCCAGATCGCCCTCCTCTACGGCGCCAACGACATGGGGAGCCTGATGATTGAGGAAAACGTGGTGGCCGCCGCCGGCACGGTCCACTACCTGACGCTGGAACAAATGAAAGACGCCATCCGCGAGCTCGGCTACACCCCCCGCCGCCGCAACGTGTTTTACGAGCTGGTGGACGAAGCCCCGCTGGAAGCGGCGACGGCGTGAGCGGACAGGTTCGACATATCGTCGTTACGGCGAGGCGTCTCTCTATGCCGTCGGGTGCACAAAAGGGGACATTCTACTTTTTGGGACGTAAGTCAGGACAGCACATCGTGTTGCGACGCGACGCAACACTCGTCGCTGCAATGTGTTACGTCACATAAAGTAGAATGTCCCCTTTTCGCCCCCCCCTTTTCGCCCCCGCAGCAAAGGAGAATTGACGCGGATGGGAGGTGGGCGTCGATGTTGTCGGCCCCGTCTCCAGTGTTTGAGGAATTGCTCGCCGGAGTCGCGGCCCACCAGGAGATCGGCCTTGTCACTCACTCGGGCGATCCGTTGCCTATTGGTCGCGGCTTCCTTCGGCGCGGTTTGCGAATTCACGGCCGGCGCCGGTGCCCTGTTGACGCTGGGCGCGGGCTTATTGGCATTCATGCGCATGCCTCGCGACGACTCGCTCGTCGAATCGGCCTGGTCTGAATATGGAGCGTGGTTGATATGCGTGTCTGGCTTCGCGCTCACGACGGTTGCATTTGCCCCGCTGGCCGGTCCACTTGGCATGTCGGCCGCGATCGCGCTCTGCATTTGCTCTGGGCTGCTGGGGACGATGGTTTACATTATTGAACGGTATTGGTCGCGTCCTCCGGCAACGCGCCAACCACCCGGCACCGAGGATTGCTGAGCGAAATAGCAACATTCAGCTAAGAACTTGGGGACAAAACGTCGGGGACTGTCCCGATTTTTCGGTGCCCTGGGAGAAAAATGGGACTGTCGACTGTCCCCCTCTCCGCAGATGTTTTGTCCCCAGGTTCTAAGAAAGTACTCGGCTCGGCTTTGAAGCCGAAACGGATACTCAATGATGAAATCCCGATGCTTCTTCCGCCGACAGCGGTTTGCTCACCGGGTGTTTTTCGAAGTGGGTGAGTGCGGCGCGCAGGTCTGCCATTAGCAGCTTGGCCAGGTCGTGGCTGACGCCGTGGCGGATGAGGACGCGCTGGACGACCGTTTCTTGCTGGTCGGGCGGGAGCGAGTAGGCGGGGACGAGCCAGCCGCGGCTGCGCAGGCGGTCGGCCAGGTCGTAGAGGGTGAAATTCACCTGGGCATCGGGGCGCAGCTTCCAGCAGGCGCCGGGAATGCCGCCGCGGCCGTCGTAGACGATCTCGAATGGGCCGAGCTTGGCGATCTCGTCGGCCACGAATGCGCCGGTTTCGGCGCAGGCCAGTTGCACGCGGCGGTAGCCGTCGCGCCCCAGCCGCAGGAAGTTGTAGTACTGGCAGGCGATCTGCCCGCCCGGGCGGGAAAAGTTCAAGGCGAACGTGGGCATGTCGCCCCCCAGGTAATTCACCTGGAACACCAGGTCCTCGGGCAGCTCGGCCCGGTCGCGCCACACGACCCAGCCGCACCCCAAAGGCGTGAGGCCGAACTTGTGTCCCGACGTGTTGATCGACTTGACGCGTTTCAGGCGAAAGTCCCACTCGACGTCGTCGTGAATGAACGGCGCCAAAAAGCGCCGCTCGCGCCGTCGACGTGCACGGGAATGTCCGGCCCGCCCGAGGCCGCCAGCTCGTCGAGCGCCCGGCAAATGTCCTTGACCGGCTCGTACTGCATGGTGAAGGTGACGCCCAGGGTGGGCACCACGCCGATCGTGTTTTCATCGCACCGCCGGAGGACTTCGTCCGGCGTGAGCAGCAAGCGGTCGGCGGCCATGGGCACTTCGCGCAGCTCGACGTCGAAATAGCGGGCGAACTTGTGCCAGCAGACCTGCACGGGGCCGCAGATCATGTTGGGCTTGTCGGTTGGGCGTCCGGCTTTGCTCTGTCGCTGGCGCCAGCGCCACTTCATGGCGAGTCCGCCGAGCATGGCGGCTTCGCTCGAACCGGTGGTCGAGCAGCCCACGGTGTTTTCCGCGGCGGGGGAGTTCCACAGGTCGGCCAGCATGTGGACGCAGCGGCGCTCGAGCTCGGCGGTTTGTGGGTACTCGTCCTTGTCGATCATGTTCTTGTCCCAGCACTCGGCCAACAGGCGCTGGGCCTCCGGCTCGCTCCAGGTCTGGCAGAACGTGGCCAGGTTCATCCGCGAGTTGCCGTCGAGCATCAACTCGTCGTGCACCATGGCGTAGGCGTGCTCGGCGCGGCGCTCCTGGGTGGGAAAGCGGTACTTGGGGGCCGAAACGGTCATGTCGGTCGACGAATAAACGTCGTCGAACATGGCGTCGCGTATCTGGTCGCGTGAATGCAGGGGCATCATGCTCCTCCGGGGCGAGAGAGTGTGCGGGAGGACACGCCGGTGGACGGTGCAGCGTGCCGGACGGTGTATCGCAAGCCTAGTATATCGATCCGGGCGTGGCTTGCCGGCCCGGGAGGGGGCAGAAACCGCAAAGGGCCGGCCTTCCATCTCGTGGAAAGCCGGCCCCCCGGCTGAACATCCTGTTGATTTGCGAACGACCGCCGCAAAGGGCGACTACTACGCCTTTTTTCGGCGACGGCGGTAGCCCATCGTAACGATCGCGACCGTGCCGAGCCCGAACAGGGCGATCGTGCCCGGCTCCGGCACGACGCGCGTGGCCACCAATTGGCCGAGCAGGTTGACCGTCGCCATTTGAGGCGGTGGGCCAGGCGAGATTTCAAAAGTAAACGAGACGGATACGGGAATCGTTAGTACGTCGCCGACAAGCGTGCCGGTGCCGGAAGTGGGCATGCCCGTGGTATCGGAAAGATCCGAGGTGCCGACTTGAGAGAAACTCGGCACGTTATAGTCGAGCGTTCCCGTGACGATCGTCAGCGTCAAGGCCGTGAGGTCGAAGGTCGTTCCACCGACCAAGGGCGTGGGACCGCTGGACACGCTAATAAGCTCATTTCGAATCGCCACGGTGCCGAGTCCGGGACCGATCGACAGGCCGACGTTAGCCGGAGCGCTGCCGGCAACGCCACCGATACCCGGCATTTGCGGACCGGGCTGCAGAAGTCCGTTGGCCAAAGCGCTGTTGAAGGTGATGTTGCCGCCGGAGACGTCGGCGTTGATGGTGCCGTCAAAGTGACCGATGTTGCTGCCGATCGTCTGCGCGACGATGGGGATAACGCCCAATACGTTACCCGTGATGGTGATCGTGCTTAGCGAGCTGTCGATGACGAAGGTGTCGCCGAAGGCGGCCGCGCCAGAAGTGATGAGGGAGGCGGCCAGACAAGCTGCAAGGACTCGGTGGATGGTATGCACTAACAATCTCCTAACATGGACGGGTGGTGTGGCAATTCGTCAACGATGCAAATCGGATCGCTCCCACGCGCAAGGTCTGCGCCGTTCGGTTCTGTTGGGAATTGCAGCGGCCGCACCGAGGGGTGCTAACGTCCGAGAATCACGGCGTGAACGGACGTTGCCCTGAGGCAGGGGTCAAAACCGTCAGGGCGCAGAGCGAATACCCAAACTCGCAGAATGCGTGAGATGGCCGTTGAATGGACTCGTCAAAGGCGAGTGGGCAAAACAACGACCTGGCATGCAGTAGCGTTCCCAATTGCGATAGGTCGCGATTTTTTCGCGATTATCTCTTGCACGGAGTCCATACTAATTGGCGCGTTTGGCCGTTCAAGAACAATCACCATATTTCCTATTGGTTTTGTGTACTAAGGAATTTTCAGCCGGCCTTTGCCAGCCGCCTGGCGGGTTGTGGGAACGTGGGTCACAGGGGGCGCTCGCGTCGCTCCCGCTGAGATTGAGCCGCTGCGGGTTCGAGATTCGAAGGACCGCCGGACGGCCGCGGGAAGCCTATTCGAGCCCGCGGCAAAGGGGATTTTGTGGTAGCCTTTAGGGATAATCCCCCAAAGTCGGCGGCCTGCGCCCTCTGCAGTCACTACCAAACCCGGTTCCGCTGTGATCGGCGGGACCCCCCCGGGCATCCGGTTTCCACGCATGATCCATGTGCGCGATCTGACGAAGTACTACGCCGACCTGAAGCGGGGCAGCATTGTCGCGTTGGGCGGGATCAGCTTCGACGCCATGCCCGGTGAGATCTACGGCCTGTTGGGTCCGAACGGGGCCGGCAAGACGACGGCCCTGCGGATCTTGAGCACGGTGCTGCGTCCCAGCGGCGGCTCGGCCAGCATCAACGGCTACGAGGTGCTGACGCAGGCCTCGCTGGTGCGGCACCAAATCGGCTTCGTCTCGGCCAACACGGCGGTTTACGATCGCATGACCGCCTGGGAGATGGTCGAGTATTTCGGCCGGCTGTACGGGCTGGCGGCGGAGGCGCTGCGCGAACGGATGGAAGAGATCTTCGAGCGGCTGCAGATGAATGAAATCCGCGACGTGCTGGGGGCCAAGATGTCGACCGGGATGAAGCAGAAAGTTTCGATCGCGCGAGCCATCGTGCACGATCCGCCGGTACTGATCTTTGACGAAGCCACGAACGGGCTGGACGTGTTGGTGGCGCGGGCCCTGTTGCAGACGATCGTCGAGCTGCGCGACCAGGGCAAATGCATCGTGTTTTCGACCCACATCATGCGCGAGGCGGAAAAACTCTGCGATCGGATTGCCATCCTGCATCGCGGCCATATGCTGGCCGAGGGGACGCTGGCCGAGGTCTGCGAGCGGCATGCTCAGCACGACCTGGAAGAATTGTTTTTCCGGCTGATTCAAACTCACGACCGGGCGCACGCCCCGGCCCAGGCATGGTAAGGCCGACTACAGGCGCAGCATGAACTGGTCGAACGTCAAGCTGATTCTGGCCCGCGAGATTCGCGACCAACTGCGCGACCGCCGCACCTTGTTCATGATCGCGGTGCTGCCGATTCTGCTCTACCCGCTGTTGGGAATGAGCTTCTTTCAGGTCATGCAGTTTTTGCGCGAGCACGAGGCGCGGGTGCTGGTGATCGACGCACCCGCGGGGGCGGGACTGCCGCCGTTGGTCCGGCAGGACCGTTTTGCGCGACCTGTTCGGCGGAGATGACGCGACGGTCGACCTGTTGCGCGTATCAACCCAATCGGCCGCTGCCTCGCGAGAGGGTGAGCCGGCCGATCCGCGGGAGCGGGCCCGGCGCGACATGCTCGATGGCGACTACGACGTGGTGGTCTACTTTCCGCCGGAATTCGGCCAGCAGCTCTCGGCGTTTCGCCAGGCTTTGGAGGAACCGCAGCCGGAAGGCTCGTCGCCTGCTGCGCGCCTGCCCGACGTGGCGATTTATCCGAACCTGGCTCGGGAAGCGTCACGGACCGCCCACCGCCGCGTGTCGGACGTGCTCCACGAATGGCGCGACCGGCTCGGTCGGCAAATCCTGGAAGCGCGGCATCTACCCCCCACGGCGGCCCGGCCGTTCAAGATCACCACGCTCGACGTGGCGGAGCGGAGCCAGCACACCGCCGCGGCGTGGTCCAAGATTTTGCCATTCGTGTTGTTGATCTGGGCCCTGACCGGCGCGTTTTATCCGGCCATCGACATCTGCGCCGGCGAGAAAGAGCGAGGCACGCTCGAAACCCTGCTCAGCAGCCCCGCCGAACGACTGGAAATCGTGTGGGGCAAGCTGCTGACCGTGATGCTGTTCAGCGTGGCCACGGCCGTGCTCAACCTGTTGAGCCTGGCCATCACGGGCTCGCTGGTGCTGAGCCAGTTTCCCAACCTGGGGCCGCCTCCGCTGGCCGCGTTTGCCTGGCTGATGGTGGCACTGGTGCCGGTCTCGGCACTGTTCGCCGCGCTGTGCCTGGCCTTGGCCGTGCTGGCCCGGAGCACCAAGGAAGGACAATACTACCTGATGCCGCTGGTGCTGGTGACGATGCCGCTGGTGATCCTGCCGATGGCGCCGGGCGTGGAATTGAACTTCGGCAATAGCCTGATTCCGATCACCGGCGTGGTGTTGCTGTTGCGGTCGCTGCTGGAAGGGAACTACTGGGCCGTGTTGCCTTATGTTCCGGTGGTGGTGCTGGTGACGCTGTTCTGCTGCTTTCTGGCAATCCGCTGGGCCACCAATCAATTCAACTCCGAAAGCGTGCTGTTTCGCGAGAGCGAGCGGTGGGGCGTCGGCCTGTGGGTCCGCCACCTGGTGCGCGACCGCGGGGCCACGCCCAGCCTGGCCGAAGCCATGTGCTGCGGCGTGTTGATCCTGTTGATCAAGTTCTTCATGAGCTTTGCGCTGGCGACGCCCCATTCGTTCGCGGCGCTGGTCAGCGTGGTGGCCATTACGCAACTGGTCGTGATCGCCACGCCGGCGCTGTTGATGGCGGTGATGTTCACGCGCAGCCCGGGGCAGACTCTGCTGTTGCGCCGTGCGCCGTTCGGCACGCCGCTGGCGGCGGTGACGTTGGCCGTCGTCATGCATCCGGCGGCCAACCTGCTGCAAGCCACGGTCAATCGCGTCTACCCGGTGAACGAACAACTCGCCGGCCAGCTCAGCCAGCTCATGCTGCAGCCGGACAATATCTGGGTGTTGCTGCTGGTGGTCGCCGTGGTGCCGGCGGTGTGCGAAGAGTTGGCCTTCCGCGGCTTTATTCTCTCCGGTCTGCGGCACATGGGGCACAAGTGGGCGGCCATCATCGTCAGCAGCATCTTCTTCGGGGCCACGCACGCGCTGTTGCAACAGTCGATCGTCGCCAGCCTGCTGGGGGCCGTGCTGGGCTTTGTCGCCGTGCAAACGGGCAGCCTCTGGCCGTGCATTCTGTTCCACGTCGTGCACAACTCGCTGGCGATCGTCGTCGGGCGCGTCGTCGGCGAAGCCGGCCAGCGGGCGGAATGGCTCGAGTGGCTGCTGCGCGACACGGCCGCCGACGGGCAGTTCTATCGCTGGCCGGTGGTGGTCGTCAGTGTGCTCGCCAGCGCCGGCCTTCTATACTGGTTTCACCGGCTGCCTTACGCCCGCACGCCGGAAGAGTCGCTGCAAGAGGCGATCGATCACCAGTCGGCACACTGGCTGCCGGGCTGAGGCCGCTGTGGCGACTGCGCAGGGCAAACGTCCCAAGGGGATGCCGCACGGAGGCACACATGACCGACGAGCCCCTGGCATTGCGAGCACGATTCGTGTTTCCGGTGTGCTCGCCGCCGATCGCGGACGGCGTCGTCACGATTCGCGCCGGACAGATCGTGCGCGTAGGTAGCGCAACGGACGACGTACGGGTACGCGACTTGGGCCATGCGGCGATATTGCCGGGGTTGGTGAACGCCCACACGCACCTGGAGTTCAGCGATCTGGCCACGCCGCTGGGGACCGCCGGCACGAACCTGCCGGACTGGATCACCGACGTAATCGGACACCGCCGGACGGCCGGAGCGGAGGCCGTCGCCGCCGTCGTCCGGGGGCTGGAAGAAAGTCTCGTGGCGGGCACCACCACGCTGGGCGAAATCGCCACGACCGACTGGCGCACCGCCGGCGGGCTTCCCGAGCCGCGACCGACGACGGTCATGTTTCACGAGGCGATCGGTCCGACGCTTTCCCGGGCGCAGATGGCCGTCGCGGCCGCCGAGGCGTTTCTTTCGGCCGCTCCGGGCAACGAGACGACCCGGCCGGCACTCAGTCCCCATGCGCCTTACACGGTCCATTCACGCTTGCTCACGGCGCTGGTCGAGATGAGCCGCGAGCACAAGGTTCCGCTGGCGATGCACCTGGCCGAATCGCGCGAAGAGCTGGAGCTGTTGACGCTGGAGTCGGGTCCGTTTCGCGACCTGCTCGAGGACGTCGGTGCTTGGGACGCGTCCGACGGGGCCCGATTGAGTTGCATTTTGGATTATCTGACCGAGTTGGCCCGAGCGCATCGGGCGCTGGTGATCCACGGCAATTATCTGGACGACGAGGAGATCGAGTTTCTGGCCGGTCACGCGGCCCGTATGTCGGTGGTTTATTGTCCGCGGACGCACGCGTATTTCGGGCAAGAGCCGTATCCGCTGGCCCGCATGCTGGCGGCCGGCGTGGCGATGGCGCTGGGGACGGACAGCCGGGCGTCGAACCCGGATTTGAGCGTGCTGGAAGAGATGAAGGCCGCGGCGGCGGCCCATGCCGACGTGTCGCGCGAGGCGCTGGTGCGGATGGCGACGCGGGGGGGCGCGGCGGCGCTGGGATTGGGGGATGCGGTGGGAACACTCGAAGCGGGGAAGCGGGCCGATTTGGCGGTGGTGGGGCTGGGGGGTAGTGGGGCGGACGATCCGCATGAAGTGCTCTTCGCTCCGGAGTCGCGCGTGGTGGAGACTTGGTTGGGTGGGTTGCGGGTGGGCGGCCCGCTAAACCGCCAGCGTGCGGACGACCCGACGGTTTAGCGGGGCCGAGGGGTGGGGCCATCCGTCGTAGGGGACGACAAAGGGCCACCGCTGCGCGGCGAGGCCCGACTTGGCAGGGTTGCGCTCGACGTAGTGAATTGCGGTGCGGACGTGGTCGGGGGAGTTGAGAAAGGTGCGCCATCCGCCGTCGGTCCAGACGGGATGTTCGACGGGGAACGCTGTCGGCGCGATAGAGCGCGAGTCGCGACTGCGCTGCAAGTGGCGGATCATTTCTTCGGCCCGTGCGCGGTGTTTGCGCACGACCAGGTGCACGTGGTCGGGCAGGATCGCGCAGGCATAGCACGTGTAGCGCTCTTCGCGAAGGCATTCGGCGAATGCCGTCGCCGATGTGGCGATTTGCCGCGCGTCGAATGGGACGATGGGGAATTGAAGTTTCCCTTCCGCGTGTTCGTAAAACTCACGCACGGCTGCCCGCGGCGGTTGGACTTTCTTTCGTCCGTAGTGGATTTCGCCGAGTTCTTGGATCGCGGGATTCACGACGCGATGCGACCCGCTGCCGCGCGGATCGTTGGGGAGCCACGTGCCGTAAGCCGTCCACACGAGGTGATACGCAATGATCGAGGAGGGCCGCGCCGGCATGGTGCACCTCGCGTGCAACGAGAATCAGCGTCATCCCACCGCTGGCGGTTTAGCGGGCCGGCCATTGTATCTTCCATCGCTCGCGGTGGAATCGCGCGACGCACGCAAAAAAAACCCGGTCGCGGGACTGGCTAATCCCGCACGGGTTTTCTCAATTCAATTCAGTAGCTTGCCGTTCGAGCGAACTCGTCGGGCTGACCTCTGTCCAACACAAGAACTGTCTCCACAATTCATGACTGCTTGGTGTCGCCACCAAGGCAGTAGGAATCCTTTAGAAAGGAGGTGATCCAGCCGCAGGTTCCCCTACGGCTACCTTGTTACGACTTAGTCCCAATCGCGGAGTTTATCTTCGGCGCTTGGCTCCTTGCGGTTACCTCAGCGACTTCGGATACCCCCCACTTTCGTGGCTTGACGGGCGGTGTGTACAAGGCTCAGGAACACATTCACCGCGGTATGCTGACCCGCGATTACTAGCGATTCCGGCTTCATGCAGGCGAGTTGCAGCCTGCAATCCGAACTGGGCCACGTTTTTTGAGATTTGCTGGCTCTTGCGAGTTTGCTTCCCTTTGTACGTGGCATTGTAGGACGTGTGCAGCCCTAGTCATAAAGGCCATGAGGACTTGACGTCATCCCCACCTTCCTCCGGTTTAACACCGGCAGTCTCACTAGAGTCCCCGCCATGACGCGCTGGCAACTAGTGACAAGGGTTTCGCTCGTTAAGGGACTTAACCCGACATCTCACGACACGAGCTGACGACAGCCATGCAGCACCTGTGCACGTTCCACCCGAAGGCGTGGCCCCTGTTTCCAGGGGTTAATCCGTGCATGTCAAGACTAGGATAAGGTTCTTCGCGTAGCCTCGAATTAAGCCACATCCTCCACCGCTTGTGTGAGCCCCCGTCAATTCCTTTGAGTTTCAGCCTTGCGACCATACTCCCCAGGCGGAGCACTTAACGCTTTCGTTGCGACTGAAAGGCTATGGAGGACCCTTCAATCCAGTGCTCATCGTTTACGGCTAGGACTACCGGGGTATCTAATCCCGTTCGCTACCCTAGCTTTCGTGCCTCAGCGTCAGAAGAGATCCAGTGAGCCGCTTTCGCCACCGGTGTTCCTTAGGATATCAACGCATTTCACCGCTCCACCCTAAGTTCCGCTCACCTCTATCTCCCTCGAGCACGGCAGTTTTGGGCGCAGTTCCTCGGTTGAGCCGAGGGATTTCACACCCAACTTTCCGCGCCGCCTACGCACCCTTTAAGCCCAGTGATTCCGAATAACGTTTGGACGGTTCGTCTTACCGCGGCTGCTGGCACGAACTTAGCCCGTCCTTCCTCTGAGGCTATGTCAAACAGATGGGAGAACCCACCTGCATTTCATCCCCTCTGACAGCGGTTTACAACCCGAAGGCCTTCATCCCGCACGCGGCGTCGCTCGGTCAGGCTTGCGCCCATTGCCGAAGATTCTCGACTGCAGCCACCCGTAGGTGTCTGGGCAGTGTCTCAGTCCCAATGACGCGGGTCGTGCTCTCACACCCGCTACCCATCAATGCCTTGGTAGGCCATTACCCCACCAACTAGCTAATAGGATGCAGACTCATCCTCAGGCGGAATCACACCTTTGATCCGGAGATGTTATCCGGTATTACCTGCAGTTTCCCGCAGCTATCCCGGACCTGAGGGCAGATAATCTACACATTACTGTCCCTTTCGCCGCTGTCCCCCATTGCTGGGTTCTCGCTCGACTTGCATGCCTAATCCACGCCGCCAACGTTCATTCTGAGCCAGGATCAAACCCTTCAATTTTTGTAAGCTTCCGCTGCGACTGCCCCGAGGGGCCGCCGAAACGGTTGGTTAGCCATCAAAACTTTTGAGGTTTGGTTTGCCAGGCGTACGCATTCTTCGTGAAAAGAACGCGACCCCAGCTAAGCACAGTCTTGTGCTGGCAAAAAAAATTTCAGAGGTCACTACCGAATTGTCAAAGAGCAAACAAAATCCCGGGTTGTACCGCCCTGCTGGCGGCACCTCCCAGGGGAGCCCCTTATTCTAGAGCTTGGTTCGCCCCTGTCAACGGTCATCTCTCAAGTTTGAGAGGCCGACTGTCGGACCCGCGTGAACCCACCGCTCTGGAACCGCCCGGCGAGCCGCCAATCGAAGGTTGGCCATACTCGCGAGCCTCCCATCATACGGCTTGCGCCGCAGGTTGGTTCACGCATTTTGCCCCTCATTTTCAAGGCTGTCAAGCAACGCGCGACGGAACAATCGGCACGATGCGACATGCGTAAAACAGGGCAATATAGGCCGCCCGCTAAAACGCAAAATCCACGACGATCGGCCGGTGATCCGAGCCCACGGCCGGCCCCACCCGACGCTTGAGAATCGACACCTCGGGCGAGGCCAGGCAATGATCGATCGGGATCCGCAGCGGCCAGAGCAACGACGGCCAGGTGGCCTCCACGCCGAAGCCGCGCCGGCTGTCCACCAGTCCCGAGACGTCGAGAAGGTCCTGAAAAAATGGTGACCAGCTCGTCGTGTTCATGTCTCCCAACACCATCACCGCTCCGGCACGCTCGGCCGCCAGGTGGGCGATCTGGTCGAGTTGCTGGTTGCGATACCGAAAGTCACTGTCGCTCGAAGGGCTGGCCGGATGCGAGGCGATGACGGTCAACCGCCCGTCGGGCAGCTCGAGGCCGGCCACGATCGTCGGCAATCCGATGCCCTCGGCCACCTTCACCTCGATGTCCTCGATTTTGTACCGGCTGAACAGCGCCAGGCCGGCCGGCGACCGGCTGGGAATGACGTGCGAATAGGGGTATTCCTTGTCGAGCGCGTGCAGGGCTTCTTCCCAGCCGGGCGTGACCTCGCAGAGCACGATGAGGTCGGGCTTTTCGCGGCGGATCAGCTCCAGCGTAGACGCGTAATCCTGGTTCAAGAAGTGGACGTTCAGCTCCAGCACGCGCACGCTCGTCCGTCCGTCGGACGTCGCATCGGGGCCGAAATACAACGGCAGAATCACGACCAGGTTCGCGGCCACTAGCGCCGCGGCCCCCAGCATCAGCAACCGCTGGTGGAGGACGGCAAACGCGGTCGCGGCCAAGACCAGCGCCCAAAAATACTGCACCCGGAAATGACAAAACAGCTCCAATTGCCACGACTGTCGCGCGGCGAATCCCGCCAGCGTGGCGGCTCCGGCCCCGAGGAACACCAGAATGGCCAACAGCAGCAACGCGACGCGCCACGCCCGCCGCCGAGTCGCCGCCGGCGGTTCTTGCGGTTCGATTTTGCTATCATTCGTGTCGTGCATCAGAATCGCCCGCGGGCAGTCTTCTGCCGCGGACCTTTCGCAATCCCGGCGGCCCGCTCATTCTGAAATGCCATGCCGCATGACGCCAGTCCAATGCCTGCGAACGTGCGGCGTCGGGCACTGGCTTGGGGACATGCCAACGGCGGCCTGTGGGCCATCGGCAACTCGCTGACCACCGGCTCGCTGGTCTATTACCTGGCCCGCGACTTGGGAGCCCAGGGGCTGGGGCTCAGCCTGGTGCTGGCCGTGCCGAACCTGGCAGGCGCGCTACGGCTGGTGGCGCCGGCCATCATCTATCGGGCGGGCACGGCGCGGCGGGCGTGTCTGCAATTGTCAGTGGCCAGCTATTTGTTAATCGTCGGCTTACCGCTGATCGCGGCGTTTGCGCCGGCCGTCACGCGTCACGTGGCCACGGCGGCGATGATCGGACTGCTGTTTACGCATCAGATGCTCGAGTATTTCGGTTTCGTGGCCCTGTGGGCTTGGTGGGGCGACCTGGTGCCGACTCCGGTCCGGGGACGTTACTTCGCCCGGCGGCAGCGGATTCAACTGGCCGTGTCGGTGCCGACGCTTTTGGCCGGCGGCTATTTTGCCGACTACTGGCGCGGGCGGTTCCAAGATCAGCCGGACGAGCTGCTGCTGGCTTACGCGATTCCGACCGGAGTCGGGGCGTTGTTTCTGTTGGCTTCGCTGGTGCCGCTGTTCCTGATGCCCGCGACGCGGCGTTATCCGGCGCCGGCGGCGAGCCTGGTGGGGCGAGCGCTGGCGGCGCCGTTTGTCGATCGCCGGTTCTGGCGGCTGCTGGCGTTCCGCGGCTGGTTTTCGTTGGCCAACGGCATTTCGCAATTGGTGCAGAACGTCATCTATCCGAAGGACGTGCTGGGGTTCGGCGTCGGTCCGCTGTCGGCGATGCGCGTAGGGATGCAGCTCGGGCAATTTGGCGCCAGCCGCAGCGTGGGCCGGTGGAGCGATCACTACGGCAATCGCCCGGTGCTCATGGCCGCTCAAGCGTGCGTGTCGCTGAGCCTGGTGTTTTTCATCGTGGCCGGGCCGGATACGCGCTGGTTGCTGGCCGGGGCCTGGGTGCTGTATTCGGCGTACGTGGCCCACAATATTTGCCTGCCGAACCTGGTGCTCAAACTTTCGCCGGAGTTGGAACGACCGGCCTACGTAGCCACGAGCGACGCGCTGGGCAGCCTGCTGCACGCCGCCTCGACCGTGGCCGGCGGCGCGTGGTTCGACTATCTGCGGCGCACGTCACCCGACCCGTCGGCCGAGCCCTATCGCAGTTGCCTGATCATTCTGGTCACGGGCCTGATCCTCCGCAGCTTTGCGGTCGTACTGCTGGCGGCGATACGCGAGCCGGGGGCTTGGACCTGGCGCGAGATTTTGTTTGGACGGCGAACCGACGATTAGTCTGCGAGCCGCTTGGGTGCCGAGCCTAGCTTGCCCGGCTTGGACAGCAGTGGCACACAGAAGTCACGCACTGGGATGGCTGATTACGTTTCTACGCGGGTCCAGCCGCGCTGTGGCTTGTCGAAGATGCGGGGCTGGTTTCCCTTTTGCAGCTTGGCGATTTTTGCCTCGGCCGCGCGGACGCTGGCTTCGTCGCCGTGGAGCTCCAGCTCGACTTCGAACTTCGCGGTCTCGCCGGGTGCGAGGCTGACGAACCGCCCCTGTTGACCCTCGAACGAGCGGGGATTGGGAAAGTTCGTGCCCGGTTCCAATCCCGTCACGTAGCCGTCGGCCGCCAGCGGCGTGTTCTTCCAGAGCGTGAAGCAGGGCAACTGCTGGGTGTTGTAGCGCAGGCTGACGCCACCCGTGGCGTGAGCGTTCTTGAGCAGCACCCGGGTTTCGCCGCCCGCGTCGGCCGCCAGCTCGAAAAAGTAGACCTGTTCGGTAAAGCCGGCTTCTTCGGCCGGATAGGTGTCCCACGTGCTCGTGCCTTCGGCGGCCCGGGCGTCGCGTGGCACGAGGGTTTTGACCGGCGCGACCAGCCTGGCCCCCGCGTCGAGCAGCGGCGGGCCGAAGTTGACGTGGTAGAGCAATTGCATTTCAGCCGGCTCGCCGGAGAGATTCGTCACTTCGTCGACCAGCACCAGCCCGCTTTGGCCGGGCCGGGTCTTGTAGGTGGCGGTGAGCCGCAGCTTCTGAAACAGAAACCGGGTTTCGTCGACCACGCCCGAGAGGCTCATTTCGCCGGTGGCGTCGTCGATGGTGAGCGTCACGCGATGGGCCGGCAGGTTGGCGATGCGGCCGTGGAGCGGATAGCGGTACGCGCCGCCGGGGCCGGGCTCGGGCGCGCCGTTGCTCACCAGTCCGCAGCGGCACAGCAGCTCGTCAAAGCCTTCGAGCCATCCCAGCCCACTCGGTTCGGTCAACGGGACGTAGCCGGGATGCACCGGTCCTTTGACGGGCGATTGCCAGCCGATTTCGGTTTCGCCGAGCCAGCCTCGCCACAACCCCATGCCCCGGGTGGGAACGACGGCGAAGCGGAAGCGGCCGTTGTCGATTTCGACCAGATCGACCCCCTCGCGCCGGCCGCCGCGCAGGGTGCGCAGCGCGGCAGAGCAGACAAACTGGCCGTGGGTTTGCTTCTCGTCGAAATCGGCCCGATGGATGCTCTCGGCCGAATCGGTCAAGACCCAGGTTTCTTCCGCCATGCAAGTGGTCTCCATCTGCACGATGGGCACGATTTGCCCCGGAGCGGTGATTCGCGCTGTGCAATGTACGCCCGCGGCCGCCCGATTTCCAGCGCGGCGGCGCCGGCCGGTCATGGCAACCGGCAACAAAGGCCCGACGGTCTGCTTGCCAGTCGATTGGGGAGCGAATAAAACAACAGTTCTCGGGCCTCTTTGCAACCCTTCTGGAACCCTATTGGCGAATGACGATGGCAACCGCGACCCCCCTGAAACGGGACAACGTAAGTAAAGCCCTTTCTTCCGCGCTGGACGCCGGCGGCGGCCTGCTGCGGCTCACGCCCACCTGGGTGCCGCGCAGCTTTTTGCACCCGGGCAAGCGGATCAAGCTGGCTCCCGGCGATTGGTACGCCTACGGCGCGCATCGCGGCGGCATCGACGAGCGCTGGTTCGCCAGCACGACCGAGGCGGCCAACGAAAACCGCACGCCCGACGAAGGCTTGAGCTACGTCACGTTCGAGGGCAAGCGGTTCACGCTGGCCGACGCCGTGGCCGAAGCCGGCCCGCGGCTGATCGGCGAGACGATGTACGACAAGTACGAGCGGTGGCCGGTGTACTCGAAGTTTTTCGACAACATGGGCCCCATCCCGCACCACATGCACCAGAGCTTCAAGCACGCGGCCCTCACGGGCCAGCAGGGGAAGCCCGAGAGCTACTACTTTCCGCCGCAATACAACAACGTCGACAACAACTTCGCCTACACGTTCATGGGGCTGGAGCCGGGCACCACCAAGGCCCAGGTCCGCAAGTGCCTGGAGAACTGGCACCAGGGAGATAACGGCATTCTCGACTTGTCGAAAGCCTATCGGCTGAAGCGGGGCACCGGCTGGCTGATTCCCCCCGGCGTGCTGCACGCGCCGGGTTCGCTGTGCACGTACGAGCCGCAATGGGGCTCGGACGTGTTCGGCATGTTCCAGTCGCTGGTCGAAGGGCGCGAAGTCCCCTGGTCGCTGTTGGTCAAGGACGTGCCCAAGGATAAGCACCAGGACCTGGACTTCATCATCGAGCAGCTCGACTGGGAAAAGAACGTCGACACGCACTTCAAGGAACACAACTACCTGGAGCCGATCGTCGACCGCTCGCAAAGCGGCGCCGGCTACACGGACCGCTGGATCGTCTACGGCACGATCGACGGCCAACAGTTGTTCAGCGCCAAGGAGCTGACCCTCGAGCCGGGCGCCAAGTGCACGCTTAACGATCCCGGCGCCAGCGGCTGGATCACCGTGCAGGGCCGCGGCCGCATCGGCAAGCTCAACCTGCAAACGCCCGCCATGATCCACTTCGGCGAAGAGACCGAAGACGAGGTGTTCATCACCTACGAGGCCGCCGCGGCCGGCGTCGAAGTCGAAAACACCGGCAGCGAACCGCTCGTGAGCCTCCGCTACTTCGGCCCGGACACGCACGCGAAGCTGCCGAAGATTGGGAAGTAGTGGTTAGTGATTGGTGGTTGGCGGTTAGTGAAGAAGACGCCCCCAACCCCAATCGTGAAACCATCCGCACTAATCACTAGCCACCAACCACGAACCACTACCAATGAACACTTTCCCAAAACTGCATAACGCTGCCTGGCCGGGCGTGGTCGGCAAGGGCGAAGGGTCGGAGCCGGCGATCGATCTGGATACGATGCTCGATCTGACGGCCGCGGCCGAGGTCGACGGCGTGAAGTTCGACGGGTTCGATCTGTTTTTGTTCGACCCGCACGTGAGCATTGACGCCTCGGACGACGAGATCAAGACGCTGGCCGACAAGGCTCGCCAGCGGAACCTGGTGATCGGCTCGGTCGTGGCGCCGGTGTGGCCGCCCACGGGGGGCGGCTCGGCCATGGGTTCGGACGAGGAGCGGAAGAAGTTTCTCGAACAAGTGCGCAAGGGCTGCCGCATCGCCCGGCGGCTGCGCGAGCTGGGCATCCGGCCCTACGGCGTGGTGCGGATCGACTCGGCCACGGGCGTCGAGGAGTGGGCCGACGGGTGATCGCAACGCCAACAGCAAGAAGATTGCCGCCACGTTCCGCCAGGCCTGCGACATCGCCGAAGACGCCGGCGAACGGCTGGCCGCCGAAGGGGAGATCTGCTGGGGCGGCATGCACAGTTGGCGCCGCATGCTGCAACTGTTGGAAATGGTCGACCGCCCCAAGACGCTGGGGTTTCAGGCCGACATGGCCCATACGCTGTTGTACGTGCTGGGGCACAACGCGCCGGAAGACGCCCTCCTGCCGGCCGACTTCGACTGGAAAGACACCGCGAGGCTCGACGCCGCCTTGCAACAGTTAACGTCCGCCTTGCGCCCTTGGACGATCGACTTTCACGTGGCCCAGAACGACGCCACGGTGCACGGCACCGGCAGCCACGACAAGACCGGCCGCCACTGCCTGCCCAATGACCCGAACGCCAAGCTCGACATCGTCAAAGTGGCCGGCTACTGGCTGCGCGACGACAAGGGCCGGCTCACCAAGAGTCTCCAGCACATCTGCTGGGACGGCTGCATGTTCCCCAACGCCACGATGATGGATCCGAAGACGTGGAACGAGATTTTGGGGGCGATGGTGGCGGTGCGCGAGGCGCACGGTGGAGTGGGTGAGGAGGAGAGGGGCTGGGGGTTAGAGATTGGGGATTAGCAAAGACGAAGGCGGACATATTGAATGGTGAGCCGATTGCGATGGCCGGCGGCAACGGTTCGGTCGTATCGCGATCTGATCGTTTGGCAACGGGCGCATGGACTTGGCTGAGCTTGTTTATGAAGTCACCAGGACTTTCCCGGGGAAGAAGTCTATGGTTTGACGAGCCAGATGAGAAAGTGTGCCGTTTCGATTGCCAGCAATATTGCGGAGGGGCACGCCCGGCAAACCCGCGGTGAGTTCATCCAATTCATCGGCAACGCCCGCGGCTCGCTCGCTGAGCTGCATACCCAAGCCACGCTCGCCACGCGCTTGAAATATATCGACGAACAAATAATGCAACACTGAACACGCAAATCGACGAGCTTGGCCGGATGCTCAATGCGCTTGCGCAGCTCGCTCGCATGTCGCCAGACAAACCCGACCGACACCATGAACCAGAATCCAATCCCTAACCCCTAACCCCCAACCCCTCCCATGTCCACTCCCCTCAACATCGGAATGATCGGCTACGGCTTTATGGGCCGGGCTCACTCGAACGCATACCGTCAGGTCAGCCAGTTTTTCGAGCGCAAGTACCGGCCGGTGCTGAAGGCTTGTTGTGCGCAAGGAAGACAAGATCAAGGCGTTTGCCGAGAACTGGGGCTACGAGTCGTACGAGACCGACTGGCGGAAGCTCATCGAGCGGAAGGATATCGACGTGATCGATATCGGTTCGCCGAACAACACGCACAAGGAGATCGTGCTGGCCGCAGCCGCCGCGGGGAAGATGATCCTATGCGAAAAGCCGCTGGCGATGAACGTGGCCGAAGGGGAGGAGATGTGTGCCGCGGTCGAGAAGGCCGGCGTGCCGAACATGGTCTGGTTCAACTACCGCCGCGTGCCGGCCATCTCGCTGGCCAAGCAGGTGATCGACGAAGGACGCATCGGCCGGCCGTTTCACTATCGGGCCACCTACCTGCAAGACTGGACCATCGCCACCGACGTGCCGCAGGGCGGGGCCGCCTTGTGGCGGCTGGACGTCGACGTCGCCGGCTCGGGTGTCACGGGCGACTTGCTGGCCCATTCGATCGACACCGCCGAATGGCTTAACGGGCCGATCGCCCGGGTGTCGGCCGCCACCGAGACATTTGTCAAAGAGCGCGTGCACGCTGAAACCGGCAAGGTGCAGCCGGTGGGCATCGACGACGCCTGCATGTTTCTGGCCACCTTTGCCAACGGCTCGATGGGCACCTTCGAGAGCACCCGCTACGCCCGGGGGCGCAAGAACTACAATACGTTTGAGCTGAACGGCGAAGCGGGGAGCGTGTTTTTCGATCTCGAAGATCCGCAGTACTTGCAGTACTTCAAATATGCCGATCCCCAGACCGGCCAGAAGATCGAAAGCCATCTGACCGGCTGGCAGAAGATCCACGTCACGAACCCCGAGCATCCGTACATGAAGCACTGGTGGGTGCCGGGCTGCACGATCGGCTACGAACACACGTTCACGAACGCCCTGGCCGATTTCCTCGAATCGCTGGAAACCGGCAAGCCCGTCGAGCCCGGCTTCCGCAGCGGATTGCGCACGCAAAAGGTGTGCGACGCGGTGCTGGCCAGCGCCAAGAGCGGGCAGTGGGTGGAGATTCACTGACCGTCCGTGCGCGACACGATGAACTACTTTGCTCACGGCCGGCACTTTGTGGAGGACCCTTATTTCCTGGCTGGCACGGCCGTGCCCGACTGGCTCAACGTGGTCGATCGGCGGTTGCGGGTGCGGTCGCAGCAGGCGCGGCTGTGCGTCGACTCGCCCGACGAGCACGTGGCCCGGGTGGCGGCGGGCATCTTGCGGCATTGCGAGGATGACGCTTGGTTTCATGGCACGCGGGCGTTTGCCGAGTCATCGCTCGAATTGTCCCGCCGGCTGCGGGAGCGGTTGCCAGCCGACGATGGCTTTCGGCCGCATTTTCTGGGGCACATCCTGGTCGAAATCCTGCTCGATGCGGTGCTGATTGCCGACGATCCGGCGCGGTTGGACGCTTATTACGCCGCGATCGACGGGCTCGACGCCGGCGCGGTCGAAGCCGCCGTGGGGACGATCGCTGCGCGTCCGGCGGCGAACCTGGGGACGTTCATCGGCTTGTTTTCCCGCGAGCGGTTCTTGTCCGACTACCTCGACGATGGCAAACTGTGGTTTCGCTTGAACCAGGTGATGCGCCGAGTAGGGCTGCCGCTGTTGCCGCGGGGGTTTGACCAGACGTTGGCCGCGGCGCGGCCGCTGGTGCGCGACCGGGCCGGCGAATTGTTGGCGGTGTGAGGCGGCACACGAGTGACCGCCGTGGTTTGCTAAACCGCCAGCGGTTGGATTCGTTTGGGCGGTTTCGGGCCGGTCGGTGAACCGTGCCGCGCCGCGCTTCGATCGCGATATTCATTACGCACACGCTCCGGAGATCCTTCGATGAAATATGGCATGAACTTGTTGTTGTGGACCGGCGAAGTGAGCGACGAGCACTTGCGCGTGATCGAAAGCCTCAAGGCGATGGGATACGACGGCGTCGAGATTCCGATCTTCAATACCGACGTCGACAAGTTTGCCAAGTGGGGGAAGCGGCTGGACGAGATCGGCCTGGAGCGGACCGGCGTGACGCTGTGCAACGCCGACACCAACCCGATCAGTCCCGACCCGAAGGTGCGGGCGGCCGGCGCGGCCCGGATGAAGCTGGCGCTGGAATGTGCCCAGGCGGCCGGATTTCAGACCGTGGTGGGGCCGTTTCATTCGGCGATCGGCGAATTCACGGGCCAGGGGCCGACGGCGGACGAATGGAAGTGGGGCGTGGACAGCATGCGGCAAACGGCCGAGAACGCGGCCCGCTCGGGCGTGATGCTGGGGGTCGAGTATCTGAACCGCTTCGAGTGTTACCTGCTGAACACGGCGGCCGACGCGGTCCGCTTTGTCCGCGAAGTCGATCATCCGAATTGCCGCACGATGTACGACACGTTTCACGCCAACATCGAAGAAAAAGACCCCATCGAAGCCATCCGCACCTGCGCCCCCTATATGGCCCATATTCACATTTCCGAGAACGACCGGAGCACGCCGGGCCAGGGAAATGTCCCCTGGGAGGCCACGTTCAAGACGATCAAGGAGACGGGCTACGACGGCTGGCTGGTGATCGAGGCCTTTGGGCTGGCCTTGCCGGAACTGGCTGCCGCGACGAAGATTTGGCGCCGCATGTTCACCAGCGAGGAGCAACTGGCCAAAGAGGGGCTGGCATTCATGAAACGGCACGTCGAGGGTCGGTAGCTCCCCCTCACCGGACGGCTAGAATGAAGCCAAGCGGCAGCCGTTGCGTCGCCAGATGGTTCGCGCGCAGTCCTGGTCACGATTTCCCATGTCCGCCGAATCACAGCCCGCCGAATCACAGCCCGCCGAATCGCGAGACCACCCGGAGCGTCCGGCCGGCTTGCCGGCTCTGGCCGGCGAGGCGGAGCAACCGGGGTTGGCGCTGGATCAACTGAGCGCCGCCTTGGCCGGCATGTTGCAAAGCGGCGACAATCCCTATGCGGCCGTGCCCCGCGACGAACCGGTCTCGGAGACGCTCGCCGAAGAGGACAACGAGGATGCGCCACGTGCGGTGGCTTGCGAGATCACCCCCCGCAGCATCCTGGAAGCGATGTTGTTTGTGGGAAATCCGCAGAACCAGCCCCTCTCCAGCCGGCAAGTTGCGTCGTTGATGCGCGGCGTGCGGTCGACCGAGATCGACGACGCGGTGCGCGATCTGAACGCCGACTACCTGCGGCGCAACTGTCCCTACGCGATTGCCGAGGAGGCCCAGGGGTATCGGCTCGTGCTGCGGGAAGAGTTTGGCCGGCTGCGCGAGAAGTTTCACGGTCGGACGCGGCAAGCGCGATTATCGCAAGCCGCGATCGAGGTGCTGGCGGCGGTGGCCTACAACGAGCCGGTCACCGGCGACGAGGTCGCCCGGCTGCGCGGCGCGGCGAGCGGCCACGTGCTGGCGCAGTTGGTGCGGCGACAATTGTTGCGCGTGGATCGAAGCCAGTCGAAACCGCGCCGCACGATGTACTACACGACCGAGCGATTTCTGGACCTGTTCGGTCTGGAGAGCCTGGCCGACTTGCCGCGCAGCGGCGAGCTGCAGTAGAGCGTGGCGGCCAGCGAGGTTACAGCTGCTGGCGAACGGATCGGGCCATCGGGGGTAAAATTGTAAGCTATGCTATATCTACCACTTACGTCCAAGGCTCGGGAACCGCGCAGACGCGCTCCCCGAGGATTGATAGAATGTCGCTTTGGCTTTGAGCCGTCGTGGACTCAATAGGAACGACCGCAAATCGCAAGCAAACGCGAACAAGCGAACCTGCCGGCTTACGTGAGGCACTCGACGTGCCACGCAGAAATGGAATCTCCGCCCGCCGGCAGTCGTCACAAGGTTTTTTTCTAGTGCGTCTCCGCTCGTGGTAGACACGCCTTCCCAAGTTTCCCGCCCCAGGCGCTATCAACTGATGCGCGCCGAGGCACCCGTGGTGGTGCCTTCCCTGCTGCTGTGCGATTTCGGGCATCTGGCCGATGAGGTCCACAAGCTCGAAGACGCCGGTGCGCCGGGGCTGCATCTGGACGTCATGGACGGGCATTTTGTCTCCAACCTGTCGTACGGGCTGCCGATCGTGGCGGCGGTGCGGCAGGTCACGCAATTGCCGATCGAAACGCACCTGATGATCTCGAATCCGGAGCAATTTGCCGAGCAATTTCACGCTGCCGGGGCGGACGCGATCACGTTTCACTACGAGGCCGTGGACGATCCTCGCCCGCTGTTGGAAAAGCTGCGCTCGCTGGGCGTGGTGGCCGGGCTGGCCTTCAACGTGGAAACGCCGGTCGAGTCCATACGCCCGTACCTGGACGCTTGCGACTTGGTGCTCACGATGAGCGTCACGCCGGGTTTCGGCGGCCAGGCGTTTGAGACCGTGGCGCTGGACAAGCTGCGCCAGTTGAGCGACATGGCGCCGGCCGACGTGTTGTTGGAAGTCGACGGCGGCGTCAACACCGAGACGATCGGCCAGTGTGCGGCCGCCGGGCGCAGGCACACATCGTGGGCTCGGCGATCATGAAGCACCCGCCGTACGCCCAATCCATCGCCACGCTCAAGCGGCTGGCAAAGGCCTCTTCAAGGACGCAATGACAACCATGGTTCAAATTGTTTTGATCCGCCCCGCAGCCACCGACTACGACGAGCAAGGTCGGATCGTGGGGACGCTCGACATCCCGTTGAGCGAACAAGGCAGCCGCGACGTCGAGCGCATCATCGAGGAAGTTCGCCCGCTGGGAATCATGGGCGTTTATTGCGGCCCCTGCCAGAGTGCCAGCGAGACCGCGCAAGCGATCGCCGACGCGCTGGACGTAAAACTGAAGAAAATGGATGGGCTGCGTAACATTGACCATGGTCTCTGGCAGGGTATGCTGATCGAAGATGTTAAGCGCAAGCAGCCCAAGGTTTATCGTCAATGGCAGGAGCAGCCGAATATCATCTGCCCTCCGGAGGGGGAGATGCTCAGTGAAGCCCGGCAACGCGTGCAGGCGGCATTGACGAAGGTCTTGAAAAAGTACAAAGAGGGGACTGTGGCGTTCGTCGTTCCCGAGCCGCTGGCCGGTGTGGTGCAAGGAGAGCTACTGCACCGGGAGGTGGGGGATTTTTGGAAAACCAGTTCCGCCTGCGGAAAATGGGAAATAATTACCGGCGAAGCGCAAGATACGGCCCCGGTTCGCTCTTAGAAAACTGACCAAAAGACCGCCGCCGGCATCTAAGGTTTGCCGATGGTCTTGTAGGGAACACCAAGGGTCACTTCGCCCGCACGAAGGGTGGAGCCGCTACCATTCGCATGTCGACAAGCCACACACAACCCGGTATCACTGGCCTCCCCACGCGGCGTCCCAAACGCGGCGTGCCCGAGGGGCTCTGGCAGCGGTGTCCCGGCTGCCAGCAGACGATCTTTCGCAAGCAGGCCGAGCGGGCGCTGGGCGTCTGCCCCGAGTGCGATTACCACTGGTACGTCTCGGCCCGGGACCGCATCCAACAGGTGCTCGACGAGGGCACGTTCGAGGAATGGGACGCCGGGCTCGAACCGTCCGACCCGCTGGGCTTCGCCGACAAATTGCCCTATGCCGAGCGGCTCAAAGTTGAGCAGGCCCGCACCGGCTTAAAAGAAGCCGCCGTCGTCGGCACCGGCATGGTTCGGGCCCGCCGCGTGGCCTTTGGGGTCACCGATTCGGCGTTCATCATGGGCAGCATGGGGGCGGTGGTGGGCGAGAAGCTGACCCGGCTCATCGAGCGGGCCACGAGCCAGCGGCTGCCGCTGATCATCATCAGCGCCTCGGGCGGAGGCGCCCGGATGCACGAGGGCATTTTGTCGCTGATGCAAATGGCCAAGGTCTCGGCGGCGCTGTCGCGTTACGACCAGGCCGGCGGGCTGTTCATCTCGGTGCTGACCAACCCCACGATGGGCGGCGTGGCCGCCAGCTTCGCCTCGCTGGGAGACATTATCTTCGCCGAGCCCAAAGCCCTGATCGGTTTTGCCGGTCCGCGGACGATTCAAGCCACGATCCGGATCGAGCTGCCCAAGGGATTTCAGACCAGCGAGTTTCTTCTCGAGCACGGCTACATCGACCGCATCGTGCGTCGCGGCGATCTGAAAAGCGAGATCGCCCGGGCCATCGACTACTGCGGTAAGATGCCCCGCGAGTCAAAAGCCCACTAAGCCCAACCGCCCGCTGTCGGGTCAGGGCCAGAGCGACACCCGGGGTGTGTTGGCTTGCCTGTCCGCAATCGGCGGCTTAGAGTAGCGCTACGGAGGGCCGACGGTTTTTGCGGCCGTCATCCGTTCGCTTCCGGCGCACCTTTCACGGGCACCCCACGGACGAGACGCGGCCCCCCGCGGACGCAGAGAGAGACGATCGCTATGGGTCTCTTGGACAAACTGTTCAAGGTCTCGGCCAAGACCAATCTCAAGACGCGGTTCGAATTGTTGCGCGAGGCGATCTCGGGCACGATGTCCAACTTCTACATGGCCCGCGACCGCACGACCAAACAGATCGTGGGCCTGAAGATTCTGGACCGCGAGAAGACCGCGGCTCTGGAGGCGCGGTACGCGGGGGTCGATCGGCCGAAGGAAGGCGAAATCGCGATGGCGCTCACGCACGATCACATCGTGCGGACGCTCGAGCACGGCGTGTCGACCGCCGGCGAACAGTTCATCGTGATGGAGTTTCTCGACGGGCCGGGGCTCAACTCGCTGATCGTCGGTCGCAGCGAAAAGCTCCGCGGCAGGCGCGTCGAGCTGTTGCGGCAAGCGGCCGAGGCGCTGGCGGCGGTGCACCGGGCCGGCTACATCCATCGCGACATCTGCCCGCGCAACTTCGTCGTCGACAAGAGCGGCGCGTCGTTGAAGTTGATCGACTTCGGTCTGACGGTGCCGGCGGTGCCTCCGTTTACGTTGCCGGGCAACCGCACGGGCACGCCCAATTACATGTCGCCCGAGGTGGTGCGTCGCCGCCCCACGAGCCAGAAGCTGGATATTTTCTCGTTTGGCGTGACGGCCTTTGAGATGTGTGCTTTCGAGTTGCCCTGGCCGCGCGGCACCGGCGACTCGCGGGCCGTAGCGGCGATGACGCATGGGTCGCAGGAACCGGCCGACATTCGCAAATATTGCCCCAAAATCGACCGGAGGCTGGAAGCGGCGATCTATGCTTGTATCGAGTCGGAGCCCGACCGGCGGCCAGCGTCGATGGAGGAATTCTTGAAAATGATCAAGGGCGTGCGGCACGAGGACGCCGATTGAACGACAGAGGCCGACGGCGGCGTCCACACGGGCGAGTCGCCGTCCATGCCAGCTGCCACCCCAGCGCCCTACGGAGTGCGCCATGCCATCCCGCTACCTTCTCACGATGCTGCTGCTGGCGACCGGACTGGCCGCGGTGGGCTGTTCGGTCTCGCCCGAGGACCAGGCCCGCACCACGATCCAGCAAGTCGGCGGCAAGATCGGCGCCGATGCGCACGGCCAGATCGTGTCGATCGACCTGAGCGATACGCCGGCCAATGACGAAGTGCTGGCCCTGGTCCGCTACTTCCCGACCGTCAAGTCGATCAACTGCACGAACGCCGGGCGCGTCACCGGCACCGGCATGGCGCAACTGGGCGGCTTGCACAACCTGGAAACCCTGTTCCTGGTCAACACCGGCCTGGATGATCGGGGCCTGGTGAACGTGCGGCATCTCACCTCGCTGAAAACCCTGCACCTGGGACGGACGCACATCACCGACTTCGGGCTGCGTGCGCTGGGGCCGTTGGCGAATCTGCAAACGCTTTCGCTGGGCAATACGGCGGTCACCGACCAGGGGCTGGTACAATTGCGGAACCTGCGAAAGCTCTCCACGATCATCCTCCGCGACACCAAAACCACGCCGGCCGGCATCCAAGAGCTGCATCGCATGCTCCCCGAGGCCCGCGTCATCGACTGACGCTTGCCGCCTGTCGGTGCTCGGCGTTGGCGCGGCCATTTGGGGCTGCCCTCCTTTTCCAGGTAGAATGCCTGCTGGGGCAGAAGCGCGCCGATACGGCTCGGGCAACATGATGGCACATCGTTCACACACGCCGCGGGCCTTTACGCTCATCGAGCTGTTGGTCGTGATGGGCATCATGGGGCTGTTGGTGGCCCTGTTGTTGCCGGCCGTGCAGGCGGCCCGGGAAAGTTCGCGGCGGACGCATTGCCTGAACAACCTCAAACAGATCGGCCTGGCGCTAGGGCAATACGCCGACGTGCACAAGCGGCTGCCGCCGGCGAGCACCAGCGGCGTCGACTTCGGCGTGTGGAGCTACGCGTACGATCCCGACGTTCATTTGCACAGTTGGCGGAGCCTGATTCTGCCGTTCGTCGAGGGGCAGAACCTGGCCGTGAACATCGACTACACCACGTCGTCGCTGGGGCCCCACAACCGCCAACCGGCCGCCACGATCGTGCAGTTGTATCGCTGCCCGTCGTTCATCGGAGAACCCTTTACGGGCGAACCGCTGTACCACGCGATCGGAAGCGACTTTGCCATCGCCAACTACCTGGCCATGGGCGCGACGACCGTCGGTAGCCTGTGGAGTCCGGGGCCCGACGGCCGCCGCCATCCCAATGGTGTGATGTACTGCCTGTCCGACACGGCGCCGAAGGACATCACCGACGGGCTGTCGCGGACGATCTTCGTGGTCGAAACCCGCGAGCAGAACGCCGCGGTGTGGATCGACGGCACGGCCGCGGCGGCGGTAGCACATCCTTTTGATATCGGCGTGGTGCCCGAGTATGCGCGGCCGGAGATCTCGCTGAACTACACGCCCTATTACGAATACGGCGACCCGCACGACTCGATTGACAGCCTGTACGGCCCGTCGAGCATGCACCCGGCCGTCGTGCAGCACCTGTTTGGCGACGGCTCGGCCCGCGGCATCAGCGAAGAGGTGGACCGGCGGCTGTACGACGCGCTGGTCACCCGGGCCGGGGACGAGGTGGTGTCGCCGTTGCCGTGAGCGGGCGATTTTTGCGTGCCCGATCCCAGCTTGTCCGCGGGCTCGGCCGGCCCTATATTGAGGGGCTTCGACGGCTTGCGCCCGCGGGCCGATTGGCTTACAATGGGAGTTTCCGACCGGCCAACGGTGCCGCTTGGGCCCCTGGGCCCAATGGCGGCGATCTCTTCGATTTACAAGGAACCACGACGATGACGATGGACAAGAGCCTGCGGGTTCGCCGCGGGCTGATTCGCAGCCGCAGCGTGCTCACGCGGGCCGAGCGGCTGGCCCGGCTGCAGGAAGCCGAACGCTGGAAGGAAGGGGACAGCCCGCTGGGCCTGCCCAAGGTGCGCGTGTACAAGCTGGCGATGAAGAAGAAAAAGAAGAAGAAGGAAGAGGAAGGGGCCGAAGGTGCCGCGGCCGCTCCGGCTGCCGACGCCAAGAAGAAATAGTTTCGCCGCCACCGCGTGCCCGCTGTCCAGACGGCGGCCGGCGCGCTGCGGCGCTCGACCGCTCCCCTGCCCCACGCTGCTGCCACGCCCATGCGAGTCCGCCTGGAATACGCCCGCGAGGGACTCGAAGTCGAACTGCCCGACGATCGGGTCGTGCGAACGCTGGCCTACAAGCAGGCCGTGCCGCTGGCGGATCCTCGATCCGCGGTCGCGGCGGTGCTGGCCGAACCGACCGGCACGCCTCCGCTGGCCGAGCTGGCCCGCGGCCGCCGCGACGCCTGCGTGGTGATCAGCGACATCACGCGTCCGGTGCCCAACGAGCTGATTCTCACGCCCCTGTTGGCCACGCTCGAAGCGGCCGGCATCCCACGGGACAAGATCACGATCCTGGTGGCCACGGGGCTGCACCGGCCCAGCAAGCCGGAAGAGGTCGTCGAGATGGTCGGCGCGCGGATCGCGGCCGGCTACCGCGTGGTCGACCATCACGGGCAGCAGCTCGACGAGCACACGTATCTGGGCGACAGTCCGCGCGGCGTGCCGATGTGGATCGATTCGCGGTACGTCGAGGCCGATTTGAAAATCACCACCGGGCTGATCGAGCCACACCTGATGGCCGGCTTCTCGGGCGGGCGGAAGTTGATCTGCCCGGGCATCGCGGCGCTGGAGACCGTGAAGGTGTGGCACGGCCCCGACTTCCTTGAACACCCCAACGCCGATTGCGGCATCCTGGAGGGGAACCCCGTGCACGAGGAAAACACCTGGATCGGGCGGCACGCCGGGTGCGATTTTATCGTCAACGTGGTGATCGACGCCGAGCGGCGGCCGCTCAAGTTCGTGGCGGGCGACATGGAGCAGGCGTTTTTGGAAGGGGTCGAGTTCGTCCGCGGCGTGGTCGTCGATCGGATCGCCGAACCGGTCGACATCGTGGTGACCAGTTCGGCCGGCTACCCGCTGGACACGACGTTTTACCAGGCCGTCAAAGGCCTGACCGGCGCCCTGCCGGTGGTGAAGCAAGGGGGGACGATCATCCTGGCCGCGGGTCTCACGGAAGGGATCGGCAGCCCCGAGTTTCAAAAGCTGTTCGACGAAAACCCGGACCTCGACGTGTTCGTCGAGCGGATTCTGGGGAAGAAGTATTTCGTCCTCGACCAGTGGCAATTGGAAGAGCTGGCCAAGGTGCGCCGCAAGGCGAAGGTAAAAGTGGTGAGCGACGGCCTGCCCGCGGCCACGATCGACCGGCTGTTTGTCGAAAGCGCCCCCACGGTCGAAATCGCGGTCGCCGACTCGCTAGCCGAATACGGCCCGACGGCCACGATCGCGGTGATTCCCAAGGGCCCGTACGTGCTGCCGCAGGTGGGTTAGTCGCCTGCCAGCGGCTTCGGCTGGGCGCGTTTCCATTCGTCGGGGGATACGCTTTCGACCTTGTGAATCAGGACGTTGCCCCCTTTCATGCCGCCGACGACGATGTCGGGCAGGCCGTCGCCGTTGGCGTCGGCTACGGTGACTTGCCGGCCGATGCCGGTTTCTTCGGCGGCCAGGTAGGGAACCCAGTCGACACCGTCTTTGCCGCGGACGAGTTTGAACCAGTAGACGACGGCGCCGGCGTCCCACAGGGGGCTTTTGGTGTGGTGGGACCAGTAGGTCTTGCCGGTGACGATGTCTTTCAGGCCGTCGCCGTCCATGTCCACCAGGTTTACCGAGTGGAGCTCGCTGAACACCAGGCCGTAGCGGTTTTCCTCGGGCTTATCGCCCATGATCAGGTGCGGGCGGAACGTGATCGTCTCGCCGTCGCGGAGCTGTTCGTGCCAGGCCAGGCCGAACTCGTGGGCGGCCAGGCTGGTGATGACGTCGTTGTCGCCGTCGCCGTCGACGTCGTAGGCATACATCTCGGCGCCGCCGGCCCGGGCGAAATTGGCGCGATGAAACGTCCAGCGATTCGCGCTGTCGGCGTTTTCCGGCTGCGCGAACCAGCCGTTCTGGACGATGATGTCGCGGCGGCCGTCGCCGTCGATGTCCCCCACGCCCAGCCCGTGGCCGAACGGCTTGGGAGCGTTCCGCTCGGAAATGTTGTGAAACGTCCAGGGGGCGAGGGGCTGGCTCCAATCGATCGTGGCATAGCCGAAATAGCCGTCGTGCGTGCAGACGAACTCGGGGCGCTCGTCTCCCACCAGGTCAACGAGCTGCGGCGATTCGTTGCACACCGAGTCGAGCACCTGGTGCTTGGGCCAGGGCTTGTCGAAGCCCTGGGGGCCCGGGTTTTCGTAGACGAAGGCCGGCGTGCCGGGAAAGCCGGCGGTGAGGACGTCGTTGCGTCCGTCGCCGTTGAAGTCGTACAGCCAGGCGAAAAAGTGATCGGCATAAAACTCGCGCGGCTGCGCTACCGGCGGATAGATGACGTGCTTGTCGGCAAAGTCGGGCCCCCGATACCAGAACGGGCCGTACACGGCGTCCGGTTTGCCGTCGCCGTCGACGTCGCCGAAGGCGGCCCCTTCGGAGTAATAGACGTCGGTCAAGGGAATGACGTCGAAGCGGTGGACTTCGTGGTCCGCGGCCACGGCATCGCTAGCAGCCACGATGCATGCCGCCACCGCGAGAAAAGAGATTCGATGGAACATGGTTGCTCCGAAGCGGGGAGAGTGGGAGTTGGCAGACGCTGTCGCCGGCGCCGTCCGCGCGAAGCGATCATTGGGAGGATTATACAGTGCGCCCAGCTAGCATTCGAGTTGGCAGATGGCTGGTCAACGTCACGTATGCCGTAAAGCCAAGGTACTGCTGGACAAGCCGGCAGTGGCACCCCTGGATGCGAGAGGAGCACGTGCATCGGCGAGCGGTCGCTTTCGCAATTGCTCTAGCTTGGCGGGCGAAAGTTTGCTACTTAGGCCGCCCGCTCGGACTACGCCGGCAGCGAAAGCCGCGCCTCCGGGCACAACCAATCACTTCTCGCTGGTTCCATTGAGTCTCGTTCGAACCGCCGCGCTCGCCCGCCGCGGTTTCCTTCACCTCGTTTGCGGACGCAGGAACATGAAACGCACACTGCTCGGCCTGTTTGTCATGGGTTCCCTGGTAGGACTGGGTTCCGTCGGCGTGTACTTTGCCCAGGGAAAACTGGCGCGATCGAATAACGCCGAGGAAACCGAATTTCAGGACGTCCCCGACCGGACTCCCAAGCCGATCGCCGTGGCCAAGTCCGTTGCCGACTCACCCGCCGGCAGGAACAGCCCGTTTGTAGGCGATTCGGCTCCACCCGCCAGCGCAGCCGCGGACCCGTACGACAGCACGACGCAAGAGGTCGCTCCGGCGGACGCCGGCTACGCGTCCTACGGCGGCAACGGCGCTGCCGATTACGCCGACGACATTCCCGACGCCGGCCCGCTGCCGACCGCCCACGACGCGGCGGGCGCTTCAGACCGTTACGCCGAATACGACGCGCAGCCGGCCGGCGCAGAACAGCCCAGCGACATTCCCGATGCCGACCAGATGGCTGCCGCACCGATGGCCAGCCCGTTTGCCGGCCGCGACGCCCGGCCTGTCGAGCAGCCGGACCCACAATCGCGCTATGCCGAGCGTCCGGCCGCCGCCGAACTGCCGGTGGAAGCGGCCGACGCGTCGGGCGATCAATTTGCGGACGTCCCCGGCGGCGAACCGCGGCGGCTGGAGGCGGCCGAGCCCCAGCCCGCGGCCAATCGTTACGGGAGTCCCCCGGGGGGCAATCCGCTGCGTGCGGACGTCGACTCGCAGTACGGCCAAGGGGCGAATCCCTACGGCACCGAGCCCCCGCAGGATGCGCCCGCCACGAACGCTTATCCGGCCGAGGCCGCCGCGGCTCCGCTGGCCGGCGGCGCGACGTCGTTTGATAACTCCGCGAGCCCCGAGGGGACCGGCCGCCCGGGCGAACCGCAGCTCAACGGCCAGCAGGCCCCCTCGCTGGTGATCGAAAAGGTGGCGCCGCCGGAAATCCAGATCGGCAAGCCGGCCCAGTTTGTCGTCAAGGTCAAGAACGTCGGCACGGCCACGGCGCACGAGGTCGAGGTGCACGACACGATTCCGCAGGGGACGCAACTGTTGGACACGGCCCCGCCGTCCAACCGAGGAGCCAACGGCGAGCTGGTCTGGGAGCTCGGCTCGCTCAAGCCCGGGGATGAGCGGACGATGGAGATGCAGTTGATGCCCACGGCCGAAGGGGAAATCGGCAGCGTGGCCACGGTTCGCTTTCATGCCCAGGCCTCGGTGCGCACGCTGGCCACGAAGCCGATGCTGGCGATCGAAGTGCTCGGTCCGTCGAAAGTGATGAAGGGCGAGCCGCTCTCGCTGCGAGTCAAGCTCTCGAACCCCGGCACCGGCGCGGCCGCCGGCGTGATGCTGAGCGAAACGGTTCCGCAGGGACTGTCGCACGCCGCGGGCAAGGATCTCGAATTCGAGGTCGGCACGCTCAAGCCGGGCGAAGCGCGGGAGCTCGATCTGACGCTCACCGCCGCCGAAGCCGGCCAGGTGACGAACATCATCAAGGCCGACGGCGATGCCAATCTGCATGCCGAGGCGCACACCGAGATCGAGGTGGTCGCGCCGCTGCTGCAAGTCTCGATGACCGGACCGAAGCGGCGCTACCTGGAGCGCAACGCGACGCACAACATCTCGGTGACCAACCCCGGCACGGCCGCGGCCAAGAACATCGACCTGGTGGCCGTGCTGCCGCGGAACCTGAAATTCGTCGAAGCCAACAACGGCGGGCAGTTTGACGAGGCCACCCACGCGGTGTATTGGAACCTGGAAGAACTGCCGCCGCACGAAACGGGCACCGTCAAGCTGACCACGCTCCCCTTGGAAGCCGGCGAAGCGAGGCTGATGATCAAGAGCAGCTCGCAAAGCGGCCTGAAGGACGAGCGCGAAGAGGTGGTGTCGATCGAAGGGCTGGCGGCGATCAACTTCCAGCTCTCGGACATCAAGGACCCGATCGAGGTCGGCGCTCAAACGGCCTACGAAATCCGCGTCACCAACCAGGGGACCAAGGCGGCCAGCAACGTGAGCCTGGCGGCCCTCTTGCCGCGGGGCATGAAGCCGCTCTCGGCCGAAGGCCCGGTCCGCTACCAGATCGAAGGCCAGCGGGTGCTGTTCGAGCCGCTGAAAACTTTGGCCCCCAAGGCCGACACCTCGTTCACGATCAAGGTGCAGGCCGTCGAAGCCGGCGATCAACGCGTCGAAGTGCAGGTCGCGACCGACGAAATCCGCGACCCGATCAGCAAGGAAGAGAGCACCCGGGTGTACGGCGACGAGTAGCCACGCGGCCAGCGACGGCGACGGGTCGTTACCGCTTGTCGGCCGGGGCGTCGCGTTCGAAACGGGTGTGGTAACCGGCGTGTCCGGCGAACGTATCGCCCCACAGCCCGCGCACCACGCCGAATTCGCCGGCCACGACCAGCACGGCTCCCACGGCGACCATGATCGCGGTGACTCGCACCAGCGGCCGCAAGGGGGACGTCGGCAGCTCTCCGGCCACGCGGGCATAGCTCGGCAGCAACAGGGCGAAGAGCGTACACAGGCAGGCGTTGACGTGAATCACGCCCTCGGTAATCAGCCGCTGCTCGTGGAAGGGGACGGTCCGCGACAGGTTGCCCAGCACGATCCACCACAAGAAGACGATGAAGAACAACTCCCCTTGGCCCAGTCGCGAAGCGGGTAGTAGCGGAATCTCCCGCCCGCGATACCAGGCTACCAGCGGAATGGCGATTGTCAGGGCGAGCGCCGCATAGCCGATGTAGAACCAGGTGTAGCTGGACAATCCCCACAGCGTGTCCTGGAGCGTGCGGGGGTCCTTGAGCCAGACGGCCTCGAGGTTCTTGACGATGTTGACGTAGCTGATGGCCACGAGCACGAAGAAGACGCAAAACGGCTCGGCCCAGCGGCGGACCGGCGGATCTTCGCTCTGGCGGACGGCCCGGGTGGACCAATAGCCCAGGGCCAGGGCCACGCCGACGCCGGAGATGAAGCCGAACGTTTGCTCGAGCACGCTGTGCCAGTTGCTGCTGATTTCAGTGCCGAAGAATTGCTGCTGAAACCCCGGGTGCACCAGCACGAGCTTGATGAGCGTGGCCCCGGAGAAGCCCAGCCCGCCGAAGAAGCCGACCACGACGGTGGACCAGAGAATCTCCCACTCGCGGCGGCGGTAGAGAAACCACAGCACGGCCACGAGCATACCCAGGGCACCGGCCCAGTTGTCGCCGCGCGGGGGCGTCATCCGCAGTCCCAAGCCGACGGTGAGCACGCTGAAGCCCAACCACCAGCCGGCGCACATCGCCAATCCCAGCCGCGTGCCCCAGCAGGCACGGCGGCGGACCACGGTCAGGGTTAGCAAGGCCGCGGCGGCCACCAGCACGCCCAGCCAATCGGTGTCGTACCAGTCGAGCGATTTGAGCTGACTGTCCAGGTCGGCCTGCGTAATCGCGCCGGAGGCGACCTGCTGCTGGAGCCCGGCTTCGTAGACGCTCAAGTAGATGTCTTGCGCGCACCAGGCGGCGAAGACCACGATCACCGGGCACGAGCAACTCGGTGAGCCGCGCACGGCTGAGAAAGGCGGGCAGTGCCGTGCCGGTTCCGCCCAGCGCACCCCAGATGAAGCCGATCAGAAACAAGCAGGCGAAGCCGTAGGCGACGCTCTCGACCTGTCCGGAGTGCGTGTAGGCGATCACCTGCATGTAGGAGATCGACCCGCCGAACGACCAGCCCAAAGCGCCGAAGAAGGCGAACAGCGGAATCCGCCGGTACCAGTCGTCGCGGCCGCTTACCAGCACGGCGGCCATGGCCGCCAGCGCCCGGGAATCATCGCGCCGTATTCGTGTCCCCAGTTGCCGCGCACGCCCCAGCCGATCGACAGGGCCAAGGCGACAAACAGGATCGCCAGTGGCGACAGGCCCGGGGCAGCGGTCTTGGAGTTCATCGGGCAGTGGTTCCGCAGGCATCGGACGGGACGAATTCGGCGTGCGGAACCGAGGTTAGTTCAAGCCGTAGAGCGGGGCAAGCTTCTGGCGTAAATGCCGGATGAGGGGACCATGCGAGAGGGGTTTTTTCGTGATTTTTTGCACCAGCTCGCCCGCCGTGTAGCACTGGCCGTGACGGTGAATGTGGGACTTGAGCCACTCGGCCAGCGGTCGGAACTCGCCCCGGGCGAACTGCGGTTCAAGCGGTCCGAGGTCCACCTGGGCTTGCTCGAAGAACTGCGCGGCGTACAGATTGCCCAGCGCGTAGGTGGGAAAGTAACCGACCAGCCCGGCGCTCCAGTGGACGTCCTGCAAGCACGCCGTCGGCGTCGTTCGGCGGGCCGGATGCCCAGGTACTCGTGGTACTTTTCGTTCCAGGCGCCGGGCAGGTCGGCTGACCGGCAGGTCGCCCGCGATAAGGGCTTGTTCCAGCTCGAAGCGCAACAGGATGTGCAAGTTGTAAGTGGCTTCGTCGGCTTCGACGCGAATGAGCGAGGGTCGCACGTCGTTGACGGCGAAATAGAACTCGTCGAGCGAGACGTCGGCCAGGGCCTCGGGAAACGCGGCCTGCGCGGCGGGAAAGAAGTGCTGCCAAAACGGGCGGCTGCGGCCGACCAGGTTCTCCCACATCCGCGATTGCGACTCGTGAATGCCCAGCGACACGGCCTCGCCCGGCGGCAGCCCGTACCAATCGGCCGGCAGCCCCTGGTCGTAGATCGCGTGGCCCCCCTCGTGCAGGACGGTGAAGAACGACGTGTTGAAGAAGTGTTCGTCGTAGCGCGTGGTGATGCGGCAATCGTTCGGACCCAGCCCGGTGCAGAACGGATGGACGGTGACGTCGATCCGCCCGCGTTGAAAGTCGAAGCCGATGGCTTCGGCCGCGCTGCGCGAAAACGCCTCTTGCGCAGGGAGCGGGTAACGGCGCGAGAGGATCGACAAATCGGGCCGGCGGTCGCTGGCGGCGATCTCGGCGACCAGCGGCACCAGCGCCTCGCGCAGCTCGGCCAGGACGCCGGCGACGGTTGCGGTCCGCTCGTGCGGCTCGTATTCGTCCAGCAGGGCGTCGTAGGGCGTTCTGGTCGTAGCCCACGGCCTCGGCTTCGGCCCGTTTCAGCTCGATCATTTTTTCCAACAGCGGCGCGAACCGCGGAAAGTCGTCCGCCGCGCGGGCTTGTTCCCAGGCGTGCTGGCCGAGCGAGGCGGTGCGGGCCAGCTCCTCGACGAGCGACTGCGGCAGCTTCACGCGGCGATCGTAGTCGCGCTTCATCTGGCGGATCGTGGTGCCCGCGGCGCTGTGAGGATCGGCGGCCAGGGGGCTGTCGGCCAGTTCGGCCAGCCACTCGCCCAGCCGGGCGTCCGTCTGCCGCTCGTGCAGCAAGCCGGCGAAGAGGGTCAATTGCTCGGCCCGGTAGTCGAACGCTTGGGCGGGGAGCATCGTCCGCTCGTCCCATTCCAGCGCACTGGCGGCGGCGGCCAGCAGGGCCGTTTGCCGGGCGTGCCCGCAGAGCTGTTCCAGCGTTTGTTCGAAGGATCGAGTCATCTCGTTTGCCGTTTGGCGTCCGTTACGATATCAGGCATCTGTTTAACCGCCACGGCGGCTGGTTGCCAAGAGGGCTGGCGGGCGGCGGGGAACGATGCTGCGCGGTTTGTCGGGCGCTTGGCGGCATGGCAATCGGACAGGTATACTTTGGGCGTGCCGATTTGCCCCTTTTGGCAGGCGATTGGTCGGATGCTCCGGCGGGGCATCGTCGCTGCGGTCTCGTCTCACCCCCCATTCGACATGCCCAAGTACATCGTGCGAACCGGCGTCATGCGAGCGCTGGGCGTCTATTCGTCAGGCCGCGACGACGTCTACGGGCGCAGCCAGGAAGTCGTCGCGCGCACCGACCGCGGATTGGAGATCGGCGAGGTACTGTGCGAAGCGACCGACGAGGCGCTGGCGAAGATCAAGGAGCCGGGCCAGGGGCAGATTCTGCGGGAGATGACCGCCGACGATGCCCGCGAGCGGTCGCGGCTGTTGGACGCGGCGCGGCGAGAGTTTCAGACCTGCTTGCGGCTGATCGAGCAGGAAAAGCTGGAGATGCGGCTGGTGGACGTGGAGCACATTTTCGGCGGCGAGCGGGTGGTGGTGTACTATCTGGCCGAAAACCGGGTCGATTTTCGGGAGCTGGTGCGGCAACTGGCCGGCGAGTTTCAGACGCGGGTCGAAATGCGGCAAATCGGCGTGCGGGACGAAGCCAAGCTGTTGGCCGATTACGGCGACTGCGGCAAGCCGGTGTGCTGCAACACCCACTTGTCGGAAATGCCGCCGGTGTCGATGAAAATGGCCAAGATCCAAAAAGCCACGCTTGATCCGACGAAGATCTCGGGGCGCTGCGGGCGGTTGAAATGTTGTCTGCGATATGAATACGATACGTACGACTCGCTGCAGAAGGAGTTGCCGCCGTTGGGCTCCGACGTCGTTACCTCGCGGGGCCGCGCGGGTACTGGCTCAAGAAATCCTGGCCGGCCAGTTGCTCGTCGAGACCGAGGATCACCGCCGCGTGATGATCACCGCCGACGAAGTGCTGACCGTCCTCAAGCGGGGCGGCGGCCGAGACAGAAAGAAATCCGACTGACGTTCGGCCGCCCGACGTGCCATTGGACTGGCGTTCGACGCCTTTTTTCCACTCAACCCTGACTCGACCACCGACGTTCCATGCTTGACCCTTCGCACCCGATCGCCAAGTTGCTCAAGGAAGACCGCCGCTACAAGATCGACGCCTATGCGTTCGTCTTCGAGGCGCTCAACTACGCCCACAGCCAGCTCGGAATGGGTACCGAGCGCCCGCCGAGGCAGAGGAAGAACCCGAGGTCGGCTCGCCGCGCGAAGCCGAGCGGCATCTGACCGGCCAGCAACTGTGCGAGGCGATTCGCCAGTATGCGCTGGAGCAGTACGGATACATGGCCAAGTGTGTGCTCAATAGCTGGGGGGTGAACTCCACCGGTGACTTCGGCGAGATCGTGTTCAACCTGATCGGCATCGGCCAGATGCGCAAGACGTCGGAAGACCGCCGCGAGGATTTCGAGGACGTGTTCGATTTCGACACCGATCTGAAGCAGAGCTTCAAGATCACGCGTCCCGATAGCTGAGAGCTCGCTCTGGACCGGGCACGTCTGGCCCGTCCGTCGCGACTGCCGAAGGGACGAAGATGTCGCGCGTGCGAAAACACCGATCGCCAGGAGCGAAGCCGGACGATGCGCCGTCGCCGCCGGCCGCGCCGTCGCGCAAACGTCCGCTGTTGTTGGCACTGGCCGCCGTGCTGCTGGCGGCCTGGCTGGCCTTTCTGGCGTACCTGGCGTTCGGCCGTTGAATTGGCCTGACGCTGAACGAATCACCGCGCGTGACGAAAAAATCGCCACGACGTGTTTCCCAGGCATATTCATGCGAGGCGATTCCGCCGACCAATCGCGGCCGCTGGCATCGTCCCGCGTGGCAGGCGTCGTTACGGCGCGGACTTTGCAAGACTAGAGGCAGGCTTCAAAACCGCAAAGAAGCGTGCGTCCGGTGCCACTGCCGGCTTGTCCAGCAGTTTTATCGAGGGATCTGCACTGCTGGACAAGCCAGCAGTGGCACCCAAACTCGGTTTTGAAACTGCTTCTGGGGAGTTTTCATACCGGCGCGTTAACTTGTCGCGATCCGGCGCATGTGCAACAATTTCCAGCGGCGCATGGGATCGCTTCCGGCGTCGGTGGACCAGGAGGAGATTCTTTCTCATGAACAGCAATCGATGGGTGCCGGCGGCCGTGTTGTGCGGCCTGGCTCTTTGCAGCGTTCGACTCGCGACGGCCGCCGGGCCGGATGCCAGGCAATTCGAAACCGCGGTCGCCAAGGCCGTCGAATTCTGCCGCACCAGCCAGACGGCCGATGGCGCGTATCAGCGCCGAAGCCGGCCCGGCCATCACGGCCGTGGTTACCGCCGGGCTGCTGCGCAGCGGACTGAGTGCCGACGATCCGCTGGTGGCCAAAAGCCTCAAGTACCTGGAAAAGTTCGTCCATCCCGACGGCGGTATCTACGCCGAAGGGTCGACCCATCGCAACTACGAAACGTGCATCGTCCTGCAATGCTTCACCGAGGCCAACGCCGACAAGCGCTACGCCGAGCTGATCAAGAACGCCGAGCAGTTCGTGCGCGGCATTCAATGGGATACCGAGGACGGGATCGACAAGGCAAGCCCCAACTTCGGCGGCGCCGGTTACGGCAGCCGGCGGCGGCCCGACTTGTCGAACACGTCGTTCCTGATGGATGCCTTGAAGTCGGTGGGCACGGGCCCGAACGACGAGGCCGTGCAAAAGGCCCTGGTGTTCGTGTCGCGCTGCCAGAACCTGGAATCGGAGTACAACGCCACGCCGTTCGCGGCCAAGGTGAACGACGGTGGCTTCTACTATACGCCCGCTGCCGGCGGAGCGAGCATGGCCGGCGAAACGGCCGACGGCGGCTTGCGCAGCTACGGCTCGATGACCTATGCCGGACTGAAGAGCCTGATCTACGCCGGACTCACCGCCGACGATCCGCGGGTCAAGGCGGCCGTCAAGTGGGTCCAGGACCATTACACGCTCGACGAGAATCCCGGCCTGGGGACGTCGGGTTTGTACTATTACTACCAGGCCTACGCCCGGGCCATGCACGCCCTGGGCGTTGACGAATTCAAGGACGCGGCCGGCAAATCGCACGACTGGCGGGGCGAACTGGTCGACGCCATCGCCAAGCGTCAGCAAGCCAACGGCTCGTGGGTCAACGAAAGCGCCCGCTGGCTGGAAGGGAACCCGAACCTGGTGACCGGCTACTGCCTGTTGGCATCGAGCTACGCCCGGCCCGACAAATCGTGACGCGCAGGCCCCCAGCTCGCCGTTCGAGTGCGGCTCTGGCGGCCGCCATGCAATCTTCGCCGCGCCCGTTGGAGCGCGGCTTTTCTGCGCGCCCGGCGCTGGTCGTGGCCCGGGAGCTGTTGGGGAAGTACCTGGTGCGTCGCGTGGGCGACGAGCTGATCGACGCCGTAATCACCGAAACGGAAGCCTACGTCGGGCCGCACGATCTGGCTTGCCATGCCAGCAAAGGACGTACGGCCCGGACCGAAGTCATGTTCGGGCCGGCCGGCCACTGGTACGTCTATTTCATCTACGGCATGCACTGGATGCTCAACGCCGTCACCGACGACGAAGGTTACGCCGCCGCCGTATTGATTCGCGGCGCCGGCGACTGGAACGGCCCGGCCAAGTTGACCAAGGCCCTGTCGATCGACAAGGCCTTCAATGGCCAGCCGGCGGTGCCTGACGCGGGGCTCTGGGTCGAAGACCGGGGGCCGGCGATTGCCCGCTGGCGCGTTCGCCGTACGCCGCGGATCGGCGTCGATTACTCGGGCCCCTGGGCCGCCAAACCGTACCGTTTCGTGCTCGACGCCGGCCCGCGGGAGAAGTCCCGTCGCGTCCGATAGAATGGAGCGATTGGCTCCCCGTTTCGCTCCTTGACGCCCGTCGCACAGTAGACCCTCCCGGCATGCGTGATTTGCTGCGACCGCTGTTGCTCGTCGGCCTGGCGCTGTTGGTGCCGGTGTTGCCGTTTCTGAGCTTCGGCCCGTGGCTGGAAGGCCGGATCGAGGCGTGGCTCAACCCGCCGCCGGCGCCGGCCGCGGTGGCGCTGGCAACCGTGGGGCTATTGTCGAGCGACATTTTGCTGCCGATCCCGTCGAGCGTGGTGAGCACGGTGGCCGGAGCGCAACTGGGGGTCGTGGCGGCGACGCTCGCTTCGTGGTTGGGGATGACCACGGGCGCGGCGATCGGCTTTGCCTTGGCCCGCTGGTGCGGTCGGCCGGTCGCCGAGCGCTTCAGCTCGACCGAAGACCTCGACCGCATGGACGCGCTGTCGCGGCATTGGGGCCCGTGGATTCTGGTTGGCACGCGCGCCTTGCCGGTGCTGGCCGAAGCGGCGGTGCTGTTTCTGGGGGCGACGCGGCTCTCGTGGCGAGGGTTTCTGCCGCCGGTCGTGCTGGCGAATCTGGGCATTGCCGCCGTGTATTCGCTGCTGGGGCACTACGCTCACACGCAGGGCGAGCTGCCGCTGGCGCTGGCCGCGTCCGTTGCACTGCCGGTGCTGGCGGCGACAATGGCCCGCTGGCTGTTGCCGCGCACTTTTCCTCCTCCACAATCCGAGTGATCCCATGCCTTCCGTTCGATCGACCGACGAAGCGCACGCCGTGCTCGCAACCGATGACCCACGGCTCTACCAGGTCGCCACCAGCGCCGCCGGCCCGGCAGGTTCCTTGCCGCTGGACGACGAAATGCTGCGCCACTGGCCCTCGGGCGACCTGTTCGGACTGTCGCAAAACGCCGGCATGGGCTGGGATCCGCAGGCCCTTGCCGGTCCGCAGTTTCTGCTCTTGAGCACGCAGGGCGGCGTGCGGGCCGAAGACGGCACGCCGGTGGCCTTGGGCTATCACACGGGACACTGGGAAGTCGGGCTGCTGGTGCGGGAGGCGGCCCGGGAGTTCAAAGAGGCCGGCGGCGGTGCCGTTTGCCGCGTATTGTTCCGATCCGTGCGACGGGCGCACGCAGGGCACGGTCGGCATGTTCGACAGCCTGCCCTATCGCAACGATGCGGCGATCGTGTTTCGCCGGCTGATTCGCTCGCTGCCGACGCGGCGCGGCGTGCTGGGCGTGGCCACCTGCGACAAGGGGTTGCCGGCCATGATGCTGGCCCTGGCCGGCATGCGCGATTTGCCGTGCGTGCTGGTTCCCGGCGGCGTGACGCTGCCGCCGACGCGTCGGCGAAGACGCCGGCAAGATCCAATCGATCGGTGCCCGCTATGCCCACGGCGAGATCACGCTGGACGAAGCGGCCGCGGCTGGGCTGCCACGCCTGCGCTTCGCCCGGCGGCGGCTGCCAGTTCCTGGGCACGGCCGCCACGTCGCAGGTCGTGGGCGAAGCGCTGGGGCTGTCGCTGCCGCATTGTGCACTCGCACCCAGCGGCCAGCCGATCTGGCTCGACATGGCCCGGCGTAGCGCGCGGGCCTTATGGGATCTGCACGAGCGCAAGATCCCGCTGTCCGACATTCTGACCGACGCCGCGCTGCGCAACGCCATGGTCGTGCACGCGGCGTTCGGCGGCTCCACGAACCTGCTGCTGCACATCCCGGCGATCGCCCACCAGGCCGGGCTGCGGCGGCCCACGGTCGACGACTGGGAGCGAAGTCAACCGCCAGGTGCCGCGATTCGTCGACGTGCTGCCCAACGGGCCGGTGGGGCATCCGACCGTGCGGGTGTTCCTGGCCGGCGGCGTGCCGGAGGTGATGCTCCATCTGCGCGACCTGGGCCTGCTCGATCTCGACGTGCTGACCGCGAGCGGTTGCAAGCTGGGCGACGTGCTCGATTGGTGGCAGGACTCCGAGCGGCGGCGGGCGCTGCGCGATCGATCTGCGCCAGCGCGACGGCGTCGATCCGGACGACGTGATCCTGCCGCCCGCTCGGGCCAGGCGAGCGCGGGCTGACCACCACGGTCTGCTTTCCACGCGGCAACCTGGCGCCCGAGGGTTCGGTGATCAAAAGCACGGCCATCGATCCGCGGGTGGTCGACGCCGACGGCGTGTACCGCAAGACGGGCCCGGCGCGCGTGTTCACGCGCGAACGGGACGCGATCGCCGCCATCAAGGGGCAGGGCGAGCGGACGATACGCCCCGGCGACGTCATCGTGCTGGCGGCACGCGGCCCGCTGGGCTCGGGAATGGAGGAGACCTATCAGGTCACCTCGGCGCTCAAGCATCTGGAGTGGGGCGCGAAGTGGCGGTGATCACCGATGCCCGCTTCTCGGGAGTCAGCACGGGAGCCTGCATCGGGCACGTGGGGCCCGAGGCGCTGGCCGGCGGTCCGATCGGCAAACTGCGCGACGGCGACCTGGTGCGGATCGTCGTCGATCGCAACCACTTGGAAGGGAGCGCTGGACCTGGTCGGCGACGCAGGGAGTGAATTCGGCGCCGAACAAGGGACGCGCGTGCTGGCCGAACGGGCCGCTGCGCGACGACTTGCACGCGGACGACAAGCTGCCCGACGATACGCGGCTGTGGGCGGCGCTGCAGCGCGCCAGCGGCGGCACGTGGGGCGGTTGCGTTTACGACGTCGAGCGCATCGAGCGGCTGCTGGCCGCCGGCGAGCGGGCGCTGGGCGAGGAAGAGGGGCGGTGACGCGGCGCTAGGCGGCGGGTTGGAAACGAAAGCCGGGTAGCGCGGCCGCGGTGTTTGCGGTGATGCGCGCCGCGGCCCACTAAACCGCCAGCGGTTGGACGGCTGGGGGGAGTGGCGCGAAGGTCACTCCGAGTCATCTTCCTCTTCGCTGCCGGGGCGATCGGCTCCGCAGGCGTCGCATTCGTCGAAGGCGCCCAACACCGTCGCGCCGCAGGCCGGGCACTTCCAGTCGGGCCGGTCGGCGCGCTTTCCTGCTCCTTGTCGTACTCCTCGATGATGGCTCGGGCCCGCTGTTGGTCCTCGCGGCGCACCAGCACGTCGGGGGCGGCGATCGACAGCCCGGCCAACGGCTCGTTCTCCTCGGAGACGAAGGCCTCGATGCCCTCGTCCAACAGCAGGTTCATGACGAAATGGGCTTCGGTGACGTTGGCCCCCTGATAGACGGAGACCAGTTCCTTGGGATCGCTCAAGTGTTTGCTCCTGCGATGGTTGGGGGTGGCCACACGTCCGCTGCGGCGACACTCGATTATACCCCGTTGGTCGCCTCATCGGCGGCGACTGTCAAAGTGGCAGTCGGTTGGGCGGCAGCGGCCACGGAATTGACGATCTTGGCATTTTGCCGCGGGTGCCGCAAGGCCGCTACGTCCCGCGTAAGTGATTTAACGACGGAAACTTAAGGTTTGATGTCGGGGCTTGGCGCACCAGTTGCATTTCTCCCGCGGCACGGGTGCTGCGGTGCGCCCAAATTGGCAGTTCGCGCCTCACGTGCGTCGCCCATGGGGGCGATGCACTCCGACGGATACAGACTCAGCCAGAACACATTCGACTCGCGGAGGTCAACCACACATGTCGACTGCGACCAAGCCTAAGAAGAAGGCCGACACGATCAAGATTCAACCCCTTGGCGACCGGGTGGTCGTCGAGCGCGAGGAATCGGAAGCCAAGACAGCCGGCGGCATCGTGTTGCCGGATTCGGCCAAGGACAAACCGTCGCGCGGCAAAATCATCGCCGTCGGCGACGGCCGCCTGCTGGACGACGGCTCGCGCGGGAAGCTGCAGGTCAAGGTCGGCGACAAGGTGCTGTTCACCTCGTACGCCCCCGAGGCGATCAAGCTGAACGACCAGGAGCTGCTGTTGATGCGCGAGGAAGACATCCTGGCGGTCATCGAGTAGCGATTTCAATAAAACACGAACAACTGACACCGGCTCGCCCGACGAGCCCGTTTGAAGGAGAGCACCATTCATGGCCAAGATGATTGCGTTTGACCAGGAAGCCCGCGACGCCATGCGGCGGGGCGTTTCCAAGTTGGCCCGCGCGGTCAAGGTGACGTTGGGCCCCAAGGGGCGCAACGTGATTTTGCAGAAAAGCTTCGGCTCGCCGACCGTCACCAAGGACGGCGTGACCGTGGCCAAAGAGATCGACCTGGAAGACGTCTATGAAAACATGGGCGCCCGGATGGTCCGCGAAGTGGCTTCCAAGACCAGCGACGTCGCCGGCGACGGCACCACCACCGCCACGGTGATGGCCGAGGCCATCTTCAACGAAGGCCTGCGGGCCGTCGTCTCGGGCGTGAACCCCGTGCAGATGAAGCAGGGGATCGAACAGGCCGTCGACGATATCACGGCCAAGCTGAAGAGCATGTCGATCTCGATCAAGAACAAGAAGGAAATGGCCCAAGTCGGCACCGTGGCCAGCAACAACGACACTGAAATCGGCGAGCTGTTGGCCGAGGCCATGGAAAAAGTCGGCAAGGACGGCGTGATCACGGTCGACGAGGGCAAGAGTCTGAAGACCGAAGTCGAGTGGGTCGAGGGTATGCAGTTCGACCGCGGCTACGTTTCGCCCTACTTCGTCAACAATCCGACCACGATGGAGTGCGTGCTGGAAGACGCCTACGTGCTGGTCTACGAGAAGAAGATCAGCAACATCAAGGAGCTGGTGCCGCTGTTGGAGGCCGTGGTCAACTCGGGCCGCCCGCTATTGATCATCGCCGAGGACCTCGAGGGGAAGCCCTGGCCACGCTGGTCATCAACCGGCTGCGCGGCACGTTCCAGTGCTGTGCGGTGAAGGCGCCCGGCTATGGCGACCGCCGCAAGGCCATGATGGAAGACATCGCGATCCTGTCGGGCGGTACGCCCATCTTCGAGAGCCTGGGCATCAAGCTCGAGAACCTGCCGCTGACGGATCTCGGCCGGGCGAAGAAGGTCATCGTGAGCAAGGACAACACGACGATCATCGAAGGTGCCGGCAAGACGTCGGACATCAAGGCCCGCATCGAGCAGATTCGCCGCGAGATCAGCGTTTCCACGAGCGACTACGATCGCGAGAAGCTGGAAGAGCGGCTGGCCAAGCTCTCCGGTGGCGTGGCCAAGGTGAACGTCGGCGCCGCCACCGAAAGCGAAATGAAGGAAAAGAAGGCCCGCGTCGAGGACGCCCTGCATGCCACCCGCGCCGCGGTGGAAGAAGGCATTCTCCCCGGCGGCGGCGTGGCCTTGTTGCGGGCCACTTCGAGCTTGAAGCCCGAGGGGCTCACGCACGATCAGGAAGTGGGCTACAACATCGTCCTGCGGGCCTGCCGGGCTCCGCTCACGACGATTGCCAGCAACGCCGGTCAGGATGGCGGCATCGTGTGCGAGCGGGTCATCGAGGCCAAGGGTGCCCACGGCTACAACGCCGCGACCGACACTTACGAAGACCTGGTCAAGGCCGGCGTGATCGACCCCACGAAGGTCACGCGGACGGCGTTGCAGAACGCGGCCAGCGTGGCCACGCTGCTGTTGACCAGCGACGCCCTGATCGCCGAAAAGCCCAAGAACGAGGGCAAGAAGGGCGGTGCCGGACACGGCGGCGACTACGACATGTATTAGTCGGTCCTTCCCCCTTGACCCCGGCTTCCCCGCGAAAAGCCTCAAGTGGGCGTCGCCGCAGCCGGCTGCCATAAACCCTGGAAAGCCCGCCGAATTCGAGCGTTCGGCGGGCTTTCGCCGTTTGGGGGCCGAACTTGCGACCCTTCGGCTGGCGGCGGCTCGCCGGGCTGCGAGCCTCGAAATTCCCGGCCGCGTGACGCACCGCGCCGCGGCAAACTGTTGGTATTTCCCGGCGTACGGATTATTCTGAAAGGGGCCGGCGACCAGCCATTTGGCCCCGGAAACCACGGAACAGAGAATTGCCGGAGGACCCCTCATGATCTCGATCAAGCGAATCGCGTCGTGCGCTTTGATGTTCGCGTTGCCGCTGGTGTCTGCGTCGCTGGTGTCGGCGGCCGAGCGCGGCGTGAAGAACCTCCGCAAACCGAACCCAAACGATCGTACGGTTGAGATGTTCGCGGCCATGGAGGCGGACCAGATCGAAGTGCGGCTGATCCCCAAAGACGATACGCAGTCGCGGATCATCATCGCCAATAAGACCAACCAACCGCTGAACGTCCAATTGCCCGAGGCGTTTGCCGGCCGACCCGTGTTGGCGCAAGCGGCCGGGATCGGTGGTGGCGGTGGCGGCGGTGCCAACGGAGGCGGTGGCAACCAAAGCATGGGGGGCGGCATGGGCGGCGGCATGGGGGGCGGCATGATGGGCGGCATGGGAATGTTCAACATTCCGCCGGAGCAGGTCGGCCAGTTCAAAGTCGCGACCGTTTGCCTGGAACACGGCAAGAACGAGCCGCGGCCGAACGTTCCCTATGAAATCGTCCCGCTCGAAGAGGTAACCACTGAACCGGGCGTCAGAGAGTTGCTCACCGCATTCGGCAAAGGCCGGATGAGTCAGCGGGCCACGCAAGCCGCTGCCTGGCACTTGGCCAACGGGATGTCGTGGCAAGAGCTGGCCAACAAGCGCATCGAATACATTAACGGCGCGAGCGAGTCGTGGTTCAATCCGCTCGAGATTCGCGCCGGCATGCAGTTTGCGCAGATGGCGATCGTCCAGGCCGAAAAACCCTCGTCGGAGCCGGCAGAGAGCCCTGGCAAAGTGGAATCGACGGTCCAGCTCGTCAAAGAGAAAGACTGAGCCCCGCGGGGCTCGATGTCACGCGGCGGCCCAGTTGTCCGGGCCGTCCGGCTGCTGTAGCAAGCGACGAATTTCCTGCTCCAGGCCGAAGCGCTCGATTTGCCAGGCGGCCGCCTGCTGGCGCAGCTCGGCCCGCTCGTGGTGCAACTGTTCTTCGCGTTTGGCCAACAGCGCGGCCTGTTGCTCGATTTCCCGTCGCCGGGCATTGGTCCAGGCTTGCGTTTCTTCGCGCTCGGCGGCGAGCTTCTGGTAGGTCTCGCCCACGCGGGCGGCCAGCGTCTTGATTTCGTCGCGCTGGGCCGCCAGCTCGGACTTCTGCAGCCGCAGTTCCTCGGCCAGCTTGAGCCGCGTCTGGGTCAAAGATTGCGCGAGCGCCGCCGGGGCCATCGTGCCGCACAACCGGGCCCACAGCTCTTCGGTCGCCAGGCGAACTTCCAGGGCTTCCTGCTGGGCCTTGCCCACGTCGGCCCGCATCCGTTCCAGCGCCGCGTGACGGGCGGCCAGCTCCTGTTCTTGGCGCTTGAGGTCCTGGTGAAACTGCTCATTGGCGGCGACGGCGCGGGCACGTTCGGCGGCCAGGCGACGTTCCAAGTCCACGGCACGTTCGGCCTGTGCTTGACGCTCGCGACTAATTGCGCGGAGATTTTCTTCCCACTGGACCTGCTGGCTGGCCAGCATCTGTTCGGCGGCGCTCGAGCCGCTGGCGATACGCTTCGGTGGCATAGAGTGCCGCGCGATCGGCCTCCGCGCGGGGTCTCGTTGGCGAGGCGCCCGCCAAGCGAGCCGCCGCGGCGGCCAGTTCGACTTCGCGACGGTCGAGCTCCGCCGCGCGCTGTTCCAGTGATGTAGAATCCGCCTCGTCGGCGGACGTCGATTGCCGTGGTTCGCCTGCGCCGGGCCGTTCGAGGGCGGCTTCGCGCTCGGCAAGCTGCCGTTCGCGCTTGTCGAGCGCAGCCTGCCGCTCGGTGAGTTCGGCGTGTCGCTCATCGAGCCAGAGCCGCGCCGCGCGAACCTGGTTTTCCATGGCCGCCACGCGCACGTTGAGCTCCGACTCGCGATGGTCGACGCCCGACTGCTGCCGCTGGAGGTGCGTGGCCAGTTGAGTTGCTTGCAGGCGTACCTGGCTGGCGGCGATTTCCGGCGTGCACTGTACGGGGGCGACGCCGGCCAATGCCAACTCATGCTCGGAGGACGCCGGAGTCGCCGGTTCGGCGTCGGCGCGCGGATGGGCCATGTCGACGCGCGTCGCGGGCGCGACTGCGCTACGTCGATGCGACGATCATCGCTGGCTTCGTCGTCGGACATGATTCTGCCACGCGTCCATTGGAGAAACGCACGCCACAGGGCGCCGTCGGGCAAGCGTTCTCACGGGGGGCACTTGACAGTCTGTTGAAAAATGCCGTCCTGGCATTTTTCAACCTCGCCAAGTGCGAAGCAAAGCTTCGCACGGCTCGCAAAACAACGACTTACGTCGCCGTTTTGAGATCGCGTCCCTGCGATCACGCAGCCTGTCGAATTCTTCAACAGGCACTTAACCGGTAAAGTTTGCCCAGGTGATTTAATCGGCTGCCGCGGGACGCGTAGTTGAATGCGTTTGGACGGCGCGGCGATCGCGCGGCGCGGGAATGCCGCCACTGCTGGCGCCAGCGGACAATAAAAAAGCCCCGGAACGTGCCGGGGCTTGGAGGGTGCCTGGTGAAATCGCCGCGAGCGTGGCCGCGGCTCAGCCCTTGGCGGCGTCGAGTGCTTGCTGCAGCTTCGCCTTGGGCTGCACGCCGACAAAGCGATCCACGACCTCGCCCGACTTGAACAACAGCAAGGTCGGAATGTTCATGACGTTGTACGTCTGCGCCGGGCCGGGGTTGTCGTCGATGTTGACCTTGCCCACTTTGACGGCGCCGTTGTATTCGGAGGCCAGCTCCTCGATCAGCGGGGCGATCATCCGGCACGGGCCGCACCAGGGGGCCCAAAAGTCGACCAGCACCGGCTCGGGGGCCTGCAAGACTTCCTCCTGAAAGTTTGCCTCGGTCAGTTCGGTGGCGTTGCCCATGATTCGACGGTCTCCTGCGGTGGCCTCTGCGGGCGTGGTTGTCTAGGAATTCAATCGGCCCCCGGGCGGAGCGAAATGAAGCCGCCGGAGGCCTCCATCGCGGAATTATAGGCGGGTGGTAGCACCTGTCAACGAAGCGGGGGCTGGGAAGGCGGGACGGCGAGGCGAGGCGTATAATTTCGTCCGCGGGCGAACGTTTTCGCCGATTCTCTCTCTTTATCCCGCGGGGCCTTGATGCCGTACGAGACGTTCGAACACACGGCCGATCTGGGGCTGCGCGTCTGGGCCGATTCGCTCGAGGGATTGTTTGCCGACGCCGCGGTCGGGCTGTTTTCGCTCATCGTCCCGCGGCTCGACAGCGTGCGGCCGAGCCAGAGCGTCCCTTTTGCGATCCGCGGCGAGCCGTCCGAGCTGTTGCTGTTCGACTGGCTCAACGAGTTGCTTTATACCTACGAGGTCCGGCACCTGTTACTCCGCGAGTTCGACGTCACGCTGGCCGGCGACGGACTGCACGCGATCGCCCGAGGCGAGCCGATCGATCTCGAACGGCACATCCTGGATCACGAAGTCAAGGCGATCACCTATCACCATTTGAAACTCGACCGGCGCGACGGCGGCTGGCTGGCGGAAGTGATCGTCGACATTTAAGGCCCGCGCACACCCGAGTCGCTTGATGGCCGACTGAGCGCACTGAACAAATCCCCGAGGCCCACGATGCCCAAGGAAAAATTCACCGGACCGCTCGAGCGCATCGACGGCACGTCGTGGCGCATTCCCAAGTCGTATCGCCCGGGGATGCGCGTCGACGGCGTCGTGTTCGCCGACGACGAGCTGATCGCAACGATTCGGGACGATCAGGCCCTGGAGCAGGTGGCCAACGTGGCGTTCCTGCCGGGCATTCAACGGGCCAGCCTGGCGATGCCCGACATTCACTGGGGTTATGGATTCTGTATTGGCGGCGTGTGCGCGACCGATCCGGACGAGGGAGGCGTGATCTCGCCCGGGGGCGTCGGCTACGACATCAACTGCGGCGTGCGGCTGGTGCGCTCGAATCTCACGCGGCGCGACGTCGAGCCGGTGCAAGACCGAGCTTATCGAAGAGCTGTATCGCCAAGTGCCCACCGGCACGGGGCGCGGCGGTAAGTACCGCTTTTCGCCCGCGGAGCTGCGCCGCTTGATGGGCGAGGGAGTCGGCTTTCTGGTGGGGCGCGGGCTGGCCGTCGCCAGCGACTTGGAACATACCGAAGCCGGCGGGCGGCTCGACGGCGCCGAACCCGACGCGGTCAGCCACCGGGCCCTCGAACGCGGCTACGATCAATGCGGCACGCTCGGCTCGGGCAATCACTTTCTCGAAGTGCAAGTCGTCGACTCGGTGCACGACGAAGCCGCCGCCCGGGCGATGGGCCTGGCGCACGACATGGTGGTGGTCTTGATTCATTCCGGTTCGCGCGGGCTGGGATACCAGGTGTGCGACGACGCCTTGAAAATGCTGCGCGGGGCTCCGGCCAAGTACGGCATCGAGCTGCCCGATCGGCAACTGGTGCTGCGCCCCGATCGACAGCGCCGAAGGTCGCCAGTACATCGGCGCGATGTGTGCCGCGGCCAATTTCGCCTGGTGCAACCGGCAACTGCTGATGTGGCAGGCCCGGGAGTGCTTCGAGACGATCTTTCGCCGCTCCTGGCAGGAGCTGGGCATGAGCCTGGTTTACGACGTGGCGCATAACATCGCCAAGTTCGAGGAGCACGCCGTCGACGGCCGGCGAAAACGGGTGTGGGTCCACCGCAAAGGGGCGACCCGGGCCTTTCCGGCCGGACATCCCGAGACGCCCGCGGCCTATCGCCAGATCGGCCAGCCGGTGATCATTCCCGGCGACATGGGGCGGGCGAGCTGGGTGCTGGTGGGTCAGGAGGGGAGCATGCAGCGATCGTTCGGCACGGCCTGTCACGGCGCCGGCCGCGTGATGAGCCGCACGGCCGCGGTAAAACACGCGCAGGGCCGCCGCATCGATCGTGAGCTGGCCGAGCGAGGCATCATCGCCCGGGCCCGCAGTTGGAAGGGCCTGGCCGAAGAACAGCCCGACGCCTACAAGAACGTCGACCTGGTGGTGGAAGTCGTTCATCAGGCACACCTGGCGAAAAAGGTGGCCCGCTTACGGCCGGTGGGGGTGATCAAGGGTTAGAGACCGAATTGGCTGCGTTTCGCGTCGCCTGGGTTTGCTTGACCGTGGCGGTGCGCTCGCCTAGGATCAACGCACACTTGCTCCCCTCGGCCGCCGTTCTGGTGGATTGCCGTGAACCACTGTTACCTGGTACACCGACAACGCAATACAGTCATGCGGGTGCCACTGCTGGCTCGTCCAGCAGTGCAGAATCACGGGTGGACAAGCCCCCGTGCCCCCCGACAAATTACGATGGTCGGTCCACTACGCCGCCCGGCGAGAACCGCGGGGCTTCAGGAGACGTTGCCATGAACGCCCGATCGACACGTTGGCTGCTCGCTTTATCGCTATTGGTCGCGTTGGCGCCCTCGGCCGTCGCCCAAGAGAACTGGCCGCAATTTCGCGGAGCGGCATCACTGGGCGTGGCTACGAATGCCGACCTGCCCGACACTTGGAGCGCAACGGAGAACGTGGCCTGGAAGACCGACGTCCCGGGGCGCGGCTGGTCGAGCCCGGTGGTGTGGGGCGAGAAGATCTTTCTGACGACGGTGGTCAACCTGGGTGAGGCGGAGGAGCCGAAGAAGGGACTTTATTTCGGCGGCAATCGCCCCAAGCCCCCCGAGAGCGAACACAAGTGGGAGGTCGTTTGTCTCGACTTGAACGACGGGCACGTGCTGTGGGAGAAGACGGCCCACGAGGGGGTGCCGGCCACGCCGATCCACTTGAAGAACAGCTACGCCTCGGAAACCCCGGTCACGGATGGCGAGCGGCTGTATGCCTACTTTGGGAACGTGGGGGTCTTTTGCTACGACTTCGATGGCAAGCTCCTCTGGCAGCACGACGTCGAGTCGCATCCGATGCGCTACGGCTGGGGCACCGCGGCTTCGCCGGTGGTGTACCAGGGGCGGCTGTACCTGGTGAACGACAACGACGAGCAATCGTACCTGTTGGCTCTCGATGCCAAGACCGGCGAGCAGGTGTTTCGGGTCGAGCGGGACGAAAAGAGCAACTGGGCCACGCCCTACGTCTGGAAGAACAGCCAGCGGACCGAATTGGTCGTGCCCGGCACCGGCAAGGTTCGCAGCTACGATCTGGAAGGCCGGTTGCTGTGGCGGTTGGCCGGCATGTCGAGCATCACCATCGCCACGCCGTATGCCGACGGCGACACGCTGTACGTCAGCTCGGGCTACGTGCTCGACAAGTTGAAGCCGATCTATGCCATCAAGGCCGGCGCCTCGGGCGACATCAGCCTGGGCGAAGAACAGACGTCCAACGAGTACATCATCTGGTCGAGCCCGGACGGCGGCCCCTACAATCCCAGCACGTTGCTCTATGGCGACGATCTGTACGTGCTGTACGACCAGGGCTTTTTTGCCTGCTTCGACGCCCGGACCGGTGAACCGGTCTACAAGAAGAAGCGGATTCCCGACGGCACGGCGTTTACCGCCAGCCCCTGGGCGTACGACGAAAAGATCTTTTGCCTGAACGAAGACGGTGTAACGTTCGTGATCGCCGCCGGCAAGGATTTTGAGATCCTGCACACCAACACGCTGGCCGAAGACGACATGTGCATGGCGACGCCGGCCATCGCCGGCGGCAAGCTGCTGATTCGCACGTCGGCCCGGGTGTATTGCATCGCGAAGTGAGGCGGCGCGGCTATCGAGCCCCACCAACCGGCAGCGCAAGCAAGGGATCGTCGAAGAAGCCGCATCGCCCCTCGCTGGCGCTTCGGGTTAATGTTGCGCGCACGCTCTTTTGACGAACAGAAACGCGAGCGAGTCACCACACCGGGGCTTTCGTTCCAGTTCCGCGGCCGCTAACATCCGGTTTCGACTTGATCGCCTGCCCCAGGGATGTTTCGGCTCGATGGCTCACGGTTTGAACCCTGCACAGCACGACGCGGTGACCACGCTCAGCGGGCCGCTGTTGGTCCTGGCCGGCGCCGGCTCGGGCAAGACCCGGGTGGTGACCTATCGCATCGCCGAACTGATCAAGCACGGGACCCGGCCGAGCCGCATCCTGGCCGTTACGTTTACCAACAAAGCCGCCGCGGAAATGCAGCAACGGGCCGCGGCGCTGCTGGGCAAGCGACCGGCCGAGAAGCCCGAGATCTCGACCTTTCATTCGCTGTGCGTGCGGGTGCTCCGCCGGCACGCCGCGCGGCTGGGCTATCCGGCGACGTTTGCCATCTACGATCGCGGAGATCAGGAGAGCCTGGCCCGGACGGCGCTGCGCGAAATCAAGGTGCCCGACGAATCGCTGCGCCCGGGCGAGCTGGTAAACCTGATCGGCCGCTGGAAGACGCAATCCATCCGCCCGGACCAGGCGGCGGCGGTGGCCCGGACCGACAAGGAGCACCTGGCGTCGATGGCCTACCGGCGTTACCAAAGGCGCTGAAGCAAGCCGGTGCCGTCGATTTCGACGATCTGCTGTTGTGCACTGAAGAATTGTTCGCCCGGTTTGCCGACGTGCGCGGCGCCGAAGCCGAGCGATTCAGCCACCTCTTGATCGACGAGTATCAGGACACCAACGCCAGCCAGTATCGGATCGTACGGGCGCTGGCCGAGGGGCATCGCAACCTGTGCGTCGTGGGGGACGACGATCAGTCGATCTATGGCTGGCGCGGAGCCGAGGTGTCGCACATCCTGCGGTTCAAGCACGACTGGCCGGACGCCAAGGTGGTGCGGTTGGAAGAGAACTATCGCTCGACCGAGGCCATCCTCACGCTGGCCAACCGGCTGATCAAGTTCAACAAGGTGCGGCACGACAAAGTGCTGCGGGCGGCCCGCGGCGGGGGGGAGAAACCGCAGATCGTCCAATGCCCCGACGAGGAAAGTGAAGCGGCCACGGTGGTGGCGGACATCGCCGCGCGGCTGGCCGACGGCCGGGCCCATCCGCGCGAGTTCGCGATCCTGTTTCGCACCAACGAGCAGCCGCGGGCTTTCGAGGCGGAATTGCGCAAAGCAAAACTCCCCTACGTGCTGGTTGGCGGCATGTCGTTTTACGATCGCAAGGAAGTTCGCGACATTCTGGCCTATCTGAAGGTGTTGGCCGCGCCGAGCGATGAGGTGGCGCTTCGCCGCGTGTGGAATACGCCGCCGCGGGGCATCGGATCGAAGGCCCAAGAGGCGCTCGATTGCCCGCGCCGTGGCCGACGGCCGCTCGCTGTGGGACACGTTGCCGCTGGCCGTGCGGCTGAGTGGGATGACGCCCGCGGCGGCGGACGCGATGGTTGGCTTTCGTCGGATGATGGAGGGGTTTCGCGGCCGTCTGGAGAAAGATCCGTTGGTCGAGGTGGCTTCCGACTTGATTCGCGCGATCGGCTATCAGGACGAACTGGCGCGCATCTACAAGGACCCGCTGGAGCAGCAGGCGCGGTGGGCCGCGGTGGAAGAAGTAGTCAACGCGCTGGCGGCTTACGAAAAGCGCGCGCGGCGTCCGACGCTGTCGGGCTTTTTGGACGACGTGGCTCTCGGCGATCGCGAAAGCGAGCAGGACAAGGACGAGCAACTCAAACGAAACGCGATCGCGCTGATGACGCTGCACAGTGCCAAGGGGCTGGAGTTTCCGCAGGTGTATCTGGTCGGCATGGAGGAGGGGCTGTTGCCGCATCGCCGCTCGGTGGAGATGGAAGGCAGCGCCATCGACGAGGAACGGCGGCTGTGCTACGTCGGCATCACCAGGGCCCAAGATCGGCTGACGATTTCGCTGGCCTTGTCGCGGATGAAATGGGGCAAGCCGCGTCGCGAGCGAGCCCAGCCGCTTTCTCTACGAGATCACCGGCCAGGCCCATCGCCCCCACGGCAAGCGTCCCCCGGCGGCGGCCGGCCAGCGCGCCTCCGGGCGAAAAGCGAAGCCGTCCCCGAAGCGCCCCCCCGCCCGTCGCAAACCGTGAGCTTGCCGGCAGGGCGGGCCGGTAGCAAGTCGCCGGACGGGCTCGACGTCGGCGAAGCTCGCCGGATGAGAGGGGCAAACTCGTGTGGCCCCATTTGCCCCACCTGGGTAAACTTCCAGGTTGAGTGCGTTCGCGCGATCCGCTGGCCCACGGAAGATACCAGGTAGCGATGGATACGACCTTGCGCTTTCTGCACGCCGGCGATCTTCATCTGGAGCGTCCGCCGGGGGGATTGTCGGAAATCCCCGAGCATCTGCGCCCGGCGCTGGCCGACGCGGCGTATCGGCTCGGCGGAGCGGGTCTTCGACGCGGCCGTGAAACATCACGCCGATTTTGTCGTGCTGGCCGGCGACGTGATCGATCCGCAGGCGTCCGGCCCGCGGGGCATCGTGTTCCTCGAGGAGCAGTTCGAAAAACTGGCCGCGGCGGGCATTCGCGTCTATTGGGCCGGCAGCCCGCTCGATCGATTCGAACACTGGGCCCTGGAGTGGCCGCTGGGCGAGAACGTCGCACCGCTTCGGCGTCGACCGGGTCGAGCACGTCGTCCACGAGCGGGCCGGCGAGCCGTTGGCCCTGATCATGGGGACCAGCACGGCGCACGAGCGGCGCGTTCCGGCGACGGCCTTCGATACGCACGCCAGCGAGCTGTTCTCGGTGGCCGTGGCTCACGGCGCCACCGGCGCGGACTCGCTGTCGCAGCGCCGGTCGACTACTGGGCGCTGGGGGAGAACACCTGCGGCAATCGCTGCTCAGCGGCACCGTGACCGTCCACTACTGCGGCACTCCGCAAGGGCGCGAGCCGGAAGAGACCGGACCGCGCGGTTGCACGCTCGTGCACGTCGATGAAACGCGCCGCGTACGAACCACCTTCATTCCGACCGACACGGTGCGCTATTGCGACGAGCGGATCACGGTCGACGAGCCGACCGACCGCGAGCAACTTTATCGGCTGATCAAGGATCGAATCGGCGAGCTGCTCGTCGATCCGTTCGGGCCCGAGCTGCTGATTCGCTGGACCGTGCTGGGGAGCGAGCGGCTGGCCTGCGAATTGCGCTCGACAAAGACAGCGACGGACCTGGTGTCGCGGCTTCGCGCCGAGCACGGGGCCAAGCGTCCGGCGGCCTGGACCGTGAGTCTCGACGCCGCGCCGGTGGCCGTGGCCGCTGAGCTGTACGACGAGGAAACCTTGCTGGGCGAATTCCTGCGCAGCGCACGGCACTACGCCGAGCATCCCGAAGAAAAGCTCCGCCTGGCAGATTACCTGGCCGAACGGCACCTGGCCGGTCGCCTGGCGGCCCTGGCCGATCTGGATGACCCGGACGTGCGGCGCGAGGTGCTGGCCGAAGCGACGGCGCTGGGCGTCGATCTGCTCCATCCCGCGGGAGACGGGCCATGAGAATTACGGACCTGGCCGTCGACGGATTTGGCGTGTGGAGCGGGCTGGAGTTGTGCGACCTGGCCGAGGGGCTGAACGTCTTCTACGGCCCCAACGAGGCCGGCAAGACGACCCTCATGCAGTTCGTGCGGTCGATCTTCTTCGGCTTTTCGCCCGAGCGTCGCGATCGTTACCTGCCGCCGTTGAATGCAGGTCGCCCGGGCGGCACGATTCAGGTGCTCGACGGCGACGCCCCCTATTCCATCGCCCGGCATGCCGACGAGGCCGGCAGCGGCCTGGTGGTGGCCCGCGGCACGCGCTACGCCTTGGACCACGACGAGACGCTGGCGGCGCTGTTGGGGGACGTCGACGAGCCGACGTTCAACAACGTGTTCGTGTTCGGCCTGCGCGAAATCCAGGAGTTGGCCACGCTGGACGATACCCGGGCGGCCGAGGAACTATACAACCTGGCGTTGGGGCTCGATCGGGTTTCGCTGGTCGACGTGCTCACGGAATTGCGCGCCTCGCGCGAGCGGCTGCTGGCGGCTGACGATCGTCCCTCGCTGGTGAGCCAACTGCTCGGCCAGCGCGAGCGGCTGGAAGGCGAAATCGACGAGATGGCCCAGGCCTCGAGCCGGTACCTGGCACTGGCCGCCGAGCGCAAGCGGCTCGACGGAGACATTTCGGCGCTCGAAGCCGAACACGCCCGCTGGGACGAGCGGCTGCAATCGCTGGCGCTGGCCCGGGGGCTGACGGATCGTTGGCGGCGGCGCAACGAGCTGGGCGATCAACTCGGCACGCTCGCAGGCGCGGAGATGCTGCCGGAAGATGGCTTGGAGCGGCTCGACCGGCTCGATGCCCGCATCGCCCTGTACACCCGGCGAGTGCGGCGCGTGAAGCGCCGGCGCCGCGAACTGCGGGCGGAAACGGCGGCGCTCAAGATCAACGCGTCGCTGAGCCGGCACGCGCTGCGGTTCGAGGCCCTGGCCGAACAGCAGCATTGGATCGCGGCGATTGAGAAACAAGTGCTCGATCTGGAAACCGAGCTGCTGGAGCTGGAGTCGAGCGCCGAAGAAGGGAAGAAGCAGTGGGGCGTCGGCGGCGGCCCGGCGTCCCTCTCGAAGCAGGCGATTGCCGAGCTGCGCGACGCCGCGCCGGGAGCTGCGCGATTCGCGGCGCGAAGCGCGCCAGTTGCACGAGCACGTCACCGCCTCCGACGAGCAAGCGACGGCCGCCCGGCGGCGGATCGAGGAGGCCCTGGGGGGCAAAACCCAGCAAGGTCTGACCGAGGCCCTGGCCGAAGCCGGCCAGCGCGTGGCCGGAGCTGCGCAAACGGACGCAGCTCGACGAGCGGATCAGCCAGTTGACCGCCCGCGAAAGCGAGCTGGAGGAGCAAAGCCACGACCACCTCGAACGGCAAATGCTGCCCACCTGGGTGCTGGCCGGTTTGGGGAGCCTGTTTGTAATCGGCTGCGCGCTCGTACTGTTGTTTCTGGTCGGACTGGTGCTGCCCGGGTCGCTAGGGGATTCGCTCGATTGGTTGGTGGGCCTGGTCGGCGTGGGGGCGGCCGCCATTGCCGGGCTGACGAAGTTCTTCATGGAACGAAGCGCCGAGGGGCGCGTCGACCGCTGCCATCAGCAGCTCAGCCTGCTCAGCCAGCAGATCGAACAAGCCAAGGCCGAGCGCGACGAGCTCGATGCCCGGCTGCCGCGCGGCGGCGGCCCGCTGGCGGTCCGATTGCAGACGGCCGAAAAGTGGCTGGCCGAACTCGAGGAACTGCTGCCGCTGGAGTCGGCACGCGAGTCGGCCGACGGCGGCGCGGCCAGCGGCGCGGGCCCAGGCCGAAGCGCTGCGGAACCGCTGCCGGCAGGCTCGCCGGCGCTGGCTGCGGCTGTTGGCCGAGCAGGGGCTGCCGTCGGATCTCTCGCCACGGCAGTTGAAGGCTTTTGCCCGGGGACGCCGGCAGGTGGCGGGGCTGGACGGCACGATCGCGGATAAGAAAGCCGAGCTCGGCCGGCGCCGCACGGAATACGAGTCGCTGGCCGCGCGGATTACGCAACTGGTCGGTCAGGCCGGCGTCACGCCCCGCTCGACGCGGCCGCTGGAACAACTGCAACAGTGCCTGAAGGAACTGGCCGAACATCAGACGCTCCTCAAGCAGCGGGCCGAAATCGCGCGGCGCTCGGCGCGGCTGCGCAAACGCTATCGACTCGCCGTGCGCGCCGCAACAAGCTCCGGCAGCAACGGCTGCTGCTGTTGCGGGCCGCCGGCACGCTCGATCCGGTCGAATTCCGCCACCGCGCGGCGCGCCAGGCCGACGTCGGACGGATGCGAGCGGAGCATGCCCAGCTCGAACGCGAAATCGGGGCCGCGCTGGCCGGCGCGGACCACCAGCAGTTGGAAGCCTGGCTCACGGGCCGCGACGACCTGGCACTGCTCGAATCGCAGGCGAGCGAAGCCCGGCGGGCCGTGGCCGCCCGATTGGCCGAAGCCGGCGAGCGGCGCGGCGAGTTGAACTATCAACTCAAGCTGCTGGCGGAGGATCGGCAACTGGCCGAGAAGCAGCTCGAGCTGGACGTGATCGACGAGCGGCTGGCCGAGGCACTGAAGCGGTGGCGCGTGCTGGCGGTTTGCAATCTGCTGTTGTCGGCCGTGCGCGAATTCTACGAGCGCGAGCATCAGCCGCAGGCCTTGCGCGAAGCGTCGGGTTATCTGAAGCGGCTCACCGGCGGACGCTATACGCGCGTGTGGACGCCGCTGGGAGAATCGTCGCTGCGGGTCGAAGATCGCGCCGGGCACAGCCTCACGGTGGAAGTGCTGTCGAGCGGCACTCGCGAGCAACTGCTGCTGGCGTTGCGGTTGGCGCTGGTGAGCTCGCATGCGCGGCGCGGCGTGGCGCTGCCGCTGGTGCTGGACGACGTGCTGGTGAACTTCGACGTGGCGCGGCGCGAGCGGCGGCGCTGGTGCTGCGCGACTTTGCCCGGCAGGGGCACCAGGTGCTGGTCTTCACCTGCCACGAGCACATTGCCCGGCTGTTTCGCAAGCTTAAAGCCGAAGTGCGTCGGTTGCCCGATCACACGCAGGGGAACACGCCGGTCGAAGATGACACGCCGCAGGAAGAGCCGGAGCCGGTGGTCGCGGAAGCCGACGAAGAGCTGCCGCCCGCAGCGGAACCCGTCTTGGAGCCGGTGGCCGAGCAAGTCGAGCCGTTGTATTCGCCGCCGCCGCCGAAGCCCGTCCCCTTGGCATTGCCGGCGCCCACTCCCATGCCAGTGCCCGCGCCATCCGCCGCCCGTTCGCAAGCCGCGTCGTCGCGTCGTGGCGCGGACCGAGCGCGTGCGGTGGTCGGCGGAAGAGTTTGACGGCGAGCTGGCCGATCGCGTGCGCCGCGACGTGTGGGTCGAGGAAGATGCCGACGAGGCGGAAGACGACTCTCAGGCAGCCTAGCTGCGTTATAGGTACGCTTCCAGCCACTCGTAGACGCGCTGCTCGGCCAGCGGCGGAATGGTGTGTCCCTGGCGATGATTGTAGAGGCCCACGCGGCGCGGCTCGCCGAAGAAGCGATAGACCGGCAGCACGGACTCGATGAACGGCCAACTGCGGTCTCCGTCGGCCGACTCGCCGCCGATGAGCAGGAAGGCCCGCGGGGCGATGATGGCCAACAGTTCGTGATGCTCGCGTCCGAAGAACTCGTCGTCGCCCCAGTACCAGGGAGCGTCCCAATTGGAAAACCGGGTGCCGATTCCGCCTTCGCTGCTCACCGCCGCGCGAATGCGCTCGTCGAACGCCGCCAGGTACAGCGTCTCTTTGCCCCCCAGCGAGTGGCCGGCGGCGCCGATCCGTTTCGGGTCGACCTCGTTCAAGGTGGCCAGCAGATCGACGGCCCGCTGAGCGTCGTACAACATTTTGGCGATGCCGCGCGACAGCGGATGGAGCCGCTCGTGCTCTGCGACCTGGCGTTTGTAGTTGACCGGTGATTTGTCCCACAAAAAGCATTGTGGGCAAATCGTGACCATGCCGCGCTGTGCCAGCTTCAGGCCCCAGGCGGCCTCGGGCGGGCCTTCGAGCCCGGCTCCCTGGCGAATCGTGTAGTCGACCGTCGAATGCAGCACGACGACGCCGGGCAGCTTGCGGTCGACCTCCAGCGGCATGAGCAGATAGGCTTCGGTCGGCTGGTGGCGTTCGGCTTCGTAGCGAATGCGCCGGCGAATGACGCCATCGGTCTGGTCCGACTCCCGAATTTCATAGTCCGGCGGACGGCGCAGCGACCGCAGCTCCAGGGCGCCGATCAAATCGCGCCACTGGCGGCGCAGATAATCCCGCTCCTTTTCCCAATGCTCCCGGGTCTTGATCGGATTGCGATCGGGATCGACCAGCAGCGGCAGCAACTGGGGCGCGTCGGCGGGCAAGTGGGCCGGCGGGCGTTGCACCTCGGAGAGCCAGGGCACGCCGCCTGCCTTGGGCAACGGCTGGGCCAGTGCCGACGTGGTGCCGTACGCCGCTGCCAGCGAGGCGGCCGCAAACTGGCGCCGTGTGAGCCGCGTTCGTGTCGTGCTGTCGGGCCGCTCGGTCATTTCGATTCACCGGGCGCGATTCTAGCGGGAATCGGCTGGTCGAGATAACGCCAATTCTTCACAAACGCGATCAGATCGGCCATTTGCTGATGCGAAAGGTGCTTTTCAAATCCCTCGGGCATCAGCGACACGCCGCTGGAGCGAATGGCCTCGATGTCGGCCCGCAGCAGGGTGAGCGTCTTGTTCTCGGGCTGGCGGAGCGTGAGCGAGGCGGCCGTTTCAGCGGCGATGATGCCGGTGTGCACGTTGCCGTCGGCGGTGGCCACGGTGTAGCTGACGTAGTTGTTGTCGATCGCCTGGTTGGGGTTCAGGATGTCGGTGAGCAACTGCTCGGGCGTTTTCACTCGCGAATCGGAAATGTCGGGCGCGACGTCGACCCCCACGTCGCCGACGTGGTGGCAGGTGGCGCAATGCTGGCGAAACAATTGCTTGCCGGCGGCGGGATCGGCCGAGAGGGTCAGCGCCTGCCGATAGTCCGCCAACACGGCCTTTCGCTCAGCCGGAATGCTGGTGGCCAGGATTTTGGCGGCCAGCTTGCGCACCGCCGCGTCGCGATGCTGCTGAAGGCGGTTTTCGCACGCGGCCCCCAACTCGGCCCGCGAGATTGTGCCCTTTTGCACGGCGCTCGAACAGGGCTTGCGCGGCCGCCGGCTGCACCGCCAGTGCGTCGTGAATCGCCCGCCGCACGGCCGGCGTTTGCCCGGCATAGCCGGACAAGAGCGTTTGGGCGATTGCTTCGTCGGCCTGCGGGGCGAGCGCTTCGGCCGCCAGGATGCGCAGCGCCTGCGACGGATCGTGGCTGATGATGTCGAGGCAGGCCGCGCTGATCGGTTCGCCGCGGGCATATTGGAGCAACTCGAGCTGGCGGCTCCGCGTGGCTTCGTCGAGCGACGGGTCGAGCACTTCGCCCGCGGCCCGCTTGAACCTGGCACGCAATTGTCGCTCGGGTTGACCGGTGCGCAGCATGCCAAACAGTTCGGCCAGGTTCTTGCCGCGGCGAGCGAGTCCCTCGCACAGACCCAATAGCGCCGTGTCGCGGATGGTCGGGTTCGGCGCCGCGGCGTCGCAGGCGAAGTCGGCGAGCTCAACGCACTCTCGCGTCGACTGCCGTGCGCCAACGACGGCCGCCAGATCTTCGACGAGTGCCCGGGTTGCCGCATCGTCGCGGCCGGAGCGAATCGCGTCGCCGCGTAGGATGGCGAGCAACAGCGGGGCAATCTGCTGCGGTAGCGCGGTGGCCACGGCGCGGCGCATCCAGGGATCGCCGGCGCCGCGAAGCGCCGCGGCCGCCAGCGGCGAGACAACTTCCGACGTTGTCAATCCGCCCAACGCCAAGGCGGCGCGAAACCGGACGCGAGCGTCGTCGTCCGCCGCCAGTTGGACGACCCGATCGCGCAGCGGGCGGTCGTCGCCAAGGAGTCCTTCGGCGAGCAGGATCGCTTGTTCCCGCACGCGCGGGTGGGAATCGTCGAGAGCGGCCGCAATGGTCTCCTTCCCGAGCGACTGCAAGCCCTCGAGCGCCCACAGGGCTTGAATTCTGCCGACGGGGCTCTTGCTTCCGGAGGCGAGCTTTTCCAGGTGCGGCCCGGCGGCGTCTTGTCGCTGGTACAGCAGCCGGGCGGCGGTTTCGCGCTGCCAGGCATTTGGGTGCTCGAGCGATTGCACGAGCTGCTCCGTCGACGCTTTCGAGAGTTGTGGCCGCCCGTCGGGCTGGAAGTCTTTCGGCACGACGCGATAGATGCGCCCCCGATCGTCCCCCAGCCGCAAGTCGGGGCGCTGTTGCAACTCGCTGGGCATGAACTGCGGGTGTTCGATCACGGCCCGGTACATGTCGACCACGTACAGCGCCCCGTCGGGGCCGACCTCCAGGTTCACCGGCCGGAACCAGGCGTCGGTCGAAGCCAGAAACTCGCGCCCCTCGACGGCCGGGCGCGACGTGAACGTCACGCCGTTGGGTTCGAGCACCTCGCGGTGGACGAGGCTCCCTGTCGGCTCGCAGGTGAACGCATTGCCGCGGTAGGCATCGCCCAGGGCCGTGCCGCGGTAAATGTCGATGCCGCAAGCGGCCGTGAATTGCCCGGCATGCAGGTTCGAGGTGGTCCAGGCGCTGGTGAGCGGATAGACGCGCGAGTGCTCGCCGGCGGCGGCCACGGGATTCAACACCGCCGGCACGGCCAGAAACGGATTGCGGGCCAGGTACTCGTTTTCGAGGACCACGTGGTCCAGCGGCTGCCGGTTGCTGCACACGAAGCGATTGGCGAAATCGTCGAACGTCAGGCCGAACTGCCCATTGCCGGAGACCGCCTGGCAGTCGCCGCCGCGGGGGTCGAAGCGAAAGTCGCGGCCGCTGATCGAAATCGGCTCCTGACCCTCGCGACGCGGATCGTGCACGGTGCCGCCGCGCAGTCCGTTGGCGACGTAGACGCGATTGTCGAGCCCGAGGCGCGGGTGGTTGGCCCGGAGTTGTGGATTCTCCTGTGCGAAACCGCGGTACCAGGTTTCGTGGAGGTCGGCCCGGCCATCGCCGTCGGTGTCTTTCAGGTAGGCGACTTCGCCGGCCAGCGTGACGATGATGCCCCCTTGCCAGGGCTGCAAGCCGGTGGGAAACAGCAGCTCCTCGGCGAAGACGCGTGACGTTTCGTAACGCCCGTCGCCGTCGGCATCCGACAGCACGCGAATCTTCGACAGGGGCGGCTGGCCCTCGGGCGCGCCATGCGGATAGTCGCGCATTTCGACGACCCACAGCCGGCCGTCTTCGTCGAAGCGGATCGCGATCGGATCGACCACCTCCGGCTCGCAGGCCACGAGCTCGATTTTCAGTCCGGCATCGAGTTGGAAGCGGGAGAGGGTCTGGCCGGGCTCGACGGGACTCTGGACGTCTGCTGCCAGCGCGAGCGTCGGATTACCGGCGGACGCCAGCCAAAGGGCCAGACCCGCGGCCGCGGCGTGTCGAAGCCAATAACCTGGCGAGATTGCGTTCATGGCGCCTTGGAACTCCGCGCGTTGGCGTGCCGCTAACGTGCGACCATCTTCGTTGCCCGCTACGGCCACGTCAACGAAACGGGATCCGGCTGCCGCTCGAAGCGGAATTCGTGCAGCAGTTCGCCATTGTGTGCCACTGCTGGCTTGTCCAGCAGTGCAGACCCCTACGACGAACACTGCTGGACAAGAGACCCCTACGACGAACACTGCTGGACAAGCCAGCAGTGGCACACCGCGAGCATCGCCGCCCCCGAGGGGGCATTACTCAGACGGCAGTCCCAGCGCGAACACGAGGAAACAGGCGACGGCCAGCACGGCGAAACCCGCCATACGCGGCCGATCTGCCGGCCAGATCCTTGAGCTGCCGGGCCACGAGAAACGCCACCACGCATTGCAGCGCATAGTACAAGGCGAAGGCGCGCGAGGCATAGGCGATGATGCCGTAGACGTCGGTCTCCCAGGTCAACGCCAGCGTGACCATCAGGATGAAGAGATAGGCGTAGCGGATCGGCACGCGGTGCTGGGTGGTGTCTTCGATCAGGCCGCCGGCCCCGGCGTTGTCGGCGACCGAGGGCGCTGAATTCGCTGCCGATCGCGGCAATCGAGATGAGCACCGGCAGCACGATCGCTACCGGCAGCGTCATGTTCGTGATCGCCGTGACGCTGGTGTCCAGATGGCCATCGAACAGCACGGTGACCAGTCCGATGAAGACCAGGTAAATGGCCGACGAGAGGAGCTGCGCGTAGCGCATCGTGGCAATCCGCTCGTCGGCCGAGTGCTCGTCGCCGAGATAGCGCGACGTTTCAAAACCTTGCACGACGATCAGCAGCCCCAGCAGCACGCGCACGTCGTGGAAGTCGATCGCCGAGGAGATGTCCGGAACCGTCCAGTCGCCACGGCCCATTAATTGACCGTTGTAGATGGCCAAGGCCACGAGCAAGGCGGCGATCGTCCCCAGATTCAAAGCCACGGTGTACTTTTCGACGCGCTCCAGCATGCCCAGTCCGCGCCACATGCCGACGCCGCAGATGCCGATCAGCAGCACGCTGGTCATGACGTCGGGCGCCGTTTCGTTTTCGATCCCCCAGGCGTTGGTGAGAAACGCGGACAAGAGCTGGAGATAGTAGGTGACGGAGATGAAGTACGCGCCCCCCAAGACGATCCGCGACAGCAAAGCGATCGTCTGGGCCGGGCCGTGATTGGCATTTTCGATCGGCTCGAAGTGGCGGATGTTGAAGCGGATGGCCGCTCCGACGGCATAGGCGAGCGCCAACAGGGCGGCCATGCAGACGATGGCCAGGTCGCCCACGGTGCCGCCCAGCAGGGCGGCGCAGACCAGAAAGCCGCTGCCCATGATCGAGGCCAGCGGCGTGACCGTCGCCCGCCACGCGGACGAACGGGCGAGCCGGGGCGAGAAGGCCAGGTAGCCGGCCAGCACGATCGCCACGATGACAACGACTACGTTCAACACACCGGTTTCGCGAAGTTAGACCCCGCCTGCTCTTTGGGCCGAAAACGTCAGAAACCAGTAGTGGAGACGAAGGGGCTCGAACCCTCAACCCCCGCCTTGCAAAGGCGGTGCTCTCCCAGTTGAGCTACGTCCCCGGAGGCTTCCTGTACTGGGGCCAGCAATGCTTCGGCCGGCGTTGGGGGCGTCGGCCGGTCACTTATCTTTGGCGATTCGGCAAGCTGGTACCAGCCGAGAATGATGAAATGGGCGCACGAAGATTCGAACTTCGGACCTCGTCCTTATCAGGGACGCGCTCTAACCAACTGAGCTATGCACCGGGCAACAGGGGGCCACCGCCCCCGGAAGAATAGAGTATTTTAGGTGCCCTGAGTTCGCTGTCAATTCGGTCCGGGGCTTGGGCTTTGGGACTAGGCCGAGGAGCTTTGTGGCGGCGGCGCGGTTTCGATGGGCTCTTGCGTGGGGGGCTCGAACTTCGGCGCGGTCGGCTCGTCGTAGTCGTCGGCCACGTACGCGCTGGGCGGGGCGGGACGTCGAGGACGAGTCGGTGAAGGCGGCCGCGTTCACTTCGCTCTGGATGTCGCTGAGCCCCTTTTTGAACTCCATCAGGCTCTTGCCCAACTGGCGCCCCACGTTCGGCAGATTCTTGCCGAACAGCAACACGCCGAGGACCAGCAGAATCAGTATTTCTGTCGGGCCAATCCCGAAACCCATGGTACGACCTCCCTCATGATGACCAAGGCGAACGAGCGACGAACGAGCGCTGCGGATTCGCCATTGCGCTCGAACGTCGCTGACGCCGGCGTGACACGGACGAAACGTTAGCGCTGTTCGGCCTTTTCTTTTTCCGAGCTCTCGCGCTTCTCGTCCTTCTCTTCGTCGATGCCTTGCACGCCCTTTTTGAACTCCACCACGCCCTGCCCGAGCGATCGCATCACGCCCGGCAGCCGACTGCCGAACAGGATCAGCACGATGAAGCCCACGATCAACAACTCGGTGGTGCCAATTCCGAACATAGATACGCCCTGCATGTGAAAATGTAAACGACCGAAGCTGGAGGGTCACGGTGACGGTTGGAAGCTTCGTGTCAGTTTCAGCGCAGCGTCCGGACGCAGATGCGGTGAACCAACCGTACCATCAATTTTACCGCGGCCAAAAGCCGTGTCAAACCGGCCGCTCGCTGCCAGCCGCCCAGATTTCAGGGCGAAAGAGCCCGCCGGCGGGCCGCACCGCCGGTTACCTGGCCGGTGCCTGGCGAGCGGCCGTTTCGGTGACCAGCGGCAGATAGCGGTAGTACACCTCCAGGCACAGCGCGCACAGCGACGTGCTGTAGACGCGGCCGCCACATCGCCCCCAGACAGGGTCCGGGTCCCAACTGCCGGCCCACGCGCCGTCGACGCGCTGCGCCGCCAGCAGGGTCCGCTGCAGGGCCGTGTTCCAGCGCTGCCAGGCGTCTCCCTGGGCCTGGTGCAGGGCCAGCGTCCCGTAATACCAGTAGTAGTGATTGACCTGCCCGACGCCGGGCGGTTCTTCGAGCAGAAAACTGGTGGCCTCGCGGATCGTCTCGGGGCCGTCGACGCGGCCCAGGAACTGGCGGCAGGCCAACGCCTCGGCGGTCATCGAGCGGGTGGCGATCGGGCGGGTCGGTTGATAACAGGCCAGCCCGCCGCGACGACCCGATGCGACGCTGGTCAGGAATCGCTCGATTCCCAATCGTGTTGTCGCGGGCATGGCCAGCCCGCCGATTTCCGCGCTCTTCAGCGCCATGAGTTGCCAACCGAGCTGGCTGGTGTCGCCGGGCTGGCCGACCTGGTAGCGCCAACTGCCGCTGCGGTCCTGGGTGCGAACGGTGTATTGGATCGCCGCCCGTACCGCGGCCAGCAGCCGCCCGTCGCCGGTCATGGCGTAGGCTTCGCTCAACGCGCAAGCGGCCATCGCGTGGCAGTACATCCGCTCGTAGAGATTGTTGGTGGCCCCGAGATTGCCGGTGGCGTCCTGCGAGACGAGCAGGAACTCCAGGCCGCGGCGCACGGTGTCGCGATGTTCGCCGTCCAGGTGCGTGTGGCCGGCAGCCAGAAAGGCCAGCAGGGCCAGCCCGGTGATGCCGGTATCGGCGTGGGCGCCTGCGCCTTGGCGGTCTTCGCCGTCGGCGGCCACTGCGCTGCCGCCGTTGAAGGCGCGCGGATCCCAGCGGCCGTCGCCGCTTTGCGTGGCCACCAGCCAGTGCAGGGCGGCGTTCACCGCGGCTTCGGTCTCGCGCGTGGCGCCGTTGGCCGGCTGGCCTTGCAGGTGGTTGCCCGCGCGGGCCTGGTAGATTTTTGGCAGCGGCCGGGCCGGGGCGTTTGATCCGGTGTTCAGGTCGGCGCCGTCGGACTGCTGGCCGCTTGATGGTTTCGATGCGTCGCCGGCTGGGGCCGCGTCGGTGGCATCGGGCTGGGGCCCGTCGGGCGAATCGACCGGCTCGGTGGGCTGTGGGGGCGGAGGGACCAGGTCGGTACTTTCGGGCTCTTCGCTGGGCAACTCGGCGGCATCCGGAAGCTGGGCGGCGGGTTGGACGACCGGCTCGTCGCGGTCCAACAGCTCGGGCGCGGGGGCCTCTTCACTGGGCGACACGTCGGGCAAGCTGTCGGCATCTGTCGACGCGGTATCGGCGGGTAGCTCACGCTCCGGTTCGGCGACTGGCTCCAGCGCCGGAGCCGCCGGGATCGGCGCCAGATCGGCCGCGTCGATCGGCATTTCGTCGCCGGGGGCGATCGCGTTCCACGCCTCCGGCGCGAGCGATTCGTCGACCGTCTCGGGCGCCGGGCCATTGACGATCGCCACGTGGACGCCTTCGCCCGGGGGCGAGTCGCTGGTGGCCGTGACGATGTTCACGGTGGTCATGTAAATCGCCAGCAGCAGGTGGGCCAACAGCGACAGCACGACGCACTTGGCCAGCGGCTGCTGGCCCCAGCGCGTGCGGATCAACAGCAACAGGACCACGGTGACCAGCACGAGACCGACCCAGACAACCCAGCGCACGAGCTGGGCGTCCCACCAGACGGCAAGCAGGATGAAGTTAGCGGCGTGCATGGTTGGTGTTCGCGTCGGCGATTTCGACCGAGATGGCCAGGTCGCCGATGCCGGCCTGTTTGCAGACGTTCAGGACGTTGGCCACGCGCTCGAACGGAGCGGTGCCGTCGCCGCGCACCAGCACGCCCAGGGCATGGTACTGGCCGTGGGCGTCGGCCAGCCGGGTGTGCAGTTCCTCGAGCGAGACGTTCTGGCGGTCGAGCGTGATCTGGCCATCGCGGTAGACGTTGATGACTTTCTTTTCCGGGGCGGCCGAGAGGGCCTCGTTCGGGGCGACTTGCGGCAGCTTCAGCTCGATCTGCCGTTCGGCCTCGATGAACTTGGTGCCCACGACGAAGAAGATGATCAACAGAAACAAGACGTCGATCATCGACGTCAGGTTGACCGACGGCATCTCTTCGACCTGGCTTCGAACCGGCATGGTTTCTGTCTCGCAACTCGGGCGAAGGAATTATCGGGTGATCGTGTCGTGTCGGGTGGCAGCCAAAGGTCCGCCTCAGGCCGCCGATCGGCCCTTGGCGCGCGATCGGCGGTCGTCGCTCAGGGCTTCGGCCGAAACGAGCCCGGCCAGCTCCTGGGCCAAATCGTCGATGCCGATCAGCAGCCGCTCGACGCGGCCCAGGAAGTACAAGTGAAAACAGAGCGCGGGAATGGCCAACAGCAGGCCGGCCGCCGTGGTCAACAGGGCCTCGCTAATGCCGGCGGCCAGCAGCTCGGTGCGGCCCATGGCGTCGGCGTCGGAAATGGCGTCGAACAGGCGGATCATGCCCACGACCGTGCCGAGCAGGCCCAGCAGCGGGCTGATCGTGGCCACGGCGCTGAACAACCGCAGGTAACGTCGCAAGCCGGGGGTGACGCGATCTTCGGCGTCGATGATCGTCTGTTCGATTTCGACCGAAGGGCGGCCCCACTTCTTCACCACCGCGGCAAACACGCCGGCGATCGGGCTGGCGCTTTCGTCGCACAAGGCCAGCGCCCCGTCGCGGTCGAGCTTTCCCTCGCGCACCTGGTGCAGAAACCGTTTGACGAACGGCCGCGGAATCACGCGCCCGCGGCGGAGGCTGATCGCCCGCTCGAACAGAAACACCAAGGTGATGAACGAGCAGACCAACAGCGGAATCATCATCACGCCGCCGCTGCGGAGGATCTCGAACATGCTCTTGTAGCTCGTGGTCGCGGCGCCGGTGCCCGCGGCGGCCAGCGAATTCGCCGCGGCCGGGGCACCGCTGGCGGCTTCCTGGGCCATGGCGGCGGCGCCGGTCAAAAGCGCAGCGAAGACGGCGAGCATCGCGATTCGTTGAAAAGTCGTTGTCGTGGACATGGCGTCCCTTCCTGGTTCACGGGGCCTCGAAGGCTCGCGGTTGGTCATTTTTGTTTCGTAGCGGCCGGCGGACTGGCGGCCCGTTGCCGCGCGGCTGCGAGTCGGCTCGCCGCTTCGGCGCTCAGCTCGCCGTCGGGGTAGCGATCCAACAGTTGTGCATACAGTTCGGCGGCCGGCTGCCAATGTCCCAGGGCCTCTTGAGCCTTGCCGGCTTGCAGCAATGCCGCCGCGTGCCAGCGCGGATAGCGATCGTCGACCTGCAAGTATGCGGCCAGCGCCGCGGCGTAGTTTTTCTGGTAGAAGTAACTTTCGCCGGTCATCCAGCGGGCCATGGCCCCGGTTTCCGACGCCGCGCCGCCGGGGGCATCGATCGCCTGGGCGTACCACTGCCGGGCAGAATTAAAATCGGCTTGGGCCGCGTACGCCCGGCCGATGACGTAGTCGGCCTCGTACTGCCGGTCGAAGCCGGCGAAACGCTCGGCGATGCCGCGGGCCACCTGGGCGGCTTCGTCCCAGCGGCGCAATTGCGCGAGAGCCTGCGCCCGATGCAGCTCGGCGGTGGCCAGCCAGTCGTCCGTTCGATCGCGCGTCTCGTTGGCCAGCTCCTCGTACAGCCGCACTGCCTGTTCGTCATCCCCCTGGCGGTCGCAGGCTTCGGCCAAAAGGTATTGTGCCGGCAACGCCAGCTCGCCGCCGGGATCGTCGGCCAGTAGCTTCTCGAGGCTCTCGCGGGCAGCCGCCCACTGGCTCTGGGCCAGTTTCAAGCGACCCGACAGATACAGGGCCTGCGGTTGCAATTCGGCGGGCAGGTCCGCCGTGGCGAGCTGCGAGAGGAGCCGCTCGGCCGAGTCGAGGTTTTCGGCATCGAGCGCGCGCTCGGCAAGACGCAGCGTGGCCTCCGGGACGAAGCGGCTTTGCGGATACTCGGTTCGCAGCCGCTCGAACAACGCGTCGGAGAGGGCCGGATCGGTTTCGCGCACCAGCCAGCCGTAGCGCGCGAGCGCGGCGTCGAGATCGGCAAAATCGGCGTGGTTTTCAACGAGCGCCGCGTACCGCGCCGGGCTTCTTGTGGATGGTTTAATTGTTCCTGCAACCGGGCGGAACACCACAGGGCTTCGGCGGCGCGGGGGCCGCGGGCGTAGCGATCGACGATGAGCGCGTACATGGCCTCGGCCGCGTCGAACTGTGCGAGGTGTTCCAGTGCCCGGCCGCGCATCAGGGCCGCTTCGGACGCCAGCGGGTCGTCGGGCTTCTCGGCGAGCAATTGTTCGAACGCACTGGCGGCGTCGGCCCAGCGTTGGGCTTGGAAGTGATTCCAGGCGAGGCTGGACTGGGCGCGGCGGGCGATCTCGGCGGAAGCCTGGCTGCCGCTGATGCTGGCGAAGAGCTGTTGGGCCAACGCGGCGTTGCCGGCGGCTTGGGCGGCTTCGGCCACGCGATACGTGGCGTCGGCCAGTAGCGGCCCCGACGACGGCTCCTGGCCGAGCGTCTGGAGCAACCGGCGGGCTTCGTCAAAATCGCCCTGCCGGGCGTGGCAGATGGCCAGCGCGGTTGCGCGCGGCTGGCGACCTGGTGATCGGCGGGATCCGGCGCCGAGGATTGCTTCTCCACGAGCGGCGTGAGCACGGCGATGGCCTCGGCCGGCTTGTCCAGTGCGGCGAGGGCTTGTCCTTTGGCCAGCGTCGCCTGCGGCACCAGCGGACTGTCGGTGAAACGGCGGAGGAGCTCGTCGGACAGGCGCCGGCAGGCGTCGTGATCCTGCTGGTCGTGGGCGAGGCGAATCTTTCCGAGCAGGCTGTCGTCGGCCCAGGCCGAGCCGGCGTAGTGCTCGAGCACGCGATCGAAATGCGTGGCTGCCGCGTCGAGTTTGCCGCTGCGCAAGAGCGTGTCGCCCAGCTCGAACTCGATGGCCGGCGCCAGCGGATGGTCGTCGCGGGCGTGGACTCCGGCGAGCGTGGCTGCCGCGTCGTCAGCCTGGCCGAGCGCGCTGCGACATGGCCAGCCAGTAAGAGGCGTCGACGCCTGGCGTGGGGCGGGTCGACAAGGGGGCCAGCACTTCGGCGGCCGCGGCCGGGCGTCCCAGTTTGTAGAGGGCAAAGCCGCGGCCCAGGCCGGTTTTGTCGCTCAGCGGACTGTCGGCAAAACGACGGGTGAATTCATCGAACGCCTCGAGGGCCGACTCGTATTCCCCCTGGGCGTTTTTTACGGCGCCGAGTTGCACCAGCGCCTGTTCGGCCAGCGGAGTTTCGGTCTGGCTGACGGCCCGATAGCCCGCGGCGGCTTGTTCGAGCTGGCCGAGCTGATGCTGGGCCTGCGCCAGTCCAAACCGCGATTCGACGGCCAGCGGGCCTGTGGGATAGCGCTCGAGTGATTGGGCAAACAGCTCTTCGGCGGCGGCCGCGTCGTGATCCTGCATGGCGAGGCTTGCCAGGTAGGGAAGCGCATAGGCATTCAAGGGATCGTCGGGGTAGCCGTCGCGAAACGTTGTCAGGTCTCGCTCGGCGGAGGCGTCGTCGCCGGTCATGTAGGCGGATTCGCCGGCGCGAAACCCGGCGGCCGGCGCGTGCTTGCCGGCCGGATCGTGCTGGAGAACCAGCGTGAACTGCGGTCGTGCTTCCTGCCAGCGTCCGAGTTGCACAAGCGCCTCGCCGTAATAAAACCGCGCGTCGGCGGCGCGGCCGTGTTCGGGATAAGTGCCGAGCCACTGGCCCAGAGCGTCGGCGGCCTGCTGCCAGCGCTGGTTGCGATAGTGCTCCGCGGCTCGCACGAAAGCCTCGTCTGCCGGATCGGCTTGTGCGCCGCTGGCTGCCAATCCGATCGACGCCAGCGCGAACGCCAGCCTGTAGAGGACGAGTCGCATGACGAGCGGCCGCTACTCACGTGGGACAATTCCCCCATTTTTTGGGTGGGGAATCGTATCCGCGGCCACAGAGCCGCCGCAAGACCGCTTGCGTGGTTTAACGAGGTTACGCACGCCAAACCGCTCTGGAATGGTTACCAGAGGGTGACGTTGGCGTCTGCGTGCTAGCCTCGCTGGCAGCCCACGGCGAGCCTGACGCTCGCCCCACGGCTGAACCTGTCGTAATCGCGCGATCAAAAGTCCGGCGAGTCGGTTTCGACGTTGCCCACCATGTGCAAGTGGTTGTGGTCGACGTAGATCACTTCGCGGGCGTCTTCGTTGCGCGTGGTGTACGGCAACGGCCAGCCGACGCGCGTGACTTCGGTGTAGTAGACGGTGCACTTGTAGTGCGCGTGGTGGTGTTGGGCCGGACCAACCAGCGGGTAGAACCGCGGCGGATCAACGTAGTCGGCAATCTTTTGCTTCACGATGCGCACGTTGTTGCGCTGCACGGTGTGCATGACGGGCAGGCCGCCCTCGAGCGGATGGGCCCGTTCCAAGGCCCGCATCACTTCGTCGTCGCTCGGCTCATCGAGTGCTTGCACCGGCCCGTCGGACGTAAGCGGCCCGAGAATGGGGACCCGCTCGTAGCGCTCCTTGACCCACCATTCGTCTTCCTTCTTGTCCTGAAAGTAGGGGCTCACCGGAATCGGTACGCCGAAGACACCCAGATTCGGGCCGGCCACGCCGCCGCAACCGCTGACGGCCAGCAGCGTGAGGCCCAAGAGGATGATGGCAGTTCCGCGGGAGTTCTTCGTTGGCATGACCGATTCCTCACACCCGATGTGTGTGCCGTCGAGGTGTCACCCCGGAGGCGATTGCTTTGCGGGCCGTTCGGACCCATGACGCGCCGGTGCCCAGCGGGAGCCGGCGTTAGCCCTAGTTATCGAGTGGGATTGCAGCGAACTTGCGGATTTTTCCGGTTCTGCGGAAAAAACGGGATTGCGGGCCGGGCCCGCGAGGCGTGTGCCACGAGTGCCTGCGCCAGCAGCGACGTGAAAAAGGCGAGTCCCGCGCGGGCACGCTACCCGGCGGGACTCGCGACGTTGCTCGATCGACCGTGCGATCTGCAAGCGGCCTGCTAGTGGTGACTGCGATCGTAGAAATCGAGGAACCACCAGCCGTCATCCCACTCCAAAGCCACTTTGCGCCACCCCAAGGGCACCTGCGGATAGGGATAGAACGGGCCGATAAACGGCCAGGCTGTGGGCGAGTACTGTTGCGGATAGGTCAAGGCCGCGTAGTTGGGATACGCCGCGTAGCTGGGCCACGCGTAGTTGGGCATGTGAGGCTGGTCGTAGGCCGGCGGATTGGCCCCGGGCCCGCCTCCGGCGTACATCGTGGGCGGACAGGCGTGCCGAGCAGCCTTGCGTGCCAGGTGACGGTAACCGGCCGGAGCGACCTGGCCATCCTGACGGTTTACCCCAGCGGCCGTGCTGTCAGCCATCGACGGCTCGTAGACCTCTTCGTTTGCCGGAGGGACGCTCATTTCGGCTGAAACCCGCCGCATGGTGGGTTTGGCGGCTGGGGGCCGCGCCGGCTTGGACCGTCCGGCGGAAACGGTCAGGTTATTGACGATTTGCTGGATCCCCTCGATGTCGCTGATGACCCCCAGGGCCGCCTGCATTTGCTGGTTGTTGGCCACGCGGCCGGAGAGCCAGACGGTCCCCTCGCTGTACTTCACGCCGACGCTGTAGTCCTTCATTTCGCCACTGTCGCGCAGGATCGTGGCGATCTGCTGGGCAGCGGCCTGGTCTTCACGGTCGCCCGCCAGCGCCACGGCCGGCGCTGCGGCGACAGACGCGATCGCCAAGGTCAAGAAAATACGTCGCATGTCCCCCCCTCCTGAATGAATGCGATTGCATCCGATGTTGGGCAGCGGGTGCCCAGGTGATTTGATTTCCGCGGTCTCGAGTGCGCAGAGCGGGCGACCCGTCAGGCCGCCGGCCGATACACCCGTCTATAGGTGTCGGTTGCCGGTTATGCCGCAGGGGAGCTTTTTTCCGGTTCTACCGGTTTTTGCGGGAAGAAATGCCAGCACGCGGTCGTCGGACCGCTGACAGCAGCCGAGCGACCGGACCGTGCGACGCAGGCAACCTGTCGAATTCTCTTCAACCGGCTGCTAGACCCCTTCAGCACCGCGATGTGCACGAAAATCCCAGACTGCTGCTAGCACCATCACCGATAGCGTCGCGCCGGAGGCCAGCCAATGACGGGCCCCCACCGCTACGAAGGCCATGGTGGCCATCCCCATGACGGCCAGGCAGGCGACGAACAGCCAGTGACACCAGGCCTGCCGCGATGATCCTTCATTCAGCCGGGCCAGCCAGGCACTCAGCAGGCCAATGATTTGGATCAGTCCCAGGCACCATCCCAGCATGGAAGCTTCTAGGTATGCCATTCGCTTATGTCTCCTCGAATCCCTTCGCTAGACAACCCCCTGCGCCGATGCAAGCACACTCGTCATCCTGAGTCGTGGCTTGCGGCGGGGCGTGCAGAAGCGACTTGCGTGCCACGGCCTGGCACGGCGAGGGTGGAAACGCTGCATCCATGATGGTAAACGCTGATGAAATAACGCTTTAAGCGGCAAAAATCAAAACGTCTGGCAGCCCCCATTCCGGCACTGAACGGGACGGCGGGCCGCTGGTGTTTTGCAACAAATTCAAATTTTGCCTCAAGTCCGCGCGACCAATGCGCGGGATTGGGGGGGTGTGCGCCCAGCTATCAGGCGGCTGAGGGGGGCGATCGGGGTCCGTTCGTACTTTCACCAAATTGGTGAAACCTCACCAGTTCAGTGATCTCAAATCTGGATCGCGGAGCGTCCTGGACACGATTCGCCGACAAACTCGCCGGCGGGTCACTCCACCCCGTGCAATGGTCTAAGTCGTTGCAATATAGGCAATCGGACGCAGCCGACTGCCGGCGAGCGGGCCACCCTGGGACGAGAAATGAGCGGGCCAACCGGCCCTGGCATGCCGATTGCCAATTAGGGTCCGCGACGTGTCCAGAACTCCCAGTTTTTCACCAACTTGTTAGGAGCTCGCCAATGCCTGATGAACAAAGCGGGGATCAGGATCATCCCCAACAACGCAGCCGACGTGCACCGGAGTCTCGTTTGCGCCCGCCGCGTGCCAGCCGCTCGGCACGCCACGCGAAGAAGTCCAGCGGCGGAGGTGGAGGCGTCGGCGGCGTCCACCGGCGTCGAAACAAGCACTGGAGCTGGTAGGCGCGACTTGCCGGCTTTGAGGCGATCGAAACAAAAAGAAATGCCGCGCAAAAGCGCGGCGTTCTTTTTTTCCGGGCTGCTGATTTTCGGCCCACGTGGCCGCGAGAGCGATCCTTTATTTCAGGATCCGCTGTAGCTCCGTCTCCAATTCGTCGGCCCGAATGTTCCGGTTCACGACCTTTCCCTGCTTGTCGACGAGGATCATGGTGGGCACGATCTGAATGCCCAGCTCGGTGGCGTAGCGGCTTCCTTCCAGCCCCCCCTCTTCGTAGAGTTGCGGCCAGCGGGGGTCATTTTCCTTGAGAAAGGCGATCATGTCCTGGGGGTCGTTGTCGAGGCACACGCCCACGACCTCAAGGTCCTTGTACTTGCCGCGGAGCTCCTTGAGCAGCGGCATGTCGGCCTTTGACAGGTCGCTCCAAGTGGCCCAGTATTGAATCAGCACGGCCTTGCCGTTCATCCGGGCCAGGTCGAACATCTGGCCGCCGTTGATCATCTTGCCTTTGAGCGAGATGGACTTGCCGGGCGATTCGAGCCGAGTTTTGGCTCCCAGCGCCTTGGGGTAGAGCGGCGAGTCGTGGTATTCGGTCACCAGCTTGTCATACCAGCCGAGAGCCTTTTGTTCGTCGCCGTTGAACTCCTCGGCAATGGCCAGCTCCATCAGGGCCTCGGCCGCCAGCGGTTGCTTCTTGGCCTTGTCGACGAAGGCGGTCAGATCGGTAATCCAATCGGCCTGGATCTTGGGAAAGGGAAGATTTGGCTGAGCCAACTGGTGGCCATGCTGGGCGGTCATCCAGCGCCACTCGAAATAGGTGGCCAGCTCGTCGTCTTTGGGATCTTTGGATAGAGACTCGTAGAGTTCGTGTAGTTTGCCGATGCCGTCCTCGTAGCCGCCGGCCTGCACCGCGGCGCCGAGCGTGTCGGCGACCTGGCGATACCATTGACCCCGGTTTTCGGCGTCCTCTTCGGCGATCTGCTTCAAGAGCTCGGTGCGCCGCTCGTGCTCGGCCGCGGTGCTGCTGGCCAGATCCGGAAGCTTTTGCAACTCCTCCATCAGCTCGCGCATTCGCTCCGAGGGCTGTCCGGCCACGGTTCCTCCATCGGGCCGCTCAGGCCGGGGCATGGGGAAGAAGAACGGCTCGCTCGAGGCTTCCGACAGGTTCGGCAAGTCGATCAGCCGCCAGGTGTCGCCCACCTTGACCATCGCGCCGACGGACAGGGGTTGCGCCTTGCCCGCGGTTTCGACCATCGCCATCACGTTCTCGTAGACCACCACGTCGGCGGTCGAGTCGTCGGTGCCGGCGGGGACCAGGCCGGGCTGCATGCCGCCGAAGGAGACCCATTTCGAGTCGCCCGTCACCAGCGACTGGCCGGCGGCCATCTTGGCGAAGCCGGCGGCGGCAATTTTGGTTTTCTTGCGGAGCTGTTCGGCTTTCGTCTTGCCGACGCCCAGGTCTTTCAGCTCGGTGGCGCTGAGCAGGATTCGCTCGAAGCGCTCGCCGTCGCGGTCGCGAATGGCGGCCACCAGCTCGGCCGTGACTTCCTCGGGCGAGATGCTCTTCCAGTAGTCGATCGTGCCGTCTTCGTTGCGATCCACGCCCCACCGCGATCCGCCGGTATTGAGCCAGCGGCACTGGTCGGCCTTGCGATTGAAGTTCGCATCGATGTCGCGATACACCTCGACGCCGTCCTTGTAGTAGGACCACTGGTCGACGACGTTGTCGCCGTTGGTGTCGCTGAAGGTCCGCAGAATCTGGCCCGAGGGGTCGCGCACGACCCAGCCGCGTTTGCCCTCGGCCTTGATCGTGCACTTGTCGAGCTCGCTGGCCTGGGGATGCTCGACTTCGACGTCCTTTTGCACCGGCTGAAGCGACAGCGCGTCTTTGGCCGACGGCGTCGCGGCCAACGAACTGCGGCCGGCCAACAGGGCCGCGGCCAACGCAGCCCACACATGTGATTTGCGGATCGTGATCATCATCGACGAGACTCCTCCCACGCGAGCGGTGGATCCCAGAACGGGCGGAATGAATAGGCGCAAGTAATCTTCGGCAGCCGGGCCGGAAAAGTGAAACTGTTCCGATTCTATCAATTGGAACGGGAGCGGATGGCGGCCGCAGCCAGCGGCCTCCTCGCCAGCGGTGCCTGCGCTGCGCTGCTAGCAGGCGAGGAAGCAATTTCAAAACCGCCGGGAACTGTCCCAGTTTTGCGGAGTCTGCGGAGCAAAATGGGACCGTCCCACCGTCCCCCTCTCTGACCGACGGGGCAACGCCGTGCCGTCCGCCGCCGGGCGGCCGCCAGGCCCGCGGCCGCCAGGGCGGCCAGCAGCAGGCTCGACGGTTCGGGGACCAGCGACAGGCTTTGCGCGGCGTCGGGATAGAGATAGCTGAACGGCGAGCCCGACGGTGGGATCGACGCCGTCGAGGGAAAGCTGCGAAGCGTCGCTTTGCAGCATGAGGTGCTCGCCATCGGTCGTGACCAGGTCGTCGATCGCGTAGCTCAGCGACTGGATGTCGCTCGACGCCGCCGGGCCCCAGCACCAGGTTCAAGCTGCTGACGTCCACGGTGATCCAATCGCCGTCTCCCAGTTTCACCATGGCCGAAACGACGTCCTCGGCCCGAAACGTCCCCGGGCTGCCGGCGATCCCTTCCATCAGCAACTTGACCGACACGTCGACCGGCGGCCCGCCGGCGATCGCTTCGGTGAGCGCCCGATTCGGTGTACGTGGCGTCGAGCTCGAAAGTGGACATCGTCGGCGTCAGCAGGAAGGCGTGGGATGTGCCGTCGACTCTCCCATAGCCGGCAATTTGACCTTGGTCGTTAATCGCAATCCCCTGAAGCAGACTCCAACCTGCCGCGGGGTCGACGAAGGAGCTGATGTCTTGCATGAGGCCATTACTGTAGAAAAAGCCTCCAGTAGCCCTTCCAGCATCACCGGAGTAATATCCGACGATCTGGTCACGGTTGTTTACCGACGTGGCGCCGCTTCCGATTCCACCAAGCGTGCCGATGCTATGCCAACCGCCATTTTCATAATAGGCGGCTTTGACGTCTTCAAACGTTGGGCCCGCCGTGTTTCCCACGATCAGTCCGTGATCGTTGATCGCGTACGGAATACCGTCTGGCAGCGTTTGCATGACACCGTCGCTGTAGAGAAAGCCTGTGAAACTTGCCGCGATCCCAACTACCTGTCCCGATTCGTTGATTCCCATGGCGTTCCCGCCTCCGATGTCGGTCATCGTGCCGTTGCTGTACACGAAAGCGTGCTGGCCGCTGGCGGGCGTGTCGGCACCCCCGACGATCACGCCACTGTCATTAATGGCCGAGGCATGGCTTCTTAGTCCGCCGAGAGTGCCCAAATCGGTCATTACCCCGTTTGCGTAGGAAAAGGCATGCCCATAGCCCTCGGAGGTAATTGAATTGCCGACAATCACTCCATTGTTGTTGATGTCAATTGCGCCAGGCTCAGTCTCCTGTAAGTGGCCGGCTTTGGATCCTCCGAGCGAACCCAGATCGACAACTGCGCCACCGTCAAATAACACAGGACGTTCCTGAATTGCCTCGATCGGCGCCGGCTGGCTACGTGACCCTCCCACGACCTGGCCCAGGTTGTTGATGCCGACGCCATAGCTCTGGTAGTCAACCGGACTTGGCAACGTGCCCAGGTCGGTCATCGTCCAGTCCGCTGAAAACGCGCTGGATGACGCTGCCAGAACTACCGCAAGCGCAATGAAGATTCTCTGTACCGGTTTCATGTTCCCGTGCTCCTCGTTCGAGGTTCCGTTTGCTCTTCGCGGGCTTGCCCCAGACGGCAACGACGACGTTGCCCTCCAACGCGCGAAAGAATTTGACCTGCCGACTGCAGAGTGCGCGGGTGACGGCGCAAACGTCTCCAGAACGAGACAGACACGGATGCAATCGCGATAAGAGAAATAGCGAACGAGTGCGAGAGGGGTGCCGAGTCGTCCCGAGCGTCGGGCCAGACACTACCGAGCTGTCTGCAAGTTCGTCAGCAGCTGACTCAGCGTTCCGCTTAGAAGGGAGGTGAACTTTGGCAATATGACAGAAGGGGGGGTATCCGGTCAAGCGTTTTTTCAAGAATTCAGAACTTGAAGGTCGTGACTCGACCTTGCGCACCCGCGGGCGTCAGAACAAACATCCAGGCGTCGGCACCGGCCGTGCGCCGGCGGAGCGCTGCTGGCGATTCGCAAGAGCAGCGGAGTCCGCCACAGGCATCCGCCCAATCGCGTTGGGCCATGCGGACCATTGATCGCCATAGGTACTACGGTGCACGGCGGCTTCGCGTTCCGCCGTCCTGTCCTGTGCCGAGCCGGCGTTTCGCCGTGTCTGCCGCTGAGTTGCGATTGACGCAAGCGGCCGATAAAATCAATGGCTTCGGGCGGCTAGCTCAGTTGGTTAGAGCGCCATCCTCACACGGTGGAAGTCACAGGTTCGAGTCCTGTGCCGCCCATTGAACAAGTGTTCACTAGGTCGCATGTGCTCGCAAGGCCCGGAAAAACCGGGCTTTGTGTGTTTTGGGGCGCGGTCGATTGCGACTCGTTGCGGGGCGTGGCGGACGCTTGCTGCGCCGCTTTTTGCGTCGCCTGCGCGAAATGCTCTTCGGTCACTTGCAGGTTCGCAGAAGTAAGTGGTCGCAAACCGGAGCAGTTGCGAAGCAAGTGGCGCCTGCGCACAATGGCCAGGTATTGGTGTTCTCCGAATCAACCGAGAGCTTCATCGTGAGCAGGTGTCTTGGCATCACAGCTTTGAATTCTTTATTGATCTGCGGCCTTTGCCACGAAATCCTGTCGCAGCCTTACTCTGGGACCATCTTCATTGACCCGGATATCATCACGTCGTCCGACCCGACGACCTTCACGGGTATGCAGTACGCTGGAACCGGCGATCGTCTCATGTTTGACCGGCGAGTAGACAGCTTCGTCACATTGAATGCGTTCCTTTTCAACGTGAGTTTCAGTGATGGTCTTTCTACCGAAATCGAAGTCAATCCGGAATTCGGCACAGCCGCTGTCGCGGAGGCCGCGGCAAGCTACTACGCGACTGTCATCGGTCGCTTGCCGACCGTTCTGCGATCCGATGTCGAAACGGTTTGGATCCATGAAGGCGTTGAGCCGTTTGGCGGTGGAAACAACAACCTGCTGATCTACACCGGCCAGGCGGCTCAATACTCTTCGCAGGGCATTCTTGAAGAAACTCTCGTTCACGAGGCGGCGCACACATCGCTGGATGCGGCTCACGCGAGCTCACCCGGCTGGCTGGCCGCACAACAGGCTGACCCGAGCTTCATTTCGGACTACGCGAGGGACAATCCGACCAGAGAAGACATCGCGGAAAGCTTTCTGCCCTATTTGGCCGTTCGATACCGCTTGGACCGTATTTCGCAGTCTGTTGCCGACACGATCACCAGTACGATCCCCAACCGAATAGCCTACTTCGACGATCAAGACTTCAATATGTTTCCAATCCAGGTTCCCGAACCGAGCACCTTCTTGCTTGCCAGCTTGGGAGGGATCGGCAGTACTTGGCATCAAGACCCGTAGCATGCGGCACCGACGACGCGAGCAGTCAGCTTTTGCGTGACGCATGTCCCTCTGGTCGACCGGGACGACCATTTCGACGTGCCGTCGCGATTCGCGTGAAGCACGTGCATCCGTTTGACGAACGTCTGTCGGGTAAGTCAGGCTGGATGCAATCTTCG
>CAVQEL010000036.1:0-195674 GCA_963711515.1 uncultured Planctomycetota bacterium | reverse complement strand
GACCAGCTAGACGCGCTTTCGATGGACGAATTCACATGCCGAGCAGGGTCTTGATGTCTGCAAATCGTTAATCCGCGAGGTCCAAGCCGCACGTAGTCTTGGTGCGAGCATTGACGTTGTCCTCGCATGTCGCACTTTTGACCTTGAAACTGACCCAGAAATCCGCAGTTGGCTATGCGACTCAAATCCTACGGTTCGCATTGCCAAGATCGAAGTTAGGCCACTCTCAGAGGATCTAGTCAAGACGTTGATCCTGGCTGAAGACATTGAACCTGCCACCCTCGGCGCGAAGCAGGTGGAGATGCTTCAGTCGGTACAACGCTTGGCCATGTGGATCGAGATTGTCCGCTCCGAGGCGACAACGCCCATCTTTGACTCATCCACGCAGTTGATGCGACGATTTTGGGAGAATCGGCGCATGAAGCTGGAGCAGTCCGGATGCGATCCAACCAAACGAGACCAGACTATTGCCCAGCTCGTGGATCATATGGAAGCGCACGCTTGCTTGTCCGCTCCAGAACGACTGCTAGGCAATGACCAGAAGCTGAAGACAGAATTGCAGTCTTGCGGAGTTATCAACGTTCGGGAACACATCGTAAGTTTTGGGCACCAAGCAAATCTTGACTTCCTGATCGCCGAGAAAGCACTGTCGACCATGACCGCTGAGGGCCTCGACGTGTTGCAATGGCTTGGCCCACGCGATCAACAGTCCTTGTTCCGCCGAGAACAGCTTCGCCAGTTGCTGTTCTTGCTCGCCGACGAGGACCACACACGCTTTCTAGCATCGGTCAGCGTGCTTCTGAGTGCAGAAGCAGTGCGATTTCACTTGCGACAACTGGCGCTGGAGACGCTAGGTCAGGTGCAGCCACAAGCCGATACATTTGAGTTCGTACTGGATCTGCTCAATCACCAGCAATGGCGCGAACATATTCAATTGTACGTGATCCAAGGGAACGAATCGTACGTATCACACTTACTTCAGCGCGGTGATCTAATGGGGATGCTGGCGACGTCAGAGTCCGATACTTGGAGGCAAGCAGCGATTTGGGTGTGTTCGCTTCGTCGAAAGGCGCCTGCATTTGTTGCGGATGTGTGCCGCCGAATGATGGACGACGTGGGAGATTGGTTGCCTCGCGTAGCGCTGATAATTGGGCATGATGGAATCGACGTTGAGTCGGACGAGCTCTTTTCACTCCGAATCGAGTGTTTGAACCGGGGCTCGGAGCCACACTATGTGAATTGGGATGAGTTTGCAAAGGCGCACCCGCGACGTGCGATCCGACTGTACGCTGCCATGCTCAGCGGTTGGGGGGCGCGCGGAGCTACACGCGGTGGCCGTCGTGACGAAAGGCATCTTTATGGCGGTCGCGAGCGAAAGGCACTAGCCGGCGCAGCTCGCCGATATCCGGCGCTCGCGTGGAGACTGTTGTGGCCCCGACTAAACTGGTTTGTAGTAGAGAACCGCAGGCGGCGCCGCGAGTGGCGACAACAACACGCAGACGCTAGTTATATCCCGAGAGACGCACGAATTGTCGTTCCAGGAAGTCTGCAGAAGATAGCTGCAGCTGCTGGACGGCGCCTAGCTCGTCGGTCCCCGAATGCGATGCTGCGAGTAGCGAGCGCCCCAAACGTCCGGCGTTCGCGGATACTGAGCGCATTGCTTGTTACGTCGCTGGGCGATTTGCCCAAACCATTCGCGGATCAAAGCATCAATTGGTTGATTGACGATCAACGACGGCTGCATTGTGGCAGCGGCAGACATACGCCGCGCTGGAACGCCGCCGCGAACCTCATTCGGCGGATGTCACCCCACGGCTCCGACGCCGTGTATCGTACGCTCGAAGTTGCACTCCTGCAGTTTCGCGACCCAGAGGAAAAGAAGAGTGCCGAATACTGGCTGCGTGCGACGCGAGATGGGTATTTCATGAACGGATTCGGCGCGGGGCAATACCACCTGCTTCCCGCCCTAGAAGAGCGTCGACGATCCGTCGACACAATCAGCCGCATTGGCGTTCTGAACTGCAAGTTTTCCGCTTACAACCCAGGGTTCTTCTTATCCGGTCGTGGCGTAGGCCGCGCAGGGTGGGTCCGGTCACCCATCGACCAGGAAGGTCGATTGGAACGAATGTCCGACAAGGCGTGGCTGCGACTGGTTGCAAGCAAGGCCGTTGCGAACTATCGCGGACGATGGCGTCACGCGCGTGGCCGCTCTGGATTCCTTGAATCAAGCGTCGAAATGCTTAGCCGTTCCCTTGGCCATGCGGCACTCCTTGAGCCGCAACGCTTCGCCCGCCTCGGCCTGTCGTTTCCCGCAGACACTCATCCATCGTACATTGCCGCGCTCCTTACTGCTCTCGCCAAGACGAAGGTTCCAAACGAAGTTCCGGAGAACAAACGTGATGACTGGCGACCTGCGTCCGAGGATTCAGTGCTTCGATTGCTTGCAGCGATGCGTCCTTCTGATGATTCCCAAGTCGCAAAATCGTTCTGTTGGGTTGTCCATGACCGGCTAGACGTGCCAATCACAGAGTTGATCCTTGAGCGTCTGGACCAGTATAGCCGAAACCGAGAGCCCGGACCCGAGCAGCTGATCGTCGACTGCGACAAGCACGCGTCAGAATGTGGGGTCGACACGCTGGAGCAGAACGCGCTGAACACGGTCCGTTCAATGGTTGCGCTCGCCATCGAATCGGTCTTGTGGCGCCGGATTGACCTTCTTTCGAAGCTTGAAAGCACCATCAACGCGCTCCTCGGGGATACTCATCCCGCCGTCCGCGTTGCCGCGCTCCGTAGCTGCCTACCTGTCTGGAACAAGGATCGCCCAAAGGCAATCCAATGGCTGATACGAGGCGTTGGTAACGACAGCCGCATTGCCGCATCTCGCGGAGCACGGGAGCTTTACAACTATGCATTCACCGAGTTCTCGCATGAACTCCTTCCGCTCGTGTGTGGTATGGTACGTTCGCAATGGGAGGATGTCGTAGAGGCTGGCGCGAACCAAGTTGCTGCCCGCTGGTTGTTTCATGGATTATTTGAGGAAGAAGTGGACCTTTGCGTGAATGGCTCAGTCCCACAGAGAAAAGGAGTCGTGGAAGTCGCTGTCCAACTGGTCTTCGACGATGAACTAACGGATCGGTGCTTGGGCCTGATAAACCGTTTTCAGAACGACGACTCGAAAGACGTTCGGCAGATTGTAAGTCGCGTGCTCTACGATGACAGATTCTTCGATGTCCCCTGGGCGCCGGAATTCCTTACGGCATACGCAAAGTCTAAGTCGTTTCAGGACGACGATACTCATCTGCTTTGGCGACTCAAGGAATTAAAGTGCTCTGTCGATCGTTTTTCCGCCACGATCTTTAACATCACTGACGTCGTCGTAGGGGCGGCTCGCGCGCCGCAAGATTCGAATGCCAGGCATTGGGATGTTGATAGCTTGGTCATGTTGCTACTGAGGCTCTACGAGCGGGCTTCGGGGGCAAATCAGCACGACATTCGCCAGCGGTGCTTGGACGCATGGGATGAGCTCCTGCGGACTCGTGCCGCGCTTGCATGGGCACTAACGCGCGGATTGAATGAGTCGCAGGCGTAGAGGAGAAGGCACTACAACGTGCGCCGCAAATCGTGATAAGCTTCATCCGTGCTTCTCCGAATCCGCACGTCGGCAACGAATAGTCGTGGCCCACTTTATGCCGAGAATGCTTTTGCTGCGGTGCACCAGACCAATTCGCGTCTACTTCCCCTTCGCCTTATTCTGGGAATTTATGATAGCAGCGTAGGACTCTTTCTCGGCGGGCGCGATCTTCTTCGCTCGATCGTTGAAGGACAGATTTATGCAAACTATCCCGATGGCACGATCGACCGCTTGCCCGATATCGCTCTGGAGCCTCCTCGTGGTATCGAGACGTGGCACGTCGAATTGATGCTTGTCCCCGATCTGTTTCCCTGCCGCAGGTACAGCCAGTTCGAGGATGCGTTGAATCGTGTCACTGCCGATCCAATCATGGGAATCCTCTCGACGCTTACTCATCTGGAGCGCGACGGACTTCGCGGCCAAGTGGAGCTTGTGGTGCGTCCGGCCGGCCGAAGGCGGCCGGCACAAGCTCGGCGCTGCCTGCACCGTTTGGACAGCGCATTCTTCCGGACGCGACCACGCCTTGCGCGGTTCTACGCACGGGTGACCATGTCACCCCGGTGGTCGCTTCGCTGCCTCGGCCGATTCCTTTCTGTCCTGGGTCGGCACTCGAGTGAGCGAGCAAACTGGTCCCTGCTGAACACGTCTGCTTCCCGTATGCACGATCGAGAGGAGGACCTGCAGGCGGCGAGCGACAAGCTCGGGCGCCTTCTCTTCGAGGCTCGAATCTGCGTCTTGGTTTCCGGTCCGCCATCTCAGCGCAAGAGACTAAAGCAGCGAGTTCGCGAACTGGCCGGCAGTTTGGGACACTTCAGTTCACCGCGTACGGCTGTCTTTCGTGCGAGTCGACCGCATCGCTTTCGTCGGAAGGGCCCAGTCCAACTGCTGTCTTGCGAAGAGCTTGCAACGCTCTTTCATCCACCGTGCCAAACAGTGCGGACGCCGACGCTCGCGCGAGTCGAGAGCCGGGAGCTTGAACCGCCGTCTCGGTTAGCGAGCCTCGCTGGACGTCCCGACGTTGTCCCCATCGCCCGCACGCAGTTTCGGGCGCAACGTGAAATTGTTGCTCTGCCTGTCGACGATCGCCGACGGCATCTGGCAATTACCGGCAAGACGGGAACCGGCAAATCGACGCTGCTTCAGAACCTTCTACTGGCTGACATCCGGGCGGGCCGAGGAATTGCGTGTATCGAGCCGCACGGTGACCTAGCCGAGTCTCTATTGGAATCGATTCCACGGTCTCGAACGAACGACGTCGTCCTGTTCGACGTTGGCGATGCTGCCCATCCGTTGTCATTCAACCTGCTGGCATGCCACGATGCCCGACAACGCCCACTTGTCGCATCGGGCGTTGTCGCCGCGTTCAAGCGAATCTACGGCGACATGTGGGGGCCACGCCTTGAACACATTTTGCGCAATGCTCTCCTGGCACTTCTGGAAGTCCCCGGTTCATCGCTGGTCCAAATCCTGCCATTGTTGAGCGACGACGACTACCGAGAGGGGATTGTGAAGCGGGTACGCGACCCGGCAGTTCGCCGTTTTTGGGAACGCGAGTTTGCTCAGATGCCGCAGCGGCTTCGGGGCGAGGCCATATCTCCCGTCCTCAACAAGATCGGCCATTTTGTCAGCAATCCGCTTCTACGGAACATCGTTGGCCAGCCCCGCAACACTCTCGACCTGCGCGAGGTGATGGATGAAGGCCGAATACTGATCGTGAATCTATCCAAGGGCAAGATCGGCGATGATGCCAGCAACTTGCTCGGGGCGCTTGTCGTTACGACTCTGCAGATTGCGGCTATGGGCCGGGCCGACATTCGGGAAGGGGAGCGGCGTGACTTCTTCGCCTACATCGACGAATTCAGCAACTTCGCCACCGATGCGTTTGCCTCGACCTTCTCCGAGGCCAGAAAGTATCGCTTGTCCTTGACCGTTGCCACACAGTTCCTGGACCAGCTCGACGAGTACACACGTGCAGCCATGTTCGGAAATGTTGGAACGATCGTCGCGTTTCAATCGTCGCAGAGCGATGCCGAAATTCTCGCAAGCGAGCTCGCCGGTGACCTATCGCCCGCGGACCTGCTCACGCTTCCCAAGTACCAGGCTTACATGCGACTTCTCGTTGATGGCGTGCCAAGCTCGCCGTTCTCCGTTCGCACGCTGCCACCGCCGAAGACACGAGGCGATGAACAATCTTCGGTGACGTTGCGACGAACGTCACGGCACCGGTATGCCACTCCTGCTACACAGGTTGACCGCCAGCTGGCCGCAGTCCTGGCTTAAAGCGGTGCTGCATGCGAGCCCAAAATGGGTTGCCAATAGGCCCGGGTTACGTGGTATAATTGAGGTATGAATCCTGCCAATGGAACCGGCCCCACTCTCCGAGAAGCTTCGCCGTACCTGCGTGAAGACGCGGAGTGTATCGCCCGGATTCTGGACGTCTCGGAGCGCAACAGCATGATCGAAGGGTTGCCCGCGTTCGACGACACTTTGCGGCAGTCAATCCGCCGTGATCTCGAAGCGATTCTCAGCGGCTCCGCTCAAGAGCCTCGCCGATCAGCTTAGCAAGCAGGCTGTGGTCGCGGCTGAATGCTTTCTTGGCCCCCTCGATATAGGCTTCGGCTCCGCCAGGGGAATTGTCATAAGCCAAGAGCGGTCTACCTGTCTGCACGGCCAGCAGATCGGTGAGCAGCTTGATTGTGCGAGCATTGCCTTCGCGGAATGGATGGATCGTGAGGAACTCGCCCTGAATCTCTCCGGCCGCCTGACAGAAAGTCGCATCATCCGGAATCCGACTCGCCGGCCAGCGTGCAAGCACCGTTCGCTCGTACTCCGCCATCGATTCGCTCAGGTAGTCCGGCGGGGGCCACGTGATGCCAGGCTTTTGGAGCCAGACGGTGCGCCGAACGGCCAGCCCAGTCATAGAGATCGCCAAAGATCGCGGCATGAATGTGCCGCAGTAAGTCGCCGGTCATTGGCGTGTCGACATGCACTTCTCCAAGCAACTGCCCGTACGCCCGGGCCAATGCTTGCTCCTCGGCGGTTTGCAACGATTCCAGGTCCGTGATACCGCGCTTGTTCACGAGAACGGTTTGTGCTGCGTTGACATATTGTTCCTCAGCACCTCCAGAGACATCGTACCGATCGCGGCGTTTGCGTGGTTCTTCGGCCATGTCGCTAGCGTACGCTGCACGGATCCTCTTGCCAATGCCGCCCTTGCCAGGCCCCATGAGATTGAGGCAGTATCGCTTCCTATGTCGAATAAGCTCGAAACGAACGAAGTGGCTCAACTGCTCGATGCCCTTGGGCAGCTCAAGAGCCTCATTGAAGAGCAGCTTGCCGCCATCCACGATCGGCTGGAGCACGTTGCAGAAGTCGTGCGCGAAGCTGTTGAAGAAGTGGGCGTGTTGCGTGATGCGATTGACGAAGAACGGGAGGTGATTGAATGGGCGGCACAGAACGACAAGCACATCGTCCGCATCACGAGCGTGCCTATCAATCCCGCCGACCCAGACTTCGGCCGCAAACTCAACCGATTGTGCTCCGAGGACGTACTCCCTCAAGAGGGCCAGCATGCCCAACAGCCGCCCACCGCGCATGCGAGTAGACAAGGGAGCCTCTTCTGACGACGTAAGGTGGTCGCGCAATACCTACGCCTAAAAGAGCCCTGAGTCGTTGGTGACTAGGGCTCAATTCCATCCGTGGACAGCTCCACTCCGACTATTCTGCCGGCGTCGATACGACGTCGATCACGTCGGGCGGGCTCAAGAGCCGCTGCAATTGGATTGTCTGCAACGCGGCTTCTTGCGGTGACGATTTCTGCCGACTTCCTTCAGCACGCCAGTGAAGGCGTTGAGAAGGATCCAGCCGTTGCGCGGCTGAAACTCGACGTGCTCCGGATTCCGCCAGGCCGCGATCACGGCCGGCAACAGTCTCGACGAGACGATGCCCGTTTCGAACGACTTGAGCAGCAGCGAATCCGCTTCGAGCGGCGACAGCTCCCAGTCCTGCAGCTGGGCGATCCGCTGTTGTGCTGACGCCTGATACTCGTGCAGTCCGAGCACGGCTTTCGAAACCGCTTCGTTGAAGCGAGTTCGGAGCCAAACTTGCGTGTGCCGCCTGGCAATCACGATCTCCGAGCTGAACGCGAAGTTGTCGCAGACGAACACGCGGGAGCCACAGACCAAGCCGATCGGAAACGACTTGTCGGTCGAGTTGCGAACGCCGACGGCCAGGCACGCGTCATTGTTCAAGCGGTTCTTGAGCGTCAACGTGCCGAAGAACCTGGCATTGTCACGTGCAAGCGACAGTTGCATGGACTCGATGCCGAATCCTGCCCCGGTCAACGTCTGGCACACCCGGTCGAGCACAACGGAATGCTTCACGGGAAACCACGTGTCGGTGGGAGGAGGGCAGGGAACTCGGTCGAGTTCCTCAACGTCCACCTCGCGTGCTCCGCGATGGAGCACTAGGTTGCCTTGGATCATGACGATCCTCCTTCGGTGTGATGGAACAGTGTTCCGGGCTCAGGCACATCCTGTAGTCCGGCCGAGCATCATGCCCGAATGCGAAGGAGGTGAAAGAAAATCGCGTTGACAGCTACCGCGAAATATGGCGCTGGCGACGGGCGCGTCGCTTGTGCAATGGCTGTCGACGCCCTGTCTTGGGTGTCGGGTCGCCGTCGGTCATGTGACGCTTCGCCTCTGGTCGCTTCGCTTCGTCAGAGCAAGGCCGTGCCAATCGTGATTGGCACTCGTCCTTGCGGCGTTCTTCCTGTCGCTCCACTTCCGACGGCTTCGCTCTTGTGTCTCCCGCTCGCAATCGTTGCCCCTCAGCTCAGGTGAAGGGGCAAACGATCACTCGCTTACGCAGGAGACAACCGATGACCAAGCAATCAGCGGCAGACGAGAACAGCGAACAGTGCCACACGCGATCGACCGATGAGTGCGGCCACACCCACTCTGACGCACCAGACGAGCGCGAGCTGTGGCGCCGCTACCTTGAGCAGCAGGCACGACGATCGTGTCCGGGCTGCGGCGAAGCACCTGATAAGGTATTATGACCGCAGCCCACCGTCAAAGAGAGCGGCAGGCTGTGTGCCCACCGCTCTTTGCGATTGCCGTTGTCACTTGGTCAAGCGACGACGGCCTCTTCCTTGTGGTCCCCAACGTATTCGAGTGCCATGCGCAGCACTTCGATCGCGGCCGGAAGTTCTGCCAGGGACAGCGAGCCGGTGTACTGACGTTCGCCCTCAGCCAGGTAACTTTTCTGCAGGCTGACGGTGCGGAACGTTCTTTCCTTGCCGGCGTCTTGCAGAAAGATCGACGCCGACACATCCCCGATCCGAAAGATACGTTCGGGCTTCTTCTTCTCGCTCATCGGACTTCTCCAATCACTATGGTGTAAAGGAAGCGATCGCTCCTCTCTGGCGACACGCCAAAAAGGTTTGAAAAATACGCCAGTTCGCCATATGCGTCAAGCAGGTTGCGAAAGCTCGTGGTGCCCATCTGCTCGTCGTCAAGCATTCTATGCGCACGATTCTGGAGCCTGACGTTCCTGGGAGGAGCGGGATCGTGAATTACGCACAAGCAAACTTGTGGAACATCAAATGTATTCTGCAATCGACCGTCACGCAGAACGGACCGCGATTGTTGTGAACTTCGAGAGCCGCAACACGCCGTTCACCAGCGCGGCCGAGGAAACGTCGCAAACCACGGATTCCTTGACAAATCCCGCAATACATGTAGCGTGATCGCGCCCTATGAAGGCCTCCTTGTCAGAGCGCGCGTGCGCCTTGGCTGGTCACTGTCCCTCAGATTGGGAGCAGATTGACGATGATCGGGAAGTTGAGCGCGTTCTGGGGCGATTGCGTGACACCACACGAACGGCCGTGTATGAGTGTCCGGAACTGTATGAGCTGGCATATCCCGGCTACCCTGGTGATCGCGAGTATTACCTCTCCAAAACGCAGGCCGGTGATGTCCTCTATCTGGGCGTCGGCACGGGCCGCATTTTCCTGCCCATGGCCGCGCAGAACCCTCATGCTCTCGGCGTCGAATCGTCCTCCGACATGTGTCGCGTCCTCAGCGCCGGCAACTGCGCATCGACCCTCGCCTGCTGCAATGCGATGCCGCCGAGGCACCACTTGCGCCCGAGAGCCTCGATACAGTCGTGGCACCGTATTCTTTTCTGCAGGTCGTCGGACGTGAACATATCGAACCGCTACTCGCCCAAGTTCATGGCTGGCTTAAGCCCGGTGGCAGGTTCCTGTCCGACACGTTTTCCCCCTATGCCATTCCCTTCCGCCGAACTGGACTCGAAACCAGCATTCGCCAGGTCGGCAGGCAAACGAGGATCGCGATCTACGTTCTCTACGACCATCTGGCCCAATCCATGCAGGAACTAGCAATGATCGAGCAGGCCGAAGAATCGCCGCGCGTGCTCGACATGCGGCTTGACTACTTCTTCCCCCGGGAGCTACTTGACCGATTCACGTCCGCCGGGTTCGACTCAGTCGAACTCCACGGAAACTTTGGAAGTGAGCCGTTCGATCCGGCCCGTCATGATGTGGTGGTCTACGAGGCAACCAAGCCAAGGGCCACGAACCTCGACACGACCTGACGTGTGCTACACTGCCGGGTGCTCATGCCAACCGCGACATCGCCAACGGCCCCCTCGCGAGCAAACCGCACATTTCATCCCGCCCGCGTCTACTTACCGCTCGTAGCGTGCCTCATAGTCACGTCGATCATGACCTACGTGCTGTATGGGACGACGCAACGGTTGTTTCGTGCGAGCGTGGATCAGCGGCTCACGGCTCTGGCGTCGGTGGCCGCACTGCAGTTTTCGCCGGCTGAGTTGGACCAGATTACCGGCCCCGAGAGCGTTCCATTGGACGTTTATCGGTCGGTCGTCCTCCGGTTGCAGGCGATTCGCCGCGAAACGCACAAGGTACGCTACGCCTACATCTTCCGGCCGACGGTTGATCCAATGGTGTTTGCGTTTGTCGCCGACGCCGATAGCCTGGACCCCGACAAAAAGGTCGATTTGAATGGCGACGGCGTGATCAACGACGAAGATGCGCTCGTACATCCCGGCGATCCCTACGACGTGAGCGGTTTCCCACAGTTTCGTGCCGCGGCTTTCAGCCAAGCTTTTGTCGACCCCCAGTTGAGCCATGATCAGTGGGGCACCTTCCTGTCGGGCACGGCGCCGATACGTCCCTCCGGCAGCAATGAGCCGGCACGGTACGTCCTGGGGTTGGACCTCGACGTCTCGGATTTCGAAGCCCAGACCAACCGGGCGCTGTGGCCGTTCATTGGCTTTGTGGCATTCTTGTTGCTCGTGATCACCGCCCTCTCCGTCAGCATGGCAGTAATGTGGCGGCGACAGGTCGGCCAGCTTGCCGAAATCGACCGCCAGAAGGACGAGCTGATCGGGATCGTCAGCCACCAGCTCGTTGCCCCGGTCGCGGCGGTTCACTGGAGTCTTGAAGAGATGCTTGACGGCGAATTTGGACCGCTCACGGCGCAGCAGACGACGCAAGTTAAGCGACTTTTGCATTCGCTTAGTGATCTGACTTACATGACGCGTCTGCTGTTGGACGTGTCGCGCATCGAACTGGGAAGGTTACGTATGGACCGTCGTTCGACCGACGTCAGTCGGTTGCTGGCGGACGCGGTGCTCCAAGCTTCCGAGCAAGCGAAGCAAAAGAGAGTCGAACTACGTACGACTCTGCCGAAGAAGTCGATGTGGGGAGTCCTGGACTCTCGTCTGGTCCGTATCGCTGTCGACAACCTACTCTCCAACGCCATCAAGTACACTCCCGAGGGGGGCAAAGTCGAATTGTCAGCGTCGCTTGCCAACGGTCGGCTGCGTTGCAAAGTGACGGACACGGGCATCGGCATCCCGCCGGAAGATCAGCCAAAAATCTTTGGCAAGCTCTTCCGGGCTACCAACGCCCGCGACGTGGACGGGCACGGTTTTGGCCTCTACGTCGCCAAAGGAGCCATCGAACAACAGGGCGGGCGGCTGACGTTTACCAGTCGTGTCGGAGTGGGAACTACGTTCGTGATCGAGCTTCCCGTCTCTTGAGCTTGTGTTCGCCGCCAAACGTGGTACTCTTTCGCCGCCCCTCATGATTCAACCTATCCACTCCAGCAACGGGCCAACCCGCCACGTGCTGGTGGTCGACGACGATCACCTGATCAACGACTCGTTGGTTCGCAAATTCTTACGCCAGGGCTATGACGTCACGAGCGCCTTCGATGGCCATGAGGCCCTTGAGCGACTAAACCAATCTCCCTTCGACGCCGTACTGCTCGACCTGTTGATGCCGATCGAGGACGGTTTTGAGGTGCTGGCCAAGAGATCGTCGACACCCAACGCCCAGACGCCTGTCTTCGTGCTGACGACGATCGGCCGAGACGACGAGATCGCCCGTGCCCGCGAGCTTGGGGCGAAGCAGGTCTACTTCAAGTCCGAAACGTCTCCCAAGGAGGTCGTGGCAAGCGTTTGTGCCGAAGTTGACCATGGATGATGATGGTTTGCGCAGCACCGCAATGCCTGGGAGAGAGCTGACGCCACTGCAAGACCCGGTCTTGCTGGCGGCCGTGCAAGAGCTTTGGCGACGCGAACTTGGAGAGGAACTTACCTGGCCAAAGCTTCGACACTATGGCCCACAGGTATTGGTCATTGTCGTGGGCGCGGCTCTGTACAAGCGCCGTCAGAGCGACGAGAACGTGCGAAACCATTCCGATTCCAGCGACTGACGAGGCCGTCCGCTCGCATGGATTCTACAGCGATCTGTAGCGGTGCCCACGAGTAGAGCTGTTAATCGCGTAGGTGAACGACGCATGCAAGCACCTCGATTATTTGCAGCGCTTGTTGCCAAGTTTACGTTTTGCTCCGACGCGGTTGCGTCACTCTACTGATCGTTACAGTAGGCGCATTGACCCGGCAACGAATGCGGTTCAAGATAGTCGAGTTAAGCGCTTTATTCCGAGCGTTTTGTCCGGAGTAAGCCTGGAATGCAGGCCGGGTGGGTGACCTGCCCCCAGAAGTAGTTGACGTGATGCAACCATTTGCTAAAACGGCAACATCCGCCGCTACTCGCCTCTTCAGCGCCGTGACGCGACGTTCGGCGGCCAACTTCACTGGAGGAACCCTGTGGCGAAGACACGACTGTCAAAGGCGGACAAAAGGGAGGTCAACGCACGCATCATCTTTTGCTGCGTGGGTGGAATGAAGGATGTATCCGATCGCTTTCACGCCGTTGCGTCGGAACTCGGTCGCGAAAAGCTTCCAAAGAAGCAATACCAAGCCTACATGCAATCGATCGGGCAGCTGCTTGCTGATTTTCCGGTGCACTTCCGGCAGGAGTTCTTTTCGAGCAAAAACTTGCCAAGCGGATGGAAGCGCATCCTAAAAGTCGCCAGCGCTGCCAGGCACAGCTCGCACGACATTTCTCTGCGTTGTCACAGCCTGGTGCTAGCGAGTCTGAAACCCAGCTCAAACAGAGAATGGAAGGTGCGTCGCAGGACCTGCTCCCACTGGCGGACGAACTTCACGACACGTTTATGGCACTGTAGCCCCCCTTCCTTTGCAAGTTAACTTGATTGCCGAATTGAGTTCTTCCAACATATAATGCCGTGCGCGGCATCTGGAGCCCACCTCATGAAAAGGAGAAACCGCTCATCAACGGGACTCGATCCAAAGGACCTCGTGAAACGAAACATGGAGGAAACGATGACCACCGAGGATGCAAGGCGGCACCTTGCGGAGGGAGAAAGACTCCTCGAACGGTTTACCGTCGATGGCAGCGTCTTGCAGAAAGACTGGTCCAGCCCTAACTGGCAAAGAATCAACGATACAACTGAGCAGTTCTGCAGTGCGATGCAGCTGCTGAACATGTCTGTTGGCGGAATGCATCGGCGCGTGTTCGACAAAGCGACAACCCTACTGACGACATTCGTCGAACGTGCGGATGATTTGCTGTCCGATGCTTCGAATAGCAACTCGCTGCCGCCGGATGCAATCTTGCAAAACATCCTCGGCGTCATCGAGCGATCGAAACTTCGAATCCAGGAGCTGTGTAGAAAACGCGATGACATCAAGGTCTTCAAGAAGAAGATTGCCGAAATCATGGATCCGTAGTGCTCTGCGTGGGTAACTGTGTATTGCCCGAAGCAAGTACATGTCAGACGATCAGGATGAAGAGACTAATCGTGCACGAGGCACCCGCCGGTTTTCAAGGAACCGATTGATGTCGCGAGCAATTCAAGAGTCGAACACTCCCGACAAGTGGGTGGCCATTCTGACTGAGTTTCAGGACATGGCCCGCGAGTTGCCCGACGATGTGTGGCGGTCGGCCTTGGGTTCCGCTCAGAATGAACTCGAATCGGGAGAGCCGGCAAACGATCTTCAGGTGTTCTTCGACGGAAGGGTCGAGAACGGAAAGTACCGCGTTGAAGTTGGGGACACCGAACTATGGCTGACTCAGAACCTGTTCAATGCCTTCCTCGAATTGGCCGTGGCTCGCCTGAACGCCGGCTCGGATGGAATGGGATTGACAGGGCCACAAAGACTGGGCGGCTCCAGGGTGTGCGCCCATACAACGATCAAGCGTTTGCGTGACGCGATCGACGACGCATCGGGCATTTCGGGTGTCGGCCAGCGACTGATTCGGCATCACGCCAAAAGTGAATACTCGCTCGTCGTAGAGCTGACGAACATTCTCGCCCATCCTCGCCTCTTGGAACTCGCGCCGACTCACATCTCTGCAGAGTTGGCAAGCGCGATCCTGGATCGGGTTGCTTCTTTCTCCGGCTGATCACTTTGTCAGCGGCCTGTCAGCCGGCGGCAAGTGATCTGTCAGCGTAGTCCCGCTAGTCTCAATAGCGCCACGGCATGCGTCTCGCATGCGAAGCCACGCTATGACTCTCTGGTCTGCTTGTCGGAGTTTTTGCCTGGAGCGGCATATCGCGAAGTGCTAGCCCGATCGCTGCACTTCCATGCGGAGACCTATGATGTTGAATCTCGCTCTGATTGCCCTGTTTGGTTTGTTTGCCTTTGTCCTTGCATATTTCGCCCTCATGAGTCGACGCGCCGCGCGGTTTGCTGCGGCTCGTGATGACGTTGACGAACAGGCGCGAGCGATTGGACGCCGCGCCGAGACCATTGGCACGACACTGGTTGAAATGCTGGTCAGCGGCGGATCGCCTGATCGGGCAATCACGGAGTACCAGTCCGCTCGAGCGGCATGTTTTCCTCGCGATGAGGTCTGCGAGCGCCCCTGGTCCTGGGAATCCGATGATCTAGTGGCATGGGCGAAGCGTGAAAAAATACGTCGCATGCGGGCGGTAAACCGCACATTGTTGTTTCCAGCCGTGACAACCCTGTTGGCGATTGTCACCGTGACGTGCGCGGCGCTGGCCGTCTACTACAACGTTGCATTGAGCCGGCCTACTGCCAACCCGACACCGTTCCTGCCCACCGCCCCAGATCCGTTCGGCGATCAATACGTGACCGATTCACAGGCTGAACCGGACCATGACGTTGGTCCAGCCAACGAAGGCATGGATGGCCCATCTTCGCCTTCAACGACCACGAATACCGATACAACTTCACCCGCCAACACTCCCAGCGACCCCAATCCCACCACGCAGCCAGAATCGACAGACGCCAATCAAGCTTCTGGAGAATCGTCATGAGACGTTACCTCCCCATGTGGTCCATCCATTCCCAGATGCTTACCCGCGGTGCGGTCGGCTGCGCACAGGCGCAGATCCTTTCGAACGGCATTGCGGATGCATCCGCGATGTTATGGGAAAGAGTCATCACGCTCGGTGATGACAGAACGACCGTCGCCGAAGCCACACCTGAGCTTGACGGTTTGGCCCTCAGCGAGTTGACCAACACCGCCATCGCGCGTCTGAAGGCAACATCACAATGGTCCGATCCAGCCGCGGATCTTCAAGCACTTCGTCAGCGTCTTGACGCGCTGAAGACATTACTCGGGCGCGGCACGGGACCGGTCGTGGCGGCCGCACAGCAAATTGCGGCCACCGTCGTGCTAGAGGCCGGCGACCGACTAAGAGACGCCGTTCACCACAGGCTTGTAACGCACCCCGAGAGCGCTGGCCGTTTGGCGGGCCGTGTCAAGAACCACCTCCTCACGTCCCCAACGTTGCCTGCAGACGGCGATCACCTGAGGCGGTTTGCGAACATCGTTCACGCCTGGGAAACGCTGCTGAACTATCGAGGGGCAGTCGCCCGCGCGACGCTTGAGCAAGCTACCGCGCTGCTCGCAATTCAAGCGTTAACTGCCCACGACGACGCTCTGAACGCCGTCGCTCGTGACCTTGTCCTTGATGCGCTGTACGCACAAACCGTCCGCGGATCCTTTCTTCCATCGAGGATCTTGCCGGCCAGGCGGCCGTTTTCCTCGGCCGGGACCAGCAGATACGACGGAACCTTGACGACCGCCGACGCGAAGCGGCCAGTCGCCAGAATCTTTCTCAGGCCTCGGTCGTACTGCCACTCAAGGGCCCAGATGCCAACGAGGTGATCGCAGGGATGTGCACCCGTCTGTCGGCGGGCGGCGCTCCAGAACTTGTTGAAAAGCTGCGAGACCAATTCGTCAAACGCTTGGCAGATCGGGCACGCCAAGTGGCGCCGTGGCTGGATGCGGACCGAGCTGGGCTCGTCGAACTCGTTTTGTCGTTGCCGGTTAGAGACGTTCTCGCCGGCTACGTTCAGCTTGTAGACGACTCGCTCGGCGCCGGTCATACGCTGTACGAACTGGTTGAACAACATGGCGTTGAACTTGCTGCGAGGCACCTCTACGAGCACGCACAGCATTGCTGTCATCTTCGCTCCCGGGACCGAGACGTATTCAACGTCCCAACCGCCCAGATGACGATCGTCCGGCTTCCGCCCCCGATCGGCCCACACGACGAACCGATTCGGCTGGCCCTCATAGAGGCCTTTCAGCAGTTAGACGACTGTTCGATGACTGAGGCCGGTCATTCTGAACAAACGGTCACCGTCGTGCGACTCCAAATCGGCTGGCCGATCGGTATCGAAGCCGCCAATGAGTCATTTGTCGAGCATTACGTCGAGGCCGAAACGCAAGGACATCTCCCCCATTTAATTGGCCTCGTCCCTGATGCGCCACTTGGCCAAGCAAGCCCCAGTTACGTTCGCCTACTCAAACCTCAAGATGACGCAAAGGAAAACGGACATGACTCTTCGCAGCAATGAACGGCGCCCCGCATTCCTGTGTCTTTTCGGCGGCGGAACGGGGCTGGCCGCGTCCGGCTATGCATCACAACTCCGGGACATTGACCGTCCCTCATCCCCTTTTTGTTTCGTCCACGTCGACACCGACCCTGTCACCGAGACGCATGTCGACCACTCGATCTTGATACCTTTGGGTGAACACAATGCGGAAGTTCTCTTGACCGATCCGGCCAGCTTCGGACCGGTTGCCGAGACGATTGTATCCCACTACCCGGAGCTGTTGAATCCCGAAGACATCGGCGACGGCAGCCGCACGACAAGATTGCTTACGCAATTGGCGTTCGTATTCCACGAGTCGCAAGTCTCACGACAGCTGCGCGAGGCGATTATCGATCTCTTGCACGCGGGGGATTTTGACTACATCCTCCCCGTCATTGCTGCCAGCACCGGCGGCGGCGCCGGCAGCGCGTTGGTGGTGCTTTTGGCACAGGCCCTGGCCCCGGGCACGTTTCGAAACCGGCTGCTTGAGGGGCTACCGGACGGCATCCTTCGCACTCCAATTGCGATCGTGGTGGAACCCTACGCGTACGCCAGCCGCCACCCTGATGCCCACGCCGCAAAGATCTACGCCAACGCCTGCGGAGCCCGCATCGAGACGGCCATGCTTGAGCGACAGCGAGCACTCAAATACGTCTTGCATATCGGCCTGGCAAATGCTGCGGGCGTGGTCCTCGATAGCCCGCAAGAAATCGCCCGCGTGTTGGGTACGATCACCTATCAATTCTGTCGCTCTTGGCTCGACATCAAACGCCGCCTGGTCGACACCGTCGACATTCACGCACATCGCGGCCACTACCGGGGAAACGACATTCCCGAGAACTATTTGTCCGGCGACACCATAAGGAGCGGAAACCATGACGCGTAGTTTCGCCATAACCGCCATGGTCCTCATCCTGCTCGTCTCCCGGGGAGACGACTTCCTCTTGGCCGCGGATACTCCGCAGCAGTTTGCGCGTGTCGTGGTCATCGACACGTCGGCGTCGATGGACGGCGAGCGATTGAACGTCGCCCGCGAAGAACTTCGCGAGATGGCACGTCAGCTCCCTCCATCAAACACGATGCCGATTGTGATGATCCCGTTCAACTCGCAGGCTCTGCCGACAAAAACGTTCTCTGATCCAGGGCCGTTCCAAGATTATCTAAATGCCCTCCGGGCGAGCGGCGGCACCCGCATCGCAAGCGGACTGGCACAGGGCATCGCTGAACTCAAGCGATACGCTGCCGCCCCCCACGTTTGCGTCCTGCTGTATACCGATGGTGAGGATAGTGAACGTGCTCCAATCCTGGAGCAGGAACACGAGCTTGATAAGCTGTTTGCCAACCGTCGCACTCACGGGCTACGACAGACGGTCGTCTTTTGCAAACGATGGGGCGGTGTCAACGCGGACCTTGTTGCCCAGCTTTCGAAGAGTGGGAACGCTGACGTGATCGATGCCGCAGAGTTGAAGATCGTTCCTTTCACGGTTTCTCCCAAGCTCACAGTCCGGGCAAGCCGCTGGTCGGGGTCCGCATCAAGTCGACTCGAAGTGCTGGTTGACGTTGTGCTCCATGTTGGCAAGACTCCGCCTCAGACCGTCGTGCATCCTTACCTGCTTCGCTGTCTCGACGCGTCCGCGCAAGGCGACACGAAGAAAACGATCACCCCCGACGCTACTTCCCCGGTGAGATTGCAGCTGTCGGTCGATGTGCCCGCGACGCAGATTGCCCAAGGTAAGACCGAACTCGAATTTGAGCTTGTCGCACCGAAGTCTACGCCAACCGGCGACCTAGTCCTGCTGCCGTCACTGCCGGTCGGCCGCCTTCGCGTGCCGGTCGACTTGCCACCTCGCACCCTGAACATTCGGTTTTCTGCGGACTTGCGTGCCGCGGGGCCACCACGTTGGCACAACCCGCTGGCCACCAGCGTCGAGCTTGACGTGATTCTCGCGGTCGAACTTGAGGGACCACTTCAAGCACTTCAGGCTGGCGACTGTACGCTGCAGATTGCGCCCGATTCCGACACGCGCCTCTTGGACGGTAACGACGCCGTCCGAATCACCAAGCCCGGCCGCCACGCCATCCGCTTGACGCTCTCTTCAACGGCTCGTTCGCTGCACGATAAGCAACCTTTGCAAGAATGTGCCTTTGGGCTATCTGCGGCGGTAGTCACGTCCAACAAGTCGCTGGCCGTACGTCCGTCGTCCCTGCGATTGACCCTCGCCTCGCAGCTGCCTACCACGGTTGTCACGAAGGTCACTGCCCGGCCCCGTGCCGTCACTAAAACGAAGTGGCAGGACCTTGTCGATCGCACCGTGCGCATGTCGGTCGATCTTGACCTTATAGTTGATGGGCCACTTGAGCCCGACACCGTACTTACGATTCAATGCCCGCCGCCGGTCCGCTCACTGCGTCTTACGCCGTCGACCTATCGCACGGGCAAGCAACGCATTCGATGCGATCTAGTTGTTCAATCTCCATCGCACGCGCCTTCCACGCTGGTGTTTCAAATCGTCCCGCCGTCACCGCAAGGGGCAGTCCAGGTCATGTCGACCGCCCCTCTCGCCGTCTCTTATCGTCCCCCACCCGTGCCTCAAATTGCCCTTGCACAAGGCCGCGATGTTCCCGCTGAACTGGTGGTCAGCGTCATGGACGGAACAGATCGCCCGGTGCTTGAAGTCACTCCGGTGCTGGTCGGTTGTGACGCTGGTGTATCCGCCAAATCGCTCGGTGCTTCAGTTGAACCGGCCGAAGAGGCTCAATTTGTCCGGCCGGCATCAGGCTTGGCACGGGAGAAACTCTTGGTACCGCTCGATTCTACGCAAATCGGTGCACGCCATTTCTTTACCGACACTCGCTTCGAATCGCAGCTTGTGACGATGCCGCACCCCGCGAACGCTGCAGTTCGCCGGTCAACACAACGTTTGGTGGTTTGGGTTGAAGCACCTATCAAGCGCGTTGCTTTTTTACTCGCTTCGGCTGTCGCGGGCGTCATCACCGTCCTTGTGCTTTGCCGCCTGGCATGGCGACTTATATCGGTCGATGAATCGTAGCGATTATTATAACACCTAAGCACACGATACGGCCTCATGGGCGCCTTTCGCACGATCGTCGAAAGCGGCGACCTCTGCTCGCTTGGTTTTGTCATCCTCCTGCTAACGTTCGTTGGCGGGCGCATGGTTGACAGGTCGCCACTTCTTCAATTGTGGGGCTGGCGGCTTGCCGCAGCGGCCTTTGTGGTCTACGCTGCTTATGCCATTCTCCTGTCACGCGCTACAGACCCCGCCGAACTGGCGGTGGTCCTCATCCGAGCGATCATCGCCGCGGGGCTCGTACTCGGACTGGCCTGGGTGCTGCTTCCCTTTGCCGCGTTTCTCATACAAACGTTCGGCGCTCGCCCCTTGAGGAGCGGACGCTCGGCCCTGCGATCGCTGCACGTCAGGTGGATTTCCAAGAACCAGGAGATTGAGCGACTGCGCACGGCTCTGGCTTCGAAGAACGCCGAGTTGGTCTCGACGCAAAGACAGCGGCAACTGGCTGATGATACTGCCCACGCTGATCGCGAATCGCAACGGCGCCGCGATAACGCCCGCGCAAACTGCGAGTTGCTTTTCACGCAGCATGCGTCCGAGCTAGAGCATCGTTTTCCGCGCACTGTCTTCGATCAGTTCGTCGCCAAGTACATGGGCGACGAACGGTCCCCGGAAGAGGTGGAACAACGAGCCGAGCAGCTGTGCGGCGCTCTGCGCGAACAACGTCAGCTTCTCGATCCGGCCCGCCGATTTTCAAGCCTCACGGAGCTTACGGCCTGGTATCACGACCAGCGGCGTCAGATCCAAACTACCGGCCTCGACCCCGACACAACCGAGGTTTTGCTCGTCAACCTCGAAATCCAGTACGAACAGTTGCTCCGTCGTTTCATCCAGGAGACATAATCAATGCAATCCCTGTACCTCGGTCGCGACATCAAGACAGGCGCGCATGTCTACCTCCCCAAGGCGGCCCTCACCCGCCACCTGCACCTGCCGGGCGCGACCGGTACCGGCAAAACCACGGCGCTCTTGACCCTATTGCGGCAGCTCTTGGTCGACGTCCGCCAACCGGCCTGCCACTTCATCGTCGACTTCCTCGGCGGGCTGTCCTTCGAGCTGTTGCTGTGGATGGCGTCCCGCTATTGCCCGGAAAGTGTCCGCAGGCGCTTGGTGTACATCTGCCCGGCCCGCGAAGGTGCCGTGCTGGGGTTCAACCCGCTCTGCTACCGGACGTCGGCCGAGGCGTATTACCGCTGCGCACGTGCGACTGAGTTGATCCTCCGCGGCTGGGAGAGCCAAGACATCCAGGCCATGCCCCGCTTGGCTCGATGGACATTTAATTCCTTTCATGCCGTGCAGCAACTTGGTCTCACGATCGCGGATTCCGCCCATCTACTGTTTCCCGGTTCTGGCCTGCATCGGGAGCTCCTGCAGTGCCTCCCCGAGCGACTTCACTACGAATGGCAGGAGTTGATCGGTTCACACTCTGCCGACGTACTGCGAACGCTCGAAAGCACCCGCAATCGGCTCAAGCCCTTCTTCGATTTCGAGATCTTGCGGCTCATGTTCAGCTCGACGATCAACCGGGCCGACTTTGCTCGCATGATGCGCGAGCGGCGGATCATTGTGCTGAACCTCTCACCCCAGAACCGACTTGCTCCGCAACTTGCCGACACTTTTGCCGGTCTTTTGTTCAACGAGTTGCTCACGACGGCGCGATCCTTTGCACCTCAAGAGCGCAGTCCCCACTTACTGTTGGCTTGACGAATTTCAGCGGATGATCAGTGGGCCCGACCTGGAATTCGCGATTCCCGAAGTGAGGCAACTGGGCATCCGTCTGGTCCTCGCACACCAGTCCTTTTCGCAACTTGCGCACGGGGAAGTCGATCTTACCGCTCTCATCTGGCAGGCCCAGACACGGTTGGCATTCGGCAATCAAGGCGAAGACGCCGACCTGTTGGCACGCGAACTTGCGTCGGTAACCTTCGACCCCATGCGCGTGAAGGACGAGATCTGGTCCCGCCGCCAACTGGTGACCGGCCACAAGATTATCGATCTGGCCAGCTCTTCGAATGCTGAAGCGTTTGCGGACAACTGGCAACGGACCTACGCCCAGAACTGGAGCAAGCGCTGGACCTATTTCGAGGTCAACTTGGCCCGAACTCTTCTGCGGAGGGCGAGAACGCAAGGCATGGGCAGCGGCGGCAGCACCACCCGTACAACGTCAGAAGGCATTCACCAATCGGTGCTGCCCGAGTATGAGCAGTTCCTGGAACTATCGAGCCGCACGTACGTGACGTTCAACGAGCACCGCGAGGGTTGGGCGCACGACGTTCGCAAACTAACCACCGGATACGGACTGCTCTGGACCCCAGACGGCAGCCGGTTGCGTCACGTTCAGGTCGATCAGATGCGCCCGGGACCGTTGGCCTTTGATATCGACGTCATTTATCGTCGATTCCCGCAGCTTATTGAACAGTACGAACGGCTGATTGAAGAGAACTTCGCCCAGGGTGACTACTTTGTTTCCCCGGCCGTGATCGAGCTGGAGACACAAACACGCCTGGCCCAGCGTACTTCAGGCCCACTCGCCAGGCGGTTCAGTTCCGTCACGCGGCCCCACGCAGCCGAGCACGGATCCCTTCGCATAGCCCTCACTGGAGCGCCGACACAATGGTTTCTACCCTGTCCCCAACGTGCAATTCGCGCAGCCCATCGCGCACTTTTTCAGTCGACTCAACCGGCACGCCGACGACCTCGCGATACCGTCTCGCAAACGCCTCGCGCAGCGTACTGTCACGACTTTTCTGCCAAGCCATCCGTAGGCCTTCGTGCGCATCCAACCGCCGCAGCAAACGCCGCGCTTGGCGTTGTTCGAGCACGTGCTCCGCCGATGCGCGACGCACGCTGTATTCGATGTCCGCAAGACTGCCACACAACCTGTCCCGAGTCCAGTTGGGTTTGCCGTGCCTTGATTCTGCGCTCGCGCACTCTACAAGAATTCGACGGCGCGCCCCTTGACACGCCGCATTGCGCGTCCACAATAGCGGCTAGCTGGTCGCAACCATCGACTGGCCTCCGGCGACGCGTGACGCGGACTTCGCCCACGGGCGGAGCAGGTCACCTGCCCGGTAGCGTTTCCCGACCTCGGGACTCTATGCCGAAGCGCCTCCGATTTTTCGGGGTGCCTCGGCATCTCTTGTTTCTGGACCGCGTCCCAGACGCGATTCGAGTCCGCGAGGTTCCTCATGCTCACGGAACGTGATTTTGCCGTCCTGCGCGCGATTGCGCACTACTACGTACTCAACCGCCCGCAAATCCAACGGATGTGCTTCCCGGACGACAAGACCGGGCGCATCACTCGGCGCCGTTTGCAAGTGTTGGTCGCCGAAAAGCTGATCAATCGCCTGCGCGTGCTGGTCCACCATCCGCGGTTTGGTTCGCCGGGCCCCGTCTACTATCCGTCCCAGAAGGGCTGCGAGTTTCTGGCTGAGCACTACGAAGATGAGCGGTTTCTCGCGGGCTGCATGCAGCCTCCGCAAACGCACCACGTTCTGCATTGGCTTGCGGTGAGCGAAACCCACATGGCGCTCGACGACGCGATCGCCCGCCAAACGCAAGTACAACTCTGCAGTTGGTTTAACGAGTGGGATGTCGTCAACGCCGATGAGTCCGCGCCCGATCGCCGGTTTCGCTTGTACACGCTGCTGCGCGACTCGCCACGCTTAATCTGTGCACCTGACTCGGCATTCATGCTCGCTGTTGGCGACCATCGTAAAGTCTTCTACCTCGAGCAGGATCGCAACACCTCAGGCGTCCGCCAGGTCGCCGCCAGCAAGACACAGGGGTATGCGATGCTCGCTGAGCGGCAACTCCATCGGCGGCACTTCCCGGACACGACATTCGACACGTTCAGCGTGCTGGCCGTCGTGCCTACGCCGCAGCGTCGCGACGCACTCCGCAAGGCGACTCCGCGACAAACCGGGTGCCGCGCTTTGGAAACTGGCCGCGGCCACGGAACTTACTTCCGAGGGCTTCTTGTTCGAGCCGGTGTTCCATCCAGTGGATGGAGAGCCTACGCCGCTCGTGCGAGCCGAATCCCAATCTCCGCAAACCGCAATCGAATCGGAGTCCAAAACAATACAACCAACCCACACAACAAACACCTAACCCAGGCCAGCTTGCAGCCGCCAGCGCGGCGTACGATCCGAGCCGACCACCGAGGCGCAGGATCGTCGGGGTGCCGGGGCGGAGCCCTGGCTAGTTACGCGGAACCGACCGGACAGCGTCCGCGGTTGGTGGTCGCGAGCGCCAGCGAGCGGGACCCACCCGCCCGTAACTAGCCAGGGGTCGCGAGGCATCGCCGAGCGAGCCCCTGGCACCCCGTAAGCTGGCCTGAACAAACAACATACAAAACAACCCACAAAACAGCCGAGGGTGTCCGCCGGTGGACACCCTTTGGTACACCCTCCGGTACATCCGGGTGGTACAGGTGAGAGCAATGCCGAGAACCAGTTCCTTGATCCTGTTTCGGCCTGCGGCGAAGCAAGCTGCTGCCCACCCATGTTTGTTGTGTCTGTGTGTTGTTGGTTGTTTGTACGAGTGCAGTGCCCGATAGGCCATCAGTGAATCGTGCACGGAGCGTTTCAACTCGGCACGATCAATGTCGGTTCCAACACGGTGCGCTCTGTCACGCCTCTGGCGGTTGCAGGGAATCGCGACGGATACGTGCGCATGCGCGTCGTTTCGGAACATATTCGTGTGCGCCGGTACGCTGTGCTACAGTTGCCGGCGCACTTCTTATTTCCTTTCCCCTATTCATTTATGGCTAACGCCAAGGAGCCCACGATGGCTCAAAACACAACCAAGCCCGTGAAGGTGTTTCGCCTTCGCGGCGTTTCCGCCAGCGTCTTCGAGAACGCATCGAAGAACGGCGATCGGCCCGTCACATTCCACAAGGTCAGCTTGCAGCGGACCTACAAGGACGGTGACGAGTTCAAGACCACCACGTCGTTCGGCCGCGACGATCTGCCGGTCTGCGTGCACGTCATGCAGCAGGCATGGGCGTACATTTTGGACGCCGAATCCAAACGCGGCGCAGACGGCGAGGAGTAAGTGTAGCATGGGGAGCCGCCCTGCCGGCTCCCCCGCCGGATTCGTTCCGGCAGAGCCCAGCGTACGACGAGCTTGAGCGAGCGACATGCCTGCCGCGACGTCGTACCGGGCCGACATCCATGTCTCCGAGGGTGCAACGTTCTTTGCCTCCCCTCTCTCCCTTTACTTGATGCGACCACCGTGTGACGCGACGCTGCTCTGTTTCAGGGGCTGTGCGGCTGTCACGACACACGCGTGGAAACTTGACCATCGCACGGCGATGGATATATCCTGTTTCCCCAACTTCCTATGAATGACGATTCGACACCGGCAACGAAAGGCGATCTTCGTGAACTGGAACGCACTCTGAGAGCGCGATTGGTCGTGTCGCTCAAAAGCGATCTTCAGGAAATGGAGACACGCATTCTGCACCACTTCGACCTCACCGTCGAGACGATCCGCCACGACCTACTCGGGGCGAATCACGATGAGATCGAGGCCATGAAAGACCGTCAGGAGAACCACGAACGGCGGATTTCGACACTTGAGCGATCCGCCGGCCTGGTCACAAACTGACACAACGGGGAGCCGACCCCTGACGGCTCCCCACGGCACCGCGCCGCGTGCCAGCATGGCCAAAAGGCCCTGCCCGCATGTGGACAGTGCTTACCTCACGACATTTCTCTCGCCGTGAAGCACAACCATCTTCGGTGCTTCACACGCTCCCTATTCGACTCGTCTTTTCGCTTGCGCACGCGCAGCGTGATCGCCGCATCGGCTCGCATTCTGTCAGGAGATAGGAATATGCAAGTGATACTCAGCGCTTACCATGACTCGGCGAGTTGCACTTGGTGCGAGCGCACGAAGTGTTGCGTGACCGTTAGTTTTTCCGACGGCTTTCTGCAATCGGCGCCCCTCTGCTGGCGCTGTTTGCAAAAATCGGTCCGCGTGCGCAACCGGCAAACGGATGCCGTACCCGCCCAGCCGTCGGAGCGCGCCAAACCACAGGGTGCAGCACTTCGGCGAGAACCGCCCGGCGCAGGCACCTAAACCAAGCCACGCGTCGTGAGCCAGTTTTGCAAGCGGTTACGGACGCTTGCGCCGGTTCGGGCGTGGATTCCGCCGCCACCAGGCGGCGAGTAGTTTCGTTTCCCTTTTTTCGTATGGGTCAGTACTTCAAAGCGGTCAATCTCGACAAGCGCGAGGTGGTTTGCCCCTGGTGCCTGGGCGGAGTTGCCAAGCTCTGGGAGTGGGCGGCCGGACGCCATGGTCCCGTCTTCACGTTGCTGTTGCGTAAAAGCTCAGCCACGGGCGGCGGCGACTACTACGATCCGATCCCGCGGCCACAGCGTGAAATCCAGATTGGCCCGATCACTGATGAACGGCAGGCCGGTCAGGCAATTTGCGAGGCCATCCTCGCGGGAGTCGCCGCGGAAGGTCAGCCGATCGTCGAAGATCCAACGAGTGTTGTCGGCCGCTGGGCCGGAGACCGAGTGGCACTGGTTGGCGATTACGACCGGTCGCGACTCTGGGATGAACTCCCCAGCTACCGCAACATTTCGAAGGAACTTGCAGAGGCCTGGAATGACTTCATCGAAATCGACGAGATGAAGCTGACGTTCAATCCAGACTGCACCTGCCAGTAGCGCGAACATGGAGGAAAGGGAGACAGCCGTAACGGTCTCCCCTTCTCCGAAGGAGCCGCCAACGGTGACGTCGCGGCGCCCGGCTGAGGCCTGGCCAGCGACGCGCCTTGGTAGACCGGTTGATCGACAACATTTCCATCCAGCACGCCGGACGTTTCACGGCAGGCTGATCTCCGTTGATTCGAATTATGGAGAATAAGCCATGCCACGCTCACAGAGCCGCGATACCGCGTTATCGATTGGACAACTTGCCAAACGTTGGTCGGTCGGCGTTGACCGCATCCGCAGCCTCGTAAGGACAGGACGCATCCCGGGCACGTTTGAGGTCCCCGCGAGCGGTCGATATGGCACAACCATCCGCGTTCCGATCGCCAGCATCGAGCTTGTGGAACAGGCTTGGTCAGTTGCTCCCAATGCAATTCCCGTGCAGCCACATCGCCGTCCGTCGCGAAGACCTCTTGCATTGCGGCATTTTCCAGAATTGCTCACAGACGAGCCGCCGCCCGCTGCTGAATCTCACGCAGTCGACCCGCATTCAGATGTACATAACGGCGAGTAGTGCGCGTGTCCGTATGTCCCATCAACTCTGCCAACTCCATATCTGTCACGCGTCCGGCCGAGTGTGTCGCAAACGTATGTCGCGCACTGTAGAGCACAAGGCGTTCACCACCCTTGAGGCCTATCCTCGCGCGCTTTCGCACGCGGGCGAGCTTGCGACAAAAGCAATCCTTAGTGTACGGCTTGCCGCGACTGTTCGTGAAGACGTGGTCTGCGTGCTGATGCGGTTGTTGGGCCAACAATCGACACAACCGCCAGATTGGCGCAGGCAACGGTATCATCCGTGGCCGTGGTTGACGCTGCGTCGTGATGGTCTTGTGCAGCGGGAGAATCCACAACCCGTTGTCCAGGTCGACCCATTCCCAGATCAGCTCGCGCAATTCACCAGGGCGGCAGCCCGTGAGACGCAGCGCAATCAGTGCCTTGCGGAACGACGCGTCACTGTGCCGCAGCAAGCTGCGGAACTCCGCCTCTTCGATCACCCGTGTTCGCATCCTTGCACGCGGTTTCTGGTAGCCGGCAAGCGGGTTCACTTCGAGGAGATCATGTCTCACTGCCCAATTGAAGACGGTCTGCACGACTGCAAGTGTGTCCTTGATCGTCGTCGGACTATGGGTGGCGATCAAAGCCTGTTCAATCTTGGCGAGGTGAAGTTTGCCAACTTCGCCGACTCTCAACTCCGTGCCCAGCACTCGCAATGCTCGCAGCAACCGGTCTTGGTATGCCCGATGCGTTTCAGGTCGCTTCCGCGCTTTGACGTCGTCGAGGAACTCGTCGGCCAATTGGGAAAACGAGGCGTCGAGCCATTCCATCATGCCCGGCTTCGGCGCCTTTTCAGCGAGGCGCAGTGCGCGAAGTTTCTGGCAAGCGACCCGGTAATCCTTGTCCAGATAGACCCGTTTCCGGTCCGTGGACGTGCAGTAGTAGCCGCTGGCCGCGTGCAGCCAGGGGCGTTTGAAGTGTTGGCGGGACATTCTCTCGGACCTCCCAAAAACGTGGCGATACACGTCCTGAAAAGTCCGAGGCGGCCGGCTCGCGACCCGTGATTGTGGGTACTATTGTGGGTATCGCGAGTCGGTCGTCGTCGTAAGTCTAATCGGGGCGACATGATTTGAACATGCGACCTCTGCGTCCCGAACGCAGCGCTCTAGCCAGGCTGAGCTACGCCCCGTGAGTGGAGTTACGTATTTTACAGCGAGGGCAGGGCCGGTCAACGGCGGTTCGAGTGGCCCGGTGAGCTGCCGATTGCTTCATCGCGGGCTCTGGCCTTTGGGGGTGGCGACGGTTCGGGCAGTTCGCGATGGTTGCCAGCCCGCTGGTGCTAGGTTTGCCAATGGCACGCTCAGGGGGAACGAAAGTACTGGCCGTGGAAGCCGAAGGGGACGTGGTGCGGTAGCTCGGCGCGGGCTTGTTCGTCAAACGTCTGGGCGTCCAGCACCAGCAGGAACGAGCGGCCGGCCCCTGCGTCGAGAACCAGCGACAGGACGACCCCCTCGTCTTCACTCTTGGCATCGGGCGCGGGGACGAAAACCGGCTCGCCCGGGTAGCAATCGGCCGCCCGCCACGACCGCACCGCCCCGTCGGCCAGATCGAGCTTGACCAGCTCATCGATAAAGTTGGACGGCTCGCGCGTGCCGACGCCGAACACAAATCGGTATTCGCGCCCGTTGCACCAGCGGTAGTTGATCCGCGGCAACTCGAGCGCCGTGTCCGCGAGGGGCTCTGCCACGAGATCGCCGCCGGACGTGGGAATGCGAAACCGCCGCGGCTTGCCGACCGGCAGATCGACTCCGCCGCGCAGCTTGTCGAGATACAAGGCCTCGATGATCGCCGGATTGTCGTACGCGCTCAAGTCGACGACGACTTCTCCGTCACGCTCGAAGGCATTCACGTGATGGAAGCAGAACAAAGCGTCCGCCTCGGCGCGGCGGATGACCCGGCCGTCCGACTTGTCGAGCACCCAAAACCGCGTCCCCCGCTCGGGGCACCAGCGATAGTTCTCGATAAACGGTCTCGCCAGCAGCCCGCTGAACATCAGCCCCAGCGGCGTCACGACCAGCGGAAACTCGACCAGCACCAGAAATCGCTCGGTCATGCCGAACGAGTGCATGTAGGCCGGCTTGTCGACCGGCAACTTGCCGATCACTTCTCCGCGCGGATGCGAACTGCCGTGCGACACGATCAGGTACTCGCTCGCCCGCCCCAACTTGATCTGATAGTTGAAGCCCCGGCCGGCCGCAAAATCGAAATGCGGATGGGCGGTCGAAATCTGTCCGTCGAGCCGCTCGTCGAGCTCGACCGGCCCCAGCGTCCGCAGCGTGTCGAAATCGAAGGCGATGGGCAGCGGGGTTTCCGTGAGCGCGACGAATTGCTCGGCCGTGCGCTGCACGTTGACGTTGGCGTTGTCCGTCACGCGCGGCGAAAACAGCGAACGGATGCGGCCAAACACCGACAGGCAAGGATCGGTGCCGAACTCCCCGCGGCTGATCCGGCCCGTTCGCCGCGCCTCTTCGAACGACTGGGTTCGCAAGTAACAGTTGGCGTACGACACCCGGTTGCCGGCCAGCGAAAACCGGTGCAGCATGGCCAGCCCATCGAACCAATGCCGGTATTGCTGGTGACCGACTTCGAACTGGGCCGGCCCGGTTCGCACGAGCGTGCCGGTGAGCCACTCGGGAATGCGGCCCGCCACGGGCACGTCGTCCAGCGTGGTCTCGTCGGCGAGCGTCGAGAATCCCTGCGCGTACTTGGGAGTGGTCGTGGTGGTCTTCAGCTGCATCGTTGAGTCACCTCAGATCAACCACCGATCTAGCAACCGATCTAATTGTCACCCAGCTCCCCTTCGTCTGATTTCCGGTCACCCTCGGCGCCCACCAGCGGCACGAAGCGGCAGCCGGACAGCGGTTCGGCGTGCAGCCGGCCGCCGATCTTGCGATAGGCCTCGAGCACCTGGCCGTCGCTCGCGCCGACAGGAATCACCAGGATCCCGCCTTCGGCCAGTTGCTGCTCGAGCGCGGGCGGAACCTGCGCGGCCGCGGCCGCCACCAGGATGCGATCGTAAGGCGCATCTGCCGGCCACCCCAGCGTGCCGTCGCCGACAATCAGCTTGACGTTCGTGTAGCCCAGCTCGTCCAGCACGCGTTGCGCTTCCTGCGACAACGCCGCGTGCCGTTCGACGCTGACGACGCTACCGGCCAGCTCGGCCAGGATGGCCGTCTGGTAGCCGCTGCCGGTGCCGATCTCGAGCACCGCGCTCGCTGCCGTCGAGCTCGAGCGCCTCGCTCATCAGGGCCACGATATACGGCTGGCTGATCGTCTGCTCGCAGGCGATCGGCAAGGCGCGATCCGCGTACGACAGATGCCGCACCCCCTCGGGCACAAACCGTTCGCGCGGCACGCGGGCCATCGCCGACAGGACCCGATGCGAGCGGATGTCGCGATCGGCCAACTGCTCGAGCATTTCGTGGCGGACAGCGCGAAAAGAATAGTCGGCAAACATCAGTCCCATCCGGCCAGGTGACGCGCCGGCGGCGGCTCCGTACCCCCAATGCACGCTTAGGCGCACAGCCCGGTCTTGGCGCACGGCCGCGGCGGGCTGCCAATCGCAAACTTGCAGCTCGACGGATTTGCGGCCGCGAAAGTAATTGACGAACGGTCGGAACGCCACGGCAATGGGACCGCCGGCAACGGTCAGCTCGCCGGCCCAGTCGCTGCCGCCAAAAGCGATCGCCTTGAATTGTATCCCATGCTGGGCCAGCCGCAGCGACAAATGCCGCCCGCCGCCGCCCACGGCCTTGGGGGGTTCACTCAGCGTAACGCCCGTGGCACACAGCAGCGGGCGCGGATTCGAGTGCCCGAAGGGGGCCAAGTCGCTCGATTTCGCCCACCGCACCCGACGTCAGCGCGCTAAACGGCACTTCGGCGTCGATGCGCAGTTCCGCCACGCGGCTCGACGCGGACAGTTCCGCAGCCGCGAATTCGCAGAATTGCTCGCGAAACGCGTCGAGTTGGGCTTCCTCGATTTTCAATCCCGCGGCCGCCGCGTGCCCGCCGTGACTCAGCAGGTGCTCGCCGCAGACCGCCAGCGCAGCGTGCAGATCGAATCCGCCGGCGGTCCGCGCCGAACCGATGCCCGGCTTCAGCCCCAGGGCGTCGAACGCGATCAGCACGACCGGCCGGTGAAACTTCTCGGCCAGCCGCGCGGCGACGATGCCGATGACGCCCGCGTGCCAGCCGCGCTCGGCCAGCACCAGCGCCGAGTCCCCCTCGGGGTCGAAGCGCTCGACGGCTTGCTTGTGGGCGGCCAGATAGATGCTTCGCTCCAGGCTCTCGCGGCTGCTGTTGAGCTCGTGCAAGTAGGCGGCCAAGGCGCCGGCGCGCTCGCTCGAATCGGTCGAGAGCAGTTCGATGCCCAGCGTGGCCTGGCCCAGCCGTCCGGCCGCGTTGAGCCGCGGCGCCAATTTGAAGGCGATGTCTTCGCTCGACAGCGGATGAGCGGCGTCCATTTCCAACAGTTGCATCAGGGCCGCCACGCCCAGACAAGGACGCTGGCGGAGACTGTTCAAGCCGTGCCGCACCAGCACCCGATTTTCGTCCACCAGCGGCACGACGTCGGCCACCGTACCCAGGGAAACCAGTCCCACGGCCTGCAACAGGAACTCGCGCATGCGGGGGCTGACCTTTTGCGATTGGCTGGCGCGCTGGCACAAGGCCCAAGCCAGCTTGAAGGCCACGCCCGCCCCGCAGAGTCCGGTGAATGGATAACTCGCGCCGGGAAGCGCCGGATGCACCAGCTCGTCGGAGGCCGGCAGCGTGTCCTGAAAATGGTGATGGTCGGTAATCACCAGCTCGAGTCCCAGCCGGCGGGCTTCGCCGGCTTCGGCCACGCTCGAAGCGCCGCAATCGACGGTGATGATCGTGCGCGCGCCGCGCGAGGCCAGCGTGGCCAGCGCCTGGCAGTGCAGCCCGTAACCTTCGTCGATCCGATTGGGAACGTAATAGCCGACGTCGGCACCCAGCAGCTTCAGGCACAGATACAGGATCGCCGTGCCGCTCATGCCGTCGACGTCGTAGTCGCCGTAGACGACGATGCGCCGGCCGGCGGCCACCGACGCCGTGATGCGATCCGCGGCGGACGAAAGCCCGGGCAGCGACTCGGGATCGCGCAGGCTGCTCAGCTTCGGTTCGAGAAACTCGCGCGCTTGCTGGGCATCGTGAATGCCGCGACAGACGAGCAACTGGGCGACGACGGTGGGGATGGCGGCCGAACGTTCCAGCGCGGCGATGCGGGCCGGGTCATGTGGATGAATCCGCCACAGCTTGGCCATATCGTCCTGACATTCGCGTGCGGAAGAAGAATCTTGCTCTCGACGGCCCATTGAAGCACATGGGCCCTCAGGCGGCAAGCAGCCGCCGCACGCACGGCTTCGATGCCGCGACGCAGCGACCCTTTGCCGGCCGCTACTTCTTCTTTTCCAAGTGCAGCGTGTGCTTCCGCAGCCGGGGGCTGTATTTCTTCAGTTTCAGCTTCTCGCCCCCCGGCTTGCGACGCATCGTGTAGTTGTAGTCGCCGGTCTCCTCGCAAACGAGGAACACGGTCTCGACTTTCTTCTTGCTCTTGGCCATGCGAGTGATCCACCGATAACTGAGAGTCAAGGCCGCGCGGCGGCCGCTTCGATTGCTGGAACAAGCCAGAATTGTACAGCGCGATCGCCTCGGCTCGCCAGACCCGATTGTGCCGGCTACAGCAACCCTGAGGGTGTCGCGCCGGTTTCCGGGGGGCCGGAAGAAAACGCCGGGGCTCGTCGCGGGGGGGCAAAAAGCCTGGGTTTTCACGCTTCGCCGGCAATTGACGGTACTCATCGCTCCAACGACTGCTTACACTAGAAATAGGGACAGTCCAACGCGGCGACAGTCGATCGCTGTCAGGCCGCTCAATGAGGCCGGCACAGGCACGTGTAGGGCGACGCACAGTGCCCGTTGGTCGTTAGCGCGATTTTCGGGGTGCACTTCATGCGTGACCGCCCGCTAGCCGACGACGCGGAACATGCCGCGGAGACGCCTGGGCCTGCGCACGGGGCCGCTACGGCCACCGCTGGGCCGGCGCATCCTCACGTCGCGTCGTCCGCCGGAGCCACTCCGCCGGCCCTCCCCGTCGGAGCTCCCCTCAACCCCGTCCCGCTGGTCCCGCTGCCCGGCGACGACGGGATCACGGGCCTCGAAATCGTCGACGACGTGCCCAGCTCGGGCGAGGTCTGGGTCTACGTTCCCAGTTGGCTGGCAAGCGTCGTCGCCCATCTCGTGTTGGTGCTCATGCTGGCGCTGTTGACGACGTTGTCCGCCGGACACGACGGAAGTCCGTCGCTGGTGGTCACCACCGGCGGTTACACCGACCCCGAGCCCGACGTGCTGGATACCAGCGTGCTGGAAGCTTCCGACAAGCTCGAAGAGCTCAAGTCGTCGCCGCCCCAACCGGTGGAAGAGCCACCCATGGCCGAACTGGCGATCGGGCCGGTTCTGCCCGTCTCGCCCAACGGTGAGTTGCTGCCGGGCGGCACCTTGGGCGTCGACAACCTGATGGGCGGGCGAATCGGAGCTTCAGATGCGACTCGACGACAACCTGCGGCAAACCCTGCTGAAGTCCGGCGGCGGCACGCCCGAGAGCGAGGAAGCCGTCCGGCGGGCCTTAGCGTGGCTGGCCGAGCATCAGGCCTACGACGGAAGCTGGTCGTTTCAACATCAGAAGAGCCCCCACTGCCGCGGGCAATGCGGCGATCCTGGTTACGTTTCCGGCAACATCGCGGCCACGGGCCTGGCACTGTTGCCTTTTTTGGGGGCGGGCCAAACCGAGCACCAAGGGCCCCACAAGCGCAACATCGAGCTCGGATTGAAATACCTGGTGCGGACGATCAAGCACCAGGGCGAGTTAGGCAGCCTGTGGGATCCTCACGGAACGATGTACGGCCACGGTCTGGCATCGATCGCGCTGTGCGAAGCCTATGGCATGACGCACGACCCGTGGCTGCGAGAGCCGGCCCAGTCGGTCGTGAACTTTATCTGCGAGGCCCAAGATCCGCGGGGCGGCGGCTGGCGCTATCAACCCCAGGTGCCCGGCGACACGTCGGTCGTGGGCTGGCAATTGATGGCGCTGAAGAGTGCCCAGATGGCTTACTTGCACGTTCCGAAGATCACGTACCACAGGGCCGGTTATTTTCTCGACTCCGTTCAGGATCGGAACGGGGCCGTCTACGGTTATCAACAACCCGACACGCGGCGGCCGGCCACGTCGGCGATTGGACTGTTGTGCCGCATGTACCTGGGTTGGACCCGCGACACCAGGCCGCTCAAGCAGGGCGTGCACCAGTTGAGCATCCTGGGGCCGTCCATCGATACCAGTACCATGGCGAACAACATGTACTACAACTATTACGCCACGCAGGTCATGCACCACTACGGCGGCGCCATGTGGCACGAGTGGAACGAAGTGATGCGCCAGTATCTGATCACCACGCAAGCCCGGCACGGGCACGAAGAGGGGAGTTGGTACTTCGACGGCGCCGACCAGGGCTCCGGCGCCGGCGGCCGCTTGTATTGCACCGCCATGGCCGCGATGATCCTGGAAGTCTACTATCGCCACATGCCCCTGTATCGCGAGCAGAGCGTGGACCAATGACCCGCCACGCGCGGCGGAGCGGCGGGGCAGGCTTCCGGGCGAGGGAGAAACCCCCGTGCGCGTCATTCCCGTGATCGACTTGAAACAGGGACAGGTCGTGCGCGGCGTCGGAGGCCGGCGCGACCAGTACCGGCCGATCGAGAGCCGCTTGTGCGCTGGCGCCGAGCCCGCAGGCGTGGCCCAGGCTTTCGCCCGGCTGGGGTTTCGGCAAGCGTACGTCGCCGATCTCGATGCCATTGAGGCGACCGGTGCCGATTGGCGTCCGGCCTGGTCCGTCTACGCCGAGTTGATGGACGCGGGGTTGGAACTCTGCGTTGATGCGGGACTCGCAGGTGTTGCGCAGGCCGTCGCGTTGGCCGACTTCGCGCCTTGCGGTCGATCCCTGGCCGGCATCGTGTCCGGGCTCGAGTCCCTGCCTGACCCAAAGACGCTCGAAGCGATTTGCCACTTGGTAGGACCCGAGCGGCTGATCTTCAGCCTCGACTTGAAGCTGGGCGTGCCGCTGGCAAACTCGCCGGACTGGCAGGGACTTTCGGCCCTCCAAATCGCCCACGTCGCCTTGCGGGCCGGCGTGCGGCGCATGATCGTGCTCGACCTGGCCCGAGTGGGCATGGGCCAGGGCGTAGGGACCGAGCCGCTGTGCCGCCAGCTCGCGTGTCTCGATCCGCGACTTGAAATCATCGCCGGCGGCGGAGTGCGCTCGCCGGCCGATCTCGAGGCGCTAGCCCTGGCCGGCTGCCACGCGGCATTGGTGGCCTCGGCTCTGCACGACGGGCGACTTTCGGCCGCCGCATGCGTGGCGGCGCGCTAGCGCTTTTTCAAAGCCACGAATTCGGATGCCACTGCTGGCTTGTCCAGTAGTGCTTTGGCTTTATGGCAAGTCTGGCCCGAAGATCAGACCATGACAAAGCACTAGCCGGCCGTTCGAGCGCCGGCGGTTACAACCGGCGCTCACCACCACTTCGGCTGACGCTTCTCCGTGAAGGCGGCCAGGCCTTCGGCCGCGGCTTCGGTGGTGCGCGAGGCGGCGCTGACCGCGGCTCCGGCGGCCAATTGCGAGAACAGTTCCTCGCCGATCGTCTCGTTCAACATCCGCTTGGTCATTTGGATCGCCTCGGCGCGCTCTTGGCCACTTCGCCCACGAACTGATGGGCCCGGGCCCAGACCCTGGCGTCGTCGACCACTTCGTGAAACAGGCCGTAGCGCTGGGCCTCCTGGGCTTCGACCACCTGGGCCGTCAGCAGCAGGTACGCCGCCCGGGCCGCTCCCACGCGAAACGCCAGCAAGGGGGCCACCAGCCCGGCCACGATGCCGCGGCGGGGCTCGGGGAATCCAAAACTGGCCGCCGGGCAAGCGATCACCAGATCGCAGGCCATGACCAACCCCGCTCCGCCGGCCACGGCCGGTCCGTTCACCGCGGCCACCAGCGGCTTGGGAAAACGAAGCATGGCTTCGACCAGGTCGTGATACAGCACCGAGTCGGCCCGCCATTGCTCCTGGGCGTCTTCCTGGTCGGCCGCCGAGAGCATCTCGTCCAAATCCAGGCCGGCACAAAACGCGGTGCCCGCGCCGGTGATGATCACGCCCCGCACGCGCCGCTCCTGGTGCACGTCGTCGAGCGCCTGGTGCAACTCCCGCAGTAGCTCGCGCGACAGCGCGTTGCGCTTTCGGGCCGATTGAGTGTGACCGTAGCCGTGTGGTCGTGGACCTGGATCTTGACGATGGGTTCCATGGCAGACGCGCGATACAAGACCGTGATTCCCTATTCCGACGGGCGCAGCATGATGTCTAGATTGTCGGGCCGGGGCAGCTCGAGCTCAAGAATGGATGTGCCCAACAACTTGCCCTGCGTGTCGATCCGCAACGATTGGCTGGCGCCGCCGCCCAGGGCATTGTACAGCAAGAAATTGAACGCAGACAGCCGCGGCAGCTCGTACCGCTCGACGCTGGTCGGACTCAGCGACGCGAAGTACTCGGCCACGCGCTCGGCGGTCAAGGCGTGGCGCAGGTAATCGAAACCGGCCCAGGTGTACGCGATCACGCCCACGTTGGCATGGTTTCCCTTGTCGCCGCTGCGCGAGTGGGCGATTTCGCCGAGCCGGACGGTTTGTGGGACGGCATTCATCATGCGAACTTGGACTCGATCAAGGGGTTCGTTGGTGGTGTAGTACCAGACGTATTCAAGCAGCTTGCTACGGCGTCGCCGACCATTCGTGCGCGGTTTTGACTTCCACGTTCGTCGTCACGAGTTGCCTGGGTACCAAGGTCGGCCAGTAGGCCAGCACCGAGCGGACCGGACTGCGGCCGCCGGCGTAACCGGCCAGACCGGGCGGCCCGCTGGTGATCAGCGGCGCAAGCTCCTTGGTAAATCGCTCCACGGCCTCGCGCCGTTGATCGCCCACCCCGACGCGCAGCATCACCTCGCGCACCTCGCCCGTCGGCCGAAAGCCGGGGGCCGCCTGGCCCGTGCCCAGGCACTCGATGAGCGACCGCTCGTACTCGTAGCCGGCCGTCCGCAATCGATCGAAGATCATCTGGCCGCAAGCCCGGGCCTTGCTGACCGCGTCGCGACCGCACACCAGCAACTGTCCGCTGGCGGTAAACCCGTTGCGATACGCGGCCGAAACTTTGTAGTCCGACGGGGCAGGGCGGCCCGTGGCGTTTTCGACCGCCACCCGATCGCGTCCCGCTTCGCGAACCTCGAGCGTCGTGAAGTCGACGTCGACATCGGGCGTCAGGTAGTGGCAGGGATCGCCGATCTCGTAGAGCAACTGCTCGATCACCGTGCCGCGATTCACGCGCCCGCCGGTGCCGGCCGGCTTGGTGACGATCATCTTGCCGTCCGGCTCCAGCTCCGCGATCGGATAGCCGACGTGCGCCAGGTCCAGATCTTCCCAGTGCCGATACAGGCCGGCCGTGGATTGGGCGCCGCACTCGATGATGTGTCCGGCCACGCTGGCGGCGGCCAATCGATTCCAGTCCTCCCAGTCCCAGCCGAATTCGTGCACGGCCGGCCCCACCGACAACGTGGCGTCGGCCACGCGCCCGGTGATGACGATCCGCGCCGGCCGCCAAGGCTTCGACCACGGGCCTGGCGCCCAGATAGGCGTTCGCGCCGACCAGCGCGAGCTTGCTCGTGTCCAAGGGTTCGCCGGTCTCCATGTTTTCAAACCGGCAGCCCTCGGCCTGCAAGCGCCTGATGTCGGCCGACAGGTCGTCTCCGGTGACGATCCCCACCGCCGAATCCCCCAATCCGGCCTCGGCCAGGATGCGCGAAACGGCCCGGGCACACGCCGGGGGATTCATGCCGCCGGCGTTGGTGACGATCTTCATCTGGGGGTGTTTCGATAGCGCGGGGCACAGGCTGGCCAGCACGTCGAGAAAGTCGCCGGCGAAACCGGCCTGCGGGTTTTTCTCCCGCGAGCGAGCCAGGATCGAGAGCGTCAGCTCGGCCAGGTATTCGAGCGTCAGGTAATCGACGCCGCCTGCTTCGGCCAGCAGTCGGGCGCATCGAGGTTGTCCCCCAGAAAACCCGCCGCGTTGCCAATTCGAAGGGCCACCGATTTCGAGCCTCGCCGTCGAGGGATGGAATGTCGTGTAGTGAAAAACGTGAATCAGCCGGTCATACCTGAAACACGCCGACCTTGAACGGTTCATTTTCGGCGTGCCGCGTGGCGATTTCCAGCGCCATGATCAAAGTATCGCGGGTTTTGGCCGGATCCAAGATGCCGTCGACCCAGCCGCGTGCCGCGGCGTAACGGATGTCCATGGCCCGATCGTAGTTTCCCCGCACCTTGTCGCGCAAATCGGCCAGCTCCTGGGCGTCGACGGCGTGCCCCTGGCGCTCGAGGCTCTTGACGGTGACGTCCAAGAGCGTGCTCGTGGCCTGTTCGCCCCCCATCACGGCGCAGTGGGCCGTGGGCCAGGCGAAAATCAGCCGCGGGTCGAAGGCCTTGCCGCACAGGGCGTAATTTCCGGCCCCGTACGAGCCCCCCACGATCACCGTCAGCTTCGGTACGCGGCTGTTGCTGATGGCGTTGACCAGTTTGGCCCCGGCCTTGATGATCCCCTCGCGTTCGCTGTCGCGTCCCACCATAAAACCGTTGACGTCTTGAAAAAACAGGATCGGCAGCCAGTCCTGATTGCAGTTCATGATAAAGCGGGCGGCCTTGTCCGCGCTGTCCACGTACAGCACGCCGCCAAACTGGATCGGGCCGTCGGCCGGGCGGACCCGATGGTGCTGGTTGGCCACGATGCCCACGGGGAACCCGCCGAAGCGGGCCGTGCCGCAGACGAGCGTCTGACCGTACTCGGCCTTGTATTCGATGAAGCTGCCCGCGTCGACCAGGCAATCGAGCACGTCGCGCACTTCGTATTCTTCTCGCACGTTGGGGCTCACCAGATCGTAGATGTCGGTGCCGGGGCGGGCCGGCGGGGCCGCTGAGGAGCGCGTAAACGGCGCCGCGGGCGTGTCCGGATCGGGGCGCACCAGCGCCACCAGCCGCCGCAAGCGCTCCAGGCAAGCCGGATCGTCGGGGTCGCGATAGTCGATCGTTCCGCTCACTTGGGCGTGCATTTCGGCGCCCCCCAGTTCGTCGCTCGAGACTTGCTGCCCGATCGCGCTTTTGACCAGCGCCGGCCCGGCCAGGTACAGGCCCGAGCCGTCGGTCATCAGCAGCTTGTCGCACAACACGGGCAAGTACCCGCCGCCGGCGACGCAGTTGCCCATGATGGCCGCGATCTGTCCCAGCCCGGCCGCCGAGATCACGGCGTTATTGCGAAAGATGCGGCCGAAGTCGTCTTCGTCGGGAAAGACGTCTTCTTGCAGCGGCAGAAACACGCCGGCCGAATCGACCAGGTACACCAGCGGCAGGTGATTCTGCATGGCGACGCGTTGTGCACGAAGCACCTTCTTCGTGGTGGCGGGAAAGAACGCGCCGGCTTTGACCGTGGCGTCGTTGGCCACGACGACGTGCTTGCGTCCGGCGATCGTGCCGATGCCGGTGACCACGCCGGCGGCGGGCGCTCCGCCCCACTCGGAGTACATTTCCCAACCGGCCCACAGGCCAAGTTCCATCCAGGAAGTGTCCGTGTCCAACAGCCGCTTCAAACGGTCGCGGACGAACAATCGCCCTTTGGCTTGCTGGCGCTCGATGGCTTTGGGGCCGCCTCCCAGGGCGAGCCGGGCTTCCTCGTCGGAGAGCTGGCGGACGAGTTGGCCGAGCGTGGCAGCCGTTTCGACGGACATGGAAGGGTCTCTGGCGTGCAAGCAAAAAAACGGCAAACGAACGGCGAATGGCCCGCCGCGCGAAGTGTGCGTCCGAACCCAGAATGTATCCTGCGGCGCGACCGCGGTGGAGGGGGTAAAAATCCTTCACCCGCTGCCCCTACAATTGGCAATAGTCTGCGACTCGTCGCACGAACCTATGAGTGACGCGTATTGAGAAAAGGCGAACAAAGCGCGTCAACGGCCGGGATGAGAGAGGATACCTGCTGCCAAATCACCACGTCTCTGGACAGCAGACGTTGCCCCCAGACAACACGCACACGGATCGAACCGGGCCAGCCGGCCGAGGAGTCGTTCGATCTAAGCTCTTTCACCACCAGGACTTGTCAAAATGTGCGCCGAGCCGTCATCTCCCTTGGCATTCGATCTGCTTTTTCCACCTGCCGAAGTTAGTCCCCCCGCTCCTGCATCACGTCCGACACCGAGGAGTCTCGATTTGGCCAAGCCAGCCCGTAAGACCGCGACTCGCAAGAACGCGTCGCGCGTCGCGAAACGCCGCTCGTCCGGCGAAACTACCAATCAAACCGTTTCGCGCAAGGCCAAGAAACCGGCCCCCGCAAAGCCCGACGTCGAGGAACTGGAACAAACCGTCCAGCGCGGCGACGGTGCCGACGCCTTCGAGGACGACGCCGAAGCGGGCGAAGGCTTCGACGCGGTCGACGAGCCCAACGAACTGGACGATTTCACCAGCGATACCAGCGTCATCGACGATCCGGTGCGCATGTACCTGATGCAAATGGGCGAAATTCCGCTCCTCTCGCGCCAGGAGGAATTGACATCGGCCCGAGCCATCGAGCGCACGCGGACGTTGTTCCGCCACAACATGCTGGCCAGCGACTTTGTGCTGCAAGGCGCGGTGCAATTGCTGGAACGGGTTCGCGACGGTTCCTTGCGGCTGGATCGCACCATCGAAGTTTCCGTGACCAACACGGCGGAGAAGAAGCGAATCCTGAAACGCTTGGGGCCGAACCTGGCCACGCTCTCCAAACTATTGCGGGAAAACCAGCGCGACTTTCACTTTGCCATCCATCGCAAGAATCCGCTTCCCGAGCGGCGCAAAGCCTGGCGACGGCTCGTACGCCGCCGCCATCGGGCCGTGCGGCTCGTCGAGGAGTTGAACCTGCGCACCCAGCGCTTGCAGCCGCTCTTGGACAAGCTCGGTGAAATCGCCGCCCGCATGCGGCAGATCCGCGAGCAACTGGCCGAGCCGCACGACCCCGTTTACGCGGCTCGCCAGTGCGAACTGCGCCGCGAGCTGCGCTACCTGATGCGGATCACCGCCGAAAGCGCCGCCACGCTGCTGCGCCGCGTCGTGCGCACCGAAATGTTGCAAAAGGAATACGACGCCGCCAAACGGGTCCTGTCGGCCGGCAACCTGCGGCTCGTCGTCTCCATCGCCAAACGCTATCGCAACCGCGGCCTGAGCTTTCTGGATTTGATTCAGGAAGGCAACACCGGCCTGATGCGGGCCGTCGACAAGTTCGAGTGTGCCCGCGGCTACAAGTTTTCGACCTATGCCACCTGGTGGATTCGCCAGGCCATCACCCGGGCCATCGCCGACCAGAGCCGCACGATCCGCGTGCCGGTACACATGATCGACGCCATGACCCGCGTCCGCACGGTCACGCGGGAGCTGGTGCAGCAATTCGGCTGCGAGCCGACCGTCGAGCAGACGGCCGCCGCCGCCGGCCTGTCGCTGGAAGACACGCGGTGCATCCTCAAGATGTCCCGCCAGCCGCTTTCGCTCGATCAGCCCGTGGGCGACCACGACGACAGCTACTTCGGCGAATTCCTGGAGGACCATCGGGACGACGATCCCTTGTACGACTTCAACCAGGAGCTGCTCAAGGACCGGCTGGCCGACGTGATGCAAAGCCTCAACCACCGCGAGCGCGAAATCCTGCGGATGCGCTACGGCCTGACCGACGGCTACGCCTACACGCTGGAGGAGGTCGGCCGCATCTTTTCGGTCACCCGCGAACGCGTCCGCCAAATCGAGGCCAAAGCCGTGCGCAAGCTACAGCAGCCGTATCGCTGCCGCGGGCTGTTGGGTTTCCTGGAGAAAGGCGAGCTGCCGCAGGTCGAAACCGTTCAAGAAGCGTAAACGTTCTACGGACAGAGAAGACCGGGTGCAGGCGGGAGGGCGACAAGTCCTTCCGCCTTCTTTTTGCGCGGCATACAGGACGATCGCCAGCACGCTGACCCGCGATGTGCGCCACGCTCAGGGGGCTTTGCTGAGTTGGGCCGCAAGTTGGCCGCCGTAACGGCTGTGTAGCCAGCCGCTGATGGCCGAGGCCGCGGCCTCGTGCCCCTCGTCGCTCAGTGCCAGCGCGTTGCGCTCGTAGACCGCTTCGCGGCACAACCGCAAATGGGGCAAAAGGTCGATCAGCGGCATCTTGCGATGCTGGGCGAAGCCGGCCAATTGCCGCTGCGGAAGCTCGACGTCGAAGCTGCTCGGCCGCCAGACCGCTGCGGCGAAGCAACGTTTCGCGCAGCTCGGCGTTGACCTGAAACTCGCCCGGCACCACCACCAGCGCCAGCGGCACTTGAGCTTCCTGGCAGCCGGCAATCACGTTGTCCAGCGAGGCGTAGATGCGTTGCCAGCGGGACCGTATCCGGGTGTCGATCGGCGTGCGGCAGGCCACCAGTTGCGGCGACATCTCACCCAGGAACGACTCGAAATCGTCGGCCGGCAATCGGTGGGTCGGCCTGCGCCGCCGATGGCTCGCCGAGCAGGCGCTTGGCCAGTTCGAGGTGCCGCCAGTCAAAGGGACTGCGCACGGCCGGTTCGCAGGCCAAGTCCTCGCACACCACCAGCAGCGCCAACACGAGGTCCGGATTCAGTTCGTCGACTTCGGCCGCCAACCGCTCGGCGGCGTCGGCATCGCCCCGCGTAATCGTCAGCGGCACGATTTCCGCTCCGGGCAGTACTTGCGCGACGCGGCGCGAAAGCTTCTCGGAGCAGTCCGGCCGGTCGCCTACGACGGCGACGCGAAACCGACCCGCCTTCAACCGCGAGAAGTCCAGCGGCTCGGCAGTCAGCTTGCTCACCGATGCCGAACCGTCCGGCAGCGAATTTCTTCCCAGCCAAAAAGTCTCGCTGGCCAGCCGTTCGACGCGCAGGCCGGCTTCACTTGCCACCAAAATGAGCAGCGGTGCGTAGATCAGCCAGGCCAATCGCCGGGGTGTCCGACCTTGGATCCAACGCCGCCAGTCGTCGAGGGTTTTCGGCGACGCGGCCAGCGGCAACATCAAGCAGGTTTGCCACGCGGCGACGGTCGCCAGCCAGAAGAGCACAACCAGCGGAACCGGGCCGAGGGCCAGCGCGGCCAGATAACCCACGGTCACGCCCAAGCCCAGCCGGCGGAAAACGACCCAGCGAAACAGCGCGTCGTGCGCCGTCCCGGGCCGACCGGAGCGCCACAGCGTCCACAACCAGGACCCCTGCGCCACGCCGCAGCCCACCAGCGCGATCGAAGCGGGCGCCAGCCACAGACCGGAGCGGTAGTCGGTGAAACAGAGGGCCAAGCCGAGCACGCCCGCGGCTATCCAACCCAGGGCAACCACGGCGAGAAGCAGGAGTGCGCCGTGAGATTTCCAGCGATTTGTGCCCCGCAAACGGCTGGCCAGACAATGTGGCTGTGGCATCGTTACCTCCGTGTGAATGGTCGATAAGCGCCCGGCTTCAAGCCGGTCACGACCAGGACTCTAGAGGTAACTCAATGGGGCGCGGTCGTGTAACTTATCAACGTCGTCCGTGACACACCACCGCCTAAGGCACCCCAGCGATATCCGAAATCAAACTTCCGGTCAATGCCAGCCATCGGGCCGGCCGCCTCGGAATACCCTGTTCTCTCTATCGAGCGCAGACGGCGCGCCAGTTGAGAAACTCTCCACGAGCCGCGTCATCCTGGCCGCAAACCGTGCCAAAACTCCGATCGTCGAGTCGCGCCGCAAGCCGACCCCTTCGGCCACGGCGGTCGTCAAACTCAGCCCAAGCACGACACTATCGCGCCGGGACCGCCGTCGGAAAGTGCAAGCGATGTGCCAATCACGGCCAATTCATCGCAATTCTAGACGCCGCGCGGCGGTGCCACCGCTTCCAGCACGCCGCACGTGGCCGGCGATTTGTTGAGCACGTAGAAGTGCAGGCCGGCCACGCCCCCATCGACCAGCTCGCGGACCTGCCGCGTGGCGAATTCGAGCGCCCACGGCAAACTGTCCTTCGACGCTGTCGGCCTGCGCGTCGAGCGCCTCTTGAAATGCGCGCGGCAACCGCGCGCCGCAGAGCGAGGCGATCCGCTGGATCTGCGCCAGGTTCGTAACCGGCAGAATGCCCGGCACGATCGGCACTCGGATGCCGGCGCGTTCGGCCCGTTCGCGGAATCGCCAGAAGTCCTGGTTGTCGTAGAACAGTTGCGTGACGACGGCGTCGGCCCCTGCGTCGACCTTGCGCTTGAGGTTTGCCAGGTCCGCTTCGGGGCTGGGAGCTTCGCGATGCGTTTCCGGATAGCCGGCCACGGCCACGCCAAAGTCGGCAAACTCGCGACGGATGAGCGCCACCAGTTCGTTGGCATACGTCAGTCCGCCGGCGACGGGCTGGAACTGCGTCTGGCCGCGGGGCGGGTCGCCGCGCAAGGCGACGATGTTTTCGATCTTTCGCTGCGAGGCCTCGCTGAGGAAGTCGCGCAGCTCCTCGACCGTCGAGCCGACGCAGGTCAAGTGCGCGGCGACCGAGCAACCGAAACGCCCCTGGACCTGCTCGACGATGTCCAGCGTCTTGGCGCGCGTCGAGCCCCCCGCCCCGTAAGTGCACGTGATGAAGTCGGGGCGAAACTCGACCAGCCGGGCGACGTGGCGAAACAGCTCGTCGTCTCCCTCGGGCGTCTTGGGTGGAAACAACTCGAACGACAAGCCGAACTTGCCGGAGCGATAGGCGTGTGCGATCTTCATGAGCGAGTCGTATCGAGGGGCCTGCGTACCACGCGGTCTTCGGCGCCGTTCGCCGCGCGGCACCGGCCGATCCAGCCGCTGGTGAACCGCCGCCCAGACGCAAGGGCTCCAGTATAGTCATCCGACACGCCGCTCCCAACGCCAAGCCGCACTCGTGCGGCATCCCTGATTGTGGGGGAGCGGCCGCTGGGCTACACTGCGGCGAGTTTATTGGCCGCCACGCGGGGAATTCGTGCCGCCGGTGGCACCCGACCGCGTTAACGGATCAGGAGCGGCACCATGCTTCGCCCCACTTCAGTCACCGTCTTTGGCGTGCTGAACATCGTATTCGCCATCTGGGGCGCGGTCGGTCTGGTCTTCTCGGCCGTGATCATCTTCTCCGGCCTGTTCGACGAAGCCATGCATGCCATGCCGACGAATCCCGTGGGCGCTGGCCTGCAGAAGTTCAGCATCGTTTGGGGGAGCGTGGGCTCCGTGATCCTGCTGGTGGCGGGAATCGGGCTGCTGCGCATGCGCCCTGGGCTCGCCAGCTCTCGATTGTCTACGCCATGGTGACCATCGTCGCGACCGTGGTGATGGCCATTCTGAACTGGATCTTCGTCGTCCAGCCGATGTTGGCCGAACTGGCCGAACCGGCCGCTCCTGGAGCCCGCGGCGGGGCAGTTGGCGGGGCCATCGGCGGGGCCATCGGCGGCGTGTTGGGCGGCTGTATCGCCCTCGTCTACCCCGTACTGCTGTGGTATTTCATGACGCGGCCCCAAGTGATCGCGGCCTTTATCGGTGGGGTCCAATATTCGGGGGGCGACGGGTCCGCGGTGCCGCGCGGCCCGGCGCCGCCGCCGCAGGATCCGACGAACCCGTACGTCGCCCCCTACACCGAGTCGACGCCGCAGGCGGGCCCCACCATGTCCGAATCCGTCGTCGAGACGTTCATCCCCACCAAGAACAGTGCGGCCTTGTGGTCGTACTACCTGGGGCTGTTCTCGCTGTTTCCCTGCTTCGGGTTCTTCTTGGGAGTCGTGGCCGTCTATTTCGGTATCCGGGGCCTGCGACTGGTGAAGGCTCATCCCGAGGTGCGCGGAGGTGCGCATGCCTGGGTCGGCGTCATCTGCGGCGGCCTGTTCGGCACGTTCAACTTCCTGCTGCTGGTCGGGTCCGTGATCGCCTTTCGTGACCCTCGACTGAAGAAACGGACGCCGGCAACGTCCGTGTCGTCGCGCGATGCGCCTACAGCGACAGCGGCTCGAGCGACAGCGCTTCGCCCGATTGTTTCCGCTCGTGCACGGTCAGCGCGTACATGTCGTGCAGCAGTTGGATGTCGCAGTCGCGCTGCTCGACGCCGCGCCGCTCGAACATCCGCCGCTGCGTGGCGATCATCACCTCGACCGGGGCCTCGGTCACCTGGCCGAACAGCCGGGCATAGTTGACGAAGCCCGGCACGTTGGTCGTGACAAAGCCGTACACCATGCTGCACACGCCGATCGTCTTGCCGGTGAAGATGCCGGTGTTGATGGCCGTCTTGGCGTAGTCGCCGATGACGGCGCCGACGAACTGCATGCCGGTGGGCACCTTCTGGCCGCGGTATTCCATGTTCACCTGGCCGTAGGTGTTTTTCAGGTCGCTATTGCAGGTGCCGGCCCCCAGGTTGATCCAACTTCCCAGGTAGCTGTGCCCCAGAAAACCGTGGTGCTGTTTGTTCGTGTAGGGTTCGATGACCGAGGCGTCCACCTCGCCGCCGATTTTCGTCGTGTGGCCGATCGCCACGCCATCCTTCAGCGCCGCGTGCGCCAGCACCCGGGCGCCGCGTCCGACGTGCAAGGGGCCGCTCAGCAGGCAGTAGGGGCCGATCGAAGCGCCGGCTTCCAGCACGATGGGCCCTTGCCGCGTGTCGGTCACGAGCGGTTCGCCCAGCGTCACGTCCTCGGCGACGAACAGGCCGTCGGACAGTTGCCGATAAGGGCCCGCCGCCAGCCGCTGCTCGAGATTCGCCGCCAGTGTCGATTGGTGATAGCGGATGATGTCGTGCGCGTACTCGAACAACGGCAGGTCCGCGTCCAGCGGCGGCAAGCCCAGCGCCGCGAACTCGTCGAGCGACGGCAGGCCGCCGGCGTCCTCGCCGACGCTCCTGCCGGCCGGCACCAGGCAGGCCACGACCGACTGGCCCGAGAGGACGATGCCCGGTTGGTTCGTCTTGAGCAACCGCCGCAATTGTTCCAACACGCACACCGAGGGAACCAGCCGGGCGTTGATCCACAGCGACGGCTGGCCGACGTCGACCGCGCCGGCGCGAAACGCCGGATAGTCGGCGGCCACGATCGCCCGCAGATGTTCGCGCACGCGAGCGTAGAGCGGCCGGTCCAACTCGGCGACGAGGTCCACCAGCCGGCTCGCCCCGCAATGGATGGCAAAAGCCGGCTTGCCCACGGCGATCGGATCGAGCCGGCTCTCCAGGTGGTCTTCGAACAGGACGATCGACATGGCTCAACCCCGGCCGAGTACCAAGCAGGTGCGAACAGCATCGGCTAAATTGTAGCTTATCGAGGTCGCCGCATCCCGCCGGCCGTTCGTGGTTCGCGCGGCGTTTAGCCCGGAGCCAGCGGCGACTGCGTTTGCTGGAACCGCGGAATCTCGGGGTATGCTAGAACTGCGGAATCTCGACCCGCTCGCCCCCTTTCATGGCCGACTGGTGCGCGCAAATGCCGGTCATCGTCCAGTTGGCGCTGGTGACCGCGTTCGGCCGCGGAGCGCGGTCTTCGACGATGGCGCTGATAAACTCGTGCGCCAGGTGCGGGTGCGACCCGCCGTGTCCGCTTCCCTGTGTGAACGACAGGTGCTGCGTTTCGTCGGCGTCGTACACCCCCTTGGTCGTGAAGCGGCGAATCCCCTCCGGAAGCCGGTCGGCAAAGTCGGGCACTTTCACCCGCTCGGGCTGTTCGCCCCGATGCAACACGGCCGGCTCGTGCTCGATGCGGGGCCACTCGTACGAGACTTTGTCGGCATACACGTCAAAGCTTTCGATGTACTGCCGCGCGGTTTCGAACAAGCTGCGAGTCACCTCGGCGCACAAGTCGGAGTCGACCATGTCAAAGGTGGCCGTCTCGACGGCGAACGGCGAGCCGTATTTCGACGTCAGCTCCTCGCTGATCCGCCCCGAGCCGTGACAGACGACGCTCTTGGCCAGTTTGCCGGGCAAACACAGGCAGGGGCTCACGCAGTGCGTGGCGTAGTGCATCGGCGGCAGGCCTTCCCAGTAGCCGGGCCAGCCGGCCATCTCCTGCAAGTGCGAGCCGCGCAGGAACTGCAACCGTCCCAACTCGCCCCGCTCGTAAAGCTGCTTGACGTACAGAAACTCGCGGCTGTAGACCACCGTTTCCATCATCATGTAGTGCTTGCCGCTGGCTCGCTGGGCCTCGACCAGTTGCCGGCATTCTTCGACCGACGTGGCCATCGGCACGGTGCAGGCCACGTGCTTGCCGGCCTTCAGCCCGGCCAGGCTCTGCGGGGCATGGTCGGGAATGGGCGTGTTGATGTGAATGGCGTCGACCTTCGGATCCGCGAGCACGTCTGCCAGCTTCGAGTAGCGCACGTCGACGCCGAACGCGTCGCCCAACTGTGCCAGCTTTTCCTTGCTGCGCTGGCAGATGGCATACATCTCGGCGTGCGGGTGATTCTGGTAAATAGGGATAAACTCCGCGCCGAAGCCCAACCCGATGATCGCCACGCGAACCTTCTGATTCCCGGCCATGATGCGTGCTGCCTGTCTGTTCTTGAGCCCGATTGGAGAGAAAACGATGTACCGGACGCGGCCGCCGCGCCGATCCTCGAAGTATATGATGAATAAGAGGTGATGCCAGTCCCCCCGACGCAGCGAAAACGCCCCGCGCGACGCGCCGCGAGCGGTGGATTCATCGACGACTCCCAGGGCGGAGGAGCAACGCATGCACGACGGCCATCCGTTTCACCACATCGAAGACTACGAGCCGCTGGTCGGCAGCGACACAATCGAGCGCGTGCGCGAAAAGGCCCGGCCGCTGCAAGGCGTGCACGTGGCCCACGTCAATTCGACGTTCTACGGCGGCGGCGTGGCCGAGCTCCTTTCGTCCCTCACGCTGCTGATGTCCAGCGTCGGCATTCGCACCGGCTGGCGCGCCATTCACGGGCCGCCCGACTTTTTCAGCATCACCAAGAAGATGCACAATGCCCTGCAAGGCGCCGAAATCCACCTCACGGATCTCAAGACCGAGATCTACGAAGACGTGATCTACGAGAACGCCCTGCGCAACCGTCTCGACCACGACTTCGTCGTCGTTCACGACCCGCAGCCGCTGCCGCTGATCGAGCACTATCGCAAGCGGGGGCCGTGGATCTGGCGGTGCCACATCGACATCGAGCATCCGCACGGCGATCTGTGGAACTACCTGGCGCAGTACGTCGATCAATACGACGCCGTGATCCTGACGCTCCAGGAATACGCCCAGCGGCTCAAGCCGCCGCAGGTGTTCTTCATGCCGGCCATCGATCCGTTCACCATCAAGAACTCCGCGATGAGCGAGGCCGAAGTCGACGAACGCCTGAAGCACTATCACATTCCCACCGACCTGCCGCTGGTGGTGCAAATCTCGCGGTTCGACGAGTGGAAAGACCCGCAGGGCGTGATCGAAGCCTTCCAGATCGCCCGCCGCGAGGTCGACGCCACGCTGGTCCTGTTGGGCAACGTCGCGACCGACGATCCCGAGGGGGAGACCGTGTTCAAGTCGCTGTTGGATTGTCGCGAAGAGCGGATCCACGTCCTCAGCGTGCAGGATTCGGCGCTGGTCAACGCGCTGCAGCGCGCGGGCCGCCGTGGTCCTGCAGAAGTCGCTCCGCGAGGGTTTTGGACTGACCGTGGCCGAGGCCATGTGGAAGAACACCCCGGTCATCGGCGGCAACGTCGGCGGCATCCGCTACCAGATCGAAGACAGCGTCAACGGCTACCTCGTCGATTCGGTGCCCCAGGCCGCCGAGCGCATCGTGGAATTGCTCAAAGACAAGAAGCTGCGAAACCGCATGGCGCACGCCGCCCGCGGAACCGTGGTCGAAAGATTTCTGCTGATCCGCCTGCTGGAACAGTACCTCGACCTGTTCAACAATTTCGAAACCGCCTACCGGCTAAAATCCTTGCCGCAGGGAACCAGCTGACGCAGAGTGACCGCGCCCGTTTCGAATGCGTCGACGACTTTTTGCATCGTTTGTGCCTGGACATCCCGGTCGTCCGAAGCGATGCCGTCAAAATACGCCGTCCGTGTGGCTTCGTCGGCCTGCTGGCAGTATTCCAACAACATCGAGATTGGGACGTCGCAGACCGGATGGCGTCGCCCGCAGGCGAAATAGACGGGCCTACCGATCAGTGAGTACCCCACGGTACAACCCTCGCGTCCCCAAACATGCACATGTGCGGGCCGGTTTGCTCGATACCACCTGGCAAACTCGTTGTCGCGGTGGGTCTGCCAAGGGATTCCGAACAGGGACGCGTCGACGCGTTCAGCCCGGCAGAGAAAACATGATTTGCGAGTCCGCGTTCCAACCGGGACGTTGGGCAGGATGATGCCCGCTGCGAGCACGGCCAGTATCGCGCAGGTGATGGCAACCGCTGGGCGCTGTCTCATAACCGCATTGTAAGCCATCCGCGGCGACGCGCGGGAATCTTCTTTAGCTCCAGCGCATGGCGTGCGTCAAAAGTCGTTCGGAACCCAAGGCATCGGCGGCGTCTCACCGCGCCGGATCGCGGCCCACGCATTTTCTTGTTCGGCCAGGAAGCGCGGCCAGTCCGCTTCCTTGATGACCTGGCCATGCGCGTCCATGAACACGACGGAATGGCCCCCCTCGGGCAACCGCTCGCTGCTGTGTCCCAGCCCGATTTTGTCCCAGGCAATGGCAATGCGGTGGCTTGGCGCGTTGTTCTGCGTAAGCCCGTCGATATAGTGCCAGCCGCACGTCTCGGGCGTGAGCGGCTGGCCAGCTTCGAGGAGCTCCTTGGCCGGGCCCACGGGGTACGTCTTGCCGCGCAGGTCTTCCGCACTGAGATAGTCGGGATAGAGGAGGCTCAGCGACGCCTCGGGCGTGGCACCGCCAGTGGGAAACCGGCCGCCATGGGTTTCGGCGTATAACGAAAGCGCAAGGCCGAGCGCCTTGTCGCAACAGTGGTCCCGGCCATAGGGATAGTGATACCGGTACAGCCGCACGCCGCCGGCCACCAGGACGAGCCCGGCGAGCGAAAGGCCAATCGTCCCGCGCCAGAGTATTGCACGAAGAGGTGCCATAGTAGTCATTCTACCGCGCCGGCGCGATCGCAGCGCACTCGCGGCTCATCCCGATAGCAGCAATTCCAGCACCACGGTGACCGCCAGCGCCACTCCCAGTGCAACGGCCACGCGGCGATCGACTTCTCCCTTCGCCGGACCAAGCCCAAACCGCGGTCCCAGCCCGTTCCAGAGCCACAATCCCAAGAGACTCGTCGGCACGCCGAACGCCCACAGTTGCCAGCGCCCGCGCCATGACGCAACAGGTCGCCCGCGTCGCCGACGCCGCCGAACGATCCGGCTGCCAGATAGAGCCCGTTGGCCAGGCAGCAAAAGCCGGCGAAGAAGGCCGCCAGGTAAGCGTAGCTCCGCGCGGCCAGTCGCACCACGACCAGCAGCGCCAGCGGGATGGCCGTGCCCCAGACCGCCCCGCCCCAGGCCACGAACCGCGGAGAAGGGTTTGGCGAAAGATCCGTCCGCGAGATCGTCCAGGGGTGCAGCACGACCCGCTCGACGTGGCCGCCGCTAAGCGCCGCGTTGACGACGTGCCCCAGCTCGTGCACCCCCATCATCGCCAGCCACGACAATCCGCCGGCAAAGACGATCAACAGCGCTTGCCAAATCCTGGCCCTCATGGCCGTCTCCCTCGCACGTGATGGGCCGCGCCGGCGACCTGCTACCAGGCCGGGCCCGCCCGGGCGGCCCGGCATCGCCGGCCGGGCGATCAATTCCTTGTAACCCCGGCGGCGCCACAATCCTAGTGCGACCGACCGTCCCCCTCGGCGGTTGACAAATCGCCCCCATTAACGCAAGTTAGAAAAACCGTGCCGAAGTGGCGGAATGGCAGACGCGCTGGATTCAAAATCCAGTGCCCGCAAGGGCGTGTGGGTTCAAGTCCCACCTTCGGTACTTCGATTTTTCCCGCAGAATTGCCGCATTTCTGCCGCACTTGTCCAGGACGATCTTGCCCCCGATTGCGCGGCGAAGTCGATGCTCGTTAGAAAGTCCGTCAGGCACGCTCCATTGACGATTGAAGGCAGATAGCGAATGCCCAACGTTATCCGAGTTGCGGTCGCTAAGCACTAACTTTTTCGCTAACGTCGTTCAGCACGTTGGATCAGTGGATCGCCTGTCCGTGCGAGGCTCGGAGATTCTTTGCTGCAGCGAGATTCTATCCGTCTGAGGCTCAGCTATAATGGGGGCCGCGCTCCTACCCCAGCACAGCAGGTGTGGCGATGCTCAATGACGAAAATGCCGCCTATTTCCGATACACCGGACCAGCACGACTCGACAAGGCAATCCATACACTAGCCGGTATGCTTGAGGGAATCACGGCGGATGCCAAAGTGACGGCGGACGAGCTACGGGTATTGAGCGGCTGGATCTTTCAACATCAAGAGTTCATCCATCGACATCCCTTCAGCGAGATCATTCCTGTCCTCTCGAAGGCCCTTGAGGATCGACACCTAACGAAGGACGAACAGGACGATCTTATTTGGCTATGTCAGCGGTTATCTGCGGAACGAGGATACTACGACGCGGTCACGGCCGATATACAACAACTTCACGGAATCATGGCTGGGGTGTCATTCGACGGACAAATCACCAAGGCGGAGTTGCTAGGGGTGCAAGGCTGGATGGATGACCATCAGCATTTGAAGACGCTTTGGCCCTATGATGAAGTCGATGCGCTAATTACGGCGGTGCTGGCCGATGGCAAGATTGACGCAGCTGAGCACAAGGATCTATTGGCGTTCTTCTCAGATTTCGCGAAGACTACGGGCCACGAATCCGTTTCTCTAAAAGCGGATTCGCTCCCAAACGTCCGTGGTATCTGTGCTGTCGACCCTCAAATCGTATTCAATGAGCGGCTCTTCTGCTTCACCGGAAAATCGCAACGAGCAAACCGAGTCGAAATCGCCGAGATAGTCGTCGAGAAGGGCGGGGCCTTCAAAGAAAACGTGGTCGTGGATACCGATTACTTAATCGTGGGGGCCGATGGCAATCCATGCTGGGCCTATGCCTGCTACGGAAGGAAAATCGAACAGGCGGTCGCTTACCGCAAAGAGGGGCGGCACATCATGCTGATTCACGAATACGATTTCTGGGATTGTGTCTAGGTAAACCAAAGGAAAATGAATCTCACGCCCCCCTTTTAACAGCTTCCGTGTAGATATTAAGTGGGGCTGGGTTGACCTCCTGTCCGGTGCGCTACCTAAGCCATAGTCTGCGGCGGAGGAACCAGCCGTGCTTGCTTCACCAAAGCTGACGCAAGCCGTTCAGCCTCAATTTCATCTTCTTCTTTACGAGGCAGGCCCGTAATGTTGCCGTGCTGAGGCTCGTCCGGGATTACATCGAGATTCAGTGAGCGAACCGAGCCAGCATGAAGGCTGACCACGCCGTGACATTTCTTGAGACTGTTTCTGCAATGCTCGGAATCGCAGTTATGGTTTATTGACAATCCGGCGGCGTCCCGAGGGGCCTCCCGACGCATGAATGCGGCGGTAATGGCCTCGCCGGTTTCCGGATTCTTATCAGCAGCACGGGACAATGCGCGATAGATTATCGCTTTGCACTCAATCGGAGGGATGGCCGACATTTGAGCGTAAATCACCTATCATACAGATAGAAACCGAACCAACCAACGTCCGATTAGTTCGGCAGTGACTTGCCGCTCTGAGCCGTATCTATCTCCGAACTCATAATAGAGATATGATTTGCCATTTTCACCGGCGGCAATCACAAGGCGCAACGATGCCGCCGGCTTCGTCCACTCAATTCGCAACCCACCGTCGGAGTCTGTCGAAACAAACCCGCGAGGGAAAATGAACGTGCTGCCTGTAGCCATGCAGTGCTGCCACACGATTGTTGAAGCATGGATTAAGAGACGGGTTGTCTGACCCATCGCGTGATCGGTAGGAGCGAGAACACCGTCATCATCAGTTGGATCGCCGTTTGCCAAGTCAAGAATCTGGCGCAGGATACGCCCAACTCCTTCATCTTCATGTACATTTCGGGAACACCGAGATGTACGTGCGTGGTACGCTCGTCATCGAATGGCACACCGACGCGCGGCGTGAACAATGTCCTGTACAACATTCGCCGTGCGGGTTCGTCCGGCACATTGGTCCGTTTTTCAGACACGTTCTTTTCAGTCGCAATCGCCATCGTAGTACTTCCTAATCTGGAAAGTACAGTCGCAGAATTTGTTGAGACTCTGGAACTGACCCTTGAAAATACTCTTGTATTTCGTTCGCCTTAAAGTGCCGCTCGGACTCGTCCGCCGTCGTGTTCAAGTCTTGTTCGACGATAATAGCCGGGGGGCCTTCAGGGCCTAACGAGCCTGTCTTGCACCGCACCCAACTATTGATTGGCATCTTGTCGAGCGTGCTTTCAAATGTCTTGAAGTTGTGCAACTGAAATTTCTGCGAGTGACGCAGGGGTGATTGAGGGCTCTCCGAAGCATGACACCGTGGCTGACAAAATTGTTCAATTAGTATGCGGGGAGCGTCATCGGTTTCAACGACATTTGTGACAAGAATTCCAAGTCGATTTACCCGCACCGGCGAGTCGTCGGGGAAGCAGCAACTCAGTATCCCCGAACATTGCTGAACCCTTTCGGCCAGTTGCTCCGAAGGGATGCCGGCAGTTTCACGTTCGACCCACACAACACTGGTCCTAGCTGGCGAGGCGGATAACGCCCAACGATTGTCTTTGCTCCCTAACTCTACTCGCGGGATTTCTGGTGGCACTTCGTCGGGCAGCGGCAGTACTTCGACCCGGCCAGAAAAGAGTGGCCCGTGCTTGCCTAAAACGGTAGTTAGCACACGCGACGACTCGAAGTCTCCACTGGATGTGAAGGCCACGACCTGAACCCCTCGAATTAGAAAATCTCGCGCTCGCACCATTTAAGTGACAGTCCGCATTGATGATGCCAGCAAGAGAAGTGGGCAAAATAGCAAACCCCACTACACCTCGCTATGGGGGGGCCCAAATTGATTCTAGGCTATCTGGCCTGGGCCGAGAATCAAGCTATTGGGGGTTATCGTCGTTTCCGACTGTCGGTATTCGCTTCCGAGAGTCCCCGCTGGGGATTCCCCGTTATTGTCTGGCTTAGCTCTGTCAAAATTTTGGCGATTGTATTGACTGCGCCAGACAATAACGGGGAATCCCCAGCTTGTCAAGACCCTAAACCACAGCCACAATTAGGCTTGTGTCCGAAAGTGCCAGAACGGCAGTCGTTCATTCGCCCAAAGCCACACCGGCAAATTTGATGCGCATTTGGTGCGCACTCCGTTCAAAGCGGTGACTTGCCGCCCATTTTTAGGCAATTGAGAAAGATTCAAAATCCAGTGCCCGCAAGGGCGTGTGGGTTCAAGTCCCACCTTCGGTACTTTTCTTTTGCCTGCCGTCGTGCGGGCGGAGCGCACCGGCATGAATCGCTGGCTCAAAAATGGGCGTTCTGGCTGGCGGTCGCCTGGCCCGCTCCCGGGTCGAAGCCCGCCGACTCACGCGTCCCGATTCGTCACCGTGTCCAGAATCGTTTGCTCGCGGGCGCGCAGCAGGTCGCCTTGCCAGGTGAGCACCCGCAGGTAGATGAACACTACGGCAGCGCACATCACCACCGCCAGCGCCAGGTAAACCGGCGCGCGGCCGATCATGCCCTGTGACGCCAGCAGGGCCTCGATCCCCAGCGGCAGGAGCGTGGGCCCCACGATGACCGGCAGGAACATCATCATCGCCATTTGCAACAGGGCGGGAAGCAACTTCACGCTTGTCGGTTTCATCGAGCCGGCGGCAATGTGCAAGGGGGCGTAAATCGACATCAAGTTCGCCAGCAGGCACACCAGCAAGTACATCGACACGGCCTGCGGCGCCATCGACAGGAAATGGTCCCAGCGCATCGGGCGAATCACTTGCAGAATCACCAGCAGCACGGCCGCCATGCCGAGTGCCAAGGGGGCGAACGACAGGTTCTTGCCGAACAGGATGTCTCGCCGCTCGGCCCCGCACAAGACGTACGTGCGGAAGCCGTCCCGGTCGAATCCGAATTGATTGGCCGTCAGTTGCAGCGTGCCGAACAGGGCCACGGCAATCGCCCCGATGCCGAACAGCGTGCGGACGGCGTCCGGCACGCTGTCCGCCGATCGCAAGGCCATCGAGCCAAAGATGGCACTCAATATCAACGGCGTCAAAAGCATCATCTTCGACTCGGGCGACCGCATCAGCGAGCGCAGGCTGGCCAGCGCGACTCCCGAGACCGGCTCGGAAAGCCCAGGCAGATGCGCCTCGACCAGCAGCTTCTTTCGCTCGCTCGTTTTGACGGCGGGCGCCGCCTTGGGCTTTTGGGGTTTTTGTGCCCCCGTGAACCGCCCTTGGTAGAGCCCGACGGTCGTGCGATAGGCCCGCCACAGGCATCCTGCTCCGATCGCGCTCATGGCCAGCGTTCCCAGCAGGGCCGGCAGCGGGTTGCCTTCTGCCGCGTAGTTGACTCCCAGCGGCAGCCAGCCGATCGGAACCGCCAGGTTCACCAGCCAGGCCGTCCGTTGCACCCGGGCCGCCGTCTCGCGCTGCGACGCTTCCGTGGCGAGTCGCTGTCGCTGGATGGCATCCTGTTGCCGGAGCAGGAACTCGGCTGGATCGATTTCGTGGGCCTGTAGTGCCCGTTGCAATTCCGTCAATTCGCCAGCGAGTTGCGACGACTCTTCCGCCCGCGGCGACGTCGATCGCGGCACCACGAACCGCAGCAGGTTGGGCAATTGGAAGATCAGGATGAACAGCGTGGTCGTGATCACGATGACCGTGCGGCGGCGGCGCGGATTGCTCATCAACGACGCCAGCCACCCCTGAAACTGATAGCTCAGCGCGGTCACCATCAGTAGGAACGCCACGGTCAGCGGCAGCACGGTCAACGACAACGCGCCGCGCAAAGGGAAGCGCCAACGCGAACCCGAACAGCACCGGCACGAATAGGATCACGCTCAGCCGCAACAGCGAACTGACGTAATTGATCACGAAGGCGCCCTGAACCGAAACGGGCAAGTGCAAGAAGCTGGCCAGCGACAGGGGCTCGCTCCGCTGCAACTCGGTGACCAGCCCAATCAGCCAAAAGAACGTGAAGCCGACGATCATGGCATCCCAGGCATAGAGCAGCTGCGCCGGCGTGGCTTTGGGAAACGCGTACAGCCCGATGACAAAGCAGCCCACGAACAGCGGAACCGCCAAGGCCACCAGGCCCACCGACAGGATCATCATCAGCACGAAATTCAGCGTGCCGCCGCGTCGCCATTGGTTGACCAGCAGCCGCTGGCGCAGCCACAAGAAGGCCCGCAAATGCTCCCAGTTCACGAGGTGGCCTCCTCGAGCCAGTCGAGTTTGCGCGTCGCCTCGGAATCGGCGCCGGCATAGTGCAAGAAGCGATCTTCGAGCGACCCGCCCTGGCGAATCGATGCGAGCGAGGCCTGCTCGACCAACTCCCCCTTGACGATGATTCCCACGTGGGTGCACAGCCGCTCGACGATCTCCAGCACGTGCGAGGTGAGAAACACCGTCGAGCCGCGGGCCACGAAGCCGGCCAGCACGTCGCGAACGACGCGCGAGGTGACCGCGTCGACTCCCTCGAACGGCTCGTCCAGAAACAGCAGATCGGGATTCGGCAGGATGGCCGCGGCAAAGGCCAGCTTCTTTTTCATGCCGTGCGAGTATTCCAGCGTGAGCTTCTTGTCTTCCCCCTCCAGCCCCAGCACGGCCAGCAATTCTTCCGAACGGGTGCGGATCGTCTCGGGCGGCATCAGGTAGATGCGGCCGACGAACGTCAAATACTCCCGCGCGGTCAGGTTGTCGAACAGGGCCAAATCCTCTGGAATCACACCGATGTGGCGCTTGGCTTCCAGCGACTGGCGCGCGTCGAACATGTTGCGGCCCAGTACCGTGATCTGACCGCCGGAGGCCGCCAGCAGCCCCGTGAGCATCTTGATGGTCGTCGACTTGCCCGCGCCATTGGGCCCCAGGAACCCGTAAAACGTCCCCCGCTCGACGCGCAACGCCACACGGTTCACCGCGCAGAAGCCGCTGAAGTAACGGGTCAGGTCGTGGGTTTCGATGGCCAAGGACATAGGACGACGTCTCGCGGGGCTAGCGGATCGGTACTCAGGTATGCTACTCCATTTCAGGGGCAGCGACATGACGGCGACGCCATTTTTTGCCTCCGGCGGTGCGCCAAAGCGCTGGCCGGCGTGAGGTTTGCCGCTCGCGGCTCAAGTCGGTTGTGCTTTGCCGGCCGCAGCGAAAGCATCCGGCGTCTGCACGTGCTCGGGGCGGAAGCCGATTCCGATGACGTACGCCGGGATCCGCCGCACCAACGGAATCGCCAACAGCAGCCGCACCAGCCACGGCAGCCGCGTGGGGCGGTCGCGGCCGACGACTTTCTCCAGTACTGCGCCGGTGGATCAACAGTTGCAACCGCTGCGTCCATCGGGTGGGCGGCGTGCGGCGCCGTTGCACCCGGGCCAGCTCGTCATCGGTCGTGCGGCCGGCCAGCAGCGGTCCGGCGAGCTGGTTGGCCGCGGCCACCGCGTCTTGGATCGCCAGGTTGATGCCCACGCCTCCCACCGGCGACATCGCGTGGGCCGCGTCTCCCACGCACAGCAGGCCGGGCCGATGCCACGTTTGCAGCCGATCGACCAGCACGGTGAGCAACCTGATCTTGTCCCAGTCGTCGAGCTCTTTCACACGGTCTCCGAGGAACGGCGCGATCTGCGCGACGCTCTGTTGAAACGCCTTCAGCCCCCGGCCGCGGATCGCGTCGTAACCTCCCTTGCGAATCACGTAGCCGCACTGCCAGTAGTCGCCGCGGTCGATCATCACCAGCACCACGCCCCGATCGAATCGCCCCACGACCTGGCTCGGATCGTCCCCGCGCCGCGAGATGCGCGTCCACAGCACGTCGATCGGCGCGCCCAGTTCGTCGATCGCGAAGCCGGCCTGCCGGCGAACGGTCGAGTGGCGCCCGTCGGTGCCCAGCGACAGCGCGGCGCGCACCTCCAGCGGCCCCTCGGGCGTCGTGGCCTGCAGCCCGACGACGCGTCCCTTTTCTTCGATCAGCCCCGTGACTTCCGCTTCCATCCGCAACCGGAACGTGGGATAGCGCCGGGCCGCGTCGGCCAGAAAGTCCAGGAAATCCCACTGCGGCATGAAGGCCAGGAACCGGCAATGCGTGGGCAGGTGCGAAAAATCGGCCACCGCATATTCCCGGCCGCCAATGACGGCCCGCACCTGCCGGGTTTCCTGATGGGGCCGCTGGAGAAACGCCTCGAGCAAACCCAGTTCGTGGAGCAGCTCGAGCGTCGAGGGATGAATCGTGTCCCCCCGGAAGTCGCGCAGAAAATCCGCGTGCTTCTCCAGCACGACGACCTCCACGCCGGCCCGGGCCAGCAGAAATCCCAGCATCATGCCGGCCGGTCCGCCACCGGCGATAGCCGCCGTGGCATGCAGCACGGCTCCTTTCGCGCCAGGTGTTTCGGATCCTTCCGCGGTCATGCTGGTGACTCACTACGAACTGTCTCAAAACCGCAAGGCTATCACGTTTCGGGCGCCACTGCTGGCTTGTCCAGCAGTGGAATCGAGGAGGCCGGTATTGCCGTACGCACCAGCAGCACCCAAATTCGATCTAGAAACGGCCTCTTCGTACACTGGGGCCGCACCGCGCCACAAGATTGCTTTACGGCGCCAACGTCAACGTCACGATGCGCACGTCCATCACCTGCCGGCCCGGCATCGACACGGCTCGCAGTGTCAGCGGGCCGCGGCCGGCGGGTAGCTCGATGGTGCCGAGCGCGAGCGGCTTGAAATCCTTGACCAGCGACTCGTGACCCCGCGGCACACGATCGTGCTCGCGTCCCGCCAGCGGCGGATCGAACGCCTCGGTGACTTTGGCCCGGGCCGCGGCGTCGCCGAAGCCCAGCTCGACGGTCGAACCCACGTCCGCGGCCGGACACGTGTAATAGACCGTCGCCTCGTACTTGCCCGGCGTGTGGACTTCGACGTCCCAGGTGATCGAGTCGTCCGTGCTGGTCCAGTTCTGGAAGAACGAACAATTCGGTGCCGGGGCGCTGCGCGTGATGTGGCCGTGGGGCACGCCGTCGCGAGCCGGCAGCGGCGTTACAGGGAACTCGCGATAGCCGACCGAGAGCGGCCGATCGTCGCTCTCGTCGCGCCGCAATTCGCCGAGGACGCTCTCGCGCCAGTCGGCCACCGCCGCGCGCAGCTCGCGGGCCGTGTCGGCATGTTTCGCTGAAAGATCATGGTGCTGCCCCGGATCGGCGGCCAGGTCGAACAGCTTGCCCGCATTGTCCAGCCGAAACTGCTGGGTCCGCACGCTCACCTTGCCGCTCCAGTGCGAAAAGATCATCCGGTCGGGCCAGGCTGCACCGGTCCCCTTCAACAGCGGCGCCAGGCTGCGGCCATCGAGCGGCTTGGTGCTGGCGACGGCAACCCCGGTCAGGTCTGCCAGAGTCGGCAGCAGATCGATGGCGGCGGCGATCTGCGTCACCGTTGTGCCCGCCGGGATGCGTCCCGGCCAGCGGACCAGCAGCGGCGAGCGGACGCCCCCTTCGTCGGTCGAACCCTTGCGTCCCTTCATGTCGCCGTTCCAGCGCCAACTGTTGGGCCCGTTGTCGGAGAAGTAGACGACGATCGTGTTGTCGGCCAGCCGCAGCTCGTCGAGCTTCTCCAGCACCCGGCCCACGTTCCAATCGATGTTCTCGCACATGGCCAAGGCGGCCCGGGTCATGGCCAGATCTTCGTGCTGCGAGTCATCGTGGAGCTTCGTCAGCTTGGCGTCGCGGAACTTGTCGTAGAACCGGTCCGGCACTTGCATCGGCGAGTGCGGCGTGTTGAACGGCAGGTAGCAGAAAAACGGACGCTGGCGATTCTCTTCGATGAACGCCAGCGCATGATCAGTGAGGTCGTCGATGATAAAGCCCTGACCGCGCACGGTGCGACCGTTGTGCTCCAGCACCGGATCGAAGTAATTGCCCCAATGGCCGGAGCAAAAACCGTAATACTCGTCGAACCCGCGCGCGTTCGGATGATAAGGCCACTGCGTGCCGTTGTGCCATTTGCCAAACGCGGCCGTGGCGTAACCCGCGGCGCGAAACGTATCGCCGATGGTGCGCTCGTCCAGGTCCAATCGTTCGCCGCCGCGTGAGGTGCTCCACACGCCCCCCCGCGGATGATACCGGCCGGTGAGGAACTCGGCCCGGGTGGGCGAGCAGACCGGGCACACGAAGAACCGCTCGAACAGTGCCCCGTCGCGCGCCAGCGAGTCGACGTGCGGCGTGGCCAGGTTGGTATTGCCGTGGACGCTCAAGTCGCCCCAGCCAGAATCGTCGGCCAGAATCACGACCACGTTCGGCCGCTCGGCCCCCCGCGCAGCGGAGAACAGTCCGGCACAGAGGCAGCAGGCAAAGAAGTAGCGCGAGCCGTTCATCGTTGCTTTGTCTCCCGGGCTCATGTCTCCCGGAGCGAGGCCGACCGATCGGCGTGAAATGTCATCCGGACGAGCGCAGTCGATCAGGGGTCCAGACTCCAAACCTTGACGTCGTCCAACACGAGCGACGATCCGCGGGTGACGAAGCGGTAACCGGTCTTGTCCACGTCGAGCCGCGGATCGTGGGCCGTGGCGCGGACGCCGTTGTCGGTCTGTACCGTGACTTCATCTCCTTTGATCTCGACCAGCATCGTGTACCACCGGCCGGGCTGAAAGTCGGCATTGGTCTTGGCCAGTTGCTCGACTTTCGACTTCGGATCGCGCTTGTCTTTGTCCTTGGTGATCACCAGCGCATCGTCGCGCACCACGACGCGGAACAAATGTCCCCGGGCATGATTGAAGCTCAGGTTGAAGGCCTTGGTCCCGTCGAGCTTGAAGGAAAACTTCAATTCCGAATCGCGGTTGGGTTGCTTGAGCGTCAAGACCGCCGCGTGCTTGTCTTCGACGCGCTCGCTGCCGACGAGCGTCCCCGAGGCAACCTGCCACAAGCCCTTGGTCGTGAGCCAATGGCTGTCGAGCTGGTCTTCGTTGAAGTCGTCCTCGAAAACCAGCTTGCCCGGCGTGGTGGCCGGTTTCAGCGGGGCGTCTTTGTCGGCCCAGGCGATAGCAGCCGACAGGACCGTGCAAACGAAAGCGAACCGTGCGATGATGGAATGACTCATGGGCCTGTGCACCTCTGACGATACGACAACGAAAACCGCGTGGGCTTTAGAATAGCAGCCGCCGCGTCGGCAAACAATCAAGCGGCCGCCGCTCGGACGATCAACAGCCGAGGGTCTGGATGTACTTTCCCGGCCGCCGTGAAGCATTGTTCGCGGCACTGTATTTCTGCGAAGGGGCGCCGATCGGCTTTGTGTGGTGGGCGCTGCCGGCGTACTGGGCTTCGACCGGGGTGTCCGGCGAGCGGATTACGACGATCGTCGCCGTGGCGGTCCTGCCTTGGACCTTGAAGTGGCTATGGGCTCCGCTGGTTGACCTGGCCGCGCCGCGCATTGGCTATCGACCGTGGATCATCGCGGCCCAGGTGGCGATGGGGCTGTCGCTCGTGCCGCTGGCCTGGCTCGATCCGCAGCACCAGTTGGTTTGGCTCCTGGCCGTGCTGGTGGTGCATGCCATCTCGGCCGCCACCCAGGACGTCGCCATCGACGGCTTGTGCGTGGCCACCGTTGCCGAGCGCGAGCGGGGCGAAGTGAACGGTTGGATGCAGGCCGGCATGCTGCTGGGAAGGGCCCTGTTCGGCGGCGGCGCCGTGTTGCTCATGGCCCAAGCGACGCTCGTTTCCGGCGTGGCGCTGTTGGTGGCCATCTTGTGGACGGCGGCCCTCTGGCTCGCGGTGCGACCACCACGGCTGGCCGAGGAGGCGGCGCTAGCCAACCAGGCCGTGCGCCGGGTGTTCACCATTCCCTGGGATATCCTGCGGTCGCGCCGCGTCTGGCTGGCCGTGGTGTTTGCGCTCACCGGCGGAGCGGCTTTCGAGAGCGTCGGAGCGCTGCTCGGCCCGTACCTCCGGGCATCGGAGCTGACGCTCACGCACATGGGATTGTTCCAAATCGGTCCGCTCTCAGCCGCCATGGCTGCCGGCGCGCTCGTCGGCGGGCGCATGGCCGATCGCTTCGGTCACGTGCGCGTCGCCTGGCTCAGCGGCAGCGGGCTGGTCGGTTTGAATGCGGCCCTGGCCGCCGCGACGGTCTTTTGGCCCGAGGTCACCGAGCCGCGGCTGGGCGTGATCACCTGCCAGTACGTGGTGATCGGCATTTTCACGGCGTCGACCTACGCCCTGTTCATGGACCTGGCCGCCGGACGATGGCAGGCCACGCTGTTTAGCGCTCTGATGGGGGCCACCAATGCCTGCGAGGCGGGTTCGGCCTACCTGGCCGGGCGGTTGGCGGCCGACTTTGGGTTTTCGGCCACGTTTATTATGATGACGGTACCGACGCTTTTGGGTCTGGCCATACTGCCGTTTTTGCAGCGCAGGACCTGAAATCGCGCGCCATCTCCCCTCGCCGGTTCCCGCCCTTGGCCCTGCGCGCTTGGATGGTTTTGCGCTGTTGATAAATCTCGAGGACTCTCGCCGATGGACGTGGACCACATGGAATTTGAGCGCGAGGTCGTGCTGCGGCCCCTGCGCATCGAGGATTTCGACCAACTCGTAGCGATGCAAAAGCGCTGTTTTCCCGGCATGCACCCTTGGGAACGCGAACAAATCGAAAGTCAGATCCGCACCTTTCCCGAGGGACAACTCTGCATCGAGATCGACGGGCGCCTGGCCGCCTCGTCGTGCAGCCTGATCGTCGATTTCAGCCAGTACTCGGATTGGCACAACTGGAAGGCCATCTCCGACGGCGGCTTCATCCGCAACCACGATCCCGCGGGCGATACGCTGTACGGCATCGAGATCATGGTCGATCCCCAGTTCCGCGGGATGAAACTGGCGCGGCGGCTGTACGACGCCCGCAAGGAAATCTGTCGCGAGCGCAACCTGGCCCGCATCATCATCGCCGGCCGGCTGCCGGGCTATCACCAGCACGCCGACACGATGTCGGCCCGCGAATATGCCGAAGCGGTGATGAACAAGTCGCTGTTCGATCCGGTACTGACGACGCAGGTGTCCAACGGGTTTGCGCTCAAGGGGCTGATCGCCAATTATTTCCCCTCCGATAGCGAGTCGCGCGGCTGGGCGGCGTTTCTGGAGTGGACGAATCTCGACTATCGCGCCGGGGCCAAGCGGCGGTTTCACGCGGTCGAGACGGTGCGGATCGCCGTCGTGCAATACCAGATGCGCACGATTTCCAGCTTCGACGAGTTCGCCACGCAGTGCGAGTACTTCATCGACGTCGCCAGCGACTACAAGTGCGACTTCGTCCTCTTTCCGGAGATGATCACGACGCAATTGATGTGCTGCATCAAGGAAATGCAGCCCGGCACGGCGGCCCGGGCACTCTCGCAGTTCACCGAAGACTACCTGGAGCTGTTCGGAAACCTGGCCGTAAGATATGACCTGAACGTGATCCCCGGCACGCACTTCGTCGTCGAGAACGAAAAGCTGTACAACGTGGCCTATCTGTTTGGCCGCAACGGCGCGATCGGCAAACAGTACAAGATGCACATCACGCCCAGCGAGCGCCGCTGGTGGGGCGTCGAGCCCGGCGACAAGCTCGAAGTGCACGACACCGACTGCGGCAAGGTGGCCATCTGCATTTGCTACGACATCGAGTTTCCGGAGCTGGCGCGGATCGCCGCCGCCCAGGGGGCCCAGATTATCTTCGTGCCGTTCAACACCGACACGCGGCAGGGCTACCTGCGGGTGCGCTACTGCGCCCAGGCCCGCTGCATCGAGAATCACCAGTTCGTGGCGATTGCCGGCTGCGTGGGCAACTTGCCGTTCGTGGAGAACGTCGATATCCATTACGCGCAGTCGGGCATCTTCACGCCGGCCGACTTTTCCTTTGCCCGCGACGGCGTGGCCGCCGAGTGCACGGCCAACATCGAGACGATCCTGATCCACGACGTCGATACCGAGCTGCTGCGCCGCCATCGCCAGAACGGCACCACGCTCAACTGGGGCGATCGCCGCAAGGACGTCTACCGCGTCACGTACCACGATGACGCCGGCGACCACGAAGTCTGACCGCCGAAAGCGATCGCTACGTCGCGGTGCTGCCACTGGCGGCAGCTTGGCCAAACCGCTCTTTCTCGAAATTGCCCGATTCTGGTATCAAGGGGCGGCTGCTGCCCCTCCGGCGGTACATGGCACACGCGGGGAATCGCACATGCAGACCATCTCGACCATCGCCGAATTGGACGCAAAACTGGCCGAGTGCGATGCCGCCGCACGCATCTCGGACGACGCCATGCGAAAAGTCTTCACCGGCTTCCGCATGCACCAGCCGCACGACGCCCCCACCGGTCCGTTCAGCGAGGAATACGCCCGATATCAATTGGTGCTGTACGAGCGACTGGCCGGCAAGCCCTACCGGGTCGAAAACGAAGCGACCCACTTCTCGATCGACGACGCCGTGCGCCGCCCGTTTCCCTTTAGCACCGGAAGCTGCGCCACCACCGGCGATCAACTGGCCGCCATCGGCGCGCTGTTGAAACGCATGCAGTTGCGCCCGGCGCGCGGGTCTTGGAGTTTGGCCCGGGCTGGGGAAACACGACGCTGGCCCTGGCAGCGCTGGGATTTCGCGTCACCGCCGTGGACATCGAGAGCCGATTCTGCGAGCTGATCCGCCGGCGGGCCGCGCTGGTGGGACTCGACGTCGACGTGGTCAACGCCGACTTCTTCTGGACCGAATCGGTCACCGAGCCCTATGACGCGGCCGTCTTCTTCGAGTGCTTTCATCACTGCACCGATCATCTGCGGCTGCTCCGCGCACTGCATCGGGCGCTGGTGCCCGGCGGGAGCATCTATTTCGGCGGCGAGCCGATCACGCCCCATTTTCCCGTCCCCTGGGGGCTGCGGATGGACGGTCAATCGTTATGGTCGATTCGCAAGCATGGCTGGTTCGAACTCGGCTTCAACGACGACTATTTCGCCCAAGCGCTAGGGGCCACTGGTTGGATCGCGACCAAGCATCCGCCGGCCGGCTCGGCCATGGCGCAGGTTTGGGAGGCTCGCAAAGCGGACGACGTCTTGAAGTTCTCGGCGACCGATCCGCGGCTCGTGGTGCCGGCCGGCACCCGCGACGAACGCGCCATCCGCCTGCGCGGGCTTTCGAGGCGGTGGGGCCTGTTCGGACCCTATGCGCCCGTATCCGCCGGCCGCTGGACGGCCCGGCTCGTCCTCGCCCCGGGCGAAGCCCGCTCCGGACGCGGGACGTTGGACGTTTGTCACCGGCTCGGTCAGCACGTGTTGGCCCGCCGCCGCGTCGACTTGGGCGAACTCGCCCCGGGGCAGGATTGCCTGGAGCTCGACGTCACGCTCAAGCGGCCGGCAACGGACGTCGAAGTGCGCTTCTATTGCGAACGCAACGTCACGATGTCGGTCCAGCGCGTCGAACTGGTCCGTGACGGCGCTCTCAGCTCGGCGGCGTATCAATACGAAACGGCCGGCAACCCGTTGGCAGGCTGCCGGCCGTTGCGAAATTTCGTTCGACTGGCCCGTCGCGTGGCGGGCCGTTGTTACAGGGCCGCCATCATGATCTCGCGGCGATTCAGCACCGTGTAGTCGTTGTCGCGGTCCGTCTGGTCGAGGTTCAGGTGGCAGTCCACCGCGGCGGTCAGCCAGGTGAACGGAACCGCCTGGCCTTCGGCGTTGATGCCCATGTTGTTGGCCTTGGCCGGCAGACGCAGGTCGATCGTGAGCGTCTGGCCCGCCTGCAATCCCTCGACGTGCTCGACGCTCACCGGCGAGTCGCTCGTCGCTTCCCGTCCGGTCGAAGCCGCCAGCCCGACGTCGAACGCCTGGGCCACGGGCAAACCCGTCCGATTGCGGAACGTGACGCGGTAGGCAGGGCCGAGATCCTGGGTGGCGTCGCCCCGATCGAGCTGCCGCACTTCCAGCAGTTCCAGATCGACGTTCTGGGTCGTCGGGGCGGGGGCTGCGGGGGTCGCCACGTCGGTCGTCGGATCCGTCGTCTGAGCCACCGTCGCACTCACCGGCTGCACGACCGTCGTCGTTCCGGCGTACCCGCCGCCATATCCACCGGCGTACCCGCCGCCATATCCACCGGCGTACCCGCCGCCGTAGCCACCACCGAATCCACCCGGGAAGAAGGGGAATCCGCGGCCGCCACCGTAGCACGGCGGCTGGCAGGGGGGAGTCGTCGGAGGAGTCGTCGGCGGCGTGGTCGGAGGCTGCGGGTTCGGGTGCACCGGCGGCAGCGGGTTCGGATTCACCGGGGGCTTTCCACCGCCGGGAGGAAACGGCCACTTCACCGGGGGCATCGGGTTCGTCGGCGTGGGATTGACGATCTTGCCGGGGCCGACGATCTTGCCGGGGTCCAGAATCTTTCCGGGGAACGACGACTTGCCTCCAGAGACGACCGGACCGATTTTGCCCGGGTTCAGCACCTTGCCGGGCTGCGGGAATTTGCCGGTGGTGATCTTGCCGGGGTTGAGCACCTGGTTGCCGCCGCCGACCGGCGCCACCTTGTTGCCGTTGAATTTCGTGACGCCCGATTTCCATTGCGAAGTCCGGCCCGAGGAGATCGAGGCCGTCTTCACGTTGCTCAGCTTGTTGCCGCCGAACTTGTTGCCGCTGAAGCGGCTGGCCGACTGCATCTTGATGCCCTGGGGAGCGTGCATCCGCGGGCCGGACATGATGCTCCTCGCAAGCGAGTGGTGGCCACCGCCGCCGCCGAAGCTCATGTGTCCGCCGTGGGCGAAGACCGGGGTCGTCGTCAGTGCCAGGGCCAAACTCACGCTAGCCACCAGGAAGTTCTTCGAGCATTTCATCGTTCCATCTCCTTTTTGCATTTCGGCGGTTTTTTATGGTCGTGGGCCACTCGCGTCAGCCCTTTGTTTCCCGTCTGACTCCTCCAGCGTGGAAACGGCCGACTTGTTACAGCCGCCGGGAAAGTTTTCTCAAATACCAGCCACAACCCCCGTTCTGTGAATGCCATAAGTCATTTTGTAGTATTCTTTTATGAATAGTCTGTCCGATCGGAAAGAAGCTCACCGCAAGACCGCAACCGACGGCGGATCGCCGGCTTCCGCTCCCACGTCCGAAAACGGCCAGCGTCGTCCCGCCGCCCCGATACAATCCCGCTATGACGCTTGACGACGACGTCTGTTACCGAGCCCTGACGGCCCGCGATGCGCGGTTTGACGGCTTGTTCTTTGTGGGCGTGACGACCACACGCATCTACTGCCGGCCGATCTGTCCGGCCCGCACGCCCGGCCGGGACCGTTGCCGGTTCTTTGCCGCCGCGGCGCAGGCGGAGCGCCAGGGGTTTCGTCCTTGTTTGCGTTGCCGGCCGGAACTGGCGCCCGGACAGGCGCCCGTTGACGCCTTGCGCACCTCGGCGCGCATCGCGGCGGCGCGGATCGAAGCCGGGGCCCTTTCCAATGGCGGCAGCCTGACGAAGTTGGCCGCGGAGCTGGGGCTCAGCGCCCGGCAATTGCGCCGCGCCGTGCGGCAGGAGTTGGGCGTGTCCCCCGTCGAGTTGGCACAGACGGCTCGCCTACTGTTGGCCAAGCGTCTGATCGCTGAGACGCGCTTGCCGATCACGCAGATCGCCTTCGCCAGCGGGTTCGAAAGCGTCCGCCGCTTCAACGATGCCTTTCGCTCCCACTACCGGCTCACTCCGAGCGACATGCGGCGATCTGCCAAGACCCGTACGGCGCACGATGCCGTACGGCTGGTGCTCGCCTACCGGCCGCCGTATGCCTGGCGTTCGCTGCTCCGATTCCTCGCCGCGCGCGCGACGCCTGGGGTTGAGTGCGTGGCGGATGGAACCTATCGGCGTACCGTGGCGATCGGCTGCTGCCGGGGATGGATTGCCGTGACGGCCCTCGCCGAGCGCCACCTGCTGGCCGTCGAACTGTCGACGTCGCTCGTGCCGGCGCTGGCCGCCGTGTTGGCTCGCGTTTCGCGCCTTGTTCGATCTCGACGCCCGCCCCGACGCGATCGCCGCTCAACTGCGTCTCCGATCCCACCCTGTCGCGCGCGGTCCGCCGCCTGCCGGGCCTGCGCGTGCCGGGCGCCTTCGATCCGTTCGCATTGGCGGTACGGGCCATCCTCGGACAACAAGTGTCGGTCCAAGGCGCGTCGACCCTCGCGGGTCGGCTGGCGCAACGATTCGCGGCGCCGCTCGAAACTCCCTCGGCCTGTTTGCGCCGCCTGGCGCCCACGGCGGACGACCTGGCAGCAGTTCCAACGCCTGAGCTGGCCGCGATCGGCATCCCGCGGTCCCGCGCCGAGAGCATTCGCCGCGTTGGCACGAGCGGCCGCCGGCGGCGAGATCGAGCTGGCGCTGAATCCCGATCCGCCCCGAGCCATCGCCGCGCTATGCAAGCTACCGGGCATCGGCGATTGGACGGCCCAGTACGTGGCCATGCGCGCCATGCGTTGGCCCGACGCGTTTCCGGCTGGCGACCTGGGATTGCGCAAAGCGTCCGGATTGGCATCTGCCGGCGCGCTTGCGCGGCACGCCGAGCGTTGCGCCCCTGGCGAGCATACGCCGCGATGTATTTGTGGGAAAGTTGCCACGTTTAGAACAGGAAGACAAAACGTCGGGGACTGTCCCGATTTTTCGGTGCCTTGGGAGAAAAATGGGACTGTCCGACTGTCCCCCTCGCCGCAGACCCCAGGCTGTTTAGTCTTGGGAAGGAGCGTTCGCATGACAGGCGACGTCTGCTATAGCTACCTGGAGAGTCCCCTCGGCAAGCTGCTGCTCGTCGCCGACGGGACACGGTTGATCGGCGTTTACATGTCGCCGCACAAGGGCATCTGCGGACCGCAACGCGAATGGCGGGAGGACGACCACAGGCTGGTTGCCGCCCGCCAGCAACTCGGGGCCTACTTCGCCAGGAAGTTGCAGTGCTTCGATCTGCCGCTACGGCTCGACGGCACCCCGTTTCAGCGTCGCGTATGGGAGGAGCTTGTAACCATCCCCTTCGGCGCCACGATCAGCTACGCCGAACTGGCCAAGCGCGTCGGACAACCCGGCGCCGCGCCGCGCCGTGGGACACGCCAACGGCCGCAACCCCGTTTCGATCGTCGTACCCTGCCATCGCGTCATCGGCGCCAGCGGCAAGTTGACCGGCTATGGCGGCGGGTTGGAGCGCAAACGCTGGCTGCTCGACCACGAGCGGAGCGTCTGCGGCGGCGATTTATTTACCCAGGATCATTCTGCCGAACTGCGCGTCCAGCGATCGCCCAGCATTGCGACCACGTCCGGCAGATCGTAGACTTCCAAGGCCCCGGGCACGGCATGTCCGATCAGCTCCGTGTCGAGCGGTCTGGCGACGACGTCGTCGGCCCAGGAGCGGATCGAGTCGCGGCACAGGACGGACGCCATCCGCGGCTCGAGCGCGGCGGCGTGCAACGCGACCGGCCCGCGCGCCCCACGCCCACGAGTCGAATTTGCCGGCTGTCGACCCGGGGATGTTCGGCTAGCACGCCGAAGGCGGTCAACAAGTCTTCGACCCGTTGTCCCATCAGCGGACGGCCGACGTGCATCGCGACCATCGCCGTGCGGAATTCGTTGTTGTGGTATTTGGCTCCCTCTTTCGTGTCGGCCGTTTCGCCGTAGCCGCGCAGATCGACCGAAATCACCACCTGCCCGGAATTGACGAGCTGCTCGATCGGGCCCCCCGCCGCCAGCTCGGCGTCTTTGCCACGGGAGTCCGCCACCAGCATCGCCGGCAACTTTCGCGTCTCGCTGCCGTCGGGCAGACAGAGCAGGGCGGGCAACGGCACCTCGCCGGGCCGCTGGAGGATGAGTTTCTCAATGCGGAATCCGTCGCGGTCGAGCGTGCCTGTGTGCTCGGTGGTCGCGTCGAGCGACAGTTTTTCCGGCAGGCCCAGCGTTTGTTTGATCGCCGCCACCCGTTCGCCGGCGGTCATGGCGTTCCAGGCAGCTTGCCGGTTGGCGGTCAGCCGTTGGGCTCGTTGCTGGTTCAAGTCCACCACGGTCACTTCGTCGGCAAAATCGTTCACGACCTGGCCCGTTTCGGTGACTTGCAAGGCCGCGTCCGTCTGGAGCGAAAGGGTCGGCTCGTGCACCGGCCGCTCGTCGTCGGCCAGCCAGCGTCTGAGCCAGCTCACCGCGGCTTCGCGCCGCGGCTGGCTGAACCCGTGCTGGTCGTTGTACGAAAACAGCGCCACGCGCTCCGGTTGTCCCAGCACGCGGTACACGTCGGCGGCTTGCCGGTACGCGTCCTGCGTCCCGCGGAAATCGAAGAAGTCCTGCTCGGCGGCCAGGATGATCGTCGGCTTGGGGGCCCGCATCGTGATGAAGTCGGTGTGATCGATGCCCAGCTTCCCTTGGCCGGGAAAGTGCTGCTCGCAGTCTTGCGGACCGATGGTCTTCAGCAGCCGCTCGATGGTGGTGATGAAACAGGAGGGGGCGGCCACGGCGATCCGATCGTCGGCGGCCATTAGCCAGGTAGTCATCGTGCCGCCGCCCGAGTTGCCGGTGCAGCCCAGCCGCGTGGGATCGACCTCGGGACGGGAGGCCAGGTAGTCCATGCTCCGCAGTCCGTCCCAAATGCGGTAGTGCCCCGTGTTGAGCCCGACCAGCAGTGCCCCGATGCCGACGAGCGTGTGCTCGTTGGTCCCGTGCGAGACTCCCTCGGGCAATTGGTTGCGCTCGCCCTGACCGATCGGATCGTAGATCAGCGCCACGATGCCGCTTTTGGCCAACAAGACGCAGACGCTTTGATAGAACTCGCTGGCTTTCCCGTTCGCGCTGTGGCCGCAGGGGACGAGCACTCCCGGCAGCGGCCGCGACGTGTCGTCGGGCAGATAGAGATTCGCCGTCACGTGATGAAGCGGGCGGCTTTCGAAGATCACTTTTTCGATCCGATAGCCGTCGCAGTCGATCGTGCCGGTGGTTTTGGCATGCAAGGGCGTTCGTTCGGGAAGCTCGCCCACCAGCCGGCGGAAGTCGGCCCGGAGCCGCCGGCGACGCTGCTCAAGCGCCGCCGCGGAGGCGAGGGCTTGGGCCACTTCAGCCTCGCGCGCGGCCGCTTGCTCGTCGACCTGGCTGATCAGATAGTCGTACAAGAGCGGCCGACCGGCACTCTCCAGCACGGTGATGTCCTCCGCCTCGGCCGGCGCAAGGCCGGCGACGGCCAGCCAGGCGAGCAGGCAAATGGGTGGCACGCTTCGACGAAGCATGGCAAACTCCCGGGAATCGGGCGGGTTTTGGCGGATATGCTCCGGGAATTCCTCGACCCGTGGAGCGGCGACGACCCGTGCAGTCTAACCCGCCGCGCGGCCCGTCGCCATGCGCACCCCGCCGCGGCGCCGCTTGCGAATGAGCCGTCCGCGGGTTACTTTGACACTGGCGCTGGCACCCCCTTTTCAGGCGCGGTTTTTGGTTGGCCGCCGCGACCGTCGTTCTTTCACTCCGCTTTTATCTCAGCGAGCGATTCACGCATGTCATCCGATCACTCTCGTTCTTGTTGGCGTCGCTGGTTCGTGGGGTTCGTGCTGACGGTGGCGGCGGTGCCGGCTGGCGCCTCCGGCGCGGTGGCAGCGAACGACTCGGACGTTTCGAGCATCAATCCCGAGTCGCTGGCCCGGACGGTGACGATCTATCGCGACGCGTATGGCATGCCGCATATCGACGGGCCGACCGACGAGGCGGTGTTGTTCGGTTTCGGCTATTGCCAGGCCGAGGATTATTTCTGGCAGTTGGAAGACTCCTACGTGATGGGGCTGGGCCGCTATGCGGAGCTGTACGGCAAGCAGTTTCTGCAGAAGGATCATGCGGAACCGTGCGTTCGAGATTCCCCAGACGGCCGAAGGCGCGATTTCGACAATCTCGATCCGGCGCCGAAACGCTCCGGCACCGCGTTCGTCGGCCGGCATCAACTACTATCTCGACACGCATCCGGAGACGAAGCCGCGGCTGCTCAAGCGGATCGAGCCCTGGTACCTGCTGGCGTTCGCCCGCGCCGCCACGCTCGAGCTGGTGGGCGGCCACATGCACGTCTCCGACCGGCGAGATTCCCAACAACTATCCGCGAACACAAGCTAGAGGAAGAAGTCCGCGAAGCCACCGGCAGCAATGCCTGGGCCATCTCGGGCAGCAAGACCCGCTCGGGCAACGCCATGCTGCTCATCAATCCGCACCAGCCCTACTACGGCTTCGGGCAGTTTTACGAAGCGCACCTGCGGAGCGGGAGCGGCTGGAATTTCACGGGAGCCTCGTTCTTCGGCACGCCGCTGCCGGTCATCGGACACAACGAGTATTGCGGTTGGGGCTTTACCACCAACGAGCCGAACGTGGGCAGCAGTTGGCACGAAACGTTCGACGACCCGAACGAGCCGCTCAACTATCGCTACGACGACGGCTATCGCAAGGCCGACCGAGTGGACCGACACGGTCAAGGTCAAATCGCGGCAGCAGCGCATGGAAACAATTGAAGTCACGTTTCGCAAGACGCATCACGGACCGATCCTGCAAGAAACTCAACGACAAGGAATACGTTTCGGGCCAAATCGCGAAGCTCTACGACGCGGTGCTCTCGCGGCAAACCATGCAGATGATGCGGGCCAAGAACATCGACGATTTCCGCGAGGCGATGGGCATGCTGGAGCTGCAGCTGTTCAACGCCATCTACGCCGACGTGCACGGCAATATCTATTACCTGTACAACGGCATCGTGCCCAAGCGCGACCCCGCCGTTCGACTGGGAAAAGACCGTCGACGGCAGCGACCCGCGCACCGAATGGCAGGGCATCCATCCGCTGCGGGACCTGCCGCAGGTGCTCAATCCGACGTCCGGCTACGTGCAGAACTGCAATTCCACGCCGTATTCCACGACCGACGACTCGGGCCCGGCCATCGGCGATTATCCGGCCTACATGGTCGAGGACCGCTACGACGACAAGCGGCGGGCCAAGGTTTCGCGGATGTTGCTCGAGCGACGCGAAGGACCTGACCTTCGAAGATTTCCAGGAGCTGTCGTTCGACACCACGGTCTACTGGGCCATTTCCGAGTTGCCCCGCTATGGCCGCGAGCTGGAGAAGCTCAAGGAAACCGACCCCGACCTGGCCGCCGAGTGGCCCCGTACCTGGAGCACCTGCTCGATTGGGATTGCAAGGGCACGATCGAGTCGACGCAGGCTACGCTGTGCATCGCCTGGTACGAGGAGTTGTACGGCTTTGGCTATCCGGCCGAAACGCTCAAGCCGCAGTACGTTTCCAACGTGCCGGAGCAACTCAAGGCGCTGGTGGCCGCGGCCCGCAAGCTGGAGAACAAGTTCGGCGACTGGAAGATGCCCTACGGCGAAGTGAACCGGCTGCAGCGGCATGCCAACGTTTCGGATTTCTGACCGCATCCCGTTCAGCGACAACCTGCCGAGCCTGCCCAGCGCCGGCATGCCGGGTCCGCCGGGCGTGGTGTTTACCATGTACTTCACCCCCACGATTTACGTGCCGCCGGTCAAGGTGATGAAGAAACATTATGCCGTGGTCGGCACGAGCTACATGTGCGTCGTCGAGTTCGACAAGCAGAAGATCAAGAGCAAGTCGCTGTTGCAATACGGCGCCAGCGGCAACCCCAAAAGCCCGCACTTCTTCGACCAGGCTGAACTGATCTCCAAGCGGCAACTGAAGGACAACTACATCTACTTCGACGACGTGAAGGCCAACGCCAAGCGCGTGTATCATCCGGGCGACACGACGAAGGCCGCGGCGTTGCAAGGCACCCCCTAGTGTCAACAATTCGGGTGCCACTGCCGGCTTGTCCAGCAGTGCTTCGGCTTTAGGGTAAGTCTGACCCGAAGATCAGGCTACGACGAAGCACTAACGGCGCGGACAATTGCGAGACAGAAATCGCTCCCCTCGTGGTCCGGCCAGGAGGCGGGAAAACGTAAACGGGGCCCGTGTCGAACGCACTTCGACGCACAAGCCCCGTTTCTTGACAAGCGCCGCCGGCGTGGCGGCAAGCCCCTCTGCACGTCGCCTTCCGCGACCGTGGCACTTGTCTTCTACCAGGGTTTCAGCCTGCTACCAGGGTTTCATCTTCCAGCCCAACACGAACCCGATTCCCAGGCACCATAGGGCCACCGTACCGGGATTCTCGCGGGCGTATTCGGTCACATACTCGACGAGGTCGTGGCTGGCTTGCCGCGTGTCCTCGACCGTGTCGTGCGCGGACTCTTCCAATTGCTGTTTGGCATTACGGCTCGATCTGGTCGCCGCCATTCGGTGGGCTCCTATGCTGCTGTCGAGTGCTGATGACATTCAAGGCACCGCCCCCGGGGGCGGCTCCAACTAGTTTACGTTATCGAGCGGGTACGCAAGGGGGCAAAGTTTGACGAACCCCGACGGCCAACTCGATTCTCCACCCCTCAAGTCACGTGCACGACGTCCGGATGAACGTGCCATCCCTCCAGCCGTTCGTGGATGCCATGCGCACTCCGCCGCCACGACGACGTGCAACTGGGCGCCCTCTTCGCGCCTTTTCGAGCGCTTCCAGCGCGGTTCGACGCTTCATGTCATCCAGGGCCTCAGGCGAATCGATGATGTAGACCAGCACGCGCTCGATTCCCTTGACCGCTTCCAGGTCCGGCACGACGCCACCGGTGGGACGGGGAAAACGGCGGCCCGGCACGCGTTCGGCCCGCACGTCATACCCCTCCTGGCTGTAGGTGAAGCGCCCAACGTTCGGCCAGTTCGGCCCGCGAAACTCGTATCATTTTGCCTCTCCTTATCTGGGTATGGATAAATAGAGCAAAGTCTGTGCCGACCACGTTTGCGGAGGTTTGGGGCAATTCTGCGGATAACGCTGGCTGGAGCACGACCAATGCGGCCTGAATCGAGACGCAGGCGACGCAGCAGCGCACCGTTTCGCCCGCTCCGGGGGCGAAACGGCGAGTGCGTCTCGTTCACCGATCGATCGCCTCCCCGACGACCAGTCATGTTTGACGGCTGCCGGACCATGCTCGGCGGCATCCACGATCATTCGAGGCCGTCGATCGCGCAGCTGCAAATTGGCACTCGGCAGTCCGCGTAAACCGTGGCGCGGGCACCTATTGACCGTCCCCAGACGACCGGGCACTCGCTGGCCAGCGGAAGTGGGTAGCGTGCCGGTCGACTGAAATTCGGCATTCTTCGCGAAGCGCGGGCGTGCAACAACGAGGGGGCTTTGCTATCTTGTCGGAGGGGGTGCCGGACGTGGCCGTGCCGGTCTCCAATCTGCTGGCGGCGCCACGTCCGTCAATTCCCGTGAACCGTGCGGCGCGAAATTCGCTGCGGCGCAGCTCGTAAGCCGTTCGTCGAAGACGGCAAGCCGCGGCAGGGATGGCCTGACAACGGGAGGTGCGTTCCATGCGTCACGCTACGAATGGGGCGGGAAACGATCGGTCCTCGTCGGTCACGGCCCGAGGGGGGCCCGATGCGACCGGCAGAGGCCCACAAGCCACGAACCAGCCGGCGTCTGGTCACTCGACGCCCCCTCGCATCGATCCGCCCGGGGGGCGCGTGGCGATCGCCGGCCGGGTAGCACCGGTACGTCCTTGGCATCGCTACTTGATGACCCGCTTGATGTCGCTCATCGGCCAGCCGCCGCTGGCAGCGGCCCTGTGGGACGGCACCGAGATTCTCGCGGGAGATCATCGGCCGCTGGCCACGATCGTGGTGCACAATGCGGCCACGCTGCGGCGGATTGCGCTCAACCCGTTCTTTCAGTTTGCCGAGTCGTACGCCAACGGTCACGTCGACATCATCGGCGACCTGGTCGAGGCGATCTGCGCCGTGAATCGCTCAATCAAGGCCTCGGCGCGGGCCAGCCTGGTGTACAACGTCGTTTCGAACTGGCTGCGGCTCCCCCGCATCAATACGCTGTCGGCCTCGCGCGACAACGTTCATCATCACTACGACATCGGCAACGAGTTCTACCGCTTGTGGCTCGACGAGCAAATGGCCTACACCTGCGCGTACTTTCCGTCTCCGGAAATCTCGCTCGAAGCGGCGCAAGTGGCCAAGTTCGATCACGTCTGCCGCAAGCTGCGGCTGCAACCGGGCGACTGCGTCGTCGAAGCGGGTTGCGGTTGGGGTGCCTTGGCGCTGCACATGGCCCGGCACTACGGCGTGAAGGTGAGGGCCTACAACGTTTCGCGCGAGCAAGTGGCCTATGCCCGCGGCCGGGCCCGGGCCGAAGGACTCGACGACCGCGTCGAATTCGTCGAAGACGACTGGCGCAACATCAACGGCCGGTACGACGTCTTCGTTTCCGTGGGCATGCTCGAGCACGTCGGCCGCCACAACTACCACCGGCTGGGAGAAGTGATGCACCGCACGCTCACCGAAAAAGGGCGGGGCCTGGTTCACTCGATCGGCCGCAACAAGCCCGCGCCCGTCGATCGCTGGATCGAGCGGCGCATCTTTCCCGGCAGTTATCCCCCCTCGCTGGCCGAGGTGATGCGCATCTTCGAGCCGCGCGACTTCTCGGTGCTCGACGTCGAGAACCTGCGGCTGCACTATGCCCAGACGCTACGGCACTGGCTGTCGCGGTTCGAGCGGGCCGGCCAACGCGTCGTGCAAATGTTCGACGATCGCTTCGCCCGCATGTGGCGGCTGTACCTGGCCGGGTCGGTCGCGGCCTTTGAAACGGGTGAGTTGCAACTGTTCCAGGTGGTGTTCGCCCGGGGCGGCTTGAACGAGTTGCCCTGGACGCGCGCTCACGTGTACCAGGGCGAACCGATGCCCGTGCCCGCCGCCACCGCCGGAGCCTGACACCCCGATGGACGCCTGCGACGTGTTGATCGTGGGAGGGGGGCCGGCCGGGTCGTCGTGCGCCTGGGGCCTGCGCCAGTGTGGTCTCGACGTGTTGGTCGCCGACCGCAAGGCGTTCCCCCGCGACAAAGTCTGCGCCGGCTGGATCACTCCACAGGTGATCGCGGCGCTCGACGTCGACCTGGACGACTACCGCGCCTCCCGCGTGTGCCAGCCGATTACCGGCTTTCGCACCGGCCTCATCGGCGGCCGCGAGGTCGAGAACCACTACGAGCGGCCCGTCAGTTACGGCATCCGCCGCTGCGAGTTCGACGAGTACCTGCTCGACCGCTCGGGCGGACGGCGGTGGCCGGCGGAAAACGTCTCGCACATCGAACGGGTCGACGACGGCTGGGTCGTCAACGACTCGCTCCGCGCGAAGCTGCTGGTCGGTGCCGGCGGACACTTCTGCCCCGTGGCCCGCCTGCTGGGCGCGCGATCGGACGCCGGATCGCTGGTGGTCGCGGCCCAAGAGATCGAGTTCGCCGCCTCGGCCGCTCAGCTCGACGGCGGCACCGTCGACGCCGCCGTGCCGGAATTGTACTTCTGCCCCGACATGCAGGGTTACGGCTGGTGTTTCCGCAAGGGAGACTACCTCAACATCGGGTTGGGCCGGACCGATCGCCAGCAGCTTTCGACCCACGTGCAAGCGTTTGTCGAGTTCCTGCTGTCGCGGGGCAAGGTCGTCGCCCCTGTTCCCCCACGTTTCCACGGCCACGCTTATCAGCTCTATGAGCGCACGCAGCCGGTGTTGTGCGACGAACGGGTGCTGTTGGTCGGCGACGCGGCCGGGCTGGCGTATCCGCAAAGCGGCGAGGGCATTCGCCCGGCCGTCGAGTCGGGCCTGCTGGCCGCCCGCGTGATTGCCGAAGCCAACGGCGACTTCGCCCGAGAGAAGCTCGAAGATTACGCCCGCCGGTTGAATGCACGGCTCGGCGCGCCGCGCAGCGGTTCGGCCGGCGATTGGCTGCCGGCCAGTTGGCTGCGGGTATTGGCCGCCGGGCTATTGGCTTCGCGGCAGTTCGCCAGGCGCGTCGTGATCGAACGCTGGTTTTTGCACATGCACGACCCGGCCCTGCTGCCCGCCGAGGGGGTCGCCCCGCCGGCTATCCAGCACGCTCGATCGTAGCCGTAGCGCCAGAGCCGCGGCAAATGAATTGAAAAAGGGCGGCTCCGGGCGGATCGGCAGGACGTTGGCCCAACGCCGCCGCCAGCTCGAGCATCGCGATCTAGTTGCCATTCTACCGGTCCCAACTTAGACTCTATCGGTTGCCCCTCATCGACAAAAGCGAAAAGTGAGCCGGTCCTATGGCCAAGACGTTTCAGTACACCTATTTGGAACTTCAAGACGCCGGGGAAGTGCTGGTGGTGCGCTTCAATCAGGCGTCGATTCTGGATCAAGCCGTCATCGACCAGATCGGACGCGAGCTCGACCAAGCCGGGCTCGAAGCGTCGGGAAACCGCAAGCTGCTCGTGAACTTTCAGGCCATCGAGTTTATGTCCAGCGCCATGCTCGGCAAGCTGATTCAATTGCACCGCCGCTGCAAGGCCGACAAGATCAAACTCAAAATGTGCAGCATCTCCAAAAACCCGCTGGACGTCTTCAAAATCACGAAACTCGACAAGTTGTTCGAGATCCACAAGGACGCGCCGACGGCGCTGGCCACGTTCTAAGAGCCTGCTAACGCTCCGCAACCGAGCAATCGCTATGCCCCGATGATGACCTGCCGGCGGCCAGCAGATCGTGGCCATGGTCACCAAGGAATCGGCCGAGAGTCTGAGCTTGCAAACCGGCGGCACGGCCTACGCCATTGTCAAAGCCTCGAGCGTGATCATCGGCGTCGATTGACCCGCCGCGCCCACTGGCGGCTAAAACCGCCAGCCAAATCCGGCGTGGGCTGACCATTTGCCCGGAGCCGATAGTTTTCAGTCCTCGGTGCCAAAAAGTGGTTGACAGCATCGAGCGCCTACTGTACTATCACGATAGTACACAAGGGCGCCGCCATGTTCTTTCACATCGATCCTCGCAACGGACTGGCCATCTACGAGCAAATCGCCCGGCAAATTAAGTTTGCCGTCGCCGGCGGCGTCCTCCGCAGCGGCGAGCTAGTCCCTTCGGTCCGCGAGCTGGCCCGGGAGCTGGCCATCAATCCTAATACGATCGCCAGGGCCTATCGCCACTTGCAGGAGGACCGCGTGTTGGCGCCGGTCCGGGGGACCGGATTGGAAGTGGCCGGCGGCGCGGCGGAGCGTTGCCGCAGCGACCGGCTGAAGCTGTTGGGCGCTGGCTTGCGCCAGGTGCTCCAGGAAGCCCGGCAAAGCGGTCTTTCGCCCCAGGAGCTGCGGGCCTTGGTCGAAAACGAACTCTCAGCGGTGGAACGGGAAGGGGCCTGACATGCAAGGCGCGATTCAACTGCACGGGGTGACGAAGCGCTACGGCTCGCAACTGGCGTTGGACCGAGTGACGCTCGACGTGCCCAGCGGCGTCGTGTTCGCGCTCTTGGGCGAAAACGGCGCCGGCAAGACCACGGCCATTCGCATCCTGCTGGGGCTCACCGCGCCGGACCAGGGGACGGCCACCGTACTCGCACTCGACAGCACGCGACAGGGCCAAACCGTGCGCAGTCGAGTCGGGTACGTGGCCGAACGCCCCGCCCTGTACGACTGGATGACCACCGCCGAAATCGGCTGGTTCACCAGCGGCTTTTACGGCAGCGGATTTTACGATCGCTACCTGCGGCTGGCCACCGAATACCAGTTGCCGCTGAAGCGCAAGATCAAACACCTCTCCAAGGGCATGCGGGCCAAGGTGGCCCTCTCGCTGGCCCTGGCTCACGAGCCAGAGCTGTTGATCCTGGACGAACCCACCTCGGGGCTCGACACGCTCGTGCGGCGCGAGTTTTTGGAAGGCATGGTCGACATCGCCGCCGCGGGGCGAACGGTGCTGTTGTCCAGCCATCAGATCGGCGAAGTCGAGCGCGTGGCCGACTACATCGCGATTCTGCGCCGGCCGGCTGCTGCTCGTGGAAAAACTCGATACGCTCAAAGACGAAATCCGCGAGCTGAACGTCACGCTGGCCGAAAACGTCACGAAACTGCCCGCCACCTCCGGCGACATCCTGAGCCAGCGGCGCCATCATCATCAATGGCAGCTTCTCGTGCGCGGCGCCGATGAGCGGACCATCGCCGTGCTGCGGGCCGACGAGCGCGTGGCGGAAGTGGGCGTGCGCACCCCCTCGCTGGAAGAGATTTTCGTGGCCTACCTCAAGCTGGCCGAGCCGTCCGGCGGACAGCCGGCCGCGGAGGAGGTCGTCGCGCCATGAATTGGACACCCTACCTGCATTTGCTGTGGAAGGAGTATCGCGCGATCCGCGGCTTTTGGATCGCCTTGGTGGCGCTCGCGCTGGGCCTGCAGTGGTTGGGCCTTACGTATTCGACCGACGCGGCCTGGCGGCTGCTGTTTCTTTACAATGTCGCCCTGGCGACGCCCGCCTTCTTTGCCCTGGGCTGCGCGGCGACGGCCTGGGCCATCGAACGCGAGGACGAGACGTTCCAGTGGCTGCGCGCCGCGCCGGTGTCGGAGCGCCAGGTCTTCGTGAGCAAGCTCGCGCTGGCCGCCGCGGCGACGCTGGCCATGTACGCGCTTCTCTGGCTGCTAGCCTGGTGGACCGCCGGCCGGCTTCCAGCTGCCGGGACGCTGCGGGGCATGCTCGGGCTGTGGCTGATCGCCGGCGCCGAGGCGCTGGCCTGGGGGACGTTGTTCTCTCTGTTGATGACGCGGCCGCTGGCGTCCACTTGCCTGGCGCTGTTTGTCACGTCAGCAGTCGTGCACGTGTTGGCCTGGAGTCTGCGATCCTCAACCGTCTACGAATTCGACTTCGCCGACTATCTGGCCGCCGGTCCTTGGCGGTTGGCGATCCTGGTGGTCGTGCTCGGTTTTGACGTCTATCTCGGCCTCCGCTGGATGCACGGCAGCGATACGGAGAGCCAACGGCGCCCCTTGCGAATCCGGCTCCGCCGAAAGGCCAACGAATCGGTGGCCGCGAACGAGCGAACGACGGCCACGCAGTTGCGCATCGCCCGGTCGCGTAGCTCCACGCTGGGACATTTGTTCTGGCAGCAATGGCGCCAATCGCGCTGGATGATGTGCGGGCTGGCCGCCGCATTTGTGGCCCTCGCAACCCTCGCGGTCATTAGCGCCTGGCAAGATGTCCCGCCGGTGGCCTTCGTTGCGGCCTTAATCATCGCGGTGCTGGCCGGTACCTTTGCCTTTCAACCTGACCAGGAGCGCCGCAACTACCGGTTCTTTCAGGAACACAATGTCCCGCCGCGGTATGTCTGGTTCACGCGGCAAGTTCCCTGGATCGCGCTGCTCACGCTTTCCACTGTCGTGGTGCTCCTGCTGAGTTTGTACCCGCTGTGGTACCAATTCCTGCGCGACGTCGATCGCTTTGCCTCGTCGTGGCAGAGGGGACACGTCGGTCCTTTCGACAGACGGGACTTGAACACCAGCTTTGCATTGCTCTTGCTCGGCCCGGCCTGGATCGCCACGGCCTATGCCAGCGGACAGTTTTGCTCGATGCTTATTCGCAGCGGGCTGCTGGCCGGCGTGGCCGCCGCGCTGCTGGGGGGTGTCCTGTGCTTCTGGATCTTGCTGGTCCTGCCGATGATGCACCTGAGTTGGTTTGCCACCGTGGCGCCCATTCCGCTGGTGTTGCTGTGGGCCACCTGGCTCCGCGCGCCGGATTGGGTCTCCGAGAACAATACCTGGCCCGCGCGCAGCCGCATCATCGCGGCCACCGTGATTCCGGCCGTGGCCATGGTCACGTCGGTGGCGGCCTACCGCGTGTGGCAAGTTCCCGACGTCGCCTGGAGCCCCGGGAGCGCAATGGAAATGGGGGCTCACGCCCGACGATCGCCAGACGATCGACTTGTTTCGCCGGGCCAGCGACGCCTACGTGGGCTACGGTTCCTGGGCCGATCTGGACGCCAACGCGTCGACCCCTGGCGAAAATTCCGATGCGACGGACGCAGACCAACAGGACAAGCCTCCCTCGCGCATTCCCACCGAACGCGGCCGCCAGTGGCTGGCCGAAAACGCCGCGACGCTGGCGCTGCTCACCGAGGCCAGCCATCGCCCGATGTCGTGGCTGTTCGACCCCTATTCCAATCAAAGCTTCAATTCGACCTGGCGTCCCGACGAGTTTCAGCGGTTGTTGATCTATCATGCTCAAGATCTCGAAAGCCAGGGAAAACTCGACGAAGCGCTCGACGCCTACTTCGTCACGCTCCGTGTCAACGCGCAGGCAACGCTGGCGTGGCCGGGCTGGTGGTTCGGCTACAACCACCTCGCTAAGCGGACGCTTCAGGAGATCACCGCCTGGGGAGCCCACCCGGGTCAGACGCCCGAGCGGCTCCGAACGGCCATCCAGCGCCTCGAAGCCTTCCAGCCCAGAGATCTTCACGCCCGGGACTGGCTCGATTCCAACTACGTGCTTGCCGAGCGCAGCGTCCGGGGGGACGACGAGGCCGCCATGGCCGCCCAGATGTTCAACGGGCTGAATCTGAGCGAGGCGATCCTGTGGGGCCGGTTCATGCCCTGGGAGCGGGCTCGAGCGATGCGGATGCTGAAGCTGCTGGCCGATATCGGCACCGACAGGTTCAACGACGTCGAGCGCGGTCTGCGGGACGGAACGAGCGTCGTCGAGTATTTGCCGCCTGAAGGCTACCGGTCCGACAACTTCCTGCGCGACTACCGCCGTTACTATCCGCGCGAGGTCCCCGGTCTGAGGAGCATGTTTCAGACGACGTACCTGCTGCCCGCGAATATCGGGCTCGAGAGCGATTCGGTGGTCACGGAACTGGTGGCCTTCGAAGCCCGGCGGCGGGCGACGCTGCATCATGCTGGCCTTGCAGGCCTATCGCCTGACGCACCAGCGGCTGCCCGATTCGCTCGACGCACTGCAGGGCGAATTCTTCGACGAGTTGCCGCGCGATCCGTATTCCGGCCGCGACTTCGTCTATTTTCCGACGGGGCTGCCCGAGCCCGCCGGGCCCGGCGAGGCCTTGCGGAGGGCCAACATCGCCGCCAACGACAGGACGTTTGACGGCGGGCCATGCCTCTGGTCGCCTGGACCGCGGCTGGAAACCAAGGTGTGGGAAAGCACGCCCGCGGTTCCCGGCGAAAACGCAAGATACGAGGCCGCGGGCCCCGACACGAAAGAAGTCTATTACGTCGATCGTTGGAACGATTCCTGGCAGCCCACTCCGCTGTTCGGATACGAAGCCTGGCACCTGGGCCACTGGTATCCGATTGATCCAGACCCGCGCTAACGCCAACGGCGCGAGCGACGCACCCTCTCGATTTCTGCCGGGCCCACCCGGCTTGGTATCTGGTTCCATTCCATCGACGGGTGGTCTAGACTCAGGCCATCCCGGACGAACCAGCCTGGAGAAGTCGAGATGCAGCCGCCACGACTGCGAGGACTCCGCCTCCGCGGAATCGAGCCCTTGGAGGAGCGACGACTGTTGACGGCCGTCGTCGACCGGCACGTCTTTTATAACGAGTCGTCGTTCGACGGCGGCGACGCCGCGATTGGCCCCGCCGACGATGGGGCCATCGCTCCGGACAAGACCCCCTACGTCCCGCAACTCCAGATCGCCGTCCATCGCCTGACCGACAACGATACGTTCGACGGCTATCCCCAGGTGTCCGGCCCCAACGTGATCTGGCAAGGCGTCGGCGGCAGCGACGGCGGTACCGACGCCGAGATCTTCTCCTACGACGGAAACACTGTGACCCAGCTCACTGAAAACGCGGATTCCGATCGCGATCCGCAAATCTCGAGCTGGGGCGCCGCCTGGGACCGCGGCAGCGGCGATGCGCAGGAGATCATCTTCTATGACGGCCAGAACGAGATACCGCTTACCGACAATTCGGTCTTCGACGGCAACGTCTCGCTGGGCGACTGCGCGTGAGCTGGCAGAGCGGCAGCGGCTTCGGGCTGGAAATCTACACCTGGTCCGGCGACGACGTCGTTCGCCTGACCAACAACGCCGTGGCTGACGTCGAGCCGAGCACGCATGGCAACACCACGGTGTGGGTCAGCGGCAGCGTTCCCAACAGCGCCGTGATGTACTACGACGGTGGCACTCCGGCCATCGTGGGACTCAGCTCACTGGCCATCAACGACCCGCAGGTGGACGGCCAGGACGTCGTCTGGCAAGGCTTCAAGACCACCGGCAACAACCAGAGCGAAATCTACTACTACAACGGTTCGGCGGTCCAGCGGCTCACGACCAACGACTACTCCGACTTCGCCCCGCAAGTCTCCGACGGCCAGGTCGTGTGGTGGGGAGGCGTGTTCAACGATTTTCAAATCTACCTGTACGACGGCACCACCGTCCGGCAGCTTTCCACCGGCATTCGCAACCAGTATCCCCAAATCGACGGACCGAACGTCGTCTGGCAGGGCTACGACGGCCACGACTACGAGATCTACCTCTGGAACGGGCAGTCGGTCTCCCAGTTGACCGACGACGACGTGGATGACACCAACCCGCAGATCTCGGGCAATCACATCGTGTGGCAGTCCGAGGTGCCGTATAACGGCGACTCGCAGGAGATCTACGAAGCGTATTTCAGCACGGAGTCGGCGACGCAGCGCCAATGTGACGAGCTATGCCCGGGGCATCAACGGCCTCATGATCGACGTCGACGGTCTGCCGCCGGAGAGCACGATCACCGCCGCTGACTTCCACTTCAAAATGGGGACGCAACAACGACCCCGATAACTGGGTCGACGCCCCGCCGCCGGCGGCGATTTCAGTTCGTCCCGGGGCAGGGGAGGGGGATTCCGACCGGATCGAAGTCGTGTGGGACGCCGGCGCCGTCAAAAACACCTGGCTGCAGGTCACCTTGCGGGGCAACGACCCCTTCGGCGAGTTCGACGCGAACACCGGCCTGGACGCCTCGGACGTCTTCTATTTCGGCAACCTGGTGGGCGACTCCCTCCTGGGAGACCCGCCGCAGGCCTTCGTCACGAACGTCAACGACGAAATCGGCGCCCGGCTGCATTACGACTTCGGCCTCCCGATCGACAACGCCTACGATTTCGACCGCAACGGCGCGGTGAACGTCAACGACGAGATTCTTGCGAGGTTGAACTACAGGTTCTTGAACCGACTCAGCGTGCCGGACGTGGTCGCCGCGTCGGCGTCGGCCGCGGTGTCGGCGGACGATGCCGCGATGCCGTTGGCCGCGGTGCCGACGGACGACGTCGCCGCAGCTGGTGTCGCCGCAGTGGAGATCGCCAATGTCGACGCCCCGGAATGGGGCATCGCCTCGGCACTGGCCCTTCGCCAGCGTCCTGCGCCACAAGCCAACCGGCGGCCGCAGCTTGCGCTGGAGAACCCGCCCAGGGTACGCGCGCTCGACTCCGCGCGCGTGGCCCGAAACTTCGAACCACTTGTCGCGCATTCCCGCGCTACGGGCATCAAGCTTTCGCCCGACGGCGAGGGCCACGACCACCGGACGCCTGTAATCGACGAGCTACTAGCCGCGCTGCGGCGCGGGAATTGACCCGCCAGATCCGTTCGCAGTGTCTGCCCCCCCGCGAGTTCAATCCGGCGGCGATCCTCCGACCAGCCCGACGAATCGCAGCAAAGGCGCAATGAAGTCGGGCCACGCGCCCCACAGCCCCGCCACCAGCAAACCCAGGAAGGACACCACCAGCGCCACGTCCCACAGCCGCGAAGGCCGCAGCCGCGGATCGATCCGCGTGTAGCGGAAGTACAGAGCCCCGATGCCGAGCATCGGCAGCAACAGCGCCTGCATGGCCCCGGCCAATAGGATAGCCCGCACCGGGTTGATGCCACTGGTGAACACGGCGAAACAAACCACGGGCATTCCGACCGAGAACAGCATGACCGCCCGATCGTGCGTCTGCTGGTTGTTGCGGCTGATCAGTCCGAACAACTTGCAACAATCGGTCCACATCCGGGCGTTGCCTGCCGTGGCGACCAGCAGCGTCGAATACAGCACCGCCACCGCGCCGACCAGAAACAGCCATCGCGCGTAAACGCCGAACACCGGCACGTAGGCCCGGGCCAGCGTGCTCACCATCCGCATCCCATCCGGATCGAGCCCCTCGTTGTACAGCACGGCCACGCCCATCAGAAAGAAAGCCAGCGTGGCCGTGGTATAGACGATCATCGAGCAGAAGGCGTCGTAGTGCATTACGCGCAGCCACCCGCGGGCCCGTTGGGCCCAGGCGTCGTCCGGGCTGTGCGGTCCGGTGAACCTGGCGTAGCCCTTTTCCAGGCACCAATAGGGATAGGCGAACAACTCGCTGGCCCCCACGCCGATGATGCCGAAGGCCGCCAGCGCCGTGGCCACGGGGTTGATCCCTTCGCCGGCGTCGGGAAAGCGAAACGTCAGCCCGCTCAGCAGCGCTTCTGCCGAGATGTGCCACTGCCGGGTCGCTTGCAGCGAGACGACGTTGCCGATCGTGATGAACGTGAACATCACGACCAGCACGGTCGACACGTTTTGAATCAGCCGGTAGCGCCGCGGTACAACAGCGACATCGTGAGCAAGGTGGCCACGGCCGCCCAAATTTTGTCGTCCCACGTTCTCGGGTCGTGCAACACTTCTCCGCCGCGCACGCGGGCGGCCAGGTCGCCGTATTGCGGCCGCAGCGCTTGCAGCCGCTCGGCGAACAGCTCGTGACCGTGCCGAACCCTCTCTTGCCGGTCGGGATTCAGTTTGGCCAACTCGACTCCGCCGGCGTGGAGGTCGTCATCCCAGCGCAGAAACCGCTGGATCTCGTCTTGCGACGGCCGCTCGACGGCGGCCAGGTAATCGCCGCGAATCGGAATCGCGATCGCGGCGGCCTGCCCCACGCCGCCGACGATGCCACCCAATTGGCCGAAGCCGATGACCATCATCACCAGCCAGAACCAGATGATCCAATTGACCTGCAACCGGGGGCCGGGCACTTGGTCCAAGGCCGCTAGCGTCGTCTCGCCGTGCGTGATCGTGTAGCGGCCCAATTCGATTTGCACGAACACCTTGATCACACAGCCGATGATGATCAGCCACAACAGCAGGATTCCGGCCTGGGCTCCGGTCTTGGTGGTGGCGATCAACTCGCCGGAGCCGACGATGCTGCCGGCGATGATCAACCCGGGCCCCAGACGGCGCAGAATTCCGACGAACGTGCGGGGTGGCGAAACGACGTCGCACTCTGCCCGAGGGTCGAGCGAGGGGGGGAGCGTGTCGTGGTCGGGGATGTCCGCCATGGCCCGAGGGTTTCCGCCTGTGCATCGGGAGCACCACACGGTGCGCAACCGTAGGAAGCCTAATGATATCCGGCGACGCGGGGCGGTGCCACGCTTGGGGGAGCAGGAGCCCATGCAGAATTTCCGGCCACGCACCGGTGTCGCGCGGCCGACTCGCCGAGACCGCGGAATCCGCAATGCTGACCGGAACGAAGCTCTCGGAGCCCGTCGGTATGGTCCTCTACTCAATGAGTCGAGAATTCAGCCGCCACCGGTCGCGCGGTTCTGCGCGTGGCGGCAAATACGGAGACTTTGCCGGTCCGTCCGTTTCTTTGGACGATCGCCACGCGATCAATTTTAAACTTCTAGCCGGTCGATAGCGTTTACTACAAGCGGGGCATGATTCCAACCAATTTTGTATGGAAACTGCCCCGATGCGAAGCACCTTGCTTTCGGCCTGTCTGGCCTATTCCTGTTTCACGTTCCCCTTCGCCAACGCCGGCGAGTATCTGGACGAGACGTTCGCCGCTCAAGAGGCGGCCGTTGCCCAATCCTGCAGTTGCTGCGACGGTTGCGATGGCGACTGTTGCGACGATGACTGCTGCGGCTACGAGTGCTGCGATTGCTTCAACGGCCGCAGGCGCATCGGGCTGTTACCCAGCGATCACTGTTTCGACAGCTTCGTCAGCCCGCTGTCGAACCCGTTCTTCTTCGAAGATCCGCGCTCGCTGACCGAAGTCCGCGGCATTTTCATCGACAACAGCCTGCCCAGAAATCTGCAGGGCGGAGATTTTCAACTGTACGCCGCGCAGCTTCGCGGGCGAGTTACCGATCGTCTCAGCGTCATCGCGCCGCGGCTAGGCTTCTTAAACGTCAATCAGGCCGGTGGCGGTACGCCCTGGGGTTTTCTGTCCGCCCCGGTCGGAATCAAATACAACTTTCTCCGCGACGTCGAGCGGCAAACGCTGGCCTCGATCGGCATGACCTACTTTATCAAGGGCTCGGGCGGTGCGTTGTCGAATTTCGGCGACGGTGACTTCCACTTCTTCCTCAGCGGCGGAACGCAGATCTTCGATCGCGGACACTGGATCAGCGGCACCGGATTTCGCATTCCCGGCAATAGCAACTGGGGCACGCAGCTCTGGTACTGGTCCAACCAGTGGGACTACGAGGTCGTCGACCGTATCTATGGGCTGGTTGGCCTCAACTGGTACCACTGGATGCGCAGTTCCGGCCTGAACCTCGGTGCCCCGGTGACGGGCCTCGACATCATGAACATTCCCAACAGCAACGTGGCCGGCCAGAACGTGGTCACCGCCATGATCGGTGGAAAATGGAAGCCCAGTGGCAATTGCGAGATTGGTTCCGGCTTCGAGTTTCCGCTCACCGACCGCAGCGACATCCTCAAGAACCGCCTGTACGTCGACTTCATCTTCCGCTACTAGTGCACTGTCAACGTTAACAATTCGGGTGCCACTGCTGGCTTGTCCAACAGTGCATTGGCTTTATGGCAAGTCTGACCCGAAGATCAAGCTTTGACAATGCACCAGGGGACTTTCAGCCGCTGCCAGCCGCGGATGAAACCCGGCCGGCAGAAAACAGCCTGGTGGAGCATGCGACAATTGCTCGTGCAGTGTCGGATCCGCCGCGCGGAGCAGAAACTCACGATTTTGACTTCCGCCGGCTGCGAGCGGCGCTGCCGGGCACCGGGTCGTCGATGCGTCCGGTGGGCTCGGGCGGCACCTGTTCGATGGTCTCCAAGTCGGTCAGCCGCGCGCCGTCGACGTCGGTCTTGCGCGTCTTGGGGAACGTCTCGATCGAATTCAGCGTGCGGACTTGCGCCGCGTACAGCGGACGTTGCGTGGCATAGGCCACTAGAAGCTGCGCCACGCTCACCAGCGAGTGCAGGTTGGTCCGCTCATAGCCGTGCGATCCGTCGACGCCGAACGTCAATAGCGCGGTGCGAATGTCGTTGCCCGCGTCGAGCGCCGAAGCGCTGTCGCAATGATAGTAACGAAAAATGTCCCGGGCGTAAGGAATCTCATTCGCCTGGCACAAGTGAATCAGATGATGCGTCAGGTGATAGTCGAACGGACCGCCCGAATCGGCGATCGCGATCGTGACGCCGAATTCGCTGCTGGCCTGCCCCGGCGCGGCCGTGCCGTTGTCGACCGTGATCATTTCGGCCACGTCGCCGTGCAGGATGGCCGACGCGCCGGAGCCGACTTCCTCGGAGATCGTAAACAGCAGATGCATGTCGACCGGCAGCTTCTCCTTGCGGTTGACCAGGTACTTGGCCGCGGCCAACACGGCCGCCACGCCCGCCTTGTCGTCCAGATGCCGTGCGTTGATATAGCCGTTGGCAAAGGTCTCCGGCGTCGCGTCAAAACCGACGAAATCGCCTACGTTGAAACCGCACTTGTGAATCAGATCTTCCTGCGAATACACCCGTTCGTCGACGCGAATCTCCAGGTTGTCCCAACTCACCGGCTGCGTATCGAGCGCCTCGTGATACGTGTGGCCCGATGCCTTCAGCGGCAACACCTGCCCGCGAAACACGCCATCGTCGGTGAAGATCGACACCCGCGCTCCCTCGGCAAGGCGGGACGACCAGGTGCCCACGGGCACGACCGCCAGGCGGCCGTTCGCCTTTAGTTCCCTGACCAGTGCACCGACTGTATCCACGTGCGCCACCACGGCGCGGTCCGGGCTGCTGCTCGTTCCGGGAATCGTGGCCCGAATCGCTCCCCTCCGCGTCAGCTCATAGCTGATCTCCAGCTCGTCGAGCGTCGCGCAAACGTTGCGTACGATGGGATCGGTATAGCCCGTGGGGCTGTGGATGCTTAGCAGCTCCAGCAATTTTTCCAGCAAATATTGGGAGTCGATGTCGCAGTTCATAGCAGAGCGATCGTTAGGACGAGCCGGGCTTGGTGGTATGTGGAAACAATAGGTCGATAAATCGTTCGGCGGTCGGCTGCGGTTCGTGATTGGCCAGCCCCGGTCGCTCGTTGGCCTCAATCATCACGTAATCGTCCCCATCGACCGAGGGAACCAGAAAATCGAGGCCCACGACCGGAATCTCCAGCGCCCGGGCCGCCTCGATTGCCGCGTCACGCAGGCGGGGGCTGAGCTGCGGCGTGACGTCGTGAATCGTACCGCCGGTATGTAGATTGGCCGTCCGGCGCACTTGCAGGACCTGGCCTTCGGGCAGCAGGTCGTCGTAACCAAACCCCGCGGCGGCAATGCAGCGCTGGGTTTCGTCATCCTGCGGAATATTGCTTTCGCCGCCGGTCGCCGCCTGCCGCCGGCGGCTGACCCGATCCAACAGCGCCTTGATCGTGTGGCGGCCGGTGCCGATGATTTCGGCCGGCTTGCGGACCGCCGCGGCAACGACCTCCTGGTGAATCACGATGATGCGCAGGTCCATCCCCTCGACAAATTGTTCCAACAGCACGCGGTCGCATAGCCGCTTGGCGCAGTCGATCGCTTGATACAACTCTCTTTCGGTGCGCAGGTCGACGAACACGCCTTTTCCCTGCTCTCCTTCCGCCGGCTTAACCACGACGCGCTGGTGCTTGCGCAGGAACTCGGCGGCGCTGGCCCGATCGGAGTAAACCACTTGCGCCGGAGTGTTCAATCCGTGAGCGGTCAGGATCTCGAGCGTAAGCTGCTTGTCGGCACAGCGGCACATGGCGATGGCCGACGTGAGGTCCGTCAACGATTCGCGGCACGTGACGCGGCGATTGCCCTGCAACAGCCGAAAATACCCCCGCGCAGGATCCAACGGTTCCACCGTAATGCCGCGCCGCAAGGCCTCGTTGATCAGAATCATCGCGTAGGGATTGAAACCTTCCTGCGGCGGCTGCGCGGTAAATAGCGGTTCGTTGATCTGGTTGCGGCGCTTGATCGCAAACACGGCCGAACGTTCGAACCCCATCCGCTCGTAGAGCGAGGACGCCGCCTCGTTTTCGTCCAGGACCGACAAGTCCAACAGCGCCCGACCGCGCCTGGCGAACGTATCGGCCACGTGCCGCACCAGCGCCATGCCGACCCCCGGGTACTGGGTTTGCGGATCGACGGCCAGGGCCCACAGGCTCGAGCCGTTGAACAAATCGTCGAAACAGCGGACGTGGTCGACCGCCAGCACCACGCCGATCACCTGCTCCTCTTCGTGCGGCCGGGCCACGTAATACTGAAACTGCTCGCTGTCACGATGCTGCCAGACGAAGCGTTCGTCGATGGGCACCATCCGCACGCGGCTGTAAATCTGGTTGACCTCGGCCAGATCTTCGCGCCGCTGGATCGGCGTGATGCGAAACGGCAGGTCCCCCTGCGGCGCGGGCCGCCACGCGTCGAGGTTCAAGCGATAGGTCACCGAAGGATCGAGAAACAAGTCCTGCGGCGCCACCTTGAGCACGAGTTGCGGATCGATGACGTAAAAGGCGATGTCGCGCTGGTCCGGCTGCTCTTCCAGCAGCATGTTTGCGACCCAGCTTGCGTCGGGAAACGTGTGGGCAAAAATGAGCCGCCCCCAGCCTACGTCGAGCATCGAGGCGCCCGCGGGAATGGTTTGAGTCATAATTGCGGACTCCTACGCAGGCAGATGTTCCTGCAGCCATAGTTCTAACAGCGCGACTTGCCAGAGTTTCGAACCGCGTAGCGGCGTGATGTGCGCCTCGGGATCGGCCAGCAGGCGTTCCACGTACGCCTGGTTGAACAACCCTCGCTGCCGCGCCGCCGGCGCGGCCAGCGCTTCGCGAGCCATCTCGAGAAACTCGCCGCGCAGGTACTTGAGCGCCGGCACGGGAAAATAGCCTTTGGGCCGATCGATCACTTCGGCGGGAATCACCCGCCGCGCCGCTTCCTTGAGGATGAACTTCCCGCCGTCGGCGATCTTCCATTCCGGCGGCACCGTGGCGGCGAACTCCACGACTTCGTGATCCAAAAACGGCACCCGTGCCTCCAGGCTGGCGGCCATCGTATGATTGTCGACCCGCTTGACCGGATCGTCGACCAGCATCACCAGCGCATCGATCCGCAGCGCCTTGTCGATCGGCAGCGTCGCGCCGGGCAACTGGAAGTGCTCCGCCACGAGCCGCTCGGCCGCGTCGTCGACCACGTAGCCGGCCGATACGGCTTCTTGGTATTCGCGGAAATCGCGATCGAAAAAGTTCTCGCGATACGTGGCCAGCGCGTCGCGGCTTTCCAGCATCGGCGGATACCAGTGATAGCCGCCAAAGATTTCGTCGGCGCCCTGGCCGCTCTGCACGACCTTGAGAAACCGCGACACCTCCTGCGAGAGCAGATAGAAACCGACGTTATCGTGGCTGACCATCGGTTCGGACATCTCGCCGATGCACTCGCGCAAAGCCGGCAGCGTGCGGCCCGCGTCGATCGACAGCTTGTGATGGCTCGTGCCGAACCGCTCGACGATCACGTCGGAATACTTGAACTCGTTTCCTTCCTCGTCGCCGACCGACTCGAAGCCGATCGAGAACGTTTCGAATCCCGCCCCGCCGTGCTCGGCCAAGAGGCCCACGATCAGGCTCGAATCCAAGCCCCCGGAAAGCAACACGCCCACGGGCACGTCGGCGATCAACCGCCGCCGCACGGCCCGCCGCATCACGTCCAGCGTCTCGTCGATCCAATCTTCGCGCCGCGTAGCCCGCCTGGTCGGCCCGCCGGCCGAACGACAACGTCCAGTAGGTTTCGCTCGTCATCGTTCCGTCGGGCTCGATCACGACCAGCGTAGCCGGGGGCAGCTTGGCCACGCCTTCGAAAATCGTCCGCGGCGGCGGCACCACCGAGTGAAACGTCATGTAATAATTCAGCGCCACCGGATCGATCGTCGTGTCGACCTCGCCGGCCGCCAGCAGCGCCGGCAGGCTCGAGGCAAACCGCAGCCGCCCGGCGTGCCGGCAGTAATACAGCGGCTTGATCCCCAGCCGGTCGCGGGCCAACACGACGCGGCCCGTGTCGCGCTCGGAAATCGCGAAGGCGAACATGCCGTTGAACCGCCGCACGCACTCGGTGCCCCAGGCGTGATACGCCTTGAGGATCACCTCGGTGTCGCCGTGGCTGAAAAACTGGTAGCCCAACCCCTCGAGCTCTTCGCGCAACTCGGGATAGTTGTAAATGGCGCCGTTGAAGACGATCGTCAGCCCCAGCGCCGCGTCGACCATCGGCTGTTGGGCCGCTTCGGACAGGTCGATGATTTTCAACCGCCGGTGCCCGAATGCCATGCGGCCGCGCTTCACGATGCCGTCGCCGTCCGGGCCGCGCCGCCGCATGCGATCGGCCATCCGGGCCACGGCGTCCACGTCAGCCGGTGCGTCGTCAAATCGTACCTCGCCGCAGATACCACACATCAGAGGCCCCCTCCTTGACCGTCGACGAGCGTCGGCCGCCGAACGCCGGTGATGCGCCTGCCCGAGCCGGGCTGCAAGGCAGGACAATGGAGCATTCGACGGCGCCAAGCGAAGAGTTCCTCGCGTGATCGAGCGGGCACGGCAATGGCATGAGGGAGCGGTCCTTTCTGTATGTCACCGCCTGACCACAGTTTCGCAAGATCTGCGGTCATTTCAACCGCCCCGCAGGACCATGTCGCCCGAGCCGCGGAGTATACGGTCATTTCCCGGAACGAATTCCGTCGAAATCGACGTGCGTCACGGCGACGAGAGTATGTTGCAACACCTTCGCCGGGTGCCACTGCTGGCTTGTCCGGCTTGTCCCGCAGCGCAGACCTCCTCGATAACACTGCTGGACAAGCTGGACAAGCCAGTAGTGGCACCGGACGCGCGCTTCCTGGCGGATTTGAAACTGCTTCTACACACGTCGCGGTTTAGCCGACGTCCTAGCCGCGGCCCGCGCGGAAGTGGACGTCGCTCTGGACGGGAGAATCGACGAGAACGATTGGCAGATCACCTCGACGATTTGGTGACTGCGTCGCCCCTGTCTTTCGCCGAAGCCGGCGCTGTCGCGAGTATTGTGTCCCTCCGACGCCGCTCGTTCGAGCCGTCGGCGTCATTACCGGTGCAGAACGCGCAATCGAGCATTGTCCAAGCGGGCGACTCGAAGAATGCCGGCCCATGCCTGTCCGCGTCCTACGCTTAGCTAGAAGGGAGGGAGAAACACAGGGGCTTGCCTCCCGATGACACCCCAGGGAGCCAGATCAATGTCACAAACGACGATTCAGTACGTATTATCCCGCTTGCGCCAGATTGGGGTAACGGACTATTTCGGAGTGCCTGGCGACTTCTCCTTTCCGATCAATGACGCGATTTGCGAAGACCAGAATCTGCGGTTTATCGGCGCGTGCAATGAGCTGAATGCCGCTTACGCCGCCGATGGTTATGCTCGCGTCAAGGGACTGGCAGCAATCAACACGACCTACGGTCCCGGCGAGTTGGGGGCTCTGCCCGGCGTGGCCGGTGCCTATGCCGAGCACGTGCCAATCTTCCACCTGACGGGCCAGCCGTCGCGCGCCACGAAAAAGGCTCGCGCCGTAGTGCATCACACCCTGGGCAACGGCGAGTTCGACCTGTTCTACGAGATGACCGCGCCGGCCGTCTGCGCTCGCACGATCATCACGCCGGCGAACTGCATTGCGGAGACCGAACGGGTGATCGCTGCGGCACTCTACCATCGTCGCCCGGTCTACATGGCGTTCGCCAGCGACGTCGTCGATCGGCCGGTCCTCGGCAGTGGTACGCCGCTGGTCGAGCCCGGGAGCGATCCGGCGAAGCTGGAAAGCGCCGTAAGCGCGATCGTCGACACAGTCACCAAGGCCGAAAACGCCTGCATCCTGCCGGGCATCTTCGTCGCGCGGCTGGGGCTGCGCGAGGCCGTCACATCCTTGGTCGATGCCTCCGGCCTGCCATTCGCCACGATGATGATGGACAAGACCGTGCTCGACGAAACGCATCCGAGCTACGTGGGCATGTACACCGGTGGTTGGTCCGATGAGAAGCGTGCGCGAGTTTGTCGAAGGAGCCGATTGTTTGCTCGCCATCGGTGGCCTGGCGAGCGACTTCAACACCGGCGCTTCACGGCGAAGCTCAACCGGTCGCGGATCGTCAACGTGATGCATCACAGTACGCGAGTCGGCCACACTTTGTACGAGAACGTCGAAATGAAGGACGTCCTTGCGGCCCTGGCCGAAAGGCTGCCCAAGAGGACCGACATTCACGGTCCGTCGCCCTCTAATCTGGGAACGCCGCAGGGCAGTGGCGACGACAAGATTACGGCCGGGGCACTTTACCCGCGTTGGGAGCGTTTTTTCCGACCGGGCGACGTGGTGATGTCCGAGTCGGGCTCCAATTCTCTGGGGCTGACCTCCGCTCGCATGCCGGCAGGCGCGCATCTGCACAACCAGACCCTGTGGGGTGCCATTGGCTGGGCCACTCCGGCGGCTTTTGGCGCGGCGGTGGCGGCGCCGAATCGCCGCACGATCCTCGTCACCGGGGAAGGATCACACCAGCTTACCGCCCAAGAAGTGAGCCAGTTTCACCGCCGCGGCTTGAAGCCGATCATCTTCGTGCTGAACAATAACGGCTATCTCATCGAGCGGCTGTTGTGCAAGAGCCCGGATACCTACTACAACGACCTCGCGCCGTGGCACTACCACTTGCTGCCGAAAGCGCTCGGTTGCGACGGTTGGTACACGGCTCGGGTAACCACGTGCGGTGAGTTGGACTCCGCTTTGGCCAAAGCGGAGTCATGCGGTACCGGGGCCTACATCGAAGTTGTCACGGGCAAGTACGCCGCACCGCCGCTGGCAGTGAAGATGCACCAGTCCACACAGACCTTGTACATCTCGTGAGGCCCCAAGTGCATTGTCAACGTTAAAAGTTCCGGTGCCACTGCTGGCTTGTCCGGCAGTGTGGCTCTGGAAAGATCTTCCTTCGGCTCCAACGTTCGTCTAGCAGCCATCGATCGTCACCAGCCGGAATCACCGCCAACGATCACCGGCAGAACTGCTGGACGCGCCAGCAGTGGCACCCCGCGACGGCAATTGGCGATCGACGGCTAGCCTTCGCTCACCAGCGCCACTAGCGCGCTGGCCACGCCCGCCAGGCTTTCTCCGGCGACCAGCCCCGCGGCGATCGGCAGCACGAATCGCGCGCTCCACCGCGGCGCCAACCGCGCCGCAAAAACGGCCGCCAGCGAACCGATAAACAACGAAATGCTGTTCCAGGCCGGAATCACGAACGCCAACCCCAGGCTAACCGGGCTGGGACACCAGGGCTTCTTGTCGTGCGGCAAGAGCGGGTAGATCACGGCCAGTACGACGCCCACGATGCCTCCCACCACCGATGCGCCCATCGCCCCGGCCGGCGCCGCGTCGATTCCATCGCGAAACAGCTCCGCCACGGCCATCCAGGTGGCCACGGCAGGCGCCGGCCATTCTTCCGTCAGCAGCATGCGGGCCGGATCGGGCACCAGGATGAGATACGCGGCACTGCCGGCCAGCGAACCGGTGAGCACGCCCAACAACTGGGCCCAGGCCTGCGCCCGCACGCTCGCCCCCAGCAACTTGCCGGTTTTCAGATCGTGCAGCAAATCGGAACACTGTCCGGCCGCTCCGCCGGTGACGTTGGCCGTCATCAGGTTCACGCCGACGCTCGTCGGGTGGATCAAACCGAACGTGAGTTGCGTCACTTTGCCCAAGGCCCCGATCGGCGGAATCCCGGTTTCGCCCGACACGCGCGCCGCCACAATCGCCAGCACGAACGTCAACGCCACGGCCAACAGCGCCATCGGCAGAGCGATGCCGAAGATCACGACCTGCGCAGCCGTGGCCAGCACGGTCGCGATCGCAAACCCACCTGCCAGCCACCAGCCCCATGAAACCTCGTCGTGACGCAGGGCGGCCTCGTCGGGCTCGTCGGCGGCCTTGCTGGCCGCCGCCGGCTGCTTCATGAAGCTCCGCACGACTCCGGGCACCGACCAGAAAAACGAAACCAGCGCCGCGGCGACCATCATCGCCACCCCCGGCCAGAGCAAAAACTCGACGGCCTCGCCAAACACCGGCAGCGTGGCATCGGCCGGCTGCGGCAAACGGCCCGAGGCATACAGCCACGGCGCCACCAGTCCCCAGGCAATGACGGCCCCCAGCAACATCGACCAGCCGACCCGAATGCCCACGATCGCGCCAAAGCCGATCATCAAGAACGAAGGATCGAGCGCGAACCCCAGGTTGCGCAGATTCAGCATCGGCAGTCCGTAGCGAGCCAGTCCGACGGCCGGCGCCAACATTGGGATGGCGAAGAGAAATTCGCTCACCAGCTTTGTTCCGCCGGCAACCACGCCGGCCGCCAGCAGATGCTTGACGCGGCTGGCCGCCTCGCTTCCCCGGGCATAGATTTCGCGCACGGTTTCGGCCGTGGCCACGCCGGAAGGGAAGGGGAGCTGCTGCACCTCGAGCATCTGCCGCCGCAGCGCCAGTCCGACCAGCACGCCGACCAGGCTCACCGCAAACAGCCAGGCCGACATCACCGGCCAGCCGAGCGTCTGCCCGGTCAGAATCGTCAGCGCCGGGATCGGAGCCACCAGGCCGGCCGAAATGATCGACGCCGCCGAAGAGGCGCACGTCTGGTTGATGTTATTTTCCAGAAGTCCCCACGGCGTCACGCGTCGCTCGCCGGCCACGCGCCGCGCGGTCTCCCAGAACCCGCAGCTCAATAGCGCCGCGGCGATCGACATGTTGAACGACCAGCCGATCTTCAGCCCCGAGTAGACGTTGCAAGGGACCAGCAGCGCCCCCAGCGCGGCCCCGGTCATCGCCGCGCGAAGCGTAAGCTGCCGAGCATCCCGTGTGGCATCCGACATGAGCCAGCAGTCTTTCGACGATCGCTACGAAAAAAAACCGGCGGCCGACGCACCACGAGCATCAGCCGGCCGCGTGCCGATGCACTGCACCGTACCCGACGGGGCACCGAATGTCGAATGCTGTTCCGATCGAAGGCGATCGCGGTCGAAGAGAAATCGCGTCGAATTCCCGCCGCGCCGAAGGCCGGCACGATTCACAGCGTGTTGTACGCCCGCAGCCGGCCGGCCGTCAGTTCACGCGTGAACTTGTAGAAGTGCCAGTGCGTGACGCAGCGATTCACGAACTGGGCGAATCCGATGATATCGCGGCGGTGCCGCAGGTGCTGCTTGAAGAAGTACTTCAAGTACACCCGGCCGACCGAGAACAAGCTGCCGTCCCACAACAGCGCCCACATCAGCGAAACCAGGCCAGCGCCAGCCCGTAGGCCAGCGTGGGCAATGCGCTTTCCTTCGCCGGCCTTGCTGGCAGATCTCCGCGCGGCGCTGGAGGTACTCGGGCGATTCGTACACCTTGAAGTATCGCTCGAGATACGCCTCGGGCGTGTACAGCCGCCGGACCAGGTCCCAGTAGCCCAGTCGCAGCTCCTCGCGGGTCATTTGCTTCGGAACGAAATTGCAGCTGGGGTCTTCCTCGACCAGTCGTCCGTCGCGCTTCAGCCGATCGTAGAGCGGCGTCCTGGGGATGGCCTGCAGCATGCCGACCATCGCCAGCGTGATGCCGTTCTCCTGGATGAACCGAAACTGGTCTTCGAAGATTCCCTGGTCGTCGCTGTCGAAGCCGACGATGAATCCCGCGTTGATGTCGAGGCCCGCCTGTTGAATCCGCGCCAGCTTGGCTCGCCAGCGAGTCGCCGCGCACGTTCTGAAACTTCTTGGTTTCGTTGAGCGAGTCAATCCGCGGCGTTTCGATGCCGATGAACACGCTGCGGAAATTGGCCCGGTACATCATCTCCAGCAGCTCCGGATCCTCGGCCAGGTCGATGCTGGCCTCGGTCGTCAGCCGCAGCGGATAGTGGTGTTCTTCCATCCAGGGAATCAGCTTCGCGAGCAAGGCCTTGGCCTTCTTCTTGTTGCCGATGAAGTTGTCGTCGACGATGAAGGCCGAGTGGAACCCGGCCCGCCGCATGTCGTCCAGCTCGGCGATGAGTTGGTCGGGATCCTTGACCCGGGGTCGCCGGCCGTAGATCACGATGATGTCGCAGAACTCGCATTGAAACGGGCAGCCCCGCGAATACTGCAAGGCTCCGGACGCGTAGCGGTCGACCTTCAGCAGATCGAATCGCGGCCGCGGCACCTTCAGCATGTCGGTCGGCTGCGACTGTTCGTAGCGCTTCTCCGTCGCTTTGCCGCGGGCAAAATCGTCGAGAAACTGCGGCCAGGTCGTTTCGGCCTCGCCCACGAACTTCACGTCGCACAGCCCGTCGAAGAACTCCTCCTGCACCGACACGAACGGGCCGCCCACGACCGTGAACACGCCCAGCTCGCGAAGCTTGACCAGGATCTGCCGGGTGCGCAGCTTTTGCACGTTCATCCCCGTCACGCCGACCAGGTCGTAGTGCCGCAAGGACTCCCAGTCGATCTCCTCGACGTTCTCGTCGAGCAAGTAGACGTCGTGGTCGCCGCACAGCCCCGCCACCGCCGTCAGCGAGCCGGAAATCATCGTGCTCCGTTTGTCCCCCGGGTACAGCGGCAAGGCGAAGTCGAAGCCCCAGTACGAGGGCTCGAAGCGGGGATTGATCAGGCAGATGGAGAGCCGCCGCGGCAGCGGGCTCGTCGTAGTCGTGCTATCGGGCAACGACGCGAGGTCGGCCACGCTCATGCGATTACTCCAACTCGAAATCAGGTCCGGTTCCATGGGGTGAGCCGCCAGTGTGCGGTAACGGTACGCGATGGCGTGCTTTCGCCGAATAGCAACTCAGCCGATTTTTGAACTCGGCGCGGCCGAATACGTCGGCGACGGGCGCGCCGCGTTGATCGCGCACTTCTGGCGGTCTCCCCGGCGGTGAGCATTCTCGCACGACGTGCTGGCACGTGGCTGGGTCTTTTGAACCGCCAAAACCGCAGGGACGACCTTCCTTGAGCCGTGACCGCCGACCACGGCCCGATCGCGGTTCCCGCCCTGGCCGGGGCTATCGGTTTTGCCCGGCTGCCGTGGTTCCCTCGCTCCGAGGTGGTACACTGCCGGGTGTCATTCATTCCCCAGGAGGGCCGACCGATGTCGTCTAGCGGAAAAGCGTTGTGCCTGCTAGCGAGCCTGTGCTTCGCCGCTCCGCTGGCGGGCCGTGCCGCGGCCGAGGGCCCCACCGCGATCTTCATCATGAATCCCGATGGCACCGCCGTCCGCAAGGTCGCTACCGCGCCGGGCTTCCAACGAGTCGGCCACGTCCGCTGGTCGCACGATGGCCAGCGGCTGGCGTTTCATGCCTGGGAAGGGCCGCCGGGCTCGACAACTGTTTGTCGTGCGCACCGACGCCAAAGGCTTGGAAGCCATCGGCAAGGACGGCCAATTTGCTGACTGGTCGCCCGACGACAAGCAACTGGCGTTTCAGAATCGAGCCGGAACCTGGGTCGAAAACCTGGACGGCACCGGCCGCACGTTCGTCGGCGCCGGCGCATCACCGCGCTGGTCTCCCGACGGGGAGAAGATCGCCTTCGTCGAGAGCCGCACGCTGGTGGTTCGCGATCTGGTTGACGACAGCCAAAGCAGCCTCGCGGACCAAACCTGGCAGGTAGAACCCGGCTTCGACTGGTCGCGCGACGGGCGCTGGATTGCCTTTGTCGCCAAGGGCGAGGGGAGCGCCGGCTTGTGGATCGTCGACCCCGAGTCGTCCGATCCGCCGCGACTTCGCCTGCGAGGCAGCCTGATGGGGCAGGTGGCCTGGTCCCCCGACGGCAAGCAACTGGCGGTCACGCTCGACGGCGTGATCCAGCTTGTCGACGCCAACGCCAGCACGCCCGCGCGACCGATCCCCCATCAAATCGGCAACAGTCGCGATCCGGCCTGGTCCCCCGACGGCAAATCCATCGCCTTTTCCAGCACCCGAGAATCGAGTGGGCGATAGGCGCGGGTAGAAAAAATGTCTGCCAGAGCCAGTGAGACAGACGTGGCCAGCAGGCGGCTGACAAACCGGTTCCAGCGGATGGCCCTTCACGCTGCCGCTCCAACCGGCTCGTTTGGCGGCTTCGCAGGAGTTGTGTTCGAGCTGACGCAAGGTCAAAATAATTAGCGTCTTTCGGCCGCCCCGGTGGGTCGGCACTCGAACCATGACCAAAGGTAGATTGCGGATTTCATGTTCCGTTGTACCTCGCGAGTTTTGGCTATCGCGGCCGTCCTGAGTCTGGTCGCCGGTGCCCGCGGCGTTGAGCCTGCGCCGGCGGGTTCGATCCTCTCGGCGGAGTTCTTCGACAGCGAGGTCAAGCCGCTGCTGGCGACGCACTGCTTGAAATGTCATGGCGGCCGCGGCAAGGCCAAAGGCGGCCTCTACCTCACCAGTCGCGAGGGCATTCTCACCGGCGGCGACTCCGGGCCGGCTGTTTCGCTGGAAACACCTCGCGAAAGTCTGTTGCTCGAGGCCGTGAACTACACCGGCTACGAAATGCCCCCCAGCGGCAAGCTGGCGGACGCACAGATTGCCGTCCTCACCAAATGGATCGACCTGGGGCTCCCCTGGGGAGCAGAGCGCGAGCTCGGCCAGCGCCCCTCCGACGACCACGGTCCCCCGGCCGTGGACGAAGCGGCCAAGGCCTTCTGGTCGTTTCAGCCGGTTGCCGCACCCACCCCGCCCGCGACGCAGGATGGCGGCTGGGTGCGGACTCCCATCGATGCGTTCGTGCTGGCCCGGCTCCGCGAGGCCGGACTGGCCCCCGCGCCGCCGGCCGAGAAGACCGCTCTGCTGCGGCGCGCCTATTACGACCTGATCGGTTTGCCCCCTTCGCCCGAGCAGGTCGAGGCGTTTCTAGCGGACGATTCGCCCGAGGCCTTCGAGCGGGTCGTCGACGCGCTGCTCGAGTCGCCTCACTACGGCGAACGCTGGGGCCGGCATTGGCTCGACCTGGTCCGCTACGCCGAAACCAATAGCTATGAGCGCGACGGGCCCAAACCGTTCGTGTGGCGCTACCGAGACTACGTGATCCGATCCTTCAACGACGACAAACCGTACGACCAGTTCGTCACCCAGCAGCTCGCCGGCGACGAGCTGGACGGGGCGACCCCCGAGACGATCATCGCCACCGGTTATTACCGCTTGGGCATCTGGCAGGACGAGCCGGTCGACCGCGAGCAGGAGTTGTTCGAGGACCTGGACGACCTGGTCCGCACCACGGGCGAAGTGTTCTTGGGGCTGACGATCGGCTGCGCGGTGTCACGACCACAAGCTCGACCCGCTGCCGCAGGCCGACTACTACCGCCTGCTGGCGTTCTTCCGCAACGTCCGCCGCTTTGGCGTGCGATCGCAGGAGACGGTCGAAGACGCTTCGGTCTGCACGCTGGCGAGCGCCGAGGAGACCCGCCGCAACCAAGAGCAGATCGCCAATCACCAGCGCGAGACGAAAGAAGTTCGCCGGGGCTCGCCGCGCTCGACAAGCGGGTTGTCGCGGTGCTGGTGGGCGTCGACCAGGACGACTGGAAGACCGAGGCGATGCGCGTCGAGATCGCGCGGCGGCAAATCGGCCAGGCCCTCTCGCAGGAGGAGTTCGACCGGTATGCCGAACTGACGGCCCGCCGCGACGAGTTGGCGAAGTCTCGCCCCCCGGGGCTCGAAAAGGCGCTGTGCGTCAAGGAACATGGCCGCGAGTGTCCGCCCACCCACGTACTTGGTGCGCGGCAACGCCCACGCGCCGGCCGCGCAGGTCGAGCCCGGTTTCCCGTCGGTCCTTTCGCCCCCCGAGCCGGACATCTCCCCGCCGGCCGCGGGCGTGCCGTCGACCGGCCGCCGCCGCGCCCTGGCCCAATGGATCACGCGGCCCGACAATCCACTGACCGCTCGGGTGATGGTCAATCGCGTCTGGAATTATCACTTTGGTCGCGGCATCGTCCGTTCGACGAGCGATTTCGGCTTCCAGGGTATTGCTCCCACGCATCCGGAGTTGCTCGATTGGCTGGCCTCGGATTTCGTAGCCGGCGGTTGGCGGCTCAAGCGGCTGCACAAGCTGATCATGCTGTCGAGCACCTATCAGATGTCATCCCGGCCGAACGAACAGGCGCTGGCCGCCGATCCGCTCAACGATCTCCTGTGGCGGTTCGACATGCGGCGGCTGTCGGCCGAAGAGATCCGCGATTCCATCCTGGCCGCCAACGGCAGCCTGAACCTGGGGGCCATGTTCGGCCCCAGCGTGTACGTCACGATGCCCGACGAAGTGCTGGCCGGCCAGTCGATGCCTGGGGCCGGCTGGGGCACTTCGCCGCCGGCCGACACTTCGCGCCGCACGATCTACATTCACGTCAAGCGATCGCTGGCCGTGCCGATGATCGCCAACTTCGATGGCCCCGACACGGACGCGAGTTGCCCGGCGCGGTTCGTCACTACGCAACCCACCCAGGCGCTGGGCATGCTCAATAGCACGTTTGTCAACGAGCAAGCTACGCGCTTTGCCGAGTTTCTCCGCGAGCAGGCGGGCGACGATCTCGAAGCGCAGGTTACGCTGGCCCTTACGCGTCTGTTCCAGCGCCGGCCCACGCGCGGCGAGATCGACCGCGGATTGTATCTCGTGGCGTCGCTCCAGCAAAAGCATGGCCTGTCGCCGGAGCTGGCCCTCAAACAGTTTTGCGTGGCCGCCTACAATCTGAACGAATTTGTGTACCTGGATTGAACGAGTGAGCATATCGAACGAGCGAGCGCGACCATGAGCAGCCAACGCACGCCTCGAAACTTCTGCGGACGCACCCGGCGCGAATTCCTCTGGCAGACCGGAGCCGGATTTACCGGCACGGCGCTGGCGGCGCTGTTGGGCAGCACGATGGTTTCCTCGCCCGGCAAGCCGTGGCCGCCGACGGCGTCACGGCCTGGGCCAATCCGCTGGCCGCCAGGCCGCCGCACTTGCCCGCCAAAGCGAAGAGCGTGATCTTTCTCTACATGTACGGCGGGCCGAGCCACATCGATACGTTTGATTATAAGCCGGAGATGAAGGGCAGCGACAACCAAATCGTCGAAGTCAAAACGTTCGGCCGCGGCGGACACAAGAACCAGGGGCGGATCGTCGAGCCGCGCGTGGAATTTCGCAGCAGTACGGCCAATGCGGCCAGTGGGTCCACGATTGTTCCCGCACCTAGCCACCTGCGTCGACGACATTGCCTTCCTCCATTCGATGACCGCCGACTCGCCGATCCATGGCTCAGCCATGCTGATGATGAACTCCGGGCAAAATCCTCAGCGGCAGCCCGTGCCTCGGATCGTGGGCGAACTACGGACTGGGAACGGCGAATGAGAATCTGCCCGGCTTCGTGGTCATGCTCGATCCGCCCGGCGGACCGATCAGCGGAGCGAAGAACTGGACCAGCGGCTACATGCCCGCCACGTACCAAGGAACGGTCATGCGCTCCAAGGGCGTGCCCATCCTCGATCTGGACGCTCCGCCGGGCGTCAGCCGCGCGGTGCAGCGCGAGATGCTCGACACGATTCGCGGCTATAACGAACAGCACCAGCAACCCCGCGCCGACAATTCCGATCTGTCGGCCCGCATCGCCAGCTATGAACTGGCCTACAAAATGCAGGCCGCGGCCCCCGAGGCGGTCGACCTTTCGCCAGGAAGACGCCCAGACCCTTTCGCTCTATGGAGTCGACGAAAAGCAGACCGAGGTGATTTGGCCGGCAGTGCCTGTTGGCGCGGCGGCTGGTGGAGCGCGGCGTGCGCTTCGTGCAGTTGTACTCCGGCGGCAATCACAACGACGCGAACTGGGACGCCCACGGCGACTTGGAGGCGAACCACGATCTGCACGCCGGCGAAACCGACAAGCCGATCGCCGGCTTGCTCAAAGACCTGAAGCGGCGCGGCATGCTCGACGAGACGCTGATCGTGTGGGGCGGCGAATTCGGCCGCCAGCCCACGGCCGAGTACGAAAAAGGAACCGGCCGCGACCACAACGCCTACGGCTTCACCATGTGGCTGGCCGGCGGCGGCATCCAAGGGGGCGTGAGCTACGGCCAGACCGACGAGCTAGGCAGCGCCGCCGTGGAAAATCGCCTCCAAGTCAAACAACTCCACGCCACCATCCTCCACCAGCTAGGCCTGGACCCCAACCGCCTAACCTACTTCTACAACGGCCTAGACCAAAAACTAGTCGGCGTCGAAGGCGCCGATCCGATCCGGGAGATCATCGCGTAGCGGGGCGATGCCGCGGGCGATGCCGGATCTGCCAGTGCTTCAGCTTATATTTGCCGTGCCTCTAGATGAGCTTGGTGTCATTCTTGCCCGAGCGTAAGCACGCAAGTGAGAAGACGCGTACCCCGAACATGACATGGTCTCATTGGCTAGCTCGTCGAGCCCGCTGCCTCGGCGTGTCGGACGCGTGTCGGACCGAAGCACGTAAGGGGACGGACGGAGCGGCTGTCGCAACTTCCTCGCTTTGAGCGAGTTTTCGGCACTTTGATAGATGAGATGATTTTTTAGCGAAATTTGTCTCCGCAGTTTTCAGACGGCGAGACTTGCCGCAACGAGTGCCGGAAAAGGAACGTTTTTTTGAGATTGCTTCTGAACCAGTTCAGCTCTTTCCACAGCGGTCAGACTGCGGTCGCCGGCTAATCCGCTCCGCAGACACCTCAGCACGCATTGCCGCGCTTCATCGTTCGAGAAGGGACGCCGCGTTCGGACAGTCGATCGTCAGGCGAGAGTGGCAAAGAACGTTTCCGCCGACGCAGAGCGATCTGGCAATCGCCGAGCCCCCAACCGCTACGCATTAGAGGGAAGCGTCCGTCAAGGTGCGCACATTTGATTTTGGGTTGGTGCCTGGAGCTGGGTGTTTCCTTGGTGGTTTTCGTCTGTCTTTGTTCCCCCTAGGGGGAACAAAATCGCCCAGTTTATGCGACCGTTATTGCGGACTCGGTTTGCTTCTCTTCGCGGAGCCGATCCATGTCGAGGTAGACGCGCTTGCCCCAACGGGTGCCGGCGATGTGACGTAGTCGGGCGGCCACGAGCATCACGGCGCTCTTGCCGTCGGGGAAGTTGCCCACCACGCGCGTGCGACGGCGGATCTCGCGCATGATCCGCTCCAACACGTTGTTCGTGCGGATGCGTACCCAATGCTCGCGCGGGAAGGCCATGTAGGACAGCGTCTCGTCCACGCCGTCGCGCACGACCGAGGCTGCCTGGCCCAGTCGCATGCCCACGAGCTTCTCGGCCACTAGCGCGGCCTTGTCGCGGGCCGCCTGGCGATCTTCCTGGGCGTGAATCGCTTTGAGCATGGCCATCACCTCCTTCACCTTGCCCTTGGGCACCACGCTCATCACGTTGCGATACCAGTGCACCATGCACCGCTGCCAGGCTGCCTCGGGATAAAACTCGCCCACCGCTTCCAGCAGGCCCAGCGACTTGTCGCTCGTGAACAATTGCACGCCCGTCAGGCCCCGCTGCTTGAGATGCCGCAGGAAGCTTCGCCAGCTCTCGGCGTCTTCCTTCGTCCCCTCGACCACGCCCAGGATCTCGCGGAAGCCGTCGCCGCGGACCCCGATCGCCACCAGCACGGCCACGTTCTTCACCTCGCCGCCCCACGATCGCTTCAGCCAGATGCCATCGAGGTAAACATAAGCGTGCTGGCCCTCGATCGGCTGATTCCGCCAGGCTTCGATCTGCGTGTAAATCTTCTGATTCAGCTCGCTGACCGTGCTCGGGCTGACCCGCGTGCCCCACAATGCTTCGGTGATGTCCTCCACACGCCGCACCGAGACGCCGGCCAGGTACATCTCGACCAACGCCTCCTCCACGCTCGACTCGCGACGCCGGTAACGCTCGATGATCTCGGTCTCGAACGGCAGATTCCGCAACCGCGGAACCGCCAGCGTCACTTTGCCGGCCTGCGTTTGCAGCTTCCGGTCGTAGTGGCCAGCTCGCGTATCCAGCCGCTCCGGCGAATGGGCATAACGCTTGGCTCCACATAAGGCGTCGGCCTCCGCCTCCAGCAGGCTGTTGAGCGTCTCCTCGACCGTCTGCCGCACCACTTCGCCCACGTGCGAGCGAATCTTCTCCTCCTCAATCCGAATCACGCCCTCAAAGTTCCCGCCATTTGCCGATCCTGCTACACTGTCCATCGGGCAGTCCTTTCGTGCTGATAGAGTTCGTGTGACAACAAACTTCTACCAGCTCCAGGACTGCCCTTTCAATTTGTGCGCACAATTCAGGACGTTATCCATTAGAGCGGTGCTTAGTCGACCGTATACGTGGCGGGTTGGCCAGTTCCGGGATGCAAGGCAGGGCGGGCGATTGCCGGTTCCGTCAGTTCCTCCAGCGGACTGGTCGGTACAAGGACAGCCACATCGCGGGGCTCTGGCCCGAGTTGCCGCGTACCTAATTGCGGAAAATGCGGAGCCAGCAAGTATTGCCGGGTCAAGAACCAGGCGAGGCCACTCTCGTTGAGTCGGGGATCGATCGTGTGAGCCATCGCAGCGTGGGCAGCGGGGAGCGCGCTCCAGTGTAGGCCCGGATGTGCGTGGTGAGCGGTATGAAAGCCGTTGTTGAAAAAACAGAAGTTGAATATCCTGCCCGTAAAATTGCGCGAGTGATTGGTTTCCGACCAGGCGTCGGCGTGCACGTGCTGGATGTAGTTGAAAAACATGATCACGGACACCGAGCAAAACGCCGGAACCACCAGTGAGAAGAACCACACGAAGAATCCCAACCGCTGGTGAAAGTGCAGCGCCACGGACAACGCTAGCATGCTCACAAAGAATGTGGCCCAAAACGCGTACTGAAATGTGATACGGACGTAGAGATTCCGATTACGTTGTTTGGCCCGGAGGATATACCGGTTGATCGGCTCCCTCTGAAAATAGCTCGATACGAAGAAATAGGTCGCGGCGACGAACAGGTTGTGCCGGTTCGTATAACGCCAGGTGATCGTCGAATCACCGGGTCGATTCACGAAGTGATGGTGATTGATGTTGTGGGTCGGAATCCACATCAACGTCGGGTAGCCGTAGAAGATGGTGAGCACGTGCCCAAAAACGTTGTTCGCTCGCTTGCCGGCAAACGTCGGGCAATGATTGTGGTTGTGAGCGATGGTCCCACAGGCGATGGCCAGGTAGCAACTCAAGGGCAACACGTAAAACACCGTCTGCGGCCAGTCGTACTGCAGCACGACAAGCGCCGCGGCCAGCGCCACCCAGAGCACGGTCCGACAATCCGCCGAATTCCTAAGTCGCATAGCTCTCCACATAGCCGTTTTCCCAAGGGCTCCCCTTGGCGATGAACAGTGTCTTGACGCTCGCTCGGGCAAGCCAACGACGCACTTCTCTAGCAACGAACTTCCGGCCCGTTGTCGCTGCGGATGAACTCCGGCGTGCCGCGGACCGCGAAGACGTACTGCAACACCTCGACGACCTGCTTGGCTTTGAACGACCTGGCGACCTCAATCGCCAGGCTCTCGCGCGTGAACTCGTCGATCACGACGAGCATCTTCAGCTGACGACCATCTTCGGTCCGGTCAGTGACAAAGTCGTACGACCAGACATGGTTCGGCTGCGGTGACCTGCGGCGGACACAGCTGTTCTCGCTGCCGCCATTGGATAGCCGTCTGCGCTTCTGCTGCTTCTGGGGCAATTGCATCCCTTCGTTTCCACGTCCGCACGCCGCAGCTTTTCGATGATCTGGTCGGTCCTATGTCGCTTCTGCTTCATCTGAAAGAATCCTCGCCGGGCTTCGCCCGGATGCGATTCTCTCACTTCCGCTGGTTCATTTCACGGGGGGAACTCTTGAGGCACTGGCTTTCAAGCACTTAGTCGAGTGGACAGGGGCGGGATCGAACCGCCGACACACGGATTTTCAGTCCGTTGCTCTACCAACTGAGCTACCTGTCCGAAGTCGTTCAAGTCTAATGACTTCTGGCCTCGTTGATAAGTGCTCGCTGGTCGGTTTTCCCGAAATCCTTCCACAACTGCCGCTTCCATTCGAACCGACGCCGAGTTGACGCGCTGCAGGGCACCGAGGGACGAGCGAGTCGCTGGCCGCAGCATTTTCCCGCCGTTCCAACAGGACGCACGCGAGAGCCGTGCCGTTCGCGCTCGTGCTAGAATTCCATGGGCGGCGCTCGGTCGTCCGTAGACCCGCGGGAGTGATTCATGTCTGCGACTGCCACGATTCTGGTGGCGCTGCTGTGCGCGCCGCCGCAAAACTACACCGTAGACCAGAAACTGGTCATCGCGGCGTTCGAGCTCGACGTCGACAAAGTCCGAACGCTGTTGGCAAACGGGGCGAATCCAAATGCCCGCATGGGCGTGCACGATCGCGCGTTGTTTGAGGACAAGTGGACGCTGGCTGGGTCGCCGCTCGGTTCCCACGAGTGGACCCCCTTAATGGCCGTCGCCAGTAGTCACCGCGCTCCCCAGCCTGAAACGCGCGCCCAGAACACGGTCGCCGGGCTGGACGCCGCGCGCGAGAAGCTGAACGCCATCGATCCCAAGCTCATTCGCCTGCGGGACGACCGACGCATCGAGATTGCAAAGACGCTCATGGCCGCCAAGGCGGACCTCGACCTCGACGATGGCTATGGCGCGACACCGTTGTCGATCTCGGTCTATCAGCATTACGGACCGCTGGCGCTGCTCCTGATTTCGGCGGGGGCCAACGTCAATACCAAGACCAGCGTCTATATCGATGGTGCGGACCACATCACGCCCGTGCACCGCGCCACGGACCAACCGGCCGTCTTGGAGGCGTTGATCAGACACGGCGCGCGCGTGAACGTGGCCGACTCCGAAGGGGACACGCCCCTGCACTGGGCCGTGTTGGAACACAACCTGGCGAGCGTGAGGTTGCTGCTCGCGGCCGGGGCCGATCCAAGTGCGCAGAACAGAGACGGTCGCGTTCCGGCCTACTGGTGCCGAACGCACGTTGGAATCTCGGCGCCCGAGGACGCGAACGCGAAAGAGATTCTCAGATTGCTCCAGGAAACGGCAGCCAGCAAGTAGCGTCGGCGATGGCCAGAATGCAGCCACTGCCGAACGAAGGAATGTTCGAGGTCACGCGCTTCAATAGGAACGGCCGGCCCCGAGCTACTCTCGTCGCTTGGGACCGGCCGAGCCAGGGACGTCTCGCCAAAGCTTGTCGCGGAGGGTGGGTGTCCTAGTTGAGACTAAACCGGCGCGGTGTGAAATGCAAGCAACGCCGGCCCGCGTCCGTGGCCACTTAGCCGCTGTCGGCCCGCCCCGGGGTCATTCATCCCCGCCGCGACGGACGTGAGGCACCCGCTACCGAAAGTCGTTGATCTGGGCCAGCAGCCAAGTCTGCTCGGCCACGCTCGTTTCGGGAAGCTTGCAGGGCACTTTGGTAAAGATGACCTCGGCGGCGCGCTTGCGCCGTATAATTCAGCCAGCCTTATGGGACACTTAAGTTATCATCGATCCTCGATGTCGCATCGCCCGATCTATCTCGACAACCACGCCACGACGCGGGTCGATCCGCGCGTCTTGGAGGCGATGCTCCCCTACTTCAGCGACACGTACGGCAATCCGGCCAGCACCAGCCACAGCTTCGGCTGGGAGGCCAAGGAGGCGGTCGACGCGGCCCGCTTCTCGATCGCCGCGGCCGTGGGGGCCAAACCGCGCGAGATCGTCTTCACCAGCGGAGCCACCGAGAGCAACAACCTGGCAATTCGCGGCGTCTGCGAGCGGAAAAATCGCCAAGGCAAGCATCTCGTCACCGTCCGCACCGAACACCGGGCCGTCCTCGATCCTATGGATCGACTGTCGCGCCGCGGCTTCGAGGTGACGCATCTCGACGTCGAACAGGCCGGCAACGCTCGCGCCGGTTGTCTGGACATCGAGCGGCTCGCTGGGGCGCTGCGCGACGACACGCTGTTGGTTTCGGTCATGTTGGCCAACAACGAGATCGGCGTCGTGCAGCCCGTGGCCGACCTTGCCGAAGTGTGCCGCCGGCGTGGCGTGCTCGTCCATTGCGACGCCACCCAGGCCGTGGGACGCCTGCCGGTCGACGTGCACGCGCTGGGAATCGATCTGATGAGTTTTACGGCGCACAAGATCTATGGTCCCAAAGGCATCGGGGCCCTGTGGGTGCGGCGCGGCTCGCCGCAGGTGCGCCTCGAACCCCAGATCGCCGGCGGCGGACACGAGGGGGGCCTGCGCAGCGGCACCCTGAACGTCCCGGGAATCGTCGGCTTTGCCCGGGCCATTTCCTTGTGCGCGGAAGAAATGCCGAGCGAACAGCCCCGGCTGCGCGGGCTGCGCGATCGGCTGTACGCGGGCCTGTGCGACGCGCTGGACGGTGTCTCGCTCAACGGTCCGCCTCTCGACTCAGAGGGGCTGCGTTTGGCCGGAAATTTGAACGTCAGCTTTGAGTTCGTCGACGGCGAGGCTTTGCTGATGAACATGCGCGACGTGGCCGTCAGCTCCGGCAGCGCCTGCACTTCGGCCAACCCGGAGCCGAGCCACGTGCTGCGGGCCCTGGGTTTGGCGGACGACGCCGTCCGCGGCAGCCTGCGCTTCGGCCTGGGGCGGTTCAATACGCCCGAGGAGGTCGAAACGGCGATCCAAAGCGTGGCGGAAGTCGTCGAGCGTCTCCGGAAATTGAGCAGCATGGCCTGAGCGGCCCGGTCCACCCGGGTCGATCGCTGAGTTTGCTAGACCGCCAGCGGCGGAGGTCCGCATTCAAGCGCTCGGCGGGCCCTGGCTTTATCGCCGGTTTCGGTCGAGGGGCGATTTCGCGCCGAAATTGGCGCGAAATCGGCTTTTCTTGGAGCCCCGAATCGTATAATAATTTAGACAGTCCAAGTTGCGAAAAATCCGACTTAGACAAAGGGTTCCCTAAATCAAAACCAATTTCCTGCGAGAGTGAACCATGGGCATCATTTTGAGCGAACGGGCTGCCAGCGAAGTGAAAAAAGTCTTGCAGGAGCAAAAGCAGCCCGAGACCACGTTGCTTCGCGTCCGGGTCGTGGGGGGCGGCTGCAGCGGCTTTTCATACGATCTGCGGTTTGACGACACGTTTGACGAGACGCTCGACTCGAAGTACGAGCACCACGGCGTGACCGTGGTGGTCGACAAAAAGAGTGCCCTGTACCTGGACGGCACGACCGTCGATTACTACGACGGGCTCGAAAAGCGGGGTTTCACGTTCGACAATCCCAACGCTGTGAAGACCTGCGGTTGCGGCAGTTCGTTCCAGGCGTAGCCGGCGGGTTGACGGGCCGCGAACGGGTGCCTTTCGGGCTCTCGTGGTCCGACCCGTAGCGTCGAAATGATTGGCGTGCTCAGTTGAGGCGCCGCGCAAAAAAACGCGCGGTGCCTTTTTGTTGGCGCAGGATCGCCCCGACTCCAGGGCTTTTAAAACACTTGCAGCTAGCGGTCGGAGCGATAAAACCGACGGTCATGGGCGGATCTCAAGCCGGTAGACGCCGGCGATCGTAGCTCCGGCTCGGGCGCTCGTTGCGAGGACCAAAGAGTTCCGAGCCGGGCGGCGAACCCTTGCCCGATGGCGGACGTATTGAGGGATTGCCGCCCGGAGGTTCCTCCTTTCGTGGGCGTTGCGGGACGTTCCCCTTGACGGCCGCCGCAAGACGAGTAAGATTGCCTGTTTCCGGCACCACGCGGATACCACCCTCGGGGAGTGCAGGATTTTTTGGACATCGGTAGGGAGTGGCCAGGGGCCGGCTTCAACGACGCACGCAGTTTCGGGCGTTGAATTCGGCCTCTGTCCACTGACAGATCAGGCGTTTCGGCAGTTGCGGTCCAAACGCAATGTCGAGTGCGTCCTGAGCGATCTTTGACAATTTGGTTGTTGCAAGAGTGGCATCTTGTATGAATTGAACAAAAGCCGGGTCGGTCGCACTTCGGTGCGGCTGATCGATTTTGTTCTCCAAGGCTCTTAGCGTGATCAGATGAGATGACGGCTGGCCCGCACCACGGGTTGGCCGGAGTTGAGTTTGGGCACACAAGAATCGAGCGTTACTCATATCTCAGCCGTGGCGTCGAACGCGAGTTCGGCGGCATGAGTCTGGATCTAAGTAGTTGGCGTCACAGGAAGTCTGAGCATCGATCGCGGTTTGAGCGGGGCGTTTCTTCGGAAGCGTGTCGGTCGGTCGTGAAAGAGGGTTGGATCAATGTGGCCAAGCTACTAAGGGCACATGGGGGATGTCTTGGCGTCAGGAGGCTTTGAAGGGCGTGGAAGACTGCGAAAAGCTCGGGGGAACTGTCAAACGAGTGTTGATCCCGAGATTCCCGAACTGGCGTGCACTGAATCCATAGGTGCACGTGGCCAACGCGGTGAACTGAAACATCTAAGTAACCGCAGGAAAAGAAAGAAAAATCGATTTCCTCAGTAGCGGCGAGCGAACGGGAAATAGCCCAAACCGCGGAGGTTTTCCTCTGCGGGGTTGTAGGGCCTCTCACATGAGAGTTACAAAGCGAGCGATTAACCGAACTGTCTGGAAAGGCAGACCACAGCGGGTGACAGTCCCGTAGGTGAAAGTTGACTCGTCTCTCGAGAGGTACCTGAGTAGGTCGGGTCACGTGGAACCCCGACTGAATCTACGGGGACCATCCCGTAAGGCTAAATACTACCTGACGACCGATAGCGAACTCAGTAGGGCGACTGAAAGATGGGAAGAACCCCTGCTAGGGGAGGATACTGAACCTGAAACCATGTGCCTACAAGCGGTCGGAGCACTATGGCTCTTCGGAGCAACGTGTGACGGCGTGCCTTTTGCATAATGATCCGGCGAGTTAGCGTCAGCGGCCCGGTTAAGGTCCTCCGGACCGAAGCCATAGGGAAACCGAGTCTGAATAGGGCGATTTATGGTCGCTGGTGCTAGACGCGAAACTGCACGAACTACCCATGAGCAGGTTGAACCGCGGGTTATACCGCGTGGAGGACCGAACCCACTTGGGTTGAAAACCGAGGGGATGACTTGTGGGGAGGAGTGAAAGTCTAATCAAGCGCAGAGATAGCTCGTTCTCTCCGAAATAGCTTTAGGGCTAGCCTTGAGCCACTACGCACCGGGGGTAGAGATACTGAATCGGCTTGAGGGTCCTCCAAGACTACTCTGCTGAACCAAACTCCGAATACCGGTGCGACTATCTCAGGAGTCAGTCCGCGAGGGATAAGCTTCGCGGTCGAGAGGGAAACAACCCAGACCATCTGCTAAGGTCCCCAAGTTGTACTTAGTCACTAAGGAAGTTGAGTTTCTGTGACAGCCAGGATGTTGGCTTAGAAGCAGCCACCATTTAAAAAGTGCGTAACAGCTTACTGGTCGAGAAATTCTGCGCCGATAATGAACGGGAGTAAGTACAACACCGAAGCAGTGGATGACAGCCGGTCTGCGGACCGGCGGTCGTGGTAGGAGAGCGCTGTACATCAGATACAAGCCGTACCGCAAGGAACGGTGTCGGGGTGTACAGGTGATTATGCCGGAATGAGTAACGATAAAGCAGGTGAGAATCCTGCTCGCCGAAAGCCTAAGGTTTCCTGGGGAAGGTAATTCCGCCCAGGGTTAGCCGGTACCTTAGTCGAGGCCGAAAGGCGTAGACGATGGACAGCAGGTCAACATTCCTGCGCCATGCTGATGGACCGATGGAGGGACGGCGTTCGTAGGGTGAGCGGTACGACTAGAAATGTCCGTGGACCAGTTGAAGGTGAGGGATAGGAAAATCCGCCCTCGCAAGCCAACGGCTGGGACCGATCGCGTATATGTTCGAGAAGTCATCCGAAAGACGTCCAAGAAAAGCTTCTAAGGGTTGAAGTCAGCGTGACCGTACTAAAACTGACACAGGTAGGCGAGACGAGAAGTCTAAGGCGCTCGGGAGAACACTGGTTAAGGAACTCTGCAAATTGACCCCGTAAGTTCGCGATAAGGGGTGCCCCCGGAGGTTCACGCTTCTGGGGGCCACAGTAAATCGGCTTCAGCGACTGTTTATCAAAAACACAGGACTCTGCTAACTCGCAAGAGGATGTATAGAGTCTGACGCCTGCCCGGTGTTGGTAGGTTAAGGAAGAGGGTTAGCTCTTCGGAGTGAAGCTCGCGACCGAAGCCCCAATAAACGGCGGCCGTAACTATGACGGTCCTAAGGTAGCGAAGTTCCTTGTCGGGTAAGTTCCGACCTGCATGAAAGGCGTAACGACTGAAGCACTGTCTCAACCAGTGACCCGGTGAAATTGTAGTCGTGGTGAAGATGCCACGTTCCCGCAGCTAGACGGAAAGACCCCATGAACCTTCACTGCAGGCTGATATTGGGTTGAGGTATGTTCTGTGTAGGATAGGTGGGAGGCGTTGATCTGGGCACGCCAGTGTCCAGGGAGCCATCCTTGAAATACCACCCTGAATATGCTTTAGTTCTAACTCTGATTCCCGTGAATCCGGGCAGAGGACATTTTCAGTTGGGCAGTTTGACTGGGGCGGTCTCCTCCAAAAAGGTAACGGAGGAGTTCAAAGGTACCCTCAGCCTGGTTGGCAATCAGGCTTCGAGCGCAAAGGTAGAAGGGTGCTTAACTGCGAGACTCATCAGTCGAGCAGATACGAAAGTAGGACTTAGTGATCCGGTGGTCCCGTGTGGAAGGGCCATCGCTCATCAGATAAAAGGTACTCTGGGGATAACAGGCTTATCGCTTCCGAGCGTCCATAGCGGCGAAGCGGTTTGGCACCTCGATGTCGGCTCATCACATCCTGGGGGTGAAGAAGCTCCCAAGGGTTTGGCTGTTCGCCAATGAAAGTGGTACGTGAGCTGGGTTCAGACCGTCGTGAGACAGGTCGGTCCCTATCTGCTGTGGGCGCACGAAACTTGCGGAGGTTCTTCTTTAGTACGAGAGGATTTGGAAGGACGTCCCTCTGGTTTGCCAGTTGTCGCGCTAGCGGCACGGCTGGGTAGCTATGGACGGAAAGGATAAACGCTGAAAGCATATAAGCGTGAAGCCCGCTCCAAGATCAGGTTTCGTTGGGCAATGCCCGAAAGTCCCCTGGAAGACGACCAGGTTGATAGGCCGGATGTGTAAGTGGGGTAACTCATTAAGCTAACCGGTACTAACGGACGAATGCTTGGCCACATTTATCCAACGCTCTTGAAATACAGAGCCCGCTGGATTCTTGAGCCAAAGAGCCTCATGCTCGATGCCATTCAAGCAACAACCGAACACCCCGCGCGGCGGTCTCACTGTCGGCCGTCGCGCGGTCTTTCCGGTGAACATATCTGAAAGGTCACACCCGTTCCCATACCGAACACGGTAGTTAAGCTTTCAGAGCCGATGGTAGTGCCAAAAGTGCGAGAGTAGGTATCGCCGGATTTTTTACACCAAACCCCGCCGGGTCCCCATCAGGACCCGGCGGGGTTTTTTGTTCCCCCCAGTTTAGCCCGGAGCCAACGGCGACGGCGTGTCGTGCGGAATTCAAAGCGGAGAGCAGAAACGCCGTCGCCGTTGGCTCCGGGCTAAACCGTGTTCCCACCGCGTCACCACGGCCGGGGCGTTGGTCCCAGCGGCCAGCGGAACCCCTCGACGTCAAATTCGTCGGGCGCGGCTTCGGCGTTGACCTTGCCGCCGGGGCCGACGCTCCACACTGTGCGCGCCCGGCGCGAATAGCCGAAAGCCCGCTCGGAAAACGGGTCGACCGGCAGCTCGGAGAGGATCTTTCGCTCGACCAGGGCCTCGAGCGCACGTGGCAGCTCCCCCTCGGCGAGCTCATACTGCCGCAGGGCCAGTACGAGCCGCGTCCCCTGATACTTCGCCTGCTGCGTCAATGCCGTGGTATGCAGGATCTTGCTGTCGACGAGTGAGGACTCGATGTAGCGCTTGCCGATTGGGTTCGACACCGACAACAAGCTCTTGCGAGCCGCGGCGAGCTGCCCATCGGTCACCTGGCGAGCGTCGCCCGCCGGATAACGTCCTGAATTGTGCGCACAAATTGAAAGGGCAGTCCTGGAGCTGGTAGAAGTTTGTTGTCACACGAACTCTATCAGCACGAAAGGACTGCCCGATGGACAGTGTAGCAGGATCGGCAAATGGCGGGAACTTTGAGGGCGTGATTCGGATTGAGGAGGAGAAGATTCGCTCGCACGTGGGCGAAGTGGTGCGGCAGACGGTCGAGGAGACGCTCAACAGCCTGCTGGAGGCGGAGGCCGACGCCTTATGTGGAGCCAAGCGTTATGCCCATTCGCCGGAGCGGCTGGATACGCGAGCTGGCCACTACGACCGGAAGCTGCAAACGCAGGCCGGCAAAGTGACGCTGGCGGTTCCGCGGTTGCGGAATCTGCCGTTCGAGACCGAGATCATCGAGCGTTACCGGCGTCGCGAGTCGAGCGTGGAGGAGGCGTTGGTCGAGATGTACCTGGCCGGCGTCTCGGTGCGGCGTGTGGAGGACATCACCGAAGCATTGTGGGGCACGCGGGTCAGCCCGAGCACGGTCAGCGAGCTGAATCAGAAGATTTACACGCAGATCGAAGCCTGGCGGAATCAGCCGATCGAGGGCCAGCACGCTTATGTTTACCTCGATGGCATCTGGCTGAAGCGATCGTGGGGCGGCGAGGTGAAGAACGTGGCCGTGCTGGTGGCGATCGGGGTCCGCGGCGACGGCTTCCGCGAGATCCTGGGCGTGGTCGAGGGGACGAAGGAAGACGCCGAGAGCTGGCGAAGCTTCCTGCGGCATCTCAAGCAGCGGGGCCTGACGGGCGTGCAATTGTTCACGAGCGACAAGTCGCTGGGCCTGCTGGAAGCGGTGGGCGAGTTTTATCCCGAGGCAGCCTGGCAGCGGTGCATGGTGCACTGGTATCGCAACGTGATGAGCGTGGTGCCCAAGGGCAAGGTGAAGGAGGTGATGGCCATGCTCAAAGCGATTCACGCCCAGGAAGATCGCCAGGCGGCCCGCGACAAGGCCGCGCTAGTGGCCGAGAAGCTCGTGGGCATGCGACTGGGCCAGGCAGCCTCGGTCGTGCGCGACGGCGTGGACGAGACGCTGTCCTACATGGCCTTCCCGCGCGAGCATTGGGTACGCATCCGCACGAACAACGTGTTGGAGCGGATCATGCGCGAGATCCGCCGTCGCACGCGCGTGGTGGGCAACTTCCCCGACGGCAAGAGCGCCGTGATGCTCGTGGCCGCCCGACTACGTCACATCGCCGGCACCCGTTGGGGCAAGCGCGTCTACCTCGACATGGATCGGCTCCGCGAAGAGAAGCAAACCGAGTCCGCAATAACGGTCGCATAAACTGGGCGATTTTGTTCCCCCTAGGGGGAACAAAGACAGACGAAAACCACCAAGGAAACACCCAGCTCCAGGCACCAACCCAAAATCAAATGTGCGCACCTTGACGGACGCTTCCGCCCGCCGTGGCCCATTGGAGTCCCAACGGCTCCGGCCACGCGGCCAGCTCCGCGGAGGGTGGATCGTCGGCTTGCGCCTCGTGCACCTTCCAGGGCAGGTCCAGACGCCGCAGCAAGGCGACGTACCGCGCACTGGCCAGGCGCGCCGTGGCGACAGGGTCGAACCGATCCGGATGGTCGGCAAAGAGCGCCTGCAGCTTCTGCTGTTGCAAGTCGTACTCTTCTCCCCGGCCAACCGCCTCGAACACTTTGCGATCAAGCAGCGCCGCGAACAGGCCGTCGGGGGGAACCCGGCTCAGCCTGGCCAGTTCGGGGAGCAAGTAGCAGCGATACTCCGTGCAAATCGATCGCTTGAGACTCTCGATCGGCTGAATGTCCGCCGGCAGCGGCGCCAGCAGCCGCGCCACTAGCCTGCGATCGCTCCCGGGGGCGAACGCCAGACTGCACAGTAGCCTCCCCGCCACGTTTTCGCACGCGCTCGCCACGAGGTATTCGACGAGCATTCCCCCGCCGTCGCGCAGCAGACGAAACACTTTTGCCGCGTTCAGCGCGTGCCGGGCCGCCTCGTCGAGCCGTCCCTCGTCCGCACGGCGCTCGGCATGTCGGATCACCATCCGCTGCAGCGCTCGGTAGCCTCGGATCAGCTCGGATCGCTTGTCCGACCAGAGGTCCTCGCCGAACGACAGTTTCTCCCTGCCGGCCGCCTCTTCCAGCAGGTCCAGCGAGGCGAGGTTCTCGTCGACCCAGGCGAGATACGCGCGGTTTCGCTCCTTGACGCACTCGGGATCGACTCGCCCCTCGTCGATTTCCAGCTCGAGCTCCCAGTCGAACTCCGGTTCGGCGGTCATCCGCTCGACGGCGCGGACCAGCAGCACCAGCCCGTTTTGTTCCGCCGGGAGGACGTCGGCCGGCCGCACCAGCAGCGGATCGGCGACCGATCGCAGTGAATCGAGTGTCACTTCGGCGGCCATCGCGGCGCCTCCGGCCAGTTTCCATGCCACCGCGGCACCCAACGACTGACCGAGAAATTGCCGCCTGTTCCACTCGCTCATCGAACGACCTCCCGTGCCCGATTCTGGCAATCCACCCTATTATCGCACACGTCGCCGGGTATGCTAAGCACTCCGGGCCGGCCGCTCGTACACAATCGAACCCGCCGTCCACATGCAAGGAGGACCTCTCATGGACCCATTTCTCGCCGCGGCCGTTGAAGAGGCCAGGCAGGGGCTGGCCGAAGGGGGCATCCCCATTGGCTCGGTGCTGGTGCTCGACGGCCGGATCGTCGGCCGGGGGCACAACCGCCGCGTGCAGCAGGGGAGCGCCATCCTGCATGCCGAGATGGACTGTCTCGAACGGGCCGGCCGCCAGAAGGCCGCCGACTACGCCCGCGCAACCCTGTATTCGACCCTCTCCCCCTGCGACATGTGCAGCGGAGCGTCCCTGTTGTACAAGATCCCGCGCATCGTGGTGGGTGAGAACCAGACCTTTCAAGGCCCGGAAAACTACGTCCGCTCGCGCGGCGTCGAGCTCGAGATCGTCAACGACCCGCAGTGCATCGCCCTGATGACCGAGTTCATCCGCCAGCGCCCCGAGCTCTGGAACGAAGACATCGGCGAACCCGACCGCTAAACCCCCGTGTTCTTCCCAGCGTTTATCCCGGAGCCAACGGCGACGGAGTTTAAACGTTTGCGCCGACGCTTATGTGCCGGCGGACGGAGTTCAGACGCTTGCGCCGACGTTCGAGCCCCGGAAGACGCGCCGTCGCCGTTGGCACCGGGCTAAACTTTTTGCATCCGTTTCCGCGCCGCCGCTCGGAGCCATGGCAACTCATATCAGCCGCTTGGCGTATTCCAAATCCCGCCGCGTTTGCTCCAAACACTCCTCGGCGTTGAGCACGCTTCCAGCTATTGCGGTCGCAGTATTCGCTGTGGAGCGTGTACAGTCCGTGGTAGCCCAACTCGGCCAGCCGGGCCAGGTACTGCGGGATGGGAGCCACGCCGTCGGCCAGGGGGCATTTGCGGGTGGACCACTGCTGTTGGCCGTGGGTGTCGCGACCGGTGGTGATCCACTTGGCGTTCTTGAGCGACGAGATGGCGATCCACGGGGCCAGCAAATCAAGCCCCTGCCGCCAGCCGTCATTGCCCCCTTCGATCGTCATGTGCATCGGGTCGACGTAGGCTCCGACGTCCTGGGGATCAAAGTCCTTCAGCACCAGGTAGGCCGCGGCGCCCCCGAGGGTATCGTGTCGCCCGAGTGGATGTGCACGCAGGGGAGCACGCCATGCTTGCGCACCAAAGGGGCGATCCCCTCCAGCTTTCGGCGCACTTCATCGATGCGCCGGGCGAGCGTGCCGAACTTCTCGTAGCGATAGTACCCCAGTTTGACCCGATCGATGCCCAACTCGCCGGCCGCCTCGAGCAGCGTCTCGGCCTGGTGATTGGCTTCAACGATGGCGGTCGAGAGCATGCCGATCCGCAGGCCGTGATCGCTCGCCGCCCGCGCGGCAGCCGGCAGTTTTTGCGCGGCGTCGTCCGGCTCGATGTGCCCGCCGGGCCGCACGGTCAGGTCCAGCCCGTCGAGTCCGATGGCTTTGAACCTTTCGCAAACGTCAGGAATCGGCCAGCTTTGAAAACTTTCGGTAAAGGCCACGAATGTGGGTTGGTCGTTTGCCACCGGCAGAGCGTGACACGCTGGCATCGTCCCAAGTCGAGGCGCCGCCAGCGCCGCGACGCCCCACTTCAGCGAGTGCTCGACGAATCGTCGGCGATCGAATGCTGACACGTTCTTCCTCCCCACTGTTGGATGTCCGCGCGGCCAAAAAATGTGCCGCGCTTGGCATCGCCGCGCACGTTCTACAACTTGCATCAGGATCCCAGTCAGCTTGACATTTTACAAAACCGTAAGCGGCCGATCACCGTTTCGTTTTTTGGTTGACAGGCGGCCCTGCATTCAGGCAAGATGTTCGTCGGGGGTCGCCAAGCCAGGAGCGCGCGGGGGTACCGTCACTCCTTGGGAACAGGGCTGATCGATGGCTACCAGCAGACTCCGCAAGCGCGCCCCGTTCGGCGCGACCACCCGCATCTTCGAACTTCTCGACGCTCGTTTGCTGTTGGCAAGCGACACGTGCCCCAGCGATCCGCTGCCGACGGCCGCCGCGGATTTGTCGGCGCTCTTGTCCAATACCTTCCAGGCGGCCGATGCCGGCTCGACGATGTCGACGGCCTACGACCTGGGCCAACTGGGCACGACGCAGTCCTTCAACGGATATGTCGGCGGATACGATCCCAGCGACGTGATGCGCTTTACGCTGTCCGGACAATCGCAATTCGATCTTCAGCTCACCGGATTGCAGGCCGACATCGACATGTATTTGTTCAACGGCAACGGCCAACGATTGGCCACGTCGGATCGCTCGGGAACCTCGTCCGAAGAGATTTCCGGCACGCTCGACGCCGGCACGTACTACATTCTCGTCGTTCCCTGGGGCTGGTCCGTCAGTACGTATGTGTTGACCGTCGGCGCTAGCGCCGTCCAACCGGTCACGCCCCCTAGCACTCCGGACCGATCCGACCACTCCCACGGATCCGACCACTCCCACGACGCCGGTCACGGCGTTTCCCGCCGTACCCTATTACGGCAGTAGCATCGACTGGAATCTGAATTCGATCAACGCGCCGGCATCCTGGGCCCAGGGGTACACGGGGCAGGGGGTCATCGTGGCGGTCGTCGACACCGGCGTCCAGATCAACCACCCGGAACTGGCCAGCAGCATCTGGGTCAATACCGGCGAGATTCCCAACAACGGCATCGACGACGACCACGACGGCCTGGTCGACGACGTCAACGGCTGGAATTTCGTCAACAACAACAACAATCCCAACGACCAGAACGGCCACGGCACGCACGTCGCCGGGCTGATCACCGCCGATATGAACGGCACGGGCACCACCGGCGTGGCTCCCAATGCCACGATCATGCCGGTCCGCGTGCTCGACAGCAATGGCTCGGGCACCGCCGCCAACGTGGCCGCTGGAATTCGATTTGCCGCCGATCACGGCGCGAACATCATCAATCTCAGCCTCGGCGGTTCGTACAGTTCCGTCATCCTGTCGGCCATTCAATATGCCGCCAGCAAGAACGTGTTGGTCGTGGCCGCCGCCGGCAACGACTACGGATCGGTGCCCGGGTATCCCGCCGCGTTCAGCGCTTCGCTGAGCAACGTGATCTCCGTCGGCGCCTATGCCTCGAACAACGCGCTTGCCAGCTTCAGCGATCGCGTGGGCAATAGCGGTGCCGTGCAAGTCGACGCGCCGGGCGTGAACATCTACAGCACGTATATGAACAGTTCGTACGCGACGCTCAGCGGCACCAGCATGGCCACGCCGGAGGTGGCCGGCCTGGCGGCCTTGGCCCTTTCGGCCGATCCCAACCTGACGGCCGCCGCGCTACGTAGTCTCATCGTCGAGGGGGCGGATCACTCCATCGCCCGCTCCGACTCGCAGGGCGGAATCGATGCGGCCCTGACCGTGGCGCTGGCGGTAGCGGCCCGCCAGACGTCCAGCAGTTCGTCCACGGCCGTCTCGCAAAGCGCCGTCACCGCTTCCGCCGTGTCGTACCACCGATTTGGCGCTTCGTCGATCGACCCCGCACAACCGGCGCCCGCGAGCATTGCCAGCAATTTCCTGCGCCCGTGGGCCGCTGCAACCTCGGCAAGCCAAACCGCCTCATTCGTGCCGGTGACGTCGGTTGCGGGGACCTCCCTCGAGTCGACTCGCGCCGCGATTGAAGCGGCCTGGTCGGCGGCGACGCAGCAGATGGAAGATGTTGTCGGGCAAGCGCTGGCTGAAGTCGTCAATGATCACGCCATTGAAAGCCTGTTCGGCGCAGGCCTCGATCCGGTGATCGGCAACGCGGGACTCCAATCCCTCGCTGACCTGGCCGGTCGATTGAGCTAGCGATCGCCGGCGGTTGAGCGGGCCACCGTGGCCTGCGCGGCCACGTCGTTCCATCATCGCGACCACTAAAACCCGAGCTTGGCCGGAGCCTTACGCTCCGACTTCACGATCCGCTGCGCCACGATCGGCATCCAGGACATGTCGGTGATGAGCAGTTGTGCCCGGCCGGGCCAGATGTAAAAGTCGGCCCGGCGCGCGTACATCGGTCGCTGCCAGGTCCGGCGTGACTCGCCGGCATGGTCGGCCGGCCCCCAGGTGTCGACCAGCTTTTGCACCATGGCCCTTTCGCCACCGAGCTGCCTGATGCGCTGTTCGCCGTACTCGGCCTCGAACTGATAGAGCTGCCCGTCGCAAAAGAAGAACCGGGCCGCATCCGCATTTTTCAGGTCGCGCACCACGTAACATGCCAGCCCGATCGATTCGTCGACCCGCTCGTGGTCCGGCTGGGCGTCGGGATATTCTTGTTTCAACTGCTCGGCCGAAGTGGGCAGCGGCAAGCCGTCGAACTCAAAACTTGCCAGCGCCTTGCCGTTCAGTTCGTACCACTCGTCGCCGCGTGCTCCGGCGGCAACCGCACCAGCGACGACCGCCAGCCCCAGGCACGCCAGCCTTGGCGCCCAGCCCTTCCAGACCGATCGTGCGTTCAACATGGGGTCATTCCTCCCAGCGTGGAAACCTCCGCCTGCGTGTCAGCTCAAACCTACCTCGTCCGTGAACCGGACGTGGGCTTGGGCGGGGTAGTCAAGTCGCTACCGCGGCGGTTACCATCGGTGCATCTCTACGACCCTTAGAACTTGCAATATCCGCCCCGAAATCATGCCCACGATCTCCCCTGACACGCTCCTGGACTTTGCCACGCGGCTCCTTTCCGCCGGCGGCGTCGCGGGGGACGAAGCCGCTCTGGTGGCCCGCAGCCTCGTCGACGCCAACCTCCGCGGCCACGACTCGCACGGCGTGATGCGCATTCCCAGCTACCTCGACACGCTCGGCAAGGGGGAAGTCATCAGCGGCGCGGAGTTGACCGCTATCAAACGTACTCCCACGACGTTCGTCGGCGACGCCCACTGGGGATTTGGCCAGACGCAAGCCCAGAGGCTCACCCGCACGCTCATCGACATGGCCCGCGAGAGCGGATTGGCGGTGGGCACGCTAATTCATTGCAGCCACATCGGTCGCTTGGGCGAGTATTGCGAGCTGGCTGCCGAGGCGGGGCTGGTGTCGATGGTGATGGTCAACACGCACGGCCATGCCCGACGCGTCGCGCCTCCCGGCGGGCGGGCCCCGCGCTTAGGCACGAATCCGCTGGCCATCGGCGTACCGGCCTCGGGCGGACCGCTGGTGCTCGACTTTGGCACCAGTGCCACGGCCGAGGGAAAGGTCCGCGTCAAGCGCATCGCCGGCGAGCCATGTCCCGACGGCTGGCTGCTCGACAACGAAGGTCGTCCCACGAACGATCCCAAAACTCTTTACGGCACGCCGCCAGGCACGATTCTGCCAATGGGCGGCAACCAGGCCTACAAGGGTTTTGGCCTGGGCCTAATGGTCGAGATCTTTGCCGGCGCGCTCTCCGGAGGCGTCTGCATCCGCGAAGTGCCGATCACGCAGAACGGCAATTGCGTCTTCATGTTGCTCGTCGATCCCGGCCACCTGGGGGGCGCCGAACACTTCGCCAGCGAGGTCGCCGGACTGGCCGAGTTTGTGAAAAGCTGTCCGCGCATCGAAGGCGTGGAAGAAATCCTGCTCCCCGGCGACCCCGAGCGCCGCACGCTCACCCAGCGCACCGCCACAGGCATCCCGCTCGACGACGGCAACTGGAGCCAACTCGTCAAGCTGGCCGAAACCCTCGGCGTGACCGTGCCGGCGTAGGCAGTCCGCACGGTATGGATGAAGTGCACGACGGCGGTGGACTTCATGTGCGCGAACGGCAAGAATGGAAGCTCCTACGAGAGCCGTCTTGCCTACCGACCTGAAACCCTCCCGAGGAAAACCCCCATGCGCTGTGCGTTTCGACATTTGCTTCCACTTCTGTTGTCGGCCGTCTACTGGCTGTCTGCCGTGCCGGCGAAAGCCGCCGACGCCCCGGCCACGCAACAGGCCAAGGGAGTTGTGTTCCTCGATGCCAATGCCAATCGCAAATACGACGCGGGAGAAAAACCGCTCGCGGGCATCAAAGTCTCCAACGGGCGGACGCTGGTGGCCACCGACGCCGACGGACGCTACGCGATTGGGGTCGACGATGACGACGTCGTGTTCGTGATCAAGCCGCGCGGCTATCGCACGCCCCTGTCACAGGACAAACTGCCCCGGTTCTACTACATCCACAAACCGCACGGCTCGCCCAAGTCGCAGTATCCGGGGGTCGAACCCACCGGTCCGCTCCCCGCGTCGATCGACTTTCCGCTGTACGCGCAGAAGGAGCCCGACGAGTTTCGGGCGATCCTGTTCGGCGATCCGCAGCCGCGCGACCAGAAGGAGGTCGATTTTGTCTCGCACGACGTGGTCGAAGAGCTGATCGGCACCGACGCGTCGTTCGGCGTGACGCTGGGGGACATCGCGTTCAACAATCTCGACACGTTCGAGTCGCTCAACCGCTCGATCGCCCTGATCGGCATCCCCTGGTACAACGTGATCGGCAACCACGACATCAATTTCGAAGCCCTGCACGACGCGCACAGCGACGAGACGTTCGAGCGCGTGTACGGTCCGCCTTACTATTCGTTCGACTACGGCCAGGTGCACTTCATCGTGCTGGACGACATCGAGTGGTTCATCCCGACCGAAGGGGGCAAGGGGGAGTATCGCGGCGGGCTGGGGGACCAGCAGATGGAGTTCATCGCCAACGACCTGGCCGCGATTCCGCACGAGCAGATGGTCGTGCTGATGATGCACATTCCGATCGTCGGCGTCCGCGACCGCGAGAAGCTGTACCGGCTCATCGAGAAACGGCCGTTTTGCATCTCGATCTCCGGACACACCCACCACCACGAGCACCGCTACATCACGAAGGAAGACGGCTGGCTGGGGCCCGAGCCGCATCACCACATCATCAACGTCACGGTTTGCGGCAGTTGGTGGAGTGGCTCGCCCGACGAACGGGGAATTCCCCACGCCACGATGGCCGACGGCGCCCCCAACGGCTACTCGATCATCAGCTTCGACGGCAAAAAGTACGAGCTCGACTTCAAGGCGGCCGGCCGACCCGCCAACTACCAGATGCATATTCACCTGCCCGACGAGGTGCCGCGCGATGCGCTGGCCGACACGGCCGTGTACGTCAACGTGTTCAACGGTTCGGAACGATCGCGGGTCGAAATGTCGCTGGACGGCGAGCGTTGGACCCGGCTCGAACAGACCCGCGAGATCGACCCGCGCTACCGCCAGGTGTACGAGGCCGAAGAGAAGCTATTGGCCAAGGCGCCCCATTTCCGGCAGCTGCCCGAGCCCAAGGAGTCGTCGCACTTGTGGAAGGCCCTGTTGCCCTCCGGCCTGGAGCCCGGCCAGCATCTGTTGCGCGTGCGAGCGACCGACGTCAACGGCAAGCCCTACGAGTCGCAGCGCACGTTGCGGGTTGTCAGCGCTCCGCCCAAGAAGCCCGAGCCACAGAAGCTCTAGAAGCTGTTTCAAGACGCCGACAGGGTGCCACTGCTGGCTTGTCCAGCAGTGCTTTGGCTTTACGGCAAGTCTGACCCGAAGATCAGGCTATGATAATGCAGTAGTGGCGCGCTCTGCGCGGCTCAACGATCGCCTTCGGCATTCAGCCGCCGCAGGTGCACGTCGGCCACGTTCCACATGTAATGGCTGATCTTGTGCTTCGTGGCCGCCGCCAGATGCTCTTTGGCCCGCGGCTTGTCCCCCAGCGCGTCGTAGTACAGGCCCAGATAGAGGTGCGCATAGAACAGCCGCGCGTTGAGCGCTTCAGGGTCGGGCGAGCCGGCCGCCGCGGCGCGGAGTACTTCGTCCGGCTGGCCGCGGCCGCTGTACAGAGCGTAGACCTCCATCATCGGCACGCGCGGATCGCGCTTGATCTTCAGCATGTCCGCCCGAGCGGCGGCCACCCCCTTTTCCTGGGCCATGCACAGAAAACGCCACACCGCGTTTTCCACGTCGTTGTCGTCGACCGTCTGGTAGCCCTCGAATTGCCGGCGCCCCTCGTCGTAGCGGCCGGCATAGTAGTAAGAGATGCCACGCTTCCAGTGCCACGGCTGTTGGTCGGGTCGCCGCTCGATAAAGCGGTCGAAATCCGCGATCGATTCGTCGATCCGCCCCAGCTTGAACTGCTCGCTGCCGCGGGCGTCGTAAGCCTCGGCCCGCTTCGGATCGAGCGCCAGTACGCGGTCGTAATCGGCCACGGCCATTTTCGGTCGGCCGGCGGCGGCGTACAGAGCGGCGCGGCGCGAGTAAGCCGCGGCGTCGTCGGGCGCGGCTTCGATGGCTTGCGTGGCAGCCTGCAGTCGGGCCTCGAGCGAAGGTGATTCAGCGGCTTCCGGCTGCGCGGCGAAAACGAACGGCGCGCTAGAGACGGCACACAGCAATAGCACCGTACATGCCACGCGCATGGGACAACGCCTTGGACAGCCCAATTCACAAGCGATACCGATGCGGCGCATTGTACGGCGCCGGTGCCATCGGCCGAAAGTGACGGGCTACGATGCGTGGCGAGAGCCCGCATTCGACGCGTCGTTCTTCATGCTGTGGAGCGCCAGATCGATGAAACGTCGCAATGGTTTGCGGCGAATGCGGATCCGCGCTTCCTCGGCCAGGCACCATAGCCGGCGATGGCTCTGCTGCCAGGGCCAAGAGTCTTCCGCCCTGTCGACGCGCATCAAATAGCCCACCACGTTGCGGGTCTGGCTCTGCCGGGTAGCGACGAACGATCCCAAGGGGGGGCCGCTGACCTCACCGTGCAGCCCGGCCGCGTGTGCGGCCTGTTGTAAGACGTCGAGTTCGCAGTCGGCGGGTCGTTGGACGCGACTTCTGGGGAATTCCCAACGATTCTCCGCGGCAGGCGTGACGAGACAGAACTCAGCGCCGCAAGCCGTTATGCGATAGGGCACTACGCAGCACTCGTAGAGTTGCACCTGTTCCTGTTCCATACCCAAAGTATATGCACGGCGACAATCATGTAAATACACGTCAGTTGCACGAATAGCTGGAAGATACGACTCTGAGGGTGGTGAGTCCCCGGCGGTTCGGAGGGGTTCTAGCGTCTCGATTTAAGACGCCACTCTCAACTTCGGACGCTCGCACAGCCGTTGGGAGCCTGGCGTGCCACTCCGGTGATGGATTTTAAATTGCTACTACAAAAGGTGTTGCATCCTGTGTAGGCGTCTATTTCTGTTGCCTGCGACCTCGCGGCACCCACCTTGCAATTAGTGGCTGCCAACAAGACCGCATGATTTCCGGCTCAGCGGAGTCGGGGCGGGACACTTACTACAAGTGCAGTCATTCCAGGAGGGATGCAGTCCATGCTTGTCCTTAGTCGCAAAATTGGTGAAAAGGTGGTGATCGGTGATGGGATCGTCCTGGTGGTCAAAAGAATCCTGGGGCAGCGTGTCACATTTGGGATCGAAGCCCCTCAGGACGTGCGGATCGTCCGCGGCGAGTTGCCACGGTTCGACGAAGCTCCAGCGGCTGGCGTGCCAGGTGCTAAGCACTTGTCCGCAGAACTGTGGGCCGCGCGTCCCCGCTAAGCAGGTGGGTCGGCAGCCGCGACAGCCGCAGGGGGCCCCGTCGAGTGCAGGCCCACTGAGCTGATCGTAATCGCTCCGCCGAAGCACTGCTCGACGTCGTGCCCGCCAGCGCGGAGGCGATCCTGGTAGCGAGCGCGATAGTGCAGTTTGCCTTCGCGCAGTTCGTAGTCGACCGGTAGGGGGTGCGGATCGATGTCACAGAAAACGCAATCAGGAACGTCGATAACGTCGTCCTCCGGTTGGGGCAAGTTGACGTTCCAGAACGTACCCGGTTCCGGGGGCCTCGCCAGCAAAAGTTGCAGCACGTGGCGCGTCCAATCGGTGGCTCGCCGCCAGTCGATTCCCCGCCGTCTGACGTATTGGCTGATGGCGATGGCCGGCTTCCCCAGCAAACACGCCTCGCGGGCCGCGGCCACCGTGCCCGACAAATAGACGTCGGCCCCCAGATTCCCTCCTTCGTTGATCCCCGACAGGACCCACTGCGTGTGCGGCGCCACGCGAAACAGGCCCACGCGCGCGCAGTCGACCGGCGAGCCGTCGAGTGCGTAGCGGTCTGCGCCGACTTCGGTCAACACCAGCCCGCGCGACGTCGTGGCCTGATGGCTGCAGCCGGACAGGTGCCGATCCGGCGCCACGGTCACCGCCGGACCAAACTCGCCGCAGGCCTCGCCGAGGGCGGCGATGCCCGGCGCGTCGATGCCGTCGTCGTTGGTCAACAGGAAATTCAGGGGCTGCGGCGTCATCGAATGTTTCGCGCGGTCACGGGCCTATGATTCCATTATCTCGCAATCGGCGCCCGTGGAAACGCCAACTGGGCGTTGTCGGCATGCGCGCATGGCGGGCCGCGAGCGAGAACCGGCGATTACAGCGTGCCCTTGGTACTGGGAATGCCGGTCATGCGGGGATCGTATTCGGTGGCCATCCGCAGGGCCCGGGCCGTGGCTTTGAAGATGGCTTCGCTGATGTGGTGGCTGTTGCGGCCGTGATGCACGATGACGTGCAGGTTGCACAAAGCGTTCGCCGCGAAGGCCTGCCAGAAATCTTCGACCAACTGGCTGTCGAACTGACCGATCGTGGCCGTCGGAAAGTCGACCTCGAACACCAGGTAGTAGCGACCGCCCAGGTCCATGGCCGTGGTGACCAGCGCCTCTTCCATGGGAAGCGTGAAGTGGCCGTAGCGGCGAATGCCCGACTTGTCCCCCAGCGCCTGCTTCAGGGCCTGGCCGAGACAAATGCCCACGTCTTCGACCGTATGATGCTGGTCGACGTGCAGGTCGCCCACGGCCTTGACGTCCAGATCGAGCGACCCGTGCCGGGCCAACAGCGTGAGCATGTGGTCGAAGAAACCCACGCCGGTATCGATCGTCGAGCGACCCGTGCCATCGACGTCAAGCGACAGATCGACGTCGGTTTCGGCCGTTTTGCGCTGGATGTGAGCGGTGCGTGTCATGGTCGTGTCCGCGCGCGAGCGTTCTCTCCTCAAATCATCGTCCGCAGCAGGGCCAGGCAGGCGTCGATTTGATCGTCGCTGCCGACCGAGATCCGCAGCCCGTCCCCCCAGCCCGAATAATCCATGTATCGCACCAGGATCTGCCGCTCCTTCAGTTTCTCGTAGAGCGGTTTTACCGGAAGTTCCGGGTGTGGGTTCCAGACGAAGTTGGCCTGCGAATCGACGGTGGCGAAGCCCAGTTCTCGCAGGCCGCGGGTGAGTCGCCCGCGGGTGCGAATGATCTTTTGCCGATTCTCGGCCAGCCAGGCCCGGTCGTCGATGGCGGCCGTGGCGCCGGCGATACTCAGCGCGTCGACGTTGTAGGAGTCCTTCACTTTTCGCAGTTGCTCGATCATCTGCGGCTGCGCCACGATAAATCCGAATCGCAGCCCTGCCAGGGCGTACGACTTGCTGAACGAGCGCGAGACCATGATCTTTTCATTCTGCGCCACCAGCGGCAGGCAGTTACTGTCGGCGAAGTCGGCATAGGCTTCGTCGACCAGCAGCGGGCAGGGCAGACGATCGGCCAGGTCGAGGATCTTCTCGGGGGGCACCATCGTGCCCGAGGGGCTGTTGGGGTTCGGCAGAAACACGAGCTTCAAGTCGTCCAGCGGCGCGGCAAACTTGTCGGAAAGCGTCCAGTCGGGCTCGAACGAGACTTCCTCCGCGCCGGCCCCCTGCAAATGGGCCAGCGTCTTGTACAGGATGTAGCTGGGATACGGCAGCCGCAGCCACTCGCGCTCGCCGACCAGCGCGCGGGTGACGATCGTCAGAATGTCGTCGCTGCCGTTGCCGCACAGAATCCAATCGGGATCGACCGAGAGCACTTCCCCGGCCCGGCGGCGAAAGCCCGTCGCCAAGGGATCTGGATAGCGAGCCAGCCCGCGCTCGAGCACCGCGGCGATCGCCCGCCCCACGGCCGGCGAGGGGGGATAGGGATTCTCGTTCGTATTGAGCTTGATGAACTTGCCCGCCTGCGGCTGCTCGCCCGGCAGGTACCCGGCCATCTGCTCGATCTGGGGGCGGAAGTAAGACATGCGTCGATTTACGGGTTTGCAGTGGAGGAACGCTTCTAAGGACGCGGTTTGCCCGCGGCCGGTTCGCCCGAAAGGCGGATGTCGACACTGGCCCGGTGGGCCGTTAAACCTTCTTTTTCCGCCAGCCGTCGCACGTCGGCGGCCATCGCGGCCAGACCCTCGCTCGAGCAGTGAATCACGCTGTGGCTCCGCAAAAAATCGCGGGCCGACAGTCCGCTGGCAAATCGAGCCGTGCCGCCGGTCGGCAGCACGTGCGACGGACCGGCGGCGTAATCGCCCACGGCCACCGGCGTGTAGTTGCCCAGAAAAACGGCGCCCGCATGACGAATCTTGGACAACAGTTGCTCGGGGCGCTCGGTGGCGATGTGCAGATGTTCCGGCGCGAGCCAATCGGCCAAGGCCGCGGCTTCGTCGGCGTCGGCCACGAGCACTAATGCCCCAAACGCTTCGAGACTTTGTCGGGCCAGGTCGCCGCGGTCCAGACCGGCCGTCTGGCGTTCCAGCTCCGCCGCCGTGGCGTCGAGGATCGCCTGGCTCCAGGTGACCAAGATGCTCGCGCCGGGGGCGTGTTCGGCCTGGGCGATCAAGTCGGCGGCGGTGAAATCGGCGCGAGTCGAGTCGTCGGCGATCACCACTACCTCGCTCGGCCCGGCGATCGAATCGATGTCCACTTCGCCGTACACGGCCTTCTTCGCCAGCGCCACGAACAGGTTGCCGGGCCCGACGATCTTGTCGACCTTAGGCATGCCTTCGACGCCGTAGGCCAGGGCCGCGACGCCTTGCGCCTCCCACGCGATAGACTTCCGTAACGCCCAGTTCAAAACACGTGGCCAACAAGTCGTCGTTGTATGCGCCGTAAGCCGTGGGCGGTGCAATCACGACGCGCTGGTTCACGCCCGCGGCTTCGGCAGGCACCGCGGTCATCAAGACGGTGGAAGGATAGGCCGCCGCTCCGCCGGGCACGCAAATGCCGACGCGGTCCAGCGGCACGTAGCGCTGCTCGAGGTAACTCCCCCCCGGCCGCTCGATCCGCACGTTCCCCGGCACGAGCGCGCGTTGGAATTCCAGGATGTTGTCCCGAATCCGCCGCACCGATTCCAGAAACGCCCGCTCCGCCCGGCGGTGCGCCGACTCGAGCGCCGCCGGTTCGACGCGGATCGTCTCGGGGGTCAGCTCGGCCTTGTCGATGCGGGCCGAATAGTCCAACACGGCCGCCAGTCCTTGTTCGCGCACGTCGCGGCAGATCCGCTCGACGACCTGCTGCGGCGACAGTTCCTGGCCGAACACTTCCAGGGTTCGCCGCCGGCCGGCGTCACTGACGACGTTCCCCCGCGGACTGAGGGATTCGCGCAGCCCGTCGAGCGCCGCTCGGGCGTCGCCGGCGCGGCTGTCGATGCGTCGAATGTGGAGTGTCGGGGAGCTCATCACACGTGTCGCGGCACTTTTGGGGCTACTGGCCGTTCTTTCGCCGGACGACTACGATGTACGCACGGCCGATGCGGGGCAGGGGGGGAAGACGTTCATTCTGGCTCGCGGCCGCCGTGAGGAAAAGCCCTTAATTCCAAGCTGGAGCACGTCTCTGACGCGTGGTGTTATGCCGGAAAAGCTTCTGGACTTTCGCAGTGATACGGTCACCCGGCCAAGTGCCGGCATGCGGGCGGCGATGGCCGCCGCCGAGGTCGGCGACGACGTCTTCGTCGAGGATCCGAGTGTGAACGCCCTCGAGGAGCGCACGGCCGACCTGCTGGGTAAGGAAGCCGCGCTGTTTGTTCCCTCCGGCTCGATGTCGAATCAGATCGGCGTGCGCGTGCATTGCGCGCCGGGGGACGAATTTCTCTGTGAAGCCGGCTGCCATATCTACAACTATGAGCAAGGAGCGTACGCCCAGTTGAGCGGCGTCGCGGCCCGGCCGGTCGAAGGACAGCAGGGAGTCCTGCAACCGGAGCAGTTGACCGGACTGATCCGCGGCGACAACGAACACCTGGTGCGCACCCGGCTGGTATGCCTGGAGAATACCCACAACCGCGGAGCAGGCCGCATTCAGCCGTATGACACTGTGGAAGCCATTTGCCGCTGGGCCCACGACAACGGCCTGAGAACGCACTTGGACGGCGCGCGGCTGTTCAACGCGGCGGTCGCCAGCGGAATCGACGCGGCGCGCTGGTCGCAGCATTTCGACACGGTCAGCGTCTGCTTCAGCAAGGGGCTGGGGGCGCCGGTCGGCTCCGCCTTGGCCGGACCCCAGGATCTGATTCGCACGGCCCGGCGGATTCGCAAACTGTTTGGCGGCGGCATGCGGCAGGCCGGCGTGATCGCGGCCGGGGCGCTGTTCGCGCTGGAGCATCATATCCATCGGCTGTCGGTCGACCACCAACATGCCCGCCAACTGGCCGAGACCGTGCGCTCGGTCGCCGGCCTGGATCTGATCGGCGACGCGGTCGATACGAACATCGTGATCTTTCGCGTCGACGCCAAGCTGGGCACGGCCGCCGAATTCTGCGAGATGTTGAAGGCCCGGGGAGTGCTGATGCTGGCCGTCGCCGCGCAGCAGGTGCGGGCCGTCACGCATCTGGACGTGGACGCTACAGACACGCTGCGCGCCTGCGAGATCCTGGCCCAAGTGGCCGATGCGGCCCCGGGCACCCGAGTGAAGGCGGGCGAAGACGTGTATTACTGATTCGCAAGCGCCGGCCCAGGATGGTGTTTTTTTGCGCCCGTTTAGCCCGATCGCCAACGGCGACGGCAATGCACCACTCCGTGCGCGATCTTTCCGCGCGACGCCCTACAAGTTCCACGTTTCGAACAGCTTCTGGCGAAACTGGTTCCACTCGGGCACGGGCTCGTTGTGCGAGTTTCCGTTGGTGTGTTCGGCTGAGGTCGAGAGCTCCGCGACCCAATCGTCCATGCGGCGCAGGCGATCGGCCAGGCTCTGCACGACGTTGTAGGCCAGCTTGTAGGCCGCCGCGCTATCCTCGGCCAGCAGCCGCTCGTATTCCATCCGCGAGATGCTCAGCAGCCGGACCTGCGTCTTGGCCACGACGCTGGCCGAATGCGGGGCGGGGCTGAAGAACGACATCTCGCCGAAGACGTTCTGCGGCTCGAGCTGCGCGAGCGTCACCGGGCCGTCGTGGTGGCTGTGCTTGACGACTTCGCACTTCCCGCTGAGCAGAATCCACAAGCTCTGGCTACGACCGTTCTGTTCAATGACCTGTTCGCCGGGAGCGAAGTGCCGCTCCTGGGCGATCTCGAGCAACTGGCGTCGCTCTTCCTCGTCGAGACGACGAAAGGCCGGTAACTCAACGCAGACCTTGACCAATTCCTCGATCGTAAGCTTGCCGCCTTCGCTCACGTGATTCCTCCCAAAATGGTAGCTCTGCCCACGCGGCCGATGCCCAGGATATAGGCTGCCGTGCGCAGACTCGACTTTGCGCTCCTGGGCCAGCGTCCAGACGCGCTCGAAACTGTTCGACAGGACGCTGTCGAGTTCCTGCCGCACGCGATTGATGCCCCACGAATAATGCTGACGATTTTGTGCCCACTCGAAGTAGCTGACCGTCACGCCGCCGGCGTTGGCCAGGATATCGGGCAGGACGACCGTGCCCCGTTCGTTGAAGACCAGGTCGGCATCCGGCCAGACCGGCTGATTGGCCGCCTCGATAATCAGAGGAGCTTTGATCCGCTCGGCATTCTCGGCCGTAATCACGCCCCCCAGTGCCGCGGGGATCAATAGCTCGACGTCCAGTTCGAGCAGTTCCTCGTTGGAGACGCGCTCGGCTTCTTTGTAATCCTTCAGGCCGTGATGCTCGCGCGAATACTGCAACAGCTTGGGGATGTCGAGCCCGTCGGGCCGGAAGTAGGCGCCGCTGACGTCGCTGACGGCCACGATCTTGAAATCCGATTCGTTCAGAAACTTGGCGGCATGCGCCCCAACGTTGCCGAAACCCTGCAAGGCCACGCGGGTCTGCGACGCCTTGCGCCCCAGGCGGCCCAACATTTTGAACGCCAATATGCCGACGCCCCGGCCGGTGGCCTCCTCGCGCCCCGGGATGCCGTGCAACTCCACGGGCTTGCCCGTTACGCAGCCGGGATTGAACCCGTGGTACTTCTGGTATTGGTTCATGAACCAGGCCATCACCTCGGCGTTGGTCCCCATGTCAGGGGCCGGCACATCGACGTCCGGTCCGATGACGTCGTGAATGCCGTCGACGAACTTGCGCGTGACCCGTTCCAGCTCGCAGGGGCTGAGCCGGGTCGGGTCGATCGCCACGCCACCCTTGGCACCGCCGAACGGAATGTCCACCAGCGCCGTCTTCCAAGTCATCAACGCGGCCAGCGAGCGGACCTCGCTCAGGTCGACCTCGGGGTGAAACCGCAGGCCTCCTTTCATCGGCCCCCGCGCGTCGTCGTGCTGTACACGGTAGCCGATGTAAGTGGCGATCTCCCCGTTGTCCAGCTCGATGGCGATTTGAACCGAGACCTCGCGCTTGGCCGTGAGCAGCAACAGGCGCATGTTCTCGCTCAAGTCCATGCGATCAGCCGCACGGTCGAAGTACAGGCGGGTCGCGTCTATGGCTCGCATGGAATAAGCTCGGCTCCGGGCAGGTCGGGCACGGCTGGCAACGTTGATTACTGTAAGCGTGCCACGTTTGTCAACTCATATCGCGGATCATGGCGTCCGCGTACCTACATTGTATCCGGCCGTATACCCCGTTGACGATTCCCCGCCACGTTACCCACGGTTTGGCACAAGTTACGGCGGTTCGCCGCGAGACTGCCAGCCGTCGACCGACACCTGGCCCGCGGTGATTTCCACCGTGACGGCCCCGCAATCGGCCGTATGCAGCACGCGGCTGCCACGGGCGCCGTAGGCGGTTTGCACGGATTGCAGGCGGTCGGAGCTGCCGCCGCTGGCAATCGTCCACTCCGGAGTGCTCCAAGCAGCAAAGCCCGGCGGATCACTGGCCGCGCTGCCGTGATGCGGCGCCATTAAGATGTCGCAATCGTAAGGAATCTCGGCCATCAGATCGTCCAGCCCGGGCGATTCGAGATCGCCGGTCAACAACAGCCGGCGTCCCTGAAACTCGACGGCCAGCACGATGCTATTGGCGTTGTCGCTCCCCAGCACGCCGCTCCGCGGCGGGTGTAAGACTTCCATCCGCACGTCCGCGTGGCTGCGCAACTGGTCGCCGCTCCAAATCTCGCCCAGCGGCACCCCGCGGTCGTCGATTGCCTCCTTGAGCGCTTCGAGCGATCGGCTGCGACCTTCGAACATCACCGGCGAGACATAGACCGCGCCGACGGAAAACTGTTCGAGCACCGCGGGCAGGGCGTTGTAATGGTCGGCATCGGCGTGGGAAATGACGATCGCGTCGAGATGCGAAACCCCGCGCGACCAGAGATAACCGGCGATGGACCGCGCCGCCCCGTCCGGCGCACCGAGTCGCCCGGCATCGTACAACAATGTCTCGCCGCCGGGCAATTCGAGGACGACCGCCGTGCCGTGTCCCACCGAAAGAAACGTGCAGCGCAGCGTGTCGTCGTCGCGACCACCAGCCAGCGAAACGCCGAGCCCCAGTGCCGACCAGCCGGCCACGAGTCCCACGGTCCAGCGCGGCGACAGCCGCCAGCGTGGCGCCAACGCCGCGCAGACCAGCGCGCCGTAGAACCCCGCCAGCCACCAATCGGCCGGTCCACTGACCCAAAAATGACTGGCCGGCCAATTTCGGGCCGTCTCGACGCAGGTTTGCATGACCGTCAAGCTCGCGTCACAAACCCCGCCCAACAGCGCCGGCCGGCGGCAACAGCCAACCCAACAGAAAGATGCCGAAGCCGCTGGCCATTGCCAATGCCACCGGCAGCGCCAAGACCGGGCCCAACAGCACCGCCACCGGCGAAACCAGGTGAAAGCGAGCCATCACCAAGGGACAAACGACCAGCCAGATCAGCGTCGCGGCCCACGCCGTCTGCCAGGTACTCCGCCAAAGCCGGCGGCCGGCTCTTGCCGGCCAGGGACGCGTCTGCGCAATGAGCCGCGTCAGCGGGTCCGGCGGCGGACTGGCTGCCCGACGCTCGGCCAGATAAACCAGCGCGGCGACCGCCAGAAACGAAAGCTGGGTGCCCGCCTGAAACAGCTCCGACGGATTGATCGCCAGCACGACGAGCCCCGCGGCGGCCAAGGTGTTGTATCCCAACGGCCGCCGGGCCAGCACCATCGCCAGGCAAGCCACCAGCACCATGACGGTGGCCCGCACCACGGGCGGCTCGCCGTCGGTCGCGGCGGCGTACAACACGCAAGCCAGGGCCACGATGGCCAGCGCCCAGCCGCGCGGCACCAGCCCCAGCCGCATCACCGCCAGCAAGCAGCCGGCCAGAATGCCGACGTTCAAGCCGGAAACGACCAGCAAGTGGATGGTGCCGGTTTCGACGAACGCCTGCCGCAGGTCGGGATCGAGCTCTTCGCGGCGCCCAGAAACATGGCCGAAGCCAGCGCCGATTGCTCCGGCCCCAGATTCCGCCACAACAGCGCGTCGCCACCGGACCGCAGCGCGTCGACCAGGTCGGCCGGCCGCCACTGCCAGCCGCGAGTGATGGTGGTCACGCATTCCGGAAACTCCGAGCGCAACGAGGCCAGCCGCCGTCCGGCCCGCGCCAGTCCGGCAAAGTCGAACTCGCCAGGATTAGCCGGTGGTCGCATCCCGCCGAGCTGGCCGAAAATGAGCAGCTCATCGCCGCTGCGCACGTCGCCGACGTGCCCGTTGACGTACAGAACGGTTCGGCCGGCCGCCGGCCGCCAGCGGTCACGATCGCGAATCGCCACCACGCGCAGCGCGAGCCGCGTCCGCTCGGGCGTCGCGATGGTGCGAAACACATCCGGGGGGGGCGGCGGAATGCGCCGCGGGCCGCTGACCGCCACGGCACGAATGGCCGCCGGGCCCGATGCGCGCGGAGCACTGCGTCCGATCTCGTCGGCAGCGAACAGCGACCAGCGGCAATGATGCCACGCCGCGCCCACCGCCGCCGTGCTCACCAGCAGCGCCAGGCCGACAGACGCCAGTGGCCGCGCCGCCACAACGCGTACCAACTCGCCCAGGCCAATCCGGCGATCGGCCACCAGGCGATCAACGACCAGCCCAGCCATCGATCGCCGACGATGCCGCAGCACGCCGCCGTCAACACGACCACCAGCGGCTGATACGCCGTACGCGGCACGACGGACGCAGGCGATTCGTTCATCGGTGCTGGGCGGGCCCTGGTGTCAAGCGTAAGCCGGGCTTCGAGCGTTCCTGCTAGCGAACGCCCCCGTTACGAACCGCTAGTCTAACCCAAGCCCGCCGCTGCGTCACAACGCCGCCGCCATGCTTGGCGATCGGCCGCCAGGGCGATAAGCTGAACCGCTCACGCGGACCGTCTCCTACCAGCAAGTAGCCCCACGGACGAAAGGACGATTCTCATGACGCTCAAGCAACTTTGCGGCTGGCTGGCCTTGGTGGCCATGCTGGGAGTGGTCGGATGCAACGCGAACTCCAAACAGCAATCTCCCGAGGAGATCGCACCAGCCCCTGAGCAAGCCGATGAGGGCGCCGCCGGCGAAACGGTCCCCGAACCGGCGGCGAAAGAGGAGATGCCCGAGGAGTCGGCTGCCGATGAGAAGCCCGCGGCCCCCAAATCTGGCGATAAACCGGCGCAATCCTCCGGACCCGAGCTACCGCTGGGTGCCACCAGCCCCGCCGCGCCCCAGCCTAAAGCCGCCGCGGCTGAGCCGGCTGCCGTGGCCGGCACGCCGCTCATCCCGCGGCAAGTGCTGTTCGGCAATCCGGACAAGGCCTCGGCCCGGCTGAGCCACGACGGCAGCAAGCTGAGCTACCTGGCCCCGCGCGACGGCGTGCTCAACGTGTTCGTCGGCCCCGTCGACGATCCCGACGCGGCCCAGCCGGTCACCAACGACAAGCAGCGCGGCATTCGCATTTACTTCTGGGCCTACGACAACCAGCACGTCCTCTACTTGCAGGATTCCAAGGGAGACGAAAATTGGCACGTCTACAGCGTCGACCTGGCCAGCGGCGAGACCAAGGATCTGACGCCGCTGGAAAAAGTGAACGCCCAGATCGAGGGGGTCAGCGACCGGTTTCCCGGCGAGATTATCGTCGGTCTGAACGATCGCGATCCGCAGTTCCACGATCTCTATCGCGTGAACCTCGCAACCGGCGATCGCGAGCTGTTGGAAAAGAACACCGAGTTCGCCGGCTACGTCGTCGACGATGACTTCAAAGTCCGCTTTGCCTCGAAGATGATGCCCGACGGCAGTCTGCAGTATTTCGAGCCGGACGGCAACGGCGGTTGGAAGGAATACGTCAACGTCGGCCCCGACGACACGCTCACCACGCAAATCGCCGGGTTCGACAAAACCGGCCGCAAGCTGTACTTGACCGACAGCCGCGACCGCAACACCAGCGCCCTGGTGCAAATCGACCTCGACAGCGACGAGCAGAAAGTGCTCGCCGAAAACGACAAGGCCGACGTGGGCGGCGTGATCGCCCAACCGACCGAAAAGAACATCCAGGCAGTGAGCTTCGACTATCTGCGCCCCGAATGGCAGGTCCTCGATCCGGCAATCCAGCCGGACATGGACTATCTGAAAACCGTCGCCGATGGCGAGCTGCAAGTCACCAGCCGCACGCAGGACGACAAACTGTGGATCGCGGCCTACGTGATGGACGACGGACCGATTCGCTACTACCTCTATGATCGCCCGAACAAAAAGGCCACGTTCCTGTTCACCAATCGCAAGGCGCTGGAAGGGCAGCCGCTGGTGAAAATGCACCCCGTGGTCATCAAATCGCGCGACGGCATGGACCTGGTCAGTTACCTCTCGCTCCCCAAAGCGTCCGATCCGGACAACACGGGGCGTCCCCAGCAGCCGTTGCCGCTGGTGCTGCTGGTCCACGGCGGGCCCTGGGGTCGCGATGCCTGGGGCTACGACACCGAACATCAATTGCTCGCCAACCGCGGCTACGCCGTCTTGAGCGTGAACTATCGGGGATCGACCGGCCTGGGCAAGGAGTTTACCAACGCCGGCAACAAACAGTGGGCCGCCAAGATGCACGACGACCTGATCGACGCCGTGGACTGGGCCATCGACCAGAAAATCGCCGATCCCCAGAAGGTCGCGATCATGGGAGGCAGCTACGGCGGTTACGCCACGCTGGTGGGGCTCACCTTCACGCCCGACAAGTTTGCCTGCGGCGTGGACATCGTCGGCCCCTCGAACCTGTTCACGTTGTTGAGCACGATTCCGCCGTATTGGGCCCCCATGATCCAGTTGTTCAAGGACCGCGTGGGCGATCCCACCACCGACGAAGGCCGCAAGCTCCTCGGCGAACGCTCGCCGTTGAACCTCGTCGAGAAGATCGAGCGGCCGCTGTTGATTGCCCAGGGCGCGAACGACCCGCGCGTCAAGCAGGCCGAAGCCGACCAGATCGTCGCGGCCATGAAGGAAAAGAAGATTCCCCTGACCTACGTGCTGTTTCCCGATGAAGGACACGGCTTCGCCCGGCCGGAAAACAACCTGGCTTTCTACGCCGTGGCCGAAGCATTTCTGTCCAAGCAGCTCGGCGGGCGCTACGAGCCGATCGGCGACGATTTCGAGCACTCGACGATTACCGTGCCCGAGGGGGCCGACCAGGTGCCGGGCCTGGCCGACGCCATCAAACACCACGCCGCCGAAGCCGAGCAAGCCAGCGTGCCATGAACCGCCCCGGTAGAACTCGCCGCGAACCGCCGGCGGCCGCCGTCGACCACGCTGCGCCGCCACCCCCTGTTAAACCTTGACGATCGTGCGGAATGTTCAAGATGTTCAACTACTTCGTCGATAAGAACGACTGCCTCCACCACCAGATTTTCCCGGGCGTCGACATTTACACGACCTGCTGCCAGCAGATGATGCTGTCACTCGTGGAGATGCAGCCCGGGGCGGTGGTCGAGCCGCACAGCCATCCCCACGAGCAGATGGGACTGATGCTCGAAGGGGAAGCCGATTTCACGATCGGCGAACAGCAGATGCGCGTGACAGCCGGGCAGATGTGGCGCATTCCCGGCGGAGTCGTGCACAAGGTGGTGGCGCTCGACCGGCCCGTCCGCGCGCTGGACGTGTTTCATCCGCCGCGCGACGATTACCGTTAGCCGCGTCGTCCGTGACGAGGGGTAAGGATCAAGGATGATTCGACCGACTGGCATAGCCCGCTGGTGGCGACAGATCTGCCGCGCTGCGGCCGCACTGGTGACCGGCACCGGCGTGCTGTGGTGTGGCTGCGCATCGCTGCCGGAGTTGCCCTGGAAGGGAGTGGCTCGCGATGCCAGCGCCGGATTCTACAAGTCCGCGCGGCTCGAGTACCGCCTGGACGCCGGGCGGCTCGGACAGCCGCTGGACGTGGTGCGCGTCGACGGTCGTCACGTCGCCTATGAACAGATTGCCAGCAGCCCGTTGGCCGATCAGTCGGTGGGCACGCTCGTGATTCAACAACCGCACCCGGCCGGCCGCGAAGGCATGGCCCGGGTCACCTTCGCCATCGACAGCAGCAAGGAGACCCCCAAGGCACGCAGTCTGAATCCGTTCAAATCGGGCGAGTCGGATCGTCCGTCGATCGGCAACCAGGAAGAAGCCCACGAAGTCTGGGCCATGGACATCCCGACCGTCGAAGCCGATCGCTACTTCAAGCTGCTCTCGACGCAAAACTTCTACGACGGGCAGGCGGCGGAGAACGGGCCGGCGCAACTCACCGCGACCATCGACGGCAAGGAAGTCACCAAGAGCTGGCAGCCCCTCGACGAGCTCAACGGATTGGCCCAGCGGGTCCGCCGCGAGGGCCAGCTCGTGGCCTACGTCAGGCCCCAGGCTTACATCGGCGCTGACTCGACGGCCATCGCCAGCGTGCAGGCCTACCGCGATTTGCTGGCCAAGACCGGTCCCGGTGCCGCCACGCAGCCGGCCGGCGGCGTACTGGCCCAACCGGTTCGAACGGCCGAGGAATCTTCTTACGCCGTCCGCTGACGGCCATTCCGCGTCCCTCTTGTCTTCTGGCCGCGCCGGCGTTCTGTTGCTGGCCAGCGCGTCTACCGCCGATTTTTTCCGGCCCGGCACCCAAGATCGACCTCGCACCGGCGAATAGGGGCCGGGGAAACGTCCGGTTCGTCTGATATCTCGCCAAAGGGGGAGGAGCCATGAGGGAATCCATTGCTCGCCGGGGGTTCGTGCTCGCCGGGATGTTGTTGGCGGTCGCGGTGCTCGCGGCCGGCTGCGACATGCCGTTGTATCGGGCGACCGAGACCGTCTCCGACGTCTTCAAGTCCAAGTCGACGCCGACCATCGTGGTGGAAACATTCAACGGCTCGATCGACGTCAGCAATGGCGCCGACGACGAAGTCGTCGTCGAAGTGACCAAGCGCGCCAGCGGTTTCAACGAGGACGCGGCTCGTGCGAACCTCGAAAGGGTCGAAGTTTCCATCTCGCAGAACGATGATGAAGTGCGCGTCAAGGCCGAGCGGCACGGTCACGGTATCGGCGAATGCGGAGCCGCGGTGATCATCGTCGTGCCACCCGGCTCCCACCTCGTGCTGCGCTCCAGCAACGGCTACATCGTCAGCGAAGGGATCCGGGGCGAGATCGACGCCCAGACCTCCAACGGCAAGATCGACGTCGTCGAGGCGAGTGGCAAGATTCAGGTGGGCTCGAGCAACGGTGCGATCCTCGTCGAAGCCACCGACGCCGAAGTCGACGCCCGCACCTCGAACGGCTCGATCCGTTTCAACGGGAGCCTGGCCGCCGGCGACAGCCTGCTGCGCACGTCCAACGGCAATATCGACGTCCGCCTGCCGGCCGACAGCCAGTTCGAGCTCGAAGCCGCGACGTCCAACGCCAAGGTCAACTCGGAGTTTAGCTCGGACGAGGGAAATCGCCGCGGCGACCGCCGCCGCCGCCACCTGTCGGCCACGATCGGGGAGAAGCCGACCTTTTCGCTGGTGCTCTCGACGAGCAACGCCTCGATCAACGTCCGCAAGCTACACGAATGACTCCGGCCGCCGGCCGGCGGGCGGGATGATTGCCCCTCCGCGCCGTCGACGGATTGAGCGGCCGACCCTGGCGCGCTAAGATGCCCCTGTACGGAAGTGGCCGCAGATCTCCTGACACCTGGGGAAGGCCCCGTGGGCATCTATAGCAACGTTGTCTTTCCCCGCGTGCTGGAATTCCTCCTCGGCGGACGCGTGCCGATGGAGTATCGCCACCGCGCGTTGGCCGATGCGCACGGCGACGTGCTCGAAATCGGCTTCGGCACGGGTTTGAACCTTTCTTGCTACCCGCGACAAGTCGAGCGGCTTACGCTCGTGGACCCGGCCCGCTTGCTGCCCAAACGAGTCACTCGGCGGATCGAGGCGGCCGGCATGCCGGTCGAGCGGGTCTTCTTGGATGCTGAGCGGTTGCCGTTCGAGTCGGGTCGATTTGATACGATCGTCTCCACCTGGACGCTCTGCACGATTCCCGACGTAGCCGCGGCGCTGGCCGAAGCACGTCGCGTGCTCAAGCCCGGCGGCAAGCTGCTGTTCCTGGAGCACGGCCGTAGCGGCGACGAGCGCGTGGCCCGGCGGCAAGATCGCTGGAACGGCGTGCAGCGGTTCTTCGGCTGCGGCTGCAATCTGAACCGGCCGATCGACACGCTCATCGCTTCGGCCGGGTTGCAGATTCAATCGCTCGAGCGCTTTCAGATGCCCGGCGTGCCGGCGATTACCGCCGAACATTACCTGGGAACTGCGGGGCCGTAACGGCCGGGATTGCCGGCGGCGGGCGTCTATTCGTCGCCGGGCCGATAAGTCTTGACCAGTTGGGCCTTGATCTCGTCGTCGGTAAAGGCGGCCCGCTTCATCTGGTTGGCCGAGAACAGCGTGGTCTGATCGCTGAAGTAGGGCGAGTCCGCCAGTTCGCTTTCGCTATAGGCCACCACGGTGTACGCCTTGGGCGGCTGGCTGAACTCGACGACAAAGACCCAACTGTCGCCCCCATAGGCGACGAGTTTGTCGTCCGCGTCGCGTTTGAAACCGAGCACGCGAAAACAGCCCTTCAAGCCCGACCCGCCGCTGGCCGGCAGATCGACCGCGTCCCCCTTGCGAATCCGATGCGTTGCGCCCCAGGTGACGTCCGGCCGGCCGTAAAGCTGCTGCACTTCGTCGAGCGCCGCCAGAAACGTCTCCACGGCGCGCTCCTTGTCGGCCAGTCCGCGAGGCGTGGCGGTCGGTTCGTCCGCGCCTCCACTCGACGGCAAACTTCCCCTGGCCGTCGGCTTCGTAGCGTTCCCACCAGTTAGCGAATAGCGTGCCCCCGCGGCTGTCGGCCGCCGTGGTGTTATCCCAGGCTTCCAACGCGGCGATTGCTCCTTGCAGCTCGCTAGTGGGCTGCGACGCGCGCAACGCGGCGATCAGGTCGGGTTTGACCCGTTCGGCCAGCAGCATCAACTGGTCGTGCTTCAGGTCGCGAACGTCCTCGAGCGTGAACTTGCGATCGTTGTGAATCAGCCGCAGGCTGTGCTGGCTGCGCAGGCTCACGTTGTTCGCCGGAAAGTAGCTGGGGAAGCTGGCCGGATCCAGCGGCGCGTTCAGATTGGTAAAATACGGCGGCGAGTTGCAGTTGTGCACGTAGCCGCCGGGCGGGTTCATCAGTTGCGGCAATTCGTCGGTCGTGTGAAACTCCGTCCACACGTCTGCCGTACCTGCCGCCGGCACGGCTTCGGCCTTGTGCGAGCCACGCGGCAGCTTGGGCACCGTGCCGTTCCATAGATAAAAGATGTTCCCCGCCCGATCGGCGTAGCAGATGTTGAACATCGGAATCTGGCTCATCTCCAGCGTGCGGCGAAATGCGGCGTAGCTCGTGGCTTGCGACATCTTGAGCCATTGCTCGTAGGCCCGATAGTTTTCCCAGCAGGCACTGCGCAGCACGTACAGCTTATCCGCGGTGCGGTGAATCGCCGGGCCCAGCGGGGTCGTGTAGTAAGTGCGTGTTACCGTTTTCTGGGCATCGCCGCTTTTGAAGTCGACTTTTACTTCGTGGCTGGTGATCGGCACCGCGTCGCCGTCGAAACGGTAATGATCCGGACGCTCGGGGTCGAGCGCCAGCTCGTAGATCTCTTCCAGATCGGGATAGTTCACCGTGTGCGACCAGCCCAGGTGCTCGTTCCAGCCCGTGGTCAGCACCGGGCGGCCGATGAACGTCGAGCCGTAAAAATCCAGTTTGCCCGGCACGATCAGATGGGCTTCGTAATACGTCGACACCGGGGCCCAGGGCTGGTGTGGGTTGCCCATCAAGATGGCCCGGCCCGAGCGGCTGCGGCTGGGGGCAAAGGCCCACATGTTCGAGCCGACCTCTCGATCAGAATCGTCCAGGTCGGGGAAGAGCAGGGCGGTGGCAGCGTCTTGCTCCTTAAGAAAGTCCTTGATGATGTCGCCGCGATTGAAGGCGAACCGCATCACGCCGGCCAAGCCGTACGCCACCACGTCGTGCCCGGTGACCGTGGGAGTCCACTCGGGCACGCTTTCGCGATGTTTGTCGGCGTAGTAATTCAGCCCCGCGGCAAAGCCCTCGCACATGGCGCGGTAGTCGGGGTCGAGCTTGTCATAACAGTCGACGGCCCGCTGGTAGACGAGGAATTGCCCGTTGAACAGGTCGGCGGCGACGTGCTTGCCGTCTCCCGGCTGGTCGTCGGGTCCGAACGTCGCCGCCAGCTTGCCGCGCACGCCGACGATCCCCCGCATGATGTTCGGCAGGTGATCCTCGGCCTGGCAATAACCGAAACCGAACGCGACCGCTTCCAGCGACTCGCCCCGGATGTGCGGCACGCCATACTGCGTGCGGCGAATCTCAACCTGCGAAGCCAGCTCGCCCGCATCAGCAGCCGAAGCCCTCGGCAACGACCCGGCAACGACGGTGCACGCCAACACGCAGAGAATCATCAACCGGCCACGGCGACCGGGCGAGACGACCGGAAGGATTGAAAAACGTCGCATGAGAGACTCCGCCAGAAGTTGGAACAGCCGGAGATTGGAAGAGAGCGTCGGCCGGTCGCAGCTTAACCGGCCCATGCATCGAATTCAAGCAACTTGCCCCGTCCCGTCGAACGACCGTTGGCCCGACGAAATTGGCAGGCACACGGCATGCAACAGACGCGTCCCCCCGCCCGCATCGCGCACTCAAAAAGCCCTCGAAAACGCGGGCGATACGCCTTTTCGTGCTGCGTGCTCGCCCTTCAAGTCCCGTCGGTCCACGCCAGTTTTGGGGCGATTGGGGGGCGAGAGTTCAACGCAACGAAGCGCCGGTCCGTCGCGCCGACTTGCACCGAGGCTGCCCGGGGAAAGCGGGTCGCCCCGACAGTGATCGCCCCTTCGACGTTAGAATGCAGATGGTCGCTCGATTCTCGACCGAACTGGCCTGCACCGCCTGCAAGAGTTTCAACCGACGATGCTGAACCGCGTGCTGATTCTGCTGGCGGCGCTACTCGTCGTCAAAGTCACGTTTAGCGTGGCCCTCGGATACCACGATTACTTCCCTCCGGATTTCAATTCCGACTTCTTGCGAGGGCGCGAATCCTACTTCTTTGGCGGCTACCAACTAGCCTTCTATTCGCACATCGTCGCCGGGCCCACTTCGCTCGTGTTGGGATTGATCCTCGTCAGCCAATCGTTTCGCGCCCGGTTTCCGAACTGGCATCGCCGGCTGGGAAAGGTCGAAATCGCGCTCATTCTGTTCCTGCTTGTCCCCAGTGGGCTGTGGATGGCCTGCTATGCGCAGACCGGAATGGTTGCAGGCGCCGGATTCTTTGGCCTGGCGCTCGCCACCGGCCTGTGCGCGGCGTTCGGCTGGCGATCGGCCGTGCGGAGGCGATTCGCCGACCACCGCCGCTGGGTGTGGCGGTGCTTCTTACTGCTGAGCTCGGCGGTTATTGTCCGACTGATTGGTGGGCTGGCAACGGTGACTTGGGTCGGAGTCGACTGGAGCTACCCGCTGGCAGCTTGGGCGAGTTGGCTGGTGCCCCTGGCGATCTACGAGATTAGCCGCGCTCGCCCACGCGCGACCAACTCGCAGGCGCGAGTCGCCAACCGATTTATTCGGTTCCATCGAGAACCGCTTTGTCGGCGCCCGCGATGGAGATTAGCGCTCGACGTTGAGCTGGCAACGTATCGGCACTTAGAAAAGCAACGTGCCCATCGACAAAGGCCACCGTGAAGCCCCCCGCGTGCGTGAGCGGCGAGTTTGGCCCCAGGCTCATCACCAACCCCTCGTCTGCATCGACCGGCGACATCCAGGGGACGGCGTGTTGGGAATCCACTTCAATGAGCAACAAAGTTGTACGAGTACCGTCCGTTATATCGGAGAGATTCCTTGGCCCGGTCGGGCGAATGCATCCGTCCGGCGCGACGACGGCCAAATAGGTTGTGCGGTTGTTGGGAATCGACGCGGAGGGGCACCGGTAGGCAGCTACGCGGGTTTTGCACGCGTCGGCATTGGCAGGGTCGTCCCACGGTTTCGTGAGATCAATGGACTTGTAAAGCTGCTGTTCCTCCAGAAACGGCAGGATCAGTGTCCGCCAACTATGCAGCGGCTTTCCGTCCGAATCCGTCGTATAGGCGGGCGGCAGCGCATGGTAGATTTGCTCATAGTTTTGCAATGCCACCGCGATCTGCTTGAGGTTGGACGTACATTGGTTACGGTACGCTGCTGGCCAGGCCGTTCGCATCACGGGCAACAGCAGACAAAACAAGAGCCCAAGAATGGCGAGGACCGCGAGCCCTTTGACTACTTTCGACAGCCAACGCATGTTCGATGGTGGCGCGTCGAGGCGATCAAAGTCCTGGTTGTGATCGGCAGAGGCACTCATCGAACCGCCTCCAAAGTGACGAGCAGCCGATATCATTTTACCGGCTTCGCCGCACCGCTGGGGGCGCTCGCTCAGGGCACGAAAGCATTTCAGCCCCTGCCAGAAACAACGCAAGTCGTTATGCTGTAACGAAAAGGCCGGATGGCGAAATTGGCAGACGCACGGGACTTAAAATCCCGTGGAGGGAAACCTCCGTGCGGGTTCGATCCCCGCTCCGGCCACTGCAACTCCAACCTCAAAAACGGCCATATCCAAGGCGTTTTAAGGTTTGTTCATGTTCTGAGGCTATCGCAGGTCCGTATGCGCGAGGTTCTGCCGCTGCGCGAGCAAGCCGGACAACGAGCTGCCGCTGTACTCCCAGCCTGTGCGATCCAACCGCACGCTGAAACTCATGTCACTGGTTTGCGTGGCAACCCTCAGTTGTTTCAGAAGCCGCGAGAACATCGGGCGGGATACGAATCAGCTTCGAAGAGCCTGATCCGACGTTGATCGGCCAGCAGATAGGCGGCCGCTCAGCCAGAAATTCCAGAACCAATTACAGCGATTTTCATAACATCCACCCGATTTCGTGGCAGCGCAACGCGGCGCAGCGGCGACTTGAACGGTCCCAAAGTCGCGGCAGCCTTGGTCTCAACGGGTGACGCGGAGTCATGCGTTCATCCTCCAGATCGCCAGGTTGAGCAGCGCCGCGAACGAGCTCCAAGACAAGTACGGCACGAACAGCCAGCCGGCCAGGCGGTAGCGCGCCCAGAAGGCGAGCGTGGTTGCGGCAATCGCCGTCCACAGCAAGATGATCTCGACCAGCGCTCCCCCGGGACTGCGCAACGCGAAAAAGATTCCAGACCACAGGGCGTTCAACACAAGCTGCGCTGCGAAGAAGAGCCACGTCGTTTGGGCACAGAAACTCCGCACCGCCGCCACACCAGCCAGCCGGCCAGCGCCATCAGGAAGTACAACACGGACCAAACGGGGCCAAAGACCCAGTCCGGCGGCGTCCATGTCGGCTTGGCCAGGGTCTGGTACCAGCCATTCACCGACGAGAACGTCCATTGGGCTCCGAGGGCGGCGGTGCCAAAACAAACGGCCAGGAACAATAAAAACATCAGCACTTGAACCGGCACGCTCGGATCGAAAGCCTTCCGAGATTCCGCGCCACGCTGACTGCTTGCTGCCGCAATGCCGCGGAGCATGCCGGCGAACACGACTTGATGCAAGGGATAGACCAGGTACCAATAAGCCCGGCCTAGCACGCCTCGCGCATTGAAGGTGGCGGTTTGTCGCAACTGGCTGCATTGCTCCTTGCCCGTCACCTCGAACTCTAGCCAGGCCCTGCCGGGCAACTTCATTTCCGCGGCCAGCCGCAAGCGTCTGCCCGGTTCGACGGCCTCGACGCGCCAACAATCGAGCGTATCGCCAACTCGCAATCGCTCGGGATGCGGCCGTCCGCGGCGCATCCCGATGCCGCCGATCGCCAGATCCATCAATCCCCGCAGGCCCCAGAGCCAATTGGTAAAGTACCAGCCGGTCTGGCCGCCGATCCGTTCCACGGTGGCGAACACTTGCTCGGGCGCACAATCAACATCAACCGTGCGCGAATCGACGAATCGTGAGCCGAAAGCCTCTCCAGACGGCCCAGACGGTGCGCCGCTCGAAGACATGGCATCGGACCAGCGCGATTCGGCATATTCGAGGTCCTCGTTGCGAAGAGCGGATCGAATGGCCTCGCGAAAGCCCACCGCAGCCACTGGAAATACGTCGGAAGCCGAGTGGTCCCGTATGACCGTGGGATGGCAAATGCTATCGACCAGCTTTCGCCCCACGCGGGCATAGAGCGGCGTCACCAGACCGAGCCACAAGCTGGAGAGCCTGGGCGTTAACACGGGCACGGGGATGATCAGCCGCCGTAGGCCGCGCTGATGGGCATACTCCCGCATCAAGTCGCCGTACGACACCCGGTCGGCCCCGCCGATTTCAAAGACCCGACTATCGGAAATCTCCGCGTCAAGTGCCGCCACCAGGTACGACAGCAAGTCGGACACGGCGATCGGCTGTGACAGTACCGACACCCAGCGCGGCGCGATCATCACGGGCAGTCGCTCCACGAGCGCCCGAACCATTTCAAACGAAAGGCTGCCGGAGCCGATCACAATCGAGGCGCGAAATTCGATCACTTGCACGCCGGTCGATCGCAAAATCTCCCCCACCTCATGCCGGCTGCGGAGATGTGCCGAGAGGGGCTGTTGGCTGTCTCCAAGACCGCCTAGATAGACAATGCGGCGAACCCCGGCTTTGGCAGCGGCAGACGCGAAGTTCAAAGCCCCCTGCCGATCTGTCTCTTCAAACGATTCGGTCGAGCCCATCGAATGGATCAGATAATAGGCCGTATCCACTCCCTGCAGCGCGCGAGATAGCGAGTCCGGGTCAAGCACGTCGCCGGCCACAACCTCGGTTCTCGCCCCGGTTCGCCCAGATAACACTTTCGGACGACGCGCAAGACACCGAACGCGCACTGCCTGCTTCTGCAGCTCGCGCATCAGCCGAGCCCCGACATAACCGGTTGCACCGGTCAGCAAGACCAGGCGTTCGGGAATCTGCGAAAGCTGCTCGTTTTGCATCTTGGTACTCGATCGCTATCGCCCACAGACCCGTTGCGTGCCGCCTTCAACTGATGGTGGGTAGTCTTGTAGTTCCCCTCGCGAAATCCGAAGCTTCTTCGGCGCTTCGATTCCGACGCTGACTCGGTCTCCCTTGATCCACTTGACAACAACCACGATGTCCTCGGCAATACAAATGGACTCTCCGACTTTCCGGGATAGAACGAGCATGGGTCGGCCTTCCTATTCTTCACGATGGCCTGCCTGGCCAGTCGTTCGCCTTGTGCGCTGTAAAGAGGTCACGGCTGGCTCAAATCGGCCAGCCGTGACCCGATGCGACGTCCTACTCCTTGGGCAGCAGCACGGTGTCGATCACGTGGATCACGCCGTTGCTGCAATCGATGTCTGCCTTGACGACCTTCGCGTCGTTGATCTTCACGCCATCGGTGGCGTCGATCGCCAAGGATTGACCCTGCACGGTCTTGGCCGATTTCAGATTGACGACGTCGGCAGCCTTCACCTTGCCCGCCACGACGTGATAGGTCAAGACGGCAGTCAGCTTGTCCTTGTCCTGCAACAGAGCTTCAACCGTGCCGGGCGGCAGCTTCGCGAATGCTTCGTCGGTTGGAGCAAAGACGGTGAACGGGCCTTTGCCCTTGAGGGTTTCAACCAGCCCAGCCGCCTTCAACGCGGTGGCCAGTGTCTTGAACGAGCCGGCGCCGACCGCCGTGTCCACGATGTCGGACTTGGCGGCCTTGTTAAGGGCAACCGTTTTGACCGATGGACCGGAACATTTCTTGCCGGCCTCGGCCAAGTGGCTCGTGGCGACCAGTGCCGCAATGACTGCGAACGCAACAGACAGTTTCAACGTGATCGACATTTCACACTCCTTGTTCAAAGAACGGATCGGGCTAAAAAAGGTCGGTTGAGCGAGGCGAATCGACGGGCCGTGTCGGCTCTGCATGGTGCTCCCGGGAAGACTGGCAAGAACGGCGTTGAAGGATGGACATCCAGTGCATCTTTCAAATCCGGTTGCTCGGCAGCGGCCACAAATCGTTCAAATCGTTCAGCCCCTTTTATACCGACGACGCCGGATGGCGTCAACATTAAATCGTTCAAATCGTTCAATTTGACCTAGCGGAGTCTGAGGTAACGATCAACCACAAAACGGCTTATATTATTTGTAAAAATCGCTGAAATCACCCTGTGGACAGTCAGCATCGACGATTCTATAATCGTGCAAAGCGATCACAGAGGCCATTTTGAAGCACCTCATCACTCCCAAGCAAGTTGCCCAGGCCATCGGCGTCAGCGAGTCCTCGCTCAAACGCTGGTGTGATCGGGGGATTCTGACCACCGTCCGCACGGCCGGCGGCCACCGCCGCTTGGCTCTGGATGATGTGATCCAGTTCCTCCGTGAGTCCGGACATCAGTTAGTGCGGCCTGAGTTGTTGGGGCTGCCCTCGACCGTCGGCCAGGGAGCCACGGTGGTCGCTCGGGCCCGCGATCAAATCCGAGATGCTCTTCTTGCCGGGAACGAGGATCAATGCCGGCGGATCGTGTTCGATCTGTACCTGGCCGGACAAACCGCCTGCGACATTTGCGACCGCGTCCTGGCGGCGGCGTTCCACGACATCGGTGACGGCTGGGAGTGCGGCGAGGTCGTCGTCTATCGCGAGCGACGTGGTTGTGAAATTGCGCCTCAAGGCCCTGCACGACTTGCGTCTGGCACTTCGAGTTCCGCCCTTGGACGCTCCAGTGGCTATCGGCGGTGCTCTGGAGCATGACCCGTACAGGCTGCCTACGACGATGGTCGAAATCGCGCTGCGCGAAGCCGGCTGGCAAGCGACCTCTCTTGGCACGCTGCTGCCGACCGCGACCCTGGGCGAAGCCGTTCGTGAAAACCGTCCGCAATTGCTCTGGGTTAGCGTATCGTCGATCGAATCGGTACCTAACTTCCTGGACGAGTTCGCACGTCTCTACGAGACGGCTGCCGAGTTGGGCACTGCCGTTGCCGTCGGCGGGCGAGCCCTGACCGAAGAGATTCGGCAGCAGATGGTCTACGCGGCCTACTGCGACACGTTGCGTCACCTCGTGACATTTGTGGAGACCTTGTCACGAGAGGCATCGAAAAAACGCTAGTTCAATGGCTTCGGCCCCGAAAGCAGCCGATCCCGTTTTCAGCACAGAATCGCGGCGCGGCCAGCAGTGAATCGGCGTTCGTCCGGCATAAGCGGCTCAGCTTCGCCAGCACCTACCAGCCCGAAGTGGCGGAGTGGATCGTTGCCGATGTGGTCAACATTCACGGCGGCAAGGAGTGATCGTCCATTTCACCATCGAGGCTTCGGATGTGATCGGCTCTGACCTTTGACCTCCAGGCTGCTCTCTCCCGCGGTTGGTACTAGGACGTTCATGTAGAGGATCGTTCGCTCGGCGAAACCATCGCGTCCTCCTGGGCCAGGATCTGATCGACTGCCGGCCCGTAGAGGTAGCGATCCTTCAGGGCCATCGGTGCCGGGCCGGTGCCGTCCGGATCGGCAAAGTCGAAGGTGACGTGATCGCCATCGTAGATGTAGTCGTCGACTTCGTCAGCAAGACCATCGCCGTTGGAATCAACCGTTCGGGAGACGCGGCGGTTGAAGGTATCGTAGGTATACTTGACGTCCTGAGTGACCGTGCCGGGCACGCTTGGGTAACTTCCGTGCGGGTTCGATCCCGCTCCGGCCAATTGCTGTGGGTGCGAGATTTGAAAGACGAGGCCGTGCCTGGCGGGTTTTTGCCAGCTTTCAACCGCCGGGGCCGACCCAGGGCTTGTTGCCGCCCAGGCGTTGGTGTTCGTCGTCGACGGTCGACACGATGTCAAAAATGCATTGCTGGCGGTCCAGACGCAGATGGTAGCGCCGGCGGCGGACTTCGACCGTGATGTGCGGGGTCGGGTCATGCGGGCTGCGGTGAATGCCGGCTACGACGGTCCAGTGTGCCGTGGTCATCTCGTGCAAGAGGATTCGCGCGCCGCGCTGCGCGGCTGGACTTGTGAATTCGGCCAGGAGGTCGACAACCTGGTCCGCGCGCATCGCGCGCCTGGCGGCTCGACGAATTGGCCCGCCATGTTGTCGTTGCCCATGGCCTTGGCCGCGCTTACCACTCCCTGGGAGATGATCATCGGATTCACCGTTTAGTTAATCAGCACGTTGGGGGCGCCCATGACGATCGCTCCGCCGTGCGCGGTCATGTCGCCGAGTCGGGCGGCGGGCATTCCGCCGATCAGCACGGTGAAGCTCCCCAGGGCAATCACGTCGGGAGGACCGACGCACACGCACATGTCGCCTACGCGTGCCGCCGGCAGGCCTCCAATCAGTACGTTCAGAGCACCCGGCGGCAGAATGGGCCCGCCGACGTGCGGCACCAGACCGGTGACCATCGGGCAGACGTGCATGTCGCTCACGCGGGCTGCGGGCTGTGGCATGGCGGTTTCTCCTTACTTCCAAAGGTTGCGGCCGTTGGCAATCTCGATGCCTTTGGCCAGGAAGGCGCGAAACGTCTCGGGCGCTTTCTCGGGCTCCTTAACCACGACGGCCAGCATGATGCCTCCGGCCACGGCGTCGCCGGTGAGCGTTTCCGCCGGCGGGATGGGGTCCAGGTTGGGCGGTCCCAGGCTGCCGCCGCTGAAAAACGCGCCCGGCGCCGCGCAACCGGCGGGCGTGCCGTAGCCGGCGGCTTCGGCCGCGGTCATGGCGGCGCGGCGGTTCTCCTCGCTCGGATCGGAGACCCACTGTTCGGCGCTCTTGAAAGCCGCGGCGACGGGGGGCGAAAGCGATGTGCCGGCGGCGGCCCGGCCACAGACGCAGGCCCACCAGACGGCTTCCCGTTTCGGCAGCCCGTGGGCCAAAAAACGGGTCCCATCGTGATGCAATTCCTTATCTAGCAGCAAGTCGAGGTATTGCGCGGAGGCCATCCCCTGGCGCAGCAGCGGACGAGCCTCGTCGCTGACGACAAAACGGTCGCAGACGTCCTGGGCCGATTTCGCCGTTACTTTTACTAAGGGGTGGGATCCCATGGCGGTTTTTCCGGTGTCATCCGAGCATCATCAGGCCGCCCTTGACCGTCAGTATCGCGTCGGCGTTGATTTGCGTCATGAGCCCTTTCACCTGGGTTTGTATCTGACCCTCGACCTGGATCATCATGCCCTTGATCGTGACCCCCATCTGGTTGATGGTAATGCTGCTTTGTCCGACCTTCAGCACGATCTCTTGCATGGCCTCGGTGGAGTCGGAACCCAGGTCCAGCTTCGTTTGCTGGTTGCCCATCTTCAGGTTGATCGAGCGGTTTCCTTTTTCCAAAAGATATTTTTCGTCGCCGTCGCTGACTTTCACCGATCGATTGTTCTTGATGGCAATCGTCTGGTCGTGGCCGACCTGCAGGTCATCGTCGTTTTCCACGACGCGGTGGGAGTCCTTCTCAGCGTGAAAATAGACGTCTTCACTGCCTTTCTTGTCCTCGAAGCGCAGTTCGTTGAAATTCTCGGTGCTGCCGTTGAGCGAGCTGCGGCTCTTGATGCCGCTTTGCGTCTTGTTGTCGGGCAGCTTGTAGGGGGGCATCATTTCGGCGTTGTACACGCTGCCGACGATGATCGGCTGGTCGGCGTCTCCCTCGATGAAGTCGACGATCACCTCCTGCCCGATGCGCGGGATGTGAACGGCCCCCCATTGCTTGCCGGCCCAAATCGAGCCCACCCGTACCCAGCAGGAGCTGTTGGCGTCGCTCTTTCCCTCCCGGTCCCAGTGGAACTGCACTTTGACGCGTCCATACTTGTCGGTGAAAATCTCCTCCCCCTGCGGACCGACGACGACGGCCGTCTGCGAGCCGTGGACCACGGGCCGCCGGGTGACGCGGGGCGGCCGGAAGGGGAGCGCCGCGGGGATGCAGGTAAACGTATTGTTGTAGCTGAACGTCGTGTCCTCGCTGCGATAATCGCTGCCTTGCCGGGCGAAGTGTTGCACGCTGGTCAACACGTACTGGCCGTCGGCATTGAAATGTCGTTCGAGCGAAAACTTGTGTCCACTGGTAAGCTGGCGCACGTTTCCTTCGCCCTGGACGACCAGCCCGTCGGCGGCCTGCTCCTGCATACGAATCTCGGCGGTGCGCTTGTTGTCGTCGAAGATTTTCTGCAGCTCGCTGGGCTGCTCGCCGCCCCCCTTGTCGATGCCGTCGAACCGCTGGGCGTAGGCGCCGGGATAGTCGTAGATCTCGAAGTTGTCGTTGCCCCCGACTTTCAGCTTGTGGCTGACTTTGCCGGCCGTCACGCTCTCCTGAATGGTCTTGTCCGCGTCCAAATGCTTGTGCGGCAGCTCGAAGCAGTGGTCCCACAACGTGTACTTGCCGGACCGCAGTTCCTGGGCCTTGCTCCACTCCAGGATCCGATCTTCCGGCCGATTTCCCCCTTCGATCGTCTCGTAGATGATGTTGCCCAGGTCGGCGTGGCTCTGCGGGGTGTTGGCCACCACCATTTTGTGGCTGCCGTTGGAGTGTTTGAAGAAGTAGTAGATTCCTTCTTCTTCCATCAACCGGCTGGCAAAGTTGAAATCGGTTTCACGGTATTGGACGCAGAAGTCGCGCTTCTCGAATTTGCCCTGCAATTCGTAGCTGACGTCCAGGCCGGTGAGCACCTTCTTGAGAATGTCGGGAACCGCCATTTGTTGGAAGATGCGGCTCTGCTGCCGCCGCGTCAAGAACCAGAACTGCGGGACGATCTCCAGGCGATACGTGGTGAACGTCTCGTCGCGGCTGGCCTGGCTGATCCGATTGCAGATGCCGCTGAAATAGCGTTTGCTCCCCTCCTTGGCCAGCATCACCGTGACCGTCGACTCCTTGCCGAGCAGCTTGTCGAACGCCACGTCCGTCTGATTTTCGGCCAGCAGATCCAGCTCGAAAGAGAAGAGCTGGCTGAGCCCCTCATGTCCGGAAAGGGCCACGATCAGCAGCTTGTCCTTGCCCAGCGGCGTCATCGCTTGCAGGACGCGGGTATCTTGCGTGTACTTTCCCATGAAGAGCTTCTCCACCAATAGCAAGCGGCAAGCGTCGAACGCACCAAGCTGTTATCGTGTGGATGCGGTCGAAAGTTGTCAAAGTTTCGGACGCGGGGAAAAAGTCGCCGTTTAGGTAATCTGGTAGCAGAATTGCCCCGCGTCGTCGACCGACACCCGGACGTTGGAAATCGCCTCCCCGGCCGCCATCCGAGCCAAAAACTCGGTGGAAACCTCGGGGAGCAAGGTCCGGGTGAGAATGTGGTCGACGTTTCGGGCCCCGCTTTCCACTTCCGTGCAGCGATCGGCGATGGCTCCCACCAACGCGTCATCGTACTCCAGGCTGGCCCCGTGGTTGGCCAGCAGGCGATCGCCGATGCGGCCCAACTGCAGCCGGATGATCTGGCGCATCACGTCGTCGGCGAGCGGATAGTAGGGGACGACCGTCATGCGGCCCAAAAACGCCGGCTTGAACACCTTGAGCAGCTCGGGCCGCAGGGCGTCGGACAGGCCCTGCGGATCGGGGCGCGTCTCGGGATCGGCGCAGAGCTTCATGACCGCGTCGGTGCCGACGTTGGACGTGAGCAGGATGATCGTGTTCTTGAAGTCGATTTCCCGTCCTTCGGCATCCTCGAGCACCCCCTTGTCAAACACCTGGTAGAACAGCTCCATCACGTCCTGGTGCGCCTTTTCGATCTCGTCCAAGAGCACGACGCAATAGGGCTTGCGGCGCACCGCCTCGGTGAGCACGCCCCCTTCGCCATAGCCCACGTATCCCGGTGGCGATCCCTTCAGACCCGAGACCGTGTGGGCCTCCTGGTATTCCGACATGTTGATCACCACCATGTTGCGCTCGCCGCCGTACAGGATGTCGGCCAGCGTCATCGCCGTTTCGGTCTTGCCGACGCCGCTGGGACCGACCATCAGAAACACGCCGATCGGGCGGCGCGGATCGACCAGGTTGGCCCGCGCCGTGCGAATCCGTTGGCTGATGTGCTCCAACGCGTGCGACTGGCCGACGACGCGTTCCTCCATCCGCTCCTTAAGCGCCAGCACGGTCTTGATCTCGTCGTGCAACATCTTGCCGACCGGAATCCCGGTCCAGCCGGACACCACTTCGGCAACCGCCTGCTGGTCGACGCAGACCTGCATCAGGGGTTTTTCGCCTTGCAGCTCGTAGAGCTTCTTTTCCAGGTCGCGAAGCTCGCCGCGCAACTGCTTGACTTCCTTCTCGCCGAGCGCGGGCGGCTGTTCCTTGTCCTCGGCCTGCTTGCCGCGGGGCCTGAGCGTGCCTTGTTCCAGCTTGGCGCGGATTTCACGGATCTGGTGCACCAGTTCGCTCTCTTCTTTCCAGCGTTTGTCGAGCGCGGTCAGCTCCTCTTCGGCCGCGGCCCGGGCGGCGGTCAGCTCGGCCAGCTCGGCGTCGTGGGCCGCGCCGGTGGCAGCCTCGCGCTCGAGAATCTCGATCTGTACGCTGATATGCTGGATTCGCCGTTGCAAGTCCTCCAGAGCCGGCGGCGTGCTGGAATGTCCCATCGCCACGCGTGCACAGGCGGTATCGAGCAGGCTGACCGCCTTGTCCGGAAGCTGCCGCCCGGTGATGTAACGATGCGAAAGCCGGACCGCGTCTTCCAGCGCGCTTTCGAGGATCTGCAAGTTATGGTGTTTCTCGAGCGTCCGCGTCAGGCCGCGCATCATGATGATCGCCTGTTCTTCCGAGGGCTCCTCGACCTTCACGACCTGGAACCGCCGGGCCAGCGCCGCGTCCTTTTCGAAGTATTTCTTGTACTCGCTCCAGGTCGTGGCGGCGATCGTGCGCAGCTCGCCGCGGGCCAAGGCTGGCTTGAGCAGGTTGGCCGCGTCCCCTTGTCCGGCCTGACCGCCGGCGCCGATCATCGTGTGCGCCTCGTCGATGAACAGGACGATCGGCTGGGCGAAGCCTTCACTTCCTGGATCACGCTCTTGAGACGGTTTTCGAATTCCCCCTTCACACCAGCGCCCGCTTGCAACAGGGCCAGGTCGAGCACCCGCAGCGAGACATTGCGCAGCGGGGGCGGCACGTCGCCGGCGGCGATCCGCGCGGCGAAGCCTTCGACCACCGCCGTTTTTCCCACGCCGGCCTCGCCCGTCAAGATCGGGTTGTTTTGCCGCCGGCGCGTCAGGATGTCGACGACCTGCCGGATTTCAAAGTCCCGGCCGACGACCGGATCGATCTGCCCTTGCCGGGCGCGCAGCGTCAGATCGACCGTGAACTGGTCGAGTGCCGGCGTCTTGCCGCCCAGCGCCGGCCGGCCCGGCCCACCCGCCTCGAGGTCGTCGCCGGTGGGAGCGGCGTCCTCGATGCTTCCGGCCGTGATGTCGCGCATTTCCTGCTTCAGGGAGTCCGGCGAAATTTCGGCCAGCTCGGGCATCGAGTCGCGCGTCAGCCGCGCCAGGTCCGGATCGCTCAGCAATGCCAGCAACAGGTGTCCGGAGCGGACGGCCGGCGAGGCGAACTCGATCGAGGACAGCAGCCAGGCCCGCTCCACCAGGTCCACGATCTTGGTCGACAGCGTGGGCGGACGGCTGTTGCCCGTCTTCAAACGGTCGACGGCCTTGGTCACGTCGCGCTCGAGTCGCGACTGGTCGATTTCGTAGTAACGCAACAGGTGGCTGACGTCCGAGTCGTTCAACTCCAGGATCTTGAGCATCCAGTGCTCGATTTCCACGTTGTAATTGCTGCGTGACAGGCACAGTCCGGCGGCGCCTTCCAGGGCCCGGCGCAGCGTGTCGTTCAGCTTGCCGATCAGCGACTTTAGATTGATGTCCATGGTGGCCTTTCAGTTGTCATGAACTGCGAAGACGGCGTCGTACGCATCGTGTGTCAAATCGCGATTGCGAATCCAGGTGTTCCAGCCCAGCCGGGCCCCCTCGTCCGCCGAGCCGCCTAGCGTGCACCAGGGGACCTCGGCGGCCAGCAACACGGCTTGCACGTCGATGTCGAACTGCTCGCCGGCGTAGAGTCTCGACAAGTGCGCCAGCGGCCGAAACGCCGTGCCGCTGGGGAGGAAGTCTCGAAATTGCTCGTAGTTCAAAGGGCCCAGCCGCACGCGAAACCGGCCCTGCATGTCCCAAAACCGCTCGCCTGCGATGACGTTGACCCCCAGTTGCACGTTGCCCCCTTCGGTGAGGCAGGACTGGTTCTCGGGCTCAAGATACAACCACTGGCCGCGAAACTGCTCGACGGTCACGTCGAGTCCGAAGTAATCGCGGAGCATCGATTCCAATCCGACCGCCGAACGATGTTGCCGCGACAACAACCCGGCGTAGAACCGCAGCGTCTCGTCGTGGACCGCCGTGCGCGGCACCAGCGCGTCCTGCCGCGAGAGACGATACCGTAGCGCCCCGCTGCCCAGCCCGGTCAGGTCCAGCAGGCATTGGGAGAACAGGTCGCGCCGCGAGCGCTCTTCGAGCACGTACGAGCGGTACAGGCGGGGATCGGCGGCCAGTTTCTCGCGAGCGTATGTCTCGGCGCGCTCGAATCCGGTCCAGAAGCGGCTTTTTTCCCAGGCGCGATAGAACAGCGAGATCAAGCGGTGATTGAACAGGTCGAGAAAATCGCGGAGCGTGAAGTCCTTGTGCCGCGCCCGTTCCAGCAGCAGCTCGGTGTAATGGCGGGGCAGGGCCCCCGACGGTCCGGTCAGTCCCAGAAAGGCGACCGTCACTTGCGCCGCCTGATCGTCGTCGGCGACCAGATCGACGATTTCGCTGGGCGGAAAGACCAGCGACAGGTGCGCGTGGAAGCGGGCCACTTCGCCGCCGGGGGGCGCATCGCCTCCGACCGGATGCCGGCCGGGCGACAATCGCTCCAGCACCCGCACGGCCTGGAAGAATCCAAAACGGTACGGCTCGTGCGCAGCGTCGCGACCAGCGGCGGATCGGTTAGAGTAGAGTTTTTTCGCCTGAGCGGAACGGCCATCGCTTCCAATATCCCTCACGTTGCTTGGAGCGCGCCACCAGGCGCGTCGCCGAATTGATCGATGCGTACAAGCCCAGGAATCGTTCCAGCACACAGGCGAGCAAAAAGGGTCCGCTGCCGGCGAACTTGTCGTCGTCGAACTGGATTTCGATTTCGATGCCCCGGCAAAAGCCCTGGGCCGTGCCGTCGGTGATCGGCGCGGCCGCGCGGCGGCTGGCGATGCTGGAAATGCCCTCGATGTGCTGCCGCGTGACCCGCGACGCGACGTAGTCGTAAATCCTCATGATTTCGCGCAGGGCGTCGGCCCCGTCTTCTGAACCGGTAATCGACAGATGATTCAGCGCCAGGTGAGAGACCAGCCGCCAGCGAAGTTGTTCCGGGGGCAAACGGCTGGAAGCCGTCGGCGGCACCAGCGCCACGATCCTGCGGTAGGGGGCCTGCGCCTGCAGTTGGAACCCCCAGTCGTCGCCCAAGGCGCGAATCCTGGCCGGCAGGTCGCGGTTGGTGCACGTCGTCGCCAGGGTCAGCACCTCGGCCGGCGGCAGGCTGGGGTTGAACTCCAAGTCCACCAGCGACAGATACACCTCGGTGCCCGCGTCCGCGGCGCGCATGCTCGGCCGCCGCGACGCGTACCAATACGTCGTATTCTGACCCGCGTCGGAACCGTGTCGCAGCGAGTAAAACGGTCGGTAGTCGAGCACCTCCTGGGTTTCCATGTTGGTGCTCTGCACCGAGTCGATCGAATACACCTCCATGACCGAATGGTGGCGCACGTCCGGGATCACGTGGTACTCGAACTGCGCGCGCGACAACGAGATGGGATCGGCCGCCTGCTCGAACAAGTTGACGATCGGCGCACATCCCAGCCGGAAGGTCTCGCCGCGGACCTGGGATTCGAGGTTCGGAACTTCTCGATTCAGAAAGATCAACAGCTCGAGCCGGTCGGTGAACCCGCGCCGGCGCACGGCCTCCAGCCCGCTGACGTCGAAAAAGAGGAACTTGCTGGGAAACGAAAAGTACTCGGTCAGCAGCCGGTATCCCCGCAGCGAGCGGTTTCCGTAAGGCAGCATTCCCTCGTCCCGTTCGAAGCCCACCTGTCGCAGGCAGGCCGCAGGCAGCACGAGCGGTTGGGGGCTGGTGGCGCGCTGCCCGACGCGACGACGACGTTCGTCGCGTGGTTGAAGATCAGCTCGTACAGGCGTGACGCCAGCCCAAAATCGCCCGCCAAAAAGAACCGCAGTCGATCGAGCTGCAGTTCCGCAAAGGAGCTCCCGCCCCCAGCCGCCAGCTCGATCCGCAACACCGCCTTCGACTCGTGCGAGCGCGGCGGCAGCACGACGTCCTTGCCGAACGGGGCTGCCTGATAATGGGCCGATCTCACTTCCAGCGGCCACAACACGACGGGCGCCGTCGTCCGATACCGGCACTGCACGCCTTGGACTTCGCGCGAGTCCATCTTGGCGCCCCGCTCGATCGTGTGCCCCTCGGGCAGGTTGGCCCGCTCCGGGTCCACTTCGAACTCGACCACGGCCATCGACGGAATCGGCGCCAGGAAGTGCGGATACAAGGCCTCGAGAAACGACTCCACGAGCTCCGGAAACTCGTCTTCCAGCTTCAGGCGCACGCGGGACGTGAGGAACGCAAACGATTCGATCAGACGTTCGACGTGCGGGTCTTCGCTGGCCCCCGATTCTCGATCCAGCAGCAGCCGGTCGGCGATCTTGGGGCGCTCGCGCGAATTCGACTCCCAACTGCCGAATGTAGGCGAGCTCGTTTTCGTAGAGGATCTCGAGGGGTTCGCTCATGAACTACCTGGGCTCGACCTTGCAGATGCCTGACTGCGTGTGAACGATCGTATCAAACGTGATGGGCTGCGGCTCCGGTTCCACCCACAGGACGGCCTCGATGTGCAACTGCAATTTGCGATCGCCCGTGTTCTCCGGATCGTGCACCGTTACGTGTACCTCCCGCAGCCGCGGTTCGAAATGCTCGAGGGCCAGTTCGACCGCCTGGCGAATCTGCTCGTAGTCGTCCCGGCTGCCGGCCATGGCCGAGGTGAAGTCCGGCAGGCCATACTTCAAGATCGACTGCGACGCTTGTTGAAAGGCTTCGCTCAAGTCAGGCCTCGTCTGGCGACTGTTCAACAACGACTCGACGTCGCGCAGCACCGTCAGCTCAAACTCGCGAAGGTCTTGCTCCCGCCGCCAGGCCGGCTCGCTGGACACGTCCGGATCCTCGTCGATCAGACGATCCAAAACGCTGGGCAAAAGCGGCATTTGCGAGTCGATGCGGGGCATCACGTTACGCGCAGCAGGAGAGATAAAGATTCGTTGTCAGACGCACGGGCAACAGCCTTCCCAGAAATCATTCGAGATTATAGCACCTGCACGCGGGCCTCGTGAAAGCCAGCCGCCCGGCGATCAAGCCAAGCGTCAGCCCACGAGTAACCCACACTTCGCTAACCGATACAATCTGCCTTCCAGCCATTCTGCCAGCGGCCCGGCGGCTTCCTTCCCGTCCCCAGCGCCGTCGCCTAGCCGTAATCCTTCCTCACGCATCAGGTGCTCGAGCCGGGCGATGATCGCGGCGCGGTCATGCTCCCCGTCCAGGCAGGTGAGCACCGCCCGATCGGCCGCTCCCAGCGGCACCGTCCAATGCCGGACGCTCACCACGGGCGATCCCCGCTCCGCCTGGTAGCGGGCCAGCCGGGTCGTGCGGGGACGCGGCCCGGCGTCGAGCAGCATTTTGGGCGCTTGTACGTGTAACGCCACCGTGTGCGAAAGGAAGCACCGTAAGAGAAGGGCCCTCAGCACCTCGTCGTGCGTGGCCCCGGCGGTGGAGTCTGGCGAACCCAAGCGATCGAGGGCCTGCGAAAGCAGCTCGTCATAGGCCAGCGCCGCGGGCCAGGCCTCGAATAGCGCCATGAGCGCGGCTTTGAATAGCGGATTGCCGGTGGTGATGGTTCGCCCCTCGTCGGTGCGAAACGCGGCCTCGGCCCCGCCGCGCACGTCCACCGGCTCGGACACCGGCCTGGCCAGAGCCGTCACCTGCATCCGGCGGACGATCGCACTGTCTGGCGTCCTGTCGAGCGGAACGTCCTCGCGGCAGATCAACGACCGGCGGAACGTGCGATTGGTCAGAAAGTCGAGATATTGCTCGGTGAGCAGGGGGTCGGACGAAATTCCCCGCAAGACGTTTTGCACTTCGGGCGGAAACGCAGACAAGTCCGAATGAAACCAGGCCTCGCCCAGGTACTGGAGCCGATGCCGCCCGAGTCGCTCGGCAAACTGGTGAAAGTACAGCGGCTGGTTCACCTCTTCCAAGTGCTCGTGAAACAGGTAATAGTCCTCCGACTCCCGCAAGGTCTTGGCTTCTTCCTGGAGCACGGCGGCATACGCCTCGCCCGACGCGGCCGACGACTGCACGAGGAACTCGAGAAACGCCCGAGCCTGCTCGACGCGCGTGGCAGGTTCGTCAAATTGCTGCGCGTGAAAACTGATCATCTCGCGCACCATGCCACGGGCATGCCAGCCGGGCAGCGTGTTGTAGCTGATGTAGGCCACGCCCTGCGGCGCCAGGTGTTTTGCGCAAATGTCGAGGATCTTCTGCTGCACCTCCTCGCCCACCCAGGAGAAGACGCCATGGCAGGTGATGTAATCGAACTGGCCATAGCTTTCGTCGACGTCCATGATCGACGCGGCCTTTAGCTCGACGTTCGCCAGGGCCAACGCATCGGCCACCTTGCGGCCGCTGGCGATCTGCGACGGCGACAGATCGATCCCCAGAAACCGGCTCTCCGGCAGCAATTCGGCCATCGGCAATAGATTGCCTCCGGTGGCGCAGCCCAGCTCCAGCAGCCGGCACCGATCCGGCGCGGCCGGCTGCATGCCAAACAGCGTGGCCACCGTGGCGATGCAATCCGGATGCGTTGGATAATGAGCCTGGCTCTCGTACGGTACATCTTCGTAGCTGGTCAAATTCGCCGGTGAGGCAGTCTCGCTAGAGCCATCCCTTGGAGGGGATGCCGGACCGTTCGCGGGATTCGGCGCCGAGGTCCCGTCGCCAGGGCCCTTGAGCAGCGCCGCTGGCTGCGGCGTCTTCTTCTTGGCCAGAAATTCGAAAAACTTTCGCAACAGCTCCGGACCGCTCTCGGACGGAGGCTTTTCCGGATTCGCATCAGCCCACTGGGGTGCGAGCACCAGCGGCACCCAGCGGATGTATTTCGCGTCGGGGTTCACCATGTCGAACCGCGCCAGCGACGTCCAGATCTGCACCGGAAGGTCGACCTTCTGAATGTTGTCTTTCGTCGGGCAGGCACAGTTATCCGCCGGCGAGGTCACCAGGTACTCGCGGCACGTGATCGGCCGGTCGGCGTGAATCGAGCAGGACTCGTCCTCCAGGAAAGGGCAGGCGATTCCCTGGCGAAAATATCGGGTGCCCATTTCGATGAACTCGTTTTCATCCCAGTCGTCGCGAGCCAGCAGCTTCGAGAGCAGTCCCGCTTCTGCCAGGCGTCCTTGGGTCTCCGCAAAGCGAGCGCGAACTTGCGTTCGGCGCGGCTCGGGCATCCGCTCGACGACGTCGCGAATCGATCGCGCCTCGACCTCCGAGATGGGGACCAACTGCCGGCAACAGGCCCCGCACCCCATTTTGCACGAGACGCAGGCGCCCTGCGCTTCGGTGTCCTCGACGGCGCCGTCCACGATCTGGTCGGCGATTCGTTGCACGATCGGCAACAGCTCGCCGAGCCGCGTCGGACCGGCCGGCACGCTGACCTTCATGCTGAGCTTGCGATCGCCGATTGTCAGTTGAGAATTGACAACCGCAGTGCCGGATTGGCGAACCGGGCCCGACATCGATGGCCGCTCCACAAAAGGGGGCAGACTAAGCCGAACACACGCAACGGGATTTCAACTGACACTCATCAACTACCTTGCCATCGAAGCCGGGGCGCCGCCCGCGACCCTGCCACGACGCAAACCGTCTCTGCTGGGAAGCTACTCTTTGTTGAAGCTGATCGGGGGCATTTCGAGCAGGGCCCAGGCTTCGTCGCCAACCAGGAACTGTCGCTGACCGACGCCTCGCACGGGGCCGGTTTCCCCGCCTTGCCAATCCGTCGCCCGGCCCAGCTTGAGACCGTCGTCCGCCGCTTCTTGCGAGCCAAAGTACCGCGAGGGCATGTAAGCCCGCCGCTGTGTTCCGTCGATTAAGACCACGCGCACAGGGGTCCAAATCAAGTCGCGAGGGCGCTCGGGCTTCGACACTTCCAGCTCGCTCACTTGTTCGACCGGCAGCCAGATGTAGTCGCGGATTAGGATCAGCTCCAAAAACGGCGCCAACACGTCGTCGCAATCCCGAAAATCATCGAACGGGCGCCGTCGACCGTGCCGTGCGGCGTTTCCCGCGACTCTTCGGATCGCTCGATCAGTTGCTGGGCCTCCGTCGGCCGGTTGTCTCGCAGGCAATTGATCGCTTCCAGGTGCCAATGCACATAGGGGGGCTCGTCCAGCAGAAACTCCGGCCGCAGCCCGTCGTTGAAGAGACGCTCCCGCTGCTCCTCGGCATGCACGATATTCAGGTAGACCTGCGTGGCCCAATCGCTTTCGACATCTTGATTGGCGACGACTTCCAACTGCTTGACCGCCCGCTCGTACTGGCCGGCGAACGCCAGCAGTTCGAACAGAAACGTGCGCCGGGCGGCGTCCAACGGATGGGCTTTCACCTCCGCGGTGAGCGCATCGATCGCCCCGGCCAGATCGCCCGCATCGAAAAGTTCTTTGACGTTCATCGGGCCACCCGTTGCGTTGCCTGCGAAAACCGAACCGTTTGTACTGCCACCGGGCCAACCGCGCCGGCGAAGTCCGGCCGTTGGCCTGCTACCGTCATTGCCGCGCTGCCGTCATGGCGTAACCATTCAGCGAGTGCGAAAAAGAAACCGGGTCGCCCGAGAGCGGCCCGGTTTTCGTTTGTTTCCCACCCGAGCTTTAGACCTTCTTGTTGGCCTTGACGTCCCAGCCCATGGTCTGAGGGCCGCCGGCGGGCTTGCCGTCCTTGCCCTGTTCCTGGTATTCGACTTCGACCTTGGAGAAGTTCAGCGACAGGGACTCAGTGACAATATTACCGCCACCCCCGTGCGAAACATTCGAGACGATGATGTCCGACAGCTTGATTTTCAGGTACTCGACGGGATGTTCGCCGGCCTTCCGAACGGTGATCAGACCGCTGGGAATGTGCTTTCCGTTAGCACAAAACAGCATGAGGGTTGGCGAAGCACAGTCAACAGCCTTGCTGAACGAGATGTCCTGGATGTTGACCTTGCCCGTTCCGCCACCGCCAGCCGCTCCAAAGGATCCCGCCTGACTCATTCCCCAACTGAACGATTCGATGTCAATCTCGCCCTTGTGTTTGTCATCCTTGGACTCGCCCTTGACGCCATCCAGCTTTAGAAACATGTCAACCTGTGCCATTGCCGTGTCCTCCGAGCTTACTTGTTTTGAGATGATATGGTCCGATGTCCGCGTGTTTGCCAGAGTCCTCTAGTGCTGAGATTGTCGTCGGAGGGCAGGCAAAAGTTTCCCAAATTCCTGGAACTTCTCTGGTGGCAAGCAGTTCCCGACGGCCGCGCCTTGGGAAAACGTCAGCTTCCCTTGGACTCCGGCAGTTCGGCCACCAGCCGCATCGACATGGTCAGCTCGTCGAGCTGGAAATGCGGCCGCAACCAAGCCGTGGCCTCATAGCAACCAGGTTTGCCCTTGACCTCGCGGACTTCGATCTTGGCTTCGCGCAGCGGGCGGCGGGCCTTCTGTTCGGGACCGGCGTTTTCCGGCGTGGCCAGACAGTAGTTATTGATCCACCGCTGCAGCCAGTCTTCGCATTCGCTGCGCTCCATGAACGCCCCGATCTTGTCGCGGGCCATGGTCTTGAGGAAGTGGGCGAAGCGCGACGTGCACAGGATGTATTGCAACATCGTCGACAGGCGAGCGTTGGCGTTGGCCTCGTCGCGGTCGTACAGCTTCGGCTTCTGGCAGGACTGGGCCGCGAAGAACACGGCGTAGTCAGTCCCCTTGTAGTGACACAGGGGAATCAGCCCCAGATCGGCGAGTTCCTTCTCGCGGCGATCCGTGATGGCCAGCTCCGTGGGGCATTTGAGCGCCACTTCACCGTCGTCCGTGGCGAAGGTGTGCGTTGGCAGCCCTTCGACCAGGCCGCCCCCCTCGTAGCCGCGAATCGTGGCCAGCCAACCGGTCTTGGCAAAGGCGTCGGTCAGCCGCGTGCCCAACGCATAGGCGGCGTTGGTCCACAGGTACTTTTGGTGGTCCTTGCCGTCGACGTCTTCCTCGAAATTGAAGGCCTCGACCGGGACCGTCTCCTTGCCGTAGGGAAGCCGTCCCAGGGTGTGCGGCAGCGTCAGGCCCACGTAGCGCGAGTCTTCCGAGTCGCGGAACGATCGCCATTTGACGTATTCGTTGGTTTCGAAGATCTTGGCCAAGTCGCGGGGGCCGCTCAATTCCGTGAAGCTGTCCCAGCCGAACAATTGCGGCGAGGCGGCCGACAGGAAGGGGGCATGGGCCGCGGCCGCGACGTTCGAAATCCGCTCCAACAGATCGACGTCCTGTGGATGCTTGCCGAACTCGTAGTCGCCCACCAGCGCTCCGTAGGGAAAACCGCCGGCCACGCCGTACTCGTCCTCATACACCTTCTTGAACAGCGCGCTCTGGTCGAATTCCGACGACCGCTCCATATCTTTCAGCAGGTCGGCTTTGGAGACGTTCAGCATGCGCAGCTTGAGCTGCGTGCTGGTTTCGGTTTGATGCACGAGGTAGTGCAGCCCGCGCCACGAGCCTTCCAGCTTCTGGAAGTCGGCGTGATGCATGATCTCGTTGAGCTGCGCCTGAGCAGCCGATCGATTTCGGCGATCCGCAGGTTGATCGTCTTTTCGGTGTCCTTGGCGACGACCAGACTCGGATCGAGCAGTTGCTCGACGAACTCCTTGAGCAGCTCGCGACCTCGATCGCGGGCCGTGTCGTCGCGTGCGCGGAGCCCCTTCTTCAGGATCTCGTCCAGCAGTTGACTTTCCTCGGTCGTGGTCTTGGCAGCTACGTCTTTGGATTGCTCTGCACTACTCATCGTTTCAGCTCCTGAGGCCGTGGCCTTCTCGTTTTATTCGGGGGAGGGAGAACCCGGTTCGATGCCCAGGTTCTTGCTCAATTCTTCGCGCGTTTGAGAGTTTTTGATGATTTCCTCGAGCTGGGCTTCCAGCTTGTCGTTACCGTCCATTTTGGCCAGCAGGTCCTTGAGCTTGCCCCGGGTTTCGAGCAGTTTCTTGAGCGGCTCGATCTGCTTGATGACGTTGGCCGGCTCGAAGTCTTCCATGCTGTTGAATTTCAATTCCACGTTGATCTGGCTCCCCTCCTGGCCAGTCAATTTGTTGTCCACGCGAAACGCCAGCCGCGGATTGATGCCGGACAGTACTTTATCGAAGTTGTCTCGGTCGATTTCCACGAATTTCCGATCCTTCAGCGGCGGAAGCGGCTTCTCCGGGTCGACCTTGCCCGAGTAATCTCCCATCACGCCCATCACGAAGGGCAGCTCGCGGATCTGCATTGCCCCGTTCACCTCGACGTCGTACGTGATGTGCACGCGCGGTTTGCGTACCCGGTCGAGCTTGTGTTGCGTGCTTTCTCTTTTGGCCATGGAATGTACTCCCCTATCGCTGGTGAACGTTTCTCATGAATGAGGTCGCATGAGCCTGGCTGGCGGTGAGCCGTGCGAGCCCTCGCTGCTATTGGTTCTCGTCCCCCGACTCGTTGGTGATGCCCAACAGCTCGGCGACCTGATCGCGCGCGCTGCCGTCCTTGATGAGCTCGGCCAGCAGTTTCTCGAACGGCTTCTCGCTCCACCGAACCGCCTTGTCGAGCAACAAGTAAATCGGATTCTGGGGTTCCTTCTGACGCAGATAGCCGGCGATTTCCCGCAAACGGCGGAAGGCGTCCTCCCGCGACTTGATCGGCCCGGAAGTTCCGGCCGCGGCTTGCCCGTTGGCGCCTCCGGCAGCAGCTTCGCCATCGCCCATCGGGACCCCCTCGCCGGATTCGGCAAAGCCGCCCTTGTCTTTGTAAATCATCGTGACCCGCTGCAGGCACTCGTCCAAAGCGCCGCGCATCGCACTCGTGCCGGGCGCCAGATCGCCGAATTTTTCGTCGATCACACTCGTAAACTGCGCCAGCTCGACTTTGGCTTGCTGGATGTCCTCCAGCAGGTCCCGCGTGAAGTCCAGCGGCATGCGGGCGACCGCTTCGTCGAACAAACGGGTCTTCTCTTCAACTTCGGCGGCGCGGGCCGAAAAGGCCTCCATGTTTTCGCCCTCGCGGCGCTGGCGAGACTTCCAGTAATTGAGCGAAAAGGCCTCTTCATCCTGGTCCGGCGTCAAGGGGGACTCGCGCAGCATGTTGGGTAACTTGGCGCCGCGTCCGTCCATCGTCAGAAATTCGATCGGCGCGACCCGCACCTCGAGATCGCCGTCCTGGGGCCGCGGATAGACGCCATCCCAGAAGTTCGCCAACAGCCCGTTGATCAGTTGCAACCCATCGCGGAACCCGGCGAAGCCGTGCAAGTGGACGAGCGCTTCGCACAGCCACGACGCGATCATCAAGTCCTTGGTGCGGGTGGCCAGCAACTCGCTGGTCAACTCCAGCACCGGGTTCCAATCGGGAACCTGGGTCGCTTCCTGCTCGAACGCGCCACGGTCTTCCTTGGGGCGAGCATCCTTGATTTCTTGATAGGCCGGCTCCCAGCGCAGATCAGCACCGGTCGGTTCATCACCGGCCAAAGGCGCCAGCAACCGAGTAAGATCCAGAATCGTTGGAGATGCCATAAGTCGTTCGTGACCAAACAAACCGGCCGCGCAAAACTATACCATTTCCACGCGTCAGCGTGGTCTTGCTGCTAATCCAGCGGTAGTATAGGAGATCGAACAGGCGATTGCAAAAGGGCGCAATAGGGTAGCATAGCCGGTCGAACGAGCCTTGGATATGGCGCGGACGGGGCGAGTCGGGCCGGCCACTTTCTGCTCTGGCGACGGCCTCCCCCGCGGCCGACTCAGTCGGCAATACCGGCCAGACGCAGCGCCCTGGCCAGCCGCTTCAAGGCGCGGGCGTGCAACCGGCTGGCCCAGGCCTTGCCGATGCCCAGCCGCTGGCCGGCTTCGGTGAGCGTCAATCCTTCGAAATACGCGGCACGAATCAACGCCCGCGATTCAGCGGGAAGCGAATCGATCAGTTCGTGCAGCTTGCGACAGGTTTCGCGCTCAATGACGGCCACCGGCGGCGCTTGGCTGGTGGAGTCTTCCACGTCGATCGACTCGCCCTCCCTGCCCGGGGCCGCGTGTGTCGACAGGTAGATGACCGTCAAGACCCCGGTCACTTCCTTCAACCAGCCGATGTTGTCGCTGGTGTTCGCTTCTTCGTTTTCGAATTGTAAGGCCTCGTCGGCCATGCGCTGATACTTGAGCCGGCTGTACTGGGCGCGCGAGACCCAAGACATCTTGGAGACGCCATCGAGGATGGCACCGCGGATGCGATAGTAGGCAAACGTGGTAAACTGTCCGCCTCGCGTGGGGTCGAAGTTTTGGGCGGCTTCGGCCAACCCGACTTGCCCATAGCCGACCAGATCGTCGAACTCGATGTGACGGGGCAGCGACTTCTGGATCTGCGCCGCCAGCGATCGCACCAGGCCCTGACACTCGTCGATCAATTGTTCGCGATTTTTGGTCACCAGCGCCATGGTCATTTCCCGCTCAATTCCAACCACAAGGCTTCCAGACGCTGCCGCGACGTGGGGTCGTCGTACAACGTGGTGGCGATCTGCTGCGCCATCGCGCGCAGGGTGTCCACCGGCATGCCGGCTTTGGTGAATTGCACCTCCAGCATGGCGTGCACCAACTCGACCGCCACCGGCTCCAGGTCGAAGGGCCTGCCGGCAAGTTTCTGGGCCACCGCTTCCAGGGCCCGGGCGTCGGCAGACTCGACAAATCCTTTCGACGGAGTATCGCCGGCCGTCGCGCGGAGGATCTGCTCCAACAGGTGCGAACCCACGGCCTGGCTGTCGTCCTGCTCGACGTCGCGCCGGCCGCGACTCGTTCCGATCAAAAGGTCCAGACATGGCAGTCTTTCTGACGTCGGGGATTGCAGACTCAGTCACCGTGACCGCACGGCAGCAGAGGGTGACGCGAATCGGAAAGCGGCCCCATCCGCGGGCGAGCCGCCGGCCAACGGCGCGTTGCCAAATGCCCTACCGTGGGCGCCATTATATCGATGATCGCGACGCGTCTACAAATCGTCCGCCGGGTGCGTAGGACCGATTCTCGGCGCAGCGGCTCCCATCCCGACCGGATCCTTGGGCGATGGCGCCGGCAAGCCCAGCGCCGGGCGATAGTTGCATTTGCAAAACGCCGATGCTATACCAACTTTCCGGGGAGTTGGGACCACGTTTCTCGATCGATTACCAAGTCACCCCACCGCGGTCGGCAAGGGAACGCATGGCTAACGCTCGTCGCTCACCAACCGGGGGGCGCCAGCCCTGCGCGAGAAGCCCCGCCCGGCTGGTCCCGAAGTCAAGCTGATCCAGGCGCTGGCTGTTAACGCTTTCGATCATCGCGCTGGTGGCCTTGCTGGTGTGGCTGATCTGGCCCAGCCCACCGACGACCACCACCGCCTACCTCACGGTCGAAGACTACGTTAGTTCGCTGGAGGAAGTGCCGCCGGTCCCCTTTGGTCAAAGCGATTGGCAGGCCTGGGACGCGGCGCAACCGGGCGCGAAATCGCTCTCCCATCGCCAGACGTACGCCGCCATGATGGCACTGGGTGACGATCTGCACGCCTCCGGTACGCTCGTGATGTACGTTGCCGCCCACGGAGTCTCGATCGACGGCACCGGATACCTGCTGTGCAGCGACTTCGCTCCGCCGCGCAAGAATTGCGTCGAGATTTCCAAGTTTCTCGAGATAGTGCAACAAGCCGGCGACGGTGACAAAATCTTGATTCTCGACGCCGGCCACCTGCCGACGGCGCCGCACCTGGGCATGATCGTCAACGAGTTTCCCCGGTTGCTCGCGCAGGCGGTCGGCAAGACACACGACGAAAGACTGTGGGTCCTCTCGGCCAACGGCATGCACGAGACGTCCCAGACCTCGCAGCGAGACGGCCGCAGTTTGTTCAGCTACTACGTCGTCCGAGCGCTGGCCGGCGACGCCGACGTGAATCCGCGCGACGCGTTCGTCGATCTGGCCGAGCTCGCCAGCTTCGTCGGCCAAGGCTTGATCCGCCCCGACGCCAGCCAGCCGCAAACGCCGCAACTCTTGTGGGGCGGAAGCGCCAGTGGCTACCCGGATCGCTCGGATCTGGCCGCGCTTGAAGCACGCCTGCACGGCGTCGTGCTCGTCTACGTGGCGGCACCCGACGCGGAGGCCGAGAAAACGGCCGCCAGACGCACGCCGGCGCGACCGGGCGTTTCCGTCGTAAGCGGTGCCGCTCGGGGCGTCGACGTTGCTGGCTTTCGCAGCTCCAGAAGCTCCCGAGGCCGCGCCTCCTCCTCCGTCGGACGCTGCTCAAGACAAGCCCCAGACCGCCGCAGCGTCGGCTGGCGACAGTTCCGCGGCGACCGGCTCCGCTGGCGAAAAGGCCGCATCACCCCCTGGCAAGCCCAATGCCGGCTCTCCCGAGAAGCTGCCCGCCGAGAAGCCAGTGCCCGAGCCAGAGGAAGCGGCCGGCCGCTGGTCCGACGTCGAGGCTGCCTGGCGGCAGCGCGACGCGCGGATGGATCGTGGCGCGAGCGGCGATTGGACGCCCGTCGATTATGCCCCGCACTTGTGGCGCCAGTACGAGATGGAAATTCTCTCTCACGAGCTCCGCCGCCGAGACGGCACAGATACCGCCGCCGAGCCAAACAAAGACGCAGCCGCGGTCCAGAAGGACGCCGCTCCACCGGCCGGCGAAAAGCCAGTGCCGCCGACGCCGACCAACCTGGCCAACGACCTGCGCGACGCCCAACGCGACTTTCTTGCCAGCCAGGTGTGCGCGGATCTCCAGCGTCCGCGCGATGCGCTTGTGCGCAGCACGCTGCAACTCCGCAATGATTGCTTGTACCTGGCCGCTTATCTCGTCGCCTGGCATGCCGATCGTTCCCAGTATGCCGGGGGCACCGACGCGTCCAGCGAGATTCAACGATTCCTCGCCGCGCTGGCCGAGGTCCAGCGGCGTCTGGACGCCAACCGGCTGGATCGGCTCGACCAGCAGGCGATCGATGACCTGCGCGCATCTCGGCAGCGCATCGGCCAGCGGCTGCAAAACGACGTCAACGCGATCTCGGACTCCGTCGAGCTGGACACCGCCTTGGCACGCCGCATCCAGGACCTGCTGGCCACGCCGCTGTTGAATGCGGCGCAACGCCGCGTCCTGCTCGAAAAACTGGACCAGACCCATGCGCCGCTCGACGCTGCCGACGCGGCCCGGAAGTGTGCCGCGCCCAACGTTGCGCGGCGCGTGTTGGGCCGGATGGTCGATCCGTCGTCCGATCCCGACGACGCCTGGCAGCGCGGCCTGGACCACGCGCGGCTGGAAGCTCAGTTGGTCGGCCTGGTCGATCCCGAGGAAGAAGCGCGCCTGGAATCGACGGCCTCCGGCCCGTTGCGCCCCGCGGTGCGCAAGGCCGAAGTCGATCTGGCGGCCTTCTACGACCAACTGCCCCAGCGCGTGGCGCAGGCGGCCCGGGCCGAGAATGGCTCGGCCGAGCTTCGCTTCGCCGAGCGCGGTATGCGCCTGCTGGGGCAGCAGAGCAGCGGCCTGCTCGACGGTCGCAGTCCAATCCCGCGGCTGTCGTGGGCTCTCCCCGTTTCCGTCGGATTCGAGTTCGCCGGATTCGACGAGCATCCAGTGACCTTCGACGCGCAATCAAGCGAAGAATTCGAACTCTCCGGCCAACTACGCGCCGTGGATGGCTTTGCCGACAAGGTTCAACTGGAGCTCCAGTTCGATCGCGACCAATTGGTGGTCACGCCCCTTGGTAAACAGCTTCCCGACGCCGACCACGTGCGCCGCGACCTGGCGCTCGACGCGGCCCACTCGGTCCGGATTGCCTACCAGGTTCGGCCCGTCAATCCCGAGCGTCCGGCTACCGCCAGGCTGACGTTATTGGCAACTCGCGAGTCCTTCGAACCCGCGCGGCAAACGATCGAGTTTGTTGTGCCGCCGCCCGAGCGCGTGGACCTGGTTGTGATGCGCGGCGGCGAGCGACAAAACGCGACTTCCCCGCGCGAGCTGTCTCTGAGGACCTTTCCCGGGCACACCACCCAATTCCAGTTCCTGGCGCAGCAGCGCTCGGGCAAACCACGAACCGTCAGCGTCGAGCTGTATGGGGCTGCCGACGCGGCGCAACTGGCCGCGCTGGGTCGGCAACAGGCCTCCGGCCGATTCGACCCGGCCGAGCTCACGCTATTGGCTTATGCCGAATCAACCGGCAAAGGGGGCGACGGCAAAGAACAATCGCTCAGGCAGATGGAGCTGCCGGCGGACGACAAGCCCGTGCCGATTCCCTGGTCGCGTCCGGCCACCGCGACGGTTGCTCCGCCGGCCCAGCCGCCCACAGCCCAGCCGCCCGAGCCCAGCCGCCCGAGGCCCCCGCTGGCCGGCGGCGAGCTGTTGTGCGTCGTCCAGGATGTCAAGCAAGCCGGGCTGCCGCCGATGCTGACGTGGATCGACGTCGACCCCTGGGCTCCCAAGGACTACCTGAACGCGTCGGCCGGGTTCGACAACCGCAAGCTGGGGATCGAGCTGACCCAGCGACCCGGCGCGGTGCTACCTGAGGATGGCCCGGTCCGCGTCGTCTGGACCAATGCGCCGGCCGATCTGGTGGCCAGCAAAAACGCCCTGCTGCGCGCCGCGCAGCCAGCCCGGGTCTTGACGCAACCGCTCGACATTTCCCCGCAATCGCTCGAGCACTGGGAAGCCCAATTAGACGTCGACGCCTATCCTCGGGCATTCGTGTTCGACATTCCGCTGGATGCCAACTTGCGTGGCTTGGAGCCACTCAAAGATTTGCGTCGCGTCACGGTCAAGCCGATTCCGGACGTCGCGATTCAAGCGGCCGGCGAGGCCGACGTGTTCAAGGGCACCAGCGTGGAAGGAGCCGATAGCATCCGGTTCCAACTCTCCATCGATGCCCCGGACATCTACTTCCAACCCGGCGGCACCGACCGCGTCGAAGTGGGGATCGACGAAAACCACAACGAGGCGTTGGAGGAATTGGAGATTGGCTGGTCGGCCTCGGCACCTCGCCAGACCACGCTGCGACTGGAGAAGCTCGATCCCGACGGTCATGTTTCCATTCGGGCCAGCGTGTCCGATTGGGAGGGGGCGTTCGCCAACCACTGGGACAATCTCGAAAGTCGCCTGATCGCCCGGCTCACGTTGGGTGGCAATGCCGCCGGTGACGACAGAGTACCGATCATCATCGACGGAGTCGCGCCGGTCCTCACCAACGTCAAACGTGTGGGGGGAGTCTATCCGGGCGCACCCGGCCGTGCTTCAAATCACGGCCACCGACACGCTCAGCGGCGTGCAATCTGTTTCTCTGGTACGCGACGAGAATGAAAATGAAATCCTGGACCTTGCTGAGCGCAAAGCGGCACAGCCCCTTACCGTGCGCAACCGAGAGACCGGCGTCTTCACCGTGACGTGGCCCATCCCCGATACGGCCACGCCCGGCACGGAGTATCGCCTGTTCGCCTGGGCGACCGACAACGTCGGCCTGGACAGCACGCACAAGAACGTATCCATCGTCGTCCAAGCCAAGCCGGCTCCGGCCGAAATGGCCAAGCCCATGGGTCCCAAGACGGGCACCTTCAGCGGCGAGGTGCTCTACGGCGGCCGCGGCGTCGCTAAGGTCACGGTCACGATGAAGGGGCCAGTGAACCGGCAGGCTGCCACCGACGGCAACGGCAAGTTTGAGTTCAAGGACCTGCCGCCGGGGGACTACGAGCTGGAAGCTAAAGGCATTGCCAGCAATAAATATCGATCGGGTACCCTAAAACCAAGCATTCCCACCCCGCCGCCGAAGGACCCGATCCCCGTCACCATCCTGCTCGAATGAGAAGTCGGGCAATCTGCGGTAACTCTGCGTGTCAGGCAGATCTTTATCAATTTGCCGGTTGTGCGTGCCGACTCTTGATATCACGGGCCAAGCTACCCGTTGAAGAATTCAACGGATAGCGACATCGCAAGGACGCGATGTCAAAATCGCGACGTAAGTCGTGATTTTGCAAGCCGTGCGGAGCCGGGCTCCGCACTTGGCGAGGTTGAAAAATGCCACGATGGCATTTTTCAACGGACTGCAAGCCCAGGCGTGATTTCGGAGTGACCAGGGAGGGGGGCGATGAAACGGCATACGCTGCAATTGGCGTTGGTAGTGCAAATCGTGGCGCTAGCGGCACGTCCCGTCGCTGCGCTGCCGCCGCCGCCGACCGCGCCGTTTACGCTGTGGAATTTCTTGGGCATCCCGCAGGGCTTTCAGAAGATCCGCGACGCCACGTTCAACCGGACGGGCGACCGACCGGGGCTCGAACGATTGCCGCCGCTCAAGGCGATTGCCGATCCCGAGAACCTGAAAAGCGCCAACCCGGCCATCAAGGCCGCCGCCGCTATCAAGAGCGAGGAGGACATGGCGCCTCAAAAGATCAAGGCGCTTAAGTACCTCTCGCGCATTGGCTGCAGCAGCGGATGTTATCCCGAAGCCAAGGAGGCCCTGATGGCCGCCCTGGATGACTGCACCGAAGAAGTCCGCTACCAGGCCGTGTTGGCCATCCAAGACGCGATCACCCAACATTGCACGGCCGCCGACGATCGCCAGGAGGGCGGCTGTGCTTGCGATTGTGACACCGCTTGCTGCTGTAGCGAGGACATGGTGCTCAAACTTTCCCAGCGCGCCTACGAGCGCGACGACGAGGGCTGCTTCCTCGAGCCGTCAGAACGGGTGCGCGAGGCGGCCAAAAAAGTGGCCTGCGCCTGCTGCCCGGGCCGCGGACCGACAGGGCCCCCGGAACCGACCGGGCCACCGCCGGAGCGAGCGCCCGAGGGAGTGCCCGAACCGGCGCCTCAGCCGCCGCCGGAAAGTCCGAGCGTCTACCGGTCGCGCCCCGCGCATGCCCCTGGCGGCCTCGTATGGTCGGGCCCGCCTGTTGGCGTCGCTCCGAGGGGGACTTCCGCCCGGCGACACGCGCGCCGGCGGTTCGGGCGACGCGAATTTCGCCAACGAGGTTGATTATTCCCGCTTGAGCCCGCCGCCTCCGCGACCGGTCTCGGCAAGCGCGATCGTCTATCCTCGACAACCTATTGCCAGCCGTTGTGCGTCAGGACGCTGAAGAGCGCAGCGCAATGGCAGCCACCAAGGTGCCTCCCATTTCCTGCGAAAATATCGAGCCTGACAAGGTTGTCGGACCGCCAGCACAGGACGATGCGGACACTCAGCGGGATTTGACAGATCGCGTTGTCGAGCGTCTGGGGATCACGGGCCGAACGGTCGAGCGAAGCGACGAGGCTGACCGTTATCGCGGCCAGCCGCAGGTGGTCGCGGGTGAGCCTTTCGAGATGGCTGGCTTTCCTGACAACGTGGCGCTCAGGCAGCCCTTCGCGTCTGGTTTTCGCCTGTTGAAGGATTCGCAGGAAGCGTCCCAGCCACTCGTTTCTGCTGCCGCAAGTCAACTTGCGATTCGCGATTCAGCAACTGCGCCGGTGACCCCCAACGAGGGCGAACCAAGGCTCCTTCCACCCCCTTCTTCCCCCGGCGGTTCGGGTGAGGCGGCCGACGACTCCGCTCGGGTTGTCCTTACGCTGCGCCCCGCCGCGTCGGCTCAGACGGGGGCCGCGCTCCAGATTCGCGAAGCGCCCGCCGACGCGCAGGCCGCCGATCATGGTCCTGCGCCGCGGCGTCTTGCGGGCTCGGCAAGCACGCGTCCGACCAAACATGCGAAGCCAACGTCCGAGCCGTCAACCAGGCAGCCGGCGCGGAAGACCGCCGCGAAGCGGAAGTCCAAGGCCGCCGCGGCGCCGGCGAAGGTCGGCGTTCAGTCGGTGCATCTCGTCTATCCCTCCTCGCTGAATCGCTTGGCCGACGGCCAACACAAGTCCGAGCCAGTCGTAGTTCGAATTCAAGCCGAGGTGACGCCATCGGGCGGCAAAGCCGAAGTTGCGCCGGCATCCGAGCGCGGAAGCTTCGCAGGTGCGCGCCTCGCTCCACCCGGCGCGGCAAAGCGTCGAGGCGGTTGTAACACACGTCGATACGGCCACCGGCCTCGTGATGTTGCGCGTTGCGCCGGATGGCTATCTGCTCGCGGGCGACCGACTTGAGCTGACGCACAAGTTTCTGTTCAAAGTCGCTACGCTTGGCGAACTGGAAGTGATTTACGCCGGTTCGAACGGCGTGAAGGCGCGGCCGCTGGGTTCGTTGCACGTCAAGAAGATCGCACGCGGAGACCGGGCGACGTTCGAACCTGCCCACGCGTCGTCCGCGTCGCGCGACGCTGCCGACGCCACCGGACAAAACGCTTCCAAATAGCCCGGCGACCGCGCCGCTGCCGCCGCCCTTTTCCGCAAAACAGGGCGATCGCCCGGCCGGCCTGACCTGCCGCCGCGGCCGTGCGGGTATGATTCCTATGAGCCCGGTGATCAGGATGGCCCGGCCGGCACTTGCTACTTGAAATGGCCCGATCGCGCTGTTGAAATGAGTACAAGCAGTTTCCAAACCGAGTTTGGGTGCCACTGCCGGATCGCCGGGCAGTGCAGACCTCCTCGATAACACTGCCGGACAAGCCAGCAGTGGCACCGGGTGCGCGCTATCGTTGCGGTTTTGAGACAGCCTCTGCACGGCGCAAGTTTCAGACGCATCGATGTCCCACACAGGGTAAGGCTATGGGCTGGCGAGACTCGAAGAAGCCCCCAGACAAGTCCTTGCCCGGCAAGACGCCCCCGGCCAAGCCCCGTAGAGCGAGTTGGCGCGATCCGCAGGACCAGACCGCGCCGGCCGGCACGGTGCGGCGCAGCTGGTGGAAGTCGCAACACAGCGACCAGGGCCGCCAGATGAGCTATCGCGCCAGGCTGGCCATCTGGACGGCCCTGCTGGCGATCCTGATCGCGGCCTTCGTGTGGGTGCTACCGCAATGGGAGCGCACCGTGCCGCTGGTGGCGTTGCGCTTTACCGATTACGAGAGCGAGTTCTTGCCCCCCAACGCCTGGGCCGCCGAGGACCTGGAGCGTTTCGCCGATCAGTTTGATCCCAGCAGCAGCCACGCCAACGTCGCGGCCCAGTGCAATCCCTGGTCCGCCATCACCGCCGACGCGGCGTTAGTGCAGCTTGGCGAAGCGATCGAAGACGCCCAGCCGGGCGGGCCCAACAAGGACGTAATCCTCGTCTATTTGACCGCGCACGGAGTCGTCGACTCGAGCGGGCGGCCGTGCTTGCTGCTGGGTTTCTCCGACCCGACCGACGAACAGACCTGGCTGCCGATGAGCCAGGTGCTCGATGAAGTCTCCAAGCACCATCCGCGCCAAAAGAAGCTGTTGGTGCTGGATTGCAACCGCATGCTCGTCAATTGGAGCTGTGGGCTCTTGTACAACAGTTTCGCCGACGGTCTCGAGGCCTTGGTGAGCGACCGCAAGGCTCCCAACAATCTGGCCGTATTGAATTCCACCAGCCCCGGCCAATTCGCCTGGGCGGCTCCGGAGTTGGGCGGTTCGGCGTTTGGCTACTTCTTTTTCCAGGGTCTGCGCGGCCGATGGCGTGGCCGATGGAAATCGAGACGGCCGGATCGAGCTGCGCGAGCTGGCCGCTTATCTCGATCGCCAGGTCGAGATCTGGACGAACGAGCACCGCTTCGGCCATCAGCGTCCCCGCCTGCTGCCGGACAACGTCGGTGACTTTTCGCTGGCCTATTGCGAAGGAGACCCCGGCAACTACGAAAAGGCCGAACGGGAGCGGCTCGCCGCGGCGGGCGCAAGCTGGAACCGCGACAACAGCGACTGGAGATCGCTCGAAAAGTTGTGGCAGCAATACGATCAATTGCGAGAGGCCAGGGTCTACCGCTCGGATCCGCTGCGTTGGAGCCGGATCGAAAGCGATTTGTTGCAACTCGATCAGGTCATGATGGCCGGGCCCGAGTATCAAAAGAAACTCCGCCCCAAACTACTGGCCCGATCGAAGCGCACGCTGGGCGAACTGCAAAGTGCGCGCTGGCCCGTCGCGCTCTGCAACCTGCCGCTGGCCGAGCGACAGGCGTCCGTTGCTGCCGCCGGTGCGGCGCGCGAACCAACCGGCGGCGAGAAATCACCCGTGCCGTCCGGTCAACTCGCGGCGCGTGCCCTGTGGAACGATTTGGCCGGCGCTTCCACCGATCGACAGAAGATCCTCAAAGCGCTTGCGGATTACGACAAGCAGCACCCGAATCAACGTGGCTACGAAGTCGTCGAACTGGAATTCCTGCGGATGCTGAGCCAGTACGTCGACGACGACGCCTCCTCGCTCGAGTTGGCGCTGACCGCGCGCGGGGCGGCCGAAGAGGCCGCCACGCCCCGCGATGAACGTGCCCAGTACTGGGTGATCGCCCAGGTCTTACAAGGAGACAAAGACCGCCGCCGGGCGGAAGATTTGCTGTTCGTCGGCAACCCGGCGCGCGCCCGGCCACCGGCGATTGGGATGCCGCCCGCTCGCAATATGCCGGTGCCATCCAGTTGGGCGAGGAAGTCAGCCAGGCCTTCGACCTGCGCGACCGTGGTTTTGCCGAAGCGCCCTACGTGGCCGAATGGTTGTGGCTCGAACGAATCGCGCCGGGCGGTTTGGAAGCGGCTATTTCTCGCGGCCTGATCAAAACCCGTTGGAACGACCTGAAAAACGAGGTCGCGGGCCTGCACCAGTTGTCGGCGGAGTTGGACCAGAGCATCGTCAAGAACGGCCAGGACGACGGTTGGAAAAAGCCGCGCGACACCGTCGCGAAAGTGCAAGCCGACATGGCCACCACGTTGGCCGCCTATTATCAGAACCTGCTAAGCCAGGCCGGCCACCAGGAACGCGTGGTGGGTGCCGAGCGTCTGCTGGCCCTGCCCACCTTGACGGCCGAGGAGCGCCAGAAGCTGCGTCAGCGACAACACGCGACGCTGGACGACAATCTGAAAGACACCGAAACTCAGGTGGCCAATCGCCACGCTTACGAGCTGGACGATTCCGCGTCGCCGGGGCAGGCGACGTCGACCTCGCCGGAGGCCATCAGCACGAGCGACGTGTCTGGGCATCCGATTTTGACGTTGCTCAGTCCGTTTGCCCCCGCGGACGAAAAGCTGCCCCAGCCCCGACCCGACGCCGAGAACACGTCGCGGCGAGAGATCGTCGGTTTGCTGGCCGCCCAGGGGGGGATCATCCGCAACCGGCTGAAGCGGGCCGATCAAGTTCTCAAGGTGCCTGCCGCGCCCGTTCAAAGCTTGACCGCGCAGGCTTCGGCGGCCGCCGCGAGCGAGCCGGGCGATCGTCGTGCCGGAGAAATCCGCGCTCCCTGGAGCCAGGCCGACCGCGCCTTGCGATCGGTTGTGGGTCTCTATCGTCCTGACGACAAGCTCAACCCGAGCGTCCACTTGTACGGCTTCGACCTTCAGCAGTTGATGCTCCTCGATTGCCAGCGGGCGATGGAGGACTTTTGGGGACCCAGCGACGCGCCGTATTTTCGCACCGTCGCCGAAGATTGCCTGGCGAAAGCCGAACTGCTCGACGACAGTGACCAGTCGGAGCCACTACGCGCACCGTGCCGGAGGCGGTTGGCATCGCTCGTCAGCGCGGCTGCTCGGCCGCTGCAAGTCGGCACCGTGAGTCCCGTGGAGATCGGCCGCGACAACCAATGGACCCAACTGCTGCTGCACGCCGATCTAGCGGCCGGCGTGCCCGAGGGAATCGCGGCGGCCTACCTGCAACAAGAAGCCGTTGAGTCGGGTCGGCAGATCGTCCCCCTCAAACGTGACAGCGGCAAGCCGGAGTCGTTCAAACGGATCGGCTTTGACGTCGCGGATGCGTCCCAGGCAAGCGCCGTCGATTTGCCGCCCGTTTACGTGATGTCGGCCGCCGATTGGCTGTCGCCCGGGCCGGCTCCGAAAAGCGTGGCCTTTTATCGCGGCCACGAGTATCTCCAACCGTTGGCAGTCGTCGAGCGCGGGGTGCCGATCGAGTACACGCCCGACGTGCCGGTGTTCGAGCCGACGGTAGTCGTCCGCGGCAAGGGGACGCTGCCGATCAGCGTCATGTTCATCTTCGACTGTTCCGGGAGCATGGGACTGAATAAAGACGTGCTCATGAATGGCGTCCAGCAAGCGCGCTTCGAAGCAGGAAAGTCGGTGCTGTTGACGATTCTCCAACGCCTGGAAGGTCTCCAACGCCTGCACGGGTACAACTTCCAGGTGGGGCTTTGCCTCTACGGGCATCGGGAGAACTTCGCCGTCAACGAAAACAATCACCTGATTCCCGCACCCGCCGAACCCACCAAGTATAAAACCATCCAGTCGCCGTTTGCCATCAAAAGCAAAGAACAGCGCATCTGGTTTCCGGGCATGGACGAGAAGATCGTCCTTAAGGTTGGCAGGTTTACGGAGGAAAGACTCAAGGAAGCGACAAAACTGTTGACGGAGTCCGACCTGGCTGCCTTTGGAGCGACGCCTCTTTACCTGGCCATCCAGGACGTGGTGAAGCACCTCGATGACCGGGCGGATCGGACGATCCAGCGCATCGTGGCCATTACCGATGGCGTCAACAATCAGGACAAGCCCGAGCGGCTCCCGCAGAAACCGGTGCTGGCCCTCGATCTGAAACGCCTGTTCGCCCAACACAAAAAAATGCGGCTGGATATCATCGGCATTGGCAAAGAATTCGATATACCTCAAGACCCTCAAGACCCTCAACGCAAGAAAGATAAGTCTGACGTGCAGGATATGAAGGATATCTCGCAAATGACAGGCGGCGAGTTCTTTCCCACGTCCAACGCCGCTGAACTGCTGGCGCAACTGGAGAAATCGTTGAGCCCGCCGGACTTCGAAGTCGCCGCCGTGGGGACGTCATCACAAAGTTACCGGGCGCCGCTGAACCAGACGGTGAAGGTCACCCCGGCCCCCTCCGCCAAGACGCACTATGACGTGAAAGTCCTGGGACTGGAGCATTCGCCCACGGCCGACGTCTGGCTCGAAGGCGACGAGGCCTTGGAATTGACCCTGGAAAACGGGGCGTTGAAATTCGATCCCTACGAGCGGGACGAGCCCAAGCCGTTGGAGGTCGTGTCCGTCCCGGGGGATGCTCGCCGCGACACGTTCCGAGTTTGTTCCCACATACCCGACGCTCCCGGCGTAGCCGGCTGGGCCAGGTTCTACGTCTCGATTCAAAACTCCGTACCGACCGTGTTTACCCAGCGGCCGGCCGAAGCCTGGGTCGACGTCACGCCGCTGGCAGACGATAACGCCGCCGCCCAGACGTATCACTTCTGCGATATGAATTTCAAGTCGCAACGGCCCGTGCCGGTGCTGGCCTGCCAGGTGCCGGAATTCCCACCCACGTGCCGCAAAGCGGCGATCGAGCTCTGGTTCAAGATGCAACCGACCACCGCGGAAACGAAGCGCGTCGGCGAGCTCGTCGAAGGAGACGGCATCGAGTCGGCCGGCGCGAGACTGCGGGCCACGATCGTCAAGGACATCGCCAGAGACAACGCCAACGCGACGGGTCTCGACGGCGTGGTGGTCAAGGAAACGCCCGTCGATCCGGCCGCCGACACCTACCGACCCGGCCGCATCAAGGTGGAAGCGTTTTCGCAGGACGGAGCCGGGGCGATCAAGGTGATTCACGACTATTCCGCCGGCGAGCACCGGTTTGTGTTCCCGCGCGGCACCGCGTTGCAAAACTGCGTCGTGAAGGTCACCCCGCGCGACGCGCTGGAAGAAGGCGCCTTTCACTACAAGTTGGGCGAGCAGGTACTGCCGCGCAACTAGAGCGGGTCTTCCGGTCGCTTTGCCGGGCGGGCCCGCGGCCCCCGCCGGTTGACTCGCCGACGGCGGACCGTGGTGGCCGATGGCCGGCCTCCCAGACCGCTGGCCGGCAACGACTTCGGGCGTGTTGTCGATGCGCAACAAACCGTCCATTCCGGGCCGTCGGAATCCTTGTTGATGCCACAGGCCCCAACTAGGATAGACCCTGCCTCTTGCGGCAGGTGCGACCAACACGGCACGGCCATCGTCAAAAGGGCCTACCAACCTGACGCCCGAGATTCAGGCGCCGGCGTCGTACGCCCGCCCGGCGTCCGCGTTGCAGGGCACCCTAATGCATGGCGGAATCATGACCGCAAGAGCGACCGTCCGGCCACGGTTCGGTTTTTCATCGAGGCTCGGCAACCATGAGCTTGCGGCAACGAAGCGGCCTAGCGAACCTTCCTGCGCGAGCGTGGCGCCGCCGCGGGAGCCACCGGCTCGATCAACCGTCGCATCGCCGCGCGGGAATCCAGGCGCTGGAACGCCGCGACCTGCTAACGATCTCCGGCGCCCTGGACGGCGGCGTGCTCTCGCTCGCCGGCGACAGCCAAAACGACGTGGTCGAGATTCACACGTCCTTAGGGCCGGAAGGCAACACGGTCGAGTGCGGTCTGGCGGGCGGCGCGATCACGTATCGCGGCGTGACCGCGATTGAGTTCGACGGCGGAGCGGGGGACGACCGAGTGGTGTTCACCGGCGACTCCACGCTCGGCAGCCTGTCCGTTATCGTCCGCGCAGCCGAACTGCGCATCGAAGGCAGTCTGCGGGCCACAGAGTCGTTGCAGTTTCGGGCCCCCAGCGTTGAGGTCGAGGGGCTGGTCTCGGCCGCCAGCGTCGATTTTTTCGGCGAGCAGTCGCTGGACGTCCGCGGTGACATTGTCGCGCCCTCGGGCACGATTCGCCTGGGCAGCGGAAGCTCGGGATCGACTTACCTGGGCGGCACGTTGGACGTCTCCGCGGCGGCGAGGTCCGATCGCGCCGGCGGCCACGTCGAGATTGTCGGCCAGAAATCACGCTCGACGCGGCGCAGATTCTGGCCACGGAAACGGCGGAGGAGACGTCCTGATCGGCGGCGGACCGCAAGGCTCGGGGCTCATGCCCCGGCGGATCGCACCGATATCATCCATTACAGCGTCATCGACGCCAGCGGCGCGGACGCGGGCAACGGCGGCCGGGTGATTGTCTGGTCCGAGCTCGACACGCGCATCAGCCAGACGACCATCCGCGCCCGGGGGGGCGAATTCGGTGGCGACGGAGGGATGATCGAAACGTCGGGACACCTGGGCCTCCTGGTGACCCCCACGGCGAAGTCGACGCCGGCAGCCCGGCCGGCGAGGCCGGCACGTGGTTGCTCGATCCGCGAAACGTCTCGATCAAGGACATGACGACCTCGGGAGGAACCTTTGACGGGGGCGATCCCGATACGTTCGTCCCCACGGCCGACGATGCCGTCGTCAACCGCGGTTCGATCCAGACATCGCTTAATTCGGGAACCAGCGTCGTCATCACCACCGGCACGACGGGCGGGCAGGCCGGCAATATCACCGTGGTCGACTCGATCACCCGCAGCGCCGGCTCAGGCACGCCAAGTCTGACGTTGGTGGCCGCCGGCGCCATCGACGTCCATGCGCCCCTTTCAGGATCCACCGGATTTGCGCTCAACGTTACGCTCACCGCCGGTGCCAACGTCATCATCAACGCGCCGGTCGACACTTTCGGCGGCAGCTTTTCGTCCACTGGTGTCGACTTTACCGCCAACGCCGCCATCGCGGCCGACACGATCGACATCGACATGTCCGGCGATGTTACGATCAGCGACGACTTGACCGCCACGACGTCGATCTCCGTCCACGCCGGCAACGACGGCACCGGCAACCTGGCGTTCGGCGGTTCTCCGAAACTCAGCTCGACAACGATATCGCTGCGGGCGGGCAACAGTGCCGCGACTCCCACCGCTAGTTTCAACGTCGCAGGAGCCACTTTTCTCGGTACGGGCGCCGGGACATCTCCGCCAACTTCATGCTCGAACAAGACGTCAACGTGACGGACGCCGACCTGCCCACCGTTACCGGTCCGAACCAGTTCGGGGCCGGCGTCCCGGTCAATTACACGATCCAGTCCGATCGCGGAACCGTGATTCTCACCGACGCCGACCTCGTGGGCTCGGCGCCCTCAGCAACGTCAACCTGGTGCTGGGCGGAACAAGCGTCACGATCAACCCGGCCCTGGAATTGGCCTCGCTGGTGGTTTTGGGGCCCGTGAATCTCAACGGGCAGACGGTCACCACCAGCGGGTTGCAACGCTACGACGGCGCCGTGACGCTGCTGAAGGACACGGTGCTGACCAGCACGGGCGGCGGCACGATCACCTTCGCGTCGACGATCGACGGCCTCTTCGCCCTGGCGGTGAACACGGCCGGCGACGAACAGTTCAACGGACGGGTAGGAACGTTGATCGCTCCGCTCGTGAGCCTGAAGACCGATGATGACATTAATCACTTTGGCGGCAAAGTGCGTTTTAACGTCGCCGGCAGCGCCAACGGGACGCCCAGCGTGGCCACTAGCGGCGTGCAAACCTACAACGACGCGGTGCAATTACTTGATAACACCGTGCTCACCAGCACGGGCGGCGGCACGATCACATTCGCGTCAACGATTGACGGGCTCTTTGCCCTGGTGGTGAACTCGGCCGGTGACGAGGAGTTCAACGGACGCGTCGGGACGCTCACCAATCCGCTCGTCAGCTTGAAAACCGATGACGACCCGGCCCGACGGGGCGGCAAAGCGAATTTTAACGTCGCCGGCAGCGCGAACGGGACGCCTAGCGTGGCCACCAGCGGCCTGCAAACCTACAACGACGCGGTGCAACTGCTCGATAACACCGTGGTAACCAGCGCGGGCGGCGGCACGATCACATTCGCGTCGACGATCGACGGGCTCTTTGCCTTGGTGGTGAACTCGGCCGGTGACGAGCAGTTTAACGGACGGGTCGGGACGCTTACCAATCCGCTCGTCAGCTTGAAAACCGACGACGACCCGGCCCGACGGGGCGGCAAAGCGAATTTTAACGTCGGCGGCAGCGCGAACGGGACGCCCAGCGTCGCCACTAGCGGCCTGCAAACCTACAACGACGCGGTGCAATTGCTCGATAATACCGTACTCACCAGCACGGGCGGCGGCACGATCACGTTCGCGTCGACGATTGACGGCCTCTTTGCCCTGGTGGTGAGCTCGGCCGGTGACGAGCAGTTCAACGGGAACGTGGGAACGCTCACCAATCCTCTCGTCAGCTTGAAAACCGACGACGACCCGGCCCGACGGGGCGGCAAAGCGAATTTTAACGTCGCCGGCAGCGCGAACGGGACGCCCAGCGTCGCCACTAGCGGCCTGCAAACCTACAACGACGCGGTGCAACTGCTCGATAACACCGTGGTAACCAGCACGGGCGGCGGCACGATCACATTCGCGTCAACGATTGACGGGCTCTTTGCCCTGGTGGTGAACTCGGCCGGTGACGAGGAGTTCAACGGACGCGTCGGGACGCTCACCAATCCGCTCGTCAGCTTGAAAACCGACGTCGACCCGGCCCGACGGGGCGGCAAAGCGAATTTTAACGTCGCCGGCAGCGCGAACGGGACGCCCAGCGTGGCCACCAGCGGCCTGCAAACCTACAACGACGCGGTGCAATTACTTGACAACACCGTGCTCACCAGCACGGGCGGCGGCACGATCACATTCGCGTCGACGATTGACGGGCTCTTTGCCCTGGTGGTGAACTCGGCCGGTGACGAGCAGTTTAACGGACGGGTCGGGACGCTTACCAATCCGCTCGTCAGCTTGAAAACCGACGACGACCCGGCCCGGCGGGGCGGCAAGGTGAATTTTAACGTCGGCGGCAGCGCGAACGGGACGCCCAGCGTCGCCACCAGCGGCCTGCAAACCTACAACGACGCGGTGCAATTGCTCGATAATACCGTACTCACCAGCACGGGCGGCGGCACGATCACGTTCGCGTCGACGATTGACGGCCTCTTTGCCCTGGTGGTGAACTCGGCCGGTGACGAGCAGTTCAACGGGAACGTGGGAACGCTCACCAATCCTCTCGTCAGCTTGAAGACCGACGACGACCCGGCCCGACGGGGCGGCAAAGCGAATTTTAACGTCGCCGGCAGCGCGAACGGGACGCCCAGCGTGGCCACCAGCGGCCTGCAAACCTACAACGACGCGGTGCAATTGCTCGACAACACCGTGCTCACCAGCACGGGCGGCGGCACGATCACGTTCGCGTCGACGATTGACGGGCTCTTTGCCCTGGTGGTGAACTCGGCCGGTGACGAGCAGTTCAACGGACGGGTCGGGACGCTCACCGGTGACGCTGGCGAGCCTGAAGACCGACGACGACCCGGCCCGACGGGGCGGCAAAGCAAATTTTAACGTCGCCGGCAGCGCAACGGAACTCCCAGCGTCGCCACTAGCGGCCTGCAAACCTACAACGACGCGGTGCAATTACTTGATAATACCGTGCTCACCAGCACGGCCGCGGGCACGATCACGTTCGCGTCGACGATTGACGGCCTCTTCGCCATGGTGGTGAACTCGGCCGGTGACGAGCAGTTCAACGGACGGGTCGGGACGCTCACCGGTCGCTTGGCGAGCCTGAAGACCGACGACGACCCGGCCCGACGGGGCGGCAAAGCGAATTTTAACGTCGCCGGCAGCGCGAACGGGACGCCTAGCGTGGCCACCAGCGGCCTGCAAACCTACAACGACGCGGTGCAACTGCTCGATAACACCGTGGTAACCAGCACGGGCGGCGGCACGATCACGTTCGCGTCAACGATCGACGGCCTCTTTGCCCTGGTGGTGAACTCGGCCGGTGACGAGCAGTTCAACGGACGGGTCGGGACGCTTACCAATCCGCTCGTCAGCTTGAAAACCGACGACGACCCGGCCCGACGGGGCGGCAAAGCGAATTTTAACGTCGCCGGCAGCGCGAACGGGACGCCTAGCGTGGCCACCAGCGGCCTGCAAACCTACAACGACGCGGTGCAACTGCTCGATAACACCGTGCTCACTAGCACGGGCGGCGGCACGATCACGTTCGCGTCGACGATCGACGGGCTCTTTGCCCTGGTGGTGAACTCGGCCGGTGACGAGCAGTTCAACGGACGGGTCGGGACCTCACCGGTGCGTGGCGAGCCTGAAGACCGACGACGACCCGGCCCGACGGGGCGGCAAAGCGAATTTTAACGTCGCCGGCAGCGCAAACGGAACTCCCAGCGTCGCCACTAGCGGCCTGCAAACCTACAACGACGCGGTGCAATTACTTGATAATACCGTGCTCACCAGCACGGCCGCGGGCACGATCACGTTCGCGTCGACGATTGACGGCCTCTTCGCCATGGTGGTGAACTCGGCCGGTGACGAGCAGTTCAACGGACGGGTCGGGACGCTCACCGGTGCTCTCGCCAGCCTGAAGACCGACGACGACCCGGCCCGACGGGGCGGCAAAGCGAATTTTAACGTCACCGGCAGCGCCAACGGGACGCCTAGCGTAGCCACCAGCGGCCTGCAAACCTACAACGACGCGGTGCAACTGCTCGATAATACCGTGCTCACCAGCACGGCCGCGGGCACGATCACGTTCGCGTCGACGATTGACGGCCTCTTCGCCCTGGTGGTGAACTCGGCCGGTGACGAGCAGTTCAACGGACGGGTCGGGACGCTCACCGGTGCGCTGGCGAGCCTGAAGACCGACGACGACCCGGCCCGACGGGGCGGCAAGGCGAATTTTAATGTTGCCGGCAGCGCCAACGGCACTCCCAGCGTGGCCACTAGCGGCCTGCAAACCTACAACGACGCGCTGCAATTACTGACAACACCGTGCTGACCAGCACCGCCGCGGGCACGATCACATTCGCGTCGACGATTGACGGCCTCTTTGCCCTGGTGGTGAACTCGGCCGGTGACGAACAGTTCAACGGACGGGTCGGGACGCTCACCAATCCGCTCGTCAGCTTGAAAACCGACGACGACCCGGCCCGACGGGGCGGCAAGGCGAATTTTAACGTCGCCGGCAGCGCGAACGGGACGCCTAGCGTGGCCACCAGCGGCCTGCAAACCTACAACGACGCGGTGCAATTGCTCGATAATACCGTGCTCACCAGCACGCGCCGCGGGCACGATCACGTTCGCGTCGACGATTGACGGCCTCTTCGCCATGGTGGTGAACTCGGCCGGTGACGAGCAGTTCAACGGGAACGTGGGAACGCTCACCAATCCGCTCGTCAGCTTGAAGACCGACGACGACCCGGCCCGACGGGGCGGCAAGGTGAATTTTAACGTCGGCGGCAGCGCAACGGGACGCCCGGCGTCGCCACCAGCGGCCTGCAAACCTACAACGACGCGGTGCAATTACTTGACAACACCGTGCTGACCAGCACCGCCGCGGGCACGATCACATTCGCGTCGACGATTGACGGGCTCTTTGCCCTGGTGGTGAACTCGGCCGGTGACGAGCAGTTCAACGGACGGGTCGGGACGCTCACCGGTGCGCTGGCGAGCTTGAAGACCGACGACGACCCGGCCCGACGAGGCGGCAAGGTGAATTTTAACGTCGCCGGCAGCGCAAACGGCACTCCCAGCGTGGCCACTAGCGGCCTGCAAACCTACAACGACGCGGTGCAATTGCTCGATAATACCGTGCTCACCAGCACGGCCGCGGGCACGATCATGTTCGCGTCGACGATTGACGGGCTCTTTGCCCTGGTGGTGAACTCGGCGGGCGACGAGCAGTTCAACGGACGGGTCGGGACGCTCACCGGTGCGCTGGCGAGCCTGAAGACCGACGACGACCCGGCCCGACGGGGCGGCAAAGCGAATTTTAACGTCGCCGGCAGCACCAACGGGACGCCTAGCGTGGCCACCAGCGGCCTGCAAACCTACAACGACGCGGTGCAACTGCTCGATAACACCGTGGTAACCAGCACGGGCGGCGGCACGATCACGTTCGCGTCGACGATTGACGGCCTCTTTGCCCTGGTGGTGAACTCGGCCGGTGACGAGCAGTTCAACGGACGGGTCGGGACGCTCACCGGTGCGTATAGGCGAGCTTGAAAACCGATGACGACCCGGCCCGACGGGGCGGCAAAGCGAATTTTAACGTCGCCGGCAGCCGCGAACGGGACGCCTAGCGTGGCCACCAGCGGCCTGCAAACCTACAACGACGCGGTGCAACTGCTCGATAACACCGTGGTAACCAGCACGGGCGGCGGCACATCGCATTCGCGTCGACGATTGACGGCCTCTTTGCCCTGGTGGTGAACTCGGCCGGTGACGAGCAGTTCAACGGCGACGGGTCGGGAACGCTCACCGGTGCGCTAGGCGAGCTTGAAAACCGATGACGACCCGGCCCGACGGGGCGGCAAGGTGAATTTTAACGTCACCGGCAGCGCAAATCGAATTCCAGCGTCGCCACCAGCGGCCTGCAAACCTACAACGACGCGGTGCAACTGCTCGATAACACCGTGCTCACCAGCACGGGCGGCGGCACGATCACGTTCGCGTCGACGATCGACGGCCTCTTTGCCCTGGTGGTGAACACGGCCGGCGACGAGCAGTTCAACGGACGGGTCAGGACGCTCACCGGTGCAATGGCAAGCCTGAAGACCGACGACGACCCGGCCCGGCGGGGCGGCAAAACGAACTTTAACGTCGCCGGCAGCCAACGGGACGCCCGGCGTTCGCCACCAGCGGCCTGGAACCCTGAACGACGCGGTGCGATACTTAACAACGCCGTCTGACCCGCACCGCCGCGGGCACGATCACATTCGGTCGCCGATTGACGGGCTCTTTGCCCTGGTGGTGGACTCGGCCGTGGCGCGCATTTCAACGGACGGGTCGGGACTCACCAATCCGCTGGCAAGTTTAGACACCGATGATGATTCCGCTCGACGCGGCGGCCAGGTCGTGTTTAACGTTGCGGGAGCGGGAATGCGAGGCCCAGCGTGGCCGCCAGCGGCAAACAAACGTACAACGACGCGGTGGAATTGCTCCGCAATACGGTTTTGACCGACGTCTCCGTGGTGCCGCTGCTCGTGGCGGCCGACGCCTTGGCAGTTGGCACTCCCCCTGGCAGAATCCGCAATCGGTTCGACGTCAGCGATTCGGGTGGCGTCAGCCCGCGACGTCCTGTTGCTCATCGAGGGACTGCTGCGCCACGGGCGACAACGCACTCGCCGGCACGCCTGGAGCGTCGGACTGGTTTTCGACGTCGACGGCAGCGGCACGATCTCACCCCGCGACATGCTGCGAGTCGTCGACGCGCTGCGCGGCGGCGATGCCGCGCCGCGCGCAACGGCGATCGCGGCGGTGGCCGGGACGGGCACGATCACCTTCGAGTCGACCGTCAACGGCAGCTTCGCGCTGGTGGTGAACCGGCCGGCGACGAACAGTTCAACGGACGCATCGGAAATATGGATCCCTGGCAAGCCTGGCGACGACGATGACGCCAGCCACCGAGGCGGCGCGGCCAGGTTCAACATCGCCGGTGCAGCGAACGCCACGCCCAGCGTCACCACCAAAGGAAATCAGACCTACCACGACGCCGTCGTATTGTCGCAGAAAGCGGTTCTGGCCAGTGTCGCGAGCGGCACCATCCGTTTTCGTCGACGGTCAACGGCGTCGTGGCCCTGGCGGTCAACACGGCCGGCGACGAAGTCTTCGAGGGGGCCGTCACGCTCTTGAGCCTGGAGACGGACGCCGGGCCAGCCGCGGCGGGTGGTTCGACCATCTTCGGGGCCGCGGCGGAAGCCCGTTGCCGTCGCCGCGTCGCAATTCCAAACCTACCGCGACGCCGTCAAGCTGGTGCAAAACGGGACCCTGTCCGGCACGGGCGCGCGGCGCTTGAGTTTCTGATGACGATCGATGGCCCGGCGGCTTGACCACCCAGACCAAAGGCCTGACGAGCACTGGCCGGCGCCGCC
>CAVQEL010000035.1:0-68626 GCA_963711515.1 uncultured Planctomycetota bacterium | reverse complement strand
GCGGCCGCCTTCATCACCGGACAAACGCTGAACGTCAACGGCGGGTTCAAACACTCCTGAAGCCGCATGAGCGAACGCATTCATTTCGTCACCGGACGTCTGGCGGAACACTCCCTGCGGGCCTGCTCGCCGGCTGGCCGGCCGCGCGCGATGGGTTTCGACTACTCGATCGACGTGCTGGGCATCACCGTGGCCGCGCTGATGACGACCGACTGGATCGCGCCCCGCCTACGCGTTCCGCCGGGCACTCGCGCATCCTGCTTGCCCGGCTATTGCCAGGGGAGTTGAGGTCGTCGAGGCAGCGGCCGGCGTGCCGGTCGAGCGCGGTCCGCGCGACCTGCGCCGCTTGCCGGAGTTCTTCGGTCAGCAGCCGGCCGAGGACTACGGCGCCTACGACATCGAGATCCTGGCCGAGATCAACCACGCCCCGCGGCTGTCGCTGGCGGACTTCCTGGCCGAGGCCGCCCGGCTGCGGCGCGATGGGGCCGACGTGATCGACGTCGGCTGCGATCCCGGCGAACCGTGGACCGGTGCGGGCCAGGCGGTCGCGCGCGCTCGTCGACGACGGCCACCGGGTCTCGATCGACAGCATGAACGTCGCGCGAAATCGCGCCGGCCGTCGCGCTGGCGCCGAGCTGGTCCTTGAGCGTCAACAGCGCCAACCGCCACGCGGCCGCCGATTGGGGCTGCGAGGTGGTCGCCGTGCCCGACGATCCGGCGACGCTCGCCGGGCTGGACGAAACCGTCGAGTTGCTGGCCGACCGCGCGTGCCGCTGCGGATCGATCCGATGCTGGAGCCGATCGGCTTTGGCTTTGCCGCCAGCCTGGGACGCTATTTTGACGTGCGCCGCCGCTATCCCGATGCCGAAATGATGATGGGCATCGGCAACCTCACCGAACTGACCGACGCCGATTCGGCCGCGATCAACGTTCTGCTGCTGGGCTTCTGCCAGGAGCTGGCCATTCACAGCGTGCTCACGACCGCAGGTGATCAATTGGGCCCGCAGCTAGCGTGCGCGAATGCGACCTGGCCCGGCGGCTCGTGCATTATGCCGATCAGCACCGCGTGCTGCCCAAGCGACTGGAGCCGCGGCTGGTCATGCTCCGCGACGCCGAAGTGCCGCACGTACGGCGACGAGGCGCTCGACCATCTGGCCGCGAAATCAAGGACCACAACTACCGCATCTTTGCCGAAGAGGGCCCGCTGCACGCCGTCTCCGCCGGCCTGCACGAGAGCGACACCGATCCGTTCGCGCTGTTCGACAAGCTCGCACCGCGGACGTGCCGCCGATGCCGCGCACGCCTTCTACCTCGGCTACGAGATGGCCAAGGCCGTCACCGCGCTCACGCTCGGCAAGGACTATCGCCAGGACGAGCGCGCTCGACTGGGGTTTCTTGACCCGCGCCGAACAATTCCACCGGCTGGCTCGCGGGCGGAAGCAACGGCCAGCGACGCGTCCGGCACGCCGCCCTCCGCACCGAAGAGCCTTCCACTTGAGCGAGCGGACGCCGCTATTCGATCGAATCTCCGACGCGGCCGGCGGCTGCCTGGTCGAGCCTTGCGATCCGCGACCTCGACCTCGAAGCAGGCGTTCGTTCGCTTGGCGCGGCGGCCGCACTGCGTGTTTCTCGACAGCGCGCGGCGCGATCCGCGCTGGGACGCTACTCGTTTCTGGCCGCCGACCCGTTCGACTATCTCGAAGTTCCCGCCGACGGCTCCGACGCTCTGGCGGAGCTCGCAGCGAGCTCGCCGCCCTTTCGCACGTCGACGATCGCGGGCTTGCCGCCGTTTCAAGGCGGCGCCGCCGGACTGTTGAGCTACGACCTGGGCCGCTCGCTGGAACGACTGCCGCCCGCCGGCCTTCGACGAGTTTCGGCATGCCGGCGCTGGCCATCGGACTGTACGACGTCGTGCTGGCCGTCGATCACCTGAGCGCCGGGCCTGGATCATCTCGCAAGGCTTCCCCGAAACCGAGCCCGCCGCACGCCGCCGCCGCGCCGCCCAGCGCCTGGACCAATTCCGCAACTGGCTGAAGCCGCAACGCCACGGTGGCGACGCCCCTGCCAATCGACCCGCGGCACGATCGCTTGCCGCTGGCGTGTCGAGCGCCCGCAATTCCCCGTGCCGGGCCCGGCGGGGCTTGTCGAGCAATTTCTCCGCCGAGGATTACCTGGCGGCCATTCGCCGCGCGATCGAGTACATTCACGCCGGCGACGTGTTTCAGGTGAACATCGCCCAGCGGCTGCTGTTTCCGGCCGCCGACGACGCGGTGAGCCTGTACCTGCGATTGCGGCGCCGCAATCCGGCCACGTTCGCCGGCTACTTCGATCTGGGCGACACGCAAATCGCCAGCGCTTCGCCGGAGCGGTTTCTGCAAGTCCGCGACCGGCAGGTCGAAGCCCGGCCGATCAAGGGCACCCGCAGCCGCACGGCCCGGCCCGAGGCCGATCTTTTTGCCGGCGACGAGCTGCTGCAAAATGAAAAAGACCGGGCCGAAAACGTGATGATCGTCGACCTGCTGCGCAACGACCTGTCGCGCGTCTGCCAGCCCGAATCCGTCCGCGTGACCGAGCTGTGCCGGCTGGAGAGCTACGACTTCGTGCAGCACCTGGTGTCGGCCGTGCGCGGCACGCTGGCCGATGGTCGCACGGCGCTCGACCTGGTGCGGGCGGCGTTTCCCGGCGGCTCGATCACCGGCGCCCCAAGGTGCGGGCCATGGAAATCATCGCCGAGCTGGAACCGACCGCCCGCGGCGCCTACTGCGGCTCGCTCGGCTACCTGGGCTTCGACGGCACGCTGGACACCAGCATCCTGATCCGCACGATCACGGCCGCCGGCGGCTGGTGGCAGGCGCCGGTCGGCGGTGGTATCGTGGCCCAATCGGTCCCCGAGCGCGAATACGAAGAAACCTGGCACAAAGCCACCGGCCTGTTGCGGGCCTTGAGCCACCCACGATCCATGATCCTGCTGGTCGACAACTACGATAGCTTTGTGTTCAATCTGGCGAGCTACTTCGAGCGTCTCGGCCACGCGACGCGGGTGGTGCGCAACGACGCGATCGATCCCGACGCAGCTCGCGGCGCTGGGGCCGCAAGCCGTCGTGCTGTCGCCGGGGCCTTGCACGCCCGACGAAGCCGGCTGTTCGCTGGCCGTGGTGCGCGAGCTGGCCGGCCAGCTGCCGATCCTGGGGATTTGCCTGGGGCACCAGGCCATCGGCGCGGCGCTGGGCGGACGGGTCGTCCGCGCGGCCGAGCCGTGCACGGCCGCGCTTCGGAGATCTTTCACGCCGGCAAAAGCGTGTTTGCCGGGTTACCCAGCCCGTTAGTCGCTTGCCGGTACCATTCGCTGGTCATCGAGCCAGACAGCGTGCCGGCCGACCTGGAAGTCACGGCTTGGACGGCCGACGGCATGATTATGGCCGTGAGCCATCGGGAGCTGCCGATCGTGGGCCTGCAGTTTCATCCCGAGTCGATCTTGACCGACGTGGGTTTCGATCTGTTGGCGGCGTTTTTTCGCATGGCGGGCATGACCGAGCCCGCACCGGTGCCCGATATCGCCAGCGAACGGGCCGAGTCAAGCGCAGTCGCGCCGCGCTTCCCTCACGGCCGGTGACGTTTTGACGCCCAGCGGACGCATTGCTCCGGGGGGCCATGCCGTGATTTTCGAAGGCATCGTGACCACGCTTTCGGCCGACGGCTCGGTGAACGTCTCGCCGATGGGCCCAGAAGTCGACGCGCCGCTCACCCAGTTTGTGCTCAAGCCCTATCGCACGTCGACCACGTACCAGAATCTGAAGCGCACCGGCCAAGGCGTGTTCCACGTCACCGACGACGTCGAACTGCTAGCCGGGGCGGCCGTCGGCACGCCCGATCCGCTGCCGCCGATGACGCCGGCCGCGGCCGTGGATGGTCGCATCCTCAGCGGAGCCTGCCGCTGGTACGCCTTTCGCGTCCGCTCGCTCGACGACGCCGCTGAACGAACCCGGATCGTCTGCGAGGTGGTCGACCGGGGGACGCTTCGTGAGTTTTTTGGCTTCAACCGGGGCAAACACGCCGTGCTCGAGGCGGCCATCCTGGCCACGCGCATCGATTTCTTGCCGGCCGGCGAAATCCTGTCACAATTTGAGAAGTTGAAAGTCATGGTCGAAAAGACGGGCGGGCCGGCCGAGCGGCGGGCCTTCGAGTTCTTGAAGGCCTACGTAAACGCGCGCTGTCCGTCAGCACGCGATTAACGCGGGGGCCACCCGACCACCGCTAGCAGACTGTTTTTCTGATGCCCACGTCTGTTGAAGTCGCCGCGCCCAGCCGCCTGCATTTCGGGATGTTTTCCTTCGGCCAGCCCGCGATGCCGCAGTTCGGCGGCGTGGGCGTGATGGTCGCTCGGCCGGGGTTGCGAGTGCGGATCGACCCGGCCGAGCGTTTCGCCACCTGCGGCCCCATGGCCCGGCCGCGAAGCGGTCGTGGAACGTCTCGCCCGGCGGTGGCAACTGCCCGAGCTGCCGGCCTGCCGATTGGAGATTGTCACCGCGCCGCCGGAACACGTCGGCCTGGGAACCGGCACGCAACTGGCGCTGGCCGTAGCGGCGGGCCTGAACGCGTTTCTCGCTCGACCTCCGCAAAACGCGCAGGAACTGGCCGCCGCCACCGGTCGCGGCGCCCGCTCCGCGATCGGCACCTACGGCTTCCTGCACGGTGGGTTGCTGGTCGAAGGGGGAAAACGAGCGAAAAATTGCTCGCGCCGCTCGACGCGCACGTCGAGCTGCCCGGCGACTGGCGGTTCGTGCTCGTCTCGCGCCAGGGAGAGCGCGGGCTGGCGGGTGAGGCCGAACAGCGGGCGTTTTGCGAACTGCCGCCAGTTCCGGTCGCTGTCACGCGCGAGTTGCACCGAGAAGTCGAAAACGCGATGCTACCCGCGGCCAGGGCCGGGGCATTCGAGGCTTTCAGTCGCAGCCTGTACCGCTTCGGGTACCTGGCCGGCACATGCTTCGCAAACCGCCAAGGCGGACCCTTCGCCGGCGCCACGGTCGCCCGGCTGGTGGCGACCGTCCGCGAGTTGGGCGTCGAGGGCGTCGGGCAAAGCTCCTGGGGGCCGACGGTCTTCGCAGTCGTCGAAGACGAAGAGGCGGCCACCCGACTGGCCGACACCTTGCGGACACGTCTGGAAGTGGACGATATGCTGATCGTGACCGAGGCCATCGGCAAGCGCACGGGTTCGCTGCCAGGAAGCGCCATGAAAGAATCTGCAGGCACGTTGATTTACCAGCTCGGCGAGCAGGGGCTCGAGGTGCTGCTCGTGCACCCTTCTGGCAACTACAACCGGCACGCCGCGTGGAGCATTCCCAAGGGGAAACCAGACGAGGGCGAATCGCTGGAAGACGCCGCCCGCCGCGAAACGCTCGAAGAGACCGGCGTGACGGCCGGGCCGCTGGTGACGTTGGGCTTCATCGACTACACGAAAAGTAGCAAACGCGTCCACGCATTTGCCGGGCCCCCAGCTGCGGGCACGCCAAGCTGCCATCGTGGGAGGTTGATCGGGCGGAGTTCGTGCCCCTCGCCCTGGCTCGCGAGCTGTTGCACGCGGATCAGGCGGCGCTGGTCGACCGGCTGAAAGAGTTGTTGGGGCGACAACCTCCGGTCGCTTGATTTTGCATCGTTACGCAAAGATTATGGATCGGCGCTGGGTGCTTCGCATGCTATGATTCCCAACGGTGTCGCCCAGACGGACCCCCCATAATGTTGTCTCTCGAAGACCAGATCGTCGTCGCCCTGCGACGCACGAGCCACGCCATTGACGTTTGGTCTCGCCAGCTCTTGCAGCAATATGGGCTGACTTCTCCTCAGTTGGCCACGTTGCGCGAGATCGAAGCCGGCCAGAACGTAACCAACGGCGCGCTGGCGATCGCTTTGCACCTGAGTCAACCGACGGTCACGGGAATCTTGAATCGACTGGAACAGCGGCTGATCGCGCCGTCCGCTCCGAATCGGATCGCCGCACCGTCCTTGCCGCCATCACTCCAGAGGGAAGTCGGCTGGCGGCCGACTCGCCCCCCCTGTTGCCGCGACCGCTTCTGCCAGCAGTTGGTCATGCTATCCGAAGAAGAGCGCCAACGGATTCTCGCGGTGTTGCAACAGGTGGCCGAGATGATGCACGCTCCGCAAATCGGCGAAGAGCCCTTCCTGTTCCACGCCTGAGCAACGGCAGAGCGTGGCGTGCCCTGCGACACCGTCACGCTAGACTAGACGCTGTCGCAAGGCTGCAAAGTAGCGAGTGTCATGTGCCACTGCCGGCTTTGCCCAGCAGTGCTTGCGGCTGAGTGCGATAATGGACGAGCCAGCATGGCACCCAGATTCGGCTTTCCGCTCCTTATCCCTTCGGCAGCTCGATCGCTTCCAAGCATCTGCGCAGGGCCGCGGCCGTCTGCTCGACGTCGGCTTCGGTGTGGACGGCCGAGACGCAGCCGCCGGGCCAGGGGAAGATGTCGGCTCCGCCGTTGATCAGGCCGCAGCGTAGCTGGTGGATCACCGAGGGGGCGCCGCCCCCTTTGAGCTCTTCGAGCGTGACCTCGCCGGAATAGATGTCGGCCACGGTGACATCTCGCCCCCGCGGGTTGGTGAAGAAGTGGAAGCCGGAGAACTCGCCGTACACCAGCCAGTTGGAGCCGACCTGGCGGAGAACTTCGTTCAGCCGGTCGCGCAGCAGGGCCGCGGTCCGATTGGCCCGGGCGATCCAGTCCCCCTCGGCGATCAGAGTGAGCGTGGCCAGGCCGGCGGCGGCCGTGATGGGGTTGGCGTTGAACGTTCCCTGGTGAGGGACACGATTGGCCACGTTCCAGCGCCGATCGTCGCGCATGGTCATCACGTCCATCACGTCCTTGCGCCCGGCCACCGCTCCGCCGGGAAAGCCGCCGGCGACGATCTTGGCGAACGTGGCCAGGTCGGGCGTCACGCCCGAGTGGGCCTGCGCTCCGCCGGGCGAGACGCGAAAGCCGGTGATCACTTCGTCGAAGACGAGCAGCACGCCGCGGCTGGCGGTCAGTTCGCGGGCCTTGGTGAGAAACTCGGCGGCCAGCGGGACCAGGCCAAAGGTGGCGCCGGTGGGCTCGAAGATCACCGCGGCCACGTCGTCGTGCTCGTCGAGAATCCGCTCGAGCGCCGCCGCATCGCCCGGCGGGCAGACGACCGCTTCGCCGATCACCCCGGGCAGGATGCCGGCCGGAACCGAGCCGTCGAAATGCGACGTCACGGCAAAGGCCACCTGGTCGTGCCAGCCGTGAAAGTGGCCGGCCAGCCGCACGATCTTCCGCTTGCCGGTAAACGCCCGGGCCAGCCGAATCGCCAACAGCGTGCTCTCGGTGCCCGAGCCGGTGAAACGGACCTTGCCGGCGCAGGGAATCATCTTCTGGATTTGCTCGCCGAGCTTCAGTTCCAGCTCGTGGCTGGCGCCGAAGTGAGTGCCCTTGGCCAGTTGCTCGCGCACTGCTTCCATGACTTGCGGATGGTTGTGCCCCAAGAGCAGCGCTCCGTGGCCGCCGATGTAGTCGACCAACTCGTTGCCGTCGACGTCCCATTTGCGCGAGCCGGCCGCCCGGTCGACGTATAAGGGGTGCGGCTGCAAGTACCGCGTGTCGTGCGTCACGCCGCCGGGAAAGACATTGACCGCCCGGCGATACAGCCTGCGCCGAGCCGGGGGTTTTGGCGGCGTAAAGCTCGAAGATGGGATTTGCCTCGATCGCGGAATCGGTGCGTTGCATGGCTCTGGTGCTCGGGCTGTCGTGCTCAAGGCTTTCGCTGCGCCGCCAGCAGTAACTCTAACGCGCGATCCTCCATTTCGCGACCGTCCACGCGCGAATCGTTCCAGACGACGATCAACTGCCGCTCGGGGATCACGACCATGGCCCGCTTGCCGTTGTGCCCCAAGGCGCCATACGTCATCCTCCGGCGCCGAGGGCCAGTGCCGCTTGCCGTGGCGGTCGACGCCGTTGGTCCACCAGGCGAAGCTGTAGCTGCCCAGGTGGTCGGTCTGGTTGTTGCCGCCGCCGATCGAGGCGCTGGCCGGGAATCATTTCGGCCGATTCGCCTTCGGTCCGGGGAATGTCGTTGGAAAGCGGATGCTTGAGAATCGTGTGCACGTGGTCGGCCGTGAGGAGCTGCCGGCCGCGCCAGTTTCCCTGACGCAGGTAGAGCAGGCCGAATCGGGCGAAGTCGCGCGGCGAAATGGCCAGCCGTCCCTTGGCGTTGAACCGCGGATCGTCCTGGCACTGGAGGATGTCGGTCAATCGCGGATGCAGTACGTCGAGAGTCACGTGGTCGAGCGACGAGCCGTACACGCCATAGAACAAGCTGTCGAAAAACAGGGCCATGTTGAAATCGCTGTAGTCGTACGCCGTACCGGGTCGCTCGGTGACACCGTAGCAGGACGTTTGCATGGCCAGGTTTCGCCAGCGAATGTCACGATCCTTGTGGCCCAGGGCCGCGTTCAAGGGGGCCAGCCGCGGCTCGACGTCCACGACCCGCTGGTCGACGCTCTTGAGCTTGCCGTCTTCGATGGCCGTGAACAGAAAGTGGGTGAACCAGGGTTTGCAGGCCGAAGCCACGTCGAGCCGCCGATCGGCCCCGCCCCATTCAAACACCAGATAGCCATCCTGGACGATGCAGCCGATGCCGCCGACATACTTGGCCAGGGCCGCCAGCTTTTCGGGGTCGAACCCCGCGTCGGTGAGCGACTTTCGCTCCCACGACTTGCCGGGGTAGACCGGGCCTGCGGGTTGCTCGCCTGCGCCGGTGATCTGGCTGACCAGTGTGAAGAAGGCGCGTTTGCGCGGCGTGTTGATGGCCCAGCGGACGGGCGGCGACTGGTAGCCGTCCTGGTAGTTGTTCTCGCCTCCGTCGAAGTAGCCCCACGAGGCGTGCTCGCCCAGGGCCGCCAGCAGGTTGTTGGCCGGCTGGTCGAAGGCGTAATGATCGTCCTCGTTGAACAGGATGGGCATCGGCCGATAGCCGGGCACGGCCCGCGCCTGGCGAACCATTTCGGCGATCCGCTCGGGGCGCGAGACGCCGTTGCCGTGCATGAGCAGGAAGTCGGCACTGCGGACGACGTTCTCGCCGGGGACCGTGCCGCCCCCGTAGCTGGTGCTCACCAGCAAGCGATCCAATTCGCCGGGCGCGGCATCCGGCGCTCGCGGGACTTGACGCGCTCGATCAACTCCTGCACCCGATCCGGGCGGAGAATCTCGTGGTCGTAGCGCACGTTGCATTCGTTGTTGACTTCGATGAGGACGTGGCGGTAACCACGCCCGTAGATCCAATCGACCACGCTATCGACGGCGCGAAAGATGGCCGCCTCGCCGCCGAGCCGCTGGTCCTGACCGAAGTAGAACAGCCCCAAGATGACGACCAGGCCTTGCTCGTCGGCTGCGTCGAGGATCTGTTCGAGCCGGGCCATGTAATCGGCCCGCAAGCTGCCGTCCGGCTCGATGGCCGAATTGTGCCATGGCTGCTTGCCCGAGTAGCCGCGCGGGTTGCCCCCTTGCAGGTTCAGCGCGACGGCCAGCAAACCGTGGTCGCGCCACTGGGGCATCGCGGCGATGAATTCGCGGGTGTTGCGCGCCGCGTCGAACGGTTGTCCGTCGGGATAGGACCAGTTGGGACGCGTCTGGGGGTTCAAATCGTCAAACGTGGCCTGCACCATCCGCGAGTTGAACAGCAAGCCCTCGACGCTCCGGCCGTGCCAGGTGCGGCCCTCGTAGGTCGGATGTCCGTTGATGTAAAAATCGTCGCCGCGAATGGTGACGGCGGTCTTGCGCGGCGGCGCCGCGACGGTGCGAGAGGCAGCCGCGCAGAGCAAAACAGACAAGATGGCAACGCCCAGAGCCGCCAGCGGCCCGCGGGCATCAGGCCAGGATGTCTTGAATGACGCGGCCGGCGACGCCGGTGAGCCGCTCGGCCCGGCCATTGTGCATGAAGGTGAGTTGCTCGTGGTCGAGACCGAGCAAATGCAGGATTGTGCCGTGGATGTCGTTGACGTGGGCTCGGTTTTCAATTGCATAAAGTCCGATCTCGTCGGTGGTGCCGCAGGTGATGCCCCCTCGAACTCCGCCGCCGGCCATCCAGATGGTAAAGCCCCAGGGGTTGTGATCGCGGCCGTTGCCGCTTTCGCTCATCGGCGTGCGGCCGAACTCGCCCCCCCAGACGACCAACGTTTCGTCCAGCATGCCGCGCCGCTTCAGGTCCTTGAGCAAGCCGGCGATGGGCCGATCGCTTTCCAGGCAGCGGGCCGAATGATTGCCTTCCATGTCCGTGTGAGCGTCCCATTTGCTGCCCGAGCCCATGTAGAGCTGCACGCAGCGGACGCCCCGCTCGACCAGCCGCCGAGCCAACAGGCAGTTGCGCCCGTTGCGCGCGGTGGCTTGTCATCCAGGCCGTACAGAGCGCGGGTTTCGGCCGTTTCGCCGGCCAGGTCGACTGCCTCGGGGGCCGCCGACTGCATGCGGAAGGCGAGCTCGTAGCTGGCGATCCGCGCTTCCAGCCGATCGTCGTCGCCGCGGGCCGCGCGATGATCGCGATTCAGCGCCTGGATGTAGTCGAGCTTTTGCCGCTGCCGCCCGGCGGCCAGCGACTCTGGCGGGGCGACATCGAGGATCGGCGTTTTGCCGTCGCGAAACCGGGTGCCTTGGTAAGCGGCCGGCATGAAGCCGGTGCCCCAATTGCGATTTCCGCCCGGCGGGCCGCTGTCGTTATCGGTCAGCACGACGAAGCCGGGCAGGTCTTCGCTTTCGGTACCCAGTCCGTACAGGCACCAGGCCCCCAGCGACGGGTGCCCGCCCAGGATGCTGCCGGTGTTCATCTGGCAAATGCTCCCCACGTGATTCAAGCCGTCAGCATGGCAACTGCGAACGACCGCGATGTCATCCACGCAGGTGGCAATCTGGGGGTACCAATCGCTGACCCAGATGCCCGAGTCCCCGTGTTGGGCGAATTTCCGCTGCGTGCCCATCAGCGGCGTAAAGGCCGTGCGTCCCATGGCCGTCAGCGGGCGATCGAAACTATCAGGCAGCGGCCGCCCGGCCAGCTTGTCGAGTTGGGGCTTGGGATCGAAAAGATCGATGTGACTGGGGCCGCCGTCGAGGAAGCACCAGATGACGCTCTTGGCCGTGGCCGGAAAGTGCGATTGCCGCGCGGTTGTCGCCCGGTCCGCCGCCGGTTCGGCACTCGCCTGAACCTGTCGCGCCAAAAGCGCCGACAAAGCCACGCTGCCGAAACCGGCCCCGGCCCGGGCCAAAAAATCGCGGCGCGAAACGGGAGCCACGAAGTGCGGCACGCGTCGTCGGCGGTTGGGCAACTGGTCGGACATGTCAGTCGACGTATAAAAACTCGTTGGAGTTGAAAATCGCGTGGCAAAAATCGACCAGCGCCGTCGAATGGGCCGGGTCCTGGTCCGCCGGCAACGGAATCGGCAGCGAGTCGTCGGCCGTGGCGTCGCCGCCGGCGGCCAGCGCGGCGGTTTGTCGTTCGAGGAATGCCAGGGCCGCTTGCAACTGCTCGCCGGCCGGCTCGTGCGAAAAAGCTTCGATCCAGGCCGCACGCACGAGCGACTCCGTATCGTCGCCATGCCGCTGGAGCAACCGCCCGGACCAGCGCCGGGCCTCGTCGAGCGAGAACTCGCCGTTGAGCAGGGCGAGTGCTTGCGGGGCCGTGGTGGTGGTGCTCCGCTGCGGACAACTGTTGTGCAGGTCGGGCTGGTCGAAAATCTCGAACAGCGGATAGCGCAGATTGCGCTTGGCGAAGACGTAGATCGAGCGGCGATTGCGCTCCTGCGGCTGGTCGTCCATCTGCCAGGCACTCTTGCCTTCCAAACCGTCCGGAAGCCGCGGCCGGGCGCTGGGGCCGAACATCCGCGGTTGCAGGTCGCCGGCGAGTTGCAGCATCGCGTCGCGAATCGCCTCTCCCTCGAGCCGCTGGCGGCGGGCGTGCCACAGCAAGTGGTTGGCCCGGTCGATTTCCATCGCAAGGGCCTGGCCCGGATCGTCCGGGTCGACGAGCGACGATTGGCGATACGCGGCCGACGTGACCATCAGCCGGTGCATCGCCTTGATGCTCCAGCCGCGCTCGACAAACTCGACGGCCAGCCAATCGAGCAAGTCGGCGTGCGTGGGCGGCTCGCCCATGGCGCCAAAGTCATTGGCCGTGGCCACGATGCCCCGCCCGTAGTGATGCTGCCACAGCCGGTTGACCATCACCCGTGCCGTGAGCGGATGATCCGGCCGGCACAGCCAGCGTGCCAGAGCCGTGCGGCGGCCGGACGACTCCGGGCCGCTGGGGGGCGTGACGATCCGCGGTTCGCTGGCGCCCAGAAACGCCGGAAAGCCGGGATGCACCTGTTCCAGCGGCTTGTGGTAATCGCCGAGCGAGAGGCGGTACGTCGGCGGGGCTTCGGCCGAGGCATCGCTGACGGCCATCGCCGCGGGCAACTCGGCCGGCTTCAGATGGTCGAACTCGCCGAGCTGTTTTTTCAGTTCCTGGTAGCGCCGTTTCTCGTCGCCCTTGAGCGTTCCGCCGTTGACGGCGTCCATCTTCGGAGAGACGTACGCGCATGGCCTGGTAGGCGATCTGCTGCTGCATGCAGGTTCGCTCTGTCGGCGGGCGTCTCGATGGCGGCGCGGATGTCGGGCTCGAACTTCACCAGCGCGCCACGAAACGCGGCCGCACGCTTCGGCTCCACCAGCGCGTCCATCTCCGCGCGGATCGACTCGGTGGCTTGCTCCCACGCGGTGCGTTGCTCGGCATAGCGGCGCAGCTGGTCGCGGGTGGCCGCCGGCAGATCGTCGCGCGGCAACAGCGTGGCGAAGAACGCCTGCAGCCGAAAGTAGTCGACCTGCGTGATCGGGTCGAACTTGTGGTCGTGGCACTGGGCGCAGCCGACCGTCAGCCCCAAAAACGCCAGCGACGTGGTGTCGGTCAGGTTGTCGTGAATCTCCTGTCGCCGCTGCCGCACGTCGGCGGCGTTCGATTCGTCGGGATAGAGCCGATTGAGGCCCGTGGCGATGATCGCCTCGGGATTGTCCGGCTCCAGTTCGTCGCCGGCCAGTTGCTGCGAAACGAAGCGGTCGTACGGCAAGTCGGCGTTGAAGGCCCGGATGACGTAGTCGCGATACTTGTGGGCCGCCGGGCGGAATTCGTCGGCCTTGAAGCCGTCGGTCTCGGCATAGCGGACCACGTCGAGCCAGTGCTGGGCCCAGCGTTCGCCGTAGCGGGGCGAATCGAGCAGCCGGTCGACGACACGTTCGTAAGCCCCGGCACCGTCGTCGGCTAGAAAGGCGTCGAGCTCGTCGGGCGTCGGCGGCAGACCGACGAGGTCGAACGTCACGCGGCGCAACAGCGACGGCTTGTCGGCCGGCGCACTGGGCCCAAGCCCTTTGGCTTCCAGCTTGTACAGGATGAAGGCGTCAATCGGATTGGCCACCCAATCGGCGCAGGCGACCGCGGGAATGGCCGGCCGCTCGGGAGGGCAGAAGGGCCAATCGCCGGCATTAAAAAGCGGCGGCTCGGCTCCCGGCAGCATGCCCCCCGACAACAGTCCGCAAATCAACGCCGCGGCCAGACAACACGCGTGGCACCATCGCAGCAGGTTGAGTCGCCGGAAGTGCATCGTCGCGGGAGGTTCCTTCGAGGCTGGCGGAAGGAGGGCAGGATGTTTCCGCCGCTCATCTTAGCCTGTGGGGACGGCGCAGGGCAAGGTTTTGAGCGAAGCCCCGGGTGGCGCTGCCCCTGCCGGTGTGACCTCTGGGTGCGGCGGCAGCGCCCTTTACTGGCAAAGCCAGTGGCACACAAGCGAGGCACACCTGGACGCTTTGACCGTGATATGACGGACAGTCGTCAGGCGCTATCCAACGTCGCCCCGGCGCCGTCGCCCAGCGTTTGGATTTCGACCATCTGGCGGTAGAGTCCGCCATCGGCCAATAGCTCTTCGTGCGTGCCGATTTCGACGATGCGGCCGCTTTCGAGTACCACGATCCGGTCGGCGTGCGCGATCGTGCTCAAGCGATGGGCGATCACCAAGGACGTGCGTCCCTGCATCAGCGTGACCAGGCTCTGCTGAATGAGCCGCTCGCTCTCGCTGTCCAGGTTGCTGGTGGCTTCGTCGAGGATCAGAATCCGCGGATCGGCCAACAGGGCCCGGGCAATCGCGATCCGCTGGCGCTGGCCGCCGCTGAGGCGCACGCCGCGCTCGCCGATGATGGTCTGGTAGCCGTGGTCCAACTCGGCGATGAAACCGTGCGCGTTGGCGGCCCGGGCGGCCCGTTCGATCTCGTCCTGGGTTGTACCACGGGCGGCATAGCCGATGTTTTCGGCCACGGTGCCGTCGAACAGAAACACGTCCTGCTCCACGATCCCCAGGATGCGGCGGTAGCTTTCCACGTCGATTTCGCGCAGGTCGAGCCCGTCGAGCCGTACCGTGCCGGACGTGGGATCGTAGAAGCGGGCCACCAGGTTCGTGAGCGTCGTCTTGCCGGCGCCGCTGCGGCCAACCAGCGCGATCGTCTCGCCCGGACGGATGTCGAGGTCGACGTCGCAGAGCACCAGCTCGGCCGAGCCGGGATAGCGAAAGTTGACGTCCGAGAGCGTCACGCGACCTTGCACGTCCTCTTTGCGGATCATGGTCCGGCCGGGGCGCTCCGACATTTCGCGCGGCTCGGCCAGCAGGTCGAGCACGCGGTCCAGGCCGGCCAGGCTGCTCTGGAATGCCGCGGCGCTGTTGGCCAGCACGGCCAAGGGGCCCAGCAGCATCGCCAGGTAGACGAGAAACATCATCAGGTCACCCAGCGTGATGTCCCCCTCGAGCACGCGCGAGCCGCCGTACAACAACAGCGCGGCCGAGGCCAATGGAATGAGAATCTCCCACACGACTTCCACAATCCGGGCCCACCACCAGACGTGCAGTTGCTGCCGGGCCATGAAGTGATTGTGGCGAGTGAAGCGGCCCGACTCGCTCCGCTGGCGGCCGAAGGCCCGCACCACTCGCATGCCGGCAAAGGCCTCGGTGGCCAGGCTGTCGATGTCCTGGCGCTGGTTGCGGATGTCGCGATAGAGGGGGCGAATCCGCGAGATCCAGGTGCGGTGCGTTAGAAACACGACCGGCAACAGGACGAGCGAGCCCAACAGCAGCCGCCAGTCGATCACGGACAGCACGACGAGGCAGCCCAGCAACTGGACGATCGCCCGCCAGGGATTGTACAGCATGCTGAAGACGAGCTCGGCGATGCTGCCGGCGTCGTCGCGGAGGATGCTGGCCACGCCGCCGCTTTTGAGTTTGTGCACGCGGTCCAGCGGCAGCCGCACGGCATGCTCGAAGGCCTTGCGACGCGTGGCCACCTGCACGCGGGTGACTGTGCGCGTGGCGTACCAGCGTCCCCACAGCCGCACGGCGGTTTCGACGATGGAAATGACCATCACGCCGCCGGCCAGCCACCAGAGCAGTTGCAGCCGGCTGGACGGTTCAGGAAAGATCCGCGTCCAAGACGCCGCCAGCGGCTCGTCCAACAACACGTTATTGATGACCAGCTTGGTCGCGGCCGGGGGGATCAAGGCCAAGACGGTGGCCACGGTGAGCGTGGCCAGCGAAAACAAGACAGTCAGCCGAAAGCCGGCCAACAGCTTCCAGAACTCGGCGAACAATCGCCAGAACGAGCGCGGGTGCTCGCTGCGGCCGCGCTGGCTGCCGGTGAGGTCCGTTTGTCCACCCTGGCGTTTGGCGCGTAGCAGCCGCCGGTATTGAGCGAATCGATGGCGGCTGCGGCGCTCGGTCATGCAGGGGCTCGCTGAAAGACGCGTGAACAGGAAACGACCACTTATTGTACGCGGGCCGCGGTCGCACGGACACGCCCTGGGGCGGCGCGAGCCAATATGGCCGCGCCGGCGGTCGAGTGGTATGTTAGCGGCTGTCAGCAACCAATCCTGCCCGAATTGCCTGCCAGGTCGAGCCCCCATTCGAGTCGAGGTCTGATGAGCACGATCTTCACGCCGCACGCGCCGCGCTCCAGCGACGTTATGCCGCCGGGCGTTCCTTATATCGTGGGGAACGAAGGGGCCGAGCGGTTCAGCTTCTACGGCATGAAGGCGATCTTGAAGATCTACCTGATTGCCCTGTTCGTCCAGTTCGTCGACGAGGCCTCGGTGCCGCCTGAAGCGATGGCCGAGGCCGAAGCCCGCAGCACCGAGATCGTGCACCTGTTCGTGGCCGGCGTGTATGCCTTTCCGCTGATCGGGGCCGTGATCGCCGATCGCCTGCTGGGCAAGTACCGCACGATCCTGTGGGTGTCGCTGATTTACTGCGCGGGGCACGCCGTCTTGGCCGTGGCCGGGCGGCTGGGGGCGATCGAGCAGTTCCACGCGGCCGAGATGTCGATGTACCTGGGGCTGGGGCTGATTGCCGTGGGCTCCGGCGGCATTAAGCCTTGCGTGTCGGCCAACGTCGGCGACCAGTTTACTGAAGCCAACTCCCATCTGGTGACCAAGGTCTTCCAGGTGTTTTATTTCATCATTAACTATGGCTCGTTCTTCTCGACGCTGCTCACGCCGTTGTTGCTGGAGTACGTGAATGCCGAAGTGGCCTTCGGCGTGCCGGGCGTGCTGATGGCACTTGCCACGCTGGTGTTCTGGCTGGGACGCCACAAGTTCATCCACGTGCCCCCCAGCCCCGGCGGCCGGCTGGGGCTGTTCGACACGCTGGTCACCGTATTGCTGTTCTCGCCGTTGTTTTCGCTGATCCTGGGCTACTTTGTCCTTTGGGAGGACTATCTCGGAATCGCACAAGCCGAGGCCAAACAGTCTGGCACCGAATTCGCCGGAGTGACGACGGCGCTGGTGGGTCGCTATTTTGTCCAGTACTGGTGGCTGCCGGCGGCTACGATCACGGCGGTCGTCGTGGGGCTGTCGCTATTTCGGGTGCGGCAGCGGATGCAGGCCAGCGAGAGTTTTCTGCCGGTGCTGCTGTACAACTTCACGCATCAACACGAACGGACTGCCGACATGAGCTTTTTCGACGTGGGCCGCCGGCGTTTCGGAGAGGAAGCCGGTGATGGACCGCCCGCGGTGCTGAAAATCATGGTCGTGTTCTCGATGGTGAGCGTGTTTTGGGCGCTGTTCGATCAGCACGCCTCGACCTGGGTGGACCAGGCGCGGCAGATGGCTCTGGGGCTCACCGTGCCGGCCTACCTGGGCTATTGGGCCGTGGGGGCGACGATCGGGATGTCGCTGTTTGCCGGCGTGTGGCTGTTCCGCTGGCTGGGGGCCGATCCGATTTCCCGCCGCGTGACGACCCAGGTCCTGTCGCTGGTGCTGGGGCTCGGCCTGGCGGCTGCCGTCTGCGATCTGTTCGGGCCGCCGTTGGGCAACGTCAGCGAAACAGACGGCGTCGTCGTGCGCGAGCGCATGCTGAGTATCGAAATGCATCCGGCGCAGCTCTCGGCACTCAATCCGCTGTTTGTGATGATCGTGATTCCGGCGATGAACTTCCTGGTCTACCGGCCGCTGGCGGCCGCGGGGATCGAGATCAAGCCTTTACGGCGAATGACCGTTGGGATGTTTCTGGCCTCGGCGGCGTTTGGCGCGCGCGGCGCTGTTGCAAGCGGCGATCGAACGGGCCGGCGCACGAGAGGTACACGCTCTCTGGCAAGTCGGCCCCTACTTCATAATGACCGTGTCCGAAGTGTTAGTCTCGATCACGGGCCTGGAGTTTGCCTACACGCAAGCGCCCCGAGCCATGAAATCGACGATCATGGGCTTTTGGCTCGTTTGCGTCACGATGGGGAACCTGCTCGTGGCTTTTCTGGCCCCGCTGCAAAAGACCATCGACTTGTCTCAATTCTTCTGGCTCTTCTCCGCCTTGATGGCCGGCGCGGCCGTGATCTTCATGCTGCTGGCGAGCCTCTACACGGGCAAATCCTACTTGCAGCAGGAAGCCGAGTGACGACGCTGTGTCTGTGCCACTACTGACCTGACTAGCAGCGTTGTCGTGGACGGTCTGCACTGCTGGACGAGCCAGCAGTCGCACACAGATTCGAATTCGAAGCTGTTTTCAGGACGTGGCGCCCTCCAGGGCCGCGCCGTTTGCCGGCGGCTCGATCGCCGAGGGGGACGCGTCGTGTGCCAGTTCCGGTAGCGTGTGCTCGATGATCCGCATCGACATCCAGCGGCCTTGCTGAAAGCGAACGATGAAGCCCAGTCCCAGCACCGAGACGTACAGCGTCACGCTGTACCAGGCGAAGCGAAAGCCCTCCTCGCCATAGAACGACGCCACGTAGGTCGGCACGACCATCAGCACGACGCCCAGCGAAAAGGAATACAGCATGGCAAACCGCGTGTCGCCGGCGCCGCGGATGGCCGAGCTGAACACGACGCTCAACACGTCGAAAAACGAGTACACGGCCACCAGCCTCAGCAGGTACACAACCAGCTCCCGCAGCGACTCGTTGTCGGCCAGGCCATAGGGCCTGAGAATCGCGTAGGGCGCGAACACGTACACGCCGCAGAACACGGTTACGTACAAAATGGCCAGCCCGGCGGCCAGCCACGTGGTGCGCACGGCCAGCAGCGGCCGGCCCTCGCCAATCCGATGCCCCACCAGCACGGTGACGGCCGTGCCCAGGCCGAGCATGGGGATGAACACCAGAGAATTGAGGTTGAACACCAGGCTGGTGGCCGAAAGCTGCTCGGTTCCCAGCCGGCCCACCAACTGAATGAAGACGGTAAAGCAGGCGATCTCCAAAAACTGCTGGAGACCGCTAGGCAACCCGAACCTCAGCAGCCGGGCGAACAGCTCGCGATCGAACCGCCGCCCGGACCACAGGCAGTAGGGACTCCGGCGTTCGGTCCAGGCGATCACGACGACGTACATCAGGACGATGGCCGTAAAGGAAACGATCGTGGCCAGCGCAGCCCCCTCGATACCCAGCCGCGGCAGGCCGGCCCGGCCGAAAATCAGCAGGTAGTCCAGCGCGATGTTCAGCGCCGTGGCCAGCAGGTTGACGACCATGATCACGGTGGTCCGGCCGCGGCCGCTATAGAAACACGACAGTGTGGTGCCTAACAGCAACGGCGCCGTTCCCAGGCACATGACGCGGTAGTAGCCCGTCTCGAGCGTTTCGATGGCGGCCCCGTGCTCCAACCAGTGAAAAATCGCCGGCGCAAAGGGGATGGTCAGCGCCAGCAGCACCGCGGCGATCAGCGACAGGTAAATGCCCTGCCAGAGAACGGGCCCCACGCGGTGATGTTCGCGGGCTCCCTCGTACTGGCCGACGAAAGCGTTGGCATAGGCCACGGTGCCGATGGCCAGGGCGGCCAGGTTGTAATGGAGCACTCCGGCGGGGAGCGAAGCGGCCAGCGACTCGACCGAATCCCAACTGAGAAAGATGCGGTCGACGACGTACATCAGCGCGCTGGAACCGTAGCTGATCACCAGCGGCACGGCGACGGCTAGCAGCTCGCCCAGCGTGCCGGCTCGATCGGGTTGGTTGGGGGGGCCGACGGTATTCATGATGGTTACTCTGACCCGGCACCGCGGCGGCGGGTTCGCTCGCCGCTAGCTACCGCGATGATGGCCGGCATCCGAATCGCAAGGCCCGCATCCCCTGGGCAAACTGGAAAAGATGAGCGATTCTCTCAGCGCCGCCCCAAACTGGCAATCGCACCCCGGCCCTCACAAACCACGAATCACTAGAAGCTGGTTGAAAGCCGAGTCTGAGGGGCACTGCTGGCTTGTCCAGCAGTGTTTTCGATCGAGGAGGTTTGCACTGCTGGACAAGCCAGCAGTGCGACCCGAGGCGTGCATGAAACAGCCTCTATCGACGGATCACAAATTACCAATCGCACTTGTGGCCCGTACAGTTCTGCGTTAAAAGTTCCCTCCCTTCCAGCCGATCCCTTCGCCCGTTCGGGCCGCATTCGAGGAGGTGTGACCATGTTTGCGCGTTTTGTTTTTCCGGCGCTGCTGGCGGCGGTGCTCGTCGGTGGCGTCGTGACGGCAGCCAGTCCTCCGCCGCCGGCCTTTGACGCCGGCGGGGTAATGGGCCTCGACCTGGAAACGCAACTTCAGAAAGGGCTTCGCGCCCGGCGGCCGGTGGAATTCGAATACATCCGCCAGATCGTCGAGCTTGTCAAAGACGGGAAGCTGCCGTACCAGATGGTCGTCACCACGTTCGGCCGCGCCCGGTTTCAACGCAAACAGCAATTGCAGTACTTCCAACTGGCGCTGCAGGCCCGCACCCAGGGGCTGGGCATCAAGATGCCCGACTTGAACAATCAGGCGGTGGGCATCAGCGGCGACGGCGGAGCTCACGGCGTCAACACGCCGCCGTTTGTGTCCCTGCCGGTTCCGATGACGCCGATCCCCCCGCCGATCGTGACGCAGTGATCGCAGTCGTCGCCCGACCGGCGATTTCACCATTGACCGTTGCGCCCCCGGCTACTTGCCCGTCGACGGCATCTCGAACGGCAGTATGTCGGGCACGACGTAGACGTCGGTGGTGAACTTGAGCGGATACTCGTGCCCCGTCGGGTAGACCAGCTCGACGAAGTAGGCGGCGAAGCCCTGGGCCGGCTTGTCCACGCGGGCGACGTAAGTGCCGTCTGACTGCGGCGCAAGCGACGACTTCGCGTAGGCCTTGCCGATCGTATCGAGGCGGAAGTCGCGGGCATCGGGATTCGTGGCCTGCCACAGGTTGGCTTCCGCCGGCTTGTCGTGGACCGTGACCCGCAGCACGCCGTCGCTCTCGCGCTGCCAGGTAAACGTGGGCCGCGGCTTGTCCTCCAGCACGGTGAGATAGAAGGCCGCGATGCTCTGGCGGGCGTCGCTCCCTTTCAGGTCGTGCTTCGCGTTTTCGACGTATCGCAACCACTTCGGCTGCGGCAGTTCGTCGAAGTAGAACTGCGAGTTGTCGGGCAGGAAGAACTGGTCGCCCGAGGCGTTGATGATGAACTTGGGAATCTTCAATCGCTGGCGGTGGCGATAGTTGTAGGGATCTTCGATCGCCAGAATCTCGCGATACTCGGGCGTCCCCACCTTGTCGGGAAACAGACCGTGGCGGACGTAGTCTTTCAAGGCCGGCGAAAAGAAACCATAGGCCTGGTAATGATGCCGGGTGATCTCTTCCGAGTTGAGCGCGTCGATCACGATGGGAATGATCGCCTCGACGCGCCTGTCGACCACGCCCACCAGCCAGGTGGTCCAGCCCCGTTTCGAGCCGCCGGCCACCACGAAATGTTCCAGCGGCCACTTGCCGCCGGCTTCGGAGGCGAAAAACTCCTGCAAGGCGTCCATGGCCCGTACACCGCTTTTGACCATCGCCAACCGCACCAGCCAGTTCGGGTCGCGGGTGGCGATGTACTTGACCCGGGTGTAGGCGATGATGTTGTCTTCGTACCGCTGTTCGTCCTTGGAATCGGCAAACACCAGCGGCTGGTTGGGCACCGTGCCCAGCTCGGCCACGATCGAGCCGGTGTACTTGGCCAGCTCGATGGACCGCTCGGTGGAGTCTAGCGGCATGTGCTCGCCGTTGTTGCCGCCGCCGATGTAGAGAAACGCGGTGTGATACTTCAGTTTCTCGGGCCGCACGACCGTGAGCCAGTGCTTCCACAGCGGACGGTCGACGTCCTTCTCGGTGCGCCAGGTCTGCGACGTCAGATCAATCACGTACGTGGTGTAGCCGTTTGCCTTGGTCACGGCGGCCAGTTTCCAGGCGTAGGCCGGATCGGGCTGGGCAATGTAGCGGTCGAGCGCCGTCTCCTGCTCCTCAGCGCGGAGGGAGGAGGCAAGCAACAGCGCGAAAAGAATCGGCAAAACCAAGCGTCGCATGCGTAGCTCTCCTGGCAGGACCATCGTCTCGCGGTATTTGAGCCGCGAAGCGGATTCTAATCCCGGGGTGAGGCCGCCGCAAACTTCGTCAGCTCGCGGAGTCCAAATACCGGCGGGCGATCTTCACGCCGATCGTGCCGATGCCGTAGTAGCCCATCGAGGTGCGAGCCACGTGGGTCAACAGGTCGTAGGCCCGCCAGCGGTTCCAGCCGTAATCGGCCTCCAGCCACAGGATCAGCTCGGCGAAGGCCCTGGCGACGGACCGCTCCATCGGGCAGCCGCTGGCGATGGTCATGATTTCGTCCGGCGTCTCGACGCGCGGAAGGGCCACGCGGCGTCCTTTGACGAGCTCGACGGTGAGCGTGCTTTCGGCGGGCATCTCCAGGCCGCTGGCCGACAACTCGCCGTGCCCCATCGCGGCGTGCGCGTCGCCGACGTACAAGTAGGCGCCCGGCACGAACACCGGCAGGATCACCTTGCTGTGGGGGCAAACTTCGACGATGTCGAGATTGCCGCCGTACGAGCCGGCCGGCAGCGTGGTGGGCGAGCCCCAGTGGGGCGCCGTGCCGATGCAGCCGAGCATCGGGGCGTAGGGGATCGTGATCGATTCACTCCACTGGATCTGGCCGTCGCGAATCGGACAGACGTGCGTGCCGTGAGGGCAATCGTCGCCCAACCATTGGGCCAATTGATTCGGGTCGCTCGTGCGCGTGCAACATTGGCCCAGCGTCGGCTCGATTGCGTGGATGGTCACTGCCAGCGAATCGCCCGGCTCGGCCCCCTCGACCCAGATCGGCCCGGTGAGCGGATTGCTGTAGGGCATCGTGCCCCGGTCGCGGCGATCGTCGTTGGTGCGAATCTGTCCGGAGAAGGCGTCTTCGGTTTCGACGACGATCGTCTCGTCGGACGCCACGCGCAGCCGCGGCTCGGTGTGGCGACTGAATTCGTAATAGAGCGGGCCAAGCGACAGACGCTGCATGGGCGGATTCCTCCAACGGAAAAACTTGGCGAACAAGCTCGAAACACTAACCCGACGGCCACTCCAGCGTCAAACAGTAATCGACGAAACCGACGGCTCGCCAAAACGCGATCGCGGTCGGGTTATTGACGAGCACCTCGACGCGAACGCGGGGACGCCCTGCCAGGCGTTTTCGCGCAGCCAGGCGATTGCCTCGCGTCCGATGCCGCGGCGGCGAAAGGGGGCGTCGACGTAGAACTGCCGCAAGTAAACGAATTCCGGCTCGTTGCGGTATAGCGCATATGCAACGACCGCCGCGGCGTCCTCGATCAGCACGGCCTGGTACTCAGTGGCCAGCCAGTCGGTCATCCGCCGCTCGAGTTCGGCCGGGCTCATTTGGTTGCGATGCCCTTCGTCGGCGATGAGCCGGCGGTTCATTTCTGCCAACCGGCGCACGTCGGCGGGCGTGGCTGTTCGATAACGCTTCATAGAATTCTACCGATCCATCGCTGGCAGCGGGCCGGGCAGTTGCCCTTGTTGTACAATAGCGGGCGCTGGCATCCCATGTCCTGCGCAATAGAGTCCCTCCGATCCAATGAGCGCCGAGACCGAGAGATTTCCATCGATGGATGCCGACGGCGCCCAGCAACTACGCACCACGGTGGACGACATCTACCGTGCCGAATCGCGGCGGGTTTTCGCGACGCTGGTCCGCTTGCTGGGCGACTTTGAGCTGGCCGAAGAAGCCCTGCAAGACGCCTTCGCCGCCGCCGTCGAGCAGTGGGCGCGAGACGGCGTGCCGGCCAATCCACGGGCGTGGCTGGTGTCGGCCGGCCGCTTCAAGGCTATCGACGCCATCCGGCGGCGGGCACGCTTTGACGCTTCGCTGGCCGAGTTGGCCGACCGCGTGGAAACCACCAGCGGCCCCGAGCACGATGACGAGGAGGTCGAAGACGACCGCTTGCGGCTGATCTTCACCTGCTGCCACCCCGCCTTGGCGCCGGCCACGCAGGTGGCACTGACGCTGCGCGAGGTCTGTGGGCTGTCGACCGAGGAGATTGCCAGCGCGTTCTTGAGCACGCCCTCGACGATTGCCCAGCGGATCGTACGCGGCAAAGCCAAGATCCGCGACGCGGGAATCCCCTACCAGGTGCCGTCGCTGGGAGATCTTCCACAGCGACTGGACGCGGTATTGTCGGTCATTTACCTGGTGTTCAACGAAGGATACTCGGCTTCGTCCGGTGATCTGCTAACGCGTGCGGACTTGTCCGGCGAGGCGATTCGCCTGGCCCGACTGCTGAGCGAACTGTTGCCCGACCCCGAAGTGCTGGGTCTGTTGGCGCTGATGTTGATCCACGAGTCGCGGCGGCCGGCCCGCGCGACGAGCGAGGGGGACCTGATCCTGCTCGACGATCAGGACCGTTCGCTGTGGAACCAAGCGCACATCGCCGAGGGTCAGGCATGCGTCGAGCGGGCGCGGGCATCGGGGCGATTGGGGGCGTATACCGTACAAGCAGCCATTGCGTCGGTACATGCCCAGGCTCGCGAAGCCGGGGCCACCGACTGGTCGCAGATCGTGGCGTTGTATGACGTGCTGCTGCGGATCGAGCCGTCGCCGGTCGTGGAACTGAACCGCGCCGTGGCGGTGGCGATGCGCGACGGGCCGCAGCCGGGTCTGGAACTGATCGACGCCATCCTGGCCCGGGGCGAACTGGCCGATTATCATCTGGCCCACGCGGCTAGGGCCGATCTTTGCCGGCGGCTGGGACGCGTGTCCGATGCCCGGGGAGCCTACCAGCGGGCCCTGGCGCTAGCGAGGCAGACGCCGGAGCGTCGGTTCCTAGAAAGACGCCTGGTGGAGTTGGGCTGAGAAAAATTCTGATGCCCCCTGTCGATTTGCCGGCGCCCCGCACGACTACAGGGTGAAACACGGGCCGCCGGGGCGGCCGCTCACGTCAACGAGGAGAAAAAACCGTGAAGTACATGCTGCTTATCTACAGCGACGAAAACGCCTGGACCGACAGCGAGCGCGAGCACTGCTACGTCGAATCTACCGAATTGACGCAATGCCTGCACGAGCAGGGAAAGTTTCTGGGGGCCTCGCCCCTGCATCCGGTAGCCACGGCCACTACGGTCCGCGTGCGCGAGGGGAAGCGGGTGGTCACCGACGGCCCGTTTGTCGAAACACGCGAGCAGCTCGGCGGCTATTTCCTGGTCGACGCCAAGGATCTGAACGACGCCTTGGATATCGCCGGCCGCATCCCGGCGGCCCGCAAAGGCGCCGTGGAGATTCGGCCCGTGATCGAGCTGGCCGGCGTACCGGCTTCAAAGTAACTGGCGCCGGCCTCGGCTGCGATTTCCTCAATATGGAAGGAGAATTCCTATGAATGCGACGGCACAGCCCGCTGCGGCAGGCAAGGGCCTGCTTTGGACCGGTTGGGTCTTGACCGGTCTGCTGGCGGCCTTTCTGGTGTTCGATGGCATCGGCAAGGTGTTGATGATTGAACCCGTGCGGAAAGCATGCGACGAATTGGGAATCACCGAGAGCGTGGTGCCCGGCATCGGAGTCGTGCTGATCGCCAGCGCGTGCCTGTATGTGATTCCGCAAACCACGGTGCTGGGAGCCATCTTGCTGACCGGCTTTCTGGGCGGCGCGGTGGCGACGCACGTCCGCTTGGGAGGTCCCACCTTTCCGATCGTGTTTGCCACGCTCATGGGCATGCTGGTGTGGCTTGCCATTTACTTGCGTGAACCGAGATTGCGCGTGCTCCTGCCGGTGCGGCGGTGAATGGCGTTGCGGGATTGCCGCCGTGTTCGGGTCGGCCACGAATCCGAACTCTGTCTACAACGGACTGGAAAAACCAACATGCATAAGGAAACATTAGCGATGAAAGTCATGGTGATTGTCAAAGCCACCGCGGATTCCGAGGCCGGCAAGCTCCCCGACGAGCAACTCCTGACCGAGATGGGCAAGTTCAACGAAGAACTGGTCAAAGCCGGCATCATGCTGGCGGGCGAAGGTTTGCAGCCCAGCTCCCAGGGGGCGAGGGTCCACTTCTCCGGCAAGAATCGCACCGTGATCGACGGACCGTTTGCGGAAACGAAAGAGCTCATCGCCGGCTACTGGCTATGGCAAGTGGCATCGCTGGCCGAGGCGATCGACTGGGTCAAACGCTGCCCGAATCCCATGCCCGGTGAATCCGAGATTGAGATTCGCCCCCTGTTTTCGGCCGAAGATTTTGGCGAAGCCATGACGCCGGAGCTTCGCGAACAAGAAGCCCGGCTGCGGGCCCAGGCCGAGAAGCTCAGCCAGACCGGCGGCCCGTGAACGTGGAGTGCTACAATCCGCTGAGATAGCGGTGGACGCAGGCCACGGCCAGCGAGCCGTCGCCCACGGCAAACCCGCACCGCTTGGTCGTGCCGGCGCGGACGTCGCCGGCGGCCAGCACCCCCGGCAGGGTCGTCTCCAAGTCGCACGGCGGGCGCTGGGATTGTCCCCCCTCTCCGCAGATGCTTTGTCCCCAGGTTCTAAGTCGCCGGGCGAATGGATCCCGCGCGTTGATCCACGTCAGTCTAGCAGTGCGAGCAAGTCGGAAATGCGGATCGGGCCCCTATGGCAGCGGGCCGCGGTGGGCGTTTCGCATGGTTACGCCAAGACCGGATCGCTTCGCTTTTTTCATTGACGAGCAGACGGGAAGTTGGCACAATTATCCGGTAAGTGAACGCTAACTTACCAATGGAAGCACCGTTCGGCGGCTGTCGGGCAGTCGACTCTTGCGATGAGCACTACGCAAGCCAAACGATCCGGCGCATGACGGGCGAACAGCGCCGCCGCGCCATTCTGGCTGCCGCGGCGCCAGTTATCGCCCAGAGCGGCCTGCACGGGGCGTCGGTGCGCGAAATCGCTGAAGCCGCCGGAGTTTCCGAGGCGCTGCTCTACAAGCATTTTCCCAGCAAAGCAGCTCTCTACGACGAAGCGCTGGCCGCGGCCCGCGAGCTTTCGCAATTCACCATCGCGCGGCTGGCCACGCTCGAGCCCGGCACCGAGTCGTTCGTGCTGCTTTCGTACGCCACGATCGACTTCATCCTGTTTGGATTTCCCGGCCGCCGCCAGCAGGAGCTGGGAACGGCCCGGCTCGTGTTTCAGAGCCTGTTGGCCGACGGAACGCATGCCCGAGTGATGTTCGCCGACACAGCGGCCATCTGGATCGACTACGTGTCGACCAGTTACGAAGCGGCGGTGGCCGCCGGCGACGTGGTCGCGCTGGACGTTCCCCCGGCGCATCGCTTTCGCTTCGTGCAGCAATTGGCGATGGCCCTGCGGTTGAGCCACTTGCCGCCGTCGCCGGCCTTCGACTACGCCGGCAGTCTGCGCGAGCTGGCCGACCAGGCCGTGCTGTTCTCGTTGCGGGGCGTGGGGCTATCGGACCGCGCCATCGCCGAGCATTTCGATCCCGCGCGGCTGCGACAGACGCTGGCCGCCTTGTTTGCTGAGAAGAACTAAACGTCAGGACGACGGTCTACAGCGCCAGATCAAGTGAGTCACTCGAACCGAGAGGTTTGCCATGAGCCTTGCATGTCGTTGTCGCTCGAACTACTGGACCCGGCGGTTGGCCGCCGCCTTGTTGCTGGCCGGGGCCGGACTGTTGGCCATGCGGAGCCCGCAGGCCTGGTCGGCCAAGACGAACGAGCCGCGCGTGGGGCGCCAGATAGATGCCTTCACGCTCGACGATTACCGCGGCGCGGCCCGCTCGCTGGCGGATTTCGCCGAAAAGAAGCTCGTGGTCGTGGCGTTCATGGGCACCGAGTGTCCGCTGGCGAACCTGTACACGCCGCGGCTGGCTGAGCTGGCATCCGCCTACGAGTCCAAGGGCGTGGCGTTCGTGGGCATCAACGCGAACCAGCAGGACTCGATCACCGAGGTGGCCTCGCACGCCCAGCGGCACGGTGTGCCGTTCTGGGTTTTGAAAGACCCGGGCAACGAGGTGGCCGATCAATTTGGCGCGGTGCGGACGCCGGAGGTGTTTCTGCTCGACCAGAATCGGGTGGTGCGCTACTGGGGGCGGATCGACGATCAGTTTGGCATCGGCTACCAAAAGCCCGAGGCGACTCGCAAAGATCTAGAGGCGGCGATCGACGAGCTGTTGGCCGGAAAGGCGGTGAGCGTACCCCAGACCGAGGCCCCCGGCTGTTTCATCGGCCGCGTGCAAAGGCCCGATCCTTCGGGCGACGTGACCTATAGCAAGCAGATCGCCCGCGTCTTGCAGAGCCGTTGCGTGGAGTGCCACCACGAGGGGCAGATCGCGCCGTTTTCGCTGACCAACTATGACGAAGTGGTGGGCTGGGCCGAAATGATCCGCGAGGTGATTCACGACCACCGCATGCCCCCCTGGCTGGCGGCGCCAGCGCACGACGAGTTCAAGAACAATCCGTCGATGACGGCCGAAGAGATCGCGCTGGTGGATCGCTGGGTCGAGAACGGCTGCCCCGAGGGGGATCCGGCCGACATGCCACCGCCGGCCGATTATGCCGAGGGCTGGGGCATTTCCGAGCCCGACGAAATCGTCTACATGAGCGACGAGCCGTACGAAGTCGCCGCCGACGGCGCGGTGCAATACCAGTACTACACGGTCGATCCCGGCTGGGAAGAGGAGCGCTGGATCGCCGAGGCCGAAGTGAAGGCCGGCAACCCGGCGGTCGTCCACCACGTGATCGTCTTTATCCAGGAGCCGGGGGGCCAGCCGTTCGGCGCACCGCAAATGGCCTTTGCGCCGGGCATGACGCCGCGGCGATTCGAAAAAGGAACCGCCATCCGCGTCCGCCCGGGTTCGCAGCTCGTGTTTCAATGCCATTACACGCCCAACGGCACGAAGCAGACCGATCGCAGCTACGTGGGGTTCGTCTTCGCCGATCCGAAGGAAGTGACGCGTGAAGTGCTGGGCGGAAGCTGCGGAAACATGGTCTTGCAAATTCCGCCGAATGATGGGAATTACAAAGTCGTGGCCCGCAAGCTGTTTCTCAAGGACTCGTTGCTGTTGGGTATGAACCCGCACATGCATCTGCGCGGCAAGGCGTTCAAATACGAGCTGCAGCTTCCCGGCGGGAAACGGGAAGTGTTGCTCGACGTGCCGCGCTACGACTTCAACTGGCAGTTGTGGTACATGCTGAAGGAGCCGCGGCTGATTCCCAAGGGCAGCCGGATGATCTGCACGGCTTACTTCGACAACTCGGAAGACAATCCGGCCAACCCCGATCCGTCGCAGGAAGTGACCTGGGGCGAGCAGACCTGGGATGAAATGATGTTCGGGTTTTACTCGACCGTCAAAGAGCGGAGCGATCTGCCTGAGGCGGACAAGGATTAGCTCCAGCTACCTTGTTCATCGTGGTGTCGTGCCGGTGGAGAACCTGAACGCATTTAATGCTGCGCGGCGGCGCTGCAGATCTGTTACCCTTTAAGAATCAGGCGACGATCGCTGGAATCCCCTCTGACCGAATGCGAACTGCTGGCCTTTATCGGAACAGCAACCTCGCGACGTAGGTGTTCAAGTTGCCGTGGGCGATGCCAAAACGGTGTAGATATTCGGTCGGATGATCTCTTCAACGTGCTGCCATATTGAGTGGGAGGACAAGGGATGAGGCTTGCCGAAGGACATTGCTCATTTCCGTTCGTACATTTCGGGTGTTTCGCCCTTTTGCTCGCCATGGGAGCGCATTTCGGCGGGGCACGATGATGAACGACGACAGCCCCAGCTGGCAACCGAACCAGCTTTCAGCCCGTACATCAGTTTTCAGGGACAATACCTGCTCACAATTCCCGAGACGCTGATGGGCAAGGTTGTATCTCTGTGGGACGTGGAAACGGGCAAAGGGCTGCGGCGCTTCGAAGGACACGCCGAACGCGTGCGCGCGGTCAGCTTTAGTCCAGACGGTCGCCGGGTGCTCACCGGAGGTGGACGAGAGGCCGATCTCGGAAGCTTCTCAACAGACAATTCTGTCCGACTCTGGGATTTGGCGACCGCCAAAGAGATCCGACGCTTTGAGGGACACGAGGGCTATGTGCATACGGTGCAGTTCAGCCCCGACGGTAATCGCATACTTTCGGCGGGGCGTGACGCGACGGCGAGGGTGTGGGACGTCGCTACGGGGCGAGAGCTCTTCGTCTTGTCTGACTTGGTCTATGTGCCCCCGGCCGCGGCCTTTAGTCCTGACGGTTGCAGCATCGTGGGACGCACCGCGGGCACACGCCGGGTCGTCGTTTGGGACGCCGAAACGGCCGAAGAGATTTGTAGGATTGAAAGGGTGGGCAAGTCGTTTTTTACCTCCGCGGGATTCGACCCCGGCGGAACGCAAGTGATGACCACGTCAACAGACGGCACCGCGCGTAGCTGGGATATCAGGACCGGCAGACAGTCGCACATATATACCGCCGGCTCGGGCGCCATAAACGACGCGGTCTATAGCCCGAATGACGAGAGGATCATTACCGGGTCGAGCGACGGCACCGTGACAATATGGAACGCACAGACCGGCGAAGAAATCCGAAAGTTCCAAAATCCCCGCGCCGTTTGGAGAGTCCGGGTGAGCGATGACGGCATGCGAATCTTTGCCAAGTGGCATTTCGATGGTTCGGGCAATGCCACGCCCGGTGTATCCTTATGGTCCGGTGTCACTTTATGGGATGCGGAATCCGGTCAACAAATCAAGCAATTCCCGGATGATGGGAGCACGAAGGCCGTGAGCTTCACTCCCGATGGCAAAGCGTGCCTTGTAACCGAATTCGGCAAGCCGGCCGCCCTGTGGGATACGACATCCGGTAAGATGATCCGGCAGTATCATTGACGTCCGGCAGTATCATCGACGAAGGACAAGTAGGCCGGCGGCGAACGAAATGTTCACGCCGCAGGAGGAGTCCGCAGCCGAATGGTTGTCGCGATCTCCGTCACGTTCAGTGCACTGGCGTTTGAATTTGGTCCCGCTTGGTGTTCGCTCGCAACAGGTGACAGTCGGATGATCCCCGCCACGAAACGTCGCCGATTTGGTTTCAGCCTGCTCGGCCTGCTAGCAGCCACGGTCGGTACGTCGGGTTGCACGCCGCCGCCGTCGACCTCCCACACACAACCCATCAGCGCCACGATTCTGCGAGAAGTCGTTCCGCAAGACGGCGAGGCCAAGTGGGAAGTTGTCCGGATTACCGATCGCAAGACGCTCGACAAATTGGAATCCTTCTTTCCGAACTATCGACAACGTCCCGGCAGCAGTGTGGCCGGGGGGTGGATGTTGGGGTACGAAGTGTACTTCAACTTTCCCAACGGCAGGTCTGTGCGCGTGCTGGTTTCCGAGAATCCGCGGCCTGACGCGTGGTCGGTGGGAGACGGTGACTTCGCAGTGCGGGGAGATTTTCAGGCGTTTGTGGACGGACTGAAATAATCGGGCGACCGGACTTCAATGATCGCGATGCGCGGCGGCAAGCGAGCTGGTGTCAATCAGCCGGTTTGTGCGACCGTCGGCGGTGTGCCGCGGCGGAGGATATCCCACACGACCCGGCCTTCGCCTTCCAATAGGCTCCCCTCGCCGGTGGCCCGGGCGAAGGTCATCTGCTCCACACTCAGCCCGAACAGGTGCATGAGCGTGGCGTGATAGTCGTGGTGCGAGACGGTGTTCTCGACGGCCTTGTGTCCCAGCTCGTCGGTCTGGCCGTGAATGCAGCCCCCTTTGACGCCGGCGCCGGCCAGCCACATGCTGAAACCGTACGTGTTATGGTCGCGGCCAATGTTCTTTTCGTTTTGAATCACCGGCAGGCGCCCCATTTCGCCTCCCCAGTGCACTAGCGTCGTGTCGAGCAGGCCGATGCGCTTCAAGTCCTGCACCAGCGCGGCGGCCGGTTTGTCGGTCTTGCGGCAGACGTTGGGGAGCGACTTTTCGATGTTGCCGTGATGGTCCCAGGTCTGGTTGCCGGTGTGAATCTGCACGAAGCGGACGCCCCGCTCGACCAGCCGCCGGGCAATCAGGCAGCGCGTGCCGTAATCCTGGGTGACCGGGTCGTCGATGCCGTAGAGCTGGTGCGTCTCGGCCGTCTCGCCGGAGATGTCCAGCGCCTCTTTGGCGGCCGTTTGCATCCGCGCGGCCAGCTCGTAGCTGTGGATGCGGGCCGACAAGTCATGCTCGCCGGGATGCCGCTCGAGATGCTCGCGATTGAGCCCGTCGAGATACGACAGGAATCGCCGCTGGGCCGGGCCGCGGAGCGTGTGCGGCGGATCGAGATTCAAAATCCGCGGCTCCTGCGGCCGCACGACCGTTCCCTGGTAGAGGGACGGGAGCCAACCGTTATGCCAATTGTCGACGCCCAGCACCGGCAAGCCGCCGGGGTCGGTCAGCACGACGAACGCCGGCAGGTTCTGGTTTTCCGAACCCAGGGCATACGTCATCCACGAGCCGAGCGCCGGCCGGCCGGGCGTGATGTGCCCGGTGTTCAGCGCGTTGATCGATTGCCCATGGTTGTTCACGTCGGTGTGCATCGAGCGGATCAAGCAGATCTCGTCGGCCACCTCGCCCAGGTGCGGCACTAGCTCGCTCAGCTCCATGCCGCACTGACCCTGCGGCGAAAACTTCCACGGGCTGGCGAACAGCTTGGCGCTGGCTTCGGCGGCGTTGTCGTACTTGATGTCGCCGGTGAAGGTCTGCATATGCCGCCGGGTGAGCTCCGGCTTGGGGTCGAACAAATCGATGTGGCTGGGCCCGCCTTGCATGAACATCGAGATCATGGCCGTGGCTTGCGGCCGCACGGCCGGCGGGCGCGGCAACACGTCGAACGTGCGCGGCACCAGGTCGGGCTTGGCCGGCTCGCCGCGAGCCTCGTCCTGGCGCAACAGCCAAGCCATGCGCCAGCCCGCTCAAACCGAACGCTTGTTGACTCAGGAAATGACGGCGGGTGAAGTGCGACATGGTGCGACCTAATCGACGTACAGGAATTCGTTGGAAATCAATAGCGCATGGCACAAGTGCGTCAAGGCGCTCAAGGCGACGGGCGGCTCGGCTGCCGCTTCGGCGGGCTGGTCGGATTCCGGCGTGCCGGACGCTGAGTGGTCCGTGTTCGTTGGATCAGTGTTCGTTTGATCGGAAACAAGTGCCGCCTGTTGCTCGGCCAGAAAGGCGAGGCCCGATTCAGTTTCCGCCGGCGTGGCAGGCCGCGAAAATGCCAGCAGCCACGCGCGGCGAAACTGGTCCGCCGGATCGTCGCCCACCTCACGCCGGATCCGCTCGGCCATCTCGCCGGCCTGAGCTACCACGAAGGCGCTGTTCATCATCAACAGCGACTGCGGGGCTACGGTAGACGACGAGCGCGCTGCTGGCAGTTGGGACTCATCACCGGCAGGTCAAACGGCTCGAGCATGCCCAGCGGCATCGAGCGGCGAATCTCGACGTAGATGCTGCGGCGAAACTCGTCGCCTCCCAGCGACACGACCTTGCCAGACGGTCGCCCCGCCGAATCGCGCGTATCCACGCCGACCACGACCTGTCCCACCTCGTCGGGCATCACCGGCACCGGCGGCCCGTACATCTGAAACTCCAAACGCCCGCTGGTGGCCAATAGCCAGTCGCGGATCGATTCGGCCTCGAGCCGCCGCACGCTCATGCGGCCCACCAGCCGATTGTCCGGATCGACGGCGTCCAGTTCTTCGCGGCGCGCCGACGTTTGCCGATACGCGGCCGAAGTAACGATCAAGCGCTGCAAGCGTTTCAGCTTCCAGCCGCCCCGCAGGAAGTCGTCGGCCAGCCAGTCGAGTAGCTCGGGATGCGACGGCGGCTCCCCCTGCGTACCGAAATCGCCCGGAGTGGCGACCAGACCGCGGCCGAAATGGTGCAGCCAAAAACGATTCACCAGCACCCGGGCCACCAGCGGATGCTTGCCGTCGGTGAGATGTCGGGCATAGGCCAGCCGCCGGCCGCTGGTCGATCGCTGTGGATCGTCTGAGGGAATGGTCCAGTCGTCCATGTTCAGGATGGCCAGCTCGCCGGGGGCGATCTCCTGCTGCGGGTTGTTGAAATCGCCGCGGGCAAACAGGTGCGTCGGCGGAACCTGGCCCGGCACTTCCGTGAGGCAGCGGACCAGGTCGTCGGCCGGCCGCTGGCTGCGGACCTCATCGGTCCGCTCGTCCCATTTCTGGTTGAAGCCGCGCAGCCGGTCGGGCAGGTAGAGATACACCGAACCCCGGTCGACGTTCAGAAACGGATACTCCTTGATGAGCTGTTGCTGCTCTTCGCTACGCTCTTTGGCCGCTGTTTCGCGGGCGGCCCGGGCCGGCGCTTGCAACTCCTCGGGTAGCTTGGACAGCTCTTCTTCAAATGTTTTTTGGACGAGCTCGTCCAATTCCTTGTTGCGCTCGTCGGTGATTTTCTTTAACTCCGCGTCGACGCTCTCGGCTTTGGCACGCACCTCGTCCGACCAGAGCGACACGAGCCGGGCATCGGCACTGCGCCATTTCTTCCAGTCGTACGCCGGCTCGAACACAGCCCGGAGGCGGTGGTAATCTTCGTGCGAAATCGGATCGTAGCGATGCGCGTGGCACTGGCGCAGCCGACGGTCAGGCCCAGTGTGGCGGTGGAGACGATCTTGATCGTTTCGGCGATGACGTCGTTGCGGGCCAGGTCACGATCCGCGGCGGCGGCCGTATCAGCCCCATCGGGCCCCATCCGCAGCATGCCGGTGGCAATCAGCCGGTCGGCGTCGGCGGCGGTGAGGTTCGCATACGGCGGCGTCAGCAACTCGTCGCCGGCGAGCTGCTCGACGAGAAACTCGTTCCATGGCTTGTCGCGGTTGAACGCCCGAATGACGTAGTCTCGGTACTTGTAGGCCCACTTGCGCGGGCTGTCTTTTGGATCGTAGCCGTTGCTGTCGGCGTAGCCGGCCACGTCGAGCCAGTGGCGGGCCCAGCGCTCGCCGTAGGCGGGCGACGCCAACAACGTGTCGACCAGCCGCTCGTAAGCGTCGGGCGTCGGATCGTCGACGAACCGTTGCACCTCCTCGGGCGACGGCGGCAGGCCGGTCAGGTCGAACGACAAGCGGCGAATGAGCGTGGCCCGATCCGCCTCGGGGGCAAAGCCCAAACCTTCTGATTCGAGTCGGGCCAGCAGGAAGGCGTCAATCGGCGTCGCCACACGATCGGTCGCTTTCACCGTCGGCAGCGGGGACCGGCGAATCGGCTGGAACGACCAGTGCGATCGCTCCTCGGCGGTAAAGGCGGCGCCAGTCAACAGCGAGTCGGGCTCTGGCCGGGCGGTGGCGGCTCCGGCGTCGATCCAGCGGGCGAGGGTTTCGATCTCGGCGGCCGACAGGGTTTTGTCGCCGGGGGGCATTTCGCCGGAGGCGACGCGCTCGTACAGCAGACTATCGGCATGTTGGCCGGGAACGATGGCCGGGCCCGATTCGCCGCCGCGTGCCAGCAGCCGCGCCAACCGGGTGTCGAGCCCGCCCTTGAGCTCCTCTGCTTCGCCGTGGCATTGCCAGCAGTGGGTTTTGAGAATCGCGCGGACGTCGGCCTCGAACGTGAGCGGTTCGGCACGCTGCTGTGCGAACACCGCCTGCGGCGTAACGAGCAAGATCGATACGAGCAACGCTCGAGCCATGGCGTATCCGCAGGAGGGAAGCGGGGTGGTGGGACGCGCGCCATTACGGCGCCCTGATTGTAACCGCTGTCGCCGAAGGGCTCAACCTCCAGGAAAGATCTGGCGAAGTCGGGTTGGGGGTCGGCGAAACGATCGTTGCGTGGCCCCTCCGTCTCGCCGCGCAGTTGACGCCTTTGCCCACGGCCTGCGAAAATAAATCGATCCTTCACGCTCGCTGGCCCCGCTTGTCGTCATTTGCCATGGGCACGCTCGTCGATACCATCCTCGGCTCGAACATCAACTACATCACCTACGCGGTGCCGTTTTTCTTTTTGCTGATCGGCGTCGAGCTGGTGGCGGGCATCGTCCAGCGCAAGCAGTTGTATCGCTTCAACGATTCGATCAACGACTTGAGCTGCGGCGTGATCGATCAGACGGTGGGCATCTTTCTCAAGGGACTTTTGTTCGCCGGCTATCTGTTCCTGTTCGAAAACTTCCGGCTGTTCAACGTCGCCGCGGCTCCGCCGGCAGTGAAGTGGATCGCCGCCATCGCCCTGATGCTCGGCGTCGACTTTTGCTTCTACTGGTTCCATCGCATCGCGCATGAATACGCGGCTCCCTGGGCCACGCACGTCGTGCATCACCAGAGCGAAGAATACAACCTGGCCGTGGCCTTGCGGCAAAGCGCGTTGGAAGGCTGCTTCGCCTGGATCTTTTATCTGCCGCTGGCCGTGATCGGCTTTCCGCCCACCTGGTACGTGGCTATGTCGGCGCTGAACCTGCTGTACCAGTTCTGGATTCACACCGAGGCCATCGGCCGGCTGGGCCCGCTGGAATGGGTCTTGAACACGCCGTCGCACCATCGCGTGCATCACGCCCGCAATCCCCAGTATCTGGACAAGAACTACGCGGGGATGTTCATCATCTGGGATCGGATGTTCGGCACGTTCCAGCCGGAGGAAGAACAGCCGGTCTACGGGCTGACCAAGCCCTTGCACAGTTGGAACCCGCTGTGGGCCAACCTACACGCCTGGGTCGACCTGGCCCACACCGCGTGGCACGCGCCGCGGTGGCGCGACAAGCTGAAGGTCTGGTTCATGCCGCTGGGCTGGACCCCGCCGGGATTGCCCGAGGGTCCGCGGGCGCGGCAGGTCACCCGCGCGAGCATTGTGAAGTATGATCCGCGTTTGCCGCGGGCGCTGAACGTGTACGTTCTGGTGCACTTCACGCTGGTACTGGTGTTGTCGGTTTCGGTGCTGTCGCTGGCGGACCAGAACGTGGCGATCGGCCAAGTTGCCGCGCCGGCGGCATTAGTGTTGTGGTCGCTGGCGAACCTGGGTGGCGTTCTCGAGCGCAAGGCCTGGGTGCTGGTATCCGAGCCGTTGCGATTGGTTGCGCTGCCGGCCGCCACGGCCTGGCTGGTGCCCGCGGGCTGGCTGTGGAGCGCGGTCGGCGTGGGTGCGGTGGCAGCCGCGATTTCGCTCGCGTGGCTGGCGATCGAGCGCAAAGAGTTCATGCCCGGACCGCCGGAATTGGGCGGGCCGCCGTCCTCCGACGGGGCCGGTCATTTCCGCGAGGTCGACGCCCCGACGGCCGCTTAGGCACTGGCCGGAAACTCTTATCACGGGCCGGCGGCTACTCTATAATGGCCCGTGATCACACCGGATAAGATTCCTGCCAATACACGGCTCCCGCACGCCAGGGGAGCTCTCGCCGCGGAGGAAGTTTGCCATGGGTCGATCGGCAATTGCGCTGGTTTGGGCCGGCTGGCTGCTGACGGCGGCGGCCGGCGCGGCGGAGCCCGACGTTGGCATCGACTACTCGCGCAAGTGCGCCCCATCTTGGCCGGCCATTGTTTTCAGTGTCATGGTCCCGATGACGCGGCCCGCGAAGCCGACTTGCGACTCGACGACGCCGCAGTCGCCACGCAGCCGTTGTCGAGCGGCCAGCGGGCGATCGTTCCCGGCGATCCCGACGTCAGCGAGCTCGTCGCGCGCGTGACGACCGACGACGACAGCGTGGCGATGCCGCCTGCGGGAGTCGGCCAGCGGCTCACGGCCGACGAAGTGGCGATCTTGCGCAGGTGGATCGCCGAGGGCGCGACGTACAGCCGTCACTGGGCCTATGTGCCCCCCGTGCGTCCGGAGCCGCCGGCCGTCTCGAATCCGGCCTGGCCGCGCAATGCGATTGACAATTTCATCCTGGCTCGGCTCGATCGCGAGGCGATCGAGCCGGCCGCCCCGGCCGATCGGGCAACCCTGTTGCGGCGCGCGGCGCTCGACTTAACGGGTCTGCCCCCCAGCGTGGCCGAAGTCGATCAGTTTATCGACGACCCGCACCCGGACGCCTTCGGCCGCGCGGTCGATCGGCTGCTGGCCAGCCAATCGTTCGGCGAACGTTGGGCGGCGATGTGGCTGGACCTGGGGCGCTACGGCGATTCGCAAGGTTACATTCACGATCCGCCGCGCACGATCTGGCGGTGGCGCGACTGGCTCATCGGCGCGCTCAACGCCAATGTACCCTACGATCGAATGACCATCGAGATGCTGGCCGGCGATCTGCTGCCCGGCACGACGACGTCGCAGATCATCGCCACCGGTTTTCATCGCAACACGACGAACAACACCGAGGGGGGCGCCAACACCGAGGAGTATCGCCACGCGTCGGTCGTGGATCGGGTGAATACGACCATGCAGGTCTGGATGGGCACGACCTACGGCTGTGCCCAGTGTCATACGCACAAGTACGACCCGATCACGCAGAAGGAATACTACCAGGTGTTCGCCGTCTTCAACGGCACGGCGGACGCCAATAGCGAAGAGCCCACGATCGAAGTGGCCCGCGTGGGCTGCGAGAGCCAGTACGCGGCGGCCCGAACGGAAGTCGACAAGGCCCAAGCGCGGTTGGAGGCCGAGACGGCGCGCGTTGACGCGGAGCTGGCCGCCTGGACCGAAGCGGTCGACAAGGCCGGCCTGCCGGAGGACATCGGCAAGATTCTGGAAATGCCGGCCGACCAGCGAACCGCCGAACAAACCAACAAGCTCAATGCTCACCATCGCACCTTGTCCAGCGAGTGGTCGGCGGCCGACGCAGCACTTAAAGAACGTCAGACCGCGCTCGAGCGAGTGTCGACGACGACGCTCGTCATGCGCGCCGGGCCGGTGCGCGCCACGCACGTGGCGCTGCGCGGCAACTTTCGTGCCTTGGGCGAGGCGGTCGAGCCGGGCGTGCCGGCGGCGTTTCATCCGCTGCCGGCGGACGCGAAGCTCGATCGGCTGGGCTTTGCTCGCTGGCTGGTCGATCCGGCCAATCCGCTGGCGGCCCGCGTGGCGGTCAATCGGCTGTGGCAGGAGGTGTTTGGCATTGGCATCGTCGAGACAGCCGAAGACTTTGGCAACCAAGGGGAGCCCCCCTCGCACCCCGGGCTGCTCGACTGGCTGGCCACCGAATACATTCGCACCGGCTGGGACACCAAGGCCCTGCTGCGGCTGATGGTCACCTCGGCCACGTATCGGCAGTCGTCGCGGATCAATGGCGAGCTGGCCGCTCGCGATCCGCTCAACCGGCTGCTGGCCCGGGGCCCGCGCGTGCGGCTGTCGGCCGAAGCGGTCCGCGACCAGGCTCTGGCGGCGTCGGGGCTGTTGAGCCGGAAGCTCTACGGCCCGCCGGTGCATCCGCCGCAACCAGTGAACGGGCTGGCCGCGGCGTTTGGTTCGAGCACCGACTGGGAAACCAGCGCAGGCGAAGATCGCTTTCGCCGGGCCCTTTACACGCAGTGGCGGCGAAACCTGCCGTATGCGTCGATGATCGCCTTCGACGCCCCCGAGCGGAGCGTGTGCAGCATCCGGCGGATCCGCAGCAACACGCCGCTGCAGGCACTGGTGACGCTCAACGATCCGGTGTTCGTCGAGGCGGCGCAGGCGCTGGCGCGACGCACGCTCGACGAAGGAGGTAGCGACACGGCGTCGAGGGCCACGTTCGCGTTTCGGCGGGTTCTGCTGCGGCAGCCCAACGCGGCCGAAGTCGCGCGGCTGGTCGCGTTGTACGAGCAGGCGCGTTCGACGCTGGCCGCCGATCCGGCCGGGGCGTTAGCGCTGGCGACGAAGCCGTTGGGAGACTTGCCATCAGGGAGCGAACCGGTCGAGTCCGCCACGTGGACGGTCATCGCCAACGTGCTGTTGAATCTTGACGAAACACTTTCCAAACCTTAAACGTACAGACGCCATGCCACCTCGTCCTCAGATCTCTGGGCTGCTGGCCCAGCAAACGCGGCGTCACTTTTTGCGCAGCGGGTCGCTCGGGCTCGGCGCTGGCGCTGGCGTCGCTTGCGGGCGACCAGTCGTGGGCCAAGCCGGCCGCAAGGAACGATCCGTTCGCCCCCCGGCCGGCGCATTTCCCGCCCAAGGTGAAGAACGTCATCATGCTGAGCATGTCGGGCGGGCCGCCGCATCTGGATCTGTTCGACTACAAGCCCGAGCTGGTCAAACGGAGCGGCGAAGATTGCCCGGCGTCGCTGATCGAAGGCAAGCCGTTCGCATTCACCGGACCGTCGGCCAAGCTGTTGGGCACGCCGCAAAAGTTCCAGCAACACGGCCAGAGCGGCGCCTGGGTGTCGGCCGCGCTGCCCCAGATCGCGTCGCTCGTCGACGAACTGACGTTCATCAAGTCGATGCAGACCGACCAGTTCAACCATGGACCGGCCGAGCTGCTGCTATATACCGGCATTCCGCGCACGGCCGGGCGGCCGTCGTTCGGTTCCTGGGTCACCTACGGGTTGGGCTCGCGAGAATCGCGATTTGCCGAGCTTCATCGTGTTCGTTTCCGGCGGCTCGCTCCCCAGCGTGGGCAAGGCCGGCTGGGGGAGCGGCTTTCTGCCGTCGGTGTATCAGGGCGTGCAATGCCGCACCGGCGGCGATCCGGTGCTGTACCTGTCCGATCCCGAGGGGATGAGCCGGCCGCTGCGGCGGCTGGGGCTCGACGCCTTGGGCGATTTGAACCGCCTGGAAGCCGAGCGGCTGGGCGATCCGGAAACGGCCACCCGCATCGCTCAATACGAGCTGGCCTTCCGCATGCAAACGGTGGTGCCGGAGCTGATGGACATTTCGGCCGAGCCAGCAGCGGTGCTCGAAGAATACGGCGCACGGCCCGGCGCAGCGTCGTTTGCCAACAATTGCCTGCTCGCCCGCCGGCTGGTCGCACAGGGGGTGCGGTTCGTGCAGTTGTACGACTGGGGATGGGACTTCCACGGCACGAACCCGAAAGAAGACCTGCGCGAGAACCTGGTCGAGACGCTGCGCGGCGATGGACCGTTCCGTGGCGGCCTTGATCCGCGACCTGCGGCGGCAGGGACTGCTCGATTCGACGCTGGTCGTGTGGATGGGCGAGTTCGGCCGCACGCCGTTTCGCGAAGGGCGCACGGCCGCGGGCAGTTACCTGGGACGCGACCATCATCCGTTCACCAACACGATGTTCATGGTCGGCGGCGGCCTGAAGCCGGGCGTCACCCTATGGCGCGACCGACGAGCTGGGCTTTTTCGTCACCGAGAATCCCGTGCATCCGCACGACGTTCAGGCCACGATCCTGCACTTGCTCGGCCTGGATCACACGCGGCTTACCTATCCTTTCCAGGGGCGCGACTTCCGTCTGACCGACGTGAGCGGCAACGTGATTCACGAAATCGTAAGCTAATCGCGCTATACGCGGCGAAACCGAGGCACGCCGGCCACCGGGCCGCGCATTCCGGACTCGGCAGACTTGCCGGAACTGTTACAATCCAGTTGGCTCGGGCAAGCGTGACGGAGCGAACGTTCTTCCCCCTGGCGCGACTTGACGCCGATCGCTCGGCGGCAAGGAAGGATTATGGAAACGCGCAGCACCGACCTGCTGACGATCAACACCGGCTCTTCGAGTTTGAAGGCCGCCGTCTACCGAATCGCCGCGCGGGAAAAGCGCCTGCTATCGGCCGATGCTCGGCGGATCGGCCTCGACCGCGGGCAGCTTGGCATTGCCGACGCGGACGGAAAGACCCTTTTCAAACAGGACGAGCCGTTGGCGGACCACGGCGCAGCGCTCAAACGCATCCTGGGCTGGCTGGCGGACAACGGTCGCTTGCAGTCTCTCGTCGGCGTCGGACACCGGGTGGTGCACGGCGGGCTTGAATATCAGTCGCCTCAGCTTGTCGATGCGGCGCTCGTGGCCGGCTTGAAGGCTTTGGTGCCGCTGGCGCCGGATCATCTTCCGCAATCGATCGACGCCATCGAAAGCATCTCGCGGTTGCTCCCCCGCGTGCCACAAGTGGCCTGCTTCGACACCGCCTTTCACCGTACGCTGCCCGACCGGGCACGCACGTTGGCGCTACCGCGGGCGTTTAAGGAACAGGGCGTCGTCCGCTTCGGCTTTCACGGCCTGTCGTACGAGTACCTCGTCGAGCAACTGCGTGCCACGGATCCGGTGCACGCGGGCGGGCGGGCGGTGCTCGCGCATCTGGGGAACGGCGCCAGTATGGCGGCCGTGCAGGGGGGCGAAAGTCGGGACACGAGCATGGGCTTTACACCCGCCGGTGGCCTGGTGATGGGCACGCGCACGGGCGATCTCGATCCCGGCGTGCTGGTTTATCTGCTCCAGACTCAGGGCCTGTCGCCCACGGCGCTCAACCAGTTGGTGAACAAGCAATCCGGCTTGCTGGGCATTTCCGCGTCGAGTCCGGACATGCGCGTGCTGCTCGACGCGCGCGGCAGCGATCCGCGTGCTGCCGAGGCGGTTGAGATATTTTGCTACCAGGCGCGGAAGTGTCTGGGGGCGTATGCCGCGGCCCTGGGGGGCCTCGATACGGTGGTGTTTGCCGGGGGCATCGGCGAAAACTCGCCCGACGTCCGCCAGCAAATCTGCGCCGAGCTAGACTTTCTGGGCGTGCGCCTCGATCCTTCACGAAACCGACGCCAGGCGGCCGTCATCTCCGCGGATGACAGCCGCGTCACGGTTCGGGTGATCAAGACTGACGAAGACCTGATGATCGCCCGGCATACGAATCGACTACTTGCCAAACAGGAGAAATAGATATGCCGTCCGTCCAAGCCGAAAAGTCGATTCCCGCCAAGGCGGCCACGCGGCCGGCTGACGCGCCGTTGTCGGCCGAGCAGCTCGACAAGATCCACCGCTTCTGGTGCGCGGCCAATTACCTGACGGTCGGGCAAATCTACCTGCGCGACAACCCGCTGTTGCGCGAGCCACTGGCGGCGGAGCACATCAAGCCGCGATTGCTCGGCCACTGGGGCACCTCGCCGGGCTTGAACTTCGTCTACGCGCATCTCAACCGGCTGATCAAGGAGCGCGGCGTCAACGCGATCTTCATCGCCGGCCCGGGGCACGGCGGCCCGGCCCTGAACGCCTCGACTTACCTGGAAGGCGCCTACAGCGAAGTGCACACCGACGTCACGCCGGACGAGGCGGGTATACGGCGGTTGTTCCGGCAGTTTTCCACGCCCGGCGGCGTGCCGAGTCATGCCGGACCCCACGTGCCCGGTTCGATCAACGAAGGGGGCGAGCTGGGCTATTCGCTGCTGCACGCCTACGGTGCGGCGTACGACAATCCCGACTTGCTCGTAGCCTGCGTGGTGGGCGACGGCGAAGCCGAAACCGGACCGTTGGCCGGCAGTTGGAAGAGCAACAAGTTTCTTAATCCCGAGCGCGATGGCGCGGTGCTGCCCATCCTGCATTTGAACGGCTACAAGATTTCCGGCCCGACGGTGCTGGCCCGGATTCCGCAGGACGAGCTGCTCGAGCTGATGCGGGGCCACGGCTACACGCCGTACGTCGTCGAAGGGGACGACCCGGCGAAGATGCACCAACTGTTCGCCGCCACGCTCAACCGCTGCCACGAAGAAATCCGCGGCATTCAACAGCGGGCCCGCAAGGAGGGCTACAAGAAGCTCGAGCGATGGCCGATGATCATCCTCCGCACGCCCAAGGGCTGGACCGGGCCGAAATTCGTCGACGGCGTGCCGGTCGAAGGGACGTTTCGCGCGCACCAGGTGCCGCTGGCCAACGTGCGCAGCAATCCCGAGCATCTGAAGATGCTCGAAACGTGGATGAAGAGCTACAAGCCGCAGGAGCTGTTCGACGAGCGGGGGCGATTGATCGCCGAGCTGGCCGAACTGCCCCCCCAGGGCGATCATCGCATGAGCGCCAATCCGCATGCCAACGGCGGCCGCGACCTGATCGAGCTGGACCTGCCCGACTATGGCCGCTACGCGCTCGACATTCCCGGCCCCGGGCAGGTGGTTGCCGAGGCGCCGCGAAAGCTGGGTGAATTCCTCCGCGACACGATCCGCTTGAACCCCACGAACTTCCGCCTGTTTTGCCCCGACGAGACGAACTCGAATCGCTTGAACTCGGTATTCGACGCCACGGACCGCTGCAGCGTGGCCTCGATCATCCCGATCGACGATCACGTCTCGCGCGAGGGGCGCGTGATGGAAGTGCTCAGCGAGCATTGCTGCGAGGGCTGGCTCGAGGGTTACGTGCTCACCGGCCGGCACGGCGTGTTTCCCACCTACGAGGCCTTTGCCCAGGTGGTCGATTCGATGCTCACGCAGCATGCCAAGTGGCTCAAGGAAAGCAAGGAGCAGATCTGGCGGCGGCCGGTTCCCTCGATCAACTACCTGCTCACCAGCCACGCCTGGCGCAACGATCACAACGGCTTCAGCCACCAGGCGCCCGGCTTCATCGACAACGCGCTGGTGAAGAAGAGCACGATCGTGCGGATTTATTTTCCGCCGGATGGCAATTGCCTGCTGGACGTGGCGAACCACTGCCTGCGGAGCCGCAACTACGTGAACCTGGTGGTCTGCGGCAAGCAACCGCAACTGCAATGGCTCACGATGGAAGAGGCCCGGGAGCACTGCTCGCGGGGCGCGGCTAAGTGGGACTTTTGCAGCAACGACGGCGACGGCGAGCCGGACGTGGTGCTGGCCTGCTGCGGCGACGTACCGACGATCGAGGTCGTGGCCACGGCCTGGCTGCTGCAGAAGTACGTACCAGACATCCGCGTGCGGGTCATCAATATCGTGGACCTGGGCGTGGTGATGCATCCCGACGCTCATCCGCACGGCATGGACAACATGGCGTTTGAGAGTCTGTTTACGAACTCGGCCCCCGTGATCTTCGCGTTCCACGGCTACCGCTGGGTGATTCACAGCGTCGTGCACGGCCGTGCCAACGAGGCGCGGTTCCACGTCCGGGGTTACATGGAAGAAGGTTCGACGACGACGCCGTTCGACATGGTCGTGCAAAACAAGATGAGCCGTTTTCAACTGGCCATCGACGCCTTGAAGTACATTCCCCGCTTGCGATCGAAAACCGCGCCGGTCGTCGATCTGCTCCAGCGGAAGCTGTACGAACACCGCGTGTGGGTGCAAGAACAGTTGGTCGATCTGCCCGAGGTCGTCAATTGGCGGTGGACGGACGACTTCAGCGAGCCGGACCAGCCGCCCCAGTCGGCCCACGTGGAAACGACGTCGTTTACCGACGCGTAACCATTGCGGGAAACGTCGCCCCGTTAATCGATCAATCGGTGATACCGCCCCATCCAGTACGGCAGCAGGATTGCCGCCCCGTCGTCGCGGTCTCGGCCGTCGGAACCGCCGTCGAGGGTGTAGGGGTCGCCGTTCCAGCGCATCACGCGGCGCTCGGACACCGGCAGCACGCTCTCGCCGCGCGGACGGCGCTGGCGGTTGTTGCCGGCCATCATGATGTCGCGGCGACGGCTGTTGTTGACCGTCCAGCCGATCGTGTCGGCCGGCACGTCGCGAAACCACTCGAGGCACGCGGCGCGGTCGTATTCGTCGGACTCGACATACGACCGATCCGGGCGGCGCAGCGGATCGGTCCAATTGCTGGCTTGTAGCGCCGCGCCATAAATCAGGTCGAACAGCGGGCTGTGCTCCGGCTGCTCAATCCGCCACGAGCGGCGGATGCTGGCCAGGTACTTCCTCCGCAGCTCGGGCTCGCGCTCCAGGATCAACAGCGGATAATAGGAGAGAAACGCCAGCTCGTCGTCGCTGTGGTTCACCAGGAAGGGCGGCCAGACGCGCTTTTGCATCACGGTGTTCGTGGCGTATGCGTGCTTCTCGACGAGCTCGCTCGCCACCTCGGCGTAGCGCGGCTTGCCCACGATGTGCTCGGCCACCTTCAGGTGCGAAAGAATCTCCAGCGAGTTGAGCCCCCGGTCACCGATCCGCCGCAGGTCGTGGTTCAACCCCTCGGGGGCCCACACGCCCCAGGTGGTTGGCTTGCCCGGCGGGCCGACGTAATAGAGACCGTGGTTGATGATGTTGTCGGTGATTCGCTCGACGTACTGGCGGATTTCCTGTTTTTCCTTCTCGTCGGCCGCAACGTCGTAGTAGACGCAATAGGCAAAGTAGTGGCCCACCACCTCGTCGCTCGAGGTGTCGGCCTTCCACCACCAGCGGTTGTCGGCCGAACGATGCCACTCGCCCCCATACCGCTTGGGGTCGTCGTCGATCGGCACGGCGCTGCGGGCCACGAAGCCGGGAAGGGTCGAGACGCGCTCGAGAAACATCAGCGCCTCGAGCGAGCGCCGGCGTTTTGCTTGGCCGCTGGCTCGCCGGTTGTGGCGTAGCGAAACGCTTCGGCGGCGACGTAAATGCTGGTCCACAACCCGTCGTTGTCGTTCGACGTTTGGATGCGCGCGGTCGACAGGTCGCCGGGGGTGGCGAGGTTGATTTCGGAGACGAAGCCGTCGCGGACGTGGTACTTTTGCAGCATCTCGTCAATGCCATTCATTTTCTGCTCGAGCGACGTTTCGCGGCGCGTGAGGCGGCCGATGCCCGCGGGCGTCTGCACGTAGACGGTGCCGTCGGACGCGATGGCCAGGTCCTCGACGTCGTCGGCCGGCAGCCAGCGGCGGGAATGAAACACTCGCCAGCGATCGCCCCCCGGCGGCAAAAACATCAGCCCGTCGCGCGAACCGATCCACGTGCCCAGCTTGTCGGCGCCGAGGCCCACGGTCACGTCGGCAAAAGGGAGCGTGGGGCGGCCGTCGACGAATTTGGCCAGCTCTTTGGCCGACAACCGCCGGCCCACCGACGACGGCAAGGACGCCACGTCGGCACGATCCGCCGACCAACTGAGAAACTGATCGTCAGCGGCGGCAACCAGTACCAGGCAACACAACAAGGCGGACATGGGTGGCGATCTCGGGGGCAAAACAGAGGGCTGGACAGTTCGGGCGGTATGCCCATAACTAACCGCCCGAGATGGCCGACGCAAGGGCCGCGCCGTTTCTGCTACAGCGCCGTCCGCACGCGCGCCTGTTCGGCCAACGCGTAATCGACCAGCCGCGCAGCCGCCGCGTCATAGGTCTTGATTGGCCCGCGCTGGAGCGGTTCCACGAGATAGACCAGCCGCACGAGGTCGCCCCGCGGGGAAAAATGGGGCGCGATGCCGGCCAAGGCGAACCCGTATTGTTCGAGTTCTTCCGCCACGACGGCCGTGCCGGGGTCCTCCACGGGCAGTTCGGCAACCACGACTTGCGCGGCCGACCGTTCCACCAGCTCGCGCTTGGCGTGACGAATCTCGTGTACCGTGTCGGCACCCAACTGATCGGCGCGCACCATCGCCGTGCCGGCGGCCGGATCGACTTTGACGGCCAGCGTGCCGTGGCCCGACGGCGGACTGCCGGCGGCAAACTCCATCGGGCAGTCGAGGCCGGCATAGATTTCCGCCACGATTTTTCGATGTCGCTCGAGCAGATAAACGGTGCGCTGCACCGGCGGCTTGAGCCAGTGAAAATAGAGCAGGCAGGTGACGCGTTGCGGTTGCTGGTCGGCAATGCCGCGAAACCGTTCGGTCTGGGGCGAAATGGCCAGATCGACGCACGTCAGATGTCCGCCGTGGTCGGCATTCGACTTTTGCGTGAGCGTGTGCACGGCCACGGCGTCGGCATACCAACCGACCAGGCCCCGCTGCCGGGCTTCGTCCAGCGCCAGCTCCTTCAACCGGCTGAGCAGTCCGCGGCCGCGATGCGCCGGATCGACGGCGGCCTGGCCCGATTCGGCCACGGGTCCCGGCTGGTCGAGTTCCAGCGCACAGTGGCCGGCCACGTAACCATCTTCGGTGCAGGCCACGAACGAAATGACCGAGCCGTTGGCATTGTGTGCCGCGATGCGCTCGGGATAGTAGACGTCTGGATTGAAATACGTATTGCCGTACGTGCGGTACATCAACTGCGACACCTGCACCGCCTCGACCGGCAGCATGCGGCGAACGTCGTACTGGCCGGCGGGGGCCAAGGGCGCATCGTCTTGAAACGGCGCGATTGCCGCCGGTTCGGCACTCTCCGCGATGCTCTTGTCTGCGAGCCATTTGCGCACTTGCAGGGCTTTGCCCTCGGGTCCGTAGGCCAACCAGTGGACCTCGTCCAAGAGTTCCGCCGGGCAGCCAAACAGCGATCGGCCCGCCGCTCCACCTTCGTGCAGCCGGCGTTCGAGGGACTCGACGTCTTGCGGCATGCCGAAATCGCGGACCACGATTTCCAGCCGGCCACGCTGTTCGCGCATCGAGAGCTTGATTGCTCCCTCTTCGCCGTCGCGATAGGCGTGCTCGATAGCGTCCTCGACCGCGCCGAAGGCCAGCTTTTCCAGCTCGCCCGCGTCGGCCGGCGACAACGGCAATTGCCTGAGCGTCTCGCGGGCAAACGCCCGCACGCTCGACAGCGCCGCGCGGCTCGTTACTCAGCACCAGTTCCAACTGCATGGGTCGGTCATCCCTGTTGACGGGCGGTAGCCTGGGCCGGTGGTGAAGAATCCTGCGGGCATCCGCCGTCAAAAGATAGCATAGAAACGCCGGCGGCGGCGCGCCGACGCGGTCGGCGCGAACGAGATGTGCCGATGCCGATTGGTGATGCGCCTCGCTTACGCTTCGGGTTGGGATATCTTAACCCGAAGCGTAAGCGAAGTTACTTCACCGTCGCACGCTCGACGATGCGCAAGCCTTGCTGTTCGTCGGGCACGGCGACGTCCAGCTCGCCGGCGTACTGCTGGCCGACCTTGGCGGGACGCGCCACGAGCAGCTTGCCTTCGCCTATGCCGACGACGCCGAGCGAGGCATCGAAGTTCCACTTGCCGGTCAGAGTGAACGCCTTGTCCGTCTTCAGAAGCAGGCGGGGACTGCCGTAGCAGCCGAACCAAAGATGGTCGTCGGCCCAGGCCGCGGTTTGAATTCCCAAAAACGTATAGCCGCTGGCGATCACGTGCCGGGCTTGGAAGCGCATGGCGGGATCGTACGCGTATGCATAGTTCTCGTCGACGCCGCCGGGGAGCCCGCCGACCACCAGGAACCGGCCGTCGTGGTATGCGATGCCGCCGGCGCCGTGGACGACCTCGGGCACGCGGTGCCGGGCGAGCTCTTCCAGCGACTCGGCATCGTAGACGTAGACCCAGGAGTCGGCCTCGCCGGCGGGCAGGTTGAACTTTCCCAGGTTGACCGCCACGTACACCTTGCCGTCGTGGTAGCACAGGTCGCCGTGATGGCTGGCGACGTCGATCTTCCGTTGGACCCGTCCGTCGGCATCGGTCTTCACCAGCACGGTGGTAAAGCTCCAATAGATCGACTCCCGCTGGTCAGTGCACACGCCTTGCAGGTGACCGGCGTACGAGCCCTCGCAGCGGACGGCGTGGAAGGGGGACGCCGTGCTCAACGCGCCCGTTTTGCGCTCGACGGCCTTGTTCGGACCGGGCATTTTCGCGCTGACCGATTCGCGCCAGGCGGCCAACTGCTTTTGAAGCTGCCGAGTTTTCTCGGGTTCCTTTTGGGCCAGATCGTGCGCTTCACCGACGTCGTCGCGCAGGTTGTAGAGCTCGAGCCTGCCGTCCTCGAAGAACTCCAAGAGCTTCCAGTCGCCCGCGCGAAGGGCGCCCACCGGCGTGGTCCGCCAGGTGTCGTTCTTCGCGCCGAGATAGCCGGGGAAATGCCAATAGATGGCGTCGCGCGACAGTTTGGCTGTCTTGTCAGAGGTGAGCAGCGAGAGATAACTGACGCCGTCGAGCGGCTGGCCCTCGGGCGGCTTGCCGCCGGCCAGCTCCACCAGCGTGGGAAACAAGTCGACGCTGTTGATCGGTTCGTCGCACGTCGTGCCGGCGGCGATCTTTCCCGGCCAGCGGAAGATATACGGGACGCGAATCCCCCCCTCGTACAACATGCCTTTGCCGCCGCGCAAGGGAGCGTTGTCGGTGATGCCGCGCATTGGAATCCCGGCACGCTCGTAGCCGCCGACGCCGCCGTTGTCGCTCGAGAAAATCACCAGCGTGTTGTCTGACAGCTTCAGTTCGTCGAGCAGGCGGACCACGCGCCCCACGCTCTGGTCGACGCTGGCGATCATCGCCGCGTAGGTCGGATCGAAGTGGCCGCCGCTGGCTTCCTGTGAGCGAAAGTGGGCGATCAGCTTGCGCTTGGCCTGATAGGGCGAATGCACGCCGAAGTGCGGCAGATAGAGAAAAAACGGCTCGTCGCGGTGGCGGCGGATGAAGTCCTCGGCCCGGTCAGTGAGAAAATCGGCCAGGTAAGTGTCGGGATCGTGCGGGGTGTCGGGGTCGGTCGCGAAGTTGAAGTGGCGGCCCATGCTCACGACGGCCTCGTCAAATCCGCGCTGCGAGGGATGATGGGGCGCGTCGCCACCCAGGTGCCATTTGCCAAACATGCCGGTGGCGTAGCCGGACCGTTTGAGCGCACCGGCCACGGTCTCGCGATCGAGCGGCAACTGCACGACGTTTTCGACCGGGTGGAGCGGGCGCCGCTGCCATGGAAAGCGGTTGATGCCGCCCACGGTGTACACGCCGGTCCGCGGCCCGTATTGACCCGACATGAGCGCCGCGCGGGTCGGTTGGCAATTGGGCCCGCAGGTGTAACCGCTCGTGAAACGCATGCCGTCGGCGGCCAGGCGGTCGATGTTGGGCGTCTCGTAGTACTTCGAGCCCTGGCAACCGAGGTCGGTCCAACCCAGGTCGTCGGCCAGGATGAACACGATGTTCGGCTTTTCGGCGGCCGAAAGCGGCGCGCAGACCAGCGCGACCGACAGCAACAACACGGCGCCCGCGATGCGGCGAATCCAGTGGCCGTGGCCGTTTGTGAACGATTTTGTAGCCATGCGAACCATGAGGTAGGCTCCGCGCCACAGTTGCCCCGATCAGAGTCTGATTTCGAGAGCTTCAGACTAATGGCGGCGCGCGCGTCGAGCAAGCAGCAGAACCGCCAATCGGCGGGAAGCCGGGCTAAACTTCGGCCCGCTGCGGGGCATCGGTCTTGAACTTGCCGTTGCCGGCCTGTGTGGGGATTGCCGCCGCGGCGTCTTCCTGGTCCATCGTCGAGGTGGGCAGGCCGTGACCGGGCGTGTTGGCGTACAGCAGCCAGTAGGCGACCGGGATGACGAACAGCGTGAAGATGGTCGAGGCGAACAGCCCGAAGATCAAGGCCCAGGCCAGGCCCGAGAAGATCGGGTCGATGATGATCGGCACGGCACCGAGCATGGCGGCGCTGGCGGTGAGCAGGATCGGTCGCAGGCGTACCACCCGGCTTTCCATGATGGCGTCGAACAGCGACCGGCCGCGGCCCAGCGACAGGTGGATGAAGTCCACCAGGATGATCGAGTCGCGGGTGACGATGCCCGCCAGGGCGATCATGCCGATCATGCCGGTGGCCGTGAAGTACACCGGATCGAGAAAGCCGCCGACCTGGCTTGCGTTCAATTGGTTGAGCAGCCAGAAGCCCGGCATCACGCCCAGCACGGTGAGCGGAATGGCCATCATCACGACCAGCGGAATGACGAAGGATCGCATCTGCGCCACGAGCAGAATGTAGATACCGATCATCGCCGCGCCGAAGGCGAGCCCCAGGTCGCGAAACACGTCGAGGGTGATCTTCCACTCACCTTCGCCGGCGAAGTCGACCGCAAAGCCTGCGGGCAGTCCCCAGGCGATGCCGCCGCCACTGGCCAAAAACGTTCGCTCGCCAAGTGGCCGGGCGGGCGTTTCGGCCACCCAGCCGTTGCCGACGCGGGCGGCCTCGGCTGGCGGATGGCCTGAGTCCACCCGGTCCATCAGCACGTCGACCACCACGTCGGCCGGCGGCCGGCCGGCCGTTTCGGCAAATACGTAGGCCACGCGCTCAAGGTTCTTGTGATAGATCATCTGGTCGACGCGCGAGTGGGTCCAACGTCCCAGCTCGGCCAAGGGGACGAGCTGGCCGCCGTCGCCGCGAACTTCGATTCGGGCCAGGTCGACGGCGCTCGAGCGCCGGTCGACCGGCACACGCAGCTCGATCCGCAGCGGATTGCGCTCCGTCGAGCTGCGGATCAGTCCCACGCTGGCCCCGCCCAGCACGGCCCGTAGCGTGCCGGCGATCTGTTCGGCGGAAATGCCGTTCAAGGCGGCCTTTTCCGTATCGGGTACGAACGTGAGCCGCTGTTGCGCGCTCTGACGCGAATCGTCGACGTCGACCACGCCGGGCTCCTCGATCAGCCGGGCTTCGACCGTGTCGGCCGCCAGCAGCAGGTCTTCGTACCGGTCGTCGGGTTCGCCATAGACTTCGGCCACGACGCTGGCGATGACCGGCGGACCGGGGGGCGTCTCGACCAGCTTCATCCGCGCGTGATGGCGATCGGCGATGGCTTGCAAATCGTTCCGCATCCGCAAGCCGATGGCGTGACTTTGCGTCGAGCGGTTCTTCTTGCCGGCCAGGTCAATCCGGATGTCGGCCACGTTGTCCCCTTGGCGCAGGTAGTAGTGGCGCACCAGGCCGTTGAAGTCCATCGGCGACGCCAGCCCCACGTAGCTGGTGAAGTCGGCCACTTCGGGCACGCCGACCAGGTAAGTCTCGAAGTCGCGCACCGCCGCGTCGGTGCGCTCGAGCGTCGTTCCTTCGTCGAAGTCGAGGACCACGAGCAGCTCGTTCTTGTTGTCGAAGGGCAGCATCTTCAAGGGGACGCTGCGCACCGCCGCCAGCCCCATGGCCGCCACGGTCAACACGAGCATGCCCAACAGAAACGACCAGGCCACCAGCCGCGAATGGAGCAGGGGGGCCATCAGCGGATAGAAGATCTTGTAGAGCCGCGATTGTTTCACGGCGTCCAGATCGTGAGGGTCGTGATGTTCGCCGGGGTCGCCTCCCGCGCGATACTTGTGCCGCAGCCCGTGGTAGGCCAGCCAGGGTGTGATCGTGAAGGCCACGACCATCGACATCAGCATCGTGACCGGCACGTTGAGGGCCATCGGTCGCATGTAGGGGCCCATCATGCCGGTGATGAAGAACATCGGCAGGAAGCTGACGATCACGGCCAGCGTGGCGGCGATCAAGCGGGGGCGAATCTCGGCCACGGCTTCCAGCACGATCCGCCGCGTGGCACGCTTCCGCAGCGCGAAATGCCGGGTGATGTTTTCGACGTCCACGATCGGATCGTCCACCAGCAGCCCCAGCGACAGGATCAGCGCAAAGAGCGTCACCCGATTGATCGAGAAGCCCAACAGCAAGTTCACGGCCAGCGTCAGGCCAAACACCACGGGCACGGCCACGGCCACGATAAACGCCTCGCGCCAGCCCAGCCCGATCGTCAGCAGGGCCACCACGATCAGGATGGCCACGGCCAGCCCTTCGACCAGCTCGTTGACCTTTTCGTCAGCGGTCAGGCCGTAGTTGCGGGTCACGACCAGCTCGACGTCGTCCGGCACGATCTGCTGCTGCAGCGCTTCGGCCTCGGCGAGCACGGCGTCGGCGACCCAGACGGCGTTGGTTCCCTTTTTCTTGGCGATGGCGATCGTCACCGCGGGCTGCGACGGACTTTCAGCGGGCCGGCCATCGTCGGACCATCCTTCATCGGGCCGTGCCGGGGCAGGCGCGGCCGTTTCGCTGCTCTCGCCGAGCGTGGTTCCGGGAAAGTATTCGTGCTTCGTAAATCCGCTGGCCGGACCGCGGCCGTGGCGCACGTAGTTGGCCACTTCGTCGGGGCCGTCTTCGACGCTGGCCACGTCTTTCAGCGACACCGGCTGACCGTTGAACACGCCCACCACCAGGTCGCGCAGCGCGGCGGCGCTGGCAAACGGTTCTCCGGCGTCGACCTGGATCAGCCGGTCGCCCGATCGAAAGTCGCCGGCCGTCTGGTGCACGTTGGTAGCGCGGATGGCGCGCTCCAACTCCAGTGGAGTGACGTGATAGCCGGCCATCCGCTCCGGGTCCATCAACACCTGCACGACGCGCGGCCGCCCGCCGACGACGTACGCCCGCGACACGTCCTGGATGCCGGCCAGGCGCTGGGCCAGCTCCTCGCCGACGCGGCGAAGGGTCATGTCGTCGGACGTGTCGCTGGTGAGCGTCAGGTTCACGACCGGCACGTCATCGATTTCCACCGGCTTGATGACCCAGCCGGTGACGCCGGCGGGCACGATGTCGACGTTCTCGTCGATCTTCTTGTAGAGCTTCACCAGGCTCCGCTCGCGGTCCTCGCCGACGTAATAGCGGACGGTGATGATCGCCTGCCCCTCGCGGCTCATCGAGTAGACGTACTCGACGCCATCGATCTGGTAGAGAATCTTTTCCAGCGGCGTGGCGATGAGCTGCTCGACTTCGTCCGCGGAGTGTCCGGGAAAGCTGACGTACACGTCGGCCAGCGGCACCACGATCTGCGGGTCCTCTTCGCGCGGCGTAAGCCACAGCGCGGCCAGACCGACGATCGTGGCCAGCAGGATCAGGATCAGCGACAGGTTCGATTCCAGGAAGATCTTCACGATCTTGTTCGTGAAGTTGTGCTCCTGGACCGCGGGTTCGTGCTCAGCCATGCGCGGCCTCTCGCTTGGTTTCGGCGGCGGCCGGCAGAATGACCCGTTCGCCCGGCTTCAGGCCGGAGAGGACCTCGACCTCGTCGTCGATCGTGCGGCCGGTGCGGATCGCCCGCCGCTGGAGCCGGCCGGCGTCGACGACGTCGACCAACTCGAGCTGCCCGACCTGTTGCACCGCCTGGCGCGGCACGACCAGCACCTGCTCTTCGTCCAGGGGGATCAACAGCCTGGCGAACGTGCCGCTGTAGACGCCCTCGGGACAGGGGCCGGTGACTTTGACTTCGAAGGTGCGGCTGGCCGACCGGGCCTCGGGCACGATCTCGCTGACGGTGCCGCGACATTGCTGGTTCAAGTTTTCGATCTGCACATCGATGCTCTGGCCAACGTGCAGCCGATGGGCCAGCGACTCGCGCACGCTGGCCACGAGTTGCATGTGCTTGGGGTCCAACAGCGTCGTCAACACCTGGCCGGGCATCACCATGTCGCCCACGTCGACTTGCTTGTCGATGACGATGCCGTCCATCGGCGAGCGAACAGTGGCGAAATCGAGCGTGGCCTGCACTTCGTTAATCGATTCGCGGGCCCGACGCAGTTCGGCCGTGGCCGACTTCAGGTCCGTGGTGCTCCGCTCGTAGTCCTGCTGGCTTACGGCGTTGGACTTGTACAGCTTGGCGAAGCGGGCCACGTCGGATTCGGCCTGCGAGTGCGCCGCCTCGGCCGCGGCCAGCGCCGCCTCGGCCTGCTTGAGCCGAGCCCGCAGGTCGGTGTCGTCCAGCCGCAGGAGCACGTCGCCCGTGTGGACCGTCTGGCCGGCTTTCAGATTCACTTCGGTCACCCGGGCCAGCAGCTTGGAGCCGATCGTGGATTCGTGTACGGCCCGCATCGTGCCCACGGCGGTTTCCGAGCGGGCCAGGCTGATCAGCCGGGCTGGCACGGTCGGCTGGTCGATTTTGGCGGAGATGGCGCGCTCGAGGTGCTCAGTCTCGGGCACCTTAGGCGGCGAACTTGCCGGCCAACCATAACAGCAGCACGGCCACCCCAGCCACGAGCCCCAGCACCACAGCGCCGCGAGCAGCCCAATGAGTCAACTGCCCAATGCTTCGCAGAGCGGCCATTGTTAATCCCTAGGAGTTCCAATGTTCAGAGTTGTTAAGCGCGAAATTCGCAAAGCACATGCCAACGATATGTCACAGTACGAAAGCCCACTCGAGACGCACCTCGAGCGCCCCAGGTCGACGGCCGGCTCAACTTAATTGTATGTGCGTATTCGCCCGGGATGCGCTGATCCGCTCGTTCTGGTGTTGTATGATGGACCCGGCGCGTGACCTTCGTTTCGGCGCGAGCCAACCTGCGGCTGCACGCCATTGTACCGCCGGTTATCGTTCTGGAAGGGTGCCGGCGCCAAACACTTCGACGATTGAGCGATCGGTCGCTTCGGAACGATGCGAAGCATTGCCCGTATGAGCAGGTCCTTGGAGCCCGCCCCATGAGGCACACTACACTTTCGCCGGCGTTGGGCATCGCCGCACTGGCCACGGCCTGCTGCTTGGACGTGTGCGCCGGGGAGTTGGAGCGGGTGCGGCTGGCGGACGACGGCCGGGGGTTCGTGCTGGCCACGTCGGGGCGGCCGTTCGCGGTGTGGGGCGTCAACTACGACCACGACCGCGACGGCCGGTTGATCGAAGATTACTGGCAGGACGAGTGGGCGACCATTGAACAGGATTTTGCCGAGATCAAGGCGCTGGGCGCCAACGTGGTCCGCGTGCACTTGCAGCTCGGGCGATTCATGGCCGCGGCCGATCGACCCAACGAGGCGGCCTTGCGGCAGCTCACGCGGTTGCTGGCGCTGGCCGAGAAGACGGAACTCTACCTCGACCTCACCGGGCTGGGTTGTTATCACAAGCAGGACGTGCCCGCTTGGTACGACGGGCTGTCAGAGCAAGAGCGCTGGGCCGTGCAGGCGCGGTTTTGGGAAGCGGTGGCGGCGACGTGTGCCAACAGTCCGGCCCTGTTTTGCTACGACCTGATGAACGAGCCGGTCGTGCCCGGCGGTCCGCCGCGCGACGATTGGTTGGGCCCGGCGTTCGCCGGCAAGCACTTCGTGCAGTTCATCACGCTTGAACTGGGCGATCGCTGCGCCCGGACGTTGCCCGGCGTTGGGTGGCCACGCTGGCCGCGGCGATTCGCAAGCACGACCGCCGACACCTGGTCACCGTGGGGCTGGTGGACTGGAGCCTCGACCGGCCGGGGCTATCGTCCGGATTTGTGCCCGGAGCGATCGCCGACGAGCTGGACTTCATCGCCGTGCACATCTATCCGGAGACCGACAAGCTGGACGATGCCGCCGAAACGCTGCGTGGGTTCGTCGCGGTGGGCAAACCGGTGGTGGTCGAAGAGATCTTTCCGCTGAAATGTTCGACCGGCGATCTGGAGCGGTTTATCGACAGCCAGCCCGGCGTGTCGGGCTGGGTCGGCTTCTACTGGGGCCAGACCGCCGACGAGTGCCGCCAAGACGGCACGCTCGTCGGGTCGATCACGTCCGAATGGCTCGAACTGTTTAAGCGCAAGGCCGCCGGCAAGCTCCGCGATGGACGGTGATCGACCGCTGGAGGCACGATTGGCCGATGCGTCAACTCGGGCGCGGGCCATCGGCGGAGTGTTCGCCGCACGTCGCCAGCATCAGCCGCGCGATGGCCTGCGATTGCGGATCGTCTTGCTCGGCCAAATGTCCCGCGGCGTTCTTTCGGCGTTCTTCGGGCTGATTCTGACCCAACTTCCATTTGCCTTCGATCCGCTCGATCGCGACGCGAAAGCCGACGATGGCCCCCAGCAGCCGCTCGACGAAGGGGCTGGCCGCATCGAATTGCCAGGGCGAAGCGAACGTTCCCTCGTAGGCGTTGACCATGGCTGCGACGATTTGCACCAGCGACGGCTCGTCGTCGACGATTTCCGCGCGGCCGTAGACGTGCACGGCCGTGTAGTTCCAAGTCGGCACGACCCTTCCCCCCTCGTACCAGGACGGAGAGACGTAGGCATGCGGCCCGGCAAACACGGCCAATACGTCCTGATCCGCCAATTCCCGCCATTGCGGGTTCGCCCGCGCCATGTGACCCACCAGTTGTCCGGCGGGGGGCTCGTCGGGCTCGACGAGCAGCGGCAGGTGCGTGGCAAACGGCTCGCCGTCGTGGCGCGAAACGAGCATGCCAAAACTATGCCGGCGGATGAACTCGAAGCAGCGTGGCACGGTCGGACTGCTGGAACGCATCGGGAACGTACATCGCAAACCTCGGTAAGGCAGTGTCAGGTCGGACCGAAAGACACGGCCCGCACCGGCGCGGTTCGGCGGCGTTATCCCAACCCGAAGCGTGAGCGAGGAGGGTATCGATACGGCGTCCTGGACCTCGCTCACGCTTCGGGTTGGGATTGAGCCGTGCGCCCGGCTGCTAGCGCTGGGCATCCAACAGGTCTACGGCCTGGCGATAGTCGGCTTCGAGGTCCGTCGGTCCGGAATGTATCAGCAAGGCGAAACGCAGTCGCAAGGAATCGCCCGGCCGGACCGTGACTTTGCTGGGCTCGCTGCCGGTGAACGCCTGGCGTCCGAACGGATTCGCGGCCACGAAACCGTAATCGCGGGCATGGAACCACGCCGGGCGAAAATTCTTCGGGTCGGGAACCAGCAGCACGCCCGCGGCCTCTCCGTCCAACGTGCCCGAGTAGTCGCACCAGGCGGCCTGCTTGCCCCAGACCTGCTTTTCGTCGACAAGGCCTTTGCTGTTGGTGATCTTTCCGCCGTTTTTCACTGCCAGCGGCGTGGCCACGCGCACACCGAGTCCCATTTCTTCCTGGTCGCCGAAATAGAAATCGTGGGGACCGGAGAACCGCGAGTCCCAGACGATAAAATATCCGGCCGGCGCCACGCGGATCGTAATGCGGCACCGTTCCTCGCAAAGGACCCGCTCATCGGCCAAGTAGCGGTTGCGTACTACAAAATGGCCGCCGCCGGTGTCCGCGGTCGGCTTCTCGACGAAGTCGACGTGTTCGACGCGTCCTTGGTTGCGCCAGAAATCGGCCCCCGACAGATCGCCGAACGCCAGCCAGATGCCCGGGTGCATCGTGTCGTGATCGGTGCGGTCGACGCCTGCGATGGGCGGATGATTGCGGGTGACCTGCCGTCCATTCGGGGCGCGGACGTGTGCCAGGTAGGGGCGCAAGATTTTCGAGTCGCGATAGACGTACGTCGCCAGCGGCTTTCCGCCCACGTCGATCGCGACGCGATCCGCCTGGACGTCGAACGTGAGCGGTTCACCCGCCGGCGCCAACGCGCCAAATGCCAGCAGCCAGACAAGGCTCAGCAAGATTCGCACGATTGCGGTTCCCCCTTATTTCAGGTTCAGGCCTTGCGTCTGATCGTCCGCTCGACGAACGCCGTAATTCGCGCGAGCACCTCGGGCGTGCACCAGGAGTCGACGACGGCGGGCTCACGGGCGATCGCCTTTTCGACGGCTTCGTACAGCGGCCGGCGCACCGCGTGCTTGGTGGCGGCGTACGTGGACGGCAACAGGGTGCCCAATTCGGTGGCTACTTCCAAGGCCCGTTCTTCGAGTCGCTCGGCGTCCACCACTTCGTCGACCAGGCCGCGGGAGAGCGCCTCTTCGGGGAGCCACGTGCGGCCGGTGCAAATCAGCGTCGGAAAGTGCTCGGGCGGCGTGGCGAAGCGGGCGATTTCCAATGCCCAGGCCGGAAACTGCACGCCGACCTGGACCTCGGTCAGCCCGACGCGGGCCGAGCCGCGGGCGATCAGCCGCTGGTCGCACGCCAGCATCATGATCGCGCCGCCGGCAATCGCGTGGCCGTTGACCGCCGCCACCAGCGGCTTGGGAAATCGGGCCAGGCGCTCGAAAACGACCGACATCAGCGGAACGAAGCGGCGCACATACGCCTCGCCTCCGGCGACCAGCTCTGGCAGGTCCACCCCGGCGCCGAACACGCTTCCTTGCCCCGTGACGATCGCCGCCCGGGCGTCGCTGTTCTCGACTGCCGACAGCGCGTCGTTCAGGGCGTTCAATAGATCGATGTTCACGGCGTTTCCCTTGCCGCGCTTGACCCGCAGAATGGTGACGGTGCCGCGGTGGTCGAGTTCGATCATGGGGGTCCTCGCTTGCGTCGGGTGTGGCTGGTGGCCACATTATAGCGGTAGCACGATCGACGTTCATCGGCCCGAAAACACGCGTGATAGGCGTTAGACACTCATGACACACTCGCTGGACTTGTTCGCCGTCTTGTTCGTTTGCGCTGTCTTCGGCGCGACTGTTGGCCAGGGCGGCCGAAGAATTCAACTATGACGAAGCCAAGGTGCCCCGCTACACGCTCCCCGATCCGCTGCGGACCGAGGACGGGCGCGACGTGACCAGCGCCGACATGTGGCGCAAGGTGCGACGGGGCGAGCTGCTCGAGCTATTTCGTTCGCAAGTCTATGGCCGCCGGCCGCCGGAGCCCGCGGGGATCACGTTCGAGGCCACCGAATCGACGCCCGCCTACTTGCACGGCAAAGGCCGGCGCAAAGACGTGCGCGTCCTGCTCCCCTCGCCCGACGGTCCGCGGCAAGTGATGGCGTTCACGATGTTCGTCCCCACGGCCCCTGGGCCCGTGCCGGCCTTCGTCGGCATTCATTTGTTCGACACGAAGTCCGACGCGCCCTCGCCGGGCCAGCCGCTGAAGGAGGACGTCGGCGCGTCGCTGCCGGGCGACCGCTTGCTGGACGTGATCCTGGACCGCGGCTACGCGGTCGCCACGATCGATCCGGATAATCTTTGTCCCGACGACAAAGAAACGTATCGCCGGGGCGTGCTCGACTATTTCTATCCCGACCGTTCCGGTCCGCCGGGGCCCGAGGAGCCCGGCGCGATCGCCACTTGGGCCTGGGGGCTCAGCCGGGCGCTCGACTACATGGAGCGCGATCCGGCGATCGACGCCAGCCGCGTGGCGGTGATCGGCCACTCGCGCCGCGGCAAAACGGCGCTGTGGGCGGGGGCTGAAGACCAGCGTTTCGCCGTGGTCATCTCGAACGACTCGGGTTGCGGCGGGGCGGCGTTGTCGCGGCGGCGCTTCGGCGAAACCGTGAGCCGCATCAATCACGCCTTTCCACACTGGTTCTGCGACAATTTCAACCGGTACAACGACCACGAAGACGAACTACCCGTCGATCAGCACGAACTGGTGACCCTGATCGCCCCGCGGCCGGTGTACATCGCCAGTGCCCGCGAGGACGGCTGGGCCGATCCGAAGGGGGAATTCTTGTCCGCGCTGGGGGCCGAGCCGGTCTATCGCCTGTTGGGCAAGCAGGGCCTGGGCACCGATGAACAACCGCCGCCGAACCAATCGGTGGGTGACACGATCGGCTACCACGTCCGCAGCGGCAAGCACGCGCTGACCGACTTTGACTGGATGCAGTACCTCGACTTCGCCGATCGGCATCTCAAGGCGAAGTAGCGGGGCCCGCCCCCTTCGTGGATGATTGGCCGGGTTGCGGCGGGGCCGCGCTTATTCGTCGCGGTGGACGGTCTCGGGGGAGAAGGCGGGCAGGCAGACGGCGATGTATTCGGCTCCCTCGGCCCCGGGCGTGCTGTATTGCACCCATTCGCCCTGGTGGACGATGATGGCCTCGCCGGCTGCCACGTCCAACTCGCGGTCGTGCAGCTTCACGCGCAGCGAGCCGCGCAACACGACCGTGTATTCGTCGAACTCGGGCGTCTGACCCGGTTCCTGCCAGCCGGGCGGACTCTTCATGCGGGCGATGCTCAACTCACCGGTCTGCGAGTTGACGCGGCCGATGAACTCCTCGATCGACTTGGGCGGATGCCCGGCGGCTTCCACCTTGGTCGGCGTTCGGATGTGCGTCGCCATACGCTCTCGCTTCGCCGGTGAGCTCCCGCAGTGGCAACCAGGCGCCCTCCGCGCCCGGCGCTTTAGTTCTCAATCCGCACGCCGGAATCCTTGAGCTGGGCCAGTTGCTCGCTCTTGGCCGCTTCCGAAAGCGGGTTGCCTTCCAGGTAAAGCCGCAGGAAAGGGGCGAAGTTCTTTTGGCCGGCGGCGTCGGCCTGGGCGGCCGCGACCAACGGCGCCAGGCTTTCCAGCTTGTTGCGCTCGATCAAGAGCATGCTTTGCGGCGGATGCTCGGTCACGGGGCTGATGTCCACCACGGCGTTGTCGCTGAGCTTGAGCACGCCCAGTCGTTTCAGGTTGCACAAGGGCGTGATGTCTTCGATCTGATTCTTCGCCAGGTCGAGCGACGACAGCCGGCCCAGTCCCGCCAAGGGGGCCACCTGGCTGATCTGGTTGCCCGCCAGGTACAGGGCCGACAGCTTGGCCATGCCGCTGAGCGGTTGCAACAGCCGGATTTGGTTGCCCGACAGATCGAGGTATTGCAGCTTGTCGAGCTCCATCAGCGGCACGAGATCAGCGATCTTGTTGTTGGCCAGGCTCAGCGACTGGAGACTGGTCAGGGTTTTGATCGGCGCCAGGTCGCTGACTTCGTTGTTCGACAGGTCGAGCAGCAGCAGGTTGGTGCACTTCTCGATGCCCGCCAGGTTCTGGATGCCGCGTCCCTTGGCTTCGAGTGTGGAGATCTTGCGCAAATCGTCGTCGGTCAGCTCTTCGGTGTTGTCTCGCTTTTCAAAGACCATGGCCCGCAGCGCGGCTTCCAGGTTCTTGTCGGGAAACTGCACGGCGGCGGCCGAGGAGAGTCCAAGCTGGGTCGCCAGCGCTGAAAGCAGCGCGGCGCGGACAATTCGAGCGACGTGGATACGCATGGTTTGAGTTCCTGGTCTGTCGGTTGGCTGGTGTGGCTGCGGAGAGTGGTTCGGGGGGGCGGGCGGTCCCAAGGGATCGGCGAGCCTTTATTTTAATTCCCTCGACGGCACGACCAAGGGGCGGAGCCGGCGCCGGGCCAAAATTCCTTGCGGATGGCCGCCTTGTTAAGTATCGTGGCGAAACGCGGCTGCCTGGGGGCTGCTCTTTTTTTCCCCGAACGGAGAATTTACGCCATGCGTCCGCTGCCGCTCGTGTTGATTGGTACGCTCTTGGTGGCCGCCTTTTCAGCCGCCGCCCTCGCGGACCCGCCCGAAAAGCCGGCCGCCGGGCAATCGCTGTTTGACGGCAAGACGCTGGACGGCTGGAAGAAGACTGCCTTTGGCGGCGAAGGGGACGTCGAGGTGGCCGATGGCCGCATCGTGATGCACGCCGGCAATCCCCTGACCGGCATCACCTGGACCGGCAAGTATCCCAAGATGAACTACGAGATTTCGCTCGAAGCGATGCGCGTCGACGGCAGCGATTTCTTTTGCGGGCTGACGTTTCCCTTTGGCGACGATCCCTGCACGTTTATCGTCGGCGGCTGGGGGGGCGGCGTGATCGGGTTGTCGAGCATCGACGGCAGCGACGCCTCGGAGAACGAAACCACGCGCTACCGGGAATTCACCAACGGCAAGTGGCACAAGGTGCGCGTCCGCGTGACGCCGGACAAGATCGAGGCCTGGCTGGACGGCAAGCAAATGGCCGACGTGCAAACCGAGGGCCGGCGCATCTCGATCCGCCCGGAGGTCGATTTGTCGCGTCCCTTGGGCATATCGTGCTTTGCTACCACGGCCGCGCTGCGCCACATCACAGTGCAGCCGCTCGCCAAGCCCTAGCGTGACGGTGCGCAGGGCACGCCACGCTCTGCCGTTGCTCAGGCGTGGAACAGGAAGGGCTCTTCGCCGACTTGCGGCGCGTGCATCATCTCGGCCACCTGTTGCAACACCGAGAGAATCCGTTGGCGCTCTTCTTCGGAAAGCTTGACCAGTTGTTGGCAGAAGCGGTCGCGCAACAGGGGGGGCGAGTCGGCCGCCAGCCGACTTCCCTCGGGAGTGATGGTCGCCAGGATGCTGCGGCGATCCGATTCGGAGCGGACGCGCGCGATCAGCCCGCGCTGTTCCAGTCGATTCAAGATTCCCGTGACCGTCGGTTGACTCAGGTGCAAAGCGATCGCAAGCGCACCGTTGGTTACGTTCTGGCCGGCTTCGATCTCGCGCAACGTGGCCAACTGAGGAGATGTCAGCCCATATTGCTGCAAGAGCTGGCGAGACCATACGTCAATGGCGTGACTCGTGCGTCGCAGGGCGACGACGATCTGGTCTTCGAGAGGCAACATCCGGGGGCCTGTTTGGGGGGATTCATTCTTCCAAAATAATAGGTCCGCAGGGACTTCAACCCCGCTGCGGCCTAATAGTTCCGCGAGTCGGTCGAGAAAGGGGACCTGGTCGACGTGGAGCAACGCGCGGCGCACTCGAGGGCCACGAACTCGACCTGGTCTACCTCCCACGATGCGCATCCTGGCGTGCCCGCGGCCGGGAGCCCGGCAAACGCGTGGACCCGTTTGCTGCTCTTCGTGTAGTCGATGAAGCCCAACGGCACCAGCGACCCGGCCGTCACGCCGGTCTCTTCGAGCGTTTCGCGGCGGGCGGCGTCTTCCAGCGATTCGCCCTCGTCCGGCTTTCCCTTGGGAATGCTCCACGCGGCGTGCCGGTTGTAGTTGCCAGAAGGGTGCACGAGCAGCACCTCGAGCCCCTGCTCGCCGAGCTGGTAAATCAACGTGCCTGCAGATTCTTTCATGGCGGTTCCTGGCAGCGAACCCGTGCGCTTGCCGATTGGTCTCGGTCACGATCAGCATATCGTCCAATTCCAGACGTGTCCGCAAGGTGTCGGCCAGTCGGGTGGCCGCCCCTTCGTCTTCGACGATTGCGAAGACCGTGGGCCCCCAGGAGCTTTGCCCGACGCCCTCGACGCCCAACTCGCGGACGGTCGCCACCAGCCGGGCGACCGCGGCGCCGGCAAACGGTCCGCCTTGGCGGTTTGCGAAGCATGTGCCGGCCAGGTACCCGAAGCGGTACAGGCTGCGACTGAAAGCCTCGAATGCCCCGGCCCTGGCCGCTGGTAGCATCGCGTTTTCGACTTCTCGGTGCAACTCGCGCGTGACAGCCACCGGCACTGGCGGCAGCTCGCAAAAGGCCTGCTGTTCGGCCTCGCCCGCCAGCCCGCGCTCGCCCCGGCGCAAGACGAGCACGAACCGCCAGTCGTCGGGCAGTTCGACGCGCAGCGTCGAGCGGCGCGAGCAATTCTTCGTTCGTTTTCCCTCCCTCGACCAGCAACCCCCCGTGCAGGAAGCCGTAGGTGCCGATCGCGGAGCGGGTGCCGCGACCGGTCGCCGCGGCCAGTTCCTGCGCAGTTTTGCGGAGGTCGAGCGCGAAAGGCGTTCAGGCCCGCCGCTACGGCCAGTGCCAGTTGCGTGCCGGTTCCCAGGCCGACGTGTTCCGGCGGCGCGGTGACAATCTCCAATCGGCAGGCCGGCAGCTCGGGCAGTTGCCACCGCCGGGCGAGACGTTCCACGACCGCTTCGGCACACGGGCCAAGGGGCCGCAGGCGGCGAAACGCTCGGCCGGGTCGATCCGCAGTCGCAACCCCGGCCGAGCGACCATCACTCCCACACCGCCGAACTGCGGCATCGCGGGCTGGCCGAAGGAAAACATCCCGAAATGCAGGCGGCTGGGCGCGGCGACTTCAACCGACATGGGCATCAGAAAAACAATCTGCTGGCGGTGGTCGGGTGGCCCCCGCGCTAATCGCGTGCTGACGGGCAGCGCAGGTTTACGTAGGCCTCCAAGAACTCGAAGGCCCGCCGCTCGGCCGGCCCGCCCGTCTTTTCGACCAGGACTTTCAACTTCTCAAATTGTGACGGATCTCGCCGGCCGGCAAGAATTCGGTGCGGGTGGCCAGGATGGCCGCCTCGAGCACGGCATGCTTGCCCCGGTTGAAGCCGAAAAACTCGCGAAGCGTCCCCCGGTCCACCACCTCGCACACGATCCGCGTTCGCTCGGCGGCGTCGTCGAGCGAGCGGACGCGAAAGGCGTACCAGCGGCAGGCTCCGCTGAGGATGCGACCGTCCACGGCCGCGGCCCGCGTCATCGGCGGCAGCGGATCGGGCGTGCCGACGGCCGCCCTGGCCAGCAGCTCGACGTCGTCGGTGACGTGGAACACGCCTTGGCCGGTGCGCTTGAGGTTCTGGTAAGTGGTCGACGTGCGATAGGGCTTGAGTACGAGCTGCGTGAGCGGCGCGTCCACTTCTGGGCCCATCGGCGAGACGTTCACCGATCCGTTGGCAGAAAGCGTGGTCACGATGCCTTCTAAAATCACGGCTATCGCTCCCCGGGGCAATGCTCCGCTGGCCGTCAAAATGTCACCGGTCGCGAGGGTAGCGCGGCTCACTCGCGATCGACGCGGCCCGTTCGCTGGCAATCTGGGGCACCGGCGCGGGCTGGGCGATGCCGGCGGTGCGCAGAAACGCCGCCAACAGGTCGAAACCCACGTCGGTCAGGATCGACTCCGGATGAAATTGCAGGCCGACCACCGGCAGCTACCGGTGGCTCATGGCCATGATCACGCCATCGGCGGTCCGAGCGGTGACCTCCAGATAGGCTGGCACGATGTCCGCTCGATCACCAGCGAATGGTATCGGCAACCGACCAACGGATTGGGCAGCCCGGCAAACACGCTCTTGCCCTCGTGAAACATTCCGAGTCGGCCGTGCACCGGTTGGTCCGCCCGCACCACGCGTCCGCCCAGCGCCGCTCCGATGGCCTGGTGCCCAAGGCAAATGCCCAGCAGCGGCACCTGATCGGCCAGCTCGGCGGACGACCTCCAGGTACAGCCGGCTCCGTCGGCGTGCACGGCCCGGCGAAAGCACGACGGCTCGGCCCCAGCGCCGCAATGCCGTCGGTCGATCTCCGTATTGCGCACGACCAGCGTCGACTGGCCCAACGCTCGAAATATCGAGCCAGGTTGAGCGCAAAGCTATCGTAATTGTCGATCAGCACAATCATGGGAGTCGGGAGTTGGCGAGGGCCTCGACGGCTCGCAACAGTCCTTCGGCTTTGTGCCAGGTTTCTTCGTATTCTCGCTTGGGGTCCGATTGGGCCACGATGCCGCCGCCGACGGGGAACTGCCACCAGCCGCGGCCGGCCGTGATGGTGCGGATCAAAATGTTCAGTGTCCAGCGAGCCGTCGAAGCCCAGATAGCCGAGCGACCCACAATACGCGCCGCGGGCGGTCGGTTCCAGCTCGGCGATGATCTCCATGGCCCGGACCTTCGGCGCGCCGGTGATCGAACCGCCGGGAAATGCGGCCCGCACCAGATCCAGCGCCGAGCACCATCGGCCAGCGTGCCGCACGACGACCGACACCAGGTGCAGCACGATGCGTAGCTCTCGAGCCGGCAAAGCTGGGTCGACGCGGACGCTGTCGGGCCGGCAGACGCGCGACATCGTTGCGCAACAGGTCGACGATCATCACGTTTTCGGCACGATCTTTTTCGCTCTGCAGCAACTCGTCGCCGGCGAACAGATCGGCCTCGGGCCGGGTCGTGCGGCTGCGGGTGCCCTTGATTGGCCGGGCTTCGACCTGGCCGTTGCGAACTCGCAGAAACCGCTCCGGCGAGGCGCTGACGATCTGAAACTCGCCCAGGTCGAAGTAGCCGGCGAACGGGGCCGGATTGCAACGCCGCAGTCGCCGGTACAGGCGGCCGAGTCGTCGGGGGCCGGGGCGAGCAGCCGCTGGGCCAGGTTCACCTGAAACACGTCGCCGGCGTGAATGTACTCGATGGCCCGGCGAATGGCCGCCAGATAATCCGGCGGAAAAATTGCTCGTCACCCCGCCGGGACCGGCACCGGGAATTGGGGCCCAGACCGCCAGCAGCAAGCGTTCGTCCCCGGCGATTGGTTGGGGCGTCGGCCAACCGTGGCGTCGGCACCTCAACCACTGGCGAAATTGGTCCAAGCGTGGGCGGCAGGCGGCGCCGCCGGGCGGGCTCGGTGCGGGGAAGCCCTGCGAGATGATCCAGGTCCGGCCGGTCACGTGGTCCACGCCAGCACGACGTCATACAGGCCGATGGCCAAAGCCGGCGTGCGAAACTCGTCGAAGCGGTGCGTTGGGAGTCGTTCCAGCGAGCGACCCAGGTCGTAACTCAACAGTCCGGCGGCGCCGCCCTGAAACGGCGGCAAGCCGGCGTTGCGCCGTGCGCAGTCCGGCGAGCTTCCCTGCGAGCGCCGCCAAGGCGTCGCTTCCGTCGGCGGGCACCTCGAGGTAATCGAACGGATCGGCGGCTAGGAACGAATAGCGCCCTAGCGCTTGGTCGCGCACCGCCGTATCGAAGTACACGCAATGCGGCCGCCGCGACAAGCGGAGGAACGCCTGCTCGAGGTCCACCTCGGGATCCCAAGGTTCGACCAGACAGCCTGCGGAATGTGCGTCGCGTGCTTCGAGTTTCACGGCGGCCAGGATGGGGTCAAGGGGCGGGTTTTTCGGCGCGGTGCGGAGGGCTGGCGTCGGGCACGTCGCGGGCCGCGGCCTCGCGCGACAGCCGGTGGAATTTTTCGACCCGGGTCAAGAAACCCCAGTCAAGCGCTCGTCCTGGCGATATTCCTTCCCCAGGTAGAGCACCGTAACGGCTTTGGCCAGTTCGTGGCCCAGGTAGAAGGCGTGGGCCGCATCGAGCGGACGTCCGCGGTGCACCTTTTCGAACAGGGCGAACGCATCGGTGTCGGTCTCGTGCACGCCGGCGGACACGGCGTGCAACGTGCCCTCTTCGGCAAACAGCCGGTAGTTCGGGTCTTTGATTTGAGCGGCCAGATGGTCGAGGGCCTCGGCACCGTGCGCGGCACTTCGGCGTCACGCAGCATGACGAGCCGCGGCTCCAATCGCTTGGGGGAAGACGTCCGATGTTCGAGGGCGTAATGCACAAGCCGCCGAGCCAGGTCGCACTCGCGAACGCTGGTGCGGGCCCAGTTAATCACCCGCCTGCTAAGCACGCTGCGAATCGCCAGCTCCTGGCAGAACCCCAGTAGCAGGACGTTCATCGGGGCCGAATCGGCGTTGGTCAGCTCCGTCAGGTTGCCGATGCCCATCAGCATCTCGGCATCGGGATAGCGGCGGCGCACTTCCAGGTAGCGGCCCAGGCTGCCGGCAAAGCCGAAGCCAATCGGGTCCAGGATTGGCTCGATCCGCAACGGCACGCCGCGGGCGGCCAGAAACTCGATGGTTTTGTCCAGCCCGCCAGCGTCGCCGGATCGTCGGGCACGGCCACCACCTCGCAGCCCCTATCGGCGGCTGCCTGGCGATTGCCGCTGTTGACGCTCAAGACCAGCTCGGCCTTTTCACGGCCGGCTCGACTTCGCGAGGTTCATGCTGTCGATCGAGACGCGGTGGCCTTCGCCCACAGCACAAAACGCACCTTAACGCACAGGACCACGGTTCGCCCGGATCGCAACCGACGTCGATCACGTCGGCGC